>NZ_BJNG01000013.1 GCF_006539565.1 Pseudonocardia hydrocarbonoxydans
CTGCCCTGTGCCGACTCATTCCTGCCCGATTGCGCGATCACCCCATCGGGCGACACTATGCTCGCCTCTTCCTCCTGCGATACACGTCAATGCGCTGGCGCGGCGCTTCGCAATCCGCATCGACGGTTGCGGCCGAACGCGTCGCTTGTTAGCTTCGATCTTGTGAGCCATTGCCGACTGCGTCTGAAGATGTCATGCGCTTCCTGTCCGCTAGACGCCTACTGGCATCGGCACTAACGGTTCTCCTGCTCGCAGGCGGAGGTGTCCTGACCTCCACTTCGTCAGCCCTGGCCCAGCAATGCGTGGGGGTGAACGAAAGAGTTCCGCTGGATCAGATGCTGGTGACGTACTCCGTCAAGGTTGACTCCTGCAAGGTCGAGGAACTGGTCGGCGCGTACGGCCAGGTCATGAACGCATCCGGACTGGCGGGCCTGCTCGGAGCACGATGGTGGCGGTCGGAGTAGGCGCCGGGGCCTTCTTCGGATGGGCCTGGGACAATCAGAACAGAGTGCGCGAATGTGCGGCCGCTGGGTCGGGTATCGAATTCATTGAGACCCAGGGCTTCGTCAACGGTTGTTCGGCCCAGTAGTAGTCGGTTCGGCATACGAGGTCTCCCTGACAGCCAAAGGTTCCCGGCTCGAGGCGACGATGATCGAACACGCGAGCCGCGATGCGCCGTCGATTCTCGCTCTGACCAATTCGATTGTCATGTGGAAGGATCCGCGCCGACAGCCCGCATTCTCCGGGACGTCTGCGAGCGTCCCGGATGCAGTTCAGCCTTGAGTTCGAGCATCGCGTGTCCCGGCCACCGGCTGGAGCGCGCATGACGGGTATACGGCACGGTGGCACCATCGCCACTGTGCCGCAGACCGCGCTGGAACTGCTGCGCCTGCTCGCCCAGGATGCGTCCGCGGACCGCATCGCCGAGCAGGCGCAGCAGCATCCCGAGGCCGTCGAGCTCGCGCTGCGGGTCCGGGCCGGGATCGACGCGCACCGCCGCCGCGAGGCGGAGCTGTCGGCGCTCGTTGACACCGCCCGTGACCTGGCCTCGGCGGCCGACCCCCGCGGCGTCCTCGACGCGATCGTGCGGCGGGCCCGCACCCTGCTCGGCACCGACGTGGCCTACCTGACTCTGCACGACCCCGAGCGCGGCGACACGTTCATGCGGGCCACCGCGGGGTCGGTGTCGGCGCGGTTCCAGGCCCTGCGGCTGCCGCTGGGGGCCGGGTTGGGCGGGCTCGTCGCGCAGACCCGACGGCCGTACTGGACGCCCGACTACCCCGCCGACGAGCGCTACGACCACACCGCCGAGATCGACGGCGCCGTCGCGGAGGAGGGGCTGGTGGCGATCTGCGGCACCCCCCTGCTGGTCGACGGCGAGTTCGTCGGGGTGCTGTTCGCCTCGCACCGCACGCGGCGGGAGTTCCGGCGCGACGAGGTGGCGCTGCTGGGCTCGCTCGCGGCGCTGGCGGCGGTGTCCCTGGTGCAGGCCCGCCGCGTCGCCGAGACCGCCGACGCGCTCGCCGCCCTGTCGGCGGCGCACGCCGGGATCGAGCAGGCGGCCACGGCGCACGACCGGTTCTCCCAGGTCGTGCTCTCCGGTGGCGGGGTCGACGACATTGCAGCGGCCCTCGGCGAGCTGCTGGACTGCTGGGTCGCCGTGCTCGACGTCGACGACCACTGCCTCGCGACCCACGGCGACGCCCCGGTCCCGCGGTCCGTCGCCGTCGAGGACTCCGGGCGACTGACGCGCGTCGGCGACGGGTGGGCGGTCGCCGTCAGCGCGGCCGGGCAACGGCTGGGCACCCTCGCACTGGGCGGGATCGACGAGCTCGACCGCGGGCAGGGCCGGACCGTCGAGCGGGCCGCGATGGTCACCGCGCTGGTGCTGCTGTTCCGGCTGCGCGCCGCCGAGTCCGACCAGCGGGTGCGCAGCGACCTGCTCACCGAGCTGCTGGCCCGCACGGGCGGCGATCCGGAGCCGGCGCTGGTGGAGCGCGGTCGGCTGCTCGGGCTGCGGCTGGGCGTCCCGCACGTCGTCGCGGTGTGCCGGGGCCGGGTGCGCGGCCTCGCGGTCGCCGCGGGAGACGGCGGCGGGCTGGCCGGGCCGCACGGCGACGACCTGGTCGCCGTCGTGCCCGGCACCGACCCGTCGGCGGTGGCCGCGGCGCTGTCGCGGCGGCTCGGCGACGGCCTGACGGTCGGCGCCGCCGGGCCCGTCGTGCCGGGCGGGGGCCTGCGGGAGGTCCACGCGCAGGCCCGGCGCACCACCGACGCGCTGGTGGCACTCGGCCGGCCCGCCGGCTCGGCCCGCGAGCTGGGCTTCGCCGGGCTCGTCGGGGGGCCCGGCGACGTCGACACCTACCTGCTCGACGTCCTCGGCCCCGTCGGCGACTACGACGACCGGCGCGGCAGCGACCTGCTCGGCACGCTGGAGGCGTACTTCGCGGCCGGGGCCAGCCCCCGCCGGGCCGCCGCGGCGCTGCACGTGCACGTCAACACCGTCACCCAGCGCCTCGACCGCGTCGCGTCGCTGCTCGGCGAGGACTGGTCGACCCCCTCCCGTGCCCTGGAGCTCCAGCTGGCCCTGCACCTGCGCCGCCTGCGCCGCCCCTGAGACCGCGGTAGCGTGCGGTAGGTGATCGACTCCGACTCCGACGTCCGGCACCGCACCGTCGCCGTCAACGGGATCGAGCTGCACCTGGCCGAGTCCGGCCCCGACGACGGGCCGGTCGTCCTGCTGCTGCACGGTTTCCCCGAGTGCTGGTACTCCTGGCGCCACCAGCTCGACTCCCTGGGCGCGGCGGGTTTCCACGTCGTGGCCCCCGACCAGCGCGGCTACGGCCGCAGCGACGCACCCGCCGCCGTCGAGGACTACACGGTGCTGCACCTCGTCGGCGACGCCGTGGGGGTGCTGGACGCGGTGGGGGCCGAGCGGGCGGTCGTCGTCGGGCACGACTGGGGCGCCCCGGTGGCCTGGCACACCGCGCTGCTGCGGCCCGACCGCGTCCGCGGGGTGGCGGCGCTGTCGGTGCCCCACCTCCCCCGCACCCCGAGCCCTCCGACGCCCCTGCTCGCGCGCCGCTACGGGGAACGCTTCTACCAGCTGTGGTTCCAGGAGCAGGGGCCCGCCGACGCCGAGCTGGCCGCCGACCCGCGGGGCGCGCTCCGGCGGATCCTCACCGGCATCGGCGGGGCGGGGCCGCTGGTCGTCCCGCCCGGCGGCGGGTTCCTCGACACCCTGGCCGACCGGCCCGAGCTGCCCGGCTGGCTCACCGAGCACGACCTCGACGTGTTCGTCGCCGAGTTCGCGTCCCACGGCTTCACCGGCGGCCTGAACTGGTACCGCAACCTCGACCGCAACTGGGCCCTGACCGCCGCCTGGCACGGCGCCCGGATCACCCCGCCCGCGCTGTACCTCGCCGGCGACCGCGACACGGTCGTCGCCGGGGTCGACGTCGACGCGCTGACCGCCACGCTGCGCCGTACCTGCTCCGACCTGCGCGAGGCGCGTCTGCTCCCCGGCTGCGGGCACTGGACGCAGCAGGAACGGCCCGCCGAGGTCGGTGCGGCGCTCGCGGCCTTCGCCACGGATCCGGACCGCTACTCCCCCACGTGAGGGAGTGGCGCGCGGACCGCGCGCCGGTCGGCCGCCGCCGGTCGCTCGGCGGTGACCGTTGACCGCGCAACCGCCGCTCGACCGGTCACCGATCGTGATCAGCCGCTCGACGGAGAGCCAGAAAGCCCCGAATCCTCACGAACCGGGAGCCGTTGAGTTTCATGACCGGTACCGGCGGAACGGGGAGCCTCCGCCGGTGCCGGTCGATCCGTCCGGGCCCGGCCCGAGCGGCCGCGGACGATGCGCCGCACCACCGCGAACGCCCCGGCGGTGAGCACCGCGAGCACCCCGGCACCGAGCACGCAGAGCAGCGGGTTGCCGCCGGTGATCGGCTCCAGCACCCGGCCGACGACGAGCATGTAGGCCGCCCACGCCGCCGAGCTGGCCGCCGACCAGGGCACGAACCGCCGCAGCGGCAGCCCGAACCGGCCCGCCGCCGCCGTGCTGACGAGTCGCCCACCGGGGACGAACCGGGCGCCGACGAGCACCGTCCCGGGCCGTGTCAGCACGTGCCGGCGCACCCACCCCGAGCCGCTGCCCTCCGACGGTGCCGCGATCAGCCGGTTGGACGTGCGACCCAGCGCGTGCAGCAGCAGGTCACCGGCCAGCGACCCGACGACCGCGGCGACGAACAGGCCCGCGAGCAGCGGGACGTCGCCGTCGGTGAAGGCGACCGCGGCGGCCGTCATCAGCAGGGTCTCGCTGGGCAGCATCGGCACGGGGCCGTCGATCGCGATCATCAGGACAAGGACGGGCAGCAGCCATGCGCTGTGCACGACGGCCTGCAGGACAGCCACGACGTCCACTCCGGCCGTCCCTCCCGTGAACCCCCGCGACCCGTGCGGGTCCCAGCGTGACAGACGCCGTCGGCGCCCCACCACCGGTGTCGCCGGCCGGAGTCGCGGCATTACCCACCGGGGGAGGCGGTAGCGTCGGGCCCGTGGAGCAACTCATGACGATCCACCGCACGCAGGTCCGGGGCTTCGTCGTGGTGCAGGTCCGCGGCGAGGTCGAGGCGCTGACGGCCGGCCGCCTCGGCGACGCCGTCACCGAGGCGCTCGGCGACGGGCGGCCCGTGGTCCTGGACCTCACCGACGTCCGGTTCCTCGACTCCGCGGGCCTGGAGACGCTGGTCCGCGTCACGGAGAACAGCGAGCTGCGCCGCGGCGAGCCGCTGCGCATCGCCGTCGACCAGAACCGCCCGGTCGTCCGACCCATCCAGATCACCGGCCTGGAGGAACGGCTCGCGCTCTACGACTCCGTCGAGGACGCCACGTCCACCACGGCCTGACCTCCGTCCGGCGGCCCGCCGCGATCCTTGGCAGACTCCGCGGCGATGGGAGCCGGAGAGGTCGACAGCGCCACCCTGCAGGTCCGCCTGCTCGGGGTGCCCGCCGCCGCGTCGATCGTGCGGGAACGGCTCCGGGCCTGGCTCGACGGGCTCGGCTGGCCCGAGCACGAGGCCGACGACGTGGTGCTGGCCGTGCACGAGGCCGTCTCCAACTCCGTCGAGCACGGCTACGACGCGATGCCCGCGGGCGAGGTCGTCGTCGCGGGCGACCGCCTCGTCGACGGCGACGGGCAGCGGGTCCGGGTCGTCGTCCGCGACGAGGGGCGCTGGCGCACCCCCCGCGACCCCGGCTACCGCGGCCGCGGCCTCGCCGTCATGCGCGGGTGCATGGAGGGGGTCGACGTGCGGCCGGGCGCGGCGGGCACGGAGGTCGTGCTGCTCAGCAGGCCCGTGCCGGCGTCGCGGGCACGGGTGCTGCCGCTCGCCGTCACGACGGTCGAGGTGCACGCCCGCCTCTGAAATCCGGTCGCCCAGGCCGGTGCACGGACCTATCGTCGGGTCGTGCAGGTCAGGTTCACGCGCACCGGCGAACGGCGCTACTCGGTGACGGTGGCCCGCCCGGCGGGCGGTCCCGTGGCCGTCGACCCGGCTCCCGGTTTCCATCCGCAGATCCCGCACGACCTGGCGCACTTCGTCGTCGAGCGGCACCTGGGGCTGCGCGGGGGCATCTACGGCTCGCTCGCCGCCGGGGGCGACGCGGGCATGTTCCGGCCGGTGGACGAGCCGTACACGCGGAAGTGGGGACGCCGCAACGCCCAGCGCACCGACGGGCCGGACATGCTCCGCTCGGAGCGGCTGGCCGGGCTGCTGCAGGCGGCCTGGGAGGTACGCCACGGCGGCCGGCGCACCCCGCCCGGCGTGCGGGCGTGGATGGACGGCGCCGGGGCCGACGTCGACGCGGCGACGCTCCGCGAGCTCGTCGACCGGCTCGACGAGCTCGCCGCCCGGTGGCGCGCCCTTCCCGTCGGCGGGTCGCTCGACCTCGACTGGCCGGACGCTCCCGGCCGCCGGTAGTGGACCGGGGCGGGCGCCGCGGACACAATCGGGCACGTGCCATCCACCGTCCCGGGCGCGGTGCCGAACTCCGTCATCGGCCGGGCGATGACGCTGCTCGCGGCGTTCCGGCCCAGCGACACCGAGCTGACCCTCGCCGAGCTCACCCGGCGCACCGGCATCCCCAAACCCACCGCGCACCGGCTCGTCGCCGAGCTCGCCGAGTGGGACGTCGTCGAGCGCACCGGTACGGGCATCCGGCTGGGCATGCGCCTGTTCGAGCTCGGCGCGCTCGCCCCGCGCCAGCGCGACCTGCGCGACACCGCCGCCCCGTTCCTCGCCGACCTGTTCGAGGCCACCCACGAGACCGTGCACCTCGCCGTGCCCGACGGTGTCGAGGTGGTCTACGTGCAGAAGATCGACAGCCGGCAGGGGCCGTCGGTGCCGTCGCGGCTGGGCGGTCGCATGCCCGCGTACTGCACCGGGGTCGGCAAGGCGCTGCTCGCGTTCGCCCCGGCCGGGCGCGTCGCCGACGTCGTCGCCGCCGGGCTGGTGCGACGCACGCCCCGCACCGTCGTCGCCCCCGGGCACCTCGCCCGCGACCTGGCGCGCATCGCCGAGAGCGGCATCGCCGAGGAGCACGAGGAGTCGACGGTGGGCATCGCGTGCGTCGCGGCGCCGGTGCTGGGCGTCGACGGTGTCGCCGTGGCCGCGGTGTCCATCACCGGGTGGGCCCACCGTCTGGACACCACCCGCCTGGCCCCCGCCGTCCGCACCGCGGCGCTGGGGATCACCCGCATGCTGCGGTGACGGTGCGGGCGGGGCACGTCAGCCCGCGGACAGGATCTGCTGGGCGACGGTGGCGTGCAGCCAGTCCGCCATCTGCGGCTCGGTCCAGCCGCGCTCGTGCACCAGTGCGTGGTGGGTGCCGGGGTCGACGAGCAGCCACAGCAGGTCGGCGGCGGTGTCCGGCCGACCGATCGGCGCACCCCGATCGACCAGGAAGTCGATGACCCGACGGGTGGCCTCGGCCCGCCGCTCCTGGAAGTGCTCGTAGAGCGCGCGGACCCGGTCGTCGCCCGACGCGGCACGCAGAGCGGCGTGGATCGGCCCGACCCTGGCCCCGATGCCCAGGCACATGTCGACGTAGAGATGGAGAGCGGCGACGGGGTCGGGCTCGGCGACGATCCGTGCGACGGCAGGCCGGTCGGCCACGGGGACCTGCTCGTGGTCGCCGGCGAGCGCGGTCTCGTAGGCGAGCTTGAGCAGTTCGGGCTTGCCGCCGATGGCGTAGATGGTCCGGCGGGCGACCTGGGCCGCTGCGGCGATGTCGTCGATCGACGTGGCGGCGTAACCGCGGGCGACGAACTCGGCGCCCGCGGCGTCGATGACGGCGGCCCGGGTCCTGGCGGCCTGGTGCTCACGCACGACCGACCGGTACGGCCTCTTGACGTCACCCGACACGTGACTGCATTCTAAGTGCACTCAACACACTGCAAGTATACCCAGTGGAGGGTTCCCGTGGACGTCATCGCCAGGATCCGCGCGCAGTTCACCGCACTCGAGACCGGCGACGCCGACCTGGCGCGCGCGGCCGTCAGCCCGGACTGGGTCGACCGGGAGGCCTCGTTCGAGCACGGCCTGGGAGAGCTGCGCGGGCCGGCGAGCCTGCTCGCCACCGGCGTCTGGCTGCGCTGGGGGCTTCCCGACCTGCGTTTCGTGGAACAGTCGACGGTCGCCGACGACCGGCGGGCCATCTCCTACGTCCTGTTCACCGGCACGCACACCGGGCCCTTCATCGGCTTCCGCGACGGCAGGGTCGATCGGGTCATCCCGCCGACGGGCCGTCGGGTGGAGGTGCGCCACGCCCACGTGTACGAGCTGCGCGACGGGGAGGTCGTGACCCACGACGCCGTCCGCGACGACCTCGGGACGCTCACCCAGCTCGGCATGATGCCGCCGTCCCCCGCGATGATCGCCCGGATCGCGGCCTGGAAGGTGAGCGGGCGGGCGCGCCGGGTCGCCGACGAGATCGTCGCGGCCCAGCGGGCCGTCGTCGCGAGCCTGGTACCGGCGTGATCGGAGCGTGGAGCGGGCGACGGGAATCGAACCCGCGTAGCTAGTTTGGAAGACTAGGGCTCTACCATTGAGCTACGCCCGCGGTGCCCGGCCGACCGGGCGTCCGCCACTCTAGCGGACACCCCCGCCGCCGCCTCCCGGCGGCGCCCGGCCGGCCGTCCAGGCGGATCAGGCGAGCGGGTCGACCGGGAAGACGGCCGCGTCGGGGCCGGTCACGACCGTCTCCTGGTACCCGTCGCCGTCGGTGTCGATGTGCACCTCGTCGGCCACCACGTCGCCGTCGACGTCCACGGCGGTCACGTCGACCCAGCCGTCGCCGTTCGTGTCGTACTCGGCCACGTCGGCGTAGCCGTCCCCGTCGACGTCGGTGCTGACGGTGTCGACCCAGCCGTCGCCGTCGGAATCGATGACGGCGGTCTCGGCGCAAAGGTCGCCGTCGGTGTCGACGAGGTCGACCGTGACGATGTCGCTCATGATGTTCTCCCTGGTCCGTGGGTGTGTGGGACCAGCCTGGCGTTCCGCGGAACGCGATCGCAGGGCGTCATCATGCCGATCACCGGTGGTGGCAGCACCCGTCACAGGCGGGTGGCGTGCACGACCAGGTTGTCGGTGTAGCTGCGCTCGCCGCGGTCGAAGTCACCGGCACAGGTGACGAGCCGGAGCACGTCGTCGCGGGTGGCGCCGAAGACCTCGAACGTCGGGAACTCGTCCTTCGGCACCTGCTCGACGCGGTCGACGGCGTACCGGGCCACGGACCCGTCGCCCGTCGCGACCTCGATCGCGTCGCCCGGGCTCAGGTCACGGAGCCGGTAGAAGACGGCGGGACCGTCGCGGGAGTCCACGTGCCCGAGGAGCACCGTCGGCCCGCGGCCGCCCGGCCGCCCGCCCTCCCGGAACCAGCCGGCCAGCGCGTAGTCCGCCGGCACCTCGGCCGAGCCGTCGGCGGCGAGGCCGAGGTGCAGAAGGTCGGAGCGCACCCCGATCGACGGGATCGCGACGGCCGCAGGCTCGGCCGGGGCGACGACCGGGGGCGGGGTGAGGGCCGTGGGGGCGGTCGTCACAGGGACCGCCGGGGGCGCGGCCGGAGCCGCCCCGCACCCGGCGACGAACACCAGGGCGGCTACGACGACGCCGCCCGGGAACCCACGGGTCCCCGGGCGGTCGCCGGCCCTCGGATCAGTCCTGCGCACGCCGCCGGGCCACCAGAGTGCCCACGCCCGCGGCACCGACGAGTGCGGCGGCACCGAGCGCGACCGGCGCCCAGTTCTCGCTCGCGGCGCCGCCGGCACCGGTGGCCACCCCGCCCATCGGCACGCTGGTCAGCTGGCCACGGACCGCGCCGGCGGTGAAGTTCGCGGTGTGCGAGTCGGTGAAGAAGCTCGACGGGTCGGCCTCGATCTGGGCGAGCGAGAAGCCCTCCCCGGTGTCGGTGCCCTCGGGCGCCACGCCGGTGGTGAACGGTCCCTGCAGGCACCCCTCGCTGCGCAGGGCGCCGCTTCCGTCGTCCTCGGGGTTCGGGAACGCGATGCGCGGCGGGCCCGCCATCCCGGCCGTGCCCTCGTGGATGTGCGTCGCCGTGCGCGCCGGGCTCTCGTAGGGCGGCGTCACCCCGTTCAGGGTGATGTCGTAGCAGATGATCTCTTCGTCGCTGTTGATCCGGTAGTTGAAGGTGCCGGTGGCGCCCTCCTCACCGGGGGTGGCCACGCCGTCGGCATTCACGACCATGTCGGGTGTCGCCATCGCGGTGAACATGCTGGTGAACGAGCTGGGCTCGGGCACCTCGGTGTCCTGGGCGGAGGCGACGCCGGCGGACAGGGCGACAGAGACGGTGGTGATCGCGCTGAGGATCGCGATCCGACGAACGGTGGGGCGCATGGAGACGGTTCCTCCCGGAGACGGCCCGGCGACTGGTTCATGCCGGTTCACCCGGTGCTACGCGGTGCGCCGCACCGGCGTTCAGACCGGCGGAGAACTTTCCGTGGAGGCGCGCCTACACTCACCCCGACGGGGTGTGGCGCAGCTTGGTAGCGCACTCGCTTTGGGAGCGAGGGGCCGTGGGTTCAAATCCCGCCACCCCGACCAGGTCACAGGCAAGATCGACGATCTTGCCGACCGGTTGACAGCGGTCGTTGACAGCAATGCGGGTCATCGGAGTCCGTCCGTGAGCTGGTCGTCGAGCAGGGCGAGCGCGGCACGCTGGTTGTCCAGCGAGACGTGCGCGTAGACGTTCATGGTCATCTCGATGGCGGAGTGGCCGACGATCTCCATCACCACACGCGGACTGACGCCGAGCGCCAGCAGCAGGCTCACGCACGTGTGCCGCAGGTCGTGCAGCCGGACGCGACGCAGGCCGTGCCGCACGCACAGCGCGTGGAAGGTCCGGGTGAGCGTGCGCGGTTCGAGCGGCGTGCCCACCGACGACGTGAAGACGTACGGAGTGTCCTGCCAGTGCCGGGCGTCTGCCCGCTCTTTGCCCTGGCGCTCCCGGTGCTCGTCGAGGACCTGGACCAGGAAGGGCAGCAGCGGGACGGTCCGGCGAGACCGCTTGGTCTTGGTCGGCAGCTCCTGCAGCGCTCCGCCGGTGCGTTGCAGCCCGCGGGTGATCCGCACCGTGCCCTTGACCAGATCGACGTCCGACCAGTGCAGGCCGCACACCTCCGAGCGCCGCAGGCCGAGCAGGAGGACGGTCGCCCACAGCGCGTACAGGCGATGATCACGGGCCTTGCGGAGGAACTCCCGCGCCTCGTCGACGGTGAACGGCTCGATCACGGTCACCTTCTCGGGCGTCTCGATGCGCACGCCGCGAGCGACGTTGCGCGTCACGAGGTCCTCCGCGAACGCGTGTTGCAGCGCGACCCGCAACGTGGAGTGCACCCACTGCACCATCCGCGGGCTCATCTCCGATCCGCGCATGTCGTCGACCATGATCCGGACGTCCCGGACGGTGAGCCGGCTCAGCTTCTTGGACCCGATGCGCGGCACGAGGTGCAGCCGGACGTTGTTCTCGTAGCCGGCCACGGTCTGCGGGCGCACGCGGTGCGCCATGTGGGCGAGCCATTCGGCGAGGAACTGCTCGACCGTCAGCGTCGTCGAGCCGGCCGCCATGCCGTCGTTGTGGCGCTTCTGCAGCTCGGCCAGCTTCGCCGTGGCCTCCTTGCGCGTTCGTCCGTAGACGTAGCGTCGCTGCACCTTGTTGCCGACGGTCCGGACGTAGGCACCGGCGCACCAGCGGCCGTCCTTGCGCAGCCACACACTGCCCTCGCCGTTGGCGTTCGCCTTCCTCGTCACGCGCTCCTCCGCTCGTCGAGCAGCCGGCGCATGAACGCGTGCACGGCGTCCTCGGGGACGCGGCGGAGACGGCCGATCTTGACGGAGTCCAGCTCCCCGCACCGGATGAGGTCGAAGACCTTGCTCCGCCCGATGCGCAGCGCGTCGGCCGCTTCCTCGACGGTGAGGAGCAGGCGCAGCGGCGTGGTCGTGCGCGGTTCGGGCATCAGCTCTCCTTGGTGGCGGTGACGATCGCGTCCCAGTACTCGGAGTAGTCCGGCATCCACGGCGTGCGCAGGCGCCCCGCCTGGCCGGGCGCGTCGTACAGCGCGACGCCGGGCCGGCCGTTGCGCACGTGGTCCTCGGCGGCCGGGACGGACACGGCCGGGTGCAGCAGCCGGACCGCGTCGACGTTGTCGACGGGCAGCGAGACCCGGTAGGCGAACTGGCCGCGCAGCAGACCGCCGCCGACCTCGTTGGCCTCCGCCCGCTGCGGCAGCATGATCACGCGGATGCCGACCTTGCCGCCCTCGGCCGCGAGCCGGCGCGCGGCGACGGCCAGGCGCTCGCGCAGCTTGCGGTCCGCGCCGGCCATGCCGAGCAGGGCGAGCCATTCCTCGAGGACGACGAACAGCAGGGGCGTACCGGCGTCGAGCGGGAGCACGTCGGCGCGCTGCGGGATGCGCGCGAGTCGGCCGTCCAGCTCGGCCACCAGGGCGTCGAGCATCCGGGCGTGTGCGTCGACGTCGGCGCCCAGCGACTGCCACCGGGCGTGCCGCGAGCCGACGAACGGACGGAGCAGCACCGACGACGGGTCGCAGCCGGCGATGAGCGCGTCCGGCGCGGCCGCGAGCTGCTGCAGAACCGCGTAGGACAGCCGCGACTTCCCCGACCCGGTGCGGCCCTGCACGATCAGGTGCACGCGGTCGGCGAAGGAGATCGTGACCGGCTTGCCGAACTCGTCGGCGCCGAGCAGCACGGGCGCGGTCGCCGACGTCCCCGGCGGCCGGTACGGCAGCGGCATCGGGGTCGTCAGCGGGTCGCGGACGAGCAGTGCGACCCGCACCCAGCCGTGCCGGAAGGGGGTCACGCGGACCATTGGCACGCCCATGCCCTCGGCGAGCCGGTGGGCCTGGGCGCGGTAGTCGTCGACGACCTGGCCCGGCAGCATCCGGACGACGAGCGTCAGCGGCGGGCCGGCCTCGACCGCAACGAGCTGCGGGACCGACGTGTGCGGGATGCGCGCGGCCGTCACCGTGTGGTGGACGAGATGGGCGCCGTCGACGGTGTCGGTCCACTGCCACCCGAGGTAGCGCGCGTACTCGTCGAGCTCGCGGGCCTCGCGGCGACGGCGCCACCAGGCGACGGGTCCCCGACCCTGCTCCGGGACTGCGGATCGGGCGACAACGGCGGCCGTGTGCGGTTCCAGGCTCATCGCTCCGCCCCGCTCTCGACCAGCTCTCCTAGCCAGACCCAGCCGCCGCAGTCGGGACAGCCGGCCCGCACGAGCGCGGCGAACTCCGTCGCGGTCGTGCGGGCCGGCTCCCACACGTGTGGGCAGTCCTGGCACACCAGGACGGCCGCGCGCTCAGGCATCGACTCTCTCCGCCCGGTGCCGGGCCAGCGCACGGAGCCTGGCGAGGGACAAGCGGTGCGTCTCATCGTCGAGCGGGAGGCTCAGGAAGCACGCCGTGTCGTTGAGGTCCGGGCCGCGCAGGTGCGCCCACACCGTGATGCGCACGCCGCCGACGAGGCCGCTGACCTCCAACCGGATGTAGTCCTCGCACTCCCGGCCGGCCGCAGCAGGTTCGGGAAGCGCGTCCGCCCAGGCGATCAGCGCGTCGACCCGGTCGCCGAGGCCGACCATCGACAGCTGCAGGCGGACGGCCAGCCGCTCGGGCCAGCAGGTAATCACCTGCACCGCCGCGATGTCGGGCAATTCGTCCAGTGGCAGTGCCAACAGCCCGGAGCCGATCTCGGCCATCGCCCGGGCCATGTCGGGGATGCGGTGCTCCATCACGCCGCCCCCTCGGTCGCGCGCGGCTTGGGCGCCTGGCCGGTCGCGGCGGTGGAGCGGATCGCCCCGGCTCGGTACCAGACCTGCACGCCAGTCACCTGGCCCTCGCGGTTCTTGCGCTCCATCACCCCGACCTCGAAGTCCAATAGCTCGACCGGCGTGCCGGGGGCGAGCCCCTCCCCCGGGTCCTTCTCGCTCGTGACGCCGACGTTGATCAGCTCGCGCTGCGGGCGCCCGAACGCGCGGAACTCCGCCGCGAGCTGGGCGACCCACTTGGGCGTGCCGTCCTTGGCCGTCTCCTGTCGATAGGGGTCCCCGAACGCCGTCTTCGGCTCGACGCCGAGCAGCAGGACGGAGCTGAACGTGCGGGTCTGGTCGACCTTGAAGTTCTGGATCACGGTAACTGCACTCCTTGACGAGTGAGACTTCTCTGTCCTCGACCGAGGACATCTACGTCCGTAGCGTGGAGGACGTACACGTCCCCTGTCAAGGACAAGTCAGACCTCTAGCTGCGGACGGTAGCGTCCGGCTCGCAGGACACGACCGTCCCCCTGCTCAATGGATGAACAACATGGAGATGAACGAAGTCATCCGGCACCGTCGCAGCGAACTGGGCATGTCCCAGGGCGACCTGGCCGCCAAGGTCGGCGTGGACCGTCGACAGATCCGCCGCTACGAAGCCGGCGAGACACAGCCGACGCTGTCGGTCGCGAAGACCATCGCCCGAGCCCTCGGCATCTCGATCGACGAGCTGGCCGGCGACGAGACACACCGCATCGACCTCACCGGCGACTGGTGGGCGTGCTGGCAGTCCTGGAAGGACGGCGTGGAGGTGCTCAACCCCCACGAGATCCGCATGAGCCAGCGCGGCGACACCGTCGAGTTTGTCGCCGTCACCCGCGGCACCCCCGTCGAGGGCGGCGGCTACACGTGGCAGGGCGAGATGCGCGTGTGGGACAACGAGGTCCTCATGGGCTGGTATGTCGCGAACGAGGGCGCCATCCGCTCGAAGGGCACGGTGTATTTCACCCTCCACCAGCACGGTGTTAACGCTGTGGGTCGCTGGGTCGGACTCAGCTACGACGGGCCGATCATCACCGGGTGGGGAGCCCTCGCGAAGACCAAGGATGAGGTCGTGGCCCTCATGGACAAGCTGCGGAGCGACGAGAAAGCGAGTGCGTCATGACCGAGCCGGCCCCTGAGCAGTTGGAGTGCGTCGAGGTCGTCATCACGGCCGAGAGCGCGGAGTGGTTGGCCGAGTTCACACGATCGCTCGTACAGGAGCGCTTAGTGGCATGTGGGCATAACATCGAGCGAATCCGGGCGATCTACCGATGGGATGGAGAGGTGCACGACGAGGCGCAGGCGAGGGTGGGACTACACACTCGCGCGAGCCTTGTCCCCGAGATCGTTGCACGAGCCGACCGCAGCCATCCCGACGACGTTCCCTGCGTCATCGCGTTGCCGATTACATCTGGTCACCGCGACTATATCACCTGGGTTTACGAACAGACTGCAGCCAGCCATACTAGAACAGAATAAGGAAAGCTGCACATGAAGATCACTATACAAAACCTCGGACCAATTCGGGCAGCCGAGATCCCATTAAGTCGCCTGCTAGTTTTTGTCGGCTTTAACAATACCGGTAAGTCGTTCGCGGCGGCAAGCATTCATGCCTTACTGTCGAGATTCGCGCGCGACGATTCCTTTGTCCAGTACGGAAGAACTAGTCTGCGCCTGAACGAACTAGACCCTGAGATGACCGAAGCGGCAAATTCGCTCATGGGCAGCAAGTCCAGAGTCAAGTTCGACACATTGCAGCCAGACCTGCAACGATTCTTTGCCGATCACTTAAACGAAAGCTTGACACGCTACGCCTGGTCTCTTATTCCAGAAATAGAGCGGGTCACCGCTACCGAGGCAACAGAATTGCGCCGACGGAGACTGGGCAAGGCGCCTAGATCTGCGTTCAGACTGGACTTTGATCGGCCACAGTGGGGCATCCGGATCGGCCTGGGAGCACACCGAAATTCTATGCAGATCCGGCACCCCGAAATCGAGTCAGTTTGGAACGAACTGAGCGCATCGAGATGGCGACAGATTCAACTTCGCACGCGACGGTTTCAAGGCGCATCCCGGCGAGGACAGTTCCATCTGCGCGAGATATTGCGCGAGTTGAACTTCGCCTGCTTCCAAGAGATGCCGGCAGCAACCAGCTACTTGCCTGCAGCGCGGTCTGGTCTTATGCAGTCGCAGAAGGCCTTGTCAGGTGCAATTATTCGACAGTCTTCACTCGCCGGCATCCGTGCCATGAATATTCCGGCACTCAGTGGTGTAGTGGCGGAGTTCTTGGGCAATCTCACCGAGCTAGAAATTGAGCCGCGCGGCGACTTCGAGCACCAAGCCGAGCGACTTGAAAGTGAACTGCTCGACGGAGAGATCGTCTTACAGGAGGCAAGAAACAGCCTCGAAGTCTACTACAAGACACCTGTCGGCGCTTATCCCTTATCTCGAACCAGCTCGATGATCTCCGAGATCGCGCCGATCGTTCTATACCTGAGAAACATCGTTCAAACCGACGAGATGCTCATCATCGAGGAGCCCGAAGCCCATCTTCACCCTTCAGCACAGATAGTCCTGGCGCGAATCCTAGTAGAACTCGTTAACTCAGGACTTATCGTAGCTCTTACAACACACAGCGAATACTTCCTTCAGCAACTTAGCAACAGCATGCTTGCTGCTGCAATGCCGGACGACACCGCAAGCATTGCCGGGTACTTAGACGTTGAACAGCTCGACACTTACGCGGTGTCCGCATACAGATTCGAGCCATCGGCGGATGGTACCGTTGTCGAGCAAATTCCTACTGATCGGTCAGGCATACCAAACGCATCTTTTGAGCGAGTTGCGGAGCGCCTGTACGACGAGATGGTCGTCTTCGAGCGCAGGCTCTCGAATGGCTCGTAACTCTTTCCCGGGTTCGCTGTTTCAAGATCCCTGCTGTCGCTTGCCGAAGTTCGACGAGGGCGGCTGCCGCATTATACTTCCGCGCGACAACGCAGTTAATCTTTCTGGGAGTGCCCTGCAGTCGAATCATGACATTGACGGGAAGCTCTGCGACGTACTCACAAGCAAATCAGCAGCCGGTGGCACCTCATACGTTGTCGCTGAGGCGAAGGGAGGCGGCGCGAGTGCAAGTCATGTGCGCGACCAACTCCAGGCTGGCGTCAGCCTTATCGAGATGCATGCCAGACCAAGCCAGAATGCGGAGTTGCGGGCTTTCCTAGTGCATCAACGAATGAGCCCTGTCGAGCTGCGTCAATTTCAGCGGCAACGCCTTCAATTTCAAGGGCGTAAGATTGTCATAGAGCGCATCAAGTGCGGCGGGTCAATTTAGCTTTCAGGCATTGCTCACTTGTACGTAGATTCGTACCTAGCGCCCGGGCACCGCTCAGGAGAGCCTGGGCTCTCCCTCACGACCCACCCAAGGGCTATCAGGACCGGTGCCGGGCGCATCGGTCGTTCGTCCAGCGGGGCGCTCCACCGATGCGCCCGACCCCGCTCCTGATCGGGCGTTGCCTGCGCCGCGAGGGAGAGCCAGCTCGGGCACGTGGTCAGGAAGAACCAGCGGTGGTGAGGTCGGCGAGGTAGCGCGCGAGCTGGGAGGCGAACTCGGAACCGTCGTTGACGCAGACGAACCCGCGCCCATGCTTGAGCAGCTCCTTCCGCACGGTCGAGCGCCGGTAGGTCACACGGCCGGTGGACTGCTCGACCCGCTGCACGCTGATCGTCTTCCGGAGGCCCTTGGCCCGGTACCAGCGCCGGGCGATGCGACCGGCCGCGATCCCGACCGCCGGCGTCACCTGCCGGATGGCCAACTCGCGGTGCAGGCCCCGGTAGCCCCAGAACCGGCCCACGCTCCCCTCCTCGGTCACGTCGGCGTCGGGGCAGCCACAGTCCGGGCACTCGTCGCGGTAGGAGTTGTAGCCGGCCCCGCACTCCGTGCAGATGCAGACGGTAGTGAGCCACTCGCGCGGCACCTGGTGTTGGTATTCCTTGGCCCCGCCGGTGCCGTACTTGGCGAAGTACATCGCCATCCGCCGCGGGTCAGTGAGCTTGATGCCCTGGGCGTAGTCCACCCCCGTGCCGGCGAGCAGGTGGCGGCGGCGCTGCTCGGGGTCGGGGTGCCCGACGATGTCGGCCCAGGTGATTGAGAGCCAGCGCTTGAAGTCCACCCGGATCGGCTGGCCGGTGGCCGGGTCGTGGAGGAGGGTCGTGCTCATCGGTGGGGTGGTCGAGAGGTGGAAGTGCGGAGCGCCCCGACGCTGGAACTCCTTCTTCCACGGCCCGCGCAGCGGCTCACCCCACGTCCGCGCGTAGCGCTTGCACAGCGCCTGGAAGTGCTTGGTGGCCACGTCGGCGGTCGGGGCGACGGTGAGCCAGTCGCCGGGGTAGGTCAGCGTGAGCATGGCCGGGAGCCGGCCGCGCCGATCCTCCGTCGTGCGGCCGGCGTGGCGGCAGCGGGGGCAGCGGTCGAGCTGCTCGTCGTACTCACGCCGGCAACCGGCGCAGACGTGGAACCGGCCGTAGAGGTAGGTGTAGTCCAGGTCCGAGAGCCGTTCGACCAGGCGGGCGCGGGAGCGTCTCGTCCAGGCCGTGATGGTGCCGCGTGTGGGCAGCGGTTCGGGCATGTCGCCCTCCCAGGTGGCCGCGATGTCGACGTGCTTGCGGCGCCGCTCGACGGCCCGCTCGTGGGTGCGCTCTGCGCGGGCGTAGTCGCGAGTGCGGACGCGGAACACGCCGGGGCTGACGACGATCTCCCAGCGCGGTCCCTCGGTGAGCACGCTCGACTCGCCGACGGCGCTGGCCGTGATGTGCGGGATCAAATCGGCCGCGTGCTGCACGAGCTCGGCGCTCGGGAACGAGGGACACCAGAGCGGAGCCGGCTCGATGTCGAGGGCGTTCATGTCCTTGGAGCGGACAGATATAGCACATGTGACAAGCCCTGGCCGGGCCGCCAGGCTCGGCCTGGCACCGGCCGCGCCCCGGGCGTCGCCCGGCCTGCCCGCCGCTCCTGCCTCCGGCCCGCGGCGGGCGGCCGGCGCCGCCCGGCGCGGCCCGTTGCAGTCGGGCACGGCGGCCCGGAGAGAGGTTGTCATGCGCTCTGCCCGCGCAGGACGGACGCGCCGTCGTCGAGGTGCTCCGCGGTGTGCTCGGCCGGCGCCGCGTGCATAGCGTCGACCTTGCCGACACCTCGACGAGCTGACAGCGAACCGTGACAGCAACGACCCCGTACGGAGCCGCATCCGGGAGCACTCCCCTGCACCTCGTGCGGCTGGTGGCGGACGGTGCCGGACCCTGTGGCCTCGGTTTGGGAGCGAGGGGCCGTGGGTTCAAATCCCGCCACCCCGACCAGGTCACAGGTAAGATCGACGATCGTGCCGGACGCCTGATCGGCCGATGTGCAGCAGCCGGTGGCAACGGCGTCGGACCCGGGACGTCGAGCACGGCGGTGGCCCCGCCTCAGACGGTCGGCACCGTCCCGCCGTCGATCACGTACTCGGCGCCCACGATCGCGGAGGCGCGGTCGGAGACCAGGAACCCGACCAGGTCCGCGATCTCCTCGACGTCGGCGAACCGGCCCAGTGGCACCCCGCCGAGGGAGTCGAAGATCGTCTGCTTCGCCGCCTCCCGGGTGAGCCCGTTGCCCTCGGCGATCCGGTCCACGAACCGCTCGTAGGCCGCGGTCTCGATCCCCCCGGGACTGATGGCGTTGACCCGCACGCCCCGCGGCGCGAGCTCGTTGGCGAGCCCCTTGCTGTAGGTGCGCAGCGCGGCCTTCGCCGCCGCGTAGGCCAGGGACGCGTCGTACTGGGGCAGCTCGCGCTGGATCGAGGTGAAGTGCAGCACCACCCCGGCCCCGGACCGGATCATCGCCGGGAGCAGCGCCCGGTCGAGCCGGACCGCGCCCAGGAGGTTGAGCTGCAGCTCGGTGAGCCACTGGTCCTCGGTGATGACCGCGAACCCCCCGGACGGCGTCGACGCCCCGCCGACGACGTGCACCAGGATGTCGAGCGGTCCGGCCTCGGCGATCCGCGCGGCCACGGCGGCCGCGCCCTCGACCGTCGAGGTGTCGGCCTCGATGAACCGGTCGGGGTGCTCGTACCCGTCGGGCATCGTCCGGGCCGTCGCGTACACGTCGGCCCCCATCTCCCGCAGCCTCGTGACGACGGCCGCGCCCGAGCCCTTGGACCCGCCCGTGACCAGCGCGCGGCGCCCGTCGAGGCGATCGCGATCCCTGCCGGACATCTCTCTCCTGACGATCGACGGTGCGCGGGCGGTCAGGCCGCGTGGTTGGCGATGACGAGCTCGGCGACGAGGTCGTCGCGCAGCGTGAACCGGTAGTCGAGCTCGGCGACGCCGCCGGGGAAGGAGCCCTCGATCCGCACGGTCACCACCCAGTGGGTGTCGTCGACGCGGTGGGCGCCGGTCTGCTCGGTCGTGTACTCGAACTCGGACCCGGCGTCCCGCAGGAACGTGTGGGCCTGCGGGCCGCGGACGGTCTCGCCCTGGTCGACGACGACGACGTCCTCGGCGAGGTACGAGGAGAGGCCGGCGTCGCGGGCGATGTGGGCGGCCATGAAGCCGCGCACGGTGGCCGGGAGGAGGTCGGAGGTCAGGTCGGTGTGCTGTGTCATGAGGACACCGTGCGTCCTCCCGGCGCGGGAGGGTCAAGCCGTGGACCCTCCCCCGGGTGGAGCGTCCAGAATGCGCGGGTGCTGACCATCGGGGAGTTCTCGCGGTTGACCCACCTCAGCGTGCGGACGCTGCGCCGGTACCACGAGGCGGCCCTGCTGGAGCCCGCCGTGGTGGACGGGACCACCGGCTACCGCTACTACGGCGTCGACCAGATTCCGACCGCGCAGGTCATCCACCGGCTCCGCGAGCTCGACGTCCCCCTGAACGACGTGCAGCGGATCCTGCGGACCCCCGATCCCGGTGTCCGGGCGGCCCTGGTCGCGGACCACCTGCGCCGCCTGGAGGACGCGCTCGACCGCACCCGGGCCGCGGTCGTGTCGCTGCGCCGCCTGCTCCGGCCCGATCCCGCGCCGATCGAGGTCGAGCTGCGGGCGGAGCCCGCGCGGACGGTCGCGGCGGTGGAGGCCGTGGTCGGGCACGGCGACGTCGCGGCCTGGTTCGCCGGGGCGATGGCCGAGCTGGAGGCGGCCGTCGGCGCCGCCGTGACCGGGCCGCCGGGCGGCAGCTACGACAACGCCCTGTTCGAGCGGGAGCGCGGGCACGCGCTCGTCTACCTGCCGACCGCGGCGCCGCCCAGCACCGGACGCGTGCACCCCGCGGTCCTGCCCGCCGCGGAGCTGGCCGTCACCACCCACGCCGGCGAGCACGACGGCATCGAGGTCACCTACGGCGAGCTCGGGACGTGGGTGGTGGAGAACGCGATGTCGGTGGCCGGGCCGGTGCGCGAGGTCTACCTCGTCGGCCCCCGGGACGCGCGCGATCCCGCGGCGTGGCGCACCGAGATCGGCTGGCCGGTCTTCCGCGTCTCCTGACGGGTCGGCGCAGGGCAGATGAGTTCCGATCCGCCCCGACGTCTCACCGGTATGACGATGACGACGAGGGTGCCGAGCGTGCCGGTCCCGGCGACGGACCAGGACTGGGCGTCGCGGTTCTCCACCGGGGTGCCGGGGTGCGGGCTGCGCACCGACGTGGGGGCCCGGACGGTCTCGGGCGTGCCGACCGGCGGGCCGGCGTCATGAGCGCCGGGGACCTGGACATCACCTTCACCGCCCGGCTGGGCCGGGTACGCCCGGGCGACACCTGGACCTGCGTCCAGCTGCCGGACTCGGCCCGGATCTTCGGCACGCGAGGCCTGGTCAAGGTCGCCGGCACCGTCGACGGCCACCCGTTCACCGGTGCGTTCATGGCCCTGGGCGACGGGACCCACAAGCTCCCGGTGGCCGCCCCCGTCCGCCGGGCGATCGGCAAGGGTGACGGGGACGACGTGGAGGTCCACCTCACCGCGCGTCTGAACTGATGCGGGGTGGTCAGCTGCGGGCCAGGAACCCGAGCATCCGCCCGACGACCAGGTCGGTGGCCGCCGCGTCGTGCACGGGCAGGCTCGCGTCGGTGAACAGGTGGTCGCCGCCGGGGTAGAGGTGCAGCTCCGCCCCGTCGACGCCGGCGACCAGCTCGCGCGCCTCGTCGACGTCGCCGAGCTCGTCGTCGGCCATGACGTGGACCTGAAGCGGCAGCCCCGGCGGCCACCCGCCGAACTCCGACGGCGGGACGCAGCCGTGCAGCAGCACCGCCCCGAGCGCGCCGGGGCGGGTCTGCGCCAGCTCCTGCGCGGGCAGCGCGCCCAGCGACATCCCGACGGCGACGAGCCCGGCCGGCAGCCCCTCGACGGCCCGCCGACCGCGCTCGAGCACGGTGCCGAAGCCGATCCCGTGGGCATGGGCGACGCCGGCGTCGAGCGTGTCGAACACCGCGCCGTCGTACAGGTCCGGGACGGTGACGGCACGTCCCGGGCGGGCACGTGCGGCTGCGCTTCGCCGACGCCGCGGCGCTGGAGCGGGCCGCGCGCGCCGTCGACGGGGCCCGCGACGACGACGCGCTCACCCTGGACGTGCCCGGCGACGGCGACGTCCGCTCGCTGCGCGCCCTGCTCGACCGGCTCGACCCCGACGCGGTGGCCGGCCTGACCGTGCACACCCCCGACCTCGACGACGTCTTCCTCGCCCTCACCGGGAGCCACCGATGATCACCGACTCGCTGACCATGCTGCGCCGCGACATCACGCACTCGCTGCGCAACCCGCTGATCACCGTCAGCGGGCTGCTCGTGCCGGTGTTCTTCCTGCTCATCTTCGTCGGGGTGTTCGGCGGGGCGCTGGGCACCGCGCTGCCCGGCGGCCTCACCTACGTCGACTACCTGGCGCCGGGCATCCTCGTCATGGCGATCGCCTCCGGCGTGGCGAGCACGGCCGTCGGCGTCAGCATGGACCTGACCGAGGGCGTCATCGACCGGTTCCGGACGATGGCGATCGCGCAGTCCGCCGTGCTGCACGGCACCGCGGCCGGGGCGGTGCTGCGCACCCTCGTCAGCGTCGCGCTGACGCTCGCGCTGGCCCTGCTGCTCGGCTTCCGGCCGGACGCCGGGCCGCTGGGGTGGCTCGGCGCGCTGGGGCTGACGGTGCTCCTGGCGACGGCGATGACGTGGCTGGGCGTCGCGTTCGGGCTGGTCGGGGGCAGCCCCGGGGGCGCCAACGGGTTCGCCCAGATCGGGCACTTCCTGCCGGTGCTCTCCAGCGCGTTCGTACCGGTGGGGTCGGTGCCCGCCGGGATGCGGTGGTTCGTCGAGCACCAGCCGTTCACCCCGATCAACGAGACGATGCGCGGGCTGCTCACCGGCACCCCCGACGCCGGCACCGCGCTGCTCGCGGTGGCGTGGTGCGTCGCGATCGCCGTCGCCGGCTACGCCTGGTCGACGTGGGCGTTCCGGCGCGGGCCGGGCCGGGCGACCACGCGCACCGCCGCACAGATCCTGAGCGGCTGAGCCGCGCCGCCGACGCGGTCCCGGCCCGACCGGTGCGGATTTCCGCGCAGGGATGTCGGGGGTCGGCGGTAGGGTCGCCGACGTGACGACGACCACCCCCGCCGACGTTGCCCCCGAGGAGCTCGAGCGCTACCGCCGCGAGCTCACCGGCTACTGCTACCGGATGCTCGGCTCCGCCTTCGAGGCCGACGACGCGGTGCAGGAGACGATGGTCCGCGCCTGGCGCAAGGCCGACGGCTTCGAGGGCCGCTCGGCCGTGCGGTCCTGGCTCTACCGGATCGCCACCAACGTCTGCCTCGACATGCTGCGCAGCCAGAAGCGCCGGGCCCGCCCGGTCGACCTGGGGCCGGCGTCGCGGGTCGAGTCGTTCACCGACACGAAGCGGGCCGACCACGAGTGGGTCGGCCCGATGCCCGACGACCGGGTGCTGCCCACCACCGCCGATCCGGCCGAGCTCACGGCGGCGAAGGAGAGCGTGCGGCTCGCCTTCGTCGCCGCGCTCCAGCACCTCCCGGCCCGGCAGCGGGCCGTGCTGATCCTGCGGGAGGTGCTGGCCTGGCAGGCGAGCGAGGTGGCCGAGCTGCTGGAGACGTCGGTGGCCTCGGTCAACAGTGCGCTGCAGCGGGCGCGCGCCACCCTCGCCGCGCGCGACGTCGAGCGCACCGCACCCGTCACGGCCGACCAGCAGGTGCTCCTGGGTCGCTACCTCACCGCGTTCGAGAGCTACGACGTCGCCGGGCTGGTCGCGCTGCTGCACGAGGACGCGGTGCTTTCGATGCCGCCCTACGAGCTGTGGATCCAGGGGCGCGACGAGCTGGCCCGCTGGTTCGTCGGGCCGGGGGCGGGCTGCGAGGGGTCACGGCTGCTGCCGGTGCGGGCCAACGGCCTGTCCGGGTTCGGCTCCTACCGCCCCGACGGCCGCGGCGGGCACGACCCGTGGGGCATCCAGCTGCTGGAGTTCCGCGGCGACCTCATCGCGGCCCAGCACAGCTTCATCGACCCCCGGCTGTTCCCGGAGTTCGGGCTGCCGACCCACCTCGACCCCGGGCAGCCCTGGCCCGCCTGATCCGGCGCCGCCCCGCCGTCCCCGGCACAGGGCCGAACCGGTGACACCGTGCGGCCCCCGGGTGAACCCGGACGGCCGCGGTTGCGACGTTCGGTTGCTCGTGTCCCGGTGCCCGAACCGGTCGGCCCGCAGTGCACGGACGTCGACGACCGGGTGCGGGTGCACCCACGAGGGAGTCGGCATGGCGATGGATCTGTTCACCGAGTGCGCGGAGCAGCTCGCCGGCTCCCCCGCCCTCGTCGCGCAACTGCTCGCCGAGCACTCCCCGGCTGCCGACGGGTGGTGTCGCGGCCACTCCGCGCACCGCGAGCGGTTCCCCTGCTCCATCCGCCATCTCGCCGAGCTGGCGACCGGCGGGGTCCCCCCGGTCCCGGCGTAGCCGCGCTCCGGACCGGCACGCACGGCCGGACGGACGGTCGGTGCCGTTCACCGGTCGTCGGGGCACCCCGGCGCCCGGTCACTGCGTGTCGTCGTGGCGGGCCGTCCGGAGGTAACGGTGCGATCACCGTCGCCGAGTCACGGTCGGGAAGTCGGGCAGCGGTTCCCGCGCCCGTTCCCGGCCGGTGGCGGCCCCCTCTCGTCACCGGCCCGGGTCCGCGCCGTCCGTGCCCGGGCGGCGCGGACCCGCCCCGTCCGGCATGCCGGCGCGGCGCGAACCGATCACGGAGCGTGACCGTTCGGACGGGTCACGCCGCGCCGGTGGACGGCTGACAGGTGGGGCACCAGAACAGGTTGCGCGCCAGGTGCTTCTCGTGGGCGATCGGCGTGCCACAGATGAGGCACGGCCGCCCGGTGCGGCGGTAGGCGTACACCCGCCGCGCGCACAGGGCGCCGCGGTCGGGCACGTCCTGCATGCGCGGGTCGTCCTCGGGCCGCAGCGTCTCGATCTTCCCGCGCCGCACGCCGTCGCGCAGCATGTCGACGAGATCGGCCCACAGGGCGTCCCAGGTGGGGCGGTCCAGCGCCCGGCCGGGCAGCAACGGGTCGAGGCCGAGCCGGAACAGCGCCTCGGCCCGGTAGACGTTGCCGACGCCCGCGATCACCGTCTGGTCCATGAGCAGCGTGGCCAGGGGCGCGCGGGAGCGGGAGATGCGGGCCCAGGCCCGGTCCGGGTCGGCGTCGGCGCGCAGCGGGTCGGCCCCCAGCCGGGCGTGCACCGCGTCGGCCTCGTGGTCGGCGATCAGCTCGCAGGTGGTGGGGCCGCGCAGGTCGCCGTAGTGCGTCGGCCCGACGACGCGCATGCGCACCTGCCCGCGGGGGGCGTCGGCGGGCACCTTGACGCTGCTGAACTTCCCGTACAGGCCGAGGTGGACGTGCACGACCAGGTCCGGGCCGTAGTGGTGGAACAGGTGCTTGCCGTGGGCCTCGGCGCGTTCGAGAACCCGGCCGTCGACGATCTCCGCCCCGGTGGCGAACCGGCCCTGCGGGCTGCTGACCGCGACCTCGTGGCCGACCCAGCGCCGGTGGTGCGTCCGGGCCAGCCGGTGGAGCGTGTGGCCCTCGGGCATTACTCGGGCACGCCGGGGGACTCGCCGGTGCTCTCGTAGGCGGTGAGCATCTCGATGCGCCGACGGTGGCGGGGGTCGTCGGAGAACCCGGTGGTCAGGAACGTCTCGACGATGGAGAGCGACTCCTCCAGGATGTGCATCCGCGCCCCGATCGCCACCACCTGGGCGTCGTTGTGCTCGCGGGCCAGGCGCGCGGTCTCGTCGTTGTAGGCGAGCGCGGCGCGGCAGCCGGGCACCTTGTTGGCCGCGATCTGCTCCCCGTTGCCCGACCCGCCGATGACGACGCCCAGGCTCTCGGCGTCGGCGACGGTCTGCAGGGCCGTCTCGATGCAGAACGGCGGGTAGTCGTCGTCGGGGTCGTAGGTGAACGGGCCGATGTCGATCGGCTCGAGGCCCAGCGTGCTCAGGTGCTCGATGAGCTTGCCCTTGAGCTCGAAGCCGGCGTGGTCGGAGCCGAGGTAGACGCGCACGGGATGATCCTGCCCCATGAGCGCGGTGGCCGGGGTCGACGGGGTTCCCGGGGGGTGGGTGGTCGCCCGGGTGACGGGCGGGCGCGTGGAGTGGTCGGTGGTGCCCGACGCCGCGGCCGTGCTCGCGGTGACCGCCGGGTGCACCGCGGTCGGCGTCGACATCCCGCTCGGGCTCCCCGCCGGTGGCGGGCGCCGGGCCTGCGACGACGCGACGGCCCGGGCGCTGGGCCGGGCCCGCTCCTCGGTGTTCCCCGCCCCGCCACGGGAGGTGCTGGCCGCGCCCACCCACGCCGCCGCGTGCGCCGTGGCGCGGCGGCTCACCGGCCGCGCGATCAGCCTGCAGAGCTTCCACATCGGACCGAAGATCCTCGACTGGGACGCCGTGGCCGACCGGCCGCCGCACGTCGTCGAGGTGCACCCGGAGCTTGCGCTGCGCCGGATCGCGCCCGACGTCGCGTTCGCGTCGAAGAAGACGGCCCGCGGCGGCGGCCAGCGGATCGCGGCGCTGCACCGCTGGCTCGACACCCCCGCCGCGCTGGCCGACCTGCCCGCGGGCGCCCGTCTCGACGACGTGCTCGACGCCCTCGCCGCGGCCTGGTCGGCCCGCCGCTTCGCCGACGGCACCCACGAGGTGCTGGGCCCGGGCACCGACGACCGGGGCCGCCCGATGCGCGTGGTCGTGTAGCTACCGGCGGCCACCGCCCAGCAGGCCGCCGAGCAGGTCGCCGATGTTCGGGGCGCCGCCCTGGCCGCCGCCACCGGCCAGCACGCCGCCGAGGATGCCGCCCAGGACGTCGCCGATGCCACCGCCCGCGGGGGCCTGCGGAGTGGGGGCGGGCGCCGCCGCGGCGCCCCCGGTCAGCTTCGAGGCCAGCCACGACATGACGATCGGGGCGAGGATGGGGAGCAGCTGGGCGATGAGGTCCTGGCCCACCTTGCCACCGGGCGCGCCCGCGCCGAGCTGCTGGACGACCTGACCGCGCTGGGCGCCGAAGACGTGTCCGACGATCTTGTCGCCGTCGGCGGTGTCGACCTGCGCCAGGTCGACCCCGCCCGCCACCAGCCCGGCGTCGTGGCGGGCGACCGCGTTCGCGAACGACGACGCGCCGCCGGGGTCGTCGGTGTTGGCCTGGATACCGCCCAGCAGCGCCGGCAGCGCCTGCCGGGTGGCCTGCTCCGCGGTCTTCTCGTCCACCCCGAGCCGGCCGGCCAGCTGGCTCATCGGGATCTGCGACAGGATCTCGTCCACCGGACTCATGACATGCGCCCTTCGCGCGGGGCCACCCCCGTGGGCGGCGACGCGGGGAGCCTAGCGGTGATCACCCGGGCTTCTCGACGGCCTCGCCCGGCTCGTCGTCGGGGGCGTCCACCGCGTCCTCGGGGGGCGTCGGGCCGTCGGTGTAGGTGGCCGGGCCGGGGTCCTCGGACGAGGCGTCCGGCGTGCCCGCCACACCGGTGCGCTCGTCGACCCGTTCGCCCAGATACCGCAGGACCACCGCCGCGGCGGCCACCGCGGGCACCGCGAGGAACGCGCCCGCGATCCCGTAGAGCGTGCTGCCACCGGTGACGGCGAGCAGCACGACCGCGGAGTGCAGGCCCAGGCTGCGCGACTGCAGCATCGGCTGCAGCACGTTGCCCTCGATCTGCTGCACCGCCACGATGATCACCAGGACGATCAGCGCGGTCGTGAACCCGTTGCTGACCAGCGCCACCAGCACCCCGAGCGCCCCCGCCACGATCGCGCCGACGATCGGCACGAACCCGGCGAGGAACGTCAGCACGGCCAGGGGCAGGGCCAGCGGCACCCCGAGGATGAACAGGCCGGCCCCGATCAGCACCGAGTCGACCAGGCTGACGATCGCCTGCGTGCGGATGAAGTCGCCGAGGGTCTTCCAGATCCGGCGCAGCACCTCGGCGACGTGCCCGCCCGCCCCGTCGCCGGCGACCGTGCGGATCCAGGGCAGGAACCGCGGGCCGTCCTTGACGAACAGGAACGCCAGCACCAGCGTCAGGATCGCCGTGACCACGCCCGAGGCGACGCCGCCGACGCCGGTGACCACGCTCGTCGCGATCGTCGACACGCTCTGCTGCAGCTGGGCGGTGGCCTGCTGGATGTACTCGTCGAGCTGGCTCTGGCCCAGGTCGAGCGGGGGGCCGGCGAGCCAGTCGCGGATGGCCTGGATGCCCGTCGTCGCGCTGGCCGCGATCTGGGAGACGCTGCCCGCGACCGACGTGCCGATCAGCGTGATCAGCAGGCCCAGCAGCACGATCCCGACCAGCAGGACGGTGGCGGCGGCGAGCGCGGGCGGGAAGCGGTGCCGGCGCAGCCACGCCGTGGGCGGCCACAGCACCGTCGCCAGGATGACCGCCAGCAGCGTGGGCAGCACCACCGACCACAGCGCCCCCACCAGCAGCCAGACCAGCACGGCCCCGCCCGCCACCAGGATCAGCCGCAGGCTCCAGCGGGCCGTCCAGGTCACGCCGTCGCCGATGGCGCTGCCTCGGCCCCGGGAGGGGCGCTCGCTCGTCGTCACGGCGTCAGGTTGTCAGAGATCGCGCGATCCCGGTGGACCGGAACTTGACCTGAACCGCGGTTCAGGTCCTAGAACTGTCAGGGTCCGCGGCCACACTGGGCCCGACCACCACGCAGGGGAGCCCGACATGAGCATGGAGATGGTGGCCTGGCACTCGATGTACCAGGCCGCGCACGCCCACGACGAGCGGCGGCCGTTCTCCCGCGCCACGCTGCGCCGGATCGCCGGGTTCGCCCGGCCGCACCGGCGCCGCCTGGCGCTGTTCCTGGTGCTCAGCGTCGTGGGCGCGGCGCTCGGTGTGGCCACCCCGGTGCTCGCCGGGCGGGTCGTCGACGCGATCGTCACCGGCGGCCCGGCCGGCGTCGTGGTCGGGCTGGCGGGGCTGATCGCGGTCATCGCCGTCGCCGTGGCCGGGTTCGGGGTGGCCCAGCGCTGGCTGTCGTCCACCCTGGGCGAGGGGCTGATCCTCGACCTGCGCGCCGCGGTGTTCGACCACGTGCAGCGCCAGCCGGTCGCCTTCTTCACCCGCACCCGCACCGGAGCGCTGGTGAGCAGGCTCAACAACGACGTCATCGGGGCGCAGCGGGCGTTCAGCGACACGCTGTCCGGGGTGGTGGGCAACCTCGTCACGCTGGCGCTCACGCTCGGGGTGATGCTCACGCTGTCCTGGCAGGTCACGCTGCTCGCGCTGGTGCTGCTGCCGGTGTTCGTGCTGCCCGCCCGCCGGGTCGGGCGGCGGCTCGCGGTGCTGCAGCGCGAGGCCGCCGAGCACGACGCGCGGATGGGCACGCAGATGACCGAGCGTTTCTCCGCGCCCGGCGCCACGCTGGTCAAGCTGTTCGGCCGCCCGGCCGAGGAGACGGCGGAGTTCGTGGCGCGGGCGGCGCGGGTGCGCGACATCGGCGTCCGCACCGCGATGGTGCAGTGGGTCTTCGTCACCGCGCTCACGCTGGTCTCGGCGCTGGCACTGGCCCTGGTCTACGGCCTGGGCGGCGTCCTCGCCCTCACCGGCTCGATGGCCACCGGCGACGTCGTGGCCCTGTCGCTGCTGATCACCGGCCTCTACGCGCCGCTGACGGCCCTGGCGGGCGCCCGGCTCGACGTCATGACCGCGCTGGTCAGCTTCGAGCGGGTCTTCGAGATCCTCGACCTCACACCCCTGATCGCGGAGCCCGCCGACCCCTCCCCGCTGCCCGACGGGCCGCTGTCGGTCGAGTTCGACGCGGTGCGCTTCGCCTACCCCTCGGCCGACAAGGTGTCGCTGGCGTCGCTGGAGGAGGTGGCCCGGCTCGACGCGCGCGGCGGCGAGGAGGTGCTGCACGGGGTCTCCTTCCGGGCCCCGGCCGGGGCGATGATCGCGCTGGTCGGCTCGTCCGGGGCGGGGAAGTCGACGATCGCCCAACTGCTGCCCCGGCTCTACGACACCGACTCCGGGTCGGTGCGCATCGGCGGGGTCGACGTGCGCGAGCTCTCCTTCGACGACCTGTGCGGTGCCGTCGGGCTGGTCACCCAGGACGGGCACCTGTTCCACGAGTCGATCCGGGCCAACCTGCTGCTCGCCCGTCCCGGCGCCGACGAGGAGGAGATCTGGTCGGCGCTGCGCCGGGCCCGCCTCGCCGACCTCGTCGCGTCGCTGCCCGACGGGCTCGACACCGTCGTCGGCGAGCGCGGGTACCGGCTCTCCGGCGGGGAGCGCCAGCGGCTCACGATCGCCCGGTTGCTGCTGGTCTCGCCGCGGGTGGTGGTGCTCGACGAGGCCACCGCCCACCTCGACTCCACCTCGGAGGCCGCCGTGCAGGAGGCGCTGGCCGCGGCGCTGGAGGGCCGCACCGCCCTCGTCATCGCCCACCGGCTGTCCACGATCCGCGCGGCCGACCTGATCCTGGTGCTGGAGGCCGGCCGGGTCGTCGAGCGCGGCACCCACGGCGAGCTCCTCGCCGCGGGCGGGCGCTACGCCGAGCTGCACCGCACCCAGTTCGACTCCCCCGCCGTCGCCGCCCCCTCCGACGAGCCGGCCCTCGTGCAGTGACGCGCACACCCCACGGTGGCTCGCTCTCGCACAGGTTCCGGGCGGTCGCACACGTCCCGGCCTGTGCGAGGGCCTGGACCGTGTGCGACGGCGGGGGGCGTGACCACCGTGCGTCGGTGATGCGCGCCGAGCACCGCCGGCGGGCCCATCGCGACCGGCTGGAGTGGTGGCCGGAGGGGGTCGCTCTGCTGCGCGCGGACTGCGCCGCTGTGGTCGTCGTCGCTGGTGGGTCTGGCCCCGGGGGCGCGCATCGCGCTCGCCTCCCCCAACGGCGCGACGCTGTGCGCGGCGGTGCGGCCGGGCGTCGAGCTGGTCGCCGGGTGCCTGCGCAACGCCACGGCGACGGCCGCGGCCCTGCGCGAGGTCGACGGGCCGGTGGCATCGTGGCGGCCGGGGAGCGGTGGGCGGACGGCGCGATGCGCGTGGCCGTCGAGGACGCACCGGGCGCCGGGGCGATCGCGGCGTCGCTGGACGACCGCTCCCCCGAGGCCGACGCCGCCGTCGACCTGTTCGTCGCGGCCCGGGCCCGTGGTCTGCGCGGTGTGCTGGGCGGCCTGGCCTCCGGACGCGAGCTGGTGGCCGACGGGTTCGGCGCCGACGTCGACCTGGCCGCGGAGCTCGACAGCGGGGTCCTCGCACAGGTTCCGGGCTGTCGCACACGTCCCGGCGTGTGCGAGAGCCCGGGCGGTGTGCGACCGCACGGGCGGTGTGCGACCGCGCGCGGTGTGACTAGCGTGCGCCGGTGTGGACGGGCGGTGGGTGGAGGTCGGTGACGGGGTGCTCGCGCGGCGCTACCGCGAGCTGGACCTCACCGTCGGCCTGGTGCTCGGGGGCGAGCGGGCGCTGGTCGTCGACACCCGCGGCGACGCGGTCCAGGGCCGGGAGTGGGCCGCGGCGGTGCGGGCGGTGACGGCGCTGCCGCTCGCCGTCACGATCACCCACGCCCACTTCGACCACTGCTTCGGCACCGCGGCGTTCCTGCCGTGCCCGGTGTACGCCCACCCCGCCTGCCGGGCGGCGATCGCCGCGACGGCTGCGGCGCAGCGGGCGGAGTGGTCGGCGTACTACCGCGACCGGGGCGACGACGCGACCGCCGACGCGCTGGCCCGCACCGACCCCCCGCTCCCCGACGCGGACGCCCCGGCCGTGCTCGAGCTCGGCGGACGCGCCGTCGCGCTGCGGCGGCCGGGCCGCGGCCACACCGACCACGACCTGGTGGTGCACGTCGACGGCGTGGTCTTCGCGGGCGATCTCGTCGAGCAGGGCGCCCCGCCGTCGGTCGGGCCGGACTCGGTGCCCGCCGAGTGGCCCGCCACCCTGGACGCCCTGCTCGCGCTGGGCCCGGCGGTGGTGGTCCCCGGCCACGGCGACCCGGTGGACGCCGCGTTCGTGGCCGCGCAGCGCGACACCCTCGCCGGTGCCTGAACCACCCCGCGGGGATCAGGCCGACACGACCGTCCCGTCGGTCACCATGACCGCCCGCTCGGCCAGCGGGCTCGGGGCGGGGCCGGCCACCACCGAGCCGTCGGCCACCGCGTAGGTGCTGCCGTGGCAGGTGCAGTTGATCGTGTCGGTGACGGTCGCGACCAGGCAGCCCTCGTGCGTGCAGGTGGCCGAGAACGCCCGGAACTCCCCCTCGACCGGCTGGGTCACCACGGTGTCCCGGTCGGCGAGGATCACCCCGCCGCCGACGGGGACGTCCGCAACGGCCGCGAGCGGGGTGCCCGGCGGCGGCGGGGGGACCGCCCGGGGCCGGCCGGGACCGTACCCGGCACAGCCGGAGAGCGCGGCGGCGCAGGCGATGCCGCAGGCCGAGGCGAGCACGGCACGGCGGCCGACCGGGGTCGTCATGAGCGGCTCCATCAGAACCTGATCCCCCGGGTGCCGAAGTACCACACCGACGACGTCAGCCAGAGCACGACCAGCGCGGTGAACACCGCGCCGCCGAACACCGGCAGCGACCACTTCGGGGTGTCCTTGCGGGTCAGCAGCAGCATCTTGGTGATGAACACCCCGTAGAAGAAGCAGCCGAACAGCGAGTGCACGAGGATCCGCGGCTCGTGGTACTCGAACCCGAGCGCGTAGAGGCAGTGCACGGCGACCGGCACCGTCACCAGCACCGCCGCGCGGCCCGACCAGCGGTGCAGCGCACCGGTCCAGGACGGGGCGCGGACCGGGATCCGCCCGTACATGACCAGCGCCGAGACGAGCTGGACCAGCGCGAGCACGAACGCGATCGTCGCCAGCCACGACTTGGCCGCGAGGCTGCTGGAGAACCCCGCGATGTTGACGGCGAACAGCGCGGGCTCGTGCAGCCGCCCGTACACCCCGAGGCCGACGGACACCAGCGCGCCGGCGGCGATCGCGAGCACCCACCCGGTCGCCGACGGCGGCGTGGCGGCGGGCACGGACGACGGGGGTGGAGCGGCGAGGGCCGGTTGGGTGACCGGGTCCGCGTAGGGGTCGGGCGCGGCCGGGCGTTCGGTCATCGGAGGACTCCCTCGGACGCGCCGTCGACGGCGGTGACGGTGACGGCCTCGCCGTCCAGGACGGTCGAACCGGGCGCCGCGGGGTCGAACGGGGGCGCCGCGACGACCTCGCCCGCGGCCCGGGCGCCGCCGGTGACGGTGCCGTCGAGGGCGATCCAGCCGATCCGGACGGCGACGCCGTCGATGTTGGCGCGCCCGTCGTAGAGGCCCTCGGGGGCCTGCACGACCTGTGCCGCGTAGGGCCACTGCGCGCCGCCGACGGCGACCTGGCCGAACGCCGCCGTCCCGTCGACGGTGCCGGTGAGCTCGGCCCCGTCGCCGCCGGTGAGTGCGAGCTCCGAGCCGGTGAGCGTGCCCTCCAGCCAGGCCTCCACCCGGTCGCCGTCGCAGACGTAGGCGACCGCGCGGCCGTCCTTCACCGCGATCGCGACGGTCACCTCGTCGCCCGAGGAGCGCCCGGCCCAGACCGCCTCCGCGACGGCGGGGGCCTCCGGCGCCGGTGGCGCCTCGGCCGCGGGCGCGGCGGCGGGGGCGGCCGCCGCCGCCGGGGCGGGCGGGGCCTGCGCGGGATCGTTGAGCACGTCGACGGCGAACAGCACGCCGCCGAGCACGGCGACGGCCCCCAGCGTGAGCAGTGGTGCGTACCTCGTCATCTCGTCCGTCCCCTGGCATGTCGGCGGGTTCCCGCACACGGTCCCGCCGCGGCCCGCGGCCGCGGCGGTAGGACTACAGCTGCGAACGTGTACATCGACACGGAGCCCCGCCTACGCGTCGACCGGTGCGGGGGCCGGCGCCCGCAGCCGGAACGCCGTGACGGGCCCGGTCCGGCCCTTCACCGTCAGCTCCCCCATCGGCTCGACGAGGACGTCGTCGGGCAGCAGCAGCCGCGTCGACTCCCCGATCACGACCTGCCCGGGCTCGGCCGCCGACTCCAGCCGGGCCGCGACGTTCACCGCGTCGCCCATCGCGTTGAAGTTGCGCAGCGCCGTGCTGCCGATGTTGCCGACGAGCGCGGGCCCGGTGTTGACCCCGATGCGGAAGGTCGGGCCGTCGTCGTCGGCGATCCCGGCGATGCCGGACTGGATGGCGAGCGCGGCGCGGGCGGCGCGCAGCGCGTGGTCGGGCTGGCGGGTGGGGGCGTTGAACAGCGCCATCATGGCGTCGCCGACGAACTGCACCACCGTGCCGCCCTCGGCCAGCACCGCGGCGGTGGCGATCTCGAAGTAGCGGTTGAGCAGGACCACGATCTCCTCGGGCGTCGCCTGCTCCGAGAACGTGGTGAACCCGCGCAGGTCGGCGAACACCGCCGTGACCTCGACGACCGCCCCGCCGAGCGCGGCCTGCGTCGGGTCGGCGAGCAGCGCGGTGGCGACGTCGGGCGACATGTACTGGCGGAACAGCCCGTCGAGCTGGTGGTAGAGCCGCGCGTTCTCCAGGCCCATCGACAGCTGGCTGGCCAGCGAGGCGAGCAGCGAGCGGTCGCGGTCGGTGAAGCCACCGCTGCGCCGGACGAGCAGCACACCCGCCGGCAGGTCCTTGACGGTCAGCGGGCAGGCGAGCACGTCGTCGCCGGTCTCGACCGGGTCGAGGCCGTCGGGCAGCGCGACCTCCGCGGTCCAGGCGGGATCGGTGGACAGGGCCTCGGGGTAGGTCAGCTCGCCGTCGGCGAGCAGGCCGATCCGCACGGCGTGGCCGTCGAACCCGTCGGCGACGCGGGTGACGGCGCGGCGCAGCAGGTCGTCCTCGGCCAGGCCGACGCGCGACTCGTGCCCGATCGCGACCAGCACGCCGAGGCGCCCGATCTGCTCGCGCTCCCCGCGCAGCGCGGACGCGGCGCGCCCCAGCACGGCCGTCTGGCCCTCGGTGAGGCCGAACCGCGCCGCCATGCCCGCGGTGATCAGCGCCATCTCGTCGGCGGAGATCTCCCCGGCCTCCTGCCGGCGCACCGCCGACACCAGTGCCTCCAGCGCGGCGCCGTACTCCTGGCGCACCGCCTGCACCGTCTCCTCGGTGCGGACGCCGTCGAACAGGCCGGTGGTGGCGCCCTCGGCCTGGTAGCCGGCGTAGGCGCTGTAGGCGATGTAGCCGAAGGCGACGGCCATCAGCACGTGCCACAGCCACCAGGTGAGGTGCCAGCTCGGGCCGAGCACGACGGCGATCATCGACTCGGCCAGCAGCACGTTGGCCGTCAGGATCGACAGCAGCATCACCGAGCGGCGGCGCCGGTAGAGCTGCAGGTAGCGCACGGCCACCACGGCGTACAGCAGCACGGCGACGGCGGCCACGGCCACCAGCGGGCCCGACAGCTCCTCCGCGATCGCCGGGTCGGCCAGCGGCGGCAGCCCGGCCAGCGACACCACGCCCCACAGCGCGGCGACGCCGAGCAGGCCGCGGCGCAGCCAGGGCGCGAGGCGCAGCACCGTGGCCCACGGCAGGTCCAGCGCCGACGCCGCGGTGAACAGCGCGGCCAGCGCGAGCCCGACCGGGGTGGCGAGGGCGAACCCGCCGTTGCGGCTGCCCAGCAGCACCCCGGGCGTGGCCAGGGCGTGCAGGCCGAGGAACAGCGCAGCGGCGAGGAAGGCCAGACCGACCAGCAGCAGCCGGGCGTCGTCGTGGCGGCGGGCGGCCCGCGCGACCAGCACGGCGAGCCCGACGTTGAGCGCGGCGGCGAGCGCGATCAGCCAGAAGTGCGTGGGATGGTGTTCGAGCCGGACGTCGGCGGCGGGCACCGCGAGCAGCAGCCACAGCCCGGCCAGCGGCAGCGCCAGGTGGAAGGCCCACACCACGACCCGGGCGGGAACCCCGCGGGAACGGTCAGCCACTGGCCCTCCTGCGCAGTCCGTCGAGGTCGAGGACGGTCATCGTGCGCCGCCCGGTGGTGAGCAGGCCGCGGTCGCGCAGCACCCGCAGCGCCTTCGCGACGGCCTCCCGCGACGCCCCGACCCACCCGGCGAGCTCGTCCTGCGAGAGCGGCACGGGGATGCGGACGCCGTCCGGCGCGGGCTCGCCGAACCGGTCGGCCAGCTCGACCAGGCGGCCGGCGACGCGCGCGGCGATGTCGAACGCCCCGAACTCGACGCGCTTGCGGTCGGCGTCGCGCAGGCGGGAGGTGACCAGCCGCAGCAACACCATCGCGGCCCCGGGATGGGTGTTCAGGAACGCCTCGAAGTCCGGCCCGGGGACCACGAGCGCCACCACCGGCTCCAGCGCGGCCACCGAGGCGCCGCGCGCCGACCCGTCGACGGCGGAGAGCTCGCCGAGCAGCGCACCCGGCCCGCGGACGGCGAGCAGAACCTCCTCGCCCTGCTCGGTGATCGAGAAGACCTTCACGCGCCCGCTCACCACGACGACCACGGTGCTCGACCGGTCACCCTCCAGGAACAGCGACGACCCGGCCGGCCAGCGCCGGTGCCGGCCGCGCGCGGCCAGGGCGGCGCGCCCGGCGTCGTCGAGGCTCGCGAGGAACTCCTCGGGCTCGGGCATGCGACCTTCCCCGGGGGAGATGGGCAGCGACAGGTGCCGGAGTCTCCCACCCGATCGGGTGACGGGGCCAGATCCGATCCGGACCTCAGGCCGCCCCCTCGGCGACGGCCGCCGCCGGGTCCCCGACGCCGAGCGGATCGGTCCCGCCGACGCCCGCACCCTCGGTGCCTCCCGCGGCCGCCGACGTGGTCGGCGCCTCGGTCGTGGGCGGGGCCTCGGTGGTCGGCGGCGCCTCGGTCGTCGGCTCGGTGGTGGGGGGCTGCGTCGTCGGCGGGGGCGGGGCCGGGGTGGGCGGCGCGGCGGTGCGCTGCGTCGTCCGCGGGGCCGGCGCGGGGGCCGGGGCGGGCGCGGGCGCGGGCGCCGGGGCCTCGACCGAGGTCGAGGGCAGCAGCGACGGCGACGGCGTGGCCGCCTCCGAGCGGCCCGCGGGAACCGGTTCGGGCGTCGCCGCGGCGGCGCCCGAGGCCGGGCGGCTCGCGAACGCGATCGCCCCGCCCGCCACCGCCGCGGCCAGCACCGAGGCGGCGACGACCGCGAGCAGCCGGCGCGGGATCTCCCGGCGGGCCGCTCCCTCGGAGATCGGCCGCACCGGGGGCGGTGGGCGCAGGGCCGTGGTGGGGGGCAGGCCGTCGCCCGGGGCGGGCGGCCGGTCGGCCGAGCGGTCGCGGAACAGCGGTGCCGCGCCGCCGGGGGCGGGGCCGAGCCGGGTGTCCATCGCGGCCCGCCGGGCCACCTCGTCGCGGACCGTCGCGTCCCGGGCGCCGGGCGCCGCGGCACCGGTCGCGCCTACGGCCCGGTGCCCCCCGGTCCCGGCGGCCGGACCCCCGGGCACCGCACCCCCGGGCACCGCACCCCCGGGCACCGCACCCCCGAGCGCCGCACCACCGAGCGCCGCACCACCGAGCGCCGCGGCAGCGCCCGCCCCCCGGGCAGGCGCGCCGCCCCGCGACACCGCCTCCCGGCGCGTCGCGGCCTGCCGGTAGGCGGCGTCCCGGAACGTGGCGTCGCGGACGGCCCCGTCGCGCAGCGCGGCCTCCCGCGCCGGCGGCCGGTCGTCCAGGGAGACCGCGCCCGCACCGTGCGCGTCCAGCGCCTCGGCCACGGGCGCCAGGCCCCGCGCGACCAGCGCCGCACCGGCCGCGATGACGCCCTTGGGATCGGCGTCGACGGAGGCGGGCCGGCCGATCCCGGCCGACACCAGCTCGGTGACCAGCGGGATCCGTGACGATCCGCCGACCAGCAGCAGGGCGGCGAGGTCGGCGGGGGCGACGTCGGCGGACTCCAGGGCCCGCGCCAGCGCGTCGACGGTCTCGGCGACGGCGGGACGGATCATGTCCTCGAACTCGGCGCGGCCCAGCCGCACGCGGGTGTGCAGCCCGGGCAGCATCACCGGCACGTGCACGACGGTGTCGACCGAGAGCCCCTCCTTGGCCGCGGTGCACTCCCGGCGCAGCCGCGCGACGGCCTCCAGCACCGAGGGGTCGGTGCCGTCGAGCTCCGCCCAGGCCTCGCCGAGGGCCTCGCGGACGTGGGTGAACACGGCCTCGTCGAAGTCGATTCCGCCCAGGCGCTCGATGCCCTCGGGGCTGCCGAGCAGGGCGAACCCGCCGCGGGGGTCCTTGCGCACCACGGCCGCGTCGAAGGTGCCGCCGCCCAGGTCGTAGACGGCGACGACGGAGCCGGGCTCCACCCGCTCGGCGCTGGCGTAGCCGACGGCCGCGGCCTGGGGCTCGGTGAGCAGCACCACCGGCCCGACGCCGTGGTCGTCGAGCGCGGACCGCAGAGCGGTGATCTTGTGCGGGCCCCAGCCCGCCGGGTGGGTGACCGCGATCCGCGACGGCGGGGCGCCCTCGCGCTGCGACACCTGGCGCACCAGCGCGGTGATGAACCGGGCCGCGAGCACCTCGGCGGGCACCGGCTCGCGCCCGACGAGCACGGGCGTCGGGTCGCCGATGCGGCGCTTGAACTCGCGCACGACGCGGTCGGGGTCGGACAGGGCGCGCCGCTCGGCGGCCTCGCCCAGCAGCAGCGACCCGTCGGCACCGGCGAACACGGCGGAGGCGACGGCGTGGCCGTGCTCGCCGAGCGGGACCGGCTCGGCCGTGCGGGCGCCGTCCCGGCAGACGGCGGCCGCCGACCACGTCGTGCCCAGGTCCACACCCAGCTGGTACATCGGTTTCCTCCGTGCCCGTTCGCGACTGGTACGCCGGGGAGCCGACGTCATGGGGAACAGACGTCAGCATCCCGGCGCGAGGTACACCGCGGCCGGAAATACCGGGGGGATCCCCTAGTACGCCCGGGGTCCGGGCCGGGATCCCGGTACGCGGCGGCGGCGGAACAGGGGGGCGCCCGGATCCGCGGGGGTGCCCCCGGAGCCCATCGTTCTCGGCAACCGGACGCAGCGCCGGTGGGCGCAGACGGCGCCACCGCAAGTGCGAGACACCAGACACCGCAGGACACCAGACACAGGGAGCACACCATGACCGGCTCGTTCAACGTCGAGAGCTTCATCGCCAACCTCAACGAGGACCTCGACCTCGACCAGAACCTCCTGCAGGACACCGACCAGGAGAACCAGAGCGCGCAGGTCTCCGACCAGGAGACCACGCAGGTCGGCGACCAGGACCAGGACGTCACCACCGCCACCAACACCGAGGGCGGCAACGCCGGTGACGGCGGCATCGCCGTCGGCGGCGACGCCAGCGGCGGGGCCGGCCTCGGCATCGGCGGCACCTCGGGCGGCATCTCCCAGGGCGGCGGCGACGGCGTCAACATCAACTTCGGCGACACCGGCGACGCCAGCGGCACCGGCGTGGGCGGAGCGGGCGGGGTGGGCGGCAACGCCGACGCCTCCGGCGGTGACGGCGGCGACGCCGACTCCGACGTGGACGTCGACGCGGACGCCACCCAGGTCTTCGACTCCGACCAGGACAACGACCAGGACTCGGACCAGGACAACGACTCCGACCAGGACGCCGACGCCGACGCCGACCTGGACCTGACCAACTTCATCAACTGATGCGACCCCACCGGCCCCGCCCGCGACGAGCGGGCGGGGCCGGTGGCCGACCCGGAGGTGAACAGCCGTGATCGCGCTGTCGCAAGTGATCGACTTCCTCCTCGGCCTCATGGGCGACGAGGGCAAGCGCCTGGCGTTCGAGCAGAACCCGCATCAGGAGCTGACCGCCGCCGGCCTCGACGGGCTGACCGGCCAGGACGTGCGCGACGCGCAGCTGCAGATGTGCGACTCCGGGGTGATCAGCTCCGGAGGCGGCGGCGGCGGTGGGGGCGGGGGCGGCGGGGGCGGTGGCGGTGCGGCCGGGGGCGGCCGGCACACCGCAGGGGACGACCCCGTCCAGGCCATCCAGCACACGACGGCCACCTTCCACGTCACGGAGGTGACCGAGACCACCATCGTCACCATCGACGACCGCGACGTCGTCTTCAACAACTCGTTCAACTCCGACGACGACGTGACGATCATCGACGACTCGTTCAACGACAGCTCGTCGGTCGTCAACGACGTCACGGCGATCCAGGACAACGACACGATCATCAACGACAACGACACGATCAACGTCGAGGACAACGACACCCAGGTCGGCGAGGTCGTCGTCGGGGGCCCGGGCGACCCGCAGGACCCGGACGCCCCGCAGGAGGCGACCGAGCCCGCCGACGCGGGCGCGGCGAACCCGCCGCTGGGGATCGCGACCGAGGACATCGTCGGGCCCGACGCGGAGCCGGCCGACGAGACCGGGGACGGGGCCGAGGAGGCCGGCACGACGGAGCCGGCCGACACGGCCGAGCCGGAGCCCGAGGTCGACGACGCGCCGGACTTCACGACCGACGTCGAGCCGGACCCCGACCCCGTCGACGCCGCGATCGTGTAGGGGGGACCGACGCCATGAGCGGCACCGACCCGGCCGGGGTGGTCGACGAGGCCCTGTCCGTCATCGCCCGGTACGACCGTCCCGACCTCGACGAACGGCTGCGGATCTCGCGGGCCCGGGTGCTCGACGGCCGGGTGCGGGTGCTCGTGGTGGGCGAGTTCAAGCAGGGCAAGTCGATGCTCGTCAACGGGCTGGTCGGGGCCCCGGTGTGCCCGACGTTCGACGACGTCGCCACCGCGGTGCCGACGGTCGTGCGGCACGCGGAGACGGTGACGGTGACGCTGGTGCGCCGCGGCGGGCCCGACAGCGAGCCCGTGCGCGTCGACATCCCGGCGGCCGACCTCGCCGCGCACGTCTGCGAGCAGGGCAACCCGGGCAACCGCGAGGGCTGGAGCCACGTCGAGGTGGGGGTGCCGCGGCCGGTCCTCGCCGGGGGGCTGGAGCTCGTCGACACCCCCGGTGTCGGCGGGCTCCAGTCCGTGCACGGCGCGGCGACGATGTCGGCCCTGCCCTCCGCCGACGCCGTGCTGCTCGTCTCCGACGCCTCGCAGGAGTACACGGCCCCGGAGATCGCGTTCCTGCGGCACGCCGCGTCGGTCTGCCCGACGGTGGCGTGCGTGCTGACCAAGATCGACCTCTACCCGGAGGCGGGGCGCATCGCGGAGCTCAACCGCGGGCACCTCGCCGCGGCCGGCATCACCGCCGAGCTGTTCGAGGTGTCCTCGACGCTGCGCTGGCACGCCGTGCTGACCAGCGACACCGAGGCCAACGCGGAGTCCGGGTTCCCGGCGCTGGTGGGCTACGTCCGCAAGCGCGTGCTCGGGCAGGCCGACCGGATCGCCCGGCGCGGCGTCGTCCACGACGTGCTCGCCGTGACCGAGCAGGTCTCGGGCAGCCTGCGGGCCGAGCTGACCGCGCAGGACCCCGAGGCCGCCGCCGCGCTGATGGCCGGGCTCACCGCGGCCCAGGAGCGCGCGACCGCGCTCAAGGAGCGCTCGGCCCGCTGGCAGCAGACCCTCAACGACGGCGTCGCCGACCTCAACGCCGACATCGACTACGACCTGCGCGACCGGATGCGCGAGATCAGCCGCCTCGCCGAGGACGAGCTGGCCGCCGTCGGCGACCCGACGAAGGTCTGGGACCAGTTCTCCGGGTGGGTGCAGCAGGAGGTCGCCAACGCGGCGGCGGCGAACTTCGTCTGGGCCACCCAGCGGGCCCGCCACCTCGCCCACAAGGTCGCCGAGCACTTCTCCAGCGACCGCGACCAGCTGCTGCCGGCCCTGCGCAACGACCCCTCCGACGCGCTGCGCTCGGTGCGGGCGCTGAAGATGCCCGAGGCGGAGACGTGGTCGATCGGCAACAAGGCGCTCACCGGCATGCGCGGCGGGTACATGGGCATGCTGATGTTCGGGATGATGGGCACCTTCCTCGGCTTCGCCTCGCTGATCAACCCGCTCGGCATCGGCGCGGGGCTGGTGATGGCGGGCAAGTCGGTGGGCGACGAGCGCAAGCGGATCGTCACCAAGAGGCAGAACGAGGCCAAGACCGCGGCGCGCCGCTACGTCGACGACGTCACCTTCCAGGTCGGCAAGGACTCCCGCGACCGGCTCCGTGCCGTGCAGCGCGATCTGCGCGACCACTTCACCCAGCAGGCCGAGCAGCTCAAGCGCTCGCTGGCGGAGTCCCAGCAGGCCGCCGAGCGGGCGGTCAAGCAGTCGCAGAGCGAGCGGGCGGCGCGCCAGGCCGAGATCAACGCGCAGCTCGCGGAGCTGGAGTCGGTGCGCCAGCGGGCCAGGGCCCTGCTGACGGCCGCCGCCACGACACCGGCGAAGGCCGTGGCGTCGTGAGCCTGATCGCCGCCACGCGCCGGGTGCTGCTGCTCGCGATCGACACCCACCGGGGCGACCCCGCCACCGTCGCCCACCTGCAGGGCCAGCTCGCCCGGCTCGACGAGCCGCTGCGCGTCGCGATCGCCGGGAAGGTCAAGGCCGGCAAGTCGACGCTGCTCAACGCCCTCGTCGGCGAGAACGTCGCCCCGACCGACGCCGGGGAGTGCACGCGCGTCGTCACCTGGTACCGCGACGGGCACGTACCGCGGATCGTGCTGCACCCGCACCGGGGCGCCGCCGAGCCGCTGACCGTCCGCCGGGAGGAGGGCTCGCTGGTCATCGACCTGGCCGGCACCCCCGCCGACGACGTCGAGCGCCTGGTCGTCGACTGGCCCTCCGAGAGCCTGCGGGCGGCCACGCTGATCGACACCCCCGGCATCGCCTCGACGTCGGCGTCGACCTCCCAGCGGACCGTCGCCTTCCTCGACCCCGACGACGACACCCCCACCGAGGCCGACGCCGTCGTCTACCTGATGCGCCACCTGCACGCCGCCGACGCCGAGTTCCTGGAGTCCTTCCGCGACCGCGGCGTCGCGCGGGCCACCGCCGTCAACACCGTCGCGGTGATCTCGCGGGCCGACGAGATCGGCGGCGGCCGCGTCGACGCCATGTTCTCCGCGCGCGGCATCGCCCAGCGCTACCGGGCCGACCCGACGGTGCGCGGCCTGTGCCAGGACGTCGTCGCCGTGGCGGGACTGCTCGCCCAGACCGGGCGGACGCTGCGCCACGCCGAGTACACCGCGCTCGCCGACCTCTCCGCGCTCCCCCGCGAGGAGCTCGACGGCGACCTGCTGTCGGTGGCCCGTTTCCGCCGGGGCGGTGACGCCGAGCAGCGCGACCGGCTGGTGCGCCGCTTCGGGCTGTTCGGCATCCGCCTGTCGGCCATGCTCATCCGGCAGGGCACGAACAACCCCGACGCCCTCGCCGCCGAACTGGTGAACCGCAGCGGGCTCGCCGAGCTGCAGAACGTCCTGCACACCCAGTTCACCGGCCGCCGCGACCTGCTCAAGGCCCGGTCGGCGCTGCTCGCCGTCGACCGGTTGCTGCAGGGCACACGGCGGGACGGCCCGCTGGCGCGCGAGGTGGAGCGCGTGCTCGCCGGCGCCCACGAGTTCGCCGAGCTGCGGCTGCTCGGCGCCCTGCGCTCGGGGGTCGTGGGGCTGCCCCGCCCGGTCGCGGAGGAGGCCGAACGCCTGCTCGGCGACGCCGGCGCGTCACCGGCCGCGCGGCTGGGCCTGCCGCCCGGCACCCCCGCTGCGGAGCTGCGCCAGGCCGCGTTCGGGGCGCTGGAGCGCTGGCAGCGCCACGCCGCCAACCCGATGCTGTCGCGCTCCGCGACCGCCGCGTGCCACACCGTCATCCGGACCTGCGAGGGAATCCTCGCCGCCGGCCCCCACCCCGTCCGCACCCCTTGAACCCCCAGGACGGACGGAGTATCAACCCGTCGGGGTCGTCCTCCTACGTAGCGGGTCGCGACGGACACATCGGAGCGTGTCCGCGTACACGGACCGGTGGCCGTCGCCGCACCAGCATGGGCCTGACACCGCTTCAGAGGGGTAGTAGCCATGCCGAACACCGCAACCCGGGACACACCCGTGACCGCGCCGTCGATCGACGACACGGGTGACGCGGCCCTGGCCGAGCAGGCCTGGGCCCGCGGTGACGCCGTCGCCGCCATCGAGGCCGCCGACCGGGTGCTCGCCGAGGGGAGCGACCCGGGGGCCCGGGCCGCGGGCGTCGCCGCCGCGGCCGCCGCCGCCGACGGCGCCCTGCTCGACG
>NZ_BJNG01000014.1 GCF_006539565.1 Pseudonocardia hydrocarbonoxydans
GGGGAGCGACCCGGGGGCCCGGGCCGCGGGCGTCGCCGCCGCGGCCGCCGCCGCCGACGGCGCCCTGCTCGACGCCGCGGGCCGCTGGCGGGGCATCGCCGGGGTCCTGGACGCCGAGGAGCACCCCGCCGCCGCGGTGTGGGCCACCGCCCGGGCGGCGCTGCTCTGCGCGCTCGCCGGCGACGTCGACGGCGGCGCGTCCGACCTGTCCGGGGCCCGCGACCACCTTCCCGAGCCCGCCCCGCGCGGCCTCACCGTGCTCGTCGACGGCGCCGAGGCCACCCTCGACGCGCTGCAGGGCGACGTCGAGCCCGCCGCGCGCCGCCTCGCCGGGCACGCCGCCACCACCGTGCCCGCCGACCCGCTGGCCCCCGAGCAGTGGGGCGAGCTGGCCGCCACCGTCGCCGCCGCGGGCGGGCACGAGCGCGCCGCGCGCGCGATGCTCGACCCGGCGCCCGGCAGCCGCCCGACCACCCGCCAGCGGCTCCTCGCCGCCTGGCTCGACCTGCGGGCCGGGCGGCACGCCGAGGCCCGCGAGGCGCTCGCCGCCGTCGGCGGCACCGCCGTGCTGCGCCGCAACGCCGTGCTGGCCGCGACCGTCGGCGTCGGGCTGGCGCGGCGCAGCGGCGACCCGGCGGCACTGGCCGCCACCTGGCACCGCGTCGTCCCGGTGATGGCCGGTGCCGACCTCGAGCTGTTCCTCGTCGACGCCTGGGGCGAGCTGTCCGTGGGCGCGGCGCTGGTCGCCGACGACTCAGCCGACCTGCCCGGGGCCATCGCCGCCGCCGTCACCGGCGCGGGCTCGCCGTGGTGGGCGGTGGCCTCGCAGCTGTGGTGGTCGCTGGAACGCGCGGTGGTCGCCGAGGACGCCGCCGCGGCGCTGGCCGCCGCCGGTCCGCTCACCGCGCTCGCCGTCGACCACCCGGTGCTGCGGGTCCGCGCCGAGGCCGCCGCCGCGTGGGCCCAGGTGCTCGGCGGGCGCGTGGTGGCCGACATCGTCGGCGGGGTCGCGGTCGCCCTCGACGCCGCGGGCCGGCCGTGGGAGGCCGCGCAGCTGTGCCGCACCGCGACCGCCCGGGCGCAGGACCCGGCCGTCGCCCGCGCCCTGCTGGAGACCGGGCGCCGCCTGCGGCCCGCCCGGGGCCCCCGGCGCGCCGCGGGCTCCGACGAGCTGTCCGACCGCGAACGCGAGGTCGGCGCGCTGGTGGTCGACGGGCTGACCCACAAGGAGATCGGCAAGCGCCTCTACATCTCCCCCAAGACCGTCGAGCAGCACGTCGCCCGGCTGCGGCAGAAGCTCTCCGCCGCCACCCGCGCGGACCTCGTCGCAGCCCTGCGTGCGCGACTCGGCTGAACCCGCTGGTCCGGACGGTGCAACCCGGTGTGGGGGCGCGTGGGAGAGGGCACATCGCCCGGGTGACCTGGACGAACCACGCCCGTAACAACCGGCATCTAGCGTCGCCGGAATGACCGGGCCTCCCCTGCTCGGCGCGGAGGAGGAGTTCCACGTCGTCGACCTGACGACGCGCCGCTCCGCCCCCGAGGTCGACGCCCTGCTCGCCCGCCTCGACGGCGCGGAGTTCGCCCCCGAGCTGCAGCGCTCGCTGGTGGAGACCAACACCCCGGTCTGCGCCACCCTCGACGACCTGCGCCACCACCTGCGACGGCTGCGCGCCCGGCTGGAGGAGGTGGCCGAGCCGCTCGGGCTCGGGGTGGTCGCCGCGGGCACGGTCCCGCTCGCCGACGAGGGCGACGCGATCTCCGCGGGCGCCCGCTACGAGCGGATGCAGCACGAGTACCAGCTGCTGGTCAGCGAGCAGCACATCTGCGGGGCGCAGGTGCACGTCGACGTCCCCGACCGCGACGTCGCCGTGCAGGTGGTCCGCCGCGTCGCGCCCTACCTGCCGACGCTGCTCGCGATCTCGGCCAGCTCGCCGTACTGGCGCGGGCGGGACTCCGGCTACGCGAGTTTCCGGTCGATGGTGTGGTCGCGCTGGCCCACCGCGGGACCGCCCGGGCACGTCGAGACCGCCGCCGACTACGACGCCATGGTCGCCGAGCTGATCGCCTCGGGCACGATCAGCGACCCCGGGATGGTCTACTTCGACATCCGGCCCAGCGCCCACCTGCCCACGGTCGAGCTGCGGGTGTGCGACGCCTGCCCCCAGGTCGACGACGTGGTGCTGATCGCCGGGCTGTTCCGCGCGCTGGTCGGCAGGGCGCGCGCCGACCTCGACGCCGGGCTCCCGCTGCCCGCCTCGCGCCACGAGCTGCTGCGCGCCGCGAGCTGGCGGGCGGCGCGGTCGGGCCTGGAGGGCGACCTGGTCGACCTGGTGGGCCCGTCGCTGGTGTCACCGCCGCTCCTGATCGGGCAGCTCGTCGACCACCTGCGGCCCCAGCTGGAGGAGCTGGGCGACTGGGAGCAGGTGCTCGAGCTCTCGCAGGCCACCCTGGCCCGGGGCAGCGCCGCGGCCCGCCAGCGCCGCGCGTTCGGCCGCCGGGGCGAGTTCACCGACGTCGTCGACGCCCTGCTGGCCCACACCCAGGGCCGGACGCCGGTCGTCGAGCCGCCCACCACCGTCCCCGTCAGCCCGGCCCTGCTCGGTGCCTACCGCCCGGCGGCGTTCGACGAGGCCGTCAGCGAGGGCGGCACCGTCCTGCCGCACTACGGGTTCCTGTTCCGCGCCCTGGAGCGGATGGGCCCGCGCGGGATGGTGGCCGCCGAGGGTGCGCTGCGCGCCGAGCAGCGGGCCCGCGGCGTCACCTTCCGGCTCGGCGACGGCGAGCAGGACCGGCTGTTCCCGCTCGACCTGGTGCCGCGCATCGTCACCGCGGAGGACTGGGCCGGGCTCGCCGCCGGGCTGGAGCAGCGGGTCAGGGCGCTGGAGGCCTTCGTCCGCGACGTCTACGGCGAGCGGCGGATCGTCGCCGACGGCGTCGTGCCCGCCTCGGTGGTCGACCACGCCCCCGGCTGGACCTGGCTGGGCACCCTGGCCCCGGCCGACGCCGTGCGGATCGCGGTGGCCGGCATCGACCTCGTGCGCGACCGCGCCGACCACTGGGTGGTGCTGGAGGACAACCTGCGCGTCCCGTCCGGGATCGGGTACGCGATCACCAGCCGGCGGCTGATCCGCAGCGTGATGCCCGATCTGGAGCCCCCGGCGGGCGTCGTCGGGCTCGAACCGGTGCCGCAGACCCTGCGGTCCGCGCTGCTCTCGGCCGCCGACCCGCCCGACCCGGACGGCGCGGCCCTGCTGACCTCGGGCCCGGCCGACTCGGCCTACTACGAGCACCGGCTGCTGGCCGAGCAGATGGGCGTCCCCCTGGTGACCCCGCGCGAGCTGTCGGTCACCGACGACGGCGTGTTCCTGCCCGGTGCCGGGGCCGCGCGCCGGCTCTCCACCCTCTACCGCCGCCTCGACGAGCGCACGCTGATGACGGCCCGGGGCGCCGAGGGACGCCTGATCGGCCGGGCGGTGGGCGCGCTGGTGGCCCGCGGGAGGGTCGCGCTGCTCAACGCGCTGGGCAACGGGGTGGCCGACGACAAGCTCGTCTACGCCTACGTGCCCGACATGGTCGGCTACTACCTGGGCGAGAAGGTGCTGCTCGACAACGTCCCCACCTACCCCTGCGTCGACCCCGACCGCCGCGCCGAGGTCCTCGACCGGCTCGACGAGCTCGTGCTCAAGCCCGTCGACGGCTACGGCGGGCAGGGCATCGTGATCGGCCCGCACGCCGGGGCCGGGGAGCTGGCCGAGGTCTCCGCCGCGATCCGGGCCAACCCGGCGGGCTGGGTGGCCCAGGACCTCGTCGAGCTCTCCACGCACCCCACCTTCACCGGCGACGGGCTCGAACCCCGGGCGGTCGACCTGCGGGCGTTCGTGGCGCAGTCGCACACCGGCGGCGAGCCGCGGATCGAGGTCCTGCCCGCCGCGCTGAGCCGGGTCGCCCCGGCCGGAAGCATGATCGTCAACTCCTCGCGGGGCGGTGGGGCGAAGGACACCTGGGTCCTGCGGTGAGCCCTGGCCAGGCAGGTCTGGTCGACCTAGACTGGTCGGCGTGACCGTCCAGGTGAACGTGCAGGAGGCGAAGACCCGGCTCTCCCAGCTCCTCGCACAGGCCGAGGCGGGCGAGGAGGTCGTCGTCGCCCGCGACGGCACGCCGATCGTGCGGCTCGTACCGGTCGACCCGGCGCCCCCGCGCCCGGTCGGGTTCGTCCACGGCACCGTCACCGACGCGTTCTCCGAACCCCTGCCCGACGCCGAGCTGGAGCTGTGGGAGTGAGGCTGCTCCTCGACACGCACGCCCTGCTGTGGGCGCTGCTCGACCCGTCGCGGATCCCGCCCGCCACCCTCGACGCCGTGCGCGCACCGTCGACTGAGCTCGTCGTGTCGGCCGCGAGCGCGTGGGAGATCGCCACGAAGCACCGCCTCGGCAAGCTCGACGGCGCGCGGGCCGTCGTCCTCGGCTACCCCGACCACCTCTCCCGCCTGCGCGCGACGGAGCTCCCCGTCACCGGCCACCACGCCCTCGTCGCGGGCACCCTGACCTGGGAGCACCGCGATCCCTTCGACCGGATGATCGTGGCGCAGGCGATGATCGAGTCGATCCCGGTGGCCACCGGCGACCGCGCGCTCGCCGGGTTCCCGGGGATCCACGTCGTCTGGTGACGACGTGCCCGCGTCACACGCCCATAACAATCGGCGGAGAGGCTGGTCGGTATGTGCGGCATCGCGGGTGAGATCAGCTGGACGGGCGTCGCGGACGTCGAGGCGGTCGCCCGGATCACCGCGGCGCTCGCCCCGCGCGGGCCCGACGGGTCCGGGGTGCACGCGGCCGGGGCGATCGCGCTGGGCCACCGCCGGCTGAAGATCATCGACCTGTCCGAGCGCGGCGCGCAGCCGATGGTCGACCCGGAGCTGGGGCTCACCGCGGTGTTCAACGGCTGCATCTACAACTACCGCGAGCTGCGGGCCGAGCTGGAGGGCCACGGCTACCGCTTCTTCTCCTCCTCCGACACCGAGGTGCTGCTCAAGGCGTTCCACCGGTGGGGCGCGGGGTGCGTCGAGCGCTTCCTGGGGATGTTCGCCTTCGCCGTGGCGCAGCGCGACACCGGCGTCCTGACGCTGGGCCGCGACCGCCTGGGCATCAAGCCGCTCTACCTCGCGGAGTCCGCCGGGAGGCTGCGGTTCGCCTCCACGCTCCCGGCGCTGCTCGCCGGCGGCGGCGTCGACACCTCGATCGACCCCGTCGCGCTGCACCACTACATGAGCTTCCACGCGATCGTGCCCGCCCCGCGCACGATCCTCGCCGGTGTGCGCAAGCTGCCCCCGGCCACCGTCCGCACGATCGGGCCCGACGGGGCGTCGACCGAGCACGTCTACTGGCGCCCGCAGCACGTCCGCCGCCCCGGCGACGCCGGGATGGACGCCCGCGACTGGGCCGACGCCGTGCTGGAGGCGCTGCGCCTGGCCGTGCGCCGCCGGATGGTGGCCGACGTGCCGGTCGGGGTTCTGCTCTCCGGCGGGCTCGACTCCTCGCTGGTGGTCGCCCTGCTCGCCGAGCAGGGGCAGACCGGGCTCAAGACGTTCAGCGTCGGGTTCCACGCCGCGGGCGGGGAGTCCGGCGACGAGTTCGTCTACTCCGACCTGGTGGCCGGGCACTTCGGCACCGACCACCGGCGGATCCTGGTCGACCCCGCGCGGATGCTGCCGGCCGTCGACGCGGCGGTGGCGGCGATGGCCGAGCCGATGGTCAGCCACGACTGCGTGGCGTTCCACCTGCTCTCCGAGGAGGTCGCGCGCGACGTCACGGTGGTGCAGTCCGGGCAGGGCGCCGACGAGGTGCTGGCCGGCTACAGCTGGTACCCGCCGCTGGCCGGGGTGCCGCGCGACCGGGCCGTGGACGCCTACCTGGGCGTGTTCGCCGACCGCCCGCACGCCGACATGGGCTCGGTGCTGCAGCGCGAGTGGCTGCTCGACCACGACCCGAGCCGCGCGTTCGTCGCCGCCCACTTCGCCGAGCCCGGCGCCGACGACACGCTCGACGCCGCGCTGCGCATCGACTCCACGGTCATGCTCGTCGACGACCCGGTGAAGCGCGTCGACAACATGACGATGGCGTGGGGCCTGGAGGCGCGCGTGCCGTTCCTCGACCACGAGCTCGTCGAGCTGGCCGCGGCCTGCCCGCCCGGGCACAAGCTCGCGTCCGGGGGCAAGGGTGTGTTGAAGGCCGCGGCCCGCGGGGTGGTGCCGGACGGCATCATCGACCGGCCGAAGGGATACTTCCCCGTGCCGGCCATCCGGCACCTGGCGGGCCCGTTCCTCGACCGGGTGCGCGACGCCGTCACCGATCCGGTGGCCGTGCGCCGCGGGCTGGTCCGTCGCGACTGGCTCGACGCCATGCTGGCCGACCCGAACACGACCCGCACCAACCTGGGCTCCAACGCGTTGTGGCAGGTAGCGCTGCTGGAGATGTGGTTGCAGGAGAGGGGGATCTGATCCCGTACAGCTACACCGACGCCGTCCCGGCGCCCGACGGCACGTCCCTGGCCTGGGTGTCCGACGTCTCGGGCCGCCCCCGCGCCTGGACGGGGACCGTCGACGGCCTCGCCGTCGACGGACACCGCCCGGTGCCCGGTCTCGACGACGACGTGCAGGCCCTGAGCTGGTCGCCCGACGGCCGCTGGCTCGCCGCGCAGCTCGCCCCCGGTGGCGGCGAACGCACCCGGGTGCGCCTGATCGGCCCGGACGGCCCCGTCGACATCGCCCCCGCCGCGCGCGCGGTCACCCTCGGTGCGTGGTCACCGGGCGGATGGCGCCTCGGCGTCACGATCCTCGGCGACGACGGTGACGGCCAGGCCTGCCTGGTCGACGTCCGCGACGGCACCTCGACCGTCCTCGCCGCCGGCCCCGCCGCGCGGGTCTGCGCCGTGAGCGGCGACGGGCGGCGCGCGGTGGTGCGCCTGGGCCGCCGCGGGGCGCGCGAGCTGGAGCTGGTCGACCTGCGCTCGGGGCTGCGCACCCCGCTGCTGCCCGGCGGCGGCGCGGTCGTGGCCGACGCCCGGTTCGACCGCTACCGCCTCTACGTCCACACCGACGCCGGCCACGACCGCCCGGTGCTGCTCGCCGTCGACCTGCGGGGTCGCTCGGCCACCCGGGTGGTCGCCGGGCGTGAGGACGCCGATCTCGACATCGTCGCGCTCGACCCCGACGCCGCCCGCGTCACGCTGGTCTGGAACGTCGACGGTCGCAGCGAGCTGGAGCTGCTCGACCTGCGCTCCGGGCGGGCGGAGCCGGTCACCGCACCGCCGGGCGACGTCGTCACCTCCGTCGCGTTCACCCGCGACGGCCGCGGGCTGCTCGTCGGCGGCGAGGGGCCCGCGGTGCCGCCGCGGATCTCGCACGTGCCGCTGTGGCCCGGCGGCACGGCGGGCGCGCTGCTGGCCGACCCGGGCCCGGCCGACCCGGTCGAGCCCGACCTGCAGCACTTCACCGGCGAGGACGGGCTGGCGCTGTCGGGGTGGCTGTTCCGCCCGCGCGCGACGCCCGGCCCCGCCGGCCCGAGGCGACTGCACCGCCCGGTGCCCGTGCTGGTCTGGCTGCACGGCGGGCCGGAGGCGCAGGAGCGCCCGGTGTTCCAGCCGCTGTTCCAGGCGCTGGTCGCGGCCGGGATCGCGGTGTTCGCGCCGAACGTCCGCGGCTCGGCCGGGTACGGTCGGGCGTTCGTCGCCGCCGACGACGGGCCGCGGCGCCACGTGGCGATCACCGACGTCCGCGCGGCCGTGCGGTTCCTCGTCGACTCCGGGCACGCCGACCCCGACCGCGTCGGCGTCGGCGGGCGGTCCTACGGCGGCTACCTGACGCTCGTCGCGCTGGCCTGGTTCCCCGAGCTGTTCGCCGTCGGGGTCGACGTGTGCGGCATGTCCGACCTGCACACCTTCTACCGCGACACCGAGCCCTGGATCGCGACCGCGGCCACCACCGAGTACGGCGACCCGGTCGACGACGCGGCGCTGCTGCGGGAGCTCTCCCCGCTGCACCGCGTCGACGCGATCACCGCGCCGCTGCTGGTGGTGCACGGCGAGCACGACACCAACGTCCCGCTCGGGGAGGCGCGGCAGATCGTGCAGGCCCTGCGCGAGCGGGGCCGGACCCCGGGGTTCCTGCTGTTCGACGGCGAGGGCCACGAGGTGCGCGGGGTCGAGAACCGGGCGCGGTTCGTCGACGAGGTGGTGCGGTGGGTGTCGGGCCCGCTGCTCGGCGCGGACCTGGGCTCCCGCGCCGGGTGAGGGGTCAGAAGCGGGTGAAGGACTGGATGACCGGCGAGCCGCCCTCGTCGGAGACGACGAACCGGTAGCGGGCCGGGTCGCGCGACCCGTCGTCGCCGACGAACAGGACGTCGGCCTCGACGGTGCCCTCGCCCACCTGCCGGGCGTTGCTCAGCGTCACCGACTGCAGGCCGCCGTAGAAGTTGTCGAAGCCCGAGCGCCCGCCCGACGCGGCCTGTGCCTGCGGGCTGAGCTGCACCCACGCGGCGTCGGTGTTGCCGGGCAGCAGCGCGTAGTAGTTCTGCACGAACGACACGGCGTCGACGGCCTGGGCGGCCGGTGCGGTGGTCGGCGCGGCGGTGGTGGTGGGCGCCGTGGTCGGGGCGGCCGTCGTGGTGGGCGCGGCCTCGGTGGTCGGGGCCGGTTCCGAGGTGGGCACGACCGGCGCGGCCGCCTGACCCTGCGTGCCCCCGGTGTTGCCCAGCACGAGGGCGGTGACGACGCCACCCGCGACCACCAGTGCGGCCAGCACCGCGACGAGCACCCTCCGGCGCGACCGCCGCGGCGGCGCGCCGGCCGGGGCGCCGGCGACGACCGTGCCCGGCCCGGGCTCGGGGCGACGCGGCGGTGCGGCGGCGGCCCGCACGGTCGGGCGCGGGGCGACCGCGGCGGCCGCCGCGACCGGCTCGTCCCGGCCCGCCGCGACGAGCGCCAGCTGGTCGCGCGCCTGCGCCGCGGTGGGCCGGTCCTCCGGCTCCTTGGCCAGCAGCCGCATGAGCACCGGGGCCAGCGGCCCGGCCTGCTGCGGCGGGTCGACCTCCCCGGTGGCGACCTTGTGCAGGAGCGCGTAGGCGTTGTCGTCAAGGCCGAAGGGCGGGACCCCCTCGACGGCGGCGAAGAGCGTGGCGCCCAGCGCGAACACGTCCGAGGGCGCCGCGGGCTCGTGACCGCGCGCGATCTCCGGCGCGAGGAACGCCGGTGTGCCGGCGATCAGCCCGGTGCGGGTGAGCTGCACGTCGTCGACGGCGCGGGAGACCCCGAAGTCGGTGAGCTTCACCCGCCCGTCCTCGCCGATCAGGACGTTGCCCGGCTTGACGTCGCGGTGCACGACCCCGGCCACGTGCGCGGCGGCGAGCCCGTCGGCGACCTGGCGGCCCATGTCGGCGGCCGCCCGCGGCTCCATCGGGCCCTTGGTCGACAGCACCGCCGCCAGCGACTGCGACGGCAGGTACTCCATCACCAGCCACGGGCGTTCCTCGTGGATGACGACGTCGAACATGCTGATGACGTGCGGGTGCTGCAGCCGCGCCCCGATCCGGCCCTCGCGCATGAGGCGCTGGCGGGCCTCCTCGGCCCCCTCGGCGCCGTTGCCGCGGGCGGCGGCGGCGAGCAGTTCCTTCAGCGCCACGGGGCGGTTGAGCAGCTCGTCGGTGCCCAGCCAGACGGCGCCCATGGCCCCGGCCCCGATACGCTCCTCGAGCCGGTAGCGGTTACCGATACGGGTCGGCGGGTCCTCGGGCGCAGTCATCACCCGCAAGGGTAGCGAGCGGGCCGGAACCCGCCGACCGGGCGGCCCCGATGGGGCCGTCCGGGAGGGCGGTCCGGCCGCCGGATCCGTGCGGGCCATCCCGGCCGGCGGTCCCCCGACCATGATCGCCAGGTCCGGGACATCTCCGCCACGGGTGGCGCGCACGTCCCGATCCCGCCGATCATCACCGCGGCAGGCCCAGCTTCCGGGCACACGCGGGCCACGAGCCGTACCCCCCGCGGTCGTCGCGGACCCGGGTGGCCACGGCGATCTGCTCGTCGCGGGTGGCCTGGTCGGCGCGCGGGGCGAACTCGGGGCCGCCGTAGTCGCCCCAGGTGGCCTCGTCGAACTGCAGCCCGCCGTAGTACCCGTTGCCGGTGTCGATGGCCCAGTCCCCGCTCGACTCGCACTGCGCGAGGCGGTCCCAGACGTCGCCGTCGGGGGCGGGCTCCGCCGCCGGTTCGGGCTCGGGCTCGGGATCGGCGGCCGGGGGCGTGTCCACGGCGTCGGTCTCCTCGGCGTCGTCGGCGCGGGCGGTGTCCGCGTCGCGGCCGCTCGTCCCGGTGTCGCCGTCGCCCTCCCCGCCGCCGTCGTCCCCGGAGCCGTCGCCCCCGTCGCTGCCGCCGTCGTCCCCGGAGTCGTCGCCCCCGTCGTCCCCGGCGGAGCCGTCGGCCTCGCCCCCGTCGTCCCCGGCGGAGCCGTCGGCCCCGCCACCGTCGTCGCGGCCGCCGTCCCCACCGGAGCCGTCGCCGTCCTCCCCTGAGTCGGTCCCGGCGCCGTCCTCGTCGCTCCCGCCGTCGTCGTCGCCGGAGTCGCCCCCGTCGCGGTCGTCGCCGGATCCCCCGTCACCGCCGTCGCCGTCGGGACCGACATCGGCATCGCCCTCGGCACCCGGGCCGGTGTCCTCCTCCCCGCCGTCCACCCCCGCACCGTCCGCGGAGCCGGGGTCGCTCCCACCCGCACCGGTCATGCCCTGCAGCAGGTCGTCCTCGTCGAGGCCCTCCGCGGTGCTGTCGGTGCTCCCGCCATCGACGTCGGCGGCACCCGGCGCACCACGTCCGGCGTGGGCGGCGTCCGCCACCAGCACCCAGTCCTGCTCGGGGTCCGGCGGGGTGAAGGTGGCGGGCTCGTCGGTGGTGACGGGGTCGAGCTCGGTCGCCTCACCGGTGCGGGGGTCGAACCACCAGGGCTGTGCGGTGGCGTCGTCCAGCGCCCCGAGGTCGACCACCACCGACCCGCCCTCGACGTAGACCACCACCGACGTACCGTCCTCGGCCACCGCGGCCGGGCCGCCGCCCTCGACGGCGTCGGGGGCGGGCTCCAGCCGGGGCCGCGACTCGACCAGCGCCCGGACGTGGCCCACCTGCTCCGCCCCCGGCGCGTCGAGCGAGTCCTCCCACCCGTCGCGGGCCCCGTCGACGGACTCCCGCCCGTCGTCGAGGAACTGCCACACCGAGTTGTGCCCGTACGTGGCGCCCGCGGCCCCCGCCAGCACCGCGGACCAGGCGTCCCGGCGCACGTCCCGGGCCGTGGCCCGCTGCCCGCCGGACGGCGTCGCGGCCCCGGCGTCCGCGCCGTCGTCCCCGCCTTCGGCGGGGTCGGCCGCGCCGGGCCCCGCCGTGTCGCCGGTCCCCCCGTCGGCCCCCGCCGCCCCCGCGTCGGTCCCGGCCTCCTCGTCACCCCCGGCATCGGCCCCGGTCGCGTCGTCACCACCGGCGTCGGCCCCGGCCGCTTCGTCACCCCCCGCGTCGGCCCCGGCCGCCTCGTCACCGCCCGCGTCGTTCCCGGCCGCCGGGTCCTCCCCGCCATCGGTCCCGGACCCGTCGTCGCCATCGGTCACCACCCCGGCCGCGTCGCCCGTCCCGTCGTCGCACCGGGGCCGGTCCTCGTCCAGCCCCACCCCGTCGACGAACGGGCTCCCGGCCGCGTACGCCTGCTCGCGCGCCCCGTCCCGATCGGCGCACCGGTCGCCGTCGAGCACCGAGAAGCGGGGGTCGCCGGGCACGAGGACGACGTCACCGGCCCCGGCGAGGCGGTCGCTGAGGAAGTCGGCGTCCGGCCCGCCGGTCAGCGCGAGCACCATGCCCCGCGCCGAGGCCTCGGCGACGACGAACTCGACGTGGTCCCAGAAGTCGTACGCCGCGTCGTCACGCGGGTCGGCGCCCTCGGTGACGACCGGCTCCCCGTCGGCCAGCGGAGCATCGCCGTACTGGGAGGAGGCGACGTCGAGCGAGGCCCGCACGACCGTGAAGCCCTGACCGGCACGGACGTCGAGGTAGCGGGTGACCTCGGAGCGGTTGAGGTCCTCGAGCAGCTCGGTCGCGGAGTCGGCGAGCCAGAAGAACGGCTCGCCCTCCCGGGTCAGCGAGCGCCCGGCGACGGCCAGCGTGCCCGACCCCGCGCACCCGGACGTGCCGTACAGACAGTCCTCGACGGGCGGGGGCCGCAGGTCGATCCACAGCAGGCCGGCGGCGAGCACGACGGCCGACGACAGGGCGGCGACCAGCGGCAGCGGGGTGCGCATCCGGGGCATGGCGGCGGACGCTAGGCACGCGGGGCGCCCCCGCGGGGCGGAACGGGCAAAGCCGTGCCGGCGCGGACGGGCCCCTGCGCCGGCACCGGGACCCGTCCGCGCAGGTCAGCGCTGGATCGACTTGACCTCCAGGAACTCCTCCAGCCCGTACCGGCCGAGTTCACGCCCGTTACCGCTCTGCTTGTAGCCGCCGAAGGGCGCCATCGGGTTGAACGCTCCCCCGTTGACGTCGACCTGCCCGGTGCGCAGCCGCCGCGCCACCGCGAGGGCGTGGTCGGGCTCGCCGAACACCGCGCCCGCGAGGCCGTAGACGGTGCTGTTCGCGATCGCGACGGCCTGCTCCTCGTCGGCGTAGGGGATCACCGACAGCACCGGCCCGAAGATCTCCTCCTGCGCGATGACGGCGTCGGGCGCGACCCCGGCGAAGACCGTCGGGCGGACGTAGGCCCCCGGCCCGTCGACGACCTCACCGCTGAAGGCGACCGAGGCCCCGTCGGCCGCACCGCGCTCGATGTAGCCGTTCACCCGCTCCTGCTGCGCCGCCGACGACATCGGCCCGATCCGGGTCGTGTCCTCGCGCGGGTCGCCGACGGTGTAGCGCCCGGCCGCCGCGACGACCATCTCGACGATCTCGTCGTGCCGCGCGGCCGGCACCAGCATCCGGGTCCACGCCGTGCAGGTCTGGCCGCCGTTGATCCACGCGTTGCCGAGCCCGACCTTGACCGCCTTGGCGAGGTCGGCGTCGTCGAGGACGACGTTCGCCGACTTGCCGCCCAGCTCCAGCGCCACCCGCTTCACGGTGTCCGACGCCACCACCGACACGCGCTTCCCGGCCCGCGTCGAACCGGTGAAGGACACCATGTCGACGCCCGGGTGCGCGGCGATGGCCTCGCCGACGACCGGCCCCTCGCCGTGGACGATGTTGAACGCCCCCGCGGGCAGCCCGGCGTCGGCGGCGACCTCGGCGAGGATCTGCGCCGAGAGCGGCGCGACCTCGCTGGGCTTGAGCACCACGGTGCACCCGGCCAGCAGCGCGGGCGCGACCTTCGCGACGATCTGGTGCAGCGGGTAGTTCCACGGGGTGATCGCGCCGACGACGCCCACCGGCTCACGGACGACCAGCGAGTTGCCGATCTCCTCGGTCCACGGGAACGACCCGGCGAGCGACGCCACCCCGGCCGAGGTGTGCACGGGCAGCCCGGCCTGCACGGCCGTGGAGAACCCGATCGGCGAGCCCATCTCCGACGTCACCGCGGCCGCGATCTCCGCGCCGCGGGCCTTGAGCCCCTCGGAGATCCGGGTGACGACGGCGGCGCGCTCGGCGACGTCGACCCGTGACCAGTCGCGGAACGCGGCCTGCGCCGCGGTCACCGCCCGGTCGACGTCGGCGGGCGTCCCCGCCGGGACCGCTGCGACGACCTCCCCGGTGGCGGGGTCGACGACGTCGATCCGCCCCTCCCCGCCGGCGACCCGCTCGCCGCCGATCCAGTGTCCGGACACGTTCGGTGTCTGCGCAGCCATGCCGCCATCCTCACACGGTCTCGGCCGCGGGGGCCACGACCCCGGGATCGACCATTCGGCGCACGGCGACGGTGATCTCCGAGACGACGGTCCCGGTTCGCCGGTAAAGGGAGGACGATCAATCGCGAGGACGGTTCTCGACGAAAGGGGATTTCGATGAAGATCGCGGACATCATCGCCGCCAAGGGACCGAACGTGCACTCCGTCCTGCCGTGGCGCACCGTCGCGGAGATCGTGGAGCGGCTCGCCGAGCTCCGGGTGGGGGCCCTGCTGGTGTGCGACGAGAACCGCTCCATCCGCGGCATCGTCTCCGAGCGCGACGTCGTCCGGGCCCTGGCCCGGCACGGTGCCGCCCTGCTCACGATGCCCGTCTCCGAGGTGATGACGACGACCGTCCACACCTGCGCACCGGACGAGTCGGTGGCCAGGGCGATGTCCCAGATGACCGCCGGGCGCTACCGCCACCTGCCGGTCGTCGACGGCGCCGCACTCGTCGGAATGGTCAGCATCGGCGATCTCGTGAAACACCGCGTCCGGGAGATGGAACTGGAGACGGGGGTCCTGCGCGACGTCGCGATCGCCCGTTCCTGACGATCGTCACAGAACACGCGAAAGGGGCGTCCCGATCCGGGACGCCCCTTTCCGCGACGAATGATCAGGTGAAGTCGAGATCGCCGGTGCGGGTGCGCTTGAGCTCGAAGAAGTGGGGGTAGCCGGCAAGCAGCACCGCGCCGTCGAAGACCTTCCCGGCGTCCTCGCCCTTCGGGATCCTCGTCAGCACCGGCCCGAAGAACGCCACGCCGTTGACGTGGATGGTCGGCGTGCCGACGTCCATGCCCACCGGGTCCATGCCGCGGTGGTGGCTCGCCCGGAGCTCCTCGTCGTACTCGGTGGAGCCGGCGGCGTCGGCGAACGACTCGGGCAGGCCGACCTCGGCGAGGGACTCCGCGATGACGGCGTCGAAGTCCTTCATGCCCTGGTTGTGGATCCGCGTGCCCATCGCGGTGTAGAGCGGCAGCAGGACGTCGGGGCCCTTCTCCTGCGCGGCGGCGATGGCGACGCGCACCGGCCCCCACGCCTCCTTCATCATCTCCTGGTACTCCTCGGGCAGGTCGCGGCCCTCGTTGAGCACCGCCAGGCTCATGACCTGCCAGTTGACCTGCACGTCACGGACCTTCTCGACCTCCAGCATCCAGCGGGAGGTGATCCAGGCGAAGGGGCAGAGCGGGTCGAACCAGAAGTCGACCGTGCTGGGAGTCGTCATGTGAGTGCTCAACAACGGTCGGGCGGCCCCGATTCCCACGGCGGGTGCGGGGCCCGTGTGGTGGGATGGCGCCACCCGACACCGACGAGAGAAGGTCGATCCCCCGCATGGCCCCGCCGAACCTGACCCGATCCGACGCCGAGCGCCGCGCCGCGCTGCTGGACGTGGCCGACTACACCGTCGAGATCGACCTCACCGACGGGGGCGGCAAGCCGGGCGAGGACACCTTCCCGACCGTCACGACGGTCCGGTTCACCTGTGCCGAGCCCGGTGCCGACAGCTGGATCGACCTGATCGCCGCCGAGGTCAGCTCGGCCACGCTCAACGGCGAGCCGCTCGACCTGTCCGGCTACCGCGAGGAGGACGGCATCGCGCTGCCCGGCCTGGCCGCCGACAACGAGCTGCGGGTCGAGGCGCTCGGCCGCTACATGCACACCGGCGAGGGCCTGCACCGCTTCGTCGACCCGGTCGACGGGGCCGTCTACCTCTACACCCAGTTCGAGACGGCCGACGCCAAGCGCATGTTCGCCTGCTTCGACCAGCCCGACCTCAAGGCCCGCTACCAGCTGACGGTCACCGCGCCCGAGGGCTGGGAGGTGGTCACGAACGCGGCGGCCGACAGCGTCGAGGGCGGCGTCCACCGGTTCCCGATGAGCGAGATCATGTCGACGTACCTGGTGGCGCTGATCGCGGGCCCGTACGCCGTCTGGCGCGACGAGCACGACGGGATCCCGCTCGGCATCTTCTGCCGCTCCAGCCTCGCGCCGCACATGGACCACGAGCGGCTGTTCACCGAGACCAAGCAGGGCTTCGACTTCTACCACCGCCACTTCGGCGTGCGGTACCCGTTCGGCAAGTACGACCAGCTGTTCGTGCCGGAGTTCAACGCGGGCGCGATGGAGAACGCCGGGGCGGTCACGTTCCTGGAGGACTACGTCTTCCGGTCCCGCGTCACCCGCCCGGTCTACGAGCGGCGCGCGGAGACCGTGCTGCACGAGATGGCGCACATGTGGTTCGGCGACCTCGTCACCATGACGTGGTGGGACGACCTGTGGCTCAACGAGTCCTTCGCCACCTGGGCGTCGGTGCTGTGCCAGGCCGAGGCCACCGAGTACACCGAGGCGTGGACGACCTTCGCCAACGTCGAGAAGAGCTGGGCCTACCGCCAGGACCAGCTCCCCTCGACCCACCCCATCGCGGCCGACATCCCCGACCTGCAGGCCGTCGAGGTCAACTTCGACGGCATCACCTACGCCAAGGGCGCGAGCGTGCTCAAGCAGCTCGTCGCCTACGTGGGGCTGGAGGAGTTCCTGGCCGGGCTGCGCGCCTACTTCGCCGCCCACGCCTGGGGCAACGCCACGTTCGACGACCTGCTGGGCGCACTGGAGGAGTCCAGCGGCCGTGACCTGTCCGACTGGGGTGCGCAGTGGCTGCGCACGACCGGGCTCAACATGCTGCGCCCCTCGTTCGACGTCGACACCGACGGCGCGATCACCCGCTTCGAGGTCGTGCAGGGCGGCGCCCGTCCCGGCGCCGGGGAGCTGCGCACGCACCGGATCGCGGTCGGCGTCTACGACGACGACGGGTCCGGCAAGCTGGTCCGCACCCACCGCGTCGAGGTCGACGTCGACGGCGAGCGCACCGCGGTGCCCGCGCTCGTCGGCGTGCCGCGCGGCAAGCTGGTGCTGGTCAACGACGACGACCTCACCTACTGCGCGCTGCGCCTGGACCCCGACTCGCTGGTCACCCTGATCGACCGGATCGGTGACATCGCCGAGCCGCTGCCGCGCACGCTGTGCTGGTCGGCGGCCTGGGAGATGACCCGCGAGGCCGAGCTGAAGGCCCGCGACTTCGTGGCGCTGGCCGCGGGCGGGTTCGGCGGCGAGTCCGAGGTCGGGGTGCTGCAGCGGCTGCTGCTGCAGGCCCAGACCGCCGTCGCCTCCTACGCCGACGAGCAGTGGGCGGCCGAGCGCGGCTGGCCGCTGCTCACCGACGCGCTGCGCTTCCGGCTCGACACCGCCACCCCCGGCTCCGACGTGCAGCTCGCCGTCGTCAACGCGCTCACCGGCGCGGTGCTGCCCCGGGCCACCCTGGACCGGATGAACGGCTGGCTCTCCGACGTCGAGGTGCCGGAGAAGCTGGTCGTCGACACCGACCTGCGCTGGCGGCTGCTGCAGGCCCTCGTCGCGCACGGGGTGGCCGACCCGGCGCGGATCGACGAGGAGCTCGCCGAGGACCCGACGTCGACCGGACGGCGCCAGGCCGAGCGGGCCCGCTCGCTGGTCCCCACCGCGGAGGCCAAGGAGACGGCCTGGCAGCGCGCCGTGCACGACGACACGCTGCCCAACGCCGTCACCGAGTCGATCGTCGGCGGGTTCGCACACCCGGCGCAGCGCGAGCTGCTCGCGCCGTACGTCGAGCGCTACTTCGCCGAGGTCGCCGGGGTGTGGCAGCGGCGCACCAGCGAGCACGCGCAGGCCGTCGTCATCGGGCTGTTCCCGTCGTGGGCGGTGGAGAAGTCCACCGTCGACGCCGCCGACGCCTGGCTGTCCGACCCCTCGCACCCGCCCGCGCTGCGGCGCCTGGTCACCGAGGGCCGGGCGGGGATCGTCCGGGCGCTGGGGGCGCGGGAGTTCGACCGGTCCTGAGCCCTCAGGGCGCCACGCCCGGCAGGTGCGTGTTGGCCGCACGCACCAGCCGGGCCAGCTCCGGGATCTCGACGACCTCGCGCCCGGCCGCGCGCAGCAGTTCGTCGCCCTCGCAGTCGACGAACAGCGCGGGCTCGCGCCAGGCGTAGACGATGCGCGGGACCCCGGCGTCGAGGATCAGGCGGGTGCACGACGCCGGGCGCGACGCCCGGGAGCTGCACGGCTCCAGCGAGCTGTAGATCGTGGCACCGGCCAGCCGCGGGTCGCCCGCGACGTCGGCCAGCGCGCTCTCCTCGGCGTGGTCGTGGGGGTCGCGCCGGCCCGACCAGCCCTCGGCGATCGTCGCCCCGTCGGCGGCGACGACCAGCGCGCCCACCCGGAACGTGGCCGAGGGCGGGCACCGCCCGGCCAGCGCGACGGCCCGGCGGAGCAGGGCGCGGTCATCCACGGAGGGCCCGCAGCAGCCGCAGCACGGCGACGTCGCCCACCCGGTCGACGGCCGCGGTCCGCCACCGTCCCTGCGGGAAGGCGCCGGCGTGCACGAACGGCGGGCCGCCACCGACCAGCACCGGGGCGACGGCGACGTGCAGCTCGTCGACCAGGTCGGCGGTGAGGAACGCGGTGTGCACGGTCGTGCCGCCCTCCACCAGCAGCCGCTCCACGCCGCGCCCGGCGAGCTCGTCCAGCGCCGCGGCGAGCCCCCCGGCCCCGGGCGTCAGTACAAGCGTCGGCGCCCCGGAGAACACCCGGGCGGCCGGGTCGAGCGGACCACCGCCCGACAGCACCACCCGCAGCGGCGTCTCCGCGAGGCCGCGCGCGACCCGGGCGGCCCGGCGCTCGGCGCTGCGCACCAGCAGGCGGGGGTCGTCGGCGCGGACGGTGCCCGCGCCGACCAGGATCGCGTCGACCCCGGCCCGCACCTCGTCGACGCGGTCGAGGTCGTCGGGGCCGGACAGGACCAGCCGGTCGGGACCGGCGTCGTCGATGCGGCCGTCGAGCGAGACGGCCACCGAGGCGACGACGTACGGGCGCACGGTCAGTGCGTGCGCCGCCGGCCCCCGGCCTGGTCGGCCAGCATGCGCAGGCCGCTGAGCAGCCCACCGACGAGGTCGCCCTCCCGGAAGGACGCGACCATGCTCATGACGGCGAGCTTGGCGCCGCGGTCGGGCAGCCGCACGCGCGCCTCGGCGCCGGTGATCACCTCGACGATGCGCTGCCCGGGGCTGACCGCCACCAGCACCGCCTCGCCGGAGCCCTCCAGCCGGGCGTGCAGCTCCCCCGCCCGCGCGGTCGGCTCGTCGCCGAGCTCGCCCAGGTAGACCGAGAAGCGCAGGCCGGTCTCCCGGCTGGCGAGCGTGAGCGCCTCGTCGATGCGGCTGAGCTGCACCGGGGTGAAGGGGTGGTCGGCCACCGAGGGCTCGACGAACACCTCCGCGGCCGAGACGCGCCCGGAGGACGTCACGACGGATCCGGTCGGCAGGTCCTCGGGGACCGCGACGGCTCCGTGACCGTGTCCGCTACCAGCTGCCACGGGCACCTCCTCGCTCACCGGCCACCGCGTGACCGTCCTGGGCAGGGGCGAGCTGCGCACCCTGCGGGTTGGCCGTCCACCACATCGGCTCGTGCGCCCACGGCTGGCCGACCCGGTACCGGGGCCGGCGCGCGGAGCGCGGACCGATCACGAGCGCGGCCACGAGCAGGTACAGCGCGATCGACGGGATCGCGTACCAGAGGATCGACACCAGCACGTCCACGAGTGAGAACCTAGCCGATCGACGCCCGTGGTCTACGGTGGCGTCCCGTGCGTGCAGTGGTCACCGGCGGAGCCGGCTTCATCGGATCGAACCTCGTCGACGGACTGGCGGCCCGGGGCGACGAGGTGCTCGTCCTCGACGACCTCAGCCACGGCAGCGAGGCCAACCTCTACGCCGCCCGGGAGCGCGGGGCGCGGCTCGCGAAGGTCGACATCCGCGACGCCGAGGCGGTGCACGGTGAGATCACCGCGTTCGCCCCCGAGGTCGTGTTCCACATGGCCGCGCAGATCGACGTCCGCACGTCGATGGTCGAGCCCGCCCGCGACGCGGCGACCAACGTGCTCGGCTCGCTCAACGTGTTCACCGCCGCGCTCGCCGCGGGCGCGCGCCGGGTCGTCAACACCTCGACCGGGGGCGCGATCTACGGCGAGACCACCCAGGTGCCCACCCCGGAGACCGCCGCCACCCGCCCGCTGTCGGCCTACGGCCTGGGCAAGCGCACCGTCGAGGAGTACGGGGCGTGGTTCGGCCAGGCCCACGGCCTCGACGTGCTGACGCTGCGCTACGGCAACGTCTACGGCCCGCGCCAGGACCCCAAGGGCGACGCCGGCGTCATCGCGATCTTCTGCGACCGCGTGCTCACCGGCCGCACCCCCACCGTGTTCGGCGACGGCCGCCAGACCCGCGACTACGTGTTCGTCGGCGACATCGTGGGCGCCAACCTGCTCGCCGCGGACGCCGTCGACCCGGCCCACGCCGTCTACAACGTGGGCACCGGCACCGAGGTCGACATCCTGGCGCTGATCGAGGCCGTGGCGCGCGCCGCCGACGTCGACCCGGCGGCGTTCGCGCCCGCGCACGAGCCCAGCCGGGCGGGTGAGGTGCTGCGCAGCTGCCTCGACGTCACCCTGGCCCGGGCGGAGCTCGGCCTGCCCGAGCCCACCCCGCTCACCGACGGCCTGCGGGCCACCCTGGACTGGGTCCGCACCGTCTCCTGACGCTCACCAGGCGGGCGGCCGCCGGGACCCGTCCCAGCCGGACACCGCACGCAGCTGGGCGCCCAGCTCCAGCAGCAGGGCGTCTTCGCCCGCCCGGCCCACCAGCTGCACCGACACCGGCAGGTCACCCGCGAACTCCACCGGCAGGCTCAGCGCGGGCTGACCGGTGAGGTTGTAGGTGGCGGTGAACGGGGTGAACCGCTTCTGCCGCTCGAAGTCCTCCGCCGGGTCGCCGCCCGCGGTGAACCACCCCACCGGCCGCGGGAGCTGCGCGAGCATCGGCGTCAGCACGACGTTGACGCCGGCCGCGGCCTGGGTGCCGACGACGCGGCGGGTGAGCGCGATCGCCTGCTGCGTGGCGTCGAGGTACCGCGGCCCGGAGATCGCGGAGCCGCGGTCGCGCCACCAGCGCGTCAGCGGCTGCAGGAGCGGCTCGGCCTCCGGCGGCACCGGGTGCCCGTGCGCGAGCACCGCCCACAGCACCTCGAAGACGGGCAGGAAGTCCTCGTCGAGCCCCGGCGCGAACTCGACGACCTCGTGGCCCAGCCCGGCCAGCAGCTCGGTGACGTGGTCGTAGGCGGCGAGGCAGGCCGGATCGACGACGGCGTCCGGCACCGGGGGCGTCGCGTAGCGCCCGATCCGCAGGCGTCGCGGCGCCGCCCGCAGCGCCGCCGCCAGGTAGCTCTCCGCGGGCCGCGCGAGCAGCGGGTACGGCTCCCCCGGCACGACCGCGGCCAGCACGTCGAGCATCGCGGCGGCGTCGTCGACGGTGCGGGCGAGCGGCCCGGACACCGACATCCCCAGCGGGTCGCCACCCGCCGGGCCGCGCGAGACCAGCCCGCGGGTGGTCTTGAGCCCGACGAGCCCGCAGCAGGCGGCGGGGATCCGGATCGACCCGCCGCCGTCGGTGCCGTGGGCGAACGCCACCAGCCCCCCGGCGACCGCCGCCGCCGCTCCCCCGCTGGACCCGCCCGCGAGCCGGGTCGTGTCCCACGGGGTCACGGCAGGCGGGCGCCCGGCGGGCTCGGTGTAGGGCGGCAGCCCGAACTCCGGGGTGGCCGTCTTGCCCACGCTGATCGCGCCCGCCTCGCGCAGCAGCCGGGCCGCGTCGTCGTCGACGGTCGGGACGTGGCCCGCGTACACCCGCGACCCGAAGCCGGTCGGGACCCCGGCCGTCAGCGCCAGGTCCTTGATCGCCGTCGGCACGCCGAGGAACGGCGCCGGGTCGCCCTCGGCCAGCCGCTCGTCGGCCACCTTCGCCTCCGCCAGCGCCCGGTCGGCGGTGACGGTGGCGAACGCGCCCAGGTCGCGCTCGGTGATCCGGCGCAGCGTGTGCTCCACCAGCTCGACGGCGGACAGCTCGCCGCAGCGCAGTGCCGCGGCCTGGTCGAGTGCGGTCAGGTCGTGCGGGGTGGTCACCGCTGCGGTCTACCACAGCCACAGAGGCCGGCGGGCGTGCCGAACCCGCTAACGGTTGCACCCGATTGGACGACACACGTGGGGACGGCAGAACGGTCGAGCCGTCGTACACGGCGGTCGGGGGAGGAAGCACCGTTGATCTGGACCGATGTGATCGGCGTGCTGTCCTGCGTGCTCGTCGTCACCGTCGTGCGCGCCACGCGGATCTCGCCCCCGGCGGACATCGCCCCACCCATGCGCGCACCCATCCGCGTCGCGCTGCTGATGGGGATGGCGATCACCACCGCGAGCAGCAGCTTCGTGATCGTCCATGGCCCCGAGGCGATGCGACTTCCTGTCGTGATCGTCACCGTGCTGTTCGCCCCCGGTTACGCCCTCGTCGTGTTCCGCCGCCTCGACGACGCCGTCGACGAGCTCGTGCTGGCCGTCGCGCTGAGCCTCGCCCTGCTGGTCGTCACAGGCACTCTCATGGCCGGCTTCGGCCTGTGGCAGCCCGGCGTGCTCGTTTCGCTGTCCACGGTCGTCACCGCCCCGGCGCTGGCGTGGCACGCCACCTACCTGTTCCTGCTCCCCGCCGCCGCGACGAGGGTGCCACCGGCCCGTGACTGACCTGAAGATCCCCAGCGTGTCCCGCGTCCGGCTCAGGACGGCGACGCCGGGCGGACGCACGTGGCACCCGGTGCTGATCGTCGCCGCGCTCTCGCTGTGGGCACTGTCCCTCCCCGCGGTGGATCTGAGCCGGATCAACGGCTACGGACTGATCTCCGTCCTGCCTCCGACGTACTTCGTGGCGATCGGGATGCTGTGCGCCGGGTTCGCGGCGGCCCTGGTGGGCTCCGCCGGTCCACGCACGTTGTTGGCCTACCCTCTCGCCCTGCTCACGCTGTTCCACCTCGTCGTGCCGATCGTGTTCGCCGAACCGCGATACTCCTACGTCTACAAGCACATCGCTGTGGCCCGCTACATCTCCGAGTTCGGCGGGATCGACCGGACGGTCGACATCTACCACAACTGGCCGGGGATCTTCGCCGCGGCAGCGGTGTTCAGCGACGTGGCCGGACTCGACCCCGCCGTGTTCGCGAACTGGGCCGACCCGTTCTTCGCGACATGCGGGGCGTTGGCCGTGTACTTCCTGGCCCGCAGCCTGACCACCGACCCCCGCCGCGTCTGCGTCACGGTGTGGCTGTACGTGATGACGTCGAGCGGCTCGCAGGTCTATTTCGCTCCGCAGTCGCTGGGCTTCTTCCTCGCCCTCGTGGCGCTGGGGGTCGGGATCCGGTGGCTGGGCCCGACGGCGTCGGACCGGACCCGCCCGCTCTTCCGAGCCGTCGAGGGTCGCATCGTCGCGAGGGCCGGCCGACTGCTGACGAGGGCACCCTGGGTCTCGCACCTGCGGTTGCTGCCTGTCGGCGCCGCGCACCTGCCCGGCTCCGTCCCGCTCGCCCGCGGGGCGGTCGGTGGTCGTGCCGCGGGGGGAGCACTCCTCCTGATGGCCACCGCCGTCGTCATCACGCACCAGTTGTCCCCGTTCTTCCTCGCGATGTGGCTCGGGGCGCTCGTCGTGTCGGGCCGGCTCCGTGCATGGTGGATGCCGGTCGCGGTCGTGGGTCTGATGGCCTTCTGGATCTACCTCTCCTACGACTACATCTCCCTGCACTTCACGCTGTTCGCCTTCGACCCGTTCGAGAACGTCAAGGGCACACAGGCATCGATTCCCGCGCCCGGCTCGCCCGAGTTCCGGATCGTCGGCCTGTCCGCACGGGTGCTGATCGTCCTCATCGTCGGCGCCGCCGCGCTGTCGTGGTGGCCGGCCCATCGGTCCAGACGCGAGACGTTCGTCTGGATCGTGGCGGTCGCCCCGGCCGTCGTGCTGCTGGTCCAGTCCTACGGGGGCGAGGCGATCTACCGCGTCGTCATGTTCATGCTCCCACTCGTGTGCTACCTCGCCTCGCGTGCGATCGCCACGCGACCGCGCCGGCGCCCACGGCTGCGGATACTCGTCATGGGCGTCACCAGCTTTCTCGTCTCCTCCCTCTTCCTGCTCAACTACTTCGGACTGGACCAGGTGAACAACGTCCAGCCGCAGGAGGTCCGCGCCAGCGAGTGGTTCGAGACCAACGCACCCCCGGGCGCGATGCTCGCCTACCTCAACGGCTACGCCCCGACCCCGGCCACCGCCGCCTACGCCGAGCACCTCAACGTCGACGGCAACTGGGGAGGTGGGATCTTCTCCGACACCCGGTTCGCGGGCTACGCGGGACGAGCCCTCACCGCTGCCGACCTCCCCGACATCATCGAGACCTGGCGCTCCATGTCGAGATCGGGTGAGGTGTTCGTCATGATCGGTCCCACGCAGATCGCCGCCGTCGAGACCTACCAGTACTCGCCTCCCGGTTCGATCAGGAAGTTCGTGTCCGCGCTGCTGAACGACCCGGCACTCCAGATCGTCTACCAGGACGGAGATGCCTACATCCTGCGGGTCGTGACGAGTTCACCGGAATGAGTGATCGTCGGCACGACCCGCCCAGGGTAGAAATCGCCGGTGCACACCGTCGCTCCCCGTCATCGTCCCCACGTCGACGGCGGCGGCACGTGCTGAGCGCGACCGCCGGGGTGACCGCACTGGTCGCGGTGCTCGGTATCGGCCTGGCCAGTGCCACGTTCGATCCCGCTCCCCGTTCGAGCCCCGGCGTGTCGGTGTGCCCGACTCGGGAGCAGAGCGTGCCGAACACCGACGAACCGGTGGAGGTCGACCGTTCGGATCCGGCCGTCCCGATCTGGTCCGACGAGTTCGACTCACCGATGGGCACTCCCATCGACCCGGCCCGGTGGTGGATCGAGACCGGGGGTCTCGGCTGGGGCGAGGAGGAGTTGCAGGCCTACACCGACAGCCGGGCCAACGTGGGCTACAGCGGCACCGGCGACCTCGTCATCACCGCGCGGCGGGAACCCGGTGAGGGTGGCGCCCGGTACACCAGCGCCCGGGTGAGCACGTGCGGCACGTTCGAGTTCACGAGCGGGCGGGTGGAGGCCCGAATGCGGTTGCCCGAGGGGCAGGGACTGTGGCCCGCGTTCTGGTTGCTGGGCGCCCGGCAACCGTGGCCGCAGTACGGGGAGATCGACATCATGGAGTCGATCAACGACATGTCGGTGGTCGAGTTCAACACCCACCAGCCACTGCCCGACGGCACCGACTGGGAGAAGTCGAGCGCGTCACCGGTGCATCCCTCCGGCAGCTGGGCGAACGACTACCACGTGTTCGCGGTCGACTGGAGAGCCGACTCCCTGGAATGGAGCGTCGACGGCACGGTGTACGCGCGGACGACCCGGTCCGATACCCCAGCCGGGGGAGCATGGGTCATCGACGAATCGCCGCAGATCATCGTGCTGAACCTGGCCGTGGGCGGGTACCCGGGAGCTCCCGACGCCACCACACCGTTCCCGGCGGAGCTGAGGATCGACTGGGTGCGCGTCTACGCGAACGCGGACACCGACGTCACCCGTCAGCTCACCTGAACCCTGTCGGGCACCGGGAGGTACCACTCCTCCCATCCGTCGTAGTGCCCGGCGAGGGCGGCCCGGAACAGCAGCGGCCGGTCGATCCCGGTGATGAACGTCCGGGGCACGGTTCCGGCGGGTCTCGTCCTCACCGACTGTGCGTAGACCCTGGAGTAGCCGGCGTCCGCGGCCGCCTGCTGGGCCACCGGGGTCCAGTTGGCGGACTGGCCGAACGGGATGGCGAACTCGTCGACGTCCTCGCCCAGAACGTGCCGCATCCGAGTGCGAGAGGTTTCCAGCTCCGCCCGCGCCGTGGCGGCGTCGAGCCGGCCGAAGTCCGGGTGGCTGACCGAGTGGCTGGCCAGGCTGACCCCGGACTCGCGCAAGGCCGTGAGCTCGGCCCAGTCGAGCACGTGCGCCTCGCCGGCCGGGTGCCGTCCGTCGGCCCAGCCGGTGACGACGAACATGGTCGCGGGGATTCCGTGGTGGCGGAGCACCGGTGCCGCGTTGTGGAGCACGCTGCGCACGCCGTCGTCGAAGGTGAGGGCCAGCAGTCGCCTGGACGGCTCGGCCAGGACCTGGGCCGGGGTGGCGAAGGTCCAGCCGTCGTCCACGGCGATCTGGAGATGCCGTTCGAAGTCGCGGGGGCGGACGTCGTTCACTCCCCACGAGGGCGTACCGATCGAGTGGTAGGCCAGGATGCGCGCGGCGGACTCCGGCGGTCGCCGGTTCTCCCGCAGAGCGAGGACCCACCGGTCCCACCCCAACCGCCCGGCCACCGCCGAGCGGTACACCGCCTGGCCCGGACGGGAGCCCGTGAGGGCCGACCGGAACGCCACGACGTTCACCGTCGGGTGCCCAGCACGGCATAGGCGATCACGAGCGCCGCCCGGGCCGCGGCGCGCCGGACCGCACGGACGGCCGTCGCAGGCGGGCTCGCCAGACGCACCCAGGCCCAGGCGGTGCGCAGGCGCCACGCCCGGGTGTCCGTGGGAACCGCGCGATACACCCAGAGCACACCGTCGATGAGCGTCTCCGGTCGGAACCCCGCCCTTTCCACGGCCCACCGCAGCGGAAGGTCGTCCTCATAGAGGTGCCAGGCGCTGCTGCGCGAGCGCCTGCGCACGTCGTAGTTCGCGATGAGCAGGCCGCCGGGCCGCAGCGCCCGGTACAGCCGCTCGGCGGTCTCGGCCGGGTCGGGTACGTGCACCATCACATCAAGGGCGGTGACCAGGTCGAAGGCGTCTTCCCCCAGCTCGGCCGGCAGGTGCAGATAGTCGGCCTGCACCCCGCGACGCTCCAGCCGCCAGCGGGCCAGGTCGAGCAGGGGTTTGGAGACGTCGGCGAGAGTCACGTCGTAGTCCAGGGCGGCGAACAGCTGAGCGGTCACTCCGGCGCCGGACCCCAGATCGAGCATGCTGCCGCGACCCCGCGGATGCCGACCGACGCGGTCGGCGACGATGACACTCTCCGGATATCCGTAGCCGAGGCTCTGCAGATAGGCGTACCAGAGCAGGTCGAAGGACCACGACTCCACGGTGGCGTAGAAGTCGGCGAGACCGTCCGCCGAGTCCCTCGGGGCCGCCTCCCACTCCTCGACGCTGGTGTCCTCCCAGTGCAGGCAACGCTGCAGCGCCTCCTCGGGCGCCAGACCGTGGTACTCCGCAAGGTCGCCGAGCACGCCGTCGCGCGACGAACCTCCGCCCATCGGTCGAAGGGCGTCGCGGAACAGCGTCATGTTGGGGCTGTCGACGGCACGCCGGTGTGCTGTGGTCCACCTGGCGCGGGCAGGCGCTTCGGTCGAGGGGTCCTCGGGATCGAAGTGGGCGCCCTGCCCGGCGACGTCCTCACGGAGGACGACGATCGCGATCCGGTGGAAGACGCGCAGGACGGGGGCCAACCGTCGTAGTACAGGGCGGGCTCCTGTGAGCTCGGGCATCGCAGCCTCCAGGCTGGAAGGGACGAGAGAACCGCAAGACCGACCGGCACATGGTCCTGTCGGTTCCCACCTCGTCGCCAGGTCCCGCTTCGTTAGCGTGAGCGCCGCCACAGCGAAGCCCATCGGGCCAACCGGGCTGACGGCGGCGGGCGAAACCGGCCACACACCTGGGCCCCGCAGATGCTGCAGTCCGTGCCGCGCCGGTAGTGCTCGTGCACCGAGGCGGAATGACCGCATCGACAGGTGAGCCGACCAGACCCACCACCGTCGTCGGTCGCACCCATCCGACACCCCTTCCTCAACGGCACGTCTCCACAGGCGGGCACATCCCACCACATGTGGTGGGGGCCACGACGCGGGCACTTTGGCTACGTTGTGTTCACGCTCGACACCCCTTTTCGCCAGATGTTCCTCCGAACGGGTAACGCGGATCGACGCGCCGTCGACTAGAAGCCGTGAGTTGACGCAGAGCCGTCACGAACCCCGGAGGATCATCGATGCGCCACGGACCGCCTGCGAACGGAGAACGTTCCGTCGAGGCCGCGCCAACAGTCAGTGTCGTCATCCCGACGCTGAACGAGCGCGCCAACCTCGAGTTCGTCTTCGCCGCGCTTCCCGCCGGACTCTTCGAAGTCGTACTCGTCGACGGTCGTTCGACCGACGGGACGGTCGAGGAGGCTCGCCGCCTGATGCCCGGCGTCCGCGTGGTCCACCAGACCGGCAGGGGCAAGGGCAATGCGCTCGCCTGCGGGTTCCACGCCTGCCGCGGCGACATCATCGTGATGATCGACGCCGACTGCTCCACCGATCCGCAGGAGATCCCCGCTTTCGTGGACGCACTGCTCGGCGGAGCCGACTTCGCCAAGGGGTCCAGGTTCGTGGTGGGTGGCGGGAGCGACGACATCACCAGCCTGCGGCGGCACGGCAACCGGGCGCTGAACGGCCTGGTCAACGTCATGTTCCGGACCCGGTACACCGACCTGTGCTACGGCTACAACGCCTTCTGGTCCCGGTACCTCCCGGTCCTCGACCTCGACCCGGGACCGCGAGCAGACCCCACCACGATGCAGTGGGGCGACGGCTTCGAGATCGAGACGCTCATCAACATCAGGGTCGCGCGAGCCGGGTTGAGGATCTCCGAGGTACCCAGCTTCGAGAGTGCCCGGGTGTTCGGGGTGAGCAACCTCAACGCCGTCAGCGACGGGCTGCGCGTGCTGCGCACCGTCATGACCGAGTTCCGCCGCCCCAGGCCTGCGGTGGCGACGGGTACGGCGCCACCGGAGCTGATCGAGGTTGTCCCGCCCCCGGTCGAGCACGCCGAGGTCTCGCTGACGCCCGACCACGAGGCGCCGGCCGCCGTGGAACGGTCGAGCTCGTGACCGCCGTCGGATCGGAGTCGCGGGGAGCGGCCTCCACTCCCGACGCGCCGGTCGCCGGCTCCGGAAAAGCCGGCGGCCGGACCTTGCTCGGTCTGAGACTCGGCGACAAGCTCGAGCTCAACGCGATCGCCCTGATGGGCACTACGGTGATCACCGCGCTGTTCGGCCTCGTCTTCTGGGCCGTCGCGGCGCGCTACCCGGCCGCCGAGGTGGGCCGGGCCTCCGCGGTGATCTCCACCGCGATGATGCTCAGCATCCTGTCCAGCATGAGCGTCGGGCTGCTGTTCGCGCGTTTCCTCGGTTCCACCGGCGCACGGTCGCGACCGATGGTCCTGCTCGGCTACGCGCTGGGCGCGGCGGGCGCGGCCGTGCTCAGCATCGGTTTCGTCCTGTTCATCCCCAACGACGACCTGTTCACCAGCTGGGTGGACCGCGCCACCTTCCCGCTGTTGGCGATCACGCTGGCGCTGTTCACCCTCCAGGACTGGGTGCTGGTCGGGCTGCGGGCGGCCAAGTGGGTGCCGTTGGAGCAGCTGCTGTTCTCGGCCGGCAAGCTCGGCCTGCTCATGCTGCTCTCGTTGACGCTGGTGAGCAGCGGGATCGTGGTGGCCTGGGCTGTTCCCGCCGCCGTCGCCGTGCTGGTCGTCAGCGGTGTGCTGTTCCTGAAGGTCCTCCCCAACCGGCCCCCGCCCTCGGAGTCGGCCACGCAGATCCCGGGGCGGAAAGGCCTGAGCGTCATCCTGCTCGGCGAGTACGCGTCGGGAGTCACCACCGTCACGGTGCCGCTGGTGCTTCCCTTGATCATCGTGGCGCAGCTCGGTACGCAGGCCAACGCCTACTACGCACTGGCCTGGTTGATCAGCGACGCGTTCAACCTCTTGCTGTGGAACATCTACACCTCCTACATGGCCGAGGCGTCGAACGACCGCCGCAGCTCGTACACGCTCACCCGCCGGACGATCCGGATGGTCTGGCTCGTCGGGGGGCTCGGCACGCCGTTCCTGCTCGTCGCGGCACCGTTCCTGTTGTCCCTGCTCGGCGGGGAGTACTCGGAGGAAGGCACCACCCTGCTCCGGATACTGGCGATCGGACTGCCGTTCACGATCACCTACAGCACCTTCATCAGCATGTCCCGCGTCCGCCAGCTGATGGGTCGCGTCGTGTTCCTGCAGGTCCTGTCCGCCGTGCTCACGATCGGCAGCGCCGCGGTGCTCGTCGGCCCGTTCGGGATCAACGGAGTGGGCCTGGCCTACCTGGGCGCCCGGGTCGTCACCACCCTGATCGTCCTGATCCCGCTGCGCCGCATGCTGAAGGAGGACCGGCCCGAGGAGAAGCCCCTGGTCCAGCAGGAGGCGACGCCGTGAGCGCGTTCGGTGCGGGCGCACCGCAGCCGGAACGGTTGCGCGTTCTGGTCGCGGTGCATCACCTGATACTCGGGGGGAGCCAGACCAACGCGATCGACCTCGCCACCGGGGTGCGCGACCGCGGCCACGACGTGCTGGTGGCCGGTCCGGACGGTCCGCTCGTCGACGTCATCCGGTCGCGCGGCCTGCCGTACGAGCGGGTCGAGCTCGATCGGGCGGCCCTGGCGGCCCGGTCGTTCGGACGGTTGCGCGAGATCGCACGCACCTTCCGGCCGGACGTCCTGCACACCTACGAGCTGACCTCGACGCTCGTCGGCTACTTCGGTGCCCACCGGCGCGATCACGTACCGATGACGATGACGATCAACAGCATGGCCGTGCCGGACTTCATGCCGGGGTCGATCCCCCTGCAGGTCTGCGGGCCACTGATCGCGTCCGAAGTGCGGCCCCGCACCGGCTCGGTGGGGATCCTGGAGATCCCGACCGATTGCGTGGGCCAGCATCCCGGCGTCCCCGGGTCGGACTTCCGGACCGAGATCGGCGTCGATGACGACGAGTTGCTCGTCGTCATCGTGAGCCGGTTCGCCCGTGTGCTCAAGCAGCAGGGTCTGGAGACCGCGATACGGGCGGCGGCCCGGCTCGCGCCACGTCACCGGATGCGGTTGGTCCTGGTGGGCGACGGTCCGGCCATGCCCGATCTCCGGGTCCTCGCCGACGCGACCAACGCCGAGGCCGGACACGACGTCGCGGTGTTGACCGGGGAGCGACCCGACCCTCGGTCGGCGTATGCCGCGGCCGACGTGGTCATCGGGATGGGCGGCTCGCTCCTGCGCGCGATGGCCTTCGGCAAGCCCTGTGTGGTGCAGGGGGAGAACGGATTCTGGCGGTCGCTCGACGCCGGCTCGGCGCGCGAGTTCCGGTGGCACGGGTTCTACGGCATCGGCGACGGCGGGACCGGTATCGACGATCTCGTCGACATCCTCGACCGCCTGCTGGCCGATCGGAGCCTCCGGAAGGAGAACGCGGGGTTCGCGCTGGACCTGGTGCGTCAGGTCTACAGCCTGGACCGGGCCGTCGACGCGCAGCTCGACTGGTACCGGCGGACGCTCGCCGAGTACCGGCCTCCACCGGTGAGCGAGCTCGCACGGACGACCGTGACGGTGGCCGGATGGTTCGGCAAGCGGGTCGTGCGCCGGATACGTGGCACCTCCCGGGAGGACGAGTTCAACTCCCGGGATCTCATCGCGCCGGGCATCCGCGCAGCCGTCCCCGACTCGTTCACTCCGGAGCCGATCGCGGCGACCCATGCCAACGGCTGAGCCGGGCGCGCGGACGGCGATCAGCCGGGGACCGAACCTGCGACACCCGAGACCGAGCGCCACGGTGATCGTGTGCTGTTTCACCGACCGACGCCGGGCCGAGATCCTCGTCGCCATCGCCTCCGTCCGGGCGCAGACCGTCCCGCCGGACGAGGTCGTCGTCGTGGTGGACCACAATCCGGGCCTGCTCGCGTGGTTGCGCGACGAGCTCGCCGGAGTAGTCCTCGTACCCAACACGGGCAGCCGTGGATTGACCGGAGCACGCAACACGGGTGTCGAACGGAGCGGGTCCGACATCGTCGTGTTCCTCGACGACGACGCTGCCGCGGAACCCACCTGGCTGGCCGACCTGCTGAGTGAGTACGCCGATCCCGACGTCGTCGCCGTCGGCGGGCGCATCGATCCCGACTGGGCCGGCACGAAGCCGCCGTGGTTCCCGGCCGAGTTCGGCTGGGTCGTCGGCTGCAGCTACACCGGCCAACCGCGCGACCGTGCCGTGGTCCGGAACGTGATCGGTGCGAACATGTCCTTCCGGAGGCAGGTGGTCAGGGAGGTCGGCGGGTTCCGCCAAGAGCTGGGGCGGATCGGCACCCTGCCCGCCGGATGCGAGGAAACCGAGCTGTGCATCCGGGCCACCGCCCGGACCGGCGGCCAGGTCGTCTACCAGCCCCGGGCCGTGGTGTCGCACCGGGTGTCGCCGGACCGCGGGAGATGGTCCTACTTCCGGTCCCGGTGTCTCGCCGAGGGACGGTCGAAAGCCGTCGTCGCCCGGCTGGCGGGCAGCGACCAGGCCTTGTCCACCGAGCGCAGCTACGTCACCCGAGTGCTACCGGTCGGCGTACTCCGGGCGCTGCGGGCCGGGGTGGCCGGGGATCCCGGCGGGTTCGGACGCGCAGCGGCGATCGTGGCCGGGTTGGTGCTCACCGTCACCGGCTACGTGGGGGGGCGAGCCGGTCGCCGGTGGCCCGCCGCCCCGGTCTCCACAGTTCCGCCGCAGCCCCCTGCGGCACCCGGACCCGGCATCTGGTGCGGGCAGATGGAGCTGTCCGGCGGCGACGGGTTCAGCGCGGCCGCGCCACATCGGCCCGGGCAGAGCACCGCACGTGTACTCGTCCGGCTCCACGGTCGTCCGCTCGGGTACCTGTCGGTGCCTGCGCCGGACGGCCGTCTCGACGCGGACGATCTGCGACGACGGGCCTGGGAGACCTACCGCGACCGAATCACGGAGCACCTCGGGGGCGACGGCCACGACGTCGGACCGGCGGACCGGGGTGCGCCGCCTCCCCTACCGGGACCCACACACACCTGCACCGACCGGCTCGAACCGGTGGAGACGGTGTCCGTCGTGGTGTGCACTCGGCAGCGCAGCGACATCCTTGCCGGCTGCCTGGCCAGCCTGCGGGATCTCACCTACCCGCGGCTGGAGGTGATCGTCGTCGACAACGCGCCCGTCGACGACGCTACCCGCGACCTCGTGCGGCGGGTCCAGGAGCTCGACGCCCGGTTCCACTACGTGGTGGAACGGCGACCGGGGCTGTCATGCGCGCGCAACGCGGGTCTGGCGCACGCCACCGGGTCGATCGTGGCCTACACCGACGACGACGTCGTCGTCGACCCCCGGTGGGTCGAGGGGATCGTCCGCGGCTTCAGAACGGGGTCCGAGGTCGCCTGTGTCACCGGGATGGTCTGCTCGGCTGGAATCGACGGCCAGGTCGAGGCGTACTTCGACGCGCGTGCAGCGTCGTGGTGGAACAGGTGTCGGACAGAGCTGTTCGAACTGCGGAAACCACCTCTCGACAGTCCGTTGTTCCCCTTCACCCCCGCCGCGTTCGGTACCGGGGCCAACTGCGCGTTCGACAGGACCTTCCTGGTAGGGAGCGGAGGCTTCGACGAGGCCCTGGGCGCGGGCAGCCGGACGCGGGGCGGCGAGGACGTCGACAAGTTCGTGGACACGCTGCTCCGCGGACGTGCGATCGTCTACGAGCCCTCGGCGATCGTGTGGCACCATCATCGCAGTGACCGCGCCGGGCTGCTCCGTCAGATGTTCGGCTACGGCAGCGGTCTCACGGCATTCGTTGTCAAGCTCCTGACCCGCAGGGCCACCGCGGTCCAGGTCGTCACCCGCATACCGCTCGGGGTCAGGCGGGCACTCGGCAACCGCGCGGCCACCAGCAGGTCGCTCGCCTCCGTGCCCGTACCGCGGGGTGCGGCTCTGGTCGAGACGATCGGGATGCTCGCGGGTCCGTACCTGTACGCCGCGGCCCGGCGCGGGAATCACCGACAGCGAGCCGGGCGTAGGTGAACCGGACGACGGTCCCTCAGCCGCGCCCTTCGACCCTGCCGACCCACGGAGGCGCAACCACGCCCTCGCCGACGTCGTCGTCCCGTACACCACCACGCCGCGGACCCCGTGCACGGTCACCCCGCGGCTTGGCGTAGGAAGGAGCATCGTGACCACCCCACCGCAACCCCTGGGCATCGCCGTGATCGGCGCCGGCTACTGGGGGCCGAACCTGGTGCGCAACGCCCAGGCCACCCCGGGCCTGCGTCTGCGCTACCTCTGCGACCTCGACGAGTCCCGGGCGAAGCGGGTGATCGGCGACTACTCGACGGTCGCCACCACCGGCTCCCTGCAGCAGGTGCTGGAAGACCCGGCCGTCGACGCCGTCGCGATCGCCACCCCGGCCTCCACCCACTACGCGGTGGCCATGGCCGCGCTGGAGGCGGGCAAGCACGTGCTCGTCGAGAAGCCGCTGGCCCCCACGTTCGAGGAGGGCCGGGAGCTGGTGCTGGCCGCCGAGCGCCTGGGCCGCGTGCTCATGCTCGACCACACCTTCTGCTACACCCCGACAGTCCAGCACCTGCGGAGCATGGTGCGTGGCGGCGAGATCGGCGACCTGCAGTACCTCGACTCGGTCCGCATCAACCTGGGGCTCGTCCAGCCCGACGTCGACGTGCTGTGGGACCTCGCCCCGCACGACCTGTCGATCATGGACGCGATCCTGCCCGACGACGTGACGATGGTGTCGGTCTCCGCGCACGGGTCCGACCCGGTCGGCGCCGGACACGCCTGCGTCGCCCACCTCACGGTGCACCTGTCCAACGGCAGCCTCGCGCACGTGCACGTCAACTGGCTCTCCCCCACCAAGGTCCGCACGATCATGGTCGGCGGCTCGGCGCGCACCGTGGTGTGGGACGACCTGAGCCCCACCCAGCGCCTGTCGGTGTACGACCGCGGTGTGGAGCGGCTCGCGTCCGACCAGCTCGACGCCGAGGGACGCGCGGCGACGATCGTGTCCTACCGCACCGGCGACATGGTCGCGCCCGCCCTGCAGGACCGTGAGGCGCTGCGCGGTGTGATGGCCGAGTTCGCCGCGTCGATCACGCAGGGACGCGCCCCGCTGACCGACGGCTGGTCCGGTCTGCGCGTGCTCGCCACGCTGGAGGCGGCGTCGGAGAGCCTCGGCAAGCAGGGCACACTCGTCCCCATTCGTGGAGTCGACCGGGAGGACGTGCGATGAGTGCCGCACAGGAGCTCAGCGGCGGGCGGATGCTCGTCACCGGCGGTGCCGGGACGATCGGGTCCGCCGTCGTCGACCAGCTGGTCGCGGCCGGTGCCGCCGAGATCGTCGTGATCGACAACTTCGCGCGCGGGCGCCGGGAGAACCTGGCCGACGCCGCCGCGGCGGCCGGTGACCGGCTGCGCGTCGTCGAGGGCGACATCAACGACCCGGCCCTGATGGCGTCGCTGACGGCCGGGGTCGACGTGGTGTTCCACCTCGCCGCGCTGCGCATCACCCAGTGCGCCGAGCAGCCGCGCCTGGCGCTGGAGTCGCTGGTGGACGGCACGTTCACGGTGATCGAGGCCGCCGTGGCCGCGGGTGTGAAGAAGATCGTCGCGTCGTCGTCGGCGTCGGTGTACGGGCTCGCGGAGTCGTTCCCCACCACCGAGCGCCACCACCCGTACAACAACGACACGTTCTACGGCGCGGCCAAGGCCTTCAACGAGGGCATGCTGCGCAGCTTCCACGCCATGCACGGGCTCGACTACGTGGCGCTGCGCTACTTCAACGTCTACGGCCCGCGCATGGACACCCACGGCGTCTACACCGAGGTGCTGATCCGCTGGATGGAGCGCGTCGCCCGCGGCGAGCGCCCGCTGATCTTCGGTGACGGCCTGCAGACCATGGACTTCGTGCACGTCCACGACATCGCCCGCGCCAACCTGCTCGCCGCGCAGGCCGACGTCACCGACACGGCGTTCAACATCGCCAGCGCGCAGGAGACCAGCCTGGTGGGCCTGGCCCGCGACCTGCTCGCCGCCATGGACTCCGACCTGGAGCCCGAGTTCGGGCCGGAGCGTGCCGTCAACGGCGTCACCCGCCGCCTCGCCGACATCTCCGCCGCCGAGCGCGAGCTGGGCTGGCGCCCGGAGATCGAGCTGGTCCCCGGGCTGCGCGAGCTCGTGGCCTGGTGGGCCGCCGAGAACGCGGTGTCGGTCGGGAGCACAGGCACCCCGGCGTGAACACGATCCCCGTCATGCGCCCGCTGCTGGGCGAGGAGGAGGCGGCGGCGGTCGCCGAGGTCGTCCGCTCCGGCTGGGTGGCCCAGGGCCCGCGCGTCGCCGAGTTCGAGAAGGCGTTCGCCGCGTCCGTCGGCGCCGCGCACGGCGTCGCGGTGTCCTCGTGCACCACCGGCCTGCACCTGTGCCTGCACCTGCTGGGCGTCGGGCCGGGCGACGAGGTCGTGGTGCCCTCGTTCTCCTTCATCGCCACCGCCAACGCGGTGCGCTACTGCGACGCCACCCCGGTGTTCGCCGACGTGCTCCGCGGGTCCGGCAACCTCGACCCGGCCTCGGTGGCTGCGGTGCTCACCCCCCGCACGAAGGCCGTCATGGCCGTGCACCAGGGCGGCCAGCCCTGCGACGTCGATGGCGTGCGCGCCGTCTGCGGCGACGTCCCGGTGATCGAGGACGCGGCCTGCGCCGCGGGCTCGCAGCTGCGCGGGCGCCCGGTCGGCACCGGCGCGCTGCTCGCCGCGTGGTCGTTCCACCCCCGCAAGCTGCTCACCACGGGCGAGGGCGGGATGGTCACCACCGACGACGCCGAGTGGGCCGCGCGGCTGCGCAGGCTGCGCGAGCACGGGATGTCGGTCTCGGCGGCCGACCGGCACGCGAGCGGGAAGGTCGTGCTGGAGTCCTACGCGGAGACCGCGTTCAACTACCGGATGACCGACCTGCAGGCCGCCATGGGGCTGGTGCAGCTGGGCAGGCTGCCCGGGATGGTGGCCCGGCGCCGCGAGCTGGTGGCGCGCTACCGCGAGCTGCTCGCCCCGCTCGACGTCCGCCCGGTGGCCGACCCGCCGTTCGGCACCAGCAACCACCAGTCGTTCTGGGTGGAGCTGCCCGACGGCGCCCCCGCCGTCGCCGACGTGCTGGCCGCGCTGGCGGCCGCCGGGGTGTCGGGGCGGCGCGGGATCATGGCCGCGCACCGCGAACCGGCCTACGCCGGTCACCCGCACGCGCCGCTGCCGGTCACCGAGCACCTCACCGCCCGCACGCTGATCCTTCCCGTGCACCACGAACTGACCGAGGCCGACCAGCGGCGCGTCGTCGACGCCCTCGCCGACGCGCTGCTCCTCACCCCCGCCACCGGAGCACCGTGACCACTCCCGCCCCCATACCCCTCGTCGACCTGGCCGCGCAGCACGCGGCGGTGGCCGACGACGTCGCCGCCGGCTGGGCCGACATCCTGGCCCGCACGGCGTTCGTCGGCGGCCCCGCCGTCGCCGCGTTCGAGGCCGCGTACGCCGGGTTCGTCGGCACCGCGCACTGCGTCGGCGTCGGCAACGGCACCGACGCGATCGAGCTGGCCCTGCGCGCACTCGGCGTGGGGCCCGGCGACGAGGCGATCCTGCCGGCCAACACGTTCATCGCCACGGCCGAGGCCGTCGCCCGCACCGGGGCCACCCCGGTGCTGGTCGACTGCGTCGACGACACGGCGCTGATCGACCCGGCCGCCGCGGGCAAGGCCGTCACCGACCGGACGAAGGCGGTGCTGCCGGTGCACCTCTACGGCCAGGCCGCCGAGGTGGAGCTGCTCGCCGGGCACCTGCCGGACTCGGTCGCGGTCGTCGAGGACGCCGCGCAGAGCCAGGGCGCGCTGCGCCACGGGCGGCCCGCGGGGTCGCTCGGCCGAATCGCGGCGACCAGCTTCTACCCGGGCAAGAACCTGGGCGCCTACGGCGACGCGGGCGCCGTCCTCACCTCCGACGACGAGCTGGCCACGGCCGTGCGGCTGCTGTCGGCGCACGGCTCGCCCCGCAAGTACGAGCACTCCACGCTGGGCTTCAACAGCCGCCTCGACGCGCTGCAGGCCGTGGTGCTCTCGGCGAAGCTGAGCCGCCTGGCGGGCTGGAACGCCGACCGCCGCGCCGCCGCCGACCGCTACTCCGCGCTGCTGTCCGGCGTCGACGGCGTGCGCACGCCGGTGGTGGCCGAGGGCAACGAGCCGGTCTGGCACCTCTACGTGGTCCGCGTCACCGACCGTGACCGCGTGCTGGCCGAGCTCAACGCGGCGGGCATCGGTGCCGGCATCCACTACCCCACCCCGGTGCACCTCACGGGGGCGTTCGCCGGGCTCGGACTGGGCCCGGGGTCGTTCCCGGTCGCCGAGGCGATGGCCGGGGAGATCCTGTCGTTGCCGCTGTTCCCGGAGATCACCCCGGAGCAGCAGGAGCGGGTGGTCGGGGTGCTGGCCGACGCGGTCGGGGCGTGACGCCCGCCGGGGTGCGGGTGCACCCCCAGGGCCTGTGCGAGAGCGACGACGTCGGCGAGGGCACGCGGGTGTGGGCGTTCGCGCACGTGCTGCCCGGGGCCCGCGTCGGCCGCGACTGCAACATCTGCGACTGCGCCTTCGTCGAGGACGGCGCGGTGCTGGGCGACCGCGTCACCGTGAAGAACGGCACGCTGGTCTTCCGCGGTGTGACCTGCGAGGACGAGGTGTTCCTCGGCCCCAACGTGCTGTTCACCAACGACCTGCGGCCCCGGGCCGCCACGCGGGTGTCCGCCGACGACCTGGTGACCACCACGGTCCGCCGCGGGGCGTCGCTGGGCGCGGGCACCGTCGTGGTGTGCGGCACCGAGATCGGCGAGTACGCCTTCACGGGCGCCGGAGCGGTGGTCACGCGCGATGTCGCCGCGTACTCGTTCGTGGCCGGCAACCCGGCGGTGCACAAGGGCTGGGTCTGCCGCTGCGGCGCGCGGCTGGACGATGGGCTGACGTGCCGGAACTGCGCGGAGCGTTACGTGCTCGAGACCTCGGGCGAGGCTCTGCGTCGCGATGGCTAGACTCGACGCCTGCCGCAGGCCCGCCCCCCGTACGCCGAGACGCCTTCCGGAGAACTCTGCATGAGCCTGTTCGACAACCAGATCCCGCTGCTGCGCCCCTGGGTGGGTGAGGAGGAGGCGGCCGCCGCGCGGGAGGTGATCCTGTCCGGCTGGCTGTCCCAGGGCCCGGTCGTCGGCGAGTTCGAGCAGGCACTGACGTCGCGGTTCGGCGCGGAGCACGGGGTGGCGACCAACTCGGCCACCTCGGCACTGCACCTCGCGCTGCTCGTCGGCGGCATCGAGCCCGGTGACGAGGTCATCTGCCCGGCCACGACGTGTATGGCCACGGCCAACGCGATCTGTCACGCCGGGGCCGTCCCCGTTTTCGCCGAGATCGACCCGGCCACGTTCAACCTCGACGTCGAGCACGCGGCGGCGCGCATCACCCCGCGGACGCGGGCCATCATGGTGGTGCACCAGATCGGGCTCCCCGCCGCGATCGACCGGTTCGAGGCGCTCGCCGCCCGGCACGACCTGTTGGTCGTGGAGGACGCCGCCACGGCGGTCGGGGCGAGGTTCGACGGCCGGTATCTCGGCGCTCGGGGCAACCCGACCTGCTTCAGCTTCCACCCCCGCAAGATGATCACCACAGGGGAAGGCGGGATGCTGATGACCGCCTCCGCCGATCAGGCCGAACGGGCCCGCTCCCTGCGGGCCACCGGGGCGTCCATCTCCGACCTCACCCGGCACAGCGCCAAGGGGACCCTGCAGCAGGAATACCACGACGCCGGGTACAACTACCGGCTCACCGACATGCAGGCCGCGATCGGACTCGTTCAGCTCGGCAGGCTCGACGAGATGCTCGCCAAGCGCGCGGACCAGGCCGCCTTCTACACCGCCGAGCTCGCCACGACCGCCGAGTTCGAGCCGCCCCACGTGCCGGACCGTACGGTTCCCTGCTGGTCCTCGTACTGCATCCGGGTGCGGCCCGGAGGACGTCGCAGCCGCGACGAGATCGTCGAGTACATGGCTGCGGAGAACGTCTCCACCCGCCGGGGGATCCCGCCGCTGTACAAGGAACCCTATTTCCGCGACCGCGATGCGGGGCTCTCGTTCCCCGTCAGCGAGGAGGTCGAGCAGAACACGATGTTCCTCCCGATCTTCCCCGGCATGACCGGTGAACAGCAGGAACGGGTGGTCACCACGCTGAAGAAGGCCGCAGTTGGCTGACACCAGGAGTCCCGGTCGGCCCGCGGTCGACGTCGTCATCCCGTGCTACCGGTACGGCGCGATGCTGCCCGACGCGGTGCACAGCGTTCTCGCCCAGGACGGCGTCGACGTCCGGATCCTGATCATCGACGACGCCTCCGACGACGACAGCGCGCAGGTCGCGCTGGGTCTGGCCGCGGCCGACGATCGGGTCACCGTCCGCGTCCACGAGAGGAACATGGGCCATGTCCTGACCTACAACGAGGGCATTCTCGGTTGGGCGTCGGCCGAGTACACACTGCTGCTGTCCGCCGACGATGCGATCACCCCGGGGGCGCTGGCCCGGGCGACCGCGCTCATGCAGCAGCACCCCTCCGTCGGGTTCGTCTACGGCCTGACCCATGTCTGGCAGGGCGACACGCTGCCGACGCATCCGGCCCCTGTGGTCGAGCCGCGGTTCGTCGTCCACCCCGGCGCTCGGTGGCTGAGGCGACGGGTCCTCCTCGGGGAGAACTGCGTTCCCACCCCGACGGCGGTCGTGCGCACCTCCGTGCAGCACCGGGTGGGTGGGCACAACGCCGACATCCCGCACACCGCCGACTTCGAGATCTGGATGCGCTTCGCCCTCCAGGCCGACGTCGGCTTCGTGGCCGACCAGCGCCAGGGCTACAGCCGGGTTCACGGGTCGAACATGTCCACGCCGTACGAGACGGCCGACAGCGGTGTGCGGGCCCTGCGAGAGCGGATGGCGGCGATCCTGTCGGTCCTCGGTCAGGCCGGCGACCGGCTGCCCGACGTGGCCGATCTCGAGCGGCGGATGCGGCGTCGCCTGGCGACGGACGCGATCGTGAAGGTCAGCCGCTCCTACGACAAGGGACGCGTCGACGACCGGCTCTGCAAGGAGCTGATCGACTTCGCGACCGAGGCCGCGGGCGATGTCACCGCGCTCCCGGCGTGGCAGTTCCTCCGTCTGCGCCAGCACCTCGGCCCGCGGATCGTCCCCGCCCTGCGCCCGCTCGTGGTCACCGCCGCCGTGCGACGTGTCCGTCAGCGTCTTCGCGACCGCAAGCAGCAGCTCAGCGGGGTGTGAAGGGGGCTCCGTCGCGGAGACAGGATCACCGGCGCCAGTGGGTGCGGTGGTGGAGGTCGGCGACGATGGCGGGGCCCGAACCCGCAGCCAGCGGGGTCAGGTACTGGCGGGACCACGGCCCCACCCGCACGTACCGCATCGACGCGACGGGCGCGAACCCGACCTTGAGCACCGCCTTCGTGGACGGGACGTTGGTGTCGAGGACGTTGGTGACGACCGACCGGACGCCTTGGCGTTCGAGATCGTCGAACAACGCCATCCAGACGCCGCCCGCGAGGCCACGGCCGCGGAAGTCCGGTGCGGTGATGGAGTCCTCGAGCGTGCGGACGGCGGGCGGCAGGTGCAGCCACTCGCCCGCCATGGAGTTGATCGGGGATCGCCCCGCGTAGAGCCAGCAGCAGAATGCCGGCTTCCCGTCGACGAGCAGAACCCACGGCTCACCGCCTGCCGATCGACGATCGCGTGCGACCCCGGCGCTCTGCGACCCGATGGCGTTGAAGAGCTCGAACGTGTCGTCGTCGGCGGCGAGTACGAGATCCCCCTGTGCGGCCGCGACCCGGGGACGGTTCTGGTCGAGCAGCACCTCGAACCAGGTCGAGGTCTCGTCCTGGTGGGCGGCGTCCCGCACCATGTGCGCGGCGGCCCGCGCAGTGCCGAGGATCCCGTGCCTGTCGACCGCTGTGGTGAGGCGACCCATTCCGAACCGGTCCACGACGCCGCTGAGCCTCTCTCGAACCGTGGTCACGCCGACACACTACTTGCTCGCTCGTCCGGTTCGCCGTGAACCTCTCCTCACGTGAAGGTGGCGTCGGCGTCCAGCGCCACCCGCAGCCTTCTGCGATATTCGGCCCGCGGGATGTGATGTGCGCCGAACTGTTTGCTCAGGGATGTCACCATCAGCGTGTCGAGAAGGAGGAACCCACGTTCCTGCAAATGCCCGGTCAACCATGCGAGCGCCACCTTGCCCGCGTTGCTCTCCAGGAAGAACACACTGTCACCGGAGTAGAAGCCGCCTATCGACACCCCGAGTTCGCCACCGACCAACTGTCCGTCACGCCACACCTCGACGCTGTGTGCGTATCCCCGCTCGTGCAGTTCCCGGTACACGTCCTGGACCTCCGGGACCAGCCAGGGATGGCCACGGGTGGCCCGACCCTGCACGGTCGCACAATGGTGCACGACGTCGGAGAACGCCCGGTCGACCGTGATGTCGAACCTGCCCTGCCGAAGGAGTCGGGCAGGGGTCTTGGGGACGTACCGCCGTTCGTCGATCGGGATCACGGCCCGCCTGCGCGGCTCCCACCATACGAGCCGTCCCCACCGGCGGGCCGTGAGATGCCGGCCGGCCTGCAGGTGCTCGATGAGCCCGTCGGCGGTGGGGCCACCCCGGTAGCGCCGTACCGCGGTGATCGCCGGTCGCATGACCGGGTCGGCCAACACCTCGGCACGGCCCATCGTCTGGACCGCGCTGCGTTTCGCGCCTCTCGCGACATCCCAGAGCGCGCCGTCCCGCCGTCGCAGGGCCGCGGGTCGCGACACCGCCGCATCCGTCGGGGTGCCTCGCGGCGCAGCAGACTGTTTCGTGCTGGTCACACGCGGTTCACCGGCGACGGCGGGCCCGGTCCGACGTCGATCCTCGACCGGTCGGGGACTCACTCCGCGGCCCCGACGAAGGGGCCGGTCATCTCGACCTCCGATTCAGTGGAACGCGACATCGGCGGACAGAGCCTCCTGTAGTAGAACCTGATAGTCGTCGCGGGACACCGTGTAGGCGCCGAAGGGACGCGTGGCGCCGGAGGTGACCCGGGTGTCGTACAACAGGAAGCCACGCGACCGCAGCCGGTCCAGCAGGTGCGCGAACGCGACCTTGCCGGCGTTGGGCTCGAGGTAGAACGTGCTGTCCGCAGCGTAGAGACCGTTGATGCCGAGACCGAACTCCCCGCCCACCAACCGACCGTCCCGCCATGCTTCGGTGCTGTGCGCGAAACCCAGCTCGTGCAGGCGCAGGTAGACCTCCTGCGCGTCGGGGGTCAGCCACGAGTCGTCGGCATTCTCGCGGTCGTGCACGCTGGCGCACTGGCGCAGCACCGCAGCGAAGGCCGTGTCGTAGCGGATGTCGAAGTCCCCGCGTCGCACGAGTCGGGCGACACTGCGCGGAATATGCATGCGCTCATCGATCGGAACGAGCGCCCGCTGCCGGGGAGCGATCCACTGCGACCCACCCCACCGATTCACGTACAGAAAGCGACCGGCCCGGTACTGCTGCAGAAAGTACTCGGGAGTGGAGTACCGGGTGTGTCGACGAACCATTGACAAGGCCGGACGTGCCATGGGTCGGACCACTGCGGCGGACCGGTCCCGGGCAGGTCGCAACAAGCCCTTCAACGTCACCAAACCGGACACACCCGTCAGGCTACATCGCCGCCATTTCCGGTCGTAGCGGACCCCGAGCAGACGGATCGGACAACGACGACGTATCGCGGGGCCCGACATTTCGCGCGGAACGTTCCCGCCGTTCGGCCACCGACACGCCGCCCATCAGGGTCGGCGCGCGTCGCGTTCCGATCGCACGGGCTCGTGCACCGGACGCGACAGCTCGACGGCACCCGACCGCTGCTCGTCCGCGGGATCCGGCTGCGGCCGGTCGGACGGGGACCCCGGCGAACGGTCGCGGCTCGGAGAGGGGGCCCGGCGCGGACCCGGCTGCGGTAGCGCTGTCGATCCATTGCCCCCGACGGATCCGGGGCCGGAAGGGGGCGGCGGGTACTGCTGGGGCTGCCGACCGGGGGGAGCGGGACGTGGACGGCCCGGCCGGGGGGCCGGGCCGGGGGCCGGCGGCGTCTCGCCGGCACCCGGCGGGCGAGGCGGTGGGCCCGCACCCGGACCGGGCCGGGGCACGAGTGGGCCCGTGCTCCACCCGCGTTCCGTGTGCGGTGACCGGGCGCCCTGTCCGCCGGGCCCGGGATGCCCCGTCCACGGCCCCCTGCCGGGTGGCACCGCCGCCTGCGGCGGTTGTGGGATCGACCGTCCGCGTACCGGCCCGCGGCCGTGTCCCGGATGCGGAACACCCTCGGGCGGACGGGATCCGGCAGCGTTCGGTCGTGGCCCTGCGGAACCGGGCGGCTGCGCACCGGCAGGGGGCCGGGGCTGGACGCGCGGGCCGTGCGCGGGGCGGGGCGGGGCGGGGCGGGGCGGGGCCGGGCGGGGCCGGGCGGGGCCGGGCGGGGCCGGGCGGGGCCGGGCGGGGCGGGGCGGGGCGGGTATGCGCGGCATCACCACGGTGGCGAGCCGCATGGTGTCGTCGATGTCGATCAGCATTCGCAACATCGTCGTCGGCGCGTCGGCAGATCGGTCGTCATCGGCGTCGCCGCTCTGCCCGACTGCAGCGCCACCACGCCTCGACAGGCGGCCACGGACCGCAACGACGGCGGATCCGGCCAACCGCGGGGCGATCGCAGCCAGCACGGCCACGTACACCAGCAGGTAAGCGAGCACCTCGGCCGCGATCAGCAGGACGCCGAGCAACGTGCCGTGCTCGTCGGCCCGCACCACCATCCGGTCCAGCGCGAACACGGCTACCGTCGCGACCCCGGCCGCGACCGTCGGCGGCACGAGGAGCCAGGCCATCCGGCCGAGTGAGAACGGGATGACCTTGCGGACCAGGGCCAGGACCACGATCCCGATGGCCATCTCGGTGGCGGACACGGCCAGGCCCACCCCGAGCAATCCCAACGGCAGGAGCGCCACCAGTAGGCCGATCCCGAGCACCAGGCTCGTACCGGTGGTCCAGTTCAGCAGCGTCGACCGCCCGCTGGCCTTGATGACCTCACTGCCCGCGGCCTGCAGCGCGGTGCCGAGCCCGTAGCCCGACATCGCCATCACCGCCAGGCCCGCCCCCCGCCACTCCTCCCCGAGCAGCACGACGACCGCCGGCTCTCCGACGGCCAGCGTGAGACCCGTGATCGGGACGGCGGCGACCCAGATCCACTGCGACGCGCGCATGAACGCCCGCTCGAACCGCTCCGGCTCACCGGCAAGCCGGGAGAAGGCCGGGAACAGGACGTAGGAACCGATCTGGACGATGGCGAGCGCGGGGAGCATCGACAGACGCTGACCGTAGCGGTACTGGCCGAGGGTGTCGGCCTGCAGGCTCCGGCCCACCAACGTGGTCTCGGCGCCTGAGCGGATGCGGCCGACCAGTCCCTCCACGAGCAGCGGGTAGGCGAAGCGGGCCATCTCGCGCCACAGCCGGTAGGAGGGTCGGCCGATCCCGGGTCGCCATCGGGCCAGCCACCAGGTACCGACCAGCCACACGGCGAGGCCGACGTAGTTGGCGATGACGAGTGCCCAGACGCCGTAACCCGACGCCGCGAGCGCGACCGAGACGACCGCATAGGCGATGACCCGACTGGGCTCGATGATGAGCCGGCGCTTGAAGTTGAACCGCCGCTGCATCAGACCGTCGGGCACGTTGGTCAGGGCGTGCATCACCAGGGTGCCCGACGTGACCGCCGCGATCACTCCGGCGACATCGTCCTCGAAGAGGTCGCCGACCAGCGGGGAGATCAGCAGCGAACCGATGGCGAGCAGGACACCCGTGGCCGCGGTGGCCCAGAACACCGTGTCGGCGGCGTCCTCGACGTCGTTCTCCCGCTGCACGAGCGCTCCCCGCAGGCCACCCTCGGAGATCCCGACGAGAAAGCCCGACAGCACCGTGCCCGCGGCGAACAGCCCGATCTCCTCGGGGCTCAGCAGGCGGGCCAGCACCAGGGTCTGCGCGAACGACACCACCTGGACGATGACGAGGGTGACGGCCGAGACCGTGGCCCCGCGGCGGACCGTGGTGGACAGGGCCGTGATGTCCGGGGCGCTCGTCGCCTTCCGGGTCTCGACCTCATGGGAACGACGTCGGCTCACCGGCTCGAACCTGAGCCACGGCCCGGGCGAGCCGGGCGGCGGACGTCCACGACGACGCACCCGTTCCGTCCGATGGTCAACGCCGTGTCCTCACCTTGGGGTAGATCGCAACGTTCACAGCGTAACCGCGCCGCACCGGACGGGCGTCGACGCGGAGCGATCGCGGGGGCCGGTCACCTCTCGCGATCCACGACCCCGCGGTAGAGGCGGTCGATACCGCGTGCCGTGACATCGGACGAGAAGTGCTCCTCGACCCGACGGCGGCCGGCGGCACCGGTCCCGGCCCGGTCCGAGGGATTGCGCAGCAGCTTCTCCAGTGCGTCGGCGAGGCGCTCGGGGTCCTGCGGCGGCACGACGAACCCGGTGGCACCGTCCTGGACGGCCCGGCCGATGTCGCCGACGTCGGTGGCGACGACCGGCAGGCCGCTCGCCATGGCCTCCAACACCGACAGCGGCATGGCCTCCCACCAGGAGGGGAGGCAGAAGACCTCCGCCTCGGCGTAGGCGGCCGCCATGTCGGCCGGATCGCGCGTGCCGAGGAGATGGGTCCACGCCGGGAGCCCGTCGCGCACCGCGGCCTCGGCCTCCGGACCCTCGTCGGGGGTGCCGCCGAGCAGGTGCAGCTCGTGGTCGACGCCCCGCTCCCGCAGGATCCTCGACGCGGTGGCCAGGTCGAGCACGCCCTTGCGCGGGGTGAGCAGGCCCACGTAGAGGATGCGGGGCGGCCTGCGGCCGGGGTCGCGCTCCGGTACCTCGCCGAGCGGCACCCCGTTGTCGACGAGGCACACCTTGCCCGCGGGGAGCACCGTGCGCAGCGCCTGCTCGCCCGCCGTCCACACCGCGACGACGCGGTGGGCGGGGAGCATCGCCGCGCGCATGAGCACCCGGTTGACGCGGCCGGTGAGCCAGGTCGCGATGTTGCCACCGTGCGCGTGCACGACCACGGCGGAGCCCCGGGCCCGCGCCGCCCAGGCCAGCAGCGCGGCGCGCAGGACGGTGACCGTCGGCGCGAGGGCCGAATGGATGTGGACGACGTCGTGGTCGCCCGCGCGGCGCCACACGGCCGCCGCGTCGGCGAACGTGCGGCGCAGGTTGCCCGCCGTCAGGCGGCCGCCCTCGGGGACCCCGGCGTGGGCGACGTTGAGCAGCGTCACCTCGTGGATGTCGGCCAGCGCACCGCCCCGCAGCATCTCCAGGAACGTCGGGATGCCGCCGCGGTCGGGGGCGGCCTTGCCCACCAGCAGGACGCGGAGCCGGCGCGGGACGGCGCGGGGGGCGGCCACGGGGGCGGTCATCGTCGCTTCCGCGCGGGACGCAGGCGGTCGGCGACGGCGGCGCCGACGCCGGCCCAGAAGCCGATCCCCCACCCGAGGTGCATCGCCAGGAACGCCGGGGCGACGTAGGACCGCTCCCCGGGGGCGAGCGGGCGGGCGGTCCGGACGGTCGCGGCCGCGACGGCCGCCGCGTAGGGCGCCACCATCGCCGCGGCGACGCCGGGACGGCGGACGGCGACCGTCGCCGCCCCGGCCAGGTAGGCGACGAAGGCGGGCACCAGCACGTGCCGCGGGCGCATCGACCGGGGGTGCTTGACGGCGACCGCGACCTTGCCGCGGCCGTAGCGCCGGTACTGACGGAAGAGGTCGGGCACGGTCTGGCGGGAGTGCCACCGGATCGCGACCGCGGGGTCGAACAGCAGGCGGTGCCCGGCCAGCCGCAGCCGGTGGTCGAACTCGAAGTCCTCGTTGGCCACGAGCCCCTCGTCCCAGCCGCCGAGCTCGCGGATCAGCGCCGTCGGGTAGGCGCCGAACGGGATGTGGTCGACCTCCTGGCGCTCCTCGCCGTGGTGGTACACCGAGCCGCCGACGCCGAACGGGCTGCCGAGCGCGGCCGCGATGGCCCGGCCGGCCGGGGTGACCCCGTGCCCGTCCTTGCGCCCGCCGACGCCGCCCCAGCCGCCCTCGCGCAGCAGGCCGACGACGGCCCCGACGTAGCCGGGGTCGACCGTCGAGTGCGAGTCGACCCGCACGAGCCAGCGCCCGCGGGCCTCGGCGAGCGCGATGTTGAGGGAGTGCGGGATGCCCCCGACCGGGTTGCCGAGCAGTTCCACCCGCGGGTCGAGCTTCGCCCGCGCGACGACGCGGTCGGCGGTGTCGTCCACCGTCGCGTCGTCCACGACGACGACGACCTGCAGGTTCCCGTACTCCTGCGCCTGGACCGAGGCCAGGCACGCGTCGATGAACGCGGACTCGTCACGGGCGGGGATGATGACGGTGACCAGGTCGTCGAGCGCCCTGTCGGCCGTCCTGCTCGGGCTCTCACCGGCGTGCGTCACGAACACCACCTCGAAATGTCACTGTGCGGAGTGCAGGGGCCGACTTTACCGGTGCACCCGGTCACCCTCCGTTCCCACCCCGGACGCCGGGCGCGGGCGGCGGGGTGCGGTCCGTCGGCGCCGGACCCCACCCGTTCAGCCCCGTCGTGGCGCGGCCACCTACAGTGAGTGAAGATCATCTGTACGGTGCGCGACCGCATTTCACCCGAGGGTGGTTCTGATCACCCGTTCGAGGGATGTGAGAGGCGACGCAACATCCTCGGCCCTGAAACGTCTTTAGACCGAGAGGCGATAGGCGTCGCAAGTGCCCGGGCATGTCTCCAGGGGGGTCCGGGCAGTTGAAGGAGGAAGTCTTGACCGAAGTGATCGACTCATCGAGGCGGACCACCGGTCGGGCCCGACCGGCCCGACCGGTCCGTCCGGGCCGGAACGGTCGTGCACGTTCGACGTTCCGCGCGGTGGTCGCCACCGCCGATCTCGTCGCCGTCGTGCTCGGCACCGCCGTGGGGGCGGCGACCGTGGGGCCCGTGGCCGCACTGACCGTGGGGATCACCACCATCGTGTCGATCCTGGTCTCCCGCCGGCACGCCTGGCGGTTCGCGCCCTCGGTGCTCACCGACCTGCCGAGCACCGCACTGATCGTCGCCATCCCGACCGGGCTGTCCGCGGCCGTCCTCGCGCCGCTCCTGCACGTCGCGCCGCACGCCGCCATCGTCACCGGGCTGGTCACGCTCGCGCTGCTCGTCGTCGCGCGCTCCACCGTCTTCGCCGCCGTCCGGCGCCGCCGCAACGACGGCCGCGACCAGCTGCGCGCGCTCGTCGTCGGCTGCGACGACACCGGCGTCCGGCTCGGCCAGACGTTCACCCACCAGCTCAACTACGGCGTCCACGTCGTGGGGTACGTCGACGACGACCGCCCGCTGCTCGCCGACCTCGGCGCCAAGCTGGGCTCCGTCGAGGCCCTGCCGCAGCTGGTGCGCGAGCACGACGTCGACCTCGTCCTGGTCGGCTTCGGCGCCCACAGCGACGACAAGGTCGTCGACGCGATCCGTGACCTCGGCGCGTCGCCCGTCGAGGTCTACGTCGTGCCGCGGATGTACGAGCTGCACCAGATGCACCACCACAACCAGGCCAGCGAGCTGATCGACGGGATCCCGCTGGCCCGCCTGCGCCGCCCGGCCTACCGCACCGCGTCGTGGCGCCTCAAGCGCGTCATCGACGTCGTGGTGTCGGGGGTGGCCCTGCTGGTCGCGGCCCCCGCGCTCGCCGTCATCGCCGTCGCGGTCCGCCGCGAGACCGGCCCCGGCATCATCTTCAAGCAGGAGCGCATCGGGCTGAACGGCGAGCCGTTCACCCTGTTCAAGTTCCGCTCGCTGCAGCTCGCCGCCGGCGAGGGCGACGTCCGCTGGAGCATCGACACCGACACCCGGCTCGGCCCGGTCGGCAAGTTCATCCGGGCGAGCAGCCTCGACGAGCTCCCGCAGCTGGTGAACGTGCTCAAGGGCGACATGAGCCTGGTCGGCCCGCGCCCCGAGCGCCCCTACTTCGTCGAGCGGTTCAACGAGACGATCCCGGGCTACCGCTACCGCCACCGCGTCCCCGTGGGCCTCACCGGCTACGCCGCGGTGCACGGCCTGCGCGGCGACACCTCGATCCACCAGCGCGCGCACTTCGACAACCTCTACGCCGAGTCGTGGTCGCTGTGGCTGGACCTCAAGATCGCCGCCTGGACGGTGCGCCAGCTCATCCCGCGCCGCTCCCCCGAGGCGAACCTGCCCGTGCCGGCGCCGCCCACCATGGACGACATCGAGCAGCTCGACTCCGAGACCGTGCAGCTGCCCTACATCGCGCCGCGCACCCGGGTCGACGACACCACCGGCGGTAGCGAGCGCACCGTCATCATCCGCCGCAGCGCCTGAGGCGCTCGGCGGGGTCAGGCGACCCATGCGAGTACTGCAGATCATCGACCAGTTCCCGTTCGGCGGGGCGGAGCGCTTGCTCGCCACGCTGAACGGGGTGGCCCCGCAGGCGGGGCTGGACATGACCGTGGCCAGCCTCGCCCCCTACACCGTCGAGAAGACCGCCAGCCTGCCGCTGCTGCAGGCGGCGGGGCTGGCGCCGACGTTCATCGGCGTCCGCAAGCTCCTGGACCCCACCGCGATGCCCAAGCTGGTGTCGGCCATCCGCGGGTCGGGCTGCGACGTCGTGCACGCCCACCTCGGCACCTCCGCCACGCTGGTCCCGCTGGCCGCGCGGCTGGCCGGCGTCCCGTGCTTCAGCACGCTGCACCACCTCCCGCGGCGCGAGCCGGAGCTGCGCAGGCTGGTCAAGTCCCGGCTGTGCATCCGGTCCGCCGAGCGGGGGGCCGGGCTGATCTTCGTCTCGCAGGCCGCCCACGACGCCGCCGCGCGGGTCCACGGGCCCGCCCGGAGCTCCTGGACGGTCCTGCACAACGGCGTCGACCTCTCCGCGTTCGCCCCCGTCGACGACCGCGGGCCCGCCGTGCTGCCGCCCGACCTCGGGGTGCCCGACGGCGTGCCGGTCGTCTCCGTGGTCGCGGCGCTGCGCGCGCCGAAGGGCCACGAGGTCGCGCTGCGCGCGTGGGACGAGGTCCGCCGCCGCGTCCCCGGCGCCGTCCTGCTGATCGTGGGCGACGGCGAGCACCGCGCAGCCCTGGAGGCCGCCGCCGGTGACGGGGTCGTGTTCGCCGGGTCCCGCGAGGACGTCCCCACGATCCTGCGGGCCTCCGCGCTGGCGCTGCTGCCGTCGCTGACCGAGGCCTTGCCGACGGCGGTCATCGAGGCCGCGGCCGCCGGGATCGCGACGGTCGCGACCACCGTGGGGGGCACCCCGGAGATCGTCGACGACGGCCGCACCGGGCTGCTCGTCGCGCCCGGCGACCCCGTCGCCCTCGGTGACGCCGTGGTCGAGCTGCTCCTCGATCCCGAGCGCCGTGCCCGGTACGGATCGGCGGCACGTAGACTGGCCGCCGACCGGTTCGACCTCCGCCGGTGGGCCCAGCGCCTGGCGGCGATGTACGAGGGCGCGATCGACGCCCGCCCCGACCGAGACCGGGTGCCACGAGCCCCGGATCAGAAGGAGTCGACGTGAACGAGCAGCGGCTGACCCGCCGACAGCTCCTGTGGATCGCCCTGACCGGTCTCGCGACCGGCCTGGTCGCGCTGGCCGTCACCTCCTACCTCGTCGGGTCGGCCGAGCCGCTCTACCGCGCGCAGGCCCAGGTGGCGCTCGTCCCGGCGCCCACCGTCCCGGCCGAGGAGGTGCCCTCCTACTGGGAGGCACTCGGGGGCGGGCAGGCCGCCAGCATCGCCGCGCAGGTCCTGCAGCAGCCGCAGTGGGCCGAGCAGGCCGCGCAGACCGCGGGTGTCGCGCCGGCCGACCTCACGGTCACCGCGGGCGTCGTCGACGCCACGAGTCTCATCGACGTCACCGCCGAGACCACCAGCCCCGAGGCCGCCGAGTCGGCCCTCGACGCGCTGATCACCGCGGCCACACCCACGGTGCAGCGGGTGTCCGGCCCCTACGCGCTGGACTTCGTGCAGTCGGCCGTCGGCTCCGCCCAGCCGGCCGGCGTGTCGGCCACCCAGCTGCTGATCGTCGTGTTCGCGGGCGGGCTGCTCATCGGCTCCGGCATCGCGCTGCTGGTCACCCGCGCCCGCCGCCGTCCCGAGGACTCCGCGCCCGCGCTGGCCGACGACGACTGGTCCGCCATCCCGGAGCGGGTCGACTACGGCTCGGTGCGTGGCCCGGTGGACGACCCGGTCACGAGCCGGTACCCGTCCGCACGGTGACCTCGACCGCCGCCCGGCCCTCGGTCGGGAGCCCCGCCGGTCCGCACCCCACCGAGGACGCCGCGCCGCCGACCTTCGTCGAGCGGCTCCTCAAGCCGGCCCGCCCGCTGCGGCTCACCCCGACCCAGGCGGGCGCACTCGCCGCCGGTATCGGCGTCTTCACGCTGTTCGTCGGGATCGTGCTCGGCCCGTCGGTGGCCCTGCTGTTCCTCGCCGCGCTGGTCGGCTCCGCGGTCGCCGTCGTCGCGCTCGTCGTGCCGTGGGTGGCGCTCGGGCTGATGGTGATGCTCGAGTTCGCCAACGTCAGCGGCGTGTTCGAGCAGCGCTCCCCGGTCAGCATCTACACCGCCACGCTGGCCCTGGGCATCCTGTCCGCGGGCATCGCGCTGGCCCGGCCGCAGTACCGAGCCAGGATCCGGACGCGCTGGTGGCTGCCGGTCGCGCTGTACGTCGTCTATTTGGTCTCCCAGGTGCCGGCCACCGTCCTCAGCGTGGCCCCCGAGGCGAGCGCCAACTCGCTGGACAACTCGCTCAAGGACGGCCTGTTCCTCGCCGTACTGCTGCTGCTGATGCAGCTCGCGAACCGGCCGTGGATGGTCGGGGCCGCGATCGTGCTCGCCATGGCCCCGATCGCCGGTCTCACCGCGATCAACCAGTACGTCCTCGACAACAGCAGCACCTTCGGCGGCTTCTCGAACATCGCGTCGTCGGCCGGCAGCTCGATCGCCGCCGCCCGGCACGCCGGGCCGCTGCCCGACTCCAACTTCTGGGGCCGGTTCCTGGTACTGGGCCTGCCATTCGCCCTCGCGCTGGTGCACCGGGCCGGCCAGGCCGGCCACCGGCTGGCGCAGAGCCTGTGGATCGTGGCCGCGGCCCTGGTCGGGGCCGGGGTGTACCTCACCCAGTCCCGCGGCACGTTCCTCGCCGCCGGGGCCGCGGTGCTGGTCTGGACCATCGCCAGCGGTCCCTCGGTGCGCCGGTTCGCGCTGTACCTCACGCCCGTGGCGGCGTTCGGGCTGCTCGTGCCCGGCATCGGCGACCGCCTGCTCACCATCACCGAGACGGTGTCGGTCCCCGACTACGCCGCCGACGCCTCGATCGTCGAACGGGGCAACGTCCTCGACGCCGCCATCGCCGTCTTCCGGGGCAACCCGCTGACGGGCACCGGGCCCGACACCTTCGCCTCGGTCATCACCGAGTACTCGGCCCGGGCCGGCACCGGACCCACCGGCAGTATCACCGCCACCCACAACCTGTACCTGGAGATCGCCGCCGGTTCCGGTGTCGTGGGGCTGGCGGGCTGGGCCGTGTTCTGGGGCGGAACCCTCGTACTCGGCGTCTCCGCGGTGCTGCGGCTCGCCGGTGGCCGGCAAGACGGCCGCCACGGCGTCCCCTCCCGTGCGCTCGCCGCGGCCGGGATCGCGGCGCTGGTCGGCTGGGGCACCTCGAGCATCTTCCTGCACCAGTCCTACTCCCGGACCCTGCTCGTCGTCTGCGCGTTCGTCGGCTGGATCTACAGCACCTCGCGCAGCGAGGCGTCGCTGCGCCGACCCGCGGCGTCCGACGCCACCGCGTACGCCGCGGTCGGCCTCCGGTTCGGGATGGTCGCCACCGCGCTCACTGCGGTGTCAGCCTCCGTCGTCGCGTTCGCGCTGTACTCGGTGATGGAGCGGCCGACCTACGTCGCCACGGCCGAGATGACGCTCGCCGCCACCCCGGCGACCTACCAGGGCTACGCCCTCGACGTCCGCCGGCGCGTGATCATGCTCCCCACATTCTCCGCGGTGATCGAGGGCGGGCTCGACCAGCCGGGCACGACCGTCACCGGCGACCCGAACCGCGGCACGATGACCGTCCGGTCGGTGGCGGCCGACCCGGTGGCCGCGCTCGCCGAGCGCGACGCCGCGGTGGCCGCCGCCGACGGGATCATCGAGCGGGCGGGCATGGGGGCGGCCTACGACGTCATCCCGGTCGCCGCCGAGCCCGTCGACGAGGAGCGCCCGCTCACCAGCGGGACGCTGCGGGTGATCGCGCTGGCCACCCTCCTGCAGGTCGTCCTGTTCGCCGTGGGGTGCTCGCGGTGGCGGGCCCGCGGCCGCCGCCCCGGCGACCGTTTCGCGTAGTTCGTTCACGGATGCGCCCGCGGACGGGCGCGCGCCCACCGGTAGGTTCGCCATATGCGTGCTCCCCGTACCCGATCGTGGCTGCTCGGAACGGTGACGCTGTCACTGGTCCTGTCCGCCTGCTCGGGAGGAACCACCGACCAGCCGGGGCCCGGCGAGGAGTCCGACGAGATGCCGCAGTCGGTCGTCGGCCCCGATTTCTCCACGGTCTTCGACGCCGACAGCCTGTGGTACGACCGGATCGACGACGACGCGGCGATCGACCCGCGGTCCGACGAGTACGTCGCGGCGCTGGTCGAGGAGGGCGAGAACCCGGTCGTCTCGGTGAACGGCTGGACGATGCCGGTCTACGAGGCCGACGCCGCGACCCCGCGCTACACGATCCAGCCCACCGAGGACTACGTCGCGGGCGGCTGGACACTGCGCGACGTGCCGATCCCCGACGCTGCCGCACCCGACCCGCAGGAGGACGGCCACATGGTGGTCGTCGACCGCGACGAGGGGTGCGTCTACGAGTTCTGGCAGGCGCGCCGGGAGGGCACGGGCTGGACGGCCTCGTGGGCCAACGCCACCCCCACCGACGGCGACGGCGTCTACCCCGACGGGCTCAGCTCCCGCGCGAGCGGGCTGTCCGCGATCGCGGGCCTCATCTGGCCGCAGGAGCTCGCGGAGGGCCGGATCGACCACGCGCTGGTGTTCGCCTACCCGAACACCCGCAGCGGCGGTCCCGTCCCGCCCGCCACGGCCAGCGACGGCACCACCGACGACGACACGGCGCTCCCCGAGGGCGCGCGGCTGCGCCTGGACCCGTCGATCGACGTCGACTCGCTGGGCCTGTCACCGACCCAGAACGTCATCGCCGAGGCCCTGCAGACCTACGGCATGATCCTCGCGGACACCAGCGGCGGCATGAGCCTGTACGCGGCGTCACCGCAGAGCTTCGAGAACTTCCCGTACCCCACGAGCTGGTCGGGGGACATCTGGAAGGACCTCAGCGCGATCCCGTTCGAGAGCATGCAGGTGCTCGAGGTCGAGCCGCAGGTCGAGCGCTACTCGGGGCCGCCGGTCACCAACCGGTGCAGCGACGGCGCGTTCGGCGGGGCGGCTGCGGGCGGGCAGGACGACGGCGAGTAACGGTCCGGCGAGCGGTCGGCGAACGGGCCACCCCGCCGCCCGTGCGCCACGGCCGGCCGGTCACCGACGACCGGACACAGGTCGTCGACACCTCGGCGTCATCCGATCGAGGGAACGATTCGGACAGGGAGACTACCCGGCGTGACTCGACATGCGGCGACGCCGACCCGACGGAGACACGCCGCGCCGGTGGACCCCACGCCGGCCACCGGGCGGCGCAAGGACCTGGCGAGCGTGCTGCTCACCGTCGGATGCGTCGGCGCGCTCGCCGCGCTGCTGGTCACCGTGCCCGTCCTGCAGGGCCCGGACGCCCCGGAGGACCCCGACATCCGGGCGCTGGAGCTCTCGGTCGTCGTCCCCGAGATCCCGTTGGAGCTGCCCGAACCGCCGCCGCAGCCGGTGGTCGCGCCCGCGGCACCGGAACCGGACGCGGCGCGCACCGCCCCCGCGCAGGCCGCGCCGCGCGGCCAGGGCGGCGGGGTGGGCTCCGCCGAGGTGTTCGGGGGCGCGGACAGCCCCTGGGTCCAGCGCCTCGCGAGCGACGCCGCGATCGACCCGAACTCCGCCGAGTACGTCCGCGGGCTCAACGCCGAGACGTTCAAGATGGCGATGGAGGAGTGGTCGATCCCCGTCTACTACGCCGACTCCTCGACGCCCCGCTACGACGTGCCGCTCACCGTGGACTGGGCGCCGGTCGGGACACTGCGGGACGTCCCGATCCCCGAGGGCGCCCGCCCCGACCCCATGGACGACGCCCACCTCACGATCGTCGACCGCTCCTCGGGCTGCGTCTACGACTTCTGGGGCGCCACCGGCTCCGGCGGCGGCATGACGGCGCGCTGGGGCAACGCGATCCCGTCCGACGGCGACGGGGTCTACGACGGCGGGATGGCCTCGCGGGCTTCCGGATTCTCCGCGGCCGCGGGGCTGGTCACCGCGGAGGAGCTGCGCAACGGGGCGATCGAGCACGCGCTCGTCTTCGCCTACCCCGACACGCGCTCCGGCGGCCCGGTGGCACCGGCCACGAAGAGCGACGGCCGGACCGACAGTTCCTCGGCGCTCCCGCAGGGCGCCCGCGTGCGCCTGGACCCGTCCATCGACCTGACCTCGTTCGGCCTGAGCGGCGCGGAGCTGACGATCGCCCGGGCCATGCAGCGTTACGGGATGATCCTCGGCGACACGAGCGGGGCGTTCACCATCTACGCCCAGCACCCTCAGAGCCTCGCCGAGGGAGCGTTCTCCGGGCTGTTGCCCCTGCAGACGTCGCTGGACATGAGCGCCATCCCCACCCAGTACCTCCAGGTGCTCGACCTGCCGGCCCAGAGCGACGCCGACGCGGAGCTCGTCGGTAACCGCTGCAACGGATTCTGAGGCGAGTTTCCCCGTTCGCCCACGGTGGCGGGGCGCACCGGGGATAGTCCCGGCCCGTGCGCATCGACGTCCGAGTGCCTGTCACGTCACGTAGTCACGGCTCGACGCTGCGTGAAAAGCGTGTCCCCCATCGGGGCTGTGTGCCACCGGTCCGGGTACACCCCGTGCGTAACACTGGACTCCCTGTGCCCAAAAGCATCAGCTGTACCACCTCAGCACCGAATGGGGAGGGCAGCTCGATGACCCGCACGCGAACCAGCAGCCGGCTCGCGGTCGCCGTGGCCACCGCCGCCAGTGTCGCCGTCGCCGTGATGGCCGTCCACGGGACCGCGGGGGCGGACGTACCGCGGCTGCTCGACACCGCGGCGGCGCCGTGCGAACCGTTCGACACCGCGGCCGAACCCCTCGTGGGCTCGGCCGTCCGGGCCCGGTCGGGCACCGTGCCGTCCGCCGCCCCCGCCGGGCTCGACTGCGTCCCGGCCGACGACGGCCCCACGGCGCCCGCCCGCCCCTACTTCGACGCGGCCGACTGGCTCTGGAACCCGGTACCGCAGGACCCCGAGCTCGACCCGCAGTCCGCCGCCATGGTCGAGCAGCTCGCCCGGGGCGACCACATCGCCAACACCGGCGACTTCGCGGTCACCCTGCGCGGGGTCGACGGCATCACCGAGGACACCCCCCGCTTCCCGGTGTCGTTCGCCCAGGAGGGCAGCTGGGGCCCCGACCCGTTCGCAGGCGAGACGGTCCCGATCCCCGAGAACACCCCGATCGCCCCGGGCTCCGACGGCCACCTCGCCGTCGCCGACCCGATCTCCAACATGGTCTACAACCTGTGGATGGCGGAGGACGGCGGCAACACCTGGAACGCCGGCTGGGGCGCCATGACCCCGCTCGACGGCGACGGCCGGGAGGAGAACGGCAGCTCCACCGGCGCCGGGCTCGCCCGCTACGCCGCCGTCGTGCGGGCCGAGGAGATCGCGGCGGGCGAGATCCCGCACGCGTTGTTCTTCTCCACCAACATGGCCGCGCCCGACGAGGTGCGCTACCCCGCCACCAAGACCGACGGCAGCAACATGGACGGCGTCGACACCCCGATCCCCGAGGGCGCCCGCGTCCAGCTCGACCCGTCGCTCGACCTCGACTCCCTCGACATGACCGAGGGCGAGCGCACCGTCGCCCGCGCCCTGCAGACCCACGGCGCCTACGTCGGCGACAACGGTGGTGCGCGGATGGCGTTCCTGTTCGAGTACGTGCCCGACTCCTCGGTCTACGAGGACGCCGGGCTCTCCGGCGACTACGCCCCGATGGACGGCATCCCGTGGGACCGCCTCCAGGTCCTCGCGGACTGGAACGGCGGCCAGGACCCGGACGCCGCCCCGCCCGCCGCCCCCGCCGACGACCCGACCGCCGATGACGAGCCGGTGGGCGACCGGGTAGCGCGCGACGAGCCGGCCGCCGACGCCCCGGAGCGCGGCGGACCGGCCGCCGACCAGCCGCAGCGCGACCGGCCCGCCGGTGATCGGCCGGCCGCCGACGAGCCCGCCGACGACCGGCCCACCGACGTCCCGCCCATGGGCGACCGGCCCGACCGCCCCGCGGACGACCCGCCGTCGGACGACCCGGGCGGGGACCGGCCGGGCACCGGCACGACGGCCCGCTCCCCCTCCGGCGACTCCCCCACCGGGACCGCGGGCCCCCGTGGACCCGCGGCGGGCGAGGAGCCCGCGGACACCGGCGTGACCCTGCTGCGCGACATCGGCGAGCCCGCCGAGGGAGCGGCGGGCGGCAGCACGATCACCGTCGGCGAGGGCGGCGACCACTCGTCCATCCAGGACGCCGTCGACGCGGCGCAGCCCGGCGACACCGTCGAGATCGCCGAGGGCACCTACGAGGGCTTCTCCGTCGACGGCGGGGGCACCGCGGAAGGGTGGCTCACCATCCGGGCGGCCGAGGGCGCGGAGGTCGTCGTCGAGGGCGGCGGCGGCAGCGACCAGGGCCTGGTCGACATCAACGGCGCCTCCTACCTGCGCATGATCGGCCTGACGGTGAGGGGCTCCGGGTCGCACGGCGTGTACGGCGCGGGCACCGACCACGTCGTCCTGCGCGACTGCCGCGTCACCGGCTCCAGCGACGGCGGGATCGTCGTCCTCGACAGCACCGACCTCCTCGTCCAGGGCTGCGAGGTCGACGGCAACAACGCCCGCGGCACCGACGCCTCGAACGAGGCGATCAGCATCGTCAACACCGACGGTTTCGAGATCGTCGACAACGACGTGCGCGACAACGGGGAGGAGGGCATCGACGCCAAGTACGAAGCGCGCAACGGCGTGATCCACCTCAACCGGGTCGAGGGCAACCGGGGCCCGAACATCTACGTCGACTCCGCACGCGACATCGAGGTGCTGGAGAACGTGGTCACGGGCGCGACGGAGACCAGCAAGTCAGGCATCGGCCTGGCCGTGGAGAACTTCTCGGAGACCCGCCGTCTCGACAACGTGACGATCCGCGACAACGTGATCGAGGACAACGCGGGCGCGGGCGTCGACTTCTGGATCGAGGGCACCGGCAGCATCTCCGGGGTCACGATCGAGGGCAACCGGTTCTCGGGCAACGGGCGGGGCGCCATCACGTTCAACGCCGACAGCTTCTCCGGCGAGAACAGCATCATCGACAACCTGTTCGCCGACGGCGACGAGCCGCCCGGTGAGCGTTCCAGTTTCCGGCTCACCGGCAACTCGCTCACCGAGGCGGTCGGCGAGGTCCTGGGCGGATGAGCCCGCGGACCCGGCGGGCGAGGGTCCACCGGGCGCCCACGACGCGGTCGCGCACCGTGGGCGCCATCCGGTGCGAGCCGTCCGGCAGCCCGGCGGCGCGCAGGCCCCGCACGTGGCCGGCGACGTCGTAGGGCACCGCGCGGAACTCGACCCGCCCGCGGGCGGTGTCGAGTACCGCGAACCGGGCGGCCACGGTGCGGTCGCGGGACTGCCCGACGCTGCCCGGGTTCACCAGGTGCGGGTGGGCGGGGTCCAGCGCGACGACGCCCGACCGCGGGCCGCGCAGCAGGGTGCCGGTCGCCGGGCCGAAGGCCCAGGGCTGGTGGGTGTGCCCGAGCAGCAGCACCCGCGCGCCCGGAGCGTCGCGCCCCATCCGCTCCAGTTCGGCGGCGGCCCGCTCGACGCCGCGGACGTAGGTCTGCGGATCGTCGATCGACCCGTGTGCCAGCAGGACGTCACCGACCCGGGCGGTGCGCGGCAGGGCCGCCAGGTGCGCGCGGGTGCGCTCGTCGAGGGCGGCGCGCGTCCACGCACCGGTCCGGCGCGCCAGCGGGCCGCAGCGCTCGTCGGTCAGCTCGCCGATCGCGATGAGGTCGTGGTTGCCCACGACGGTCACCGCGCCGAGGTCGGCCAGCGTGGCCGCGCACTCGTTGGGGAACGGCCCGTAGCCCACCAGGTCACCCAGGCACAGCACGCGGTCGATCCGCTCGCCCGCCGCCGCGTCGAGCACGGCGCGCAGCGCGTGCGCGTTGCCGTGGACGTCGGACAGGACCAGGAGACGGACGGGTCTCACCCGCTCCCGGACGGGCGCGGGCCGGGCAGCCGGTTCCGCAGCGCCGGCAGCACGAGCCCCCGCAGCAGCGGCATGGGGTCGCTCCACGCCCCGGTCGACCGCGTGTGCGCCCGCACCACCGACCGCAGCCACGACCAGGGCGAACGCCCCGACCGCACGAGGGCCTTGAGGTCCTCGCGCACCTCGCACCACGTGACGCCGCTGCGGATCGAGCCCGGCTCCGGCCGGTGGCCACCCACCAGGTCGGCGTAGACGAGCGCGGGAAGGTTGGCACCGGCCGCCGCACCGGGGTGGTGCCACAGGTTGAACCGTGGGTTGACCTCCAGCAGCCAGAGGCCGCCGTCGGGTGCCCGCTTGAAGTCGACCTTCGCCACGCCGTCGCGCAGGCCGATGGCGGCGATCACCCGCCGCCCCTCGGCCAGGACGTCCGCCCGGTCGGTGATGCGCACCGCGGTGCTCTCCCCGAACTCGGGGGGCTCGGTGCGCAGCTTGGCCCCGGCGAACTCGCGGACCGTCCGGCCCTCGGCGTCGACGTAGACGTGGTAGCTCTCGATGGCGGTCTCCGGACCGGGGACGAGCTCCTGCACCATGCAGTCGACGCCGGACCCGACGGCGGTGCGGCACAGGTCGGCCAGCTCGGCGGCGCTGTCGGCCCGGATCGCCTTCGCGTTGTGCCGCAGGAGGCGCCCGGCGTGGCACCGGTCTACCGGTTTCACCACGACCGGCAGGGCGAGATCGTCGAGGGCGGGGTCGATCCCCGCAGCGGCCCCCGCGCCCGCGCGCAGGTAGAACGACCGCGGCACCCGCAGGCCGGTGCGGACCGCGAGCGCGTGGAAGCGGTCCTTGTCCACGAGGTCCTCGACGAGCTCGGCCGGGGGCAGGCACATGCGGAAGGCCGGACGCAGGCGGTCCCGGTACCGCGAGGCCATCAGGAGGTCGCCGTCGGTGGGGTAGAACAGCACCGGTCGCACGGGCTGGCGCTCCGCCCAGGCCACCAGCCGGTCGACGTAGGCCTCGGGCTCGCGCCACGGGTGCATCGCGTCGATCGCTCCGCGCACGTGGCGGGAGAAACGGGCCGGGTCGGTGCGGCCGACCGACACCACGCACGGGATACCCGCCATGGCCAGCGGTGCGACGATGTCCATCCCGCCGAGGACGCACGCGAGCGGGACGGCTCCCGTCACACCGCGCTCCGGGACACTGCGACCCACGTCGCACCTCCTTGCTCCCCCAGGACGCTACCCAGGCGAACACCCGACCCGATCGGGGGGACCGGCCACTCAGCGTGAGCGTCCGAAATGTCGGACGGCGCCGGATGACACGGGGAGGTGACCCACTGGCCCGAGCGGGTCGACCCGGCTGTCAAGATGGCGGTACCCCCGGCCGCGGGGCCACCGACCCGGGCCGCCGACCCGGACAGGGTTCCCCGCGATGAAGATGTTCACCTTCGATCCGGCTCAGTACCGCGAGCAGTACGCGAAGGAGCAGTGGGTCCACATCCCCGGCGGCGTGACCCCCGAGTTCCACGACTACCTGCTGAAGTTCGTCGAACAGGAGCTGACGGACCGCCTCCTCGACGGGTTCGCCATCCGCGGGAAGAAGGAGCAGGCCCTCTTCGAGTTCCCGCCGGAGGTCGACTACCCGGCGGAGCTCTTCGACGCGGTCGCGGAGACCTGCGCACTCGACCGCGGGCGCATGGTTCTGTCCGAGCGGCACATCCAGGCCTACGAGGCGAACGCCGCGCCCGAGCCGATCGCGCACAAGGACCGCTACCCGTCGCAGGTGTCGATCGGACTCTCGGTGACGATCCCGGAGGACTCCCGCCTCGTCCTCTACCCGCTCGACCATCGCGAGATCAACCCGTTCAACCGCGCCGCCGACCTCAACCGGCAGCTCCAGCCGGCCGACCGGCCGGAGACCGTGCTGCCCGCCGCGCGCGAGGTGGAGCTCGCCGACCGCGACCGCGACGTCGTGATGTTCGCCGGGTCCACCACCTGGCACCTGCGCCGCCGCGCGGCCAACGCGGTCAACGTCTACTTCAAGGTCAACGACTTCGGCTGCGACCCCCTCGGCGAGGACGTCGCGAGCCCCGGGGTCCGCGAGCACACCCTGGCCCTGCTGCGCGCCGGGCAGGTCGACGGGGGCGTCGCCGAGGTGTCGCGGCGGCTCGACACCGTCTCCCGCGTGCACACCCGCCACGACTGGCGCGAGGTGCTCCAGGCCCGCGTGTTCGGCGAGGAGCCGGTCGGTATCACCGAGGAGCAGTGGACGCTGCTGCGGGCGCTGGGCACCGGCACCCCGGTCGCCGACCTCGTCTCCGCGGCGGGCACCGACTCCTCCCGGGTCCTGCAGGACCTCACGCGCCTCGCGGAGATCGGCGCGGTCGACCTGCGCGCGGCCGACACCCGGTGAGCCCGACGGCGACCGTTCTGCACCCGGGCCAGATGGGCGTCGTCGTCGCGGCGGCGCTGCGGGCCGGCGGGTCGCGGGTGTCGTGGTCGCCGGAGGGCCGCGGTCCCGCCACCCGGGACCGGGCGGAGCGGGCGGGCCTCGTCGCCGTCGACGACCCGGCCGCGCTGGCCGCCGTCGACGTCGTGTTCTCCGTCTGCCCGCCCGCCGCGGCCGAGGCGGTCGCCGGGCAGGTGGCCGCACTCGGGTTCGCCGGGCTGTTCGTCGACGCCAACGCCGTCAGCCCGGCCCGGCTCGGCCGGATCACGGAGCTGGTCTCGGCCACCGGGGCGCGGGTCGTCGACGGGTCGCTGTTCGGGCCCCGGTGGGCGGGCGACCGGACCCGTCTCTACCTCGCGGGCCACCCGGCCGACCGCGACCTGGTGGCGGGCCTGTTCGCCGGCACCGACGTCGTGCCGGTCGCGATGGACGGCGGCGCGGGCTCGGCCAGCGCGCTGAAGATGTCGCACACGACGTTCCAGAAGTCGGCCCGGGCGCTCGCGGCGCTCGCGCACGCCATGGCGGCCGGCGCCGGCGTGTCGGAGCACCTGCGCAGCGAGGCCGAGGGCATGGAGTCGCCGCTGGGCCAGCCCGGCACGCTGCCGGTGGTGGCCGCGAAGGCGTGGCGGTGGGCCCCCGAGATGCGCGAGGCGGCCGACAGCCTCGCCGCCCACGGGCTGCCCCCCGGCCTGGCCACGGCCGCGGGTGAGGTCCTGGCCCTGTGGGAAGCCGACCGGGACGCCACCGGCCTGTCCGTCGACGACGTGCTCGCCCGCCTCCGGTCTACCGGGCCGCGGCAGCCGACCGGTTCCGCGCCGCCGTGACCAGTGGCTTCAGGCCGGCCCGGACCGCCCGCCGCGCCCGGCGGGGCAACGCGCCGACCGAGGCCGCGTCGAGCGACCCGGCGTGCACGATCAGCTCCCCGGTGCGCATCGCGTCCTTGTAGTCGTGGTGCCCGCGGCCCAGGTCGAGCGAGACGACGCCGCGGCGCGCGGCCTCCTCGGCGAGGTGGAAAAGCAGCAGGATGCCGGGCGAGTAGCGCCCGAAGTCGGCGTCGTAGCCGGGGAACCACCACGACAGCACCGACCCCGACGCCGGGCCGAGGTGGGCGGCCACCAGGTCGTCGCCCGCGTAGAGGGCCGACAGGACCCCCGTGCACTCGGGCGCACCCGAGCGCACCAGCCCCTCCGCCAGGCTGACGATGCGGGGATCGGCGAAGCGGTCCCACTCCCCCATCGCGGCGTACTGGGCGGACTTCCAGCCCATCAGCGCCCGGAGCACCGCGGGGTCCTCGCTCGAGTGCACGAACCGCAGCGGGCCGACCTCGCGCTCCAGCTTGCGCTGCTTGCGGAAGGTCGAGGCCAGCCACTTCTTCGACCGCTCCCGCAGCCGCGCCAGGTACGGGTCGTAGCCGTCGGCGAGGTCGATCACCGGCGAGACCTCGCGGCGCGTCCGGTAGGCCCCGGCCGGGAGGTGGCCGTCGGTGAGGCAGTCGAAGTCCCAGCCCACGAGGCCGCAGCGGCGCAGCATCTCGCGGGGGTCGACGTCGGCGTCCGGCGCGAGGACCAGCCCCTCGGCGTCGGCGAGACCCGACCCCATCGGCCGGGCGACCTTCCCGTCGCGCTCGTGGGCGAAGAAGCCGACGATGCGCCCGCCGTCCTCCAGCACCGCGACGCGCGCCCCCGGCCGTACCGCACCGACCTCGCGGGCGAACTCCGCGGACAGGAACGGGTTGCGTAGCCCGCCGGCCGCCGCCCGCAGCCCGGTCCACCGGCCGATCTCCGCCGGGCCGAGCTCGCCCGGCCGGACCGCTGTGTACTGCACGGACTCCCCTCTCCTTCGCGGTGGCTAGTCTCGCAGGGCCACCCGGAGGGGATTCACACCGTGCGCAACCGGATCGTCCTGCTGACCGTCATCATCTCGATCGTCGCCATCAGCCTGTTCGCGCTGCCGCTCGCCGTCGTCGCCCAGCGCTTCTACACGCGGATCGAGATCGCCGAGCTGGAGCGGTCCGCCCACCTGGTGGTCGACGACATCGCCGACAAGGTGCGTGACGGCGAGGTGCCGGCCCCGGAGTGGATCCAGCACGACGTCACCGCGGCACTCTACGACCCGGCCGGGCGCAAGCTCACCGGGGACGGCCCGCTGCTCGCCGACCGCACCGTCCGGGAGGCGGCGGAGGAGGGCTACGTCGACACCAACGACGACTCGGGCGACCTGGTCGTCGCCATCCCGATCTCCGAGGACGGCGAGCTGGTCGGCGTCCTGCGGGCCACCACCCCGCGGGCCGAGGCCACCGCTCGCATCGTCGAGCGCTGGCTGCAGATGCTGGCGCTCGCCGCCGTCGTCCTGCTGGTCACGCTGGTGGTCGCCCGCCGCCAGGCCGCGCGGCTCGCCCAGCCGGTCGAGGACCTCGCCCGGGCCGCGCTGCGCCTGGGCGACGGCGACTTCACCACCGAGGAGCGCGTCGTCGGCATCGTCGAGATCGACGAGGTCCGCTCGGCCCTCAACGCGACGGCCGGCCGGCTCGACGCCCTGATCGCCCGCGAGCGCGCCTTCTCCGCCGAGGCCTCTCACCAGCTCCGCACGCCGCTGACCGGCCTGCAGCTCCGGCTGGAGGCGGCGCTGCGCAGCGACCGGTCCGACCACACCGCGGCGATCCACGCCAGCCTCGCCGAGGTCGACCGGCTCGAACGCACCATCACCGACCTGCTCGCGCTGGCCCGGGGCACCCGCCAGCGCGGCGCGCTCGACCTCCCGGCGCTGCTGCACGAGGTCGACCAGGTCTGGGGGCCGCGACTGGGCAGCCGGGGCCGGGCGCTGCGGTTCGACGTCGACGCGGACCTGCCCGTCGTCGAGGCCTCGACGGCGGCGATCCGCCAGGTGCTGACGGTGCTGCTCGGCAACGCCGTCGAGCACGGCCGGGGCACGGTCACCGTCGGCGTGCACGACATCGACGAGGCCGTCCGGATCGACATCACCGACGAGGGACGGGTCGCCACCGAGGCCGGGCCCGACCTGTTCGACCGCCGGGAGCCCGACGCCGACGGCCACGGCATCGGCCTCGCGCTGGCCCGGCGCCTCGCCGAGGCCGAGGGCGGCCGGCTGCAGCTCACCTCCCCCGCGCCGACGACGCTCACGGCCTTCCTGCCGACCGGCACGCCGTCCGAACCGGCGGCCGTCGCGCCCGCGACGGCGTCCTAGTCTGCGGCCATGGCCCAGCTGCTCCTCGTGGAGGACGACCCGACGATCGGCAAGGTGCTCCAGGCCAGCCTGGAGTCCTCCGGGCACGACGTCACCTGGCACGACACCGGCGGATCGGCGCTGGAGCACGCGCGGACGCACCCCGTCGACCTGGTCCTGCTCGACCTCGGCCTGCCCGACATGGACGGCATCGACGTCTGCCGCAGGCTGCGCACCGTCCAGCCCGGCTGTGTCGTGGTGATGCTCACCGCCCGGCACGAGGAGATGGACGTCGTCGTCGGCCTGTCGGCGGGTGCCGACGACTACCTGACCAAACCGATCCGGCTCGGCGAGCTGTTCGCCCGCATCCACGCCCACCTGCGCCGGGGCCTCACCGGTGCACCCCCCGTCGAGAGCCTGCTGACGATCGGCTCGCTCACCGTCGACACCGGGCGGCGGCGCGTCACCGTCGACGGGACGGAGGTGGTGCTACGGACCAAGGAGTTCGACCTGCTGGCCCGCCTCGCCGCCGAGCCGGGCGTCGCGCTGAGCCGCCAGACCCTCATGGCCGACGTGTGGGACGAGCACTGGTCGGGCCCCACCAAGACCCTCGACGTCCACGTTGCGATGCTGCGCCGCAAGCTCGACGCGGCGGACGCGGACGCCACGACAGCCGCCCGGATCGTCACACTCCGCGGCTTCGGCTACCGCCTCGACCAGAGCGGGGACGGATCCGCCGAAGTTTGAGGATGCGCAGGCCGTCGCCTTGCCTGCCGCTAACCTGCCGCGGCGCAGACTCGTGGCATGACGCTGACCGACGAGCCGTTGAAGCACTCGCCGCCGTCCCCGGCCACCGGCACCGGATCCCTGCGCACGAACGTGCGCAGCGCCGCCATGCTGGCCGGGTTGCTCGTCGACGGGCAGCTGTCGCGGTCGCGTCGCGCGTCGAAGGTCCGCCGCGATCGCCGCTACCTCCAGTTCTGGATCGACGCCGCCCGCACGCTCGAACTACCCACCCGCTACGTCGACGACCGCCTGGCGATCGCGCTCGACGGGTCCCTCATCGAGGTGCGCCGCGCCGCCAACACCCTGGACACCCAGGAGGTGCTCGACCGGGCCGGTGACAAGACGTTGGTGTACCGGATTCTCGCCGAGCACGGCGTCCCCGTCACCGGACACCGGTCGTTCACCCTTGCCACGCTGTCCGCCGCGGCGCAGTTCGTCGCCGCCTCCCCGGTCCCGTGCGTGGTCAAGCCCGCACGCGACACCTCCGCCGGTCACGGCGTGACCACCAACGTCACCGACACACGCAGTCTGCGTGCGGCAGCCGCGGCCGCCGCAGCGGCCGGTGCACGCGCGGCCCGGGACAGTCGGCACGGCTCCCTCCCCGCCCGCCTGCGGGCGAAGTTCGCCGAGCTGCGCTCGGTGCCGCTGCTCGTCGAGCGCCAGGTTCCGGGCGAGGACTACCGCCTGCTCTACCTCGACGGCGTGCTCGTCGACGCGGTGCACCGGATGGCGCCCACCCTCGTCGGCGACGGCGAGCGCACCGTGGCCGCCATCGTCGCCGGGATCAACGCCGAACGCCTCGCCCGCGCCGACGACCGCGCCGAGAGCGTCGTGGCGCTCGACAGCGACCTGATCCGCACTCTGGCGCTGCAGTCGCTCACGACGTCGTCGGTGCCTGCTGCGGGCCGGGTGGTCCGGCTCAAGACCGCCGTCAACGACAACGCGCTCGACGACAACCGCCCGGCCCGGCACCTGCTGCACCCGGAGACGATCGAGCTGGGCGCACGGGCGGCGCGGGCCGTCGGCGCCCGGCTGGTCGGGGTCGACGTCGTCACCGCCGACCCCGGCCTCCCGCTTGCCGCCTCCGGCGGGTGCGTACTGGAGGTGAACACCACGCCCGGCTTCGCCTTCCACTACCACGGCAGGCCCGGCGGGATCGACGTCGCACGGGTGGTGCTGGAGCGCCTCGCGGGATCATGATCCGTTCAGGCGTGCCGCGAGGGTGCGCAGAGCACCCCGGGTACCGCGGCCATGGCCGCCACGACCTCGGGGGTGTGGTCGCGGAACACGCCGGCCCGCGCGATGTCCATCGGGTCGCTGTGGTCGGGCGCGTTGACCCCGCCGTAGAAGCTGAACGCCCGGCGGACCCCCAGCTCGGTGAGCTGCGCGCGGGTGGTCTCGTCGAAGCTGGTGCGGGCGCCGACCGGGTAGCTGAACAGGTCGACCGTCCCGTCGAGCTCGGCGCGCAGCCGCCGGACCGACCCGGCGATCTCCTCGTGCTGGCGGTCGGCGCCCAGCGTGGCGAGGACGGGGTGGGTCACGCTGTGCGCCCCGACCTCCATCCCGAGCCGGTCGAGCTCGCGCACCATGGCCCAGTCCATCCACTGGTCCGCGGCCAGCTCCCCGGTGAGCCGGGGCCGCCCGGTCCAGCCGGCCAGGTCGTCGAGGAACCGCTCGCCGTCGTCACCGGCCAGGGCCTTGAACGCGGTGTTGACCCGCCTGCGGTAACGCGTCGGCTCGGTCGACGCCGCGAGGCCGCCGGGCAGCCACCGCGACTCCGGCAGGTCGGCCCGCTCGCCCCCGGTGAGCCAGGCGATCTCGTCCCACCAGGCGTGGCTCGGCTCGTCGACGAAGCCGGTGGTGATGAAGAAGGTGCCCGCCAGCCCGTGGCCGGCGAGGATCTCGGCCGCCTGCATCTGGTCGCGGTACCCGTCGTCGACGGTGATCGCGACGCGCCGGGCGGGGCCGCCGGTCTGCCAGTCCTCGCTGCCGGCCGCGACGACCTCGAACCGGTCGGCGAGCAGGCGGACGTGGTGGTCGAACTCCTCGGGCGTGCAGCTGTAGAGGTCCGGGTCGTCGGCGGGACCGGGGCGGCCGATGCGGTGGTAGTTCAGCACCAGCAGCCCCCGCCAGCTCAGGCGGGCCAGGCGGTCGAGCCGGGTGGTGGTCAGTACGCGGGCGAGCGCGGCAGTACGGGACGTCACGATCTATGTTCGTACCGTAGTCGCATTCCGTTTCGACGACATCGTCCGGTAGATCGCCGAGGTGCGGATCCGGGGATACCACGCCGAGCTCTTGACGCGGAACTTCCAGTCGGGGTTGCCCCGGTAGACCCCGGTGCGCGGCACGGCGAACCGCCCCGCCTCCTCCGGCCCGTCGGGCAGCGCCACGGCGAGTGTGTAGCCGGCCCGCTCGGCCGCCCGCCGGACGTGCGGCGCGTGCTTGCCGAACGGGTACGCGAGCGTCGTGACCGCCGCGCCGAGCAGGTCGGACAGCAGGTCGCGGCTCTCCCGCAGGTCGGCGAGGCACTCGGCCTCGGTCAGCGTCGACAGGTCGCGGTGGGTCATGCTGTGGCTGCCGATGTCCCACCCGCGGGCGTGCAGGTCGCGGATCTGGTCGGGCGTCAGCAGCGCGGGCGCGTCGGCGGGGTCGAGACCGGTGATCCAGTTTACGCTGACGCCGGAGCCGGTGACCGAGCCCGCGACGACGTACATGGTGGCCGTCAGCCCGTGCCGTTCCATGATCGGGACGGCGTGCTCGGCGTAGTCGGCGAACCCGTCGTCGAAGGTGAGGACGGTGGCCCCGCGGGGGGCGACGCCGTCGGCGGCCACCCGGTGCAGGACCTCCCGCAGCGGCACCGTGCCGCCGCCGCGGCGCACGAGCGCGCACTGGCGCTCGAAGTCGGCCGGCTCCACCGACACGGGATCGTCCCAACCCCGCGCGACGGAGTGGTAGCAGAGGATGCTCACCGGGCCGAGGATCGCACATCGACCGTGTCGTGCACCACGGCGGCCACCCGGGCCCAGGACGCCTCCGCGGCCAGCCACTTCGCGCCCGCCGCGCCCATCCGGCCCGCCAGGCCGGCGTCGGCCAGCAATGTGACGAGCCCGCGTGCCAGCGCCACCGGGTCCTCCGGCGGCACCAGGATCCCGGTCTCCCCGTCGGCGACGACCGACGGGATGTCGCCGACCGTCGTGGCCACGACCGGGCGGCCGAAGGTGTACGCGAGGTGCACCACGCCGCTCTGGGTGGCGCGCCGGTAGGGGATGGCGACGACGCGCGCGTCGCCGAACAGCGCGGCGACGTCGTCCTTGGGGACGTACCCGGGCCGGGTCTCGACGCCGACCCGCTCGGCGTGCGCCTGCAGCGCCGCCGCGTCGACGTCTGCCACGGCACCGGCGACGACCACTCGGGCGTCCGGGACCTCGTGGCGGATCATCGGGACGGCGTCGAGCAGCGTCGCGATGCCCTTGTAGGCCGTCCAGCTGCCGAAGAACAGCACCACCGGCGGCGTCGACGCCGCGGGCGGCACCGGCTCCGGCCCGCGCAGCGCCGCCTCGTCGCCGTGCGGGACGACGACGACGGGCCCGGACGGCTCCCACCGCTCCAGCACGCGGTCGCGGGCCTCCGCCCCGAGCACGAACACGGCGTCCATGGCCCGCCAGGCGGCGGCGAGGGTGCGGTCCAGCAGCACGCCGCGCTTGTCGGTGGTGGTGTCGCCGCGGCGGCGCAGGCGCGGCTCGTGGGCCACGATCGTCAGCGCGGCGCGGGGCAGCAGCCGGTCGACGGCGAGCACGCCGAGCGCGTCCATGGTGAACCGCCAGCTCGACCACACGACCACGTCGGGGCGCAGGCGGCGCAGGTGGACCAGCACCTGCAGCCACGAGTACGCCCGCATCCCGGCCCGGACGCCGCGGCGCACCTTGCGCACCACCGGGTGCACGACCTCCTGGTCGGCGGGGTGCCAGCTGCGCAGCACCGGCCGCACGTGGAAGTCGGGGTGGCCCGAACCCAGCTCCGGGTCGGCCCCGGTGAGCAGGTGCACCTCGTCGCCGCCGACGGCCAGTGCCTCGCCGAGCTGCGCGGAGAACTGGAACAGCCCGCCCGAGGGGGTGAACTCGACGAACGCCACGCGGAGGCGTCGGGGAGGACGGGTCTGCACGCGCGCAGGCTATGCCACCCGGCCATGCCCCCCGCTGCTACCCGACCTGCACCCGCCGGTGAGGACCTGTCCTAGTGTGGCTGGTGGAGGTGTCGTCGACTTCGAGGGGCGTGTCCAGTGGCAGTTTCGTCGGTAAGCGGGACCGGATCGCTGAGTCCGTCGTCCGCAGCGATCCACCCCGGCCCCGGGTTCCGCGTGGGTCTCGACTTCCCCCGCGCTCCCGCGGACGTCATCAACCGGCTGGCGGGATTCGACACCCCCCAGATCTCCGACCTGCTCAACCGCCTGTACGCCATCGACCCGGTCATCCGGCAGCTCAGCGGCGGCGACCGCACCCTGGCCGGGTCGGCCTGCACGGTCCGGGTCTACCCCGGCGACAACCTGATGGTCCACAAGTCCCTCGACGTCGCGCAGCCCGGCGACGTCGTCGTCGTCAGCGCGAGCGGCGACAACTCCAACGCCGTGCTGGGCGACCTGGTCTCCACGAAGGCCAAGCACCGCGGCATCGCCGGGTACATCGTCGACGGCCTGATCCGCGACCTGCCCGGCATCCAGGAGCTCGACTTCCCGGTGTACGCCCGCGGCACCACCCCGATGGGCCCGCTGCACCGTGGGCCCGGCGAGATCAACTACCCGGTGGCGTGCGGCGGGGTCGTCGTCAACCCGGGCGACGTCATCGTCGCCGACGCCGCGGGGGTCGTGTGCGTACCGCGGCTCGTGGCCGAGGAGCTGCTGGGCCGGCTCGAGGCCCAGTCGGAGTCCAGTGCCAGCTACCTCGCCGCGGTGCAGCGCGGCGAGTTCAGCAACGCCTGGGTCGACACCTACCTCGAGACGCACGGGTGCCTGATCGAGAAGACCGCCGGGGAGTCCGACCGGTGACCGACCGCACCCCGGTCGTCGTCGTCGGTGGCGACTCCAACGCGCTGTCCATCGCCCGCAGCCTCGGGCCGTACGGCGTCGCGGTGCACGGCCTCGGGGTGGCGCCCTACGTGCTGCGCTCGCGGCACATGACCGGGGTGCCCGCCGTCGCGCACGACGACCCCGAGACCTCCTGCACCCGCACGCTGCTCGGCCCGGCCACCGACCACCTGCGCGGTGCCCTGCTGATCGCCGGCAGCGACGTCGGCCTCACCGTGCTGGCCCGCAACCGCGACGCGCTGCTGGAGCGGTTCGTCCTCGACGACTCGGTGGTCGAGGTGCAGCTCGGCATGCTCGACAAGCTGAGCACCTACGAGTGGGCGCGCGCGGCCGGGGTCCGCACCCCGTTGTTCTGGCGCGTCGACGATGCCCGGGACCTCGAACGCCACCGCGACGAGTACGTCTTCCCGCTGATCGTCAAGCCGGTGCACTCCCACGAGTACCAGGCGGCGTTCCCCGGGCTGAGCAAGTTCCGCGTCGTCGACGACCTGGCCGGGCTGCGCCGCGAGCACGCGGAGCTGACCGGTGCCGGGCTGGCCGTGCTGCTGGTGGAGCAGATCCCCGGCGGCGACGACCAGCTCTGCAGCTACTACACCTACCTCGACCCCGCCGGGAAGCCCACCTTCCACTTCACCAAGCGGGTCATCCGCCGGCACCCGCCGGGCATGGGCATCGGCTGCTACCACGTCACCGACTGGAACCCCGAGGTCCGCGACGCGGCGTTGCCGCTGTTCGAGCACACCGGCCTGCGCGGGCTGGCCAACGCCGAGTTCAAGCGCGACCCGCGCGACGGCCGGCTCAAGCTGATCGAGTGCAACGCCCGGTTCACCGCGGCCAACGGCCTGGTGGCCGCGGCGGGGCTCGACCTCGCCCGGCACGTCTACCACCGCGCGCTCGGCGAGCCGCACGAGCTGCCCACCGAGTACCGCACCGGCATGCGCCTGCTCTACCCCAGCCACGACGTCCGGGCGTTCCGCGACCTGCGCCGGGCCGGGCAGATCACCACCGGCCGCTGGGTCCGCAGCCTGGTGCACCGCCAGGTCTTCCCGTTCCTGCGCCTGGACGACCCGCTGCCGGCGTTCGCGCGCGGGGCCATGCGCGCCGCCAACGGGGTGCGGCGGGCGCTGCGGCGCTGAGCGGCGCCCGGCGTCAGGCCGCCGCGACGCCCAGCCAGGGCTCCCACGCGGGGTGCGGCTCGACGGCGAGCACCAGGATCCCGCCGGCCGCACGGTCGGGCGGGCGGGGCACGGCGTCGAGCTTCCAGCCGATCTCCTCCAGCAGGCGGTCGGCCTTGCGGGAGTTGCACGCCTTGCACGCCGCCACGCAGTTGTCCCAGCTGTGGGCGCCGCCACGGCTGCGGGGGACGACGTGGTCGATGGTGTCGGCGCGCTTGGCGCAGTAGGCGCAGCGGCGCCCGTCACGGCGCAGGACGCCGGCGCGGGTCATCGGCACCGCACGGCGGTAGGGCACGCGGACGTAGCGCGACAGGCGCATCACCGCGGGGGCGGGGAGGGTGAGGTTCTCGGAGTGGAACGCGCTGTCGAGCAGCACGTCGACGCACTCCGCCTTACCGGTGAGCATGAGCACCACGGCGCGCTTGGCCGTGACGACGGCGAGCGGTTCGAAGGTGGCGTTGAGGAGCAGTACCCGGGACCCCGTCGGGACCACGCCCGGGTTCGGCGCGATCCCCGGTGCCTCCCCTGGATCGGGGCCGGCACCGGTGGGGTCCGGTTGTCGATGCTGCACACGACCACCTCCCTGTGTGCGAATCAGATCACAGCACAGGTGTACCGCGTAAGTGTGATTCGTGCGTCGTCCACGTCGTGTCGAGTGCGCGGCACACGTCGGCGACGAGGTCGTCGGGGTCCTCGCAGCCTGCGGAGAACCGCAGCAGGCCGGGCGCGACGGCGTCACCCCACCGCGCGCGGCGGTCGGCGGTGCTGCGCAACCCGCCGAAACTGGTGGCCGAGCCGACCAGCCGCGACGCGGCGACGAACTCCCCCACCGCCCGCTCCGAGGGCAGCGTGAACCGCAGCACCCCGTTCCACCGGCGCATCTGCCGGGCGGCGACGGCGTGGGCCGGGTCGCCGGGATGCCCCGGCCACCGCACGTCGGCGACGGCGGGGTGGGCGAGCAGGGCGTCGGTGACGGCGGCGGCGTTGCGGGCCTGGCGCTCCAGGCGCAGGTCGAGCGTGCCGAGACCGCGGTGCGCGAGCCAGGCCTCCATCGGGCCGGGCACCGCCCCGCCCCGGGAGCGCGCCTCCCGCAGCGCCGCGGCGAGCCCGGCGTCGCGGGTGCTGACGTGGCCGAGCACGACGTCGGAGTGCCCGGCCAGTGCCTTGGTGTCGCTGGCGACCACCAGGTCGGCACCGAGGTCGAGCGGGCGCTGGCCCAGCGGCGTGGCCGTGGTGTTGTCGACGGCGAGCAGCGCGCCCACCGCGTGTGCGCCGTCGGCGGCGGCGGCGATGTCGGCGACGTCGAGACCGGGGTTCGACGGGGTCTCGACCAGCACCAGCGCCGCCCCCTCCAGCGACGGCGACGGCCACGGCCCGGCGGTGGGCACCTCCCGCACCGCCACCCCGAGCGGGGCCAGCTCGGCGTGCGCCAGCGAGCGGGCCAGGTAGTAGCCGTCGGCGGGCAGCACGAGGGCGCCGTCGCGGGCGGCCAGGCGCAGCACGGCGCCGATCGCGGCCATCCCGGAGGCGAACAGGACGCACTCGCCGCCGTCGAGGTCGCCGATGGCCGACTCCAGCGCCCGCCAGGTGGGGTTGCCTGCGCGGCCGTAGAAGTCGGTGGGCAGGGTGTCGCCGGTGCCGAGGTCGAACGTGGACGACAGCACCGGGCCGGGGTGCAACGGCTCCCCGGCACCGACCGGCGGATGGCCCCCGTGCACGCACCGCGTCCCGTCCCCGCTCACCGCCGCACCCTACGGCCGGGAGGTCACTCGGGCCGGGGCGCCCGGCTGATCAGCTCCTTGCCCATCTCCGCGGCGGACAGGCCCTCGTGGCACACGCGGCGCACGGCGTCGGCGATCGGCAGCTCGACGCCGTACCGCGCGCCCAGCTCGCAGATCGACGAGCACGACTTGACGCCCTCCGCGACCTGCCCGTGGTTGGCCGCCTCGGCCTGTGCCAGCGACTCGCCGCGCCCCAGCCGCTCGCCGAAGGTGCGGTTGCGCGACAGCGGGGACGAGCAGGTCGCCACGAGGTCACCGAGGCCGGCGAGCCCGGCGAAGGTCATCGGGTCGGCCCCCAGTGCGACGCCCAGCCGCGCGGTCTCGGCGAGCCCGCGGGTGATCAGCGACGCGCGCGTGTTGTCGCCGAAGCCCATCCCGGCGGCCATGCCGGTGGCCAGCGCGATGACGTTCTTGCCCGCCCCGCCCACCTCGCAGCCCACGACGTCGGTGTTGGTGTAGGACCGGAAGTAGCCGGTGGTGCAGGCGTGCTGCAGCGCGACGGCCCGGTCGTGGTCGGTGCAGGCGATCACGGTGGCCGTCGGCTCCTCGGCGGCGATCTCGCGGGCCAGGTTGGGCCCGGACACCACCGCGACCTGGTCGGGCGTGACGCCCGCGACCTCCACCACCACCTCGCTCATCCGCTTGAGCGTGCCCAGCTCCACGCCCTTGGCCAGGCTGACCAGGGTGGCGCCGCGGGGCAGCAGGTCGCGCCAGCCCGCGAGGTTGGCACGCAGGGTCTGCGACGGCACGGCCAGCACCACGGCGTCGACGCCGTCGAGCGCGGTGGCGGCGTTGGTGGTGGCCGTGAGCAGGCCCGGCAGCTCGACGCCGGGCAGGTAGTCGGGGTTGACGTGCCGCTCGTTGATCGCCGCGGCCACCTCGGGACGGCGCGCCCACAGCAACACCTCGCGCCCGGCGTCGGCCAGCACCTTCGCGAACGCGGTACCCCACGAGCCGCCGCCCAGTACGGCGACCCGCCGGACGCTCACGACGCCCGCTTGAAGAACGTGGCGGGCGCGGGCTCGCCGCGCACCTCGGCCAGCAGGTCGCGCACCCGCACCATCAACAGGTCGGTGACCTCGCGCAGCAGCCCGGCGTCGATCGGCCGCCCGCGGTAGGCCGACAGGTCGACCGGCTCCCCGCAGCGCACGGTGATCGGGCCGCGGGGCAGCGGCCGGAACTTCTTGTTGTAGCCGTCGAGCACGCGGTGGGTGCCCCAGTGCACCATCGGCACGACCGGCACGTCGGCCGTCAGCGCGAGCCGCGCGACACCGGTGCGGGCGTGCATCGGCCAGGTCTGCGGGTCCCGGGTGATGGTGCCCTCGGGGTAGATGATCACGACCTTGCCCTCCTGCAGTGCCGCCGTGCCGTCGCGCAGGCTCTGCTGGGCGTCGGCGGACTCGCGGTAGACCGGGATCTGGCCGCTGCCGCGCAGCGCCTGGCCGAGCACCGGCACGCTCCACAGGCTGTGCTTGGCCAGGAACCGCGGGACCCGGCCGGACCGCTCGACGATCAGCCCGGAGAAGATCGGGTCGAGGTGCGAGATGTGGTTGGCCACGATCAGCGCGCCGCCGGTGGCCGGGATGTGCTCCCGGCCCTCGTACCGGCCACGGCCGGTGAGCCAGCCGATCGGGTAGAAGAAGACCGCGCAGAACGCGATCCAGAAGCCGCGTTTCTCACGCCTCACCCGGGTCCTCCCAATCTCCGATCTTGGCGGCAGTCTTCCTGGCCGGGGCGTCCAGGTCCACCGGGCGGTGCACTATGGCGCGTGTGGATCTGATCGTGCCGGTCAAACGGCTGCCCGAGGCGAAGTCCCGGCTGCGCGGCGCCACCGGCGACGACCCGGCCGTGCACGCCCGGCTGGCACTGGCGCTGGCCCGCGACACCGTCGACGCGGCCCGGGGCGCCCGGCTGGTCCACCGGGTGCTCGTCGTCAGCTCCGATCCGGAGGTGGCCGCCGGGTTCGCCGCGATCGGCGTCGAGGTGGTGCCCGACGGCCCGGTGCCCGGTCTCAACGCCGCCTACGCCCACGGGGCCGCGCTCCTGCGCGCGCGCCGGCCCGACGGCCCGGTCGGGGCGCTGCAGGCCGATCTGCCCGCCCTGCGTCCCGCCGAGCTCGACGCCGCGATCGCGGCCGCGCCCCGGACCGGCCGGGCCTTCTGCGCCGACGCCGGTGGCACCGGCACCACGCTGCTGCTCGCCGCCCCGGGGGCCGCGCTCCAGCCCGCGTTCGGGGTGGGCTCGGCCGCCGGGCACGCCGCGTCCGGGGCCGTGGCGCTCGAGGGCGAGTGGCCAGGGCTGCGGTGCGACGTCGACACCGCCGACGACCTGCGGGCGGCCTGCGCGCTGGGCGTCGGCACCCACACCGCGGCCGTCGTGTGCCCGGGGGCGCGCCTGTGACGGGGTGGGAGAGTTCACCCGGATGACGGGCTCGCGATGGAGCCGGGCCCGCCGTGGTGCGCCACAATGCCCGGTGTGGGTGATGACGTGAACGGTCCCGCACCGGCGCCGAGGCAACGGGGCGGCACCCCCCGCCGCGCGCCCCGCCCGTCGACGCGGCGGGTGCACGCCGCCGCCCGCCCGGTGAACGCCACGACGACCGCCGACGCCCGGCCCGCCGTGCCCGCCCGGGCCGGCACCGACCAGCCCGGCCCGACGGCCGCGGCCACCGGGGCCCGGACGAACTCGGCGGGCGCCGCCGCGGTGCCCGTCAGCCCCCCGGCACGCACGCCCGCCCCGCACTCCGGGCTGCCCGACGACCGCTACCTCAACCGCGAGCTGTCCTGGCTCGACTTCAACGCCCGCGTGCTCGCCCTGGCCGAGGACCCCAGCCAGCCGCTGCTGGAGCGCGCCAAGTTCCTGGCGATCTTCGCCAGCAACCTCGACGAGTTCTACATGGTCCGCGTGGCCGGCCTGAAGCGCCGCGACGACACCGGCCTCGCGGTCCGCAGCGCCGACGGCCTGTCCCCCACCGCGCAGCTCGCCCGCATCGCCACCCGCAGCCAGGCGATCTCCGAGGCGCACGCGCGGGTGTTCCTCGACCACGTCCGCCCCGAGCTGGCCGCCGAGGGCATCAACATCCTGCGCTGGAGCGACCTGACCGACGACCAGCGCGTGCGCCTGAGCGCCTACTTCTCCGCGCAGGTCTTCCCGGTGCTCACCCCGCTCGCGGTCGACCCGGCGCACCCGTTCCCCTACATCTCCGGGCTCTCGCTGAACCTCGCGGTCACCGTCCGCGACCCGGAGGGCCGCACCGAGCGGTTCGCGCGCGTCAAGGTGCCCAACAACGTGCCGCGGCTGGTGAACGTCGCCACCGGGGACGACACGATCACGTTCCTGCCGATCGAGGACCTCATCGCCGCGCACCTGGGCGACCTGTTCACGGGCATGGAGGTGGCGGAGGTGCACGCGTTCCGCGTCACCCGCAACGCCGACGTGGAGGTCGAGGAGGACCGCGACGAGGACCTGCTGCAGAGCCTGGAGCGCGAGCTCGCCCGCCGCCGGTTCGGGCCGCCGGTGCGCCTGGAGATCACCGACACGATGAGCGAGCACGTGCTGGAGCTGCTGCTGCGCGAGCTCGACGTGCACCCCGGCGACGTCGTCACGGTCCCCGGGCTGCTCGACCTCACCGCGCTGTGGGCCGTGCACGCCGTCGACCGGCCCGACCTCAAGGACGACCCGTTCGTCCCCGCGACGCACCCGGCGTTCGCCGAGCGCGAGACCCCGCGCAGCATCTTCGCCACGCTGCGCGAGGGCGACGTGCTGGTGCACCACCCCTACGACTCGTTCTCCACCTCGGTGCAGCGGTTCATCGAGCAGGCCGCCGCCGACCCGCACGTGCTGGCCATCAAGCAGACGCTCTACCGCACCTCGGGCGACTCCCCCATCGTCGACGCACTGGTCGACGCGGCCGCCGCCGGCAAGCAGGTCGTCGCGCTGGTGGAGATCAAGGCCCGGTTCGACGAGCAGGCCAACATCCGCTGGGCGCGCGAGCTGGAGAAGGCGGGCGTGCACGTCGTCTACGGGCTCGTCGGGCTCAAGACGCACTGCAAGACGTCGCTGGTGGTGCGCCAGGAGGGCGAGTCGATCCGCCGCTACTGCCACATCGGCACCGGCAACTACCACCCCAAGACCGCGCGCCTGTACGAGGACGTGGGCGTGCTGACGGCCGACCCGACGATCGGCGCCGACCTCACCGACCTGTTCAACTCCCTCACCGGCTACTCCCGCCAGACCTCCTACCGGTCCCTGCTCGTCGCCCCCTACGGCGTGCGGCGCGGGATCGTGCGGCGCATCGAGGACGAGATCGAGGCGCACCGGTCCGGCGAGCCGGGGGCCCGGGTCCGGATCAAGGTCAACTCGCTGGTCGACGAGCAGGTGATCGACGCGCTGTACCGGGCGTCGCAGGCGGGGGTGCCCGTCGACATCGTGGTGCGCGGCATCTGCGCGCTGCGCCCGGGCCGCGAGGGGCTCAGCGAGAACATCTCCGTCCGCTCGATCCTGGGGCGGTTCCTGGAGCACAGCCGCGTGTTCCACTTCGGCTCGGCCGACGAGTACTGGATCGGCAGCGCCGACATGATGCACCGCAACCTCGACCGCCGCGTCGAGGTGCTGCTGCGCGTGGCCGACCCGAAGCTGGCCGCCCAGCTCGGCGACATGCTCGACGGCTGCATGGACCCGGCCACCCGCTGCTGGACGCTGCAGGACGACGGCCGCTGGGAGCCCTCACCCCCGCTGGACTCGGGCGTGTCGCCGGTGCGCGACCACCAGGCCGAGATGATGCTGCGCCACGCCGTCGTCGCCGAGTCGGAGTGAGCACGCGGATCCTCGCGGCCGGGGCCGTGCTCTGGCGGCGCACCGACACCGGCGTCGAGCTCGCGCTGGTGCACCGCCCGCGCTACGACGACTGGTCGCTGCCCAAGGGCAAGCTCGACCGCGGCGAGTCCATGCCGCACGCCGCCGTCCGGGAGATCGCCGAGGAGACCGGCGTCACCGCCCGGCTCGGGGCACGGCTGACCGACGTCCACTACGCGGTGCCCGAGGGCCCCAAGACGGTGCGGTACTGGGCGGCGGAGGCCCGCGCGGGTGCCTTCGCCGTCAACGCCGAGACCGACGAGCTGCGGTGGTGCTCCCCCGAGCAGGCCGGCCGGCTGCTGTCCTACCGCCACGACCTCGACGTGCTGGCCCGCTTCGCCGAGACCGGCGTGCCCGACTCGGTGGTGCTGCTGGTGCGCCACGCCAAGGCCGGCAACCGCGCCCAGTGGGACGGCCCCGACGACGACCGCCCGCTCTCGGGCACCGGCCACGAGCAGGCCCGCCACCTGGCCGCCCTGCTCCCCCTCTACGGCCCCGACCGCCTCGCCTCGGCCCCGCCGCTGCGCTGCCGGGCCACCCTCGCCCCGTTCGCCGCCGCGTCGGGCCTGGCCGTCGCCGACGAGCCGCTGCTCGGCGAGGAGGGCTACTGGGACGACCCACCCGCGGGGCTGGCCCGCTTCCACGAGCTGGCCGCCCGGCCCGGGGTCACCGTGGTGTGCAGCCAGGGAGGGGTGATCCCGGACGTCGTCGGGACGCTGACCGGGGAGACCGAGGTGCCCTCGCGCAAGGCCAGCACGTGGGTGCTGGGCTTCACCAAGGGCGAGCTGCGGTCGTGGGACCACCACCCGCGGCCCACCGGCTGAGCGCGGCTACGCCGGGGTCGCCGCCCCGTCGCGCTGCGGCCGTCCCACACCCACCCACCGGAAGCCGGCCCGTCGGATGATGTCGGCGTCGAGCAGGTTGCGGGTGTCGACGACGAGCCGCTCGGCCACCTCGCCGGCGAGCCGGCGCCAGTCGAGCGCGCGGAACTGCGGCCACTCGGTGAGCACGACCACGGCCTCCGCGCCGCGCGCCGCCGTGTACGCGTCGTCTACGACGGTGAGCAGTGAGGAGTCGATCCGGGCGGTGGCCGCGTCGACGCCGGGGTCGTAGGCGACGAGCTCCGCGCCGGCCTGCTTGAGCAGCGCGGCGACGCCGAGGGCGGGCGAGTCGCGCAGGTCGTCGGTGTGCGCCTTGAACGTCAGCCCGAGCAGCGCGATGCGCCGCCGCGACAGCGACCCCGTGCGCCGCCCGGTGACCGCCAGCCGGACCTTCTCCACCATCCGCTGGTACTGGCGGGTGTTGGTGTCGATGGCCGCGCGGACGAGCCGGAACTCGAAGTCGGCCGCGTCGGCGGCCTGCAGCAGCGCGTTGGTGTCCTTCGGCAGGCACGACCCGCCCCACCCGGGCCCCGGCGACAGGAACGCCTGCCCGATGCGCTTGTCGTACCCGATGCCCTCGGTGACGTCGGCGATGTCGGCGTCGAGCCGCTCGCACAGCTCCGCCATCGCGTTGACGTAGGACAGCTTCATCGCCAGGAAGCAGTTCGCCGCGTACTTGATCATCTCGGCGCTGGCGGCGTCGGTGAGGACGGTGGGCGCGCCGAGCCGCGCGTAGAGCGCCGCCACCCGCTCCGCGGCGTCCTGTTTGGCCGAGCCGACGACGATCCGGTCCGGGTTGAGGAAGTCGTGCACCGCGGACCCCTCGCGCAGGAACTCCGGGTTGCTGACCACGCCGACGTCGTCGCGGCGCAGCAGCTCCGTGGTCCGCACCGAGGTGCCGACCGGCACGGTCGACTTGTTGACGACCACGCAGCCCGCCGGCAGGGCGTCGCGCGTCTCCTCGATCACGGCCTCGACGGCGGACAGGTCGGCGATCCCACCCACCCCCATCGGGGTCGGGACGCACAGGAACATCACCTCGACGGGGGCCCCGTCGCGCTCCAGCTCCTTGAGCGCGGCCGAGGCGCCGACGACGAACGACAGCCGCCCCGCCGCCACCCCCTCGTTGACGAGCTCGGCGAGCCGGTCCTCCCGGATCCCGATCTCCCCGGCCCGCAGGCGCTCGACCTTGGCCTCGTCGACGTCGGCACAGATCACGCGGTGACCGAGGGTGGCCAGACAGGCCCCCGTCGTCAGGCCCACGTAACCGGTACCCACCACAGCCACGCGCCGGGCGAACATTCGTGGGACTCCTCGCGATGTCTGTCGGACGACCGGAGCGCCTCGCGCGCCGATCGGGACGCTACCGCCGATCCGGCCACGCGGAGGGCCCGAGGCACTGTGGCCCCCGTCATCATGGGGGCCGGTCCCGGCGCCGGCGGGGCGCGCACGGGTGCCCCGTCCGCGCTGTGGGCCGCCCGGGTCCGCCGGGCGGCGGCGCTACTTCTTCGCCTTCGCCTTCTTCGGCTTGTCCGCCGGGGCCTTCGCCTTGGCCGCCGCCTTGGGAGCCGCCGCCTTGGGAGCCGCCTTGGCAGCCGCCGCCTTGGGAGCCGTCTTCGCCGCGGCCACCTGCGGGGCCGCCTTGGCCGGGGCCTTCTTCTTGGGTGCCGCCTTGGCCGGCGCTGCGGCCTTGGGTGCTGCGGCCTTGGGTGCTGCGACCTTGGGCGCTGCGGCCTTGGGCGCCTTCGCCTTCGGAGCAGCGGCCGCGGGCTCCGCGGCGAAGCTCGCCGACGCCTTCGCGGTGCGACGGCGGGGTGCGGCGGGGGCCGCGACCGCGGCGGGCGCCTCGGCGGCGGGCGGGGCCGCGACCGGGCGTCGACGGGCGGGGGTGGCACGCGGCGCCGGGCCCCCGGCGCCGCCCACGGCGGCGCGGAACCCGGTGCCGGGCCGGAACGCGGGCACCGTCGTGGCCGCGACCTGCACCGTCTCGCCCGTGCGCGGGTTGCGGGCCACGCGGGCGGCGCGGGCACGCGGCTCGAACACCCCGAACCCGGTGATCGACACCGAGTCGCCGGACCCGACCGTCGACACGATGGTCTCCAGCAGGCCGTCGACCGCGGTGGCCGCCGTCCGCCGGTCGCCGATGCGGTCTGCCAGCGCGTCCACGAGCTGCGTCTTGTTCATGAACGAGACGCTAGCCGCAGGTCAGGGCCGTGCGCCAGCAACACGCGGAGGGAATCCGTTGCCGCGCAACGGATTCAGCCCGACGTCACCGGCATCCGGGCCGGGCGCGTGGCCTCGAACGCGGTGATGTCCTCGGCGTGGCGCAGCGTGAGGCCGATGTCGTCGAGGCCCTCCAGCAGCCGCCAGCGGGTGTAGTCGTCGATCTCGAACGGCACGGTGAGATCGGCGGCCTGCACCGTGCGCTCCACCAGGTCGACGGTGACCTCGGTGCCGGGCTGGTTCTCCAGCAGCTTCCACAGCAGCTCGACGTCGGCCTGTGCGACCTGGGCCGCGAGCAGCCCGGCCTTCGCGGAGTTGCCGCGGAAGATGTCGGCGAACCGCGAGGAGATCACGACCCGGAACCCGTAGTTCATCAGTGCCCACACCGCGTGCTCGCGCGAGGAGCCGGTGCCGAAGTCCGCCCCCGCCACCAGCACGGATCCGCGGTCGAACGGCTCCTGGTTGAGGACGAACGAGGGGTCGTTCCGCCAGGCCGAGAACAGGCCGTCCTCGAACCCGGTGCGCGTCACCCGCTTGAGGTAGACCGCCGGGATGATCTGGTCGGTGTCGACGTTGGCCCGGCGCAGCGGCACGCCGATGCCGGTGTGGGTGGAGAAGGCGTCCATCAGAGCAGGTCCTCCGGGCTCGACAGGGTGCCGCGCACCGCGGTCGCGGCCGCGACCAGGGGCGACACCAGGTGGGTGCGGCCGCCCTTGCCCTGGCGGCCCTCGAAGTTGCGGTTGGACGTCGACGCGCTGCGCTCCCCCGGGGCGAGCTGGTCGGGGTTCATGCCCAGGCACATCGAGCAGCCCGCGGAGCGCCACTCGGCCCCGGCCGCGGTGAACACCTCGTCGAGCCCCTCGTCCTCGGCCTGGAACCGCACCCGCATCGAGCCGGGGACGACCAGCATCCGGACGCCGTCGGCGACCTTGCGGCCCCTGATGACCTCGGCCGCGGCCCGCAGGTCCTCGATCCGGCCGTTGGTGCAGGAGCCCACGAACACCGTGTCGACGGCGACCTCGCGCAGCGGCTGCCCCGCCGTGAGCCCCATGTAGGTCAGGGCCTTCTCCGCGGAGACGCGCTCGTTCTCGTCGACGATCTGCGCCGGGTCGGGCACGTTGTCCCCCAACGGGAGACCCTGGCCGGGGTTGGTGCCCCAGGTGACGAACGGGGTGAGCGAGTCGCCGTCGATGACGACCTCGGCGTCGAACACCGCGTCGTCGTCGGTGCGCAGCTCGCGCCACGCCGCGACGGCCTCGTCCCACGCCTCGCCTGCGGGCGCGCGGTCACGGCCCTTGAGGTAGGCGAAGGTCGTCTCGTCGGGGGCGATCATGCCGGCGCGGGCCCCGGCCTCGATCGACATGTTGCAGATCGTCATCCGGGCCTCCATCGAGAGGTTCTCGATGACGTTGCCCCGGTACTCCAGCACGTAGCCCTGGCCGCCGCCGGTGCCGATCTGCGCGATGATCGCCAGCACGACGTCCTTGCTCGTGACGCCCGGCCGCAGCGTGCCGTCGGCGCTGTTCACCGTGATCGACATGGTCTTGAACCGCTTGAGCGGCAGCGTCTGCGTGGCGAGCACGTGCTCCACCTCGGAGGTGCCGATGCCGAAGGCCATCGCGCCGAACGCGCCGTGGGTGGAGGTGTGGCTGTCGCCGCAGACGACCGTGGTGCCCGGCTGCGTGAGCCCCAGCTGCGGGCCGACGACGTGCACGATGCCCTGCTCGGCGTGGTTCATGGGGTAGAGCGGCACGCCGAACTCGGCGCAGTTCTTGCGCAGCGTCTCGACCTGGGTGCGCGAGACGGGGTCGGCGATCGGCAGCTCGACGTCCTTGGTCGGGACGTTGTGGTCCTCGGTGGCGAGCGTGAGGTCCGTCCGTCGCACCGGGCGGCCCGCGAGCCGCAGGCCGTCGAACGCCTGGGGGCTGGTGACCTCGTGCACGAGGTGCAGGTCGATGTAGAGGAGGTCGGGTTCGTCGCCCTCCCCCTCACGGACGAGGTGCAGGTCCCACACCTTCGCGGCCAGAGTACGTGCCATGGTTCTCTCCCAGCAGTTGGGACGCTAGTATCGCGGTGTGAGACAGCATAGCGGCATCGGTGTGCTCGACAAGGCTGTGGGTGTGCTCCGTGCCATCGCCTCCGAGCCGTGCGGGCTGGCCGAGCTGTGCCAGCGCACGGGCCTGCCGCGGGCCACCGCGCACCGCCTCGCCGTCGGGCTGGAGGTGCACGGCCTGCTCACCCGCGGCGCCGACGGTCGCTGGCGACCGGGCCCGACGCTGGCCGAGCTCGCCGCCGGCGGCGCCGACCCGCTGCTGGAGGCGGCCGCGGCGATCCTGCCCCGGCTGCGCGACATCACGGGCGAGAGCGTGCAGCTCTACCGCCGCGACGGCACGCAGCGCGTCTGCGTCGCCACCGCCGAGCCCGCGAGCGGCCTGCGCGACACCGTGCCCGTCGGCTCCCGGCTGCCGATGACGGCGGGCTCCGGGGCGAAGGTGCTCGCCGCGTGGGCCGAGCCCGCCGTCCAGCGCGCGGTGCTGGGCGACGCCACCTTCACCGAGCGCGTCCTGCTCGACGTCCGCAGGCGCGGCTGGGCGCAGAGCGTCGCGGAGCGGGAGTCCGGGGTGGCCAGCGTGTCGGCGCCGGTGCGCGACGGCACCGGGCACGTCGTGGCGGCGGTGTCGGTGTCCGGGCCCGTCGACCGGATCGGTCGCCGTCCCGGCGTCCGCTGGGCGGCCGACCTGCTCGCCGCGGCCGAGGCCCTGCAACACCGCTTGTAACCGATACCCGCCCGAAAGGGCCACGGGGGACCCGATACCGTGGCGCAGTTGCACGCAGGGTGAGATTCGGCGGCGGAAATCGGGGCACGATGACCTACTTGCTCGGGATCGATCTGGGTACGACGAGGACGTCGGCCGCCGTCGGTCACCCGGGTGCGCGGTCGGGCGAGATCGAGGTCGTCAACCTGGGCGACCGCTCCAGCTCGGTCCCCTCGGTGTTCTACGCGGGTGCCGACGGCGCGGTGCTGGTCGGCGAGGCCGCCGAGCGCCGGGCGCTGACCGACCCCGCCCGGGTCGTCCGCGAGTTCAAGCGCCGCATCGGCGACCCCACCCCGCTCGTCGTCTCCGGGGTCCCCTGGTCGCCGCAGGAGCTCTCCGCGCGGGTCGTGCGCTGGGTCGTCGAGCGGGTGGCCGAGCGCGAGGGCGGGCCCGCGGCCCGCATCGCCGTCACCCACCCGGCGTCCTGGGGCCCGCTGAAGAAGGAGCTGCTCGGCGGCGCGCTGGCCGGGCAGGGCATGCAGGTGTCGTTCCTGGCCGAGCCGCAGGCCGCCGCGCTGCACTACGCCTCGGCCGAGCGGCTCGAGCCCGGCTCCACCATCGCCGTCTACGACCTGGGCGGCGGCACGTTCGACGCCGCGATCGTCACGAAGGGCGCGCAGGGCTTCGGCACCGTCGGGCGGCCGGAGGGCATCGAGCGGCTCGGCGGCGTCGACTTCGACCAGGTCGTGTTCGACCACGTCCGCGACGGCATGCCCGGGGCGTTCGCCGGGCTCGACGACACCGACCCCGCCGTCCTCGCCGCGGTGGCCGCGGTGCGCCGCGAGTGTTCGGAGGCCAAGGAGGCGCTGAGCAGCGACACCGAGGTGTCGATCCCGGTGCTGCTGCCCGGCTCCCAGGGGTCGGTGCGGCTGCACCGCAGCGAGTTCGAGGCCATGATCCGGCCGCAGATCGAGGACACCGTCACCGCACTGCGGCGCGCCGTCGCCTCCGCCGGGCTCACCCCCGACCAGCTCACCGCGGTGCTGCTGGTCGGCGGCTCGTCGCGGATCCCGCTCGTCGCGCAGCTGGTGTCCGAGCAGCTCGGGCGGCCCGTCGCCGTCGACGCGGACCCGAAGAACGCGATCGCCATGGGCGCCGCCCTGTCGCTGGACCCGGCGGCGCTGGCCGCGACGGGGCCGCACGTGCCCGCACCGCGCGGCGGCTCACCCGTCCCCGGTGGGGTGCGGTCGACGGGGCAGCAGCGGCCGGCCGGTCCGGGGATCGGAGCTCCGGTGGCGGGGGCCCTGGGCGCCGGGGGGATGGTCACCGGGATGGCGGGCACGGGCGGGACTGGCACGGCAGGCCGCCGCCCGGGCGGCGGCTCCGGCAACGGCCACGGCGGGCTCGGCCCGGGTACCGCGGTCGCGGCCGGGCCCGGTGCCGGGATGCTTGCCGCAGCCGCCGGATCGACGGGTCTCCGTCCCGGTGGTCCGCAGGGTCGCATCCCGATGCAGGGCGGGGAGCCCGCCCGCCAGATCGTGCCCCCGCCGCGCGCGCCGTCCCCGTATCCGGAGCGACCGCCGGTCGACACCCCCGCCCCCCACGACGACGACTTCGACCGCCCCCTGCCCCCGCGGCGCCGGGGCGGCGCGTTCCTGGTGTCGGCGGGTGGGCTGGCGGCCGCGCTCGGCGTCGTCGCCACCGTGCTGCTGTTGCCCGCCCCGGCCCCCGCGCCGACGGCCGGCGTCGACCGGGACTCGACGGTGCCGATCCTGCCGCCGGTCTCCTCGGAGGTGCTGGGCACCCCGGCGCCGACCGAGGCGACCGAGGCCCCGGCCGCCGACGACCCGCCCCCGCCCGCGGCCACCACCCGTACGCAGGCGCCGCAGCCGACCACCCAGCCCGCGCCGACCACCGAGCCCCCGCCGCCGACGACGACCTCCGAGCCGCCGCCCACCTCGGAGCCGCCGCCGCCCTCGTCGGAGCCGCCGCCCCCCTCGACCCCGCCCGTCGACGCCCAGCGCCTCCCCCCGGCCTGATCGGCCCGCCGCCGGCGCCCCGCGTGGGCGCCGGCCGTGGCGGGCCCGACCGTGACAGGACTGGGAAATGCAGCGATCCCCACTCCGAACCGGAGTGGGGATCGCTGTGATGTAGCCCCGACGGGATTTGAACCCGCGCTACCGCCTTGAGAGGGCGGCGTCCTAGGCCGCTAGACGACGGGGCCTCTGACCTGCTGTGTGGAACTGTACAGGAACCATTCTGGAGGATTCCCGCTGGGGTACCAGGACTCGAACCTAGACTAACTGAACCAGAATCAGTCGTGCTGCCAATTACACCATACCCCACTGGACAGCGACCACCCGGTGGCCGCGTCCCGTGCCGTCCACTCTAGCCGAGCCCTCCGGCGCGCTCCAAACCGGCCCTCAGCCGCGCCAGGGACCGCTCGCGCCCCAGCAGTTCCATCGACTCGTAGAGCGGCGGCGACACCGTGCGCCCGCTGACGGCCACCCGCACCGGCGCGAACGCCTTGCGCGGCTTGAGCCCCAGCCCGTCGATGAGGGTGTCCTTGAGGGACTGCTCGATGGCGGGCGTGGACCAGTCCGCCAGCGCATCGAGGCCGGTCAGGGCCGCCTCGAGGACGGGCGCGGCGTCGGCGCCGAGGTTCTTGGCCGCGGCATCCTCGTCGAGTGTGAAGCCGTCGCCGGTGACGAACAGGAAGCGCAGCATGCGCGCGGCGTCGGAGAGGACGACGCTGCGCTCCTGCACCAGGGGCGCCGCCGCGGCGAGCAGGGCGCGGTCGGCCTCGTCCGCGATCACGACGCCCTCCGCGGCCAGGTAGGGCTCCACGCGGCGGGCGAACTCCTCCACCGGCAACGCCCGCAGATGTGCGGCATTGATGGCCTCGGCCTTCTTCAGGTCGAACCGCGCGGAATTGCCCGAGACGCGCGTCACGTCGAATGCGGCGACCATCTCGTCCATCGTGAAGACGTCCCGGTCCTCGGCGATCGACCAGCCCAGCAGCGCGAGGTAGTTGAGCAGGCCCTCGGGGGTGAATCCGCGCTCGCGGTAGAGGAACAGGTTCGATTCCGGGTCGCGCTTGGACAGTTTGCGATTGCCCTCCCCGGTGACCAGCGGCAGGTGCCCGTAGCGCGGGGGCCCGTCGCCGATGCCGACGCGCCGGAGCGCCTCGAGCAGCGCGATCTGACGCGGGGTGGAGGACAGCAGGTCCTCCCCGCGCAGCACGTCGGTGATGCCCATGAGCGCGTCGTCGAGCGGGTTGGTGAGCGGGTAGAGCGGGGAGCCGTCACCGCGCGCGAGGACGAAGTCCGGGACGGTGCCGACCCGGAAGGTGACCTCGCCGCGGACGAGGTCGGTGAAGGTGATGTCGCGGTCGGGCATGCGCAGCCGGTAGACCGGCGCGCGGCCGTCGGCGCGGTAGGCGTCCTTCTCGGCCTCGGCGAGGTCGCGGTCGGCGTTGTCGTAGCCGAGTTTCGGGTCGCGGCCCGCCGCCCGGTGCCGCGCCTCGATCTCCTCGGCCTTCGAGTAGGACTCGTAGACCTCGCCGGCCTCGATCAGCCGGCGCAGGGCGTCGGCGTAGAGGTCGCCGCGCTCGCTCTGCCGGTACGGCGCGTGCGGGCCGCCGACCTCCGGGCCCTCGTCCCAGTCGAGGCCGAGCCAGCCCAGCGCGTCGAGCAGCGCGGCGTAGGACTCGGCGGAGTCGCGGCTGGCGTCGGTGTCCTCGATACGGAACACGAACGCACCGCCCGAGTGCCGGGCGTGCGCCCAGTTGAACAGGGCGGTGCGGATGAGGCCGACGTGCGGCGTCCCCGTCGGGGAGGGGCAGAAGCGAACGCGAACAGTCATGGTGTTGCCCAGGCTAGCGGACCGGCGGTAAATTCATCGCATGACGAATAGCGAGCGCTCGACGTGCCTCGTCGTCGGCGGCGGCCCGGCCGGGATGGTGCTCGGGCTGCTCATGGCCCGCGCCGGGATCGACGTCACCGTGCTGGAGAAGCACGCCGACTTCCTGCGCGACTTCCGGGGCGACACCGTGCACGCCTCCACCCTCACGCTGCTCGACGAGCTGGGCCTGGGCGAGCGGTTCGCCGCCGTCCCGCAGCGCCGCCTGGAGCAGGTGACCGTCCAGCTCGACGCGGGCACGGCCCAGGTCGCCGACATGCGGCGCCTGCCCGGCGCCCACCCGCACATCGCGCTCGTGCCCCAGTGGGACTTCCTCGACATGCTCGCCGACGCGGCGTCCGAGGAGCCGACGTTCACCCTGCGCCGCGACGCCGAGGTCGTCGACCTGCTGCGCGACGGAGCCCGGGTCGTCGGCGTCCGGTACGTCGACCGCACCGACGGGTCGGAGCACGAGCTGCGCGCCGACCTCACCGTCGCCTGCGACGGCCGCGGCTCGGCCGTCCGCGCGGCCGCCGGGCTGCGTCCGCGCTCGTTCGGCGTGCCGATGGACGTCTGGTGGTTCCGGCTCCCCCGCCGCGCGGACGACCCGGTGGGCGGGGTCGGCCGGTTCTCCACGGGCCACCTCTGCGTGATGATCGACCGCGGCGACTACTGGCAGTGCGGCTACCTCATCCGCAAGGGCGGCGACACCGCCCTGCGCGCCGCCGGCATCGGGGAGCTGCGGCGGCGCTTCGCCGGGCTGCTGCCCTGGATGGCCGATCGCACGGGCGCCCTGGAGTCGTGGGACGACGTCAAGCTGCTCGACGTCCGGCTGGAGCGGCTGCGGCGCTGGGACCTCGACGGGCTGCTGCTCATCGGCGACGCCGCGCACGCCATGTCGCCGGTCGGCGGGGTGGGGATCAACCTCGCCGTGGCCGACGCCGTCGCCACGGCCCGGCTGCTCGCCCCCGCGCTGCGCAGCGGCGGGATCGTCCCGCGCTCGGTGCTGCGGCGGGTGCAGCGCCGCCGGTGGCTGCCCACGGCGCTGGTGCAGGGCGCGCAGCGGATCGCGCACCGGGTCGTGCTCGGTCCGACGGTCGCCACCGCGGCGGACTCACCCGCCCCGGCCCCACCGGTGGGACTCGGCGACGACGGCCTCGCGCCCGCCCCGCTCGCGAGCCTGCCGCTCCCCCTGCGGCTGGCCCAGCGCCTCCCGGTGCTGCAGGGCATCCCGGCGCGGCTGGTCGCCATCGGGCCGCTGCCGGAGCACGCCCCCGACTGGGCGCGGCGGGCCGCTCAGCCGAGCGCGACCCCGGCCAGCAGCGGGCGGTGGTCCGACGACGCCGTCGGGAGCACCGCGCAGTCGACGATCCGGCCGCGGCCCAGCACGTAGTCGATGCGGACGGCGGGGGCGGCGGCCGGGAACGTCGACGCCCCGGGGCAGCCGTCGCCGAGCACCGCGGTGAGCACGCCGACCTCGGGGTCGCCGGGTCGCGCGTTGAGGTCGCCCACGACCAGCACCCGCCCGCCCCAGCCCCGCACCAGCGCCGACACCGACCGCGCCTGCAGCAGCCGGGTCGCCCCGCTCTCCGACGACAGGTGCGTGGTCGCCACCCGCACCGGCTCGCCGTCGACGTCCAGGACGGCGGCGAGCAGCCCGCGCGGCTCCTCGGCGGCCGTCCCGGGCAGCCGCAGCGCCGTGTGCGACCGGATCGGGTGGCGCGACAGGATCGCCGAACCGAACTGGCGGCGGGGGGCGTCCGGGCCGGCCGGGTCGAGGTCGACGGTCGCGGCGAACGCGGCGTGCACGCCGAGGCGGCGGGCCAGCTCGGCGACCTGGTCGACCGAGCCGCTGCGCGCGCCGTAGTGCCGGTCGACCTCCTGCAGCGCGACGACGTCGGCGTCGACGGCCCGGATCTCCGCGGCGAGGCGGTCCAGGTCGACGCGGCCGTCCGGACCGGCGCCGTGGTGGATGTTGAACGTCAGCACGCGCAGGATCCCGGGTTCGCCGGCCTGCGCGGGCGGCCCCGGGGCCAGCAGCACGAGCACGACGAGCAGGACGAGCGGCAGCGTGCCCCGGCACCGCCCGTCGCCCCCGCCCGCCACGCACAGTGATCGGATCCCCCGGGGATCGGTTCGGGTCAGCTCCCGACGGGGACGGGCCGGGGTGCCGGGGTGCGGGTGCGCCGGCGCACCACCGGGACGGCGACCGCCACGACCACCGCCGCAGCGACCGCCACCCACCCCAGTCCCGCCGTCTCGTACAGCGGCCCGGCCCCGAGTCCGGCCACCGCCGCGCCCCCGTACGTCGCGCCCGAGTTCAGCGCGAGCACCGCGCCGCGGGCGGCCGGGGCGGCCGCCAGGCCGCTGACCAGCAACGTCAGCGCGACGTGGTTGACCAGCCCCCACACCACGGCGACGACCAGCAGCGCGGGCAGCAGGCCGACCGTCGCCCCGAGCAGGAGGTAGACCGCGGCCAGCACGGCGAGGACGGGGGCGAGGCGCGCGCGCTCGGCGACACGACCGGCCGCGGCACCCAGCCCGAAGCCGACGCCGTAGGCCAGGGCCAGCAGCCCGGCGCCGGCCGCCCCGCCGCCGTGCAGCAGCCGGATCTCGGCCCCGGCGAAGCCGAACACGGCGTAGAAGGCGCTCATGAACGCCAACGTCCCGGCGAGCAGCGGTGCGACGCCGGGAGTCCGCAGGGCGTGGCCGAGCGCACCGGCCCCCCGCGCCGGCGGCGCGGCGACCGGCCCGGACGGAAGCGTCCGGTACAGCACCACCTGCGCACCGGCCAGCACGGCGAGCGCGCCCAGCACCCCGCGCCACCCGACGGCGTCGGCGAGCACCGTCGCCACCGGCACCCCGGCCACGAGCGCCAGCGACCAGCCCAGCAGCACCCGCCCGGTGGCCCGTGCCGCGGTGCCGGGGGGCGCCAGTTCCGCGGCGAGGGCGTAGGTCGCCGGGAGCACGATCCCGGCCCCCACCCCGGCGACGACCTGCGCCCCCGCGAGCACCTCCCAGCCCGGCGCGAGCGCGGCCACCGCGCAGGACAGGGCGAGCAACGCCGCGCCTGCGGTGAGGGCGGTGCGCCGGGTCACGCGGTCCAGGCGCGGGCCGAGCAGCAGCGCCGCGACGACCACACCGACGCCGTACGCGGCGAGCACCCTCCCGATCTCGGAGGGGGTGGCGGCCAGGGAGTGGGCGAGGTCGGGCAGCAGCGGGGCGAGCAGGAACGACTGCGCCCCGACGGTGACGACGCCCGCGGTGAGCACGGTGAGTGGACGGGTCATGCACCGAACATGCTTCGGCTCCGGTCGCGAATCCAGGGTGTGCCGTCAGGTTCGAAGGGTGTTCGGCCGGAGGGGTGTCAGGATGGGTCGGTGGACGACATCGACCGGAGAATCGTCGGTCTGCTGCTCGACGACGCCGACCGCACCTACGCCCAGCTCGGCCGGGAGGTGGCGCTCTCCCCCGCCGCCGTGCACGAGCGGGTGCGGCGGCTGCGCGCGTCGGGGGTGGTGCGGCGCAGCACCGTGGAGGTCGACCCGGACGCACTCGGCCTCGACGTGCTCGCCTTCGTCCTGCTCGACACCGAGGGCTGGGCCAGGGACCACGTGTTCGCCGCGGCCGGGGCCGACCCGCGCGTCGAGGAGGCGCACTCCGTCGCCGGCAACAGCAACTTCCTGCTCAAGGTGCGCGCCGCCGGGCCCGACGGGCTGGAGGAGGTGCTGCGGATGCTCTACCAGGTGCCCGGCGTCGTCCGCACGCGCACGATCATGGTGCTGCGGCGCGGGTTCGAGCGCGGCGTCAGCCTGCCGTGACCTGCGCCCGCGCCCGCAGTGCCGCGTAGGCCAGCGCGTCGACCAGCGCCAGCCAGGACGCCTCCACGACGTTGCCGTGCACGCCGACCGTCGTCCACTCCGCCGTCCGGTCCGAGGACTCGATCAGCACGCGCGTCACCGCGCCGGTGCCGCGGGTGAGGATGCGGACCTTGTAGTCGGTGAGGTCGACGTCGGCCAGCCACGGGCAGGACGGGGCGAGCGCGCCGCGCAGGGCGGCGTCGAGGGCGTTGACGGGGCCGTTGCCCTCGCGGGTCGCGATCAGCCGCTCCCCGTCGACGAGGATCTTCACGGTCGCCTCGGCGACGATCTCGCCGTCGGCGCGCCGCTCGGTGATCACGCGGTAGGACTCGAGCGCGAACGGGGCGGTGCCCGCGTCGCCGCGGGCGGTGCGCATGAGCAGCTCCAGCGACGCGTCGGCCGCCTCGAACGACCAGCCCAGCGCCTCGCGCTCCTTGACCGTCGCCACCACCTGCGACACCGCGTCGGGGTGGCCGGCCAGGTCGACGCCGAGCTCCTCGCTCTTGAGCTCGACGCTGGCCCGGCCGGCCATCTCGGTGACCAGGATCCGCTGCCCGTTGCCGACGTCCACGGGGTTCATGTGGTTGTACAGCTCCGGGTCCACCTTGATCGCACTCGCGTGCAGTCCCGCCTTGTGGGCGAACGCTGACGTCCCGACATAGGCCTGGTGGGTGTCGGGAGCGATGTTGGCGATCTCCGCCAACGTGTGCGAGGTGCGGGTCATCTCCGCGAGGGCGCCGTCCGGTAGGACGGGCATCCCCAGCTTGGTCACCAGGTTCCCGACGACGGCGAACAGGTCGGCGTTGCCGGCCCGCTCGCCGTAGCCGTTGGCGGTGCACTGGACGTGCGTGGCGCCGGCCTGCACCGCCGCGACGGAGTTCGCGACCGCGCAGCCGGTGTCGTCCTGGCAGTGGATCCCGAGGCGGAAGCCCGTGCGGGCGGCCACCTCCGTCACCACCTCGGCGATGCCCAGGGGCAGCATCCCGCCGTTGGTGTCGCACAGCACCGCGACGTCGGCGCCGCTGCCCACGGCCGCCTCCAGCACGCGCAGCGCCGTGTCGGGGTCGAACGCGTAGCCGTCGAAGAAGTGCTCGGCGTCGACGAACACCCGGCGCCCCTCGCCGACCAGGAACGCCACCGTGTCGGCGACCATCGCGCAGTTCTCGGCCGCGTCGGTGCGCAGCGCGCGCTCGACGTGGCGGCGGTCGGACTTGGCGACGAGCGTGACGACCGGGGCGCGACTGTCGAGCAGCGCACGGACCTGCGGGTCGGCCGCCGCGGTCGTGCCCGGCCGCCGGGTGGCGCCGAACGCCACCAGCGCGGCGTGCCGCAGCTCCAGCTCCCCCGCCGCGGCCCGGGCGAAGAACTCCGTGTCCTTCGGCATCGCCCCGGGCCAGCCGCCCTCGACGTAGCCCACGCCCAGCGCGTCCAGGTGGCGGGCGACGGCGAGCTTGTCGGCCACCGAGTAGGAGATGCCCTCGCGCTGGGCACCGTCGCGCAGCGTCGTGTCGTAGACGTGGAAGGCGTCGCCCAGCGGCGTGGCGGCGGGTGCGGTGCGGGACATCTCGATCTCCTTCTCGGCAACAAAAAAGACCCCTCGCGGGTGCGAGAGGTCTGCGCGGCGGCCTGGGTGGAGCTAGCCGTCGCGCCTGCCGATAATGATCATGGTGCTGGACACGCCGCCGAGCATGGCACGGCCCGTCCCCGGCTGTCACACCTGCGTCCCACATCGCGGGACGCCGGGTAGGCGCGCACCGGGTGATCCACCAGGGTGGTGACCGACCCGCGTGCACCGCCGCACGCGGGCCCATCAGCGAAAGGTGCCGCCGTGTTCCAGCTCACCGCCCTCTACAACCACCCTGAGGACCCGGCCGCGTTCGACAAGCACTACACCGAGGTGCACGCGGTCATCGCGAAGAAGATCCCCGGCCTGCTGCGGTACACGATCAGCCACCCCGGCCCCGACGCCGAGGGCAACAAGCCCGCCCACTACCTCGTCGCGGTCCTCGACTTCCCCGACGAGGCCACCTTCGGCGCCGGGATGAGCGGGGAGCACGGCCAGGCCGCGGTGGCCGACCTGCCCAACTTCGCCGGCGCAGGAGTGACCCTGCTGACGGGCCCCTCCGAAGAGGTCTGACCCCGCCCTCCCCGCCCCACCCCTCCCCCGAATGGCAGTAAAGCCACTATGCCGCCACGAGATGGCAGCACAGTGGCTTTACTGCCACCAGTTCTCCCAATCGCCCACGCTGCTCCCTGCTCTCGGGCGAGCATCCTGGGCATGGGCTCAACACTCACCCTCACCGCCCGCCGGACCGAACGGCTTCGTGGCCTGTTCCCCGACGGCGTCGCCACGGCTCGCCAGCTCGTCGCGGCCGGGATCCCCGAGCGGACCGTCTACAACCGCTGTCGTGGCGGCGGGCCCTGGCGCCGGTTGCTGCCGGCGGTGATCCTGCTCGGCACCGGGGAGCCCACCCTCGCCCAGCTCGTGCGGGCCGCACTGCTCTTCGGTGGCCCGGACGCCCAGTTGACCGGGGTCGAGGCCTGCCGCCGGCACGGGTTGCGCCGGGGGCCCGCGAGGACACCCGTCCATCCCGGCCGACCGACCATCGCCGTGCTCGTCCCCGACTCGCGTCAGCTCCGGTCGACGGGGTTCGTCGAGGTGGCCCGGACCAGCCGCATGCCGCGGCCCGAGGTCCGCAACGGCATCCCGCTCACCCCCATCGTGCGTGCGTGCGCCGACGCGGTGCGGAGCCTGGAGTCGGCTGCCGAGATGACCGAGCTGATGTCGGACGCGGTGCAACGAGGGCTGTGCACGGTGCCCGCGCTGGCCGCGGAGCTCGCCGAGGGATCCCGTCGCCTCACCGCGACCCCGGCGGAGGTGCTGCGCGATGTCGCGGACGGGGTCCGTTCCGCCGCGGAACGGGACGCCAAGCGGCTGTGGGCGCGGTCCGGACTACCGGAGCCGTGGTGGAACGCGCCCGTGTACGGGCCGGACGGCACCTTCCTCGGCCGCGTCGACTGCTGGCTCGACGACGTGGCGATGGCGTGGGAGATCGAGTCCAGCGAATGGCACCTCAGCCCCGCCGACCACGACCACACCGTCGACCGTGCGGCGTCGTTCGTGGCGGCCGGGGTCGTCTACCTCGCGAGCAAACCCAAGAAGATCATCCGGGACGGACCGGCGGTGCTGAAGGTCCTCCGCGGGGCGTACGCGCAGGCTGCCGCGCGGCCCCGCCCCGCGGTCCGCGCGCTCGACCCGCGGCAGTAAAGCCACTGTGCTGCCACGTCGTGGCGGCATCGTGGCTTTACTGCCATTTCGGGCGGAGGGCGGGGCGGGCCGGGAGGGATCTGCGGGCGCCTCGGTCAGCTGACGCCGGCGTGGCTGCTGACCAGGGCGGCGAGGCGGTCGCCGATCGAGCGGGTGTGGCCGGTGGCCGCGTGGTCGCGGGTGGCGAGGTCGAAGGCCACCGCGGCCTCGATCCGCCGGGCCTCCTCGACGTTGCCCAGGTGGTCGAGCAGCAGGGCGACCGAGAGCACCGCGGCGGTGGGGTCGGCGATGCCCTGACCGGCGATGTCCGGGGCGCTGCCGTGCACCGGCTCGAACATGCTGGGGTTGCGGCGGCTGCCGTCGAGGTTGCCGCTGGCCGCGAGCCCGATGCCGCCGGTGATGGCGGCCGCGAGGTCGGTGAGGATGTCGCCGAACAGGTTGTCGGTGACGACCACGTCGAAGCGGCCGGGGTCGGTGACCATGTGGATGGTGGCGGCGTCGATGTGCAGGTAGGCCACCGACACGTCGGGGTGCTCCAGCGACACCTCCTCCACCAGCCGCGACCACAGCCGCCCGGAGTAGGTCAGCACGTTGGTCTTGTGCACGAGCGTGAGGTGCTTGCGCGGGCGGCGCTCGGCCCGGGTGAACGCGTCGCGCACGACCCGCTCCACGCCGAACGCGGTGTTCGTGCTGACCTCGGTCGCGATCTCGTGCGGGGTGTCCTTGCGGAGCAGCCCGCCGGTGCCGACGTAGGGGCCCTCGGTGCCCTCGCGGACGACCACCATGTCGATCTCGGCGTTGCCCGCCAGCGGCCCGCGGACGCCCGGGTAGAGCCGCGCCGGGCGCAGGTTGACGTGGTGGTCGAGCTCGAAGCGCAGGCGCAGCAGCAGGCCGCGCTCGAGGATGCCGCTGGGGACCGACGGGTCGCCGACGGCGCCGAGCAGGATCGCGTCGTGCTGCTGGAGCTCGGTGAGCACCGACTCGGGCAGGAGTTCCCCGGTGGAGTGCCAGCGCGCCGCGCCGAGGTCGTAGGTGGTCGTCTCCGCTCCCGGCGCGACCTCCTCCAGAACCTTCAGCGCCTCCTCGATGACCTCCGGCCCGATGCCGTCGCCGGGAATGACCGCAAGGCGCATGACTGGGGTTTCCTCTCGTGACTGGACCCGCGCGTTCCTCCGACTGCAGGCGGGCCGAGACGCACGGTACCGGCCGCGATCAGGCCGTCACGGCGCGCCTCACTCCTTCGAGGTCACCCCGACGGGTGAAACGGGTCCGCCACTGGCCCGTCCGGACCCCCGACACGCCCCCGAGCGGGCCAATGCGACTCAGACGTCGAACGAGATCAGCCGGGTGACGCGGGCCCCGACCGACGCCCCGATGGGCTCCAGCACACCCGGGTCGACGGGCCGGTCGACGCGCAGCAGCATGATCGCGTCGGATCCGTCGGTGGTCTGGCTGATCTGCGCGGCCTCGATGTTCACCGCGGCCTCGCCCAGCAGCGAGCCCACGCGGCCCATCACGCCGGGGCGGTCGGCGTACTCCAGCAGCAGCACCTCGCCCTCGGCACGCAGGTCGAAGTGGCGGCCGTTGACCTCCACCAGCTTCTGCACCTGCGAGCGCCCGGTGAGCGTGCCGGACACGGTGATCGACTCGCCGTCGGGCATGGCCGCGCGCAGCTGCACGACCGAGCGGAAGTTCTCGCTCTCCGGCGCCGTCGTCAGCTCGACGTCGACGCCGCGCTCGGCCGCCAGCGCCGGGGTGTTGACGAAGGTCACCTGGTCCTCGACGACGTGGGTGAACAGCCCGCGCAGCGCCGCGAGCTGCAGCACCGACACGTCCTCCGAGGCCAGCTCACCGGAGACGTCGACGGTGACGGTGCTCGGCACGCGGCCGGCGACGGCGTACAGAACGGTGCCCAGCTTCTGGGTGAGCGGCAGCCACGGCCGCACCTCCTCGCCGACGACCCCGCCGATCTGCACGTTGACGGCGTCGGGCACGAACTCCCCGGCCAGCGCCAGCTGCACCGACCGGGCGACGTCGGTGCCCGCGCGGTCCTGCGCCTCGTCGGTGGACGCGCCCAGGTGCGGGGTGACCACGACCTGCGGGATCTCGAACAACGGGCTCGACGTGGTGGGCTCGTCGACGTAGACGTCGATCCCCGCCCCGCCGACGTGCCCGCTGCGGACGGCCTCGGCGAGCGCGTCCTCGTCGACCAGGCCACCGCGCGCGGCGTTGACGATGATCACGCCCTGCTTCGTGACCGCCAGCTGGTCCTTGCCGATGAGCCCGAGCGTCTCGGGGGTCTTGGGCAGGTGGATCGAGATCAGCTCGGCACGGCGGAGCAGGTCGTCGAGCGACACCAGCTCGATGCCCAGCTGCGCGGCGCGGGCCGGCGCGACGTAGGGGTCGTAGGCGATGAGCTCGACGCCGAAGGCCGCGAGCCGCTGCGCGACCAGCTGCCCGATCTTGCCGAGGCCGACGATGCCGGCGACCTTGCCGTTGATCTCGGTGCCGGTGAGCGAGCTGCGGGCCCACTTCCCGGCGCGCAGCGACGCGTCGGCGGCGGGGACGTGGCGCGCGGCGGCGAGCAGCAGCGCGACGGCGTGCTCGGCGGCGGAGACGATGTTGGAGGTCGGCGCGTTGACGACCATGACGCCGCGCGCGGTGGCGGCCGGGACGTCGACGTTGTCGAGCCCCACCCCCGCGCGGGCGACGACCTTGAGCCGGGTGCCGGCGGCGAGCGCCTCGGCGTCGACCCGGGTGGCCGAGCGGACGAGCAGCGCGTCGGCGTCGGCGAGGGCGGCCAGCAGGGCGGGACGGTCGGTGCCGTCGACGTGGCGGATCTCGACGTCGTCGCCCAGCAGCGCGACCGCGGACGGCGCCAGCTTCTCGGCGAGCAGGACGACAGGGCGGGTGGACGCCTGCGCTGGATTGCGAACAGTGCTCACGGCGGTTGCAGGGCTCCCGGATCGATGGTCGGTACCCCGTGATCCTAGGTGCGCGGCGGCCGGCCGGTACCGGTGGCGTGAGCATGGCGACGGCCGGATCGGGACGAACCGGACCGGATCCTCCTCCTATCCTGGCCTGTGAGGAGGTACCACCATGGATCCGGCCCGGCGGGCGCTGCGCGTGTCCGACCACGACCGCGAGGCGGTGCTCCGCCGCCTGCAACGGGCGGTCGCCGAGGGGCGGCTGACGCTGTCGGAGTTCGAGGAGCGCACGGCCGCGACGGTCGCGGCGCGCACCCGCGGCGAGCTCGACGACCTCACCGACGATCTGCCTCGGGACCTGTGGTGATCGCCGGAGCCGGTCCGGAGCCGTTGACCTCCGGCGGGGTCGACGCCCGGTCGGCGTCGGCGTCCTCCGCCGTCGTGCCGGAGGCGTTGTCGAAGAACCGCAGCATCTCGATCGGGAACGGCATGACGAGGGTGCTGTTCTTGTCCGAGGCCACGTCGGCGACGGTCTGCAGCAGCCGCAGCTGCAGCGCTCCCGGGGTCTCCCCCATCTCCCGGGCGGCGTCGGCGAGCCGGGCCGAGGCCTGGGCCTCGCCCTCGGCGGCGATCACGCGGGCGCGGCGGTCACGCTCGGCCTCCGCCTGACGCGACATGGACCGCCGCATCCCCTCGGGCAGGGCGATGTCCTTGATCTCGACGCGGTCGACGCTGACGCCCCAGGCCTCGGTGGGGGTGTCGATGACGGCGCGGAGCTCGTCGTTGACCTGCTCGCGGTCCGACAGCATCGTGTCGAGGTCGACCCGCCCGATGACCGAACGCAGCGAGGTCTGCGCCACCTGCGACACCGCGCCGAGGTAGTTGTCGACGTTGACCACGGCCTTGGCCGGGTCGGACACCCGGAAGTAGACGACCGCGTCGACGGCCAGGGTGACGTTGTCCCGGGTGATCGCGCCCTGGGACGGGACGTCCATGACGACGGTCTGCACGGGGACCTTCGTCATCCGGTCGACGAACGGCACGATGATCCGCAGTCCGGGTTCGCGGACCGTCGGGAGCAGCCGGCCGAACCGCAGGACGACCCCCCGCTGGTACTGCTGGACGAGTTGGACGCCCGCGCCCACGACGGTGAGCACGAGGAACGCGAGCAGGGCGAGGGTGATCAGCAGCGGGGACACGGTGGACCTCCGGAGGTCGGCGGTGGGGGTGTGGTCAGCCGTCGGTGGAGCGGCGCGCGCACAGCACCGTCCACGGCACCACAAGCAGGACGGTCAGCGCGGGCAGCACGGCGAGGTGCAGCACGGGAGGCACCAGGACCGCCGCTCCCACCAGGATCAGCAGGACGACCGCGAGCAGCCCGATCTCGCGCGCCGCGACCGGTGGGGCCACCGGCAGCACCGACGGGGTGGCCGACGCCAGCCGGGACAGGTCCGGGTCGTCGTCGACGAGGTCGCTCTCGATCCGGGCGAGGATCGCCTCCTCGCGGGAGGACAGGCGCCGCGGGTCGCGTGGACCCGGGGGCTCGGGGAAACCTGAGACGATCATCGGGAACCTTTCGGGCAGCGGAGACGACTCCGCCGACCAGGCTTCCCGGCTCACCTCTCGCCAGAGTAGTCCTTTTTGTCCGATCCTGCCGGGCCCGACTGGTAGACGTCGGGCACGCCGTCCCCGTCGTCGTCGCGCGCCTCCTCCTCCGCGATCCGCCGGTAGTGCCGGTTGCGGACCCGGAGCACGAGCGTGGCGAGGAACGCGGCGAGCAGCGAGCCGCTCAGCACCCCGATCCGCACGGTGTCCCCCAGGCCGGACTCCGCGTCGTAGGCCAGCTCCCCGATCAGCAGCGAGACGGTGAAGCCGATCCCGGCCAGCATCGACAGCCCGAGCACGTCCCACCAGGACAGTCCCTCGTCGAGCTGCGCGTGGGTGAACCGCTGCACCAGCCAGGTCGCACCCAGCACCCCGACGATCTTGCCCAGGACCAGCCCGGCGACGATGCCCTGCGCCACCGGGTCGGCGAACGCCGCCCCCAGCCCGTCGCCGTCGACCACCGAGACCCCGGCCGCGAAGAACGCGAAGACGGGCACGGCGACGCCGGCCGAGATCGGCCGGATCCGGTGCTCGAAGTGCTCGGCCAGCCCGGGCCCCTCCCCCGCCGACCGCCGCACGACCGGCACCGTGAACGCGAGCAGCACCGCCGCGACGGTCGCGTGCACCCCGGACTCGTGCACGAGCGTCCAGGTGATCGCCGCGAGCGGCAGCAGCAGCCACCACGACCGCACCCGGCGCTGCACCAGCAGGCCGAAGATCGCGAGCGGGACGAGCGCCAGCGCGAGCCAGAACAGGTCGAGCGAGGAGGTGTAGAAGACCGCGATGATGGTGATCGCCAGCAGGTCGTCGACGACGGCGAGCGTCAGCAGGAAGGTGCGCAGTGCGGTGGGCAGGCTGGTCCCGACCACGGCGAGCACGGCCAGCGCGAACGCGATGTCGGTGGCGGTCGGGATCGCCCAGCCGGCCAGCGCCTCCGAACCGGAGCTGACCGTGAACGCGACGAAGACCACCGCCGGGACCGCCATGCCGCCCACGGCCGCGGCGACCGGGAGCGCGGCCCGGCGCGGATCGCGCAGGTCACCGGCCACGAACTCGCGCTTGAGCTCGAGCCCGGCGACGAAGAAGAAGATCGCCAGCAGGCCGTCGGCGGCCCACGTGGCGAGCGAGAGGTCGAGGTTGAGCGCGGCCGGGCCGACCGTGATCTCGGACAGCGCCGTGTAGGTCTCGCGCCACGGCGAGTTCGCCCAGATCAGCGCCAGGACCGCGGCACCGACGAGCAGCATCCCGCCGACGGTCTCCAGGCGCAGGATCTCGGCGATGCGGCGGGCCTCGGGCCAGCTCCCGCGGCTGAACAGGCGGGACGTGGTGGGGCCGGGCGGCGAGGGCATGGGAGATCCTCCGGGGTCGACGACAGAGACGCCGACCAGACTTCCCGGCACACCGGACAAAACAGTAACCCGATCCGGCGGTCCGCACCGCACGTGCGGGCCGGAATGCAACGAACGGCACTCCCCCCGACCGGATCGGGTGGGAGTGCCGTTCGCCGCGGAGCGGTGCGACTCAGGTCGCCTTGCTGCCCACCCAGCTCATCAGGCCGCGCAGCTTCTCGCCGACCTCCTCGATCGGGTGCGCCGCACCCTCCTGCTGGAGCTTGGTGAAGTTCGGCCGCCCGGCCTCGTCCTCGGCCACCCACTCGCGGGCGAAGGTGCCGTCCTGGATCTCGCCGAGGATCTTCTTCATCTCCTCCTTGGTCTGCGCGTTGACCACGCGCGGGCCGCGGGTGAGGTCGCCGTACTCGGCGGTGTCGGAGATGGAGAAGCGCTCGTTGGCGATGCCGCCCTCGTACATGAGGTCGACGATCAGCTTGAGCTCGTGCAGGCACTCGAAGTAGGCGATCTCCGGGGCGTAGCCGGCCTCGGTGAGCACCTCGAACCCGGTCTGGACCAGCGCCGCCGCGCCGCCGCAGAGCACGGCCTGCTCGCCGAACAGGTCGGTCTCGGTCTCCTCGGTGAACGTGGTCTCGATGACGCCCGCGCGGGCGCCGCCGATCGCCGCGGCGTAGGAGAGCGCCAGCGCCTTGGCCCCGCCGGTGGCGTCCTGCTCCACCGCGATGAGCGCGGGCACGCCCTTGCCGTCGACGAACTGGCGGCGCACCAGGTGGCCCGGGCCCTTCGGCGCGACCATCGCCACGTCGACGTCCGCGGGGGGCTTGATCAGCTCGTAGCGGATGTTGAAGCCGTGGCCGAAGAAGATCGCGTCGCCGGCCTTGAGGTTGGGGGCGATGTCGTCGGCGTAGATGAAGCGCTGCTTGGTGTCCGGCGCCAGGATCATGATCAGGTCGGCCCAGGCGGAGACCTCGGCGGGCGTGCCCACCGTCAGGCCCTCGTCGGCGGCCTTGGCGCGGCTCTTGGAGCCCTCGGGGAGACCGATGCGCACGTCGACGCCCGAGTCGCGCAGCGACAGCGAGTGCGCGTGGCCCTGGCTGCCGTAACCGATCACGGCGACCTTGCGGCCCTGGATGATCGACAGGTCGGCGTCGGCGTCGTAGTAGATGTTCACGCTCATGACGGTGAAGGGGTTCCTCTCGGTTAACGAACAGCGGTGGCGGTGATCGAGCGCGGCCCGCGGCCGACGGCGATCGTCCCGGACTGCACCATCTCGCGGATGCCGTAGGGCTCCAGGTTCTTGAGCAGTGCGGCGATCTTCTCCGCCGTGCCGGTGGCCTCGACGGTCAGGGCCTCCGGTGTGACGTCGACGGCGTGCGCGCGGAACAGGTCGACGATCTCCAGGACCTGGCTGCGCACGGCCGGATCGGCGCGGACCTTCACCAGCAGCAGCTCCCGCTGCACCGACGCGGCCGGCTCCAGCTCCACGATCTTGATGACGTGGACCAGCTTGTTGAGCTGCTTGGTGACCTGCTCCAGCGGCAGGTCCTCGACGGCCACGACGATCGTCATCCGCGAGACCCCGACCTGCTCGGTGGGGCCGACCGCGAGCGAGACGATGTTGAACCCGCGGCGGGAGAACAGCCCGGAGACGCGGGCGAGCACGCCGGGCTTGTCCTCGACGAGGACGGACAGGGTGTGGCGCTCGATCATGATTCCTGGTCCTTCTGCGCCTCGGCGGTGACCGCGGCGACCGTGCCGGTGTCGGTGACGAGCTCGTCGCCGTCGAACAGCGGTCGGATGTTGCGGGCGGCCATGATCTCGTCGTTGCCGGTGCCCGCGGCGACCATCGGCCAGACCTGGGCGTCGGCGCCGACGACGAAGTCGATGACGACCGGCCGGTCGTTGATCGCCATGGCCTCGTGGATGACGCGGTCGACGTCGTCCTTGGACTCCGCGCGCAGCCCGACGCAGCCCATCGCCTCGGCGAGCAGCTTGAAGTCGGGGATGCGGTGCTTGTGGGTGCCGAGGTCGGTGTTGGAGTAGCGCTCCTTGTAGAACAGGTTCTGCCACTGCCGGACCATGCCGAGGTTGCCGTTGTTGATGACGGCCACCTTGATCGGGATGCCCTCGATCGCGCAGGTGGCGAGCTCCTGGTTGGTCATCTGGAAGCAGCCGTCGCCGTCGATGCACCAGACCACGGCGTCGGGGCGGGCCATCTTCGCGCCCATCGCGGCCGGCACGGCGAAGCCCATCGTGCCCAGGCCGCCGGAGTTGAGCCAGGTGCGCGGCTTCTCGTACTTGATGAACTGCGCGGCCCACATCTGGTGCTGGCCGACGCCCGCGGCGTACACGGCGTCGGGGCCGGCGATCTGCCCGATCCGCTCGATGACGTACTCCGGCGACAGCGAGCCGTCGGCGGGCCAGGTGTAGCCGAGCGGGAAGCGCCCGCGCAGCTCGTCGAGCTGGGACCACCAGTCGCCGATGTCGGCGGTGCCGTTCGCCCGCTCGGCCCCGACCGCCTCGATCAGGTCGGTGATGACCTCCTTGCAGTCGCCCACGATCGGGACGTCGGCGCGGCGGTTCTTGGAGATCTCCGCCGGGTCGATGTCGGCGTGCACGACCTGCGCGTGCGGCGCGAAGCTCGACAGCACCCCGGTGACCCGGTCGTCGAAGCGCGCGCCCAGCGCGATCAGCAGGTCGGACTTCTGCATCGCGGCCACCGCGGCGACCGTGCCGTGCATGCCCGGCATGCCGACGTGCTGCGGGTGGCTGTCGGGGAACGCGCCGCGGGCCATCAGCGTGGTGACGACCGGGATGCCGGTGAGCTCCACCAGCTCCTTCAGCTCGTCCCAGGCGCGGGCCTTGAGGACGCCGCCGCCGACGTAGAACACGGGACGGCGCGCTGCGCAGATGAGCTTGGCGGCCTCGCGGATCTGCTTGCCGTGCGGGCGGGTCGTGGGCCGGTAGCCGGGCAGCTCCATCTCGACGGGCCAGGTGAAGGTCGTCTGCTCCTGCAGGACGTCCTTCGGGATGTCGACGAGGACGGGCCCCGGCCGGCCGGTGCTCGCCAGGTGGAACGCCTCGGTGATGGCCCGCGGGATGTCACGCGCGTCGGTGACCAGCACGTTGTGCTTGGTGATCGGCATCGTGATGCCGGTGATGTCGGCCTCCTGGAACGCGTCCGTGCCGATCAGCGGCCGGGACTGCTGCCCGGTGATCGCGACCAGCGGGATCGAGTCCATGTGGGCGTCGGCGATCGGGGTGACGAGGTTCGTCGCGCCCGGGCCGGAGGTGGCCATGCACACGCCGACCTTGCCCGTGGCCTGCGCGTACCCGGTGGCCGCGTGGCCCCCGCCCTGCTCGTGGCGGACCAGGACGTGGCGGACGCGGGTGGAGTCGAGCAACGGGTCGTAGGCGGGCAGGATCGTGCCGCCGGGGATCCCGAACACGACCTCGCAGCCGACCTCCTCCAGGGAGCGCACGAGCGACTGCGCGCCGGTCATCGGCACCGCGTCGAAGCGCGGGGACTCGGCCCGGGTGCCCGGGACGGCCTGCGGGGCCGGGGCCGGGCGGCCGGGTGGCGGCGCCGGTTTCGGTCCGGATCGGGGCGTGGCGGTGGTCATCGGCTGCTCTGCCTCGCTGATGGTGGGATTGGGCATGAAAAAACCCCCGACCGCCGGGTGGGGCGATGCGAGGGTGGCGCGTCGACGACCGAGAACCCGCTCAGGCGTGGACGCGCCTGCGAAGTACGAGAACCCGGGAGTCGGACATGCCCGCGACGCTAGCCGCCGGACGGGCGGGGCGTCAACTTGCTGGGAATCCTCGACCGCATCGTGGGAGCCCCCTCCCCGCGAGATCGTGGGAGCCCCCTCCCCGCGAGTCGGGACATCACAGCGACCGAGTTCGTCGCCAGCGGCGACCGGCCCGGCGGACTCGGTCGCACGGAAGTCCCGACTCGCGGGGTGGGAGCATGAGGGCGTGCCCCGCGTCGCCTTCCACCCGTCCCGACTGCAGATCCTGTTCGCGCTGGTACTGGCCGTCTGCGCCACGCCGGTGGCGTTCGGGGCGCCGTTCCTGTGGCTGGTCTACCTGGTCCCGGTCGGCGTCGTGGCGTGGACGCTGCGCACGCGCACCGTCGTCGACCCCGAGGCCGTCACCGTCCGCACGCTGGTGACGGGCAGGCGCGTACCGTGGTCGCAGATCAGCTCGCTGCGCCTGGCCGACAAGGGCCGGGTCCACGCCGTGCTGAGCGACGGTGCCGAGCTACCGCTCCCCGCCGTCGGCGTCCGCGACCTGCCCCAGCTCGCCGCCGCGTCCGGCGGCCGGCTGCCCGACCCGGCTGGAGACTGAAGTGCCGGCACTGCGTTCCCGCGTCACCACCCACGGCCGCAACGCCGCCGGAGCGCGTTCGCTCTGGCGTGCCACCGGCATGACCGACGGCGACTTCGGCAAGCCGATCGTCGCCATCGCCAACTCCTACACCCAGTTCGTGCCCGGCCACGTGCACCTCAAGGACATGGGCGACCTGGTCGCGGGCGCCATCACCGAGGCGGGCGGCGTCCCCCGGGAGTTCCACACCATCGCCGTCGACGACGGCATCGCGATGGGCCACGGCGGGATGCTCTACTCGCTGCCCAGCCGCGAGGTGATCGCCGACGCCGTCGAGTACATGGTCAACGGGCACGCCGCCGACGCGCTGGTCTGCATCTCCAACTGCGACAAGATCACCCCCGGCATGCTCAACGCCGCGATGCGGCTGAACATCCCCACCGTGTTCGTCTCCGGGGGGCCGATGGAGGCGGGCAAGGCCGTCGTCGTCGGGGGCGTGGCGCAGGCGCCGACCGACCTGATCACCGCGATCTCGGCGTCGGCGTCGTCGGAGGTGGACGACGAGGGGCTCACCGAGGTCGAGCGCTCCGCCTGCCCGACCTGCGGCTCCTGCTCGGGCATGTTCACCGCCAACTCGATGAACTGCCTCACCGAGGCCCTCGGGCTCGCGCTGCCCGGCAACGGCTCCACGCTGGCCACGCACTCGGCGCGCCGCGAGCTGTTCCTGCAGGCCGGCCGGACCGTGATGGAGCTCGCGACGCGCTGGTACCGCGACGACGACGCGTCCGCGCTGCCGCGCAACATCGCCACGCGCGCGGCGTTCGAGAACGCCATGGCCCTCGACGTCGCCATGGGCGGCTCCACCAACACCGTGCTGCACATCCTCGCCGCCGCCCAGGAGGGCGAGGTCGACTTCGACCTCGCCGCCATCGACGAGGTGTCGCGGCGGGTGCCGACGCTGTCGAAGGTCTCCCCCAGCTCGGACTTCCACATGGAGGACGTCCACCGCGCCGGCGGCATCCCCGCGATCCTCGGCGAGCTGTGGCGGGCCGGGCTGCTGCGCACCGACGTGCACACCGTCCACTCCCCGTCGCTCGAGTCGTGGCTGGAGGAGTGGGACATCCGCGGCGGCTCCCCGTCGGAGACCGCCGTCGAGCTGTTCCACGCCGCACCCGGCGGGGTGCGCACGACGCAGGCGTTCTCCACGTCCAACCGGTGGTCCTCCCTCGACACCGACGCGGTGTCCGGCTGCATCCACGACGCCGAGCACGCCTACACCAGCGAGGGCGGGCTCGCGGTGCTGCGCGGCAACATCTCCCCGCACGGCGCGATCATCAAGACCGCCGGCATCCCCGAGGAGCTCTGGCACTTCACCGGCCCGGCCCGGGTCGTGGAGAGCCAGGAGGAGGCCGTGTCGGTCATCCTCACCAAGCAGATCCAGCCCGGTGACGTCCTGGTGGTGCGCTACGAGGGCCCGGCGGGCGGCCCGGGGATGCAGGAGATGCTGCACCCCACCGCGTTCCTCAAGGGCTCCGGGCTCGGCGCGAAGTGCGCGCTGATCACCGACGGCCGGTTCTCCGGCGGCTCGTCGGGGATCTCGGTCGGGCACATCTCGCCCGAGGCGGCCGACGGCGGTGTCATCGGGCTGATCGAGGACGGCGACCCCATCCTCATCGACGTCCGCAGCCGCACGCTGTCGGTCGAGGTGCCCGACGAGGTGCTGGCCGAGCGGCGGCAGAAGATGGAGGCCGCCGAGCGCCCGTGGCAGCCCCGCGACCGCGAGCGCCCGGTGTCCAAGGCCCTGCGCGCCTACGCGGCACTGGCCACCAGCGCGCACACCGGGGCGGTCCGCCGGATCGTCTGACCCCGGCGCACGGACAGCCCGACTCGGTCGCAGGAAAGTCCCGACTCGCGGGTGGGGGATGGACCCCGCCCGCGAGTCGGGACATCCGTGCGACGCAGTTGTGCGCGGGGAGCGTGCGGGGGTCAGAGCGTGGCGAGGGCGCGTTCGGCGTTCCCGGCCATCTCCGTGACCCGCGCGGCCCCGAGGTGGTCGGCGGCGAAGCCCAGGTAGGTCACGTGCACGTGCACCTGCGCCCACGCCCGCTCCACCTCGGCCGGGGCCCGCGCGGCGGCGGGGACCCGCGCGTCGAGCACCTCGGTGTAGGCCTGCGGCGGGTCCCCGCCCAGCGTCACCACGTCGACCGCGGCCGGGGCGACGCGGGCGTTGCCCCAGTCGATCAGCGCGGTGCCCAGCACGTTGCCGCGGTGGGCGTCGCCGTGCACGAGCGTGCGCGGCAGCCGGGCCAGCGCGGCGCCGATGCGCGGGTCGGCGCGCCAGGCGTCGAGCGCGGCGGCCACCTCGCCGTAGATCGGGTCACCGGTACGGGCCGCGGCTCCCCGGACGGCGACGAGCGTGCGGTCGCACAGCCCGCGCCAGAACGCGGCGTCCACCACCGGGACCCCGCGCGGGCGCTTGCGCCACCAGTGCGCGTGCACCTGCGCCAGCGTCGCCCACACCGCGTCCGGCACGGGCTCGTGCTCGGCCGGGGGCGTCCCGTCGACGAAGGGCACGAGCACCCACCCGTCGCCCGCGGCGAGGACGGCCGGGTCGGCCCGGACGACGTGGACCGCCCGCAGCGCCGCCACCTCCACCGCCGACGCGGTCTTGAGCACCACCGGCACCACCCGCCCGTCGACGTCGAGGTCGAGGCGTTCCACGCTCGCGGCCACGTACCCGCCGGTCAGCGGGGTGCGCCCGAGCACGGCGGGCCGGGCGCCGAGCGCCCGCGTGGCCGCCGGCAGCCAGGCGGCGTCGGGCGGGGCCGTCACGGGGCGACCGGCACCGGACCGCGCAGCAGGAGGAACACGGCCAGCCCGGCCGCCACGCCGATGATCATCGCGAGCACGCCCCACGGCGCGGGCCGCCGGTGCCAGGTGCGCCCGCGCTCCAGGGCGATGTGACCCGCCCCGGTGAACACCAGCGCCGCCGCCCCGAGCCCGAGCACCGCCTCCAGCTCGACGCCGTTCGGGCCGGAGGCGAAGAACCCGCCGCCCGCCCCGAGCTTGAGCAGCACCACGTTCAGCATGATCGCAACGAGGCCCGCGGCGGCGAGCGGTGTGCCGACCCCGAGCACGACGAACCCGCCCGCCACCAGCTCGGTGATCCCGGTGACCCAGGACAGCGTGGTCGCCTCCCGGAAGCCGAACCCGACCAGGTCCTGCGCGAACCCGCCGATCCCCGGCCCGCCCCACAGCCCGAACACCTTCTGCATGCCGTGCGCGACGAACGTGCCGCCGATCGCGAAGCGCAGGATCAGCAGGCCGAGGTCGGTGGCCGGGTTCCACTCCAGCGGCCGGCGCGTCGGGCGGGTCTTCGTCGGCTCCGGCTCGCCGAGGCTGCCGGGGGTGAACACCGAGGTCGGCTGCTCGCTCATGTCCGCGAGACTAGGGCACCGGCCGGGACTCCGGCGCCGGGTCAGTACGCGCCCCGCACCAGGTTCGGCGGCTCCTCGCCGCGGGCGAACGCCGCGATCTGCTCGGCCGCGACCTGGTAGGCCCGGCGCATCCCGCCCGGCACGCTGCCCCCGACGTGCGGGGTGAGCAGCAGGCCGGGGACGGTCCACAGCGGGTGGTCGGCGGGCAGCGGCTCGGGCTCGGTCACGTCGAGCGCGGCGCGGATGCGCCCCGAGCCCAGCTCGGCGACCAGCGCGTCGGTGTCGGCGACGGGCCCGCGTGCGGCGTTCACCAGCACCGCGTCGTCGGGCATCGCGGCCAGGAACCGGGCGTCGACCAGGCCGCGGGTGTCGTCGGTCAGTGGGACGATCACCACGGCGGCGTCGTGGTCGGGCAGCAGGTCGTGCACCTCGTCGATGCCGTGGACGCCGTCGCGGGCCGTGCGGCCCACCAGCGTCGTCTCCACCCCGAACGGCGTCAGGCGGCGCACGGTGTTCTCCGCGACGTCACCCGCCCCGACGACCAGCACCCGCTTGCCGTCGAGCTCCTCGGTCCGGTGGTAGTCCCAGCGGGCCTCGTCCTGCGCCCTGACGAACCGCGGCAGGTGCCGGTACACCGCGAGCAGCGCGGCGACGACCCACTCCGCGGTGGCCCCGCCGTGCGCGCCGCGGCAGTCCGACAGCGCGACGCCCTCGGGCAGCTTCCCGACCCAAGCCTCGGCTCCCGCGGTCAGCAGCTGCACCAGCCGCAGCTCGGGCATCTTCTCGGTGAGCGCCACGGCCTCGCTGGTCGCCAGGAACGGGGCGACGAGGACCTGCGCGTGCGCGGCCTCCTCGGGGAGGTCGCCGTCGGGGTCGTAGACCACGGCGGTGACGCCGTCGAGGAGCTCCGCCCCCTCGGCGTGCGGGACCAGGACGGTGATCGGGTCGGCCATGGGCCCGACGGTACTCACGGCCCGCTCACCCGGCCCGGCCTAGCCTGACGCCCGTGTGGGGACGGGTGCGGCGTGCGTCGGCCGCTGCGCTGCTGGCCGTCGGCCTGACCGCTGGCTGCGCCACGTTCCCCGACAACGGCCCGCGCGAGTGGCAGGAACAGATCGAGGGCGCGGGCGAGCTGGGCGGCATCCCGCGCGTGCCCGAGTCCGCCGACCCGCGCACGCCCCCGCCCTCGGCGCAGCAGTCGCCGCAGGGCGGCCCGCCGCCGGAACCGCAGCCCTGCGACGACCCCGACCCGGCGGTCGTCGAGACCTGCCTGGAGCCGGTGGGCGCCGTCGCGGTGCTGCCCGACGGCGTCAGCGCGCTGGTCGCCGAGCGCACCACCGGGCGGGTGCTGCGGGTCGAGCGCGGCACCGACCCGGAGCTGGTGGCCACCGTGGCGGTCGACGCGAGCGGGGGCGGCGGGCTCACCGGGCTCGTGCTGTCGCCGTCGTACGCGGAGGACCGGCTGGTCTACGCCTACGCGACCACGCCCGAGGACAACCGCGTGCTGCTCATCGCCGAGGGCGAGCCGCCGAAGCCGCTGCTGACCGGCATCCCGCGGGGGGCGTCGAACAACGGGGGCGCGCTCGGCGTCGACGTCGACGGGTCGCTGCTGGTGGCCACCGGTGACGCCGGCGGCGCCGATCCCGCCTCGCTGGCCGGCAAGCTGCTGCGGATCGACACCTTCGGCCGCCCCGCCATCGGCAACCCCGACCCGGCCTCCCCCGTGCTCAGCTCCGGCCTCACCGCGCCGGGCGGGGTCTGCGTCAACCCCGCCACGACCGCGGCGTGGGTGACCGACCGGGCGGGCACCCAGGACGTGCTGCACCTGGTCGTCCCCGGCCCGCTCGGGCCACCTGCGTGGACCTGGCCGGACCGCCCGGGCGTCGCCGGGTGCGTGGCGCAGTTCGACGTGGTGGCCGTCGCGCAGACCGTCGCGACCTCGCTGTTCGTCCTGCGCACCGACCCCGTGACGACGGCCTTCACCGCCACCGAGACCCAGCTCGCCGGGGTCTACGGCCGGCTCGCCGCCGCCGCCCCCGGCCCCGACGGCCTGATCTGGCTCGGCACCGTCAACAAGGACGGCGGGGTGCCGGTGCCGTCGGACGACCGGGTGGTCGTGCTGCCGCCGGTGGCGTCGGGCGGCCAGTCCCGGGCCTAGCCGTGGCGTCAGCCGCAGCGCTCGATGATCAGCTCCCGGACGCGCTTGGCGTCGGCCTGGCCCTTGGTCGCCTTCATGACCGCCCCGACGATGGCCCCGGCCGCGGCGACCTTGCCGTCGCGGATCTTCTGGGCCACGTCGGGCTGGGCGGCCAGTGCCTCGTCGACGGCGGCGATCAGCGCGCCGTCGTCGGAGACGACCTTGAGCCCGCGGGCCTCGACGACCGCGTCGGGCTCGCCCTCCCCGGCCAGCACGCCGTCGACGACCTGGCGGGCGAGCTTGTTGTTCAGCTCGCCACCGGCCACCAGCGCGATCACCCGGGCCACCTGGGCCGGGGTGATGGGCAGGGCGTCGAGGGTCACCTCGCGGGCGTTGGCCTGCTGCGCCAGGTAGGCGACCCACCAGCTGCGGGCCTCCCCGGCAGGGGCACCGGCGGCGACGGTGGCCTCGATGAGGTCGAGCGCACCGGCGTTGACCAGGTCGCGCAGCTCCTCGTCGGACAGGCCCCACTCGGCCTGCAGCCGCGCGCGCCGCGCCCAGGGCAGCTCGGGCAGGGTGCCCCGCAGCTCCTCGACCCACTCGGCCGACGGGGCGATCGGGACCAGGTCCGGCTCGGGGAAGTAGCGGTAGTCCTCCGAGGTCTCCTTGACCCGGCCCGAGCGCGTGGTGGCCGTGTCCTCCTGGAAGTGGCGCGTCTCCTGCACGATCTTCTCGCCCGCGTCCAGGACGGCGGCGTGCCGGCACATCTCGTAGCGCACCGCCCGCTCGACCGAGCGCAGCGAGTTGACGTTCTTGGTCTCCGACCGGGTGCCCAGGATCCCGGACCCGCGCGGGGACAGCGACAGGTTGACGTCGCAGCGCATCGAGCCCTGGTCCATGCGGACGTCGGACACGCCGAGCGACTTGATCAGGTCACGCAGCGCGGTGACGTACGCGCGCGCCACCTCCGGCGCCCGCTCGCGGGTGCCGGGGATCATCTTCGTGACGATCTCGATCAGCGGCACGCCCGCGCGGTTGTAGTCGAGCAGCGAGTACTCGGCGCCGTGGATCCGGCCGGTGGCGCCGCCGACGTGCAGCGACTTGCCGGTGTCCTCCTCCATGTGCGCGCGCTCGATCTCCACGCGGAAGATCTCGCCGTCGTCGAGGGTGACGTCGAGCCACCCGTCGACGGCGATCGGCTCGTCGTACTGGGAGGTCTGGAAGTTCTTCGGCATGTCCGGGTAGAAGTAGTTCTTCCGGGCGAACCGCCCCCACGGCGCGATCGAGCAGTTCAGCGCCAGGCCGATGCGCATCGCCGACTCCACCGCCGCCCGGTTGACGACCGGCAGCGACCCGGGCAGGCCCAGGCAGGTCGGGCACACCTGGGTGTTGGGCTCCGCACCGAAGCCGGTGGGGCAGCCGCAGAACATCTTGGTGTTCGTGTTGAGCTCGACGTGCACCTCGAGCCCCAGCATCGGGTCGTAGCGCTCGACGACGTCGTCGAAGTCCACCAAGGACGCGGTCATGCCGACACCTCCGGGGCGACGAGCGGCTCACGGGTCGATTCGTAGGCGGCGGCCACGCGGTACATGACCGCCTCGCCCAGTGCGGGCGCCATGATCTGCAGGCCGACCGGCAGGCCGTCGGACAGGCCCGAGGGCACCGACATCGCGGCGGTGCCGGCGAGGTTGGTCGGGATCGTGGCGAGGTCGTTGAGGTACATCGCCAGCGGGTCGTCGACCTTGTCGCCGATCGGGAACGCCGTGGTGGGTGTGGCCGGGGAGACCAGGACGTCGGCCTGGGCGAACGCGGCGGCGAAGTCGCGCGAGATCAGCGTGCGGACCTTCTGCGCCTGGCCGTAGTAGGCGTCGTAGTAGCCGCTGGACAGCGCGTAGGTGCCCAGGATGATGCGGCGCTTGACCTCGGGGCCGAAACCGGCCTCACGGGTGGCCGCCATGACCGCCTCCGCGCTGGCCCCCTCGTCGACGCGCAGGCCGTAGCGCATGGCGTCGAAGCGGGCCAGGTTGGACGAGACCTCGCTGGGCAGGATCAGGTAGTAGGCGGCGAGCCCGTACTCGAAGTGCGGGCAGGAGACCTCGACGACCTCGGCGCCCAGCTTCTCCAGCTGGCGCAGCGCGGCGTCGAAGGAGGCCTGGACGCCGGGCTGGTAGCCCTCGCCGCCCAGCTCGCGGACGACGCCGACGCGCAGGCCGGACAGGTCGCCGTCGGCCCCCTGGCGCGCCGCGGCCACCACGGACGGGACGGGCGAGTCGATCGAGGTGGAGTCGAGCGGGTCGTGACCGCCGATGACCTCGTGCAGCAGCGCGGCGTCGAGCACGGTGCGTGCGCACGGGCCGCCCTGGTCGAGCGAGGACGCGCAGGCGATGAGGCCGTAGCGGGAGACGCCGCCGTAGGTGGGCTTGACGCCGACGGTGCCGGTGAACGCGGCGGGCTGGCGGATCGAGCCGCCGGTGTCGGTGCCGATCGCCAGCGGGGCCTCGAACGCGGCGAGCGCCGCAGCCGAGCCGCCGCCGGACCCACCGGGCACCCGCGAGGGGTCCCACGGGTTGCGGGTGACGCCGTAGGCCGAGTACTCGGTGGAGCTGCCCATCGCGAACTCGTCCATGTTGGTCTTGCCCAGGATCGTGACGCCGGCCGCGCGCAGCCGCGCGGTGACCGTCGCGTCGTACGGGGGGCGCCAGCCCTCCAGGATCCGCGAGCCCGCCGTGGTGGGCATGTCGGCGGTGGTGAACACGTCCTTGAGCGCCAGCGGCACGCCGGCCAGCGGCGACGCCGGGGCCGTGCCCGCCGCGATCGAGTCGTCGACCAGCGCGGCGGAGGCGAGCGCGGCGTCGGAGGCCACGTGCAGGAACGCGTGCACCCCGCCGTCGACGGCGGCGATGCGGTCCAGGTGGGCCTGCGCGACCTCGACGGCCGAGACCTCGCGCGAGTGGATCTTCGCGGCCAGGTCGGCCGCGGTGAGCCGGGTGAGGTCGCTCATGCCTCCTCCCCCAGGATCTGCGGCACGCGGAAGCGGCCGTCCTCGCTGGCCGGGGCACCGGACAGCGCCTGCTCCTGGCTCAGGCCGGGGCGCAGCTCGTCGGGGCGGTAGACGTTCTCCAGCGGCACCGCGTGCGACGTCGGGGGGATGTCGTCGGCCGCGACCTCGCCGACCCGCGCGACCGACCCGAGGATCACGTCGAGCTGACCGGCGAAGACATCGAGCTCGGCGTCGGTGACGGCGAGCCGGGCCAGCCGGGCGAGGTGCGCGACCTCGTCACGGGTGATCGCGGCGGACAATGGACCCTCCAGGAGATGGATGACGGGGGCGGCGACGCCGGGGGCACGACCAGCGGTCGGCACGTCGAGTCTAGTCCCCACCCCGACACGCTCCGTTGTTGCGTGCGGGGCCCCGGCTCCTGACAGAATCGCGTTCCGGTGCCGCGCCTGCGGGACGGGTCGAGGAGGCGTGGCGTGTCGTTCCTGCTCCGGGTGGTGCTCCCGGACAAGCCGGGAAGCCTCGGGGCCGTCGCCACCGCCCTGGGCGCCGCGGGAGCCGACATCCTGGGCGTCGACGTCGTCGAGCGTTCGCGCGGGCACGCCGTCGACGACCTCGCCGTCGAGCTGCCCACCGGCCGCCCACCCGACGTGCTCATCACCGCGGCGGAGTCGGTGCCCGGCGTGCAGGTCGAGTCGGTGCGCCCGCACTCGGGCAAGCTGGAGACCCACCGCGAGCTGGAGCTCATCGAGGCCATCACCGTCGACCCCGGGCACGGCCTGCAGCTGCTCGCCGAGGGCGTGCCGCGGATCTTCCGTGCGGGCTGGGCGCTGGTCGCGGCGCGCGAGGGCACCCGCGCCTACCGGATCGCGGAGAGCAGCGCCGCACCCGAGACCCGCGCCGCCGACCTGCCGTGGCTGCCGCTGCGGCGCGCGATCGCCGTCGACCCCGAGATCCACCGGGTCCCCGAGCCGTGGACCGACCTCGACACCGAGCTGGCCGCGGCACCCTTCGGCCCGTCGACGCCGCACGCGCTCGTCGTCGGACGCCCGGGGGGGCCGGTGTTCCGGCCCTCGGAGCTGGCCCGGCTCGCACACCTCGCCGGGATCGTGACGACCATCCTCGGCACCTGATGGACCGCCCCTGGGCACGCGTGCCGAGCTGGGTCGGTGCGGCGGTCCGGCCCGAGCTCAACGGGGCCATCGACGAGATCATCACCGTCGTGCGGGCCGAGGTGCCCGACTACACCCGCCCGCTGACCGGCCGCTTCGGCTCCCGGATCACCGAGGGCGTGTCGGTGGCGCTGAGCCAGTTCGTCGACCTGCTGGGCCGCGACGAGGCCCTCACCGACACCCGCGTCTACCGGGCGCTGGGTCAGCTGGAGCACCGGGAGGGGCGGACGCTGGCCGCGTTGCAGTCGGCCTACCAGGTCGGCAGCCGGCTGCTGTGGCGCAGGCTCGGGGCCAGCGCCACCGCCCGCCAGCTGCCGCCGGAGGTCATCTTCGCCCTCGCCGAGGCGCTGTTCACCTACATCGAGCAGCTCTCGGCGGCGTCGGTGGCGGGGTGGGCGGCGGAGGAGTCGAGCCGGGCGGGGTCGCTGCAGACGCGGCGGCACGCCCTCGTCGAGCTGCTCTCGCGCAACCCGCCCGCCCCCGCCGCCGAGGTCGAGCAGGCCGCGGCCGCGGCGAACTGGCCGGTGCCCCCGCGGCTGGCCGCGCTCGCCGTCACCGACGTGGTGGAGGTGGCCGCCCGGATCCCGTCGGCGATCGGGGCCGACCTGGACCCGGTGGGCCTCGCGCTCGTACCGGTGGTCGACCGGACCGGCTGGGTCGAGCGCGTCCGCGCCGGGATCGGCAACCGGCGCGCGGTGCTGGGCCCGGTCGTCGAGGCCGGGGAGGCGCACCGTTCCATCGCCCGCGCCCGCGCCGCGTGGCCGCTGCACGCCGCGAAGGGGCTGGGCGACGTCGACCGGCTGGTCCGCACCGACGAGCACCTGCTCGCGCTGCTGCTGGCCGGGGAGCCCGAGCTGGCCCGGGACCTGCGCACCCGCGCACTCGCCCCGCTGGACGGGCTGCCCGCCGGCGCCGGCGCCCGCGCGGAGGAGACGCTGCGGGCCTGGCTGGACGCGCACGGCGACGTCACCGCCACCGCCGGGGCCCTGCACGTGCACCCGCAGACCGTGCGCTACCGCCTCGCCCAGCTCCGCGACACCTTCGGCGGTGCGCTGGACGACCCGCTGGCCCGCCTGGAGCTGGCGATCGCCCTGCGCAGCCCACCCCCCGCCACGCCGTCCTGAGTCCCGCCCCGCCCCGCCCCGCCCCGCCCCGAAATGGCCCCGCCCCGAAATGGCAGTAAAGCCACTTTCCCGCCACGAGATGGCGGGAAAGTGGCTTTACTGCCTCAGGCGGGCGGTGCGGGTCAGGCCGTCTTCGGGGCGCCGCCGGGGAAGGCGTAGCGGAAGATCTTGCGGAGCACCTTGAAGTACTGCTTGGGCAGCGGGCCGGCGGTGTAGGGCAGGCCGTAGCGGTCGCAGATCTCGCGCACCCGCGGGGCGATCTTCGCGTAGTGGTTGCTCGGCACGTCCGGGAACAGGTGGTGCTCGATCTGGTGGCTCAGGTTGCCGGTCATCAGGTGGAACGTCGGGCTGCCGGTGAGGTTGGCCGAGCCGAGCATCTGCCGGACGTACCACTCGCCCTGCGTCTCGTTCTCCAGCCGGGACTCCTCGAAGGTCTCCGTGCCGTCGGGGAAGTGCCCGCAGAAGATGACCGCGTGCGACCAGATGTTGCGGACGGTGTTGGCCGTCAGGTTGGCGGCGGCCGTCTGCACGAAGCCCGGGCCGGACAGCAGCGGGAAGAGCACGTAGTCCTTGGCGAGCTGGCGACGAGTCTTGCGCCACAGCGCCTTGAGCTCCTGCTTGGCCTGCGACCAGGGCTTGGTGCCCTCCTGGACCTTCTCCAGCTCGATGTCGTAGATCGCGATGCCCCACTCGAACACCAGCGAGAGACCGAAGTTCGTCAGCGGCTGGATCAGGTCGATCGGCTTCCACGGCTGCTCGGGGGTGACCCGCATGACCGCGTAGCCCAGGTCGCGGTCCTTGCCCCGCACGTTGGTGAACGTGTGGTGCTCGTAGTTGTGCGACTTCTGCCAGGCCTTGGAGGTGGACGCGTGGTCCCACTCCCAGGTGGTGGAGTGGATCTTCGGGTCCTTCATCCAGTCCCACTGGCCGTGCAGGACGTTGTGCCCGATCTCCATGTTGTCGAGGATCTTGGCGACCGACAGCGCCGCCGTGCCCGCGACCCATGCCGCCGGGTTCAGCGAGAAGATCAGCGCCCCGCGGCCGGCGATCTCCAGGCTGCGCTGGAGCTTGATGACGTTGTGGATGTAGCGGGCGTCGGACTCACCGAGCCCGCCCAGCACCTCGTCGCGGATCGCGTCGAGCTCGGCGGCGAGTGCGTCGAGCTGCTCGGGCGTGAGGTGCGCGGCGGCGCTCGGCGCCATCGTGGGGACGGTCCCGGCGATGCGGCTGGGCAGCGGGTTCTCGACGACGACCGGCTCGGCCTTCTTCACCGAGTTGACGCGTGTGGTGGGTCGGTCGATGGCGATGGTCATGCGGATCTCCCTACAGCTCGATCTCGACGTCACCGGCGGCGCCCGACACGCAGGTCCGGACGGTGTCGCCCGGGGTGTCGTACAGCTCGCCGGTGTTGAGGTCACGGACCGCGCCCGAGCGCAGGCGCCCGACGCAGGTGTGGCAGATGCCCATGCGGCACCCGTTGGGCAGGACCGCACCGGCGGCCTCCCCGGCCACCATGAGCGGGGTGCCGGGGCCCGCCTCGGCGGCGATGCCGCTGGTGGTGAAGGAGACGGTGCCGCCCGCGCTGTCGCCGGCGAAGGCCGGGGGGACGAAGCGCTCGACGTGCAGCGCGTCGGGGTCGCCGGAGCGCTCCCAGTGGGCGGTGAGGTCGTCGAGCATGCCCGCGGGGCCGCAGATCCAGGCCTGGCGCGCGGCCCAGTCGGGCACGCAGTCGCCGAGCGCGTCCGGGCTCAGCCGGCCCTCCAGCGCGGTGTGCCGCTCGACCAGGCGCAGCCCCGTCGACGCGGCCAGCGCGCGCAGCTCCAGGCCGAAGACGACGTCGCGCGGTGTGCGGTCGCAGTGCACGAGCACCGCGCCGTCGAGCGCGTCGGGTCGGGTGGCGGCCAGCTCGCGCAGCATCCCCATCACCGGGGTGATGCCGCTGCCCGCGGTGACGAACAGCAGCTTCTCCGGGACCGGCTGCGGGAGCACGAACTCGCCCGCGGGCGGGCCGAGGCGCAGCACCGTGCCGACCGGCGTGCGGTGTGCCAGCTCCCCGGACACCGCACCGCCGGGGATCGCGGTGACGGTGACGGCGAGCAGGTCGTCGGCGGGCCGGGAGGTGGCCGAGTAGGTGCGCCAGTGCCACACCCCGTCGAGCCGCACCCCGACGCCCACGAACTGCCCGGGCACGTGCCGGGTGCGTGCCCGGCCCGGCTTGAGCAGCAGCGTCGTGGTGTCGGCGGTCTCCCGGCGCAGGCCGACGACGCGCGCGTGCGGCTCGCTCGCGGACCACATCGGGTTCAGCGTGCCGAGCAGGTCGTCGGGCAGCAGGGGCTGCGTGAGCCATCCCGCTGCCGTGTAGGCCTGCCGGCCGATCGCACCCAGAACACCCATGACCGCAACCGTATTGCGCTTTTCGACGAGACACCACGGCCTCGGCCACGACGAGCGGCCCGTTTCTGTGGCAGAACCCAAAGAACGGTCAGAAGCGCAGCTTGAGGGCGGTTTCCACCAGGTCGTCGTTGCCGGTGCCCAGCCAGCCGTCCGGCCGGACCAGGACGTCCTCGAAGCCGATGCGGGTGTCGAGGTTGTTGCGCATGGCGTACTCGAGTACCGGCCAGGCGCCGTCCTCCTCGCCGTGCAGCAGCACCGGGACGTCGAGCGTGCCCAGCGCGCGCAGGATGCGCAGGCCCTCGGCCACGGCCGTGTCGGGGTCGGGCACCGTCGACTCGGCGAGCACCCGCACCGTGCCCGGCGGGATCCCGGTGGTGCGCAGCGTGACGGCGTCACCGCCGGTCCACACCCCCAGCTCGACGCCGATGCCGACCGAGGCTGCGGCCGCGCACACGTCGGTCCAGCCCTTCTCGTGCACGTTGACCGAGCAGACGTCGGGCTTGCCCATCCCGAGCCGGCCCCAGGCCAGTACCGCCTCGATGCGCAACCGCGGGTCGGGCTGGATCCACCGGCCGGTGGTCACCCCGATCTCCATGTGCGGCACCTCGTTGCGGATGGCGGCCACCGCGTCGGCGACGTGCACCGGGTCGAGGGTCTCCTCGGCGTCGGGCCCCCGCGGGTGGACGTGCACCGAGGCGATGCCGTGCAGGGCCACCGCCCGGGCGTCCCGGGCGAGATGGCGGGCCAGCACGGGCAGCGCCGGGTGCGCGTCGGCGGGACGCGATCCGTTCAGAACTGCCTGCAGCACCGGCACACTCCCCTCACAGGGCGGATCGTAGCCCGGCCGACGATCCGGCACCCCGTCCGTGTGGAGACCCCACGAACCCGTCCGTCAGCCCCCGATCGTGGCCACCTCGGTGGCCGCCTCGGGCCCGCGGTCGAGCAGGACCCGGAAGCCCGACTCGTCGAGGATCGGGACACCGATCTCCAACGCCTTGTCGTACTTCGACCCGGGTGCGTCGCCCGCCACGACGAACGCCGTCTTCTTCGACACCGAGCCCGCGGCCCGGCCGCCGCGGGCGGTGATGGCCTCCTTCGCCTCGTCGCGGGAGAAGCCCTCCATCGAGCCGGTGACGACGATCGACATGCCGTCCAGCGTGCGCGGGACCGTGGCGTCGACCTCGTCGACCATCCGCACGCCGGCCGCGCGCCACCGGGCGACGACGTCGCGGTGCCAGTCGACGGAGAACCAGTCGCGCAGGGCCGCGGCGATGGTCGGCCCCACCCCCTCGACCCCGGCGATCGGGGCCAGGGCCGCGGCCAGCGCCTTCGACCGGGCACGGGCGTCGGCCCGGGCCTGCTTCTCGGCCGCGAGCGCCCGCTCCTCCGCCGACGGCCCGGCCGGCTCCGCGCCGTCCCCCGGGGCGGTCGCGCCGGCGGCCCCGTCCGCGCCCCCGTGACCGGCCGCGTCGTGCCCGGCCCCGGTGTCCTCGGGCCCTCCCGCGTCGACGGGCTCGGGCACGTCGGTGGCCGGGTCGTCCGCCTCCGCCGCCGACCCGTCGGAGGTGATGACGAGGCCGGCGGCCTCGGTGTCGCGGGCCGCGGCCTCGGCCGCCGCCTCGATCGCCTCCATCGAGGTGAACTCCCGGGCCAGGGCCTGGGCCGCGGTGGGGCCGACGTGCCGGATGGACAGCCCGACCAGCACGCGCCACAGCGGCCGGTCCTTCGCCGACTCCAGGTTGACCAGCAGCTTGCGCCCGTTGGCCGACAGCTCCCCCGCCTTGGTGCGGAACAGCTCGGTGCGCAGCAGGTCGTCCTCGGTGAGGGAGAAGACGTCGCCCTCGTCGCGCACGACCCCGGCCTGCAGCAGCGCGACGGCGGCCTCGTAACCCAGGCCCTCGATGTCGAACGACCCGCGCCCGGCGACGTGGAACAGCCGCTCCCGCAGCTGCGCGGGGCAGGACCGGGAATTGGGGCAGCGCAGGTCGGCGTCGCCCGCCTTCTGCTGCGCGAGCGCGGTGCCGCACTCCGGGCAGTGCGTGGGCATGACGAACTCGCGCTCGCTGCCGTCGCGCGCGTCGACGACGGGTCCGAGCACCTCGGGGATGACGTCGCCGGCCTTGCGGATGACCACGCGGTCGCCGATCAGCACGCCCTTGCGCTTCACCTCGTGCGCGTTGTGCAGCGTGGCCATCGACACCGTGGACCCGGCGACGACCACCGGCTCCATCTGCGCGAACGGGGTGACGCGGCCGGTGCGCCCGACGTTGACGGCGATGTCGAGGAGGGTGGTGACGGCCTCCTCGGGCGGGTACTTGAACGCGATGGCCCACCGGGGCGCCCGCGAGGTGGACCCGAGCCGCCGCTGCAGCGCCACCTCGTCGACCTTGACGACCACGCCGTCGATCTCGTGCTCGATGTCGTGGCGGTGCTCGCCCCAGTACTCGGTGTGCGCCACGACCTCGTCGACGCCTTCGAGGACGACGGTGCGCTCGGACACCGGCAGCCCCCATGCCCGCAGCGCGTCGTAGCCCTGCGACTGGCGGACCAGGGTGAACCCCTCGCGCCTGCCGAACCCGTGGCAGATCAGCCGCAGGTTCCGCGACGCGGTGACGCGGGGGTCCTTCTGCCGCAGCGACCCGGCCGCGGTGTTGCGGGGGTTCGCGTACGGCGGCTTGCCCGCCTCGACCATCTGCGCGTTGAGCGCCTGGAAGTCGGCCAACCGGAAGTAGACCTCGCCACGCACCTCCACCAGGGCCGGGACGGGGAACTCGGCGGTGCCGGTGAGCTGCTCGGAGACCTCCTCCAGCGTGCGCATGTTGAGCGTGATGTCCTCGCCGGTACGCCCGTCGCCGCGGGTGAGCGCGCGGGTGAGCCTGCCGTCCTCGTAGAGCAGGTTGACGGCCAGGCCGTCGATCTTGAGCTCGCAGAGGTAGTGCACCTGCTCCGAGCCGATGTCGCGCGCCACCCGCTCGGCCCACGCGCGCAGCTCGTCGGCGGCGAAGGCGTTGTCGAGGCTGAGCATGCGCTCCAGGTGGTCGTGCGCGGTGAACACCGTGGAGAACCCGCCGACGCGCTGGGTGGGAGAGGCGGGCGTGACCAGCTCCGGGTGCGCCTCCTCCAGCGCCAGCAGCTCGCGCCACAGCTCGTCGAACTGGCCGTCGGAGATGATCGGCGCGTCGAGGACGTGGTACCGGAAGAGGTGTCCGGAGACCTCCTCGGCCAGCTGCGCGTGCCGTTCGGCGTGGGGTGCGGGGCTCACGTCGGCGAGGTTACCGAGGCCCCCCGACAGTGTCGGCCGGCTCGGCCCCCGGGGCGGAGCAGACCGTCGGCGTGGCGCGCCGGTCGCGGACGGGCGGCGCGGGACTCGCGGGCGCGGATCCCGCGACTCGCGGGCGGGAATGTCGCGACTCGCGGGCGGGGCGGGGGCGGGGGCGTCAGGCGGGGGCGTCCGCGGCGGGGTCCTCGTCGGGCGGGTCGAGGAAGGCGGCGCCCAGCTCCCGGCTCAGCGCCAGTGCGCGGCGGGCCCACCGCGGGGAGGCGCCGGCGAGGCCGCAGGTGGGGGTGGGGACGCACAGCGACGAGAGGCGGACGCGGTCGAAGCCCAGCCGGTCGGCCAGGTCGAACGCGGGCTGTGCGAGCCGCCGCGACGTGACCCGCCCGGCCGGCTCGACCGCCGGGACCAGCCCGAGCAGCAGCGGCGTGCCGGCGTCCCACAGCTCGCCGATGCGGTCGAGGGCGGCGGGCTCGGCGGTGCGGCCGGACACCGCGGGCCGGGTGGCGTCGACCGACACCGCGACCGCCCCGACCCCGCCGAGCAGCCGCAGCGGGGCGTCGTCGGCGCAGCAGTGCAGGACGACGGGCACGCCGAGCGCGGCGATCAGGTCGCGCAGCACCTCCGACGCCGCCCGCTCGCTGACGCCGCGGACCGTGCCGTAGCCCGACGGTGTCGGGATGCGGGCCCCGAGCACGGCGGGCAGCGACGGCTCGTCGAGCTGCAGCAGCACCTGCGCCCCGGTGCGGGCGGCGACCTCGGCGACGTGGCCGCGCAGGCCCTCGGTGAGGCTCGCGGCGAACTCGCGCACGGCCCCGTGGTCGGTGAGCACGCGGTGCCCGGTGCGCAGCTCGACGCCGGCCGCGAGCGTCCACGGGCCGGCGGCCTGCACCTTCACCCAGCCCGGGCGGGTCGGCTCGCACGCCTCCTGGAGGGCGTCGAGGTCGAAGCGCATCAGGTCGACCGCGCGCTGGTGGTCGCGGCCCGGCCGGGCGGCGACCCGGTAACCCGACGGCCGGACGTCCACCGCGATGTCGACCAGCAGGCCCGCGGTGCGCCCGATCATGTCCGCGCCGACGCCGCGTGCGGGCAGCTCCGGCAGGTGCGGCAGCAGCGGGAGCTCCCCCGCGACGACCCCGGCGGCCTCGCGGACGTCGGTGCCCGGCATCGAGCCGATCCCGGTGGCCGCGCCGTCGGGCCAGCGCGGCAGCTCGACGGGACCGGTGTCCTCCTCCGGCTGCTCGACCAGGGTGACGCGGGACGGCGCGGGGGGCGCGCCACCGCCCAGGCCGGCGGCCGCCAGCGCGGCGGCCAGCGGGTCCTCCGGCTCGGGCGGGGCGGGGGCGAGCCCGGCGGCGGCGAGCGCGGCGGCCAGCGGATCGTCGGTGCTCATGCCCGCTGTCTACCAGGCGGGGACCTCAGGCCTTGCGGTAGCGGGCGTCGAACAGGCAGTGGACGCCGAACGCGATCAGTCCCAGGGCGAGCAGCACGAGCAGCGGCGGCCCGTAGGGCTGGTCGGCGAGCACCTGCAGGGCGGCGTCGAGGGTGGTCGGGGACGCCGGGTCGTAGCGCACCGCGGCGATCACGATCAGCACCCCCGGCACGCCGTAGGCGACGCCGAGGGCCATCCAGCCGACCTGCCCGACGCACGTGACGAGGGTGGAGCGGCGCAGCCCGGCGCCGCGCAGGTCGAGCTCGCGCAGGAACGTGTGCTGCACCCCGCGGCGCACCGCGTACGCCGACCCGATCACGACCGCGACCCCCGCGAGCCCCACCAGCACCGGTCCGCCCGGCCAGCCGAGCACCACCGAGGCGAACGAGGGCTGCGACGACGGGGCGCCGCCCTTCGCCGCGGTCGACGCCGCCGACCAGCCGAGCACGCCGAACAACCCGGCCTCGGCGAGGTTGATCGCGACGCGCAGCGCACGCTGCCGCAGCGGGACCCCGCGATGGCCCAGCACGGCCTCCGCGAGCTGCCACACCACCAGCGCCGCGAGCCCGACCGCGACCACCCACAGCAGCACCAGCCCGGGCCCCGTCGAGGCGACGGCCTGCAGCGCGCCCTTCTTGTCGGCCCGCTCGCGGTCGCCGAACGCCACCTGCACGGCGAGCGCCGCGACGAGCACGTGCACGAGCCCGTAGGACACCAGCCCCACCCGGCCGACCGTCCGCAGGACGATCCCGGCACCTTCGCCCACCTCGCTGGGGGTCCCCTGGCCCACATCACTGGGGGTCTCGGACACGGCGCGCCTCCTTCGGGTCGGACGAGCCTGCCACGCCGGTCGTGCTGGCGTCCGCCGGGTGGGGTGCTGCCACCCTCCCCCGGGCCGCCCCCGACGCCCGACCCTCGACGGGTGGACACCGCACGCCTGCTGCGCACCCTGCCCTCCCTGCTCGCCGCGGGGGCGATCGCGCTGCTCGGCGCGGGCGTCGTGACGGTGGTCGCGCACGCCGGTGCCGCCCCGCCGGCCGCCCCCGTCGGCGCCCACGGCGGCGGGCACGGCACGCACGCCGGGCACGCCGGGCGTTCCGTCACCGACCTCACGGGTCCCCGCGACGGCGTGCCCGACGTCGCGTTCACCCTCACCGCGCGGCACGCCGCCGTGACGCTGCCGACGGGGGCGACCGTCGACGCCCTCACCTTCGACGGCACCGCCCCCGGGCCCGAGCTCCGGGTCCGGGCCGGGCAGCTCGTCGAGGTGACGCTGCGCAACCTCGACGTCGACGAGGGCGTCACCCTGCACTGGCACGGCCTCGACGTGCCCAACGCCGAGGACGGCGTCGCGGGCGTCACGCAGGACGCGGTGGTGCCGGGCGGCGAGCACGTCTACCGGTTCCGGCCCGAGCAGGTCGGCACGTTCTGGTACCACTCCCACCAGGACTCCGCGCGCACCGTGCCGCGTGGGCTGTTCGGGGTGCTCGTCGTCGAGCCCGCCGCGGGCTCGGGCCCCGACGCCGTCCTCGCCGCCCACACCTGGGACGACGTCGGCACCGTCGTCGACGGCCCGGCGCGCCGCGACACCGTCGGCCGCGTCCGGCTCGTCAACACCGACTCGGTGACGCAGGACTGGACCGTCACCGGCGGCCCGTTCACGGTGCTCGCGATCGACGGCACCGACGTCGACGGCCCGACCCCGCTGCGCGGCACGGTGCTGCGGGTCCCGGCGGGCGGCCGGCTCGACGTCGGGCTGACCGGGCCCGCGACCGTCGGGATCGTCGACGGCCCGGCGGTCGGGTTCGGCACCGACCCCGAGCCGCCGGCGGGGGACGGGCCGGTGTTCGACCCGCTGCACTACGGCACCCCGGCGCCGCCGGAGACCGGGCCGTTCGACCGCGACCTCACCCAGGTGCTCGACACCGAGCGCGTGACGCAGCGCGGCGTCCCCTCGATCGTCTGGACGATCAACGGGTCGCTGCACCCGGAGCCCGCGACCGTCACCGACGGCGAACTGGTGCGCGTCACGATCCGCAACGACGGCACCGACCCGCACCCGATGCACCTGCACGGCCACCACGTCCGCGTGCTGTCGCGCGACGGGGTGCCCGCGACGGGGAGCGCGTGGTGGACCGACTCGCTCGGCGTCGAACCCGGGGAGACCTACGAGGTCGCCTTCCGGGCCGCCAACCCCGGCATCTGGATGGACCACTGCCACAACCTCGCCCACGCGTCCGCGGGGATGGTCATGCACCTCCTCTACGAGGGGGTCAGCACCCCCTTCGAGCACGGCGGGGGTGCGGGAAACACCCCCGAATGATCGCGGCAGCACCCCTGACCAGCGACGACACCGTTCCTAGGCTCGATTCGACACCCGGACACCAGGAGAGACCATGAACGCCCGACGCCCCCTCGCCGCCGCCGCCCTCGCCGCCGCGCTGCTCGGCGTGACGACCGCCTGCGGCGGGGCCCCGGCCCCCGCCGCGCCCGCGGCGCCCGCCGAACCCGCGCCCGCGGCCGCCTCCGCGGAGACGGCGTGCACCAACCTGCTCGCGCTCGACACCACCCCCACCCCCGACGAGGGCCCCGACGGGCCGCCGCCGCCCGAGGCCGTCATGGAGTGGGGTGCCTCGATCACGCCGCTGCTCGAGGGCGCACTGGCCGCCGCTCCCCCCGAGCTGGCCCCGTCGCTGACGGCGCTGCAGCCGGTCGTGCAGGCCGCCGCGACCGAGGGCACCACGCCCGACTTCGAGGACCCCGCGTTCACCGGCGCCCTGCTCGGCTACGAGACCTGGGCGCACGACAACTGCGGCTACCAGAACATCGACCTGGTCGGCACCGACTTCGAGTTCTCCGGCGCCCCCGCCACGCTCGACGCGGGCCCCGTCAGCCTGCTGCTGAGCAACGAGAGCACCGACGACCAGTTCCACGTCGCGCTGCTGGCCCGGGCCAAGGACCCGGCGATGACGATCGAGCAGTTCACCGCGACGCCGATGGAGGAGCTGTTCGGGATGGTCGACCTGGTGCCCGGCGGTGCGGCCGCAGCACCCGGCCAGAGCGCCGGGATGCTCGCCGACCTCGAGCCGGGGAAGTACTTCCTGCTCTGCCCGGTCGGTGACGAGGGCGAGCTCCCGCACCACCTGCAGGGCATGATCACCGAGATCACGGTGGCCTGAGGGGGGTCACCGAATTGCAGGAAGGCCACCTTCACGCAACCTAGTTGCGTGAAGGTGGCCTTCCTGCAATTCCCGAGAGGCGGGGACGGACGGCGTCAGTGGGCGGCGGTGATGCGGGCGCTGCCGCGCACCACGTCGCCGTCGTAGAGGGCCACGGCCTGACCCGGCGCCACCCCCCGCAGCGGCTCGCCCAGCTCCACCCGCAGCCGGCCGTCGACCCCGGGATGGGCGACGGCGGGGGCCAGGCCGCCGTGGGCGCGCACCTGGACGGTGCAGGCGAAGGGCTCCGCGGGTGCCGCACCCGCACTCCACACCGCGGCGGCGGCGTCGATGGCGTGCACGTCGAGGGCCTCCACGGGCCCCACCCGCACGGTGCCCGAGACCGGCTCGATCCCCAGCACGTAGCGAGGGCGGCCGTCGGCGGCGGGGGCGTCGACGCCGAGGCCCTTGCGCTGGCCGACGGTGAAACCGTGCACGCCGTCGTGGCGGCCCAGCTCGGCCCCCGAGGTGTCGACGATCGCGCCGGGGCGGGTACCGATCCGCGCGGTGAGGAACGCGCGGGTGTCGCCGGAGGGGATGAAGCAGATGTCGTGGCTGTCGGGCTTGTCGGCGACCCGCAGACCACGGGCGGCGGCCTCGGCGCGGACCGCGGGCTTGGGGGTGTCGCCGAGCGGGAACATCGCGTGCCGCAGCTGGTGCGCGGTGAGCACGGCCAGGACGTAGGACTGGTCCTTGTCGACGTCGACGGCCCGGCTGAGCTCCCCCTGCCGCAGCTGCGCGTAGTGGCCGGTGCAGACCGCGTCGAAGCCCAGCCCCAGCGCGCGGTCCAGCAGGGCCGAGAACTTGATCTTCTCGTTGCACCGCAGGCACGGGTTGGGGGTCTCCCCCGCCGCGTAGGACGCCACGAAGTCGTCGACGACGTCGGCGCTGAACCGGGCGGCGAAGTCCCAGACGTAGAACGGGATGCCCAGGACGTCGGCGGCGCGGCGGGCGTCGGCGGCGTCCTCCTTGGAGCAGCACCCGCGGGAGCCCCCGCGCAGCGCGGCCGGGGTCTCCGACAGCGCGAGGTGCACCCCGACGACGTGGTGCCCGGCGTCGACGGCGCGGGCGGCGGCCACGGCGGAGTCGACGCCGCCGCTCATCGCGGCCAGGACGCGCATCAGCGGGAGACCCCCGCCCGCCGCGCCCGCTCCACGACCTGACCGATCACCGCCGCCACCGCGTCGACGTCCTCGGGACCGGAGGTGTGGCCAAGGGAGAAGCGCAGGGACCCGCGGGCGGTGGCCTCGTCGGCGCCCATGGCGAGCAGCACGTGGCTGGGCTGCGCGACGCCCGCGGTGCAGGCCGACCCGGTCGAGCACTCGATGCCGTGCGCGTCGAGCAGCATCAGCAGCGAGTCGCCCTCGCAGCCGGGGAAGGACAGGTGGGCGTTGCCGGGCAGGCGGGACGGGCCGCCGTCGATCTCGCCGGTGCCGGGGTCGCCGTTGAGCGTCGCGTCGCCGACGGTGGCCCGGACCTTGCCGATCAGGTCGTCGCGCAGGCCGCTGAGCATCGCGGCGCGGCGCGGGGCGTCGGCCACCGACAGCTCGACGGCGGTGGCCAGCCCGACGACGGCCGGGGTGTCGAGCGTGCCGGAGCGCACGTCGCGCTCCTGCCCGCCGCCGTGCAGCAGCGGCGTCAGCTCGACGGTGCGGCCCAGCAGCAGCGCGCCCGCGCCGTAGGGTCCGCCGAGCTTGTGGCCGGTGAGGGTGAGCGCGTCGACGCCGGATGCCGCGAAGTCGACCGGCAGGATCCCGACGGCCTGCACGGCGTCGGTGTGCAGCGGCACGTCGAAGTCGTGGGCGACCTCGGCCAGCTCGCGGATCGGGTTGACGGTGCCGACCTCGTTGTTGGCCCACATCACCGACACCAGCGCGACGGTCTCGGGCACCGCGGCCAGTGCGGCGCGCAGCGTCTCGGGCTGCACGCGACCGGCGCCGTCGACGGCCAGCAGCTCGACCTGCGCGCCGGAGTGCTCGGCGAGCCACAGCGCGGAGTCCAGGACCGCGTGGTGCTCGATGCCGGGCACCAGGACGCGCACGCGACGGGGGTCGGCGGCGTTGCGTGACCAGAACAGGCCCTTGACCGCGAGGTTGTCGCTCTCGGTGCCGCCCGTGGTCAGCACGACCTCGGACGGCCGCGCGCCGACGGCCGCGGCGATGCGCTCGCGGGACTCCTCGACGTCGCGGCGGGCCCGGCGCCCGGCCGAGTGCAGCGACGACGCGTTGCCGGTGCGGGACAGCGCCTCGCACATCGCGGCCACGGCCTCGGGCAGCATCGGCGTGGTCGCCGCGTGGTCGAGGTACCTGGAGCCGGCGCTCGGTGGCGTCACGTCAGATGGCCTTCCCGTGTCGCTGGGTCGACCCGAGGATAGTCGCCCGTCCGCGGACCTACGCGGCGACGGGGACCGGCCGGCCCGCGGATCGGTGTCCCACCGCGCCCGGGTGCGGCGTGCCGGTGACGGCCCCCACAGCCGTCGCGGCGGCGGCCGCGAGGCCGCGGCGGTCCCGATCGGCGGGGTCGATGTCGGCCAGCACCGTCATCCCGCAGGTGAGTCCGGGCAGCCGGAGCACCCGGCGCAGGGAGTCCCACAGCGTCTGGTCGCCGACGAAGGCCCCGGCGGCGGTGGCCTCCCCGCCGGCGAGCCGCAGGGTGAACGCGACGGGCCGCACGGGCACGCGGGCGTCGATCGCGGCCTGGAACGCGGCGCGCCGGAACGTGCCCGCCGCCGCGCCGCACCACGTCGTCCCCTCGGGGAAGACCCCGACGGTGCCACCGGCGCGCAGGGCGTCGGCGGTGCCGGCGACGGTGCGGGGCAGGTCGCGCAGGCCCGCCCGGTCGACGAACAGCGCACCCGTCCGGGAGGCCAGCGACCCGATCACCGGCCAGGCCCGTACCTCGTGCTTGGCCTGCAGCCGCATAGGCCAGGTGGCGTACAGGGCGAGCACGTCGATCCAGGAGAGGTGGTTGGCGACCACCAGCACCCCACCCCCGCGAGTCCCCCGTTCTCCGTCCGCGAGTCCCCCGTTCCCCGCGCGCGAGTCCCCCTTTTCCCGCCTGCGAGTCCCCCGTCTCGCGGCCCGCATGTCGCGGAATCCCGGACCACCGCCCGCCCCGTCGACCCGACGACGTGACGGGCCGCCCGTCACGTCCAACCGGACACCCGCCGCCCGCAGCGCACCCGACGCACAGGCGCGGAGCCAGCGCTCGCGCGCCCCTCCGCGCAGAGCGGTCACCCCCACCACCGCCGCGACCAGGACGACGACCAACCCGCCCAGCCGCGACGCGAACCGCAGTGCTCCCACCCCCGGTTCCTCCGCCGGCAGGCAGGACGGGGTGCACACCGGCACCGGGACCCAGGCCGACGGCGGGGCGGCGCGGTGCGCCGCGACGTCCGGCGCGGAGTGGCGTCCACCAAGGTGGTGTTCGACCGGCCCGGTGACGGGCGCAAGCTCGTGTAGGGCGGCCATCGCGTGATCTTCTGGAGACCTCTCACAGCACCCAGAAGGACGACCACGCGATGACCGCACCGAGCAGTATCGACCCTGCCCAGTTCCTGCACGAACAGCTGTCCCAGGCCTCGCCGGACCTACTGCGCCAGATGTTGACCACCTTCATCAACACCCTGATGTCCGCCGAGGCCGACGCCGTGTGCGGCGCCGGCTGGGGCGAACGCAGCGACGCCCGCACCAACACCCGCAACGGCTACCGGCACCGCGACTTCGACACCCGCGCCGGCACGATCGACGTGGCGATCCCGAAGCTGCGCTCCGGGTCGTACTTCCCGGACTGGTTGTTGGAGCGCCGCCGTCGCGCCGAACGGGCCCTGACCACCGTGGTCGCCACCTGCTACCTGCTCGGAGTCTCCACCCGGCGGATGGAGAAGCTGGTCGAGACCCTCGGCATCACCCGGCTGTCCAAGTCGCAGGTCTCGACCATGGCCGCCGAGCTCGACGCCCACGTCGCGGACTTCCGCACCCGCCCCCTCGACCAGGGCCCCTACACCTTCGTCGCCGCGGACGCCCTGGTGCTCAAGGTCCGCGAGGGCGGCCGGGTGGTCAACGTCCACGCCCTCGTGGCGACCGGTGTCAACGCCGACGGGCACCGGGAGATCCTCGGGCTGCAGGTCACCTCCGCCGAGGACGGCGCCGGATGGCTCGGGTTCTTCCGCGACCTCACCGCCCGCGGCCTGTCCGGGGTCCGTCTGGTCACCTCCGACGCCCACAACGGCCTGGTCGCCGCGATAGGCGCCACCCTGCCCGGAGCGGGCTGGCAGCGGTGCCGCACCCACTACGCGGCCAACCTGATGGCCGCCACCCCGAAAGCGTCCTGGCCGTGGGTGCGCGCTCTGCTGCACTCGGTCTACGACCAACCCGACAGCGTCTCGGTGCACGCCCAGTTCGACCGGGTCCTCGACGCCGTTGCCGAGAAGCTCCATCCCGGCGCTGAGCGCCTGACCGACACAAGAAGATCACGCATCAGCTGCCACACACCACGCCAGCGGACTTGACCCGGCGCGGGGACGGGATCCCGCGACCCGGCCCCGGGAAACGGGGGACTCGCACGCGGGAGACGGGGGACTCGCGGACGGAGAACGGAGGACTCGCGGACGGGGAACGGGGGACTCGCGGGGTGGGGGGTCATGCGTCGGGGCCCAGGACGTCGGGGCCCAGGAAGAAGCGGGCGTAGCGGGGGTCCATGTGGTCGAGGCCGAGCAGGACCGGGAAGTCGGCGCAGTCGAAGTCGGGGTCGTGCGCGGGGGCGCCGCAGACCCACGCGCCCAGGCGCAGGTAGCCGCGCAGCAGCGGCGGGAGCGGGGAGCGGGCCGCCACGGCCGGGACGGGCCACGGCCGGTGCGGCGTCACGCGGTAGCGCGGCGGCGCGAGGTGCGCGGTCCGCACCCGCTCGGCGACCGAGGCCGCGAGCGCTCCCCCGTCGGCCAGCGGGACGCTCGCGCAGCCGATCAGCCAGCGGTTGCCGGTCAGCAGCATGTAGCGGGCGATCCCGGCCCAGACGAGGTTGATGACGGCGCCGTCGCGGTGGCCGGGGTGCACGCACGAGCGGCCGGTCTCGACGAGCGAGGGGCGCAGCGGGTCCAGGGCGCCGATCGCGAACTCGCCCTCGGCGTAGAGGGCCCCCGCCGCCGCCGCGCGCCGTGGCGGCAACATCCGGTAGGTGCCGACGATCTCGCCGGTGGCGTCCTCCCGGACGACGAGGTGGTCACAGAAGGCGTCGAACCGGTCGACGTCGAGACCCGGCTCGGGGCTGTGCAGCACGGCCCCCAGCTCCCCGGCGAACACCCGGTGCCGCAGCCGCTGGGCGGCCCGGACCTCGGCGTCGTCGGTGGTGAGCAGCAGCGAGTAGCGGGAGGCGGCGGCCGGTGGGGTCGCGGCGAGAACCTGCGATGCGGTCACACGGGTCTTGGTAGCCCCCCGAGGTGGCCCGCGGCCCTCACCCTCATTGCAGGAAGGCCACCTTCACGCAACCAGATGGCGTGAAGGTGGCCTTCCTGCAATTCGACGGGCGAGCGTCAGGACTTGCGCTTGGCGATCTCGTCCTTGAGCTGCGGGGCGACGGTGAACAGGTCGCCCACCACACCGAAGTCGGCGATCTCGAAGATCGGCGCCTCGGCGTCCTTGTTCACCGCGATGATCGTCTTGGACGTCTGCATCCCGGCCCGGTGCTGGATCGCACCCGAGATGCCCAGCGCGATGTAGAGCTGCGGGGACACGGTCTTGCCGGTCTGCCCCACCTGGAACTGGTGCGGGTAGTAGCCCGAGTCCACCGCGGCCCGCGAGGCGCCGACGGCGGCACCCAGGGTGTCGGCCAGGCCCTCGACGACACCGAAGTCGTCGGCCGAGCCCACACCGCGACCACCGGAGACGACGACCGAGGCCTCGGTGAGCTCCGGACGGTCACCGCCCACGATCGGCTCCCGGCTGGTGACCGACGCGTTGCGCCCGTCGACCGACACCGTCACGGTCTCCTGCGCGCCCGCACCCGCGGCCGCCTCGATCTCCACCGAGCCCGGGCGCAGCGTGATCACCGGGTGCGCGGTGTTGGCCTTGGCCTCCGCGACGTAGGCGCCACCGAACACCGAGTGCGTGACACCGTCGGCCGACAGGCCCACGACGTCGTTGAGCCACGCGGAGTTCGTGCGCACCGCGAGGCGCCCGGCGATCTCCTTGCCGTCGGCGGACACGCCGATCAGCACCGCGGCGGGCGACGCGGACTCGATCAGCCCAGCCAGCACCGACACCTCCGGCGTCAGGAACGCGGTGTCGTCGGTCTCGGCCACGTAGATCTTCTCGGCGCCGTGCTCGGCCAGACCGTCGGCCAGCTTGGCCGCCGTGCCCGCCGGGCCGACGACGACCGCGGACGGCTCGCCCAGCGTGCGGGCGGCGGTCAGCAGCTCGAACGTCGACTTCTTGATCTCACCCTCGAGGTGGTCGACGAGGACCAGTACCTCAGCCATGACTGTCTCCTCTTCTTCTCGTCGAACCGGACTCAGATGAGCTTCTGCGACACGAGGAACGCGGCGATCTTCGCGCCGCCGTCGCCCTCGTCCTCGATCTTCTCGCCCGCGCTCTTGGGCGGCTTGGGCGAGGCCGAGGTGACCGCGGACAGCGCGTTGGCCAGCCCGACCTCCGAGGCGTCGATCCCGGCGTCGGCCAGCGAGAGCGTGGCGACCGGCTTCTTCTTCGCCGCCATGATCCCCTTGAACGACGGGTAGCGCGGCTCGTTGATCTTCTCCCCGACCGAGATCACGGCGGGCAGCTCGGCCGAGAGCATCGTGATGCCCTCGTCGGTCTCGCGCTTGACCGTGACGGCCGAGCCGTCGACGGTGATCTCGCGGGCGTGGGTCAGGGCCGGCAGGCCCAGCACGTCGGCCACCATGGCCGCGATCGCGCCGCCGCGGCCGTCGGAGGCCTCGTTGCCGGCGATCACCAGGTCCACACCGTCGACGGTGCCGATCGCCTTCGCGAGCGCCTTCGCGGTGCCGACGGCGTCGGTGCCCGCCAGCGCCTCGTCCGACAGGTGCACCGCCTTGTCGGCACCCATCGACAGCGCCTTGCGGATCGCGTCGGTGGCACGGTCGGGGCCCATCGTGAGCACGGTGACCTCGGAGCCGTCGTTGGCCTCCTTCAGCACCAGCGCGGCTTCGACGGCCCGCTCGTTGATCTCGTCCAGGACCGCGTCGGTGGCGTCCCGGTCCAGGACACCGTCCGACGGGTTGAGCTTGCGTTCGGAGTAGGTGTCGGGCACCTGCTTGACCAGCACGACGATGTTCATCGGACCTCTTCGACCTCCTGCCGGTGCGGACGCTGCCGCTCGTGGGTCTCGCGGGGTCGAGAGCCCCACGGATGAAACGACTCTGCCACCCGCTGTGGCGCACGGGCGCGGCGGGCGGCTCTGTCCGACATTGTTACCGGGCGGTATCCACCGGGCAAACGGGCAGCGGGGTGAGGCTGCTCACCGATGGTGCGGGCGTGCGCTGTGACCGACCTCACCCACCGCGTTTCCACCCTCCGCGAACCGGGCATCCGCTCACCGGATCGGGTGACGGTCCGGCAGGTCCCCGCCGGAGCCGCGCCCAGGAGAAACGGAGTCCCACGATGCCTCTCATGAACCGCCTGCTGGGCGCCCTGCGCGGCGCCGCGAACCCCGGCCACCCCGGCGGCGCCCGCCCCGCGGGCGGCCGCCCCGTCGGCGCCGGCGGCCACGGCGCCCGCCCCGGCGGCGGCCTCGCCGGGATCATCGGCTCGCTGCTGTCGGGCCGCGGTCGCCGACGCGGCCTGTAGACCACTCCTCCCTGACGGACGGCGCCCGGAACGATCGGGCGCCGTTCGTCGTTTCCCGGCCCGGACGGCGCTGACCGCACCGGGCCGGAGCCGATAGGGTCGCGCGCACCTCCCGGACGTCCCGGTCGAGCCGTCCGGGACGCCCGGCGGTGAGGTGCGGGTGAGAGGGGTACGGCCGTGGTGGTGACCGGCTACGACGACCGTCACGGCTGCGGCTACGTCCTGAGCACCGGGTCCGACGCCACGACGCCGACGCCGCACACGCTCGCCGTCACCCACGAGGGCCTGACCGTCCGCGCCACCCCGGAGCTGGCCGCGGCCCTGCGCGACGCGCTGGCGAACCGCCCCGTCGCCCGGTTGGGCTGGTCGGGGCCCGAGGTGCCCCTCACGCTCGACGACCGGATCCTGCTGGCCTGGCTGCGGCACACCGTCGGGGGCGTGCTCACCGTCTCCGGCGGCCCCGAACGCTGAGCACCGCCATCCGGACGCGGGGTCGCGAGCAGGCGCGCCGGACGGTCCTGCCGGGCCGCCGATCGTCAGGCAAGTGTCAGGCGGGCGCCGGGCACGCGGCGCCGGGATCGGCCAGTATCGGGGGCGAGCCACCCGGAGAGGAGCCCGATGACCGTCCACGATCTGCCCTCCGTCGACCGTTCCGACGTGACCCGCCGCCTCACCGAGGAGTTCACCGGCCTGGTACCCGACGACGTCGTCCGGCTCGAGGTCGAGATCGCGGCCCGGGAGCTGCGGGGCCAGGTGCCCGACGGCGCGCTCGCGGAGATGCTGCACCGCCTCGCGGCACAGCGCCTGCGCGGGTGGGTCGTGGTCCGGCGCTGAACACCGACCGCGGGGCCGAGGCGCCCACCCGCCTGCTGCTGGTCGAGGACGACGCCCGCATCCGCCAGGCACTGCGCATGGCGCTGGCCGACGAGGGCTGCGAGGTCGTGGAGGCCCCCGACGGGGAGTCCGCGCTCGCCGCACTGGCCGGTACCCCCGTCGACGTGGTGCTGCTCGACCTGATGCTGCCCGGGGTCGGCGGCCTGGAGGTGTGCCGGACCCTGCGCGCCCGCGGCAACCTGCCGATCATCATCGTCTCGGCGCGGGCCGACCACCGCGACGTCATCGCCGGGCTGGAGGCGGGCGCCGACGACTACGTCACCAAGCCGCTCGTCGCGGCGGTGCTCGCGGCCCGCATCCGGGCGCTCCTGCGGCGCCGGGCGCCCGGGACGACCGGCGTCGCGACGGTCGTGCGGGCCGGCGACCTCGAGATCCGGCCCGACGAGCAGGTCGTGCTGCGCGGCGGGCGGCCGGTGCACCTCACCCGCACCGAGTTCGGGGTGCTCCTGGAGCTGGCCTCCGCGGGCGGGCGGGTCGTCACCCGCGAGGCGCTGCTGCGCCGTGTGTGGGGGTACGACTACGTCGCCGACACCCGGCTGCTCGACGTGCACGTCCGGCGGCTGCGCCGCAAGGTCGAGGACGACCCCGACGACCCGCGGTGTGTACTGACCGTCCGCGGGAGCGGGTACAAGATCGGGCAGACCGGCTGAGGGGGTCCTGGTGCGCATCGTCGGCCCGTCCCTGCGCTGGCGCGTGGCGATGGCGTTCGGGCTGGTCTCGCTGGTCCTCACCGGCGCGCTCGCGACGGTCACCTGGAACCTCGCGTCGGGCTACATGCTGCGCCAGCGCGAGGACAGCGCCGTGCTCCAGGCGACGGTCGACGTCCGGCTCGTCGAGGCCTCGCTCCGGGCCGGATCCGGCGGGCTGCGCGACCTGCTCGCCGGGCTCACCACCGATTCCGGGTCGACCGTGCTGCTCGAACGCGAGGACGGGTGGCTCACCAGCGGCCGGCAGGTCGATCCCGCCGCGCTCCCCCGGCCGCTGATGGAGCTCGCCGAGGCGGGTGTCCCCGCCCGGCAGCGGGTCGTCGTCGACGGCGTCCTGGTGATCGCGGTGACGCTGCCCGTCGCCACCGACGGTTCCACCTACGTCGAGCTCTTCCCCCTCCCGGAGCTCGACCGGACCTTCCGCTTCCTCAGCGCCGTGCTCATCGCCGGGGTCGCCACCAGTGCCGTCCTGGCCGTCACCCTGGGTTCCTGGCTGGGACGGCGGGCGCTGCGCCCCCTGACCGAGCTGACGGCCGCGGCGTCCCGGGTCGCCGGCGGCGACCTGGGGACCCGCCTTCCCGACACCGCCGATCCCGACCTCGCCCCGCTCACCTCCTCGTTCAACCGCACGGCCGGCGCCCTGGAGGCCCGGGTGCGCCGCGACATCCGGTTCGCCGGCGACGTCAGCCACGAGCTGCGCTCCCCGCTCACCACGATGGCCAACGCCGCCGCCGTCCTGGAGCGCCGCCGCGACGAGCTCGGCGGCACCTCGCGGCAGGCGCTGGACCTGCTGACCGGTGAGGTCGACCGCTTCCAGCGGATGGTCGTCGACCTGTTGGAGATCTCCCGCGAGGACCCCGACGCGGCCGACCCCGTCGACCTGCTGGACCTCGGGGAGCTGGTCGCCGCGGCCCTGGCGGTCCGGCCGGGCCCGGCCCCCGCCGTCGAGCGCGCGGCCGCGCCGGTGCTGGTGCGGGGTGACCGGCGCCGCCTGGACCGGGTCGTGGTCAACCTGCTGGACAACGCCGACCGTTACGGCGGCGGCCCGGTGCGCGTCGGCGTGACGCGGCACGCCGGCCGGGCCAGGGTCGAGGTCGACGACGCCGGTCCCGGCGTGCCGGAGCACCTGCGCGAGCAGGTGTTCGAGCGGTTCACCCGCGGCACCCGGGCCGGGCGCCGCGGCGACGACGGCGGTACCGGACTGGGGCTGGCCCTGGTCGCCCAGCACGTCGACCGGCACGGCGGCACCGTGCACGTGTGCGACCGCCCCGGTGGCGGGGCCCGGTTCGTCGTCGAGCTGCCGGAGGCCGCGCCGTGACCCGCCGCCGGTTCCTCGTGCCCGTCGTGCTCGGCTGCCTGGTCCTGGGCGGGTGCGGGGTCGACGACGAGCCGGAGCCGGTGCCCCTCACCGAGGCGCCGGTGGCCCCGGCCGCGGTGCCGACCGTGACCCAGCGCCCCGACCCCGCGCCGGACCCGTCGACGCCGGACGGGTGACCACCGGCCCGAACGCCTCTCCCCGGAGGCCGATCTCCGAGGCCTGCCGCGGCGGGCTCCCCAGCCTCCGCGCTCCCCGGAACGGGACGGTCCGGTGGTCACCACGACCAGTTGTAGCGGGCCGCGGGGCACCCCGGTGCCCGGTCGCGCCGATCGTCAGGCGGTCGTCAGGTCGACCGCCGGTCGCGGGGCCCCGACGCGGGTCTGGCAGCGTGCGGACGGTGACATCCCTGCCCCTGACCGGCGAGCGCACCGTGCCCGGCATCGCCGAGGAGAACTACTGGTTCCGCCGCCACGAGGTGGTCTACGCCGCGATCGCGCCCCGCTGCACCGGGCTCGACGTGCTGGAGGCCGGCTGCGGCGAGGGGTACGGCGCCGACCTGCTGGCCGGGGTCGCGCGCCGGGTCGTCGGCCTCGACTACGACGTCCCCACCGCCGTCCACGCCGCCCGCCGCTACCCCCGCGTCGACGTGGCGCGTGCCAACCTCGTCGCGCTGCCCGTCCGCGACGGTGCGGTCGGCGCGGTGGTGTCGCTGCAGGTGATCGAACACCTGTGGGAGCAGGAGCGGTTCCTGCGCGAGTGCCGCCGCGTGCTGGCCCCGGGGGGCGCGCTGCTGCTGTCCACGCCCAACCGGATCACCTTCTCCCCCGGCCGCGACACCCCGCTCAACCCCTTCCACACCCGCGAGCTGTCCGGGTCCGAGCTCGCCGGGCTGGTGCGCGACGCCGGGTTCGCCGACGTCGAGGTGCTCGGGCTGCACCACGGCCCCCGCCTGCGGGAGCTCGACGCGCGCCACGGCGGGTCGATCGTCGACGCGCAGGTCGCCGTCGTCGTCGACGGGAACCCGTGGCCCGCCGCCCTGCGCGCGGACGTCGCCTCGGTGACGAGTGCCGACTTCGAGCTGCACGGCGACGACGTGGACGCGAGCCTGGACCTGCTGGTCCTGGCCCGCCGCTGACGACCGCCGGTCCGCGCGCGTCGCGTAGCGTCCGGGAGGTGGCTCGACCCGTCGGCACCTTCTGCCTCGTGCTGCACAGCCACCTCCCCTGGCTCGCCCACCACGGCCGCTGGCCGGTGGGCGAGGAGTGGCTGTACCAGTCCTGGGCGCACTCCTACCTGCCCGTCCTCGACGTCGTGGAGCGCCTCGCCGCCCAGGGCGGGCGCGAGCTGCTCACCCTCGGCGTCACCCCGGTGCTGGCCGCCCAGCTCGACGACCCGCACTGCCTGCGCGGGGTGCACGACTGGCTCGGCGGCTGGCTGCTGCGCGCCCACGAGGCCGCCGCCCGGCTGCCCGATCTGGGCGCGCACGAGCACCGCACCGCCACCGCCGCGCTGGAGACGTTCGGGACGCGGTGGCGGCACGGGGCGTCGCCGCTGCTGCGGGGGCTGTCCGACGCCGGTGCGCTGGAGCTGCTCGGCGGGCCCGCGACGCACCCGTTCGCGCCGCTGCTGGAGCCACCGGTGCGGGAGTTCGCGCTGGAGACCGGCCTGGCCGACGCGCAGCTGCGGCTGGGGAGCCGCCCGTCCGGGATCTGGGCGCCGGAGTGCGGCTACGCGCCCGGGATGGAGCGCGGGTACGCCGCGGCGGGCGTGCGGCGGTTCCTCGTCGACGGCCCGGCGGTGCGCGGCGACACGGCGTTCGCCCGGCCCGTCGGCGACTCGGGCGTGCTCGCCTTCGCCCGCGACCTCGACGTCACCTACCGCGTGTGGTCACCGCGCAAGGGCTACCCGGGCGGGCGCGACTACCGCGACTTCCACACCTACGACCACCCCTCGGGCCTCAAACCCGCGCGCGTGACCGGCCGCTCGGTGCAGCCGGAGGACAAGGCGCCCTACGACCCGGCCCGGGCGGCCGCGGCGGTGCGGCGCGACGCCGCGGACTTCGTCGCCGTCGTCCGGGAACGGCTGGTGGGCCTGCGCGAGCGGCACGGGCGCCCCGCCCTGACCGTCGCCGCGTTCGACACCGAGCTGTTCGGCCACTGGTGGCACGAGGGCCCGGCGTGGCTGGAGGCCGTGCTGCGCGCGCTGCCGGAGGCCGGGGTGCGGGTCACGACGCTGCGCGGGGCCGTCGACGCGGGGCTCGTCGGGGACCCGGTGGAGCTGCCGCCGTCGTCGTGGGGGTCGGGCAAGGACTGGCGGGTGTGGGCGGGGGTCGAGGACCTGGTCGCGCTCAACGCCGCGGTGCAGAAGGCGCTGCTCGCCGTCCCCCCGGCCGGGCCGGTGCGCGACCCGCTGCGCGACGCGCTGGCCCAGGAGGCGCTGCTGGCGCTGTCGAGCGACTGGGCGTTCATGGTCACCAAGGACTCGGCGGCGGGCTACGCGCGCGACCGCGCGCACGCCCACGCCGCCCGCGTCGAGGAGCTGGCGGCCCTGCTGCACGCGGGTCGCCGCGCCGCCGCCGCGCACCGGGTCCGGACCTGGCCCGCCCACCCCTTCGGCCACGTGGACGCCCGCGACCTGCCCTGAGCGGGGTCAGCAGGTCCGGGCGATCACGATGTCCAACGGGTGCGGCACGTGGCCGTCGACGGCGATGTCGCGCAGATGGTCGAGCACGGCGTCGCGGACGGCGTCGGTCATCGCCGCCGTGCGGGCGCCGACCAGGAAGTCGAACACCGCCTCACCCCGGCCGGCCGGGTCGGCGAGTACGTCGACGACGTCGAGGCGTCCGTGCACGGTCTCGGTGCGGACGTCGAGCCCGCGCAGCACGAGCTCGGCGAGCACGTCACCGGAGAACCACGGCCGGTGCCCCTCCCACGGGCACAGCAGCTCGGTGAGCACGCACAGCGGTTCGAGCGGGGCCGTCGCCGCGACGAACAGGCCCCCCGGGCGCAGCAGCGCGAGCGCGTGGTCGACGCAGGCTCCGAGGTCGTCGACGTAGTAGAGCGAGTGGACGAAGTGCACGAGGTCGGCGGGCGAGCCCGGGTCGTGGTCGGCGAAGTCCCCGATGACCACCGACGGCGTCAGCGCGTCGGCGGGCAGCGCGGCCAGCCGGCCGGCGAACCCCATCGCGGACGGGGCATGCGGCTCGACCCCGGTGTAGTGGACGCGGCGCCCGCCCGCGGCGAGTGCGGCGGCGAACGGGGCGTCGACGCTGCCGTCCCCCACCCCGACCCCGACGACCCGCACCGGGTCGCACCCGTCCAGCAGCGGCGGCAGCGCCGCGGTCATCCAGTCCTGCAGTCGGGGGCGCTGGTCGCTCGCCGCCTCGTACACCGCGTGGGTGAGGGCGTACCGCTCACCGGTCAGCGCAGGTAGGGAGCCCGCGGCGCGCACCTCGTCGCGCAGGCGGTCGAGCGGGAGGGTCGAACCCGGGATGGTCACACCTCAACGTAGGTGCGCGATGCGGTCGCGGCGCGGCGAACGCCGTGGTTGGGTTCCGGGGTGACCCTCCCCGACACCGCCCGACGCAGCCTGGACCACTGGAGCGAGGCGGGGCGCGCGGAGATGGAGGCGTTCTACGCCCTCGCCACCGAGGACTACCGGCAGCTCGCCGAGGCCCGCGACTGGGCCGCCGACCTGCGCGACCACACCCTCGACGGCCGGATCCGGCTGCTCGACGTGGCGTGCGGCAGCGGGAAGTTCCCGGCCGCGCTGCTGCGCAGGGGCCTGCCGGCGCGGCCGCCGGTCGCCGTCGACCTGCTCGACCCGTCCGGGTTCAGCCTCGCCGAGGCCCGCGCCGTGCTGCGCACCCCGTTCGCCGCGGCGGCCGAGCACGAGCTGCTCCTGCAGGACTTCCGGGCCGAACGGGCCTACGACGTCGCCTGGGCCACCCACGCCCTCTACGCGCTGCCGCCCGACCAGCTCGCCGCGGGCGTCGCGCGGATGGTGGCGGCGTTGCGGCCCGGCGGGTTCGGGGTCGTCGCGCAGGCCTGCGCGCGGTCGCACTACCTCGCGTTCTACGAGGCGTACCGGGCCCAGTTCGCCCCCGACGTCACCCCGTACACCGACGCCGAGGGCGTCGCCGACGCGCTGGGCGCGGCCGGTGTACGGCCGACGATCGTGCCGCTGCACTACACGACGGGGTCCGCCGACCGCGGCGTCGTCGAGGGCTTCCTGCAGCGCTGCGCGTTCGACTCCGCCGTGTCGCTGGAGGCGATGGAGGCCGACGGGCCGCTCGGTTCCTACCTCGCCGGCTGCCGCGACGCCGAGGGCGCCTACACCTTCACCCACGTCACGCACCTCATGACCTGGGAGAACCGGTGAACCCCCGGCTCTCCGCCGCCACCGCGGCCGGCGCGTCCTCCGACGTGGCAGTGGAGTGGGACCGCGGCAACGACCAGTGGTGGGACTGGTACATGTCACTGGCCGACGGCCCCGCGCCGGACGGCCCGCTGACCGACCCGGCGCCGCACGACCCCGGCCCGCTGCCCGGCGACGACGCGCTCGCCGCCGAGCTGGCGCAGCCCTACCCGCTCACCGCCGACCAGGTCGCGGCCTACCGCGCGGAGTCGTTCGTCAAGCTGCCCGGGGTGCTCTCGCCGGGCGGTCTGGAACGGCTGCGGATCCGGCTGCGCGCGATGCTCGACGCGGCCGTCGACCCGTCGGTGGGGTTCCAGAGCCTGGAGATGATGTGGCTCGAGGACCCGCTGCTGCGCGCCGCGGTGCTCTCGCCGCGGATCGGCGGCATCGCCGCCGGGCTGCTCGGCGTCGACGGGGTGCGGCTCTACCACGACAACGCGCTGTCCAAGGAGCCCGGCGCCGGTCGCACGCCCTGGCACTTCGACGCCCACCACTTCCCGCTGGCCTCCGCCGACGTGCTGACGGCCTGGATCCCGCTGCAGCCCACGCCACGGGAGATGGGGCCGCTGGCGTTCGCCCGGGGCGCCGACACCTGGCGGCTGGTGGCCGACGTCGAGTTCGACAAGCACGGCACGACCTACGACCGCGGGGTGTCCGAGGTGTTCCGGGCGCGCGCGGTGGACGTCGAGGACGGGCCGTTCGCGGCGGGCGAGATGAGCTTCCACTCCGCCCACTGCTTCCACACCGCGGGTGCCAACCGCACCACCGTGCCCCGCATGGTGCTCGCCACCACCTACTTCGCCGACGGCGTGCGCATCGTCGACGCCCCGACGATGGTGAGCGGCGACTGGCGCAAGTTCGTGCCCGGCGCGACCCCGGGAGCGGTCGTGGCCAGCCCCTGCAATCCCCTGCTCTGACGCCGCGTCTTACCGACGAGTAGGTTCGGGCGATGCGGGTGCTGATGGTGTCCTGGGAGTACCCCCCGGTCGTGGTCGGCGGGCTGGGCAGGCACGTGCACGCGCTGGCCACCGCGCTCGCCGCGGCGGGGCACGAGGTCGTCGTGCTGTCGCGGCACCCCGCGGGCAGCGACGCCGAGACCCACCCCACCACCGACGCCACGGCGGACGGGGTGCGGGTGTTGCGGGTCGCCGAGGACCCCGCGCACCTGGAGTTCGCGCGCGACATGGTGGCGTGGACGCTTGCCATGGGCCACGCGATGGTCCGCGCCGCGCTGACCCGCCTGGGCGGCTGGGTGCCCGATGTCGTGCACGCCCACGACTGGCTCGTCGCCCACCCCGCGATCGCGCTCGCCGACGTGCTGGGCGCCCCGCTCGTCGCCACGATCCACGCCACCGAGGCGGGCCGCTTCGCGGGCTGGCTGTCCTCGCCGGTGAGCCGCCAGGTGCACTCCACGGAGTGGTGGCTGGCGAACCGCGCCGACGCCGTCGTCACCTGCTCGGCGGCGATGCGGGCCGAGGTGGCCGAGCTGTTCGACCTCGACCCGGAGCCGATCACGGTGCTGCACAACGGGATCGAGCCCCGCGGCTGGCGCGTCCCGCGGCGCCGGGTGGCCGCCGCCCGCGCGCGGCACGCCCCCGACGGCACGCCGCTGCTGCTCTACTTCGGCCGCCTGGAGTACGAGAAGGGTGTGCACGACCTGGTCGCCGCGCTGCCCCGCATCCGGCGCGCCCACCCGGGCACCCGGCTGCTGGTGGCGGGCACCGGCACCGCCACCGAGCTGCTCGACGACGCCGTGCGCACCCACCGCGTGCGGCGCAGCGTCGCCTTCCTCGGCCACCTGCCCGACGACGAGCTGGCGGCGCTGCTGGCGGGCGTCGACGCGGTGGTGCTGCCCAGCCGCTACGAGCCGTTCGGCATCGTCGCGCTCGAGGCGGCCGCGGCGGGGGCGCCGCTGGTGGCCTCGAGTGCGGGCGGGCTGGGCGACATCGTGGTCGACGGCGTCAGCGGGGTGTCCTTCCCGCCCGGCGACGTGGCCGCGCTCGCCAGGGCGGTCGGCTCGGTGCTGGCCGACCCGGCGGCGGCGCGGCGCCGCGCCCGGGCCGCGCGGACGCGGCTGGGCGCGGAGTTCGACTGGACCCGCATCGCGGCGGCGACGGCCGAGGTCTACGCGCGCACGCCTGCGGGCGGGCCGAGGGAGCTGGCCCGCCCGAAGATCCCCACGGGGAACGTGTTCGGCCGCTGACTCTCAGGCGGCCTCGGCCGCGATGACCTTCGCGGCGGCGTCGGGGTACTCGGCGACGAGCTCGCGGATCAGGTCGTCACGGCCCTCCGCGACGGCCTCGTTGACGGCGACGGTGTAGGTCGCCTCGAGCTCCTGCAGGAGGGCGACGGTGCGGTCGTTCATCGGGAGCTCCTTCGGGGTGGGTGAGCGCTCACACCGGTCCAACGGCCGGCACGAGCCCACTGTTTCCGACCCGGACGCAGCTCACATCGATTCAGTGCGGGCGATCCGTTCCTGCACCGCGGCGGCGGTCTTGCGGGCGATGTCGGCGACGGCGGCGCGCTCGGCGGCGGCGGCGCGGTAGTCGTCGAGGCGGTTGCGCACCACCCGCGCCGGGGCCCCGACCGCGATCGAGTACTCCGGGACCTCCCCGCGGGCCACGGCGTGCGCGCCCAGCACCGATCCGCGGCCGACCCGGGTGCCGCGCAGCACCGACACCTTGGTGCCGATCCAGCAGTCCGGCCCGATCCGTACGGGGGTCTTGACGATGCCCTGGTCCTTGATCGGGATCGTCACGTCGTCGATGCGGTGGTCGAAGTCGGTGACGTAGACCCAGTCGGCGACGATCGTGGCCGCCCCGATCTCGACGTCGAGGTAGCAGTTGACGGTGTTGTCCTTGCCGAACACGACCTTGTCGCCGATCCGCAGCGATCCCTCGTGGCAGCGCAGCGAGTTGCCGTCGCCGATGTGCACCCAGCGCCCGATCTCCAGCCGCCCGTACCCGGCGCGGGCGTGCAGCTCCACCCGCTTCCCGAGGAACACCATGCCGCGCAGCACCACGTGCGGGTTCGCCGCGCGGAAGCGCAGCAGCCGCCAGTAGCGCACCAGGTACCAGGGCGTGTACGCCCGGTTCCGCAGCACCCAGCGCAGCGAGGCGACGGTGAGGAAGCGGGCCTGCCGCGGGTCGCGGCGCCCCCTCCAGCGCTCGCGCAGCGGCGACCCCCACATGCTGGTCATGGAGTGGAACCCTAATCCGGCGGGTAGTCCCCACCATGAGCCGCCCGAACGAGGAACTCGACCGCGAGGTCTCCCGCCGCGTCGACCACCCCACCGCCGCCGACCCCGGCGACGCCCGGGTACACGCCGCCGCCGACCCGTCCACCGAGCAGGCCCCCGACACCGACCCCGGGGGCTCCGGCGGCACCACCGAGCGCGCCGCCCACGACCTCGACGGCGACGACGACAGCGAGCCCACCCGCTCCGAGTGAGGCGCGGGCGGCCGCGGTCTCCGCGGCGCCCGGCATGCCGGTCCGCGCCCCCACCTCCCGGACCGGCAGCGCCGCGGCCGTCACGGCCGGGCGCACCGCGGCGAGTAGCCCGTCGCCCGCGGGCAGGTACCGCCTTACGCTCCTCCCCATGCCGATCCCGTTGATCATCGACACCGACCCCGGGGTCGACGACGCCGTCGCGCTGATGCTCGCCGTCGCGTCACCGGAGGTGGACCTGCGGGCCGTCACCACCGTCTTCGGCAACGTCGCGCTGCCGCAGACCACCCGCAACGCCGGGCGGGTGCTCGCGCTGGCCGGTCGCACGGGCGTGCCCGTGGCGGCGGGGGCGGCCCGGCCGCTGGTGCACGACCGCGCCGAGCGTGCCGAGCAGTGGCACGGCGGCGACGGCCTGGGCGGGCGCGCGGACGCCCTGCCCGACCCCACCGCCGCACCCGACGCGCGCGGCGCGGTCGCGGTGATGGCCGCGGTGCTGCGGGAGGCGGCCGAGCCCGTCACGATCGCGCCGATCGGCCCGCTCACCAACGTCGCGCTGCTGCTCGCGGTGCACCCCGAGCTGGCGCCGCGGATCGGGCGGATCGTGTGGATGGGCGGCTCGCTGGGCGCGGGCAACGTCACCGGGGCCGCGGAGTTCAACGCCCACTGCGACCCCGAGGCGGCCCACCGCGTGCTCACCCAGGCCGACGTGCCCGTCACGATGGTGCCGCTCGACCTCACCCACCGCTGCCCGGCCGGGCCCGACTGGCTCGCGGCGCTGGCCGCGGGCGGGCCCCGCGGGCACGAGCTGGCCCAGGTCGTCGGGCACTACCGCGTGGCCTTCCGGGCCCGCCACGGCGTCGACGCGGTGGCCCTGCACGACGCCGTCGCCGTCCTGGAGGCGATCGCGCCCGGGACGCTGCGCACCGACCCCACACCCCTCGCGGTGGCCTGCGACCTGGGCCCCGCCCGCGGCGCCACCGTCCCCGGCGGCACCGGTCCCGCCGTCGCGGTGGCCGTGGACGCCGACGTCGGGGCCGTGCTGGGCGCGGTCCTGGAGCGGGTGGGCCGGCTCGGGTGACTCAGGCCAGCCCGTGCTCGATCGCGTACCGGACGAGCGCGGCGCGGTTGGTCACCGGGAGCTTGCCCAGCAGGTGCTGCACGTGGTTCTCCACCGTGCGCGGCGAGAGCCCGAGCCGGGTGGCGATCTGGCGGGCCGTCAGCCCCTCGACGACGAGCCGCAGCACGTCGGACTCGCGGGCGGTCAGGTGCACGTCCGCGGCGGCGGGCAGGCCGCGGGCCTCCAGCACGACGGCCGCGAGCCCGGGCCCGTAGGCCGGCTCCCCGGCGGCCATGCGCGTGACGGCGTCCAGGACGTCCCACGGGCGACCGGTGTCGACGACGAAGCCGATCGCGCCCGCGCGGACCGCGGCCAGCACCTCGACGTGCTCGCCGGAGTCGGACACCGCCAGCACCGCGAGGCCCCCGTCGCTGGCCGCGCCGACCGCGGCGAGCGCGCCCGGACCGGCCAGGTCGACGACCAGCACGTCGGGGGCCAGCCCCAGCGCCCGTTCCACCGAGTCGACGGCGCCGAGGACCGTGACCCCGCCGGAGCGCAGCACCTCGGCGCGGGCGGGCGGGCCGTGCAGGAGCACCGCGGACACCGGACTTCCCGCGGTCATGACCCGATCCTGCCATCCCGGACACGACGCCCGACCCCCCGACACGCCGCGTCACCCGTCCGGTACGCAGCGTCGTCATCGGTCCGTGGTCAGTCGTCGGCGAGCCCCTGGTCGATCGCGTAGCGCACGAGCTGCACGCGGTTGTGCAGCTGGAGCTTGCGCAGGGTGTTCTGGACGTGGCTCTCCACGGTGCGGTGCGAGACCGTCAGCCGCTCGCCGATCTGGCGGGCGGTGAGCCCCTTGGCGACCAGCCGCAGCACCTCGGTCTCGCGCTCGGTCAGCACCGGGGCCTCCTGCGCTGCGGGCTCCCCGGCCAGCCGCCGGTACTCCCCCAGCACCAGCCCCGCCAGCCCGGGGGTGAACACCGGAAACCCCGCCGCCGTGCGCCGGACCGCGGCGATCAGCTCCTCGACCCCCGCCGACTTCACCAGGTAGCCGGTGGCCCCCGCCTTGACCGCCTCCAGGACGTCGGCCTGCTCGCCGCTCTGCGACAGCACGAGCACGCGGGTCTCCGGCAGCGTCGCGAGGATGCCCTCGATGGCCTCGACCCCGGAGGTGGCGCCGAGGTTGAGGTCCATCAGCACCACCTGGGGCCGGGCGGCCGGGGCGATCCGCACGGCCGCCGCGGCGTCCGGGGCCGTCGCGACGACCGTCAGGCCACGCTCGGTGAGGTCGCGCGCCACGCCCTCGCGCCAGATCGGGTGGTCGTCGACGACCATCACGGTGATCTCGTCGTCGGTCATGCCTGCTCCCTCACCATCCGGACGATCCACTCGGTACCGCGGCCGGGACCGGTCTCGCAGCTGATCGTGCCCCCCAGGTCGCGCACCCGCCCGACCATCGACCGCGCCACCCCGAGCCTGCCCTGCCGCTCCGCCTCCGCGAGCCGCCCCTCGGGGATGCCCGGGCCCTCGTCGCGCACGCTGATCTCCACCTCGCGCCCCATGTCCTCGACGAGCACCCAGGCGGGCGCGTCCGGCCCCACGTGCAGCGCCACGTTGGCCAGCGCCGCCCCGACCACCGCCACCAGCTCGTCGACGGCGTGCGCGGGCAGCGGCACCGGGTGCGCCGGGGTCGAGACGCTGACGCGGGCCGAACCCAGCATCCGCAGCGCGTCGGCGAGGTCCCGGTCGCCGTGACCGTCGGTCGGGGCACCGCCCGTGGTGAGCAGCGTGCGCAGCGCGACCTCCTGCTCCCCGGCCAGCGCCGCGAGCGTCCCGGCGTCCCCGCCCAGGGCGGCACCGCGGCGGTGGACGTAGCCGAGCACCTGCAGCACGCCGTCGTGGACGGCCCGGGCGAGCCGCTCGCGCTCGGCCATCGCGGCCTGGGCCGCGACCGCGGCACTCAGCCGCCGCGCCTGGCGGCGCAGCACCGTCGAGGCGAACCCGATGCTGACGGCGACGAGCACGATGAGCTGGATGTCGCCGACCTCGTCCTGCCAGCGCGCCGACACCGCCAGCAGCACCGTGCACAGCAGCACCGCGCCGCCCAGCCCGCCGCGCACCCCGTAGGCCAGCGCGCAGGCCAGTACGGCGCACGGCGTCCAGATGGAGCCCGAGACCGGGGCGTCGGCGGCGATCTGCGCGGGCGTCTGCACCAGCGGCGTCGTGGCGATCACCCCGCAGGTGACGGCCAGGTCGGCGAGCGCGAGACGGCCCCGCGGCCGCCCGCCGAAGTAGCCGCGGGCGAGGTACGCCGTCCACGCCGCCATGACCGCCTGCACGGCGACGGCGCCGGCCGGGGAGGCGTGGTCGTCGAGGGTCCACAGCACGACGGCGGTCGTGCTGAGCAGGGTGAGCACGCGGTAGAACAGCAGCCCGCGCCACAGCGGTTCGAGCGGGCGCTCGCTCACGGCGTGCGGGTCCCGGCCGGCCACACGCACGGCGACTCCCCCACCAGCACGACCCCGCCCCCCTGCGACACCCGGACGTCCAGAAGGTAGCCGCCCGCGGCCCGCACCTCGACGCCCGCCGCGCCGCTCGCGAGCACCTCCCCGGCGCGCGCGGCCGCGGCCAGCAGCGCCCCCGGGTCCCCCGGCACCCGCAGCTCCACGCGCGGGCGCACCTGGCGGCTGTCCGGCCCGACGCCCAACCAGCGGCACCCGGCCCCCTGCCCGTCGACCGGGTCCCCGGCGCCCCCGATCCCGACCACGAGCCCCGTCAGGTGCGCCCGGGCCTGCGCGAGGGTCTCGGTCGGCCCCGACTGCACGGCCAGCAGCCCCGCGGCGACGGCGAGCACCACGGCCAGCACCGCGCTGACGACGCAGGCGATCACGGGGAGGCGTCTGCGCAGTCCGGTCACGCCCGCCATCCTCACGCGCGCGGGCCCGCGGGCGGATCCGTAGGACTACCCGGCCGGCTTCGTCCCGGTGACCAGCGCGTTGTAGAACCAGGCCCGCGGCACGACGCGGGAGAGCACGTGCTCGTCGAGCCAGGACAGCCGCTGCCAGCCGCGGTAGGCGAACATCGCCCAGCGCATCCCGAGCTTGCCCGGCGGCACCGCGGCCTCGAAGGTGCGCACCGGCCAGCCCAGCATCGCGGCGCTGAACTCCTCGGTGACCACGCGCGCGTCCGGCGCCCCGGCCCGGCGGGCGGTGTCCTCCAGCGTGGCGGGGTCGAAGACGTGGATGTCGACGAGCGCCTCCAGCGCCGCGGCCCGGCTCGACTCGTCGAGCTCGGTCTGCGGCCGCCGCCACCCGCTCAGCGCGGGCAGCCTCGTCAGCGTGGTGGTCGCCTTCCAGGTCAGCGCGCCCAGGCGCCGGGCGTAGGCGTCGCCGACGCGGGTGGGCTCGCCCGCGAAGACGAACCGCCCGCCCGGCCTGAGCACCCGCAGCACCTCGCGCAGGGCCAGCTCGACGTCGGGGATGTGGTGCAGCACGGCGTGCCCGACGACGAGGTCGAACGTGGCGTCGTCGTAGGGGATGCGCTCGGCGTCGGCGACGCGGCCGTCGACGTCGAGACCGAGGTGCCCGGCGTTGCGCAGTGCGGCGGCGACCATGCCCGGCGACAGGTCGGTGACCGAGCCCCGCGTCGCCACCCCGGCCTGCATGAGGTTGAGCAGGAAGAACCCGGTGCCGCTGCCCAGCTCCAGCGCCCGCCCGTAGGGCCATCCGGTCTCGCCCGCGACGAGCCGGAAGCGGTCGGCGGCGTAGGTGATGCAGCGCTCGTCGTAGGAGATCGACCACTTGTCGTCGTAGGAGCCGGCCTCCCAGTCGTGGTAGAGCACGTTCGCGAGCTTGGCGTCGTGCCGCGCCGCCTCCACCTCCTCGGCGGTGGCGTGCGGGTTCGGCAGCGGCTCCGTACTCATGGGTAACACCCTATCCACGGGCGGGAACGGGGCCCGCACACCGCGGGGTGGGTGTGTGCGGGCCCGGGGGGCTCAGCGCCCGGTGAACTCCGCCTTGCCGGGGCCGTTGGCCACGAAGGAGTCCATGCCGATCTTCCGGTCGTCGGTGGCGAACAGCGCCGCGAACACCTCGGCCTCCAGGTCGAGCCCGGTGCGCAGGTCGACGTCGAGCCCGCCGTCGATGGCCTTCTTCGCCGCGGCCAGCGCCACGGCGGGGGCGGCGACGAACTGCTCGGCCCAGCGACGGGCGGCGGAGTAGACCTCGTCGGCCGGCACGACCTCGTCGACCAGGCCGATCTCCAGCGCCTCCTGCGCCTTCACCATGCGCCCGGTGAAGATCAGGTCCTTGGCCCGCGGCGCCCCGATCAGCCGGGTGAGCCGCTGCGTGCCGCCGCCGCCGGGGATGATGCCGAGCAGGATCTCGGGCTGGCCGAGCTTGGCGTTGTCGCCGCAGACGCGGCGGTCGCAGCCCAGCGCGACCTCCAGGCCGCCGCCGAGCGCGTACCCGGTGATGGCCGCGACCGTGGGCTTGGGGATCGAGGCGAGCGCGCCGAACCCCGCCGAGAGCCGGCGGGCGACCACCGACATGTCGGCGTAGGTCATGTTCGCCATCTCCTTGACGTCGGCGCCCGCGGCGAGCACCTTCTCCCCGCCGTAGAGCACCACCGCGCGGACGTCGGCGCGCTGCGTGGCCTCGGCGGCGACGACGAGCAGCTCCTCCTGCACCTGACGGCTGATGGCGTTCATCGGCGGGCGGTCCAGCCGGATCGTCCCGACCCCACCCTCGACCTCGAGCTTCACGAATTCGGTCACGGGACCAGACCCTAGATCAGCGCAGCCACGCGGTGTAGCGGCCGCGGCGGCGCAGGACCCCGAGCGGCAGCCCGAAGGTGGCCGTCAGGTTCTCGTCGGTGAGCACGTAGTCGAGCAGGCCCGCGGCGACCACCGCGCCGTCGCGCATGAGCAGGCCGTGGCTGTAACCGACCGGGATCTCCTCGACGTGGTGGGTGACCAGGACCGAGGCGGGCGCGTCGGGGTCGGCGGCCAGCGCGGTGAGCCGGGCGACCAGGTCCTCGCGGCCCCCGAGGTCCAGCCCGGCGGCCGGCTCGTCGAGCAGCAGCAGCTCGGGATCGGTCATCAGCGCCCGGGCGATCAGGGTGCGCTTGCGCTCGCCCTCGCTCAGCGTGCCGAACGTGCGGTCGGCCAGTGCGCGCACGCCGAGGGCGTCGAGCAGGTGGTCGGCGCGGTCGGTGTCGGCGCTGTCGTAGTCCTCCCGCCAGCGGCCCAGCACCCCGTACCCGGCGCTGACGACGACGTCGCGCACGGTCTCGTCGTTCGGGACCCGCAGGCCCAGCGCCGCGGACGTCAGGCCGATCCGGGTGCGCAGCTCCGCGAGGTTCACCCGCCCGATCCGCTCCCCCAGCACGTGCACCGTCCCCACGGACGGGTGCAGCTCGGCCGCCGCGAGCCGCAGCAACGTGGTCTTGCCCGCGCCGTTGGGGCCCAGCACGACCCAGCGCTCGTCGAGCTCGACGCGCCAGTCGACGTCGCGCAGCAGCGTGGCGGGGCCACGGCGCACGCTCACCCCGTCGACGCGGACGACGAGGTCGGTGAGATCGGGGGCGGGCGCAGGGGATTCGGGAGCAGCCACCGGCCCATCCTCGCCGATCGTGGCGGCCGGGCCGCGAGGCGCCCTCTATCCTGACCCGTCGTGCCGGTCTTCCCCCTGGGTTCCCATGTCGACGACACCGGGGTGCGGTTCGCCGTCGCCTCCGCGAGCGCCGAGTCCGTCGAGGTCTGCCTCATCGACGGGGCCGACGGGACCCTCACCGAGCGGCGGGTGGAGCTGACCGAGCGCACGTTCGGCGTCTGGCACGGGCACGTCCCCGGCGTGGCCGCGGGCCAGCGGTACGGCTACCGGGTGCACGGCCCGTACCGGCCGTGGCAGGGCCTGCGCGCCAACCCGGCGAAGATCCTGGTCGACCCCTACGCCCGACGGATCACCGGCCGGGTGACCGACCTGGACGCCGCCCGCGGCTGGGTCGACGACCCGATGACCGGGGCGTCGAACGAGCGCGACTCGCTGGGCCACGTGCCGCTCTCGGTCGTCACCGGCCCCGACGGGGCGCCCGCGCACCCGCGCCCGGACGTGCCGTGGTCGGAGACGGTGATCGCCGAGCTGCACGTGCGCGGCTACACGAAGTGCCACCCCGAGGTCCCGCCCGAGCACCGCGGCACCTACCTCGGCCTCGCGCACCCCGCGGTCACCGGGCACCTGCGCCGGATCGGCGTCACCGCCGTCGAGCTGCTGCCCGTCACCTCCATCGCCGACGAGCCGCCGCTGCTGGAGCGCGGCATGCCCAACTACTGGGGCTACGCCACGCTCGGCTTCCTCGCCCCGCACGCCGGGTACGCGAGCGTGCCGGGTGCCGAGGTGGCGGAGTTCGCCGTGATGGTGGAGGCGCTGCACGCCGCGGGCATCGAGGTGATCCTCGACATCGTCCCCAACCACACCGCAGAGGGCGGCGTCGGCGGCACCACGCTGTCCTACCGCGGCCTCGACGCCCCCGCCTACTACTCGCTCGGCGGCAACGGCCACGACGCCGACATCACCGGCACCGGCAACACCCTCGACGCCGGTTCCCCCACCGTCATCCGGCTGGTGTGCGACGCGATGCGGCACTGGGTGACGGCGTTCGGCGTCGACGGGTTCCGGATCGACCTGGCCTCGGTGCTGGGCCGGCCGCGCTCGGGCACGTTCGACCCGCACGCCCCGCTGCTGACGGCGATCGCGACCGACCCCGTGCTCTCCCGCGTCAAGCTGATCGCCGAGCCGTGGGACGCCACCGGCGAGGGCTACCGCGTCGGCGGGTTCGGCGTCGCCTGGTCGGAGTGGAACGGCCGGTTCCGCGACGCCGTGCGCGACTTCTGGCGCGGCCACGGCGGCATCGGCGAGGTCGCCTCCCGGCTCACCGGGAGCTCCGACCTCTACGCGGCCAGCGGGCGGCGGCCGTGGGCGTCGGTCAACTTCGTCACCGCGCACGACGGGTTCACCCTGCGCGATCTCGTGTCCTACGACCGCAAGCACAACGAGGCCAACGGCGAGGGCAACCGCGACGGCACCGACGACAACCGGTCGCAGAACTTCGGCGTGGAGGGCCCGACGACGTCGCCGGTGGTGGCGGGGCGCCGGCTGTCGACCGCGCGGGCGGTGCTCGCCACGATGCTGCTGTCCACCGGCACCCCGATGCTGCTCGGCGGCGACGAGCTGTGGCGCACCCAGGGCGGCAACAACAACGCCTACTGCCTCGACGACCCGACCTCCTGGGTCGACTGGACGCCCGGGCCCGCGCCGGCGTCGATGACGGCGTTCACCGCGCGGCTCACCGCGATCCGGCGCAGCTCCCCCGCGCTGCACCGCGACAGCTTCTACCGCGACGGGGAGATCCTCTGGTGGCACCCGGCCGGGCGACGGCTGCGCGGCCACGACTGGCACGACGGCGGCCTGCACAGCCTCGGCCTGCAGCGCGGCGAGTGGCTGCTGCTGCTGCACGCCGGGGCGGACGCGCTGGCCGTGACCCTGCCCCCCGACGGCCCCTACCGCCCCGAGCTGGACTCCACCCGGCCCGACGGCGTGCCCGCGGGCACGAGGCCGGTCCCGGGGGGTGCGACGATCACCCAGCCCCCCCGCTCGCTGCTGCTGCTGCGCATCCCCTGACCCGGAGGTCGTGCCCGTGCTCCGTACGGCCGCGACGGCCGCCGCGCTCGTCCTGCTCGCCGTGCTGGTGCCGGGCGCCGCACGGGCGGCCGAGGTCTACCCCGGGCTCGACCTCGACGCCGCGCTGTCCGCGCTGGAACGGGCGCCGGTCCACCGCGTGCCCGGCGCGCAGGCCCGGCTCGACGAGGCGGCGCTGCGCCCCCTGCTCGACCCGGACACCCGCGTGCTCGTGACCCCCTACGCGCCGCTGGAACTGCCCCTGGCGCAGCGCTACGACCTCGTCGACCGGCCGCTGGCCGGCTGGGCCCGCGACCGCGACCTCGACGTCGTGCTGGTCACCGGCACGCGGGTGCGGATCGTCGGCGAGGCCACCGTCGGTGCGTCGGCGCTGGACGACCTGCGCGAGAACCTGGCCCACCTCGACGTCACCGCGTAGGTACGGTTCGCGCTGACCTACCTGCGCACCGGCGAGGAGGTCGACCTCGGCGCGCCGTCGGGCGGCGTCGAGGACCCGGCCGAGCGCGACGCCGTGCTGGCCGGCCTGCGGGAGAGCCGGGTCGTCGCGACGGGGACGGCGCCGGGCACGGGACCGGGGGACCCGCTCGTCGACGGCCCGTGGATCGACGACCTGCTGCCCGGTGGCCGGGTGCGGATCGCCGCCCTGCCGGCGCTGGATGCCGGCGCACCGGACCGGGACCTGCTCGCGGCGCTGTCGGCGGCGTACCCGGACGAGGTCGTGCTGGTGCAGCGCGGGCGGTGGCTGGAGGCCGCCGGGCCCGATCCGGTCGAGGTCCGCTCGGCGCGCGACTACGTGCTGGGCCGCTACGAGGACATCATCCTCGACCGGACGCTGCCCCCGCGGGCGCTGGCCTCGCAGTTCCTGGAGCGGCTGGCCCTGCTGCGCTCCGGCGAGCCGTTCGGCCGCCCGCGGCCCGAGCCGGTCGTCGCCGACACCGTGGTGGCGCGATGGGCGGGGCCGGTCGCGGTGGGTGCGGCGGCCGCACTCGGGCTCGCCGCGCTGCTGGCCGCCGGGGTCGCGGCCCGCCGCCGGGCCGCGGCCGCCGCCGCGCTGGGCCGCGAGGAGCGGGCGCGGGCCACGGCCGAGCTCGCCGCGCTCGACGCCGCGATCCTCGACGACGCCGTGGTCGGCGACCGGGCGGCCGCCGCGGCCGAGCGGCGCGACACCGCCTACGCCCTGCTCGAGCACGCCCGCGAGCCCGGCGAGTTCCGGGTGGCGCGGGAGGCCGCCGAGCAGGGCCGGGCACTGCTGTCCGGGCGCGGCAGGTGAGTGCGCGGCGCCGCGGGCGGCCGCGGTCCGGCTCGCCGCGGCGCGAGCGCCGGGTGCCGCCGCACCGCCCCCCGGTCCGCCGCGGCACCCGGTGGCTCGTGCTCGCGCTGGCGCTCGCCGCGGCCGCAGGCCAGTTCGTCGTCTCCTGGACCTTCGACGACGGGGCCCGCCGCGACGTCGACGCCCTCCACTCCGACTCGGTGTGGATCGAGCCGGGCTCCCCCGCCGTCCTCGACGCCGGGCGGGCGCGGCAGGTGATCGGCGACCGGCCGATCGTGGCCGCGGTGCTGCCGCCGTCGGAGGACACCTTCGACCGCTGCGAGGACGTCGTCGCCCGCCACGACGACGTGGTGGCGTTCGTGTGGACCGCCCCCGACAGATCGGCGATCTGCGTCGGCGACGGTTTCCCCGACCCCGACCTGGGCGAACAGGCCGACCGCCGCACCGCCGTCGACTGGCTGGAACGGGTGATCCTGGACGCGAGGTTCTCCTCGCGGTACCGCGTCGACGAGGCGCTGCCCGACCGCACCGCGCAGCTCGAGGAGCTGGTGCTCGCCTTCGACGCCGCCGTCCCCGACGCCTACGCCGACGGGGTGGACCGCCGGGAGCTCTCGGCGTCGCCCCAGGTGGGGCTGGAGATCGCGGTGCGGCTGCTGGCGACGGTGGCCGCGGTCGTCGTCGGGTTCGTCGTGCTGCGCCTGGCGGTGCTGCGGGTGGCGGCGGGCCGGGCCCGGCGCCGGTCGCTGCGCACCCGGCGGCTGGAGCAGCTTGCCCGCACCGCCCGCCTGGCCGACGCCGTGCTCGCCGAGCAGCCCGACGACCCCGGACGCGCCCGGGCCCGGGCCGACGCCGCGGGTCGCTACGTGCTCGTGCTGGCCGGGGTGGAGGCTGCGCGCGACGAACCCGCCCTCGACGCCGCCGACGCCGAGCTCACCGCGCTGGAGCGGACGCTGCGGGTGGGCCGGTGACCGGGGTGCTGGTGGGCGCCGCGGCCGCCGCCGTCCTCGTCGCCGGTGCGCTGGTGCCGCTGCTGCGCCGCGTCCCCGGCAGGCGCGCCGCGCGGGCGGGCGCCCGGTCGGCCCACGCCCGGCTCGGGCACCTCCTCGCGACCGTCGACGCCGACCCGGACCTCGCCCGGCGGGCGAACGAGCGTTGGACGACCGCGGGCGCCCTGCTGGCGCGCGCGGAGTCGGCCGCGGACCTCGCCCTTGCCGAGCGGACCGCCGCGGAGGGGATCGCGCTGCTCGCCCGGTCCTGACGACGCCGCTATCCTCGCCCCATGCCGCGCTACGACTTCCGCTGCCGCGAGTGCGCGGACACCTTCGAGGTCAGCCGCCCGATGAGCGAGTCCGGCGCCCCGGCGACCTGCCCCGCGGGCCACGCCGACACCGTCAAGCTGCTCACCACGGTGGCCGTCGGCGGCCTGAGCGGGGGCGGTCGCGCCCCGGCGCGGGCGGGCGCGGGCGGCGGCGGAGGGTGCTGCGGCGGCGGCTGCTGCGGCTGACGGTGACGCCGGGCCGACGCCCGGATGACGATCTCCCTCCCGGTGATCAACCGGTCACGCCCTGCCCATATCCTCCGCCCGGCCGGGGCGGCCCGCGCCCGGACGAGGGAGCGGGCGGGACCCCGGCACGAGCAGAGGGACGGCACATGAGCACTCTCACCGGCGGCAGCAGCCTGGCCGCGGGCCGGGCGGGGATCATCTCCGCCAACGGCCGCTACACGTTGGCCCTGCAGGCCGACGGCAACCTGACCCTCACCGACGCCGCGGGCACCGTCGCCTGGGACACCGGCACCGCGGGCAAGGACGCCGCCCGCGCCGACATGCAGGCCGACGGCAACCTCGTGCTCTACACCGCCGACAACGGCGTCGTCTGGGCTTCGGGCAGCGACGCCCCCGGCGGCGTCCTGGAGCTCCAGGACGACCGCAACCTGGTGATCTACAAGGCCGACCGCTCGGTCGCGTGGTCGCCCAACTCCTACGTCAGCGAGGCCGACAAGGCCGCCCTCGACGCCGCCGAGGCGCGGGGCCGCGCCGAGGCGCAGGCGGCCGCCGCGGCCGCGGCCACCCCGCCGCCCGCTCCGGAGCGCCGCTACACCGTGCAGCGCGGCGACTCGCTGTCGAAGATCGCCAAGCAGTTCTACGGGAACGCGAACGACTACATGCGCATCGCGCAGGCCAACAACATCGCGAACCCCGACCTGATCCACCCGGGGCAGGACCTGCTCATCCCCTGATCCCCGTGTTGCAGGAAGGCCACCTTCATGCAGCTAGATGGCGTGAAGGTGGCCTTCCTGCAATTCCGCGGCGTACTCAGCCCGCCAGCACCACCTTGCCGAGCTCCGCGGAGCTCGCCAGCAGCGGGTGCGAGGGCAGCACGCGCACCGTGTAGCCGGTGAGCCCGGCGTGCGGCAGCGGGACGACGGCCTCGAACCGCTGCCCCGCCCCGTCCGCGGGCCCGACGTACTTCATCGCCGCCGTGCGCTTGCGCGAGTCGAGCTGGTCGGTCTCGTCGACGGGCCCGACCACGGCTTCGACGACGACGTCGGCCGGGTCGAGCCCGGCCAGCTCCACCACCGCGCGCACCGTCATCGGGGCCCCGACGACCGGCGTGTCCGGCAGCCCGGAGGCGTCGACGCCCACGACCTGCACCCGGTTCCAGGCGTTGCCGAGCCGGGACCGGTAGGCGGCCAGCTCGCGGGCCGGGCCGAAGGAGTCCGCGACGATCCCGGCCGCGGCGCGGGCGGCCGGGGCGTAGAGCGTCTCGGTGTACTCCTGCACCATCCGCGCGGCCTGCACCTGCGGGCGCAGCGTGGTCAGCGTGTGGCGCACCAGCTCGACCCAGCGGGGCGGCACGCCGTCGACGCGGTCGTAGAACGCCGGGCCGACCTGCGTGGCCAGCAGCTCGTAGAGCGCGTTGGCCTCCAGGTCGTCGCGGCGGGTGGGGTCGGTGATGCCGTCGGCGGTGGGGATGGCCCAGCCGTTGGCGCCGTCGTAGAACTCGTCCCACCAGCCGTCGCGGATCGACAGGTTGAGCCCGCCGTTGAGCGCCGACTTCATGCCCGAGGTCCCGCACGCCTCCAGCGGCCGCAGCGGGTTGTTCAGCCAGACGTCGCAGCCCCAGTAGAGGTAGCGGGCCATCGACATGTCGTAGTCGGGCAGGAACGTGATGCGGTGGCGCACCGCCGGGTCGTCGGCGAAGCGCACGATCTCCTGGATCAGCGCCTTGCCGCCGTCGTCGGCGGGGTGCGACTTCCCGGCGACGACGAGCTGCACCGGCCGGTGCGGGTCCAGCAGCAGGTCGCGCAGCCGGTCCTTGTCGCGCAGCATCAGCGTGAGCCGCTTGTAGGTGGGCACGCGGCGGGCGAAGCCGACGGTGAGCACGTTGTCGTCGAAGACGTGCTCGGTCCAGCCCAGCTCGGGCAGCGACGCGCCACGCTGCAGCCACGCCTCGCGCACCCGGCGGCGCACCTCGGCCACCAGCCGCGCGCGCAGGGCGGTGCGCAGGTCCCACAGCTGCGCGTCCGACGGCGGGGCGGTGTCGTCCCCGGGGGCCCCGATCAGCTCGGTGATCTCCCGGGCCTCCCAGGTGGCCCCGTGCACGCCGTTGGTCACCGACCCGATCGGCACCTCGTCGGCGTCGAAGCCCTCCCACAGCCCGCCGAACATGCCGCGCGAGACGGCGCCGTGCAGCTGCGAGACGCCGTTGGCGCGCTGCGCGAGCCGCAGCCCCATGTGCGCCATGTTGAACATGTTCGGGTTGTCCTCGGCCCCGAGCGCGAGCACCCGGTCCATCGGCACGCCGGGGAGCAGCGAGGTCCCGAAGTAGTGCTGCACCATGTCGACGGGGAACCGGTCGATGCCCGCGGGCACCGGCGTGTGCGTGGTGAACACCGTGCCCGCGCGGACCGCCGCCAGCGACTCGTCGAAGGACAGGCCGTGGGCGTCCTGCAGCTCGCGGATGCGCTCCAGGCCCAGGAACCCGGCGTGCCCCTCGTTCGTGTGGAACACCGCGGGTTGCGGGTGGCCGGTGGCCTCGCAGAACGCGCGGACGGCCCGCACGCCGCCGACCCCGACCAGGATCTCCTGGCGGATGCGCTGGTCCTGGTCGCCGCCGTAGAGCCGGTCGGTGACGCCGCGCAGGTCGGGCTCGTTCTCCTCGATGTCGGAGTCGAGCAGCAGCAGCGGCACCCGCCCGACGGCGGCCTGCCAGACGCGCGCGTGCAGCGTGCGCCCGGCCGGCATGGCGATCGTGACCAGCACCGGGCCGCCGTCCGCGCCGGTGACCAGCTGCAGCGGCAGGCCCTGCGGGTCGAGCGCCGGGTAGTGCTCGAGCTGCCAGCCGTCCAGCGACAGCGACTGGCGGAAGTAACCGGAGCGGTAGAGCAGCCCGACCGCGATCAGCGGCACGCCGAGGTCGGAGGCGGCCTTGAGGTGGTCGCCGGCGAGCACCCCGAGGCCCCCGGAGTAGTTCGGGAGAACCTCGCTGACGCCGAACTCCATCGAGAAGTAGCCGACGGCCGCGGGCAGCGTCTCGTCGTCCTCGCGCTCGGACTGGTACCAGCGGTCGCCCGCGAGGTAGGCCTCCAGGTCGTCGGCGAGCTCCCGCACGGTGACGACGGTGTCGGCGTCCTTCGCGAGCACCTCGAACCGCTCCGTCGGGATCTCGCCGAGCAGCCGGACCGGGTCGTGGCCCGCCCGTTCCCATGCGTCGGGGTCCAGGGCGGCGAACAGGTCCTGGGTCGGCGGATGCCAGCTCCACCGCAGGTTGGTGGCCAGCGCCTGCAGGGGCGCGAGCGCGGGGGGCAGCTGGGCGCGCACGGTGAAACGGCGAAGGGCTCTCACGCGCGGCAGGATAGATGAATCGATCGCGGGATCGTTCAAGCATCGGTCCCGGAGGGCCAGGTGACGATCACGTGAACGCTGCGGAATCGGTTCCGACCCGTTCCTTCCGTGGCTGGACCGGGTAGGTACGGTTGTGACTCACGCGACGGCTGCTCAGTGGGGGTGTGTGCCGAGATGACCGGACGAATCGGGATCGACGACGTCACGCCCTCGGTCAGCGGGGGCCGCCAGGCCGCCAAGGCCGCGGTCGGGGAGGTCGTCCCGATCACCGCCGCGGTGTGGCGCGAGGGGCACGACGCCGTCGCGGCGAACGTCGTCTGGAAGAAGGTCGGCAGCAAGGGCGCGGCGCACCACGTGCGCATGGAGCCGGTCGGGATCGGCGGAGACACCTTCGCCGCCTCCGTCGCCGCCGACGAGCCGGGCATGTGGACCTTCCGGGTCGACGCCTGGAGCGACCCGTGGGCCACCTGGCGCCACGCCGTCACGAAGAAGATGGAGGCCGGCCAGTCCCCCGACGAGCTGGCCAACGACCTGGAGATCGGCGCCCGGCTGCTGCAGCGCGTGGGCCGCCGACCGGCCGAGCGCGGCAACCGCGACCTGCTCTTCGGCGCCGCCAACGCCCTGCGCGACACCGCGCTGCCGCTGCACGCCCGCGTCGCCCCCGCGCTGTTCCCCGCCGTGCAGCAGATCATGACCGAGCGCCCGGTCCGCGAGCTGATCACCCGCGGCCGCGCGCAGCAGGTCTACGTCGACCGCGAGCGCGCCCTGTTCGGCTCCTGGTACGAGTTCTTCCCCCGCTCCACGGGCGGGCGCGACGAGACCGGCCGCGCCGTGCACGGGTCGTTCGTCACCGCCGCCAAGCAGCTCGACCGCGTGGCCGCGATGGGCTTCGACGTCGTCTACCTGCCGCCGATCCACCCGGTGGGCACGAAGCACCGCAAGGGCCGCAACAACAACGTCAACGCCGGGCCCGGCGACGTCGGCTCGCCGTGGGCGATCGGCTCGGCCGAGGGCGGGCACGACGCGATCGACCCCGAGCTCGGCACGCTGGAGGACTTCGACGCGTTCGTGGCGCGCACCCAGGACCTGGGCATGGAGGTCGCGCTCGACTTCGCGCTGCAGTGCGCACCCGACCACCCCTGGGTCGAGGAGCACCCGGAGTGGTTCACCGTGCGCCCCGACGGCTCCATCGCCTACGCGGAGAACCCGCCGAAGAAGTACCAGGACATCTACCCGATCAACTTCGACAACGACCCGGCCGGCATCTACGCCGAGTCGCTGCGGGTGGTGCTGCACTGGGTCGAGCACGGCGTCAAGATCTTCCGCGTCGACAACCCGCACACCAAGCCGCCGAACTTCTGGCACTGGCTGATCTGGCAGGTCAAGTCCCGCCACCCCGAGGTGCTGTTCCTGGCCGAGGCGTTCACCCGCCCGGCCCGGATGTTCGGGCTGGCCCGGCTGGGCTTCACCCAGTCCTACAGCTACTTCACCTGGCGGGAGACCAAGGCCGAGCTCACCGAGTTCGCGCTGATGCACGCCGAGCGCGCCGACGAGGCCCGGCCCAACACCTTCGTCAACACCCCGGACATCCTCCCGAAGCACCTGCAGACCGGCGGGCCGGGCATGTTCGCCATCCGCGCCACCCTGGCCGCCACCATGTTCCCCACCTGGGGGGTCTACTCCGGGTTCGAGCTCTACGAGTGGGAGCCGGTCAAGCCGGGCAGCGAGGAGTACCTCAACTCCGAGAAGTACGAGCTGCGCCCGCGCGACTTCGAGGGCGCCGCGGCGGCGGGCCAGTCGCTGGAGCCCTACGTCACCCGGCTCAACGAGATCCGCAAGGCGCACCCGGCGCTGCAGCAGCTGCGCAACATCACCTTCCACCACGTCGACAACGACCAGATCATCGCCTGGTCCAAGACCGAGCCGGCCACCGGCGACACGGTGCTGGTGGTGTGCACCCTGGACTCCTACAACGCCCAGATCGGCACCACCTCGCTCGACATGCCGGCACTGGGCCTGGGCTGGAACGACCGGTTCACCGTGCACGACGAGGTGAGCGGCGAGACGTGGGAGTGGGGCCAGTTCAACTACGTCGACCTGCAGCCCTGGCACCACGTCGCGCACATCCTGCGGGTGCAGCGGGGCTGATCACGGCGCACCGGCCCCGCACGACGGGGCCGGTCCCGAACCGGAGCCGGTCCCGCCGTCTGAATCGTTCCCCGCCACGTGCTGTGGAGCGCCCGCCGTCCGATTAACCTCGCAGGCGATGAGTGACAAGGTCGAGCCGGGCGTCGTGGTCGAGCAGGACGCCGAGGACTACGGACACGCACGCACCCTCGACGTCGACCACGACTGGTACAAACGCGCCGTCTTCTACGAGGTGCTGGTCCGGGCGTTCAGCGACTCCAACCGCGACGGCACCGGCGACCTGCGGGGCCTGACGTCCAAGCTGGACTACCTGCAGTGGCTCGGCGTCGACTGCCTCTGGCTGCCGCCGTTCTACGACTCCCCGCTGCGCGACGGCGGCTACGACATCCGCGACTTCCGCTCGGTGCTGCCCGAGTTCGGCACCGTCGAGGACTTCGTCTACTTCCTCGACGAGGCGCACAAGCGCGGCATCCGGGTGATCACCGACCTGGTCATGAACCACACCTCCGACCAGCACCCGTGGTTCGAGGAGTCCCGCCGCAACCCCGACGGGCCCTACGGCGACTACTACGTCTGGTCCGACGACGACTCCCGCTACGCCGACGCCCGGATCATCTTCGTCGACACCGAGACCTCGAACTGGACCTACGACCCGGTCCGCGGGCAGTTCTACTGGCACCGCTTCTTCTCCCACCAGCCGGACCTCAACTACGACAACCCCGAGGTCCAGGAGGCGATGATCGAGGTCCTCCGGTTCTGGCTGGACCTGGGCATCGACGGGTTCCGGCTGGACGCGGTGCCCTACCTGTTCGAGCGCGAGGACACCAACTGCGAGAACCTCACCGAGAGCCACGACTTCCTCAAGCGGTGCCGCAAGGTGATGGACGTCGAGTACCCGGGCCGGGTGCTGCTCGCCGAGGCCAACCAGTGGCCCTCCGACGTCGTGGAGTACTTCGGCGACCCGGAGGTCGGCGGCGACGAGTGCCACATGGCGTTCCACTTCCCGCTGATGCCGCGGATCTTCATGGCGGTGCGGCGGGAGAACCGGTTCCCGATCTCGGAGATCCTCGCGCAGACGCCCGCGATCCCGGAGAACGCGCAGTGGGGCATCTTCCTGCGCAACCACGACGAGCTGACGCTCGAGATGGTCACCGACGAGGAACGCGACTACATGTACGCGGAGTACGCCAAGGACCCGCGGATGAAGGCCAACATCGGCATCCGGCGACGGCTCGCGCCGCTGCTGGACAACGACCGCAACCAGCTGGAGCTGTTCACCGCGCTGCTGATGTCGCTGCCCGGCTCGCCGGTCCTGTACTACGGCGACGAGATCGGCATGGGCGACAACATCTGGCTCGGTGACCGCGACGCCGTGCGCAGCCCGATGCAGTGGAGCCCCGACCGCAACGCCGGGTTCTCCATGTCCGACCCCGGCCGGCTCTACCTGCCGATCATCATGGACCCGCTCTACGGCTACCAGGCCGTCAACGTCGAGGCGCAGCTGAACTCGTCCACCTCGCTGCTGCACTGGACCCGCCACATGATCGAGATCCGCAAGCGGCACGCCGCGTTCGGCCTGGGCGAGTACCACGAGCTGGGCGGCTCGAACCCGTCCGTGCTCGCGTACATGCGGTCCCACGGCGACGACCACGTGCTCTGCGTCAACAACATGTCCCGCTTCCCGCAGCCGGTCGAGCTCGACCTCTCGGAGTGGCTCGGCTGCGCCCCGCACGAGCTCACCGGCGGCGTGCCGTTCCCGCGCATCGGCGAGCTCCCCTACCTGCTGACCCTGCCGGGGCACGGCTTCTACTGGTTCTCCATCACCCCGGCGGAGGGATCTGCGTGAACGAACTCCCCGACCTGCTCGCGACCTGGCTCCCGCGACAACGCTGGTTCGCCGCGAAGGGCCGCCCCGTCCGGTCGGTCACGGTGGTCGCCTCGACCCCGTTGCCGACCGGCGGCGAGCCGCTCGTCGACCACCTCCTGCTCGCCGTCGCCTTCGACGACGGCTCGCCGGTGCAGCACTACCAGCTGCACCTGGGCCGGCGCGAGCACTCGCGCGCCGACCTGGAGCACGTCGTCGTCGGCCACGTCGACGGCCTGGTCGCCTACGACGCGCTGTTCGACGTCGACTTCACGGCCTGGCTGATCGAGGCGCTCCGCGAGGGCCGCACCGTCGGCGAGCTCGCGTTCGTGCCGGAGCCCGGGGCCGAGATCGCGCACGGTGTGCCCGGGCGGGTGCTGGGCATCGAGCAGTCCAACACCTCGGTGTCGTGGGGGGAACGGTCGATCCTCAAGGTGTTCCGGCGCGTCGTGCCCGGGCTCAATCCCGACCTGGAGCTGCACCGCGCGCTGCGGTCGGTCGGCTCGCACGAGGTCGCGGCGCTGCAGGGCGCGATCGAGGGCACCCTCGACGGCGCACCGGCCACGCTCGGAATGCTGCAGGACTTCGCGGCCAACTCCGCGGACGGCTGGTCGATGGCCCTGGCCAGCGTCCGTGACCTGCTCGCCGAGGCCGACCTGCGCGCCGACGAGGTGGGTGGCGACTTCGCCGGCGAGGCCTCCCGGCTCGGCGAGACCATCGGCGTCGTGCACGACGAGCTGCGCCGCGCGCTGGGCACCGCCGAGCGCGACGCCCGCGAGATCGCCGCGGTGTGGCACCAGCGCCTCGCCGTCACCACCGCGGCGGTGCCCGCGCTCGCCCCGCACGTCGACGCCGTGCGGGCCACCTACGACGCCGTCGCCGGGATCGGCGCGCCGCTGCCCGCGCAGCGCGTCCACGGGGACCTGCACCTGGGTCAGACCCTGCGCACGCCCTACGGCTGGCTGGTCATCGACTTCGAGGGCGAGCCCGCCGCGCCGCTGTCGGAGCGGGTCCGGCCCGACTCGCACCTGCGCGACGTGGCCGGGATGCTCCGCTCGTTCGACTACGCCGCCTTCCACCAGATCCTGCTCTCGCACAGCGACGACGACACGCAGCTGGAGTGGCGGGCCAACGAGTGGGCCGCGCGCAACCGCTCGGCGTTCTGCGACGGGTACGCGCTGCGCGCCGGCGTCGACCCGCGCGAGCAGCGGATGCTGCTGCGGGCCTTCGAGCTGGACAAGGCCGTCTACGAGCTGCTGTACGAGACCCGCAGCCGCCCCGCCTGGGCGCCCATCCCGCTCGCCTCGATCGCCCGGTTGACGAGCGAGGAGTCCGGCCTCGCCCGTTAGCCCCGGTCAGCGCGGGTCGCGGTCGCCCTCGCCGATCACCGCGTCGGTGTAGGGCACGGCGACGTCGAAGGCGCCCGAGTCGTCGACCAGGTACGACGGGCGCCGCCTGCCCTCCCCCGCGCCGCCACCGCCGGCCCCGGCCATCGGCGGGTACACCCCGTGCCCGCTGCCGCCCGCCGCGCGGGACGCGGGCTCGACCGGCGCGCGCAGCTCCGGACGCACCGGGGCACCGCCGCGCGGCGCCGGCTCGGTGGCCCGCGGGGCCGCGGCGTCGCGGGATCCGGCGACGAGGTCGCGCCAGGTGGGCGACGGGGTCGGCGGCCGGGGCACCGCCGGACGGACGCCTGCCCCGGACGGTGCGGCCGCGCCCGGACCGGCCCGGGGACCGCGCCCGCCCGCCCCGACCGGGAGGTCGGCCCGCCCGCGGATCGGTGGCACCGCACCGGTCCGGGTCGGTGACCCGGCGCCGGACGCGAGACCCCCGGGTGACGACGCCACCGGTCGCGGTGGGAGCCCGGCGGCACCGGGTGCCGCCCCGGCTCCCCCGCCCGCCCCGGCTCCCCTGCCCGCCCCGCCCGCGGACCCGGTGGGCGCCGAGCCCCCGGCTCCGGATGCGGCTGCCCCGCCCGTCGCCGGTCCCGCCCCGTCGACCGGGACCGCCGCCCCCACCGGTCCGCCGACGGCGCCGGGCCCCGCCACACCCGAACCCGCCACGCCCGAACCCGTCGCAGCCGGTCCCGCCGCGCCCAGACCTGCCGCACCCGGACCCGCCGCACCCGGACCCGCCGCACCGAACCCGGCCGGGGCGAATCCCGTCCCGCCCGGTCCGCCACCGCCCGGCCCGCCCCCGGCCGCCGTCGCCGCCTCGACCACGACCGTCGGCGGAACCGTCCAGAAGTCCATGAGCCGCCGGTTGTCGAGGGAGTGGAAGTGGTAGTCCTCCATCACCCGCCGGGCACTCTCCGCGCGCCACCGCGCTTCCTCCTCGACCGCCAGCAGACCCCGCTGGACCCCCTCGTCGAACAGGTCGACGTCGGCGGCGTCGCGGGCCGCGGCCAACTGCTCGGTGTTCGGGGCGGGCATGCTGGAGCGCAACCGCCCGGCCGACACCCCCTGCGCCAGCATGGCGGAGACGGTGTTGTGCGCGTCGGTGGCGGCCTCGCGGGCCCACGCGTTGAGCTGGTGCAGTCCGCTGCGGGCGGCATCGCCCGCCCCGCCCTGCCAGCCGTCGGCGCTGCGGGACGTCGCGGCGTGCATCCGCGCCTCGCCCGCCTCGACGATCTCCGAGACCCGTCGCCACAGCTGCTCCGCCGCCATCGACGCCCCCGGCCCGGGACCGGCCCGCACCGCGGCGTCGAGCTGCGCGTGCGTCATCTGCTGCCAGGGGATCGGGGCCGTCACAGCCGGCTCCCGAACAGGGAGGCCGTGTCGGACTCGGTGCGGTCGTACTCGGCCTGGATCTCGACGAGCCGGTCCCGCACCGCCACCAGCTGCGCCTCGTAGGCGAGCAACGCCTGGAACGGACCGTCCGGGGCACCCATCACGTGATCGGTGTAGAACGCCCACGTCTCGAAGCTCGCCGAGTCACCCAACCACGGCTCCGGCATGTGCGCCTCCGTCCGCATCAGGCCCAGATGTGGGGTGAGCTCGTTCAGGGTGGACTCGACGGCCGAGCGCAGCGCGGCGAGTGAGTCCCCGTCCACTCGGAGCGTGGCCGGCGGATAGACGACAGGGTCGGTCACGGCTGCTGGCTCCCGGGTCGGCGACATGGTGCGGCCCGCACGCTAGACACCGGACGCCTGTTCCGCGGCAGATCCGCCGATCGGTTCGCGATCGTGAACGGTCACCCCTGGGCCAGGAGGTTGCCCATCACGATCCCGGCCACGACCTCCGCGTCCACGCACAGCTGCTCCTGCGGAATCGGCGGCTGCCGGCCTCCGCTCGCCACCTGGACGTCGACCACCTGCCCGGGCGCGACGTCCACCACGACCGTGCAGAAATCCCGGATCGTCACCGGCAGGGCGACGATCGCGGGGAACCCGGCCACCTCGATCGGAGTGATCTCCGATCGCACACCCGGCCGGAAGTAGAGCTCGATCCCACCGGTCACAGACAGCAGGACACTGACCGAGATCGCTCGCGGCTCGAACCCGCGCACCGCACACTGCTGTATCTCCCCGCCGTACAGGGCCGACGTCCCGACATTGGGCACCGGTGGCTGGTCCAACCCCAGCTCCGTCCGGTCCTCATCCGTCAGCAGCGTGCACGGGTCGACCCCGTCCAGCGGCACCTCGCGAGGCCGCGGGGGGAGCTCCGGAGCCGCCGCGACCGTCGGCCCGGGACCCGTGACGGGGGCGGGTACGCCCGCCACCGGCTGTCCACACCCGGCCAGAACGGCGAGAGCGAGCAACAGCACGAGTGGGCGCACCGGGCGACCGTAACGCCCACCTGCACCGACTCCCCGGCCCGTCACACGGCACCGGCGCGGCGAACGGCCCGCATCACCCGCAACGCGGCGTCGGGAGGAGTCGCACCCGCCCCCGGGTCACCGACCGCGTCACAGCCGGCTCCCGAACACCGCGGCCGTGTCGGACTCGGTGCGGTCGTACTCGGCCTGGATCTCGACGAGCCGGTCCCGCACCGCCACCAGCTGCGCCTCGTAGGCGAGCAACGCCTGGAACGGACCGTCCGGGGCACCCATCACGTGATCGGTGTAGAACGCCCACGTCTCGAAGCTCGCCGAGTCACCCAACCACGGCTCCGGCATGTGGCCGCTGGTCCGCATCTCGGTCAGATGCGGCCCGAGTTCCGCGAGCGTCACATCGATCGCGGAGCGCAGCGCAGGCAGCGTCTCCGGATCGACGCGGAGCGTGGAAGGCGGATAGACGACGGGCTCGGTCACGGCGGGCTCCCGGGTCGGCGACAGCAACGACGCGGCACGCTAGTCAGCAGCCGCTCGTCCCGTGGCCGAACCGCGGATCCGGTCCCGATCGCGAACGCTCAGCCCTGCGCCAGCAGATTGCCCATCACGATCCCGGCGGCGCGCTGCGCGTCGACGCACAGGTCCGCCTGCGGGATGGGCGGCTGCCGCCCTCCGTTCGCCATCTGCACGTCCACCAACTGCCCGGGCGCGACGTCCACCACCACCGTGCAGAAGTCCCGGATCGTCACCGGCAGCGCGATGACCGCCGGGAAGCCCGCCACCTCGATCGGCGTGATCTCCGACCGCACCCCCGGCCGGAAGAACAACTCGATCCCCCCGGTCACCGACAGTTCGACGCTGAACGTGATCGCGCGGGGCTCGTACCCCCGGGCCGTGCACTGCCGCGTCTCCCCTCCGTACAGCGCCGAGAGCCCGACATCGAGCAGCGGCGGACCGTCCAGCCCCAGGTCGGTGAGGTCGTCGTCCGTCAGCAGCGTGCACGGGTCGACCCCGTCCAGCGGCACCACCCGCGGCCGCGGGGGCAGCTCCGGAGCCACCTCGGCAGGAGCGGCGGTGCCCGCGACCGGCTGACCACATCCGGCGAGAAGAGCGAGAGCGAGCAACAGCACGAGTCGGCGCACCGGGCGACGGTAGCGTCGCCCGCTCGCCCGCGTGGCCGAACCGGACGGCCCGAAGCGGGTGAAGGCGATCGGATCGTTGCCGCCAGGCTCGGCGACGCGGGGGTCGGGGCAATAGGGTGCGCGGGTGGATCGCGAGGAGAACCGAACCCAGACGATCAACCAGATGATCGACGCCTGCCCGCCCGACCCCGCCACCGTGGACCGGGTCCTCGGTGGCGCCCACCACGACCCGCACTCCGTGCTCGGCGCCCACCCGCACCCCGACGGCACGGTGGTCCGCGTCCTGCGCCCGCACGCCGACGAGGTCCACGTCGTGCACGCGGGCGGCGACGGGCACCCGCTGGTCAAGGTGCACGACGCCGGGCTGTTCTCCGGAGTGGTGCCGGGCCCGGCGGCGGACTACCGGCTGGCCGTGCGCTACGGCGAGCGCGTCGACATCGTGGACGACCCCTACCGCTGGCTGCCCACCCTGGGCGAGATGGACCTGCACCTCATCGGCGAGGGGCGTCACGAACGGCTCTGGGACGTGCTCGGCGCGCACGTCCGCTCCTACGACACCCCCGCCGGCACCGTCACCGGCACCAGTTTCGCCGTGTGGGCGCCGTCCGCGCAGGGCGTCCGTGTCACCGGCGACTTCGACGGCTGGAGCGGCTGGGCACACCCCATGCGGGTGCTCGGCAGCAGCGGCGTGTGGGAGCTGTTCGTCCCCGACATCGAGCCGGGCACGCGCTACAAGTTCCGCGTGCTGGGCCGCGACGGCCGGTGGCGCGACAAGGCCGACCCGATGGCGTTCCGCACCGAGATCCCGCCCGCCACCGCGTCGGTGATCGACGTCGACGGCCACGAGTGGGGCGACGGCGAGTGGATGACCGCCCGCACGGACCGCCAGGCGCACGCGGAACCGATGAGCGTCTACGAGCTGCACCTGGGCTCGTGGCGGCAGGGACTGTCCTACCGCGAGGCCGCCGAGCAGCTCGTCGCCTACCTCGACGAGACGGGCTTCACCCACGTCGAGCTGCTGCCCGTGGCCGAGCACCCGTTCGGCGGGTCGTGGGGCTACCAGGTCACCAGCTACTACGCCCCGACCGCCCGGTTCGGCACCCCGGACGACTTCCGCTGGTTCGTCGACCACCTCCACCAGCACGGGTACGGCGTCATCGTCGACTGGGTGCCCGCCCACTTCCCGCGCGACGAGTGGGCGCTGGCGAAGTTCGACGGCTCCGCGCTCTACGAGCACGCCGACCCGCGCCGCGGCGAGCAGCCCGACTGGGGCACGCTCGTGTTCGACTTCGGCCGCAAGGAGGTGCGCAACTTCCTCGTCGCCAACGCCCTGTACTGGCTGGAGTCCTTCCACGTCGACGGGCTGCGCGTCGACGCCGTCGCCTCGATGCTCTACCTGGACTACTCCCGCAAGGACGGGCAGTGGCTGCCCAACATCCACGGCGGCCGCGAGAACCTCGACGCGGTGGCGTTCCTGCAGGAGGTCAACGCCACGGTCTACCGCGAGCACCCCGGCACGGTGATGATCGCCGAGGAGTCGACGGCGTGGCCCGGCGTCACCCGCCCCACCCACCTCGGCGGCCTCGGCTTCGGGTTCAAGTGGAACATGGGCTGGATGCACGACACGCTCGACTACACCGCCCACGACCCGGTGTACCGCGGCTACCACCACAACCAGATGACGTTCTCCCTGATGTACGCCTTCAGCGAGAACTACGTGCTGCCGATCAGCCACGACGAGGTCGTGCACGGCAAGGGCTCGCTGTGGGAGCGGATGCCCGGCGACGCGTGGAACAAGGCCGCCAACATCCGGGCGCTGCTGGCGTTCATGTGGGCGCACCCGGGCAAGCAGCTGCTGTTCCAGGGGCTGGAGTTCGGCCAGGAACGGGAGTGGTCGGAGTCGCGGTCGCTGGACTGGCACCTGCTCGAGGACCCGCTGCACAGCGGCATCAAGACCATGGTCGGCGACCTCAACCGCGCCTACCGGGCGCACTCCGCCCTGTGGACGAAGGACGTCTCGCCCGAGGGCTTCTCCTGGATCGACGCCAACGACACCGCGGGCAACGTGTTCAGCTTCCTGCGCCACGGCGTCGACGCCGACGGGCGGCCGACCGTCCTGGCCTGCATCGCGAACTTCTCCGGAAGCCCGCGGGAGGGCTACCGCGTCGGCCTGCCGTTCGCGGGCCGGTGGCGCGAGGTGCTCAACACCGACGCCGGGCACTACGGCGGCTCCGGGGTGGGCAACCTCGGGGCCGTCGAGGCCGACGAGATGGTGTGGCACGGGCGTCCGGCGTCCGCGCTGCTGCGGCTGCCCCCGTCCGGGGTGCTGTGGCTGGCTCCCGAGCCGTTCGAGGGGGCCGTCCGCCGGCCCCGGATCGCGGCCGCGGACCCGTCCCCGGTCGCGTCGGCGGAGCCGGCGACGGCCGGTGACGTCGCGGGTGCGTCCGACACGGGTGCGGCCGACCCGGTCGCACCCGTGTCGGACGCGTCTCCCGGGGTCGTCGAGCAGGCCCCCGACGCGGTGGAGCAGGCACCGGCCGATCCTCCGGCGGTCCCGGTCCCGGCCGGTTCGACGCCCGCCGTGCCGACGCCTGCCGACCCGGCACCGGCACTCGACGTCCCCGCACCGGACGACCTCCCCGGCGCCGGGCGGCACGCGCTCGTTCAGCCGGTGGAGGCCCCGGCGTCGGCGGACTCGGGGGTCTCCCCCGTGACCGGCGCCGGTCGACCCGGCGACGCGGCCGACAGCAGCGCCAGCCAGTAGGCGACGAGGACCGCCCAGTACAGCGACCGGCCCAGGTCCGATCCGATCTCCGCGATCGGGCCCGGGTCGGTCGGCCAGATCGCGTTCCACGACACCGGCACCAGCGTCACCGCGAGCAGCGCCGCGGCGAGCGCGGCCCGGCCCAGGGTGATCAGCACCAGGACGCCGGGCAGGAGCAGCAACAGGTAGTTGTGCCAGGCGATCGGGGAGAGCAGCAACCCGGCCGCGATCACCGCCCACGGTGCCGTCCCGGCCGGGTCGATGCGGTCGCGGTGGCGTCCGATCCACACCAGCGTGCCCACCAGCACCGCCAGCCCGGCGACGAGACCGAGCACCGACGGTGCCCCGAACCGCACCGCGAGCCCCGGCAGCGACGCGTTGTCGACGGTGTCCGGGACGCCCTCGGTGAGCGCGATCGTCAGCCAGGCGATCGCGCTCGACGGCCCCGCCACCAGCACGCCGACCAGCGTCGCGACGGCGGCCGAGGCGATCCCGGCGCGCAGCGGCACCCAGCGTCGCTGCACCGCGGGCAGCAGCAGCAACGGTGCCAGCGACGGTTTGAGCGCCACCGCCACCCCGAAGCAGACCGCGGCGAGCACCGGCCGCCCGCGCCGCTCGGCGATCCACCCCGCGACGAGCGCGACCAGCAGCAACGGGTAGATCTGGCCGAGCACGAGGGTCCCGTGCAGCGGGGACGAGGCCAGGACGACGAGCGTCGCGGCGACGGTGACCCCCGTCCCGAGCCGCAGCTCGCGCGCCACCGCGACGACCGAGGCCAGCACCAGCACCGCGGTCAGGGCCGCGAAGATCCGGTACGCGGTGAGGGCGTCGAGACCGGCGAAAGGCACGAGCAGGACGGTGAGCAGCGGGGGGTTGAGGTTCGTCAGCTTGGCGGGCGTCTCGTAGATGTCCGCGCCCTGGGTGAGCGCCACGGCCGAGTGCCAGAAGGTGTCGAAGTCGACGTGCAGGTCGCGCATGTCGGTGAGCGGCAGGAGCGTCACCAGCGCGTCCGGATGGCGCACGTGCAGCACGACCGTGGTCACCAGCGACGCGAGCACCACCAGCGCCGCGGCCACGGTGGTGGGCGCGGGACGGGCGGTGCGCAGGTCGGACACGAGGATCGACGCTATCCGACGGGGTGGAACCGCTCCCGCCGCGGGCCGGCCCGGGCGATGATGACGGTGTGCGTGCCGCCCTCGTCGTCGTGCTGGCGCTGCTGCTCACCGGCTGCACGCAACAGGTGCCCGGACGGGGGACCGCCGCGGGCCCGCCCGCGGCGGTCGCGGCCCCCGTCACCGACGCGGACGGTGCCGCCGCGGCGGCGGCGACCGCCGTCGAGGGCTTCTGGCGTGCGGAGTTCCCCCGCTCCTTCGGCCGGGAGTGGACCGACATCGCCACGCTGCTGCCCGTCGAGGACGGCGATCCCGCCCCGCCGTGCGTGGCCGACCGCGCCGAGGTCGAGGGCCAGGCCTACTACTGCCCGCTCGCCGACGCCGTCGTGTGGGACGCCGCCCGGCTCCTCCCGGACCTGTTCGCCGAGCACGGCCCCGTCGGGGTCGTGGTCGTGCTCGCCCACGAGATCGGGCACGCGGTGCAGAGCCGGCTCGGGGTCGACGAGGCCGCGGCGCGCGACCCGGCCGCGTACCCGACGATCCTGCTCGAGGCCATGGCCGACTGCTACACCGGCGTCGCCGTGCGCCACCTGGTCGACGATCCGGCGCCCGGCCTGTCCGTCGGGCCCGCCGAGCGCGACGCGGCGCTGCGCACGCTGGTCGGGTTCCGCGACCCCCTCGGCGTGGCCGCCGGTGACGAGGGCGCGCACGGCAACGCCTTCGACCGCGTCTCCGCCTTCCGGGCCGGCTACGACGACGGCGCCGCACGCTGCGCGGGGATGACCGTGCCCGAACGCGGGTTCACCCAGGTGCGCTTCGGCTCCGCGGCCGACCGGGCCCGGGCGGGCGACCTGCCGTTGCGCGACCTGCTCGTCGCGGTTGGGCGGGACGCCCGGGAGTGGGCCACCGGGCTGTCCGGCGTCGCGGGCTGGACGGCGCCGCCGCTCACCACCGGCGCCTGCCCGGACGCCGCCGGGCAGGGCCCCGCGCGACTGTGCCCGGCCGCCGACCCGCTCGCCGCGAGCGCGGTCGACGTCGACCTCGCCGCACTGACGCCGCTGCACGGCGAGCTGGGGGACTTCGCGGGGGCCACCCTGGTCAGCAGCCGGTACGGCCTCGCCGCGCTCCGGGCGGGCGGCGCCGCCGTGGACGGCCCCGGCGCGGGCCACACCGCGGTCTGCCTCGCGGGTGCCTACGCCGGCAGGCTGCTGGTCGAGCCGGTCGGCTTCCGGCTCTCCCCCGGCGACCTCGACGAGGCCGTGCAGGTGCTGCTCACCGACGACTGGGCCGCCCGGGACGCGGCCGGCCGCGCCGATCCCGCCGAGCACGGCTACGAGCGGGTGGCCCGCTACGAGGACGGCCTGCGCGGCGGTCCGGCCGCCTGCTGAGACGGCGCCGGGATCAGAACAGGACGCGGGCCAGTGCCCGCCGGGCCGCGGTGACCCGGGCGTCGTCGGCCGCGAACAGCTCGAAGAGCCCCACGAGGTGCTCGCGCACCCGGTCGCGCTCGTCGCCGGACACGCGGCCCGCGGTGGCGACCAGGCGCGCGAACGCCGCCTCGACGGCGTCGGTGGCGACCTCCGCGTCGGCCGCGGCCAGCTGGGCGTCGACGTCGTCGGGCGCGCTGTCGGCCCGGGCCACGGCATCCGGGTCCACCGCCTCCGAGCGGGCCAGGAAGCGCACCTGCGCGAGCGCCGCCGCGGCCTGCTCGTTGGCCGGCTCGACGTTGAGGATGTCCCGGTAGGCGGCCTCGGCCGCCGCGTAGTCACCCTGTTCGAGGGCGTCCTCGGCCGCGGTGAAGCGCGGGTCATCCGGCTCCTCGGGCTCCGGGGCCCCGCCGCGCGCGGCGGCCTCGGCCTCGGCGATCGCCGGCATCCGCTCGCGCAGCGCATCGAGCAGCGAGGAGATCCACTCCCGGACCTGCGACTCGGGCAGCGCCCCGTTGAAGGCGTCGACCGGCTGGCCGCCGACCACGGCCACGACCATCGGGATCGACTGGGCGCCGAACGCCTGCGCGATCCGCGGGTTGGCGTCGACGTCGACCTTCGCCAGGATCCACGACCCGTTGCCGGCCGCGGCGAGCCGCTCCAGCACCGGTGACAGCTGCTTGCACGGCCCGCACCACTCGGCCCACAGGTCGACGACGACGGGCACCTGGAGCGACCGCTCCAGCACGTCGGCCTGGAACCCGGCCTCGGTGACGTCGATGACGAACCCACCGGGCGGGCCTCCGCGGGCGCCGGCGGGACCACCGGGCTGCGAAGCGGGTGCGGGACGGTTGGCGGCGTCGGATCGGGCCTTCAGCGCGGACAGATCGACCGCACCGGACATCGCGGAGGACAGCGCAGCCGTCTGGGCCGCCCGACGGGGATCAGGTCGTGACACGGGTCCCATCCTGGCACGCGGAGACCGGTCGCGACGCCCGGGTCGCACCCCGCCGCCCCTCCGCGCGGCGACGGACGCCCCCCGCGCGGGCACACCGGGCGAACCGGGCGTCTGCGCTGATCACGTCGCCGTGCCCGTCGGGGCACCCGGACGGCATCACCCGATCCGGCAGCGTCGATGACTCTCCGTCACCTCCCCGCGCGCCGGAACGGCTCCGTTGATCACCGGACCGGCGGAGCACCACGACCCCGAGGGAGTCGTTGAGGATGTGTGAGTGACACCGCTGTCGCTCTCCGTAGACACTCGCCGGCCGCCCGCGGCCACCCCACCCGGAGGAGCTCCCATGAGCACGGACAAGACCGTCGCCGACCGCCTGCTCGACGACGCCCGCGCCAAGACCGCGCGCGAGGAGAGCGCGACCCTGGGCAAGATCGCCCTGATCGTCGGCGTCGTGGCGCTGCTCGCCAGCCCGATCTCGATCCTGGGCTGGGTGTTCGGCGCCGCCGCCCTCGGTCTCGGTGTGGCCGCCGTGCGCCGCCCGGCGTCGGCCAAGCAGGCCAAGATCGCCATGGTGCTGGGCTCCGCCGCGATCCTCGTCGGCGTCTTCTTCTTCACCCTGAACGTGGCCCAGAGCTGATCCGCACCGGGCCCACCGCCGCTCACCCGTCGCGCCGGAGCTCCTCGCCGATCAGTCGGGCGAGCTCGGCGGGCCGGGTGAGCATCGGGAAGTGCCCGCCCGCCATCTCGACCACCTCGGCGCCCGGGACGACCGCGCCCGTCCGCCCCCATCGCGGGTCGACGACGCGGTCGGCGGCGCAGACGACCTGCACCGTGCGGACCGCCGGCCATGCGCTGAGGGGGCCGACCTCCCTGGTCACCGTCCAGTCCTGGGGCCGCAGCGTGCCGACCGCCTCCCTGACCACCGCGGGCGAGGCCTCCTCGGCCACACCGGCGTAGAGGTTCTCGACGGCCGCCTCCACCGGCCAGGACGTGGTGCCGTCGTCGTGGCGGAGCTGCCCGCGGCCGAACCCCTCGGCCATGATCCCCGGCTCGGCCCGGGTGCGGGCGTGCCAGGACGTCCCGGGGAGCGGGACCAGGGCGGCCACCAGCACCAGCGCGGCGACCCGTTCCGTGCCCAGCCGCTGGGCCACGACCGGCACCGTGAGCCCGCCCAGCGAGTGCCCGACCAGCACGACCCGGCCCGCGGGACCGGCCGCGGCGACCACCGCGTCGACGTAGTCGTCCGTCCCGGCACCGGGCCGGTGGCTCGGCAGGTCGACCGCCACGGCGTCGTGGCCCGCGGCGGCCAGCTCCGCCAGCACCGGTGCCCAGCACCTCCCGTCGTGCCACGCCCCGTGCACCAGCACGGCGCGCGTGCTCACGCCGGCCCCGGCCGGTCCACGTCGTCGAGGGCCGCCTCGACGCGCTCCACCTTCGCGCGCAGCTGCCCGCTGTCGAACCCGGGCCGGATGTCGGCCTTGAGCACCAGGCTGACCCGCGGCGCCCTGGCCTGCACGGCCTCCACCGCGGCCTTGACCACCGCCATGCCCTCGTCCCAGGTCTCGGACTCGATCGTGGTGAACATGGAGGTGGTCTCGTGGGGCAGGCCGGAGGCGCGGACGACGCGGACGGCCTCGGCGACCACGTCGCCGACACTGTCGGAGCCGCCACCCGCGGGCGCGATGCTGAAGGCGAAGAGCATGGTCGACAGCGTGCCCCAGCGGCCCGGCCGAGCGCGAGGGCCCACCCACCCGCACTGCTAGCGTCGTGGGTCATGGCCCCCCGCGACCCACTGCCCTTCGACCCCATCATGCGGGCCGCGGACCTGTGGGCCGAGCGGATCGGGCCGTCCGGGGCGATGGCCGCGGTCACCAGCGTGATGCGCGTGCAGCAGATCCTGCTCTCCGCGGTGGACGGCGCCCTGCGCCCGCACGGCCTCACCTTCGCCCGGTACGAGGCGCTGGTGCTGCTCACCTTCGCCCGCAGCGGCCGGTTGCCGATGCGGGTGATGGGCGAGCGGCTGCAACTGCACCCCACCAGCGTGACCAACATCGTCGACCGCCTGCAGGCCGACGGGCTGGTGCGGCGCGTCCCGCACCCCACCGACCGCCGCGCCACCCTCGTGGAGATCACCGACAGCGGAGCGGAGCTGCGCGCCCGCGCCACCGAGTCGGTGACGGCCGTCGACTTCGGGCTCGGCGGGCTCGACGACGAGCAGCGGGCCCAGCTCACCGCGCTCCTGGGCGAGGTCCGCCGGGCCGCGGGCGACTTCGGCTGACCCCGGGGCATCCCACCCGCCGTCACGGAGCCCCGCCCGTCCCCCGCCGATCGGGCCGGCGGCCCGGCCACACCCGCATGGTGCGCCCGGTCCGCGACGACCCGCCCGGCGGTGCCGCCCGCCTGCCCCGCCTGCGCCGGCCCCAGCCGAACCCCACCACCGCACCTCCGGCCGATCCGGCCACCACGCACGCCGAGCACGTCGCCAGGTCCACGTCCGTCCCCCGTCCCGGTCGTTGACGGCCTGTTGCGTCAACGGCGTTGACAGTAGGCGCGGGGGCCGACAGTCTGGGTCCATGACCGAGCCGGACGGCACGTCCCGGGCCGGTGCCGACACCCCGGCCCGGTCGGCCCTGCGCGGCGCCCGGGCCGCACGGGGCTGGTCGCAGACCGACGCGGCGCGCGCGCTGCGCGAGCTCGCCGGGCGCCGGGGCGGGCCCGAGGCCTCCGCGGCCAGCCTCAAGACGCAGCTGTCCCGGTGGGAGAACGGTCACGCCCGGCCCGAGCCCGAGTACCGGTCCCTGCTCGCCGAGCTCTACGACCGCACCGCGGGCGAGCTGGGGCTGGCGCCCGTCTCCGAGCCGGACGGGCGGGCGCGCCTGCGCGCGGAGCTGGCCGGCGCCGCCGCGGCCGACGGGACCGTCGTGCAGCAGTGGGCGGTGCAGCTCGCCGCCGCACACCGCATCGACGACGAGCTCGGTGCGGCCGGGGCGGCGGGCGTCACGACGGCCCTGGTCGAGCAGCTCACCCGCACCCTGCGGCACACCCTGGAGCCCGGGCGCCGGGCGGCGGTCGCCGGGGTGCTCGCCGGTGCGGCCCTGCTGGCCGGGCGCCAGCGCCTCGACGCCGACGACCCGGACGGGGCGTGGCGACAGCTCGACGTCGCCGGGGCGGCGGCGCGGGAGTCCGCCTCCCCGGCGCTGACGGTGGCGGCGGCCGTCGGCCGGGCCGAGGTCCTGTGCGAGATCGGCATGGCCCACCGGGCCGTCGCCGTGCTGGACGTCCCCGACCGGGAGACGGGCCCGGCCGGTCCGCCACCGGACGCCGCGGCCCGTACCCGCCTGGCGGCGGCCCGCGCGGTGGCCCACGCCGCCGCGGGCGACGCGCCGGCCACCCGGCGGGCGCTCGAGGAGGCGGCCCGGTCGTTCCCGGCGATCGACGCGGTCCGTCCGGGTGGGCCGGCCGTCGAGCTCGCCGACCTCCATCGGTGGCACGGTCGCGCGCTGCTCGAGCTGGGCGATCCGGCGGCGGCCGGGCCACTGAGGTCCGCACTGGCCGCGGGGCCCACCTCGGCCCGGGCCCGCGCCGAGATCCACACCGACCTCTCCCGGGCGCTCGCCGGTGCCGACGACACCGCAGCGGCCGGGCACGCCCGGCAGGCCAGGGCGCTCGCGGAACGCATCGGCTTCCGGAGCACAATCGCCCGGCTCGACGGGCACCCGCCGGGGCGGCCCCGGTGAACGGCCGCGGGCTACCGCCCGGTGACGCTGTGGGCGAGCTCGTCGGCGGCGGCGTAGGGATCGAGCTCCCCGGCCACCACGCGCTCGGCCAGGCGGGGCAGCCCGGAGCGGTCGCCGATCCGGGCCCGCACCCGCTCCAGGGTGATCGCCTGGATCTCCGCCTCGGCGCGGGCGAGGCGGCGCCGCGTCCGTTCACCGCCCGCGTCCATCCACTCCCGATGGGCGTCGAGGGCGGCGACGAGCTCGTCCACGCCCTCACCCCGGGCGGCCACCGTCGGCACCACGGGCCGCTGCCAGCCGCAGCCCCCGTCCCCGCCGTCGAGCGACATCATGTGCCGCAGGTCCCGCACGGTCTGGGCGGCGCCGTCGCGGTCGGCCTTGTTCACCACGAAGACGTCGGCGATCTCCAGGATCCCCGCCTTCGCGGCCTGCACCCCGTCCCCCATCCCCGGGGCGAGCAGGACGACGGTGGTGTCGGCGAGCGCCACCACCTCGATCTCGCTCTGACCCACACCGACGGTCTCCACGAGCACGACGTCGCAGCCGGCCGCGTCGAGCACCCGCAGTGCCTGCGGGGTGGCCCAGGCGAGCCCTCCCAGGTGCCCGCGGGTGGCCATCGACCGGATGAACACGCCGTCGTCGGTGGCGTGCTCCCCCATCCGCACCCGGTCGCCGAGCAGCGCCCCGCCGGAGAACGGGGAGGACGGATCGACGGCGAGCACACCGACCCGTCGGCCCCGGGCGCGCAGGGCGCCGACCAGCACCGACGTCGAGGTCGACTTGCCGACGCCCGGAGGCCCGGTCAGCCCCACCACGTGCGCCCGTCCCGCGTGGGGGGCCAGCGCGGCCGCGACGGCGCGCAGGTCCGCCGCGCCGGCGTCGCTGTCCGCCCCGCTCTCCACCAGCGAGATCAGCCGGGCGACGGCGCGCGCCTCACCGCGCCGGGCCCGCTCGACGAGATCGGGGACGTCGGGGCGGGGCATGCGGGCCGGGGATCAGCTCGAGGCGGGCACGCGGAGGATCAGGGCGTCGCCCTGTCCGCCGCCACCGCACAGTGCGGCCGCACCCACGCCGCCGCCGCGGCGCTTGAGCTCCAGGGCGAGGTGCAGCGCGAGCCGGGCCCCGGAGGCCCCGATCGGGTGGCCGAGCGCGATGGCCCCGCCGTTGGGGTTCACCTTCTCCGGGTCCACCCCGAGCTTGCGGGTCGACACCACCCCGACCGCCGCGAAGGCCTCGTTGATCTCGATGACGTCCAGGTCGGCGGGCTCGATGCCCTCCTTGCGGCACGCCGCCGCGATGGCGTTGGCCGGCTGCTCGTGCAGGCTGGAGTCGTCGGGCCCGGCCACCATGCCCTGCGCACCGATCTCGGCGAGCCAGGTGAGGCCGAGCTCCTCGGCCTTGGCCCTGCTCATCACGACCACGGCGGTCGCGCCGTCCGAGATCGGCGACGACGTGCCGGCGGTGATCGTGCCGTCGGCCGAGAAGGCCGGGCGCAGCTTGCCCAGGCCCTCGGCGGTGGTGTCCGGACGGATGCCCTCGTCGGCGTCCACCACGAGCGGGTCGCCCTTGCGCTGCGGCACGTGCACCGCGGTGATCTCCTCGCCGAACAGCCCGTTCTCGACGGCGCGGCCCGCGCGCTGGTGCGACTGCGCGGCGAACTCGTCCTGGTCGGCCCGGGTGATCTCGTACCGCGCGTTGTGCTTCTCGGTCGAGGCGCCCATGGAGACCTGGTCGAACGAGTCGTGCAGGCCGTCGAAGGCCATGTGGTCGAGCATCGTGACGTCGCCGTACTTGAACCCGGCACGCGACTTCGACAGCAGGTGGGGCGCCTGGGTCATCGACTCCTGGCCGCCGGCCACGATGATGTCGTACTCGCCGGCCCGGATGAGCTGGTCGGCCAGCGCGATGGCGTTGAGCCCCGACAGGCACACCTTGTTGATGGTCAGGGCGGGCACGTCCATGCCGATGCCCGCGGCCACGGCGGCCTGGCGGGCGGGGATCTGCCCGGCGCCCGCCGTCAGCACCTGCCCCATGATCACGTACTGCACCTGCTCGGGGCCGACACCGGCCCGCTCCAGTGCGGCCTTGATCGCGACCCCGCCGAGCTGGGCGCCGGTGAAGTCCTTGAGCTGGCCCAGCAACCGTCCCATCGGGGTGCGAGCGCCTGCGACGATGACGGAACCGGACACGGAGGACCTCCAGCAGCTGCGGTGGTGTGGTCAGAGTGGCCGTGACCCTACCCGGCGAGTCGCACCGCGGCCGGGGTCGTGACCTGGTCGACCTCGTGACGCGGAGCACATGCGCACGTCACCGAGTGGATGCGGTTACATTCCGCCCATGGGAGAGCACACGATCATCGGGGTGGACCACGTCGGCATCGCCGTCGCCGACCTGGACGAGGCGATCGCCTGGTACGGCGACACGCTCGGCCTGGTGGCCACGCACGTGGAGACCAACGAGGAGCAGGGCGTGCGGGAGGCGATGCTGTCGGCCCCCGGCGACGACGGGGGCGCGGCCATCCAGCTGCTCGCCCCGCTGCGTCCCGACTCGCCGATCGGGAAGTTCCTCGACCGCAACGGCCCCGGCATCCAGCAGATGGCCTACCGGGTGGTCGACATCGACGCCACCTGCGCGGCGCTGCGGGAGAAGGGCGTGCGACTGCTCTACCCCGAGCCGAAGCGGGGCACGGCCGAGTCCCGCATCAACTTCCTGCACCCGAAGGACGCGGGGGGCGTGCTGGTCGAGCTGGTCGAGCCGGCGGCCGGGGGGCACTGACCCGACCCGGCCCCGTTACCCGGACCGGGTGGTCCTGACCACCTGGACGGGGCGCTGCGCGCCACGGGCGGGTACCATACCGCGCAGTAACCTTTGGGATGCCAAGCATCCGACCCACGACTCAGCCATCGGAGGCCAGCCGTGCTGGAGATCCGCGACGCCATCCTCGCCGGACAGTTCGACACCGTGGGCGCGCTCGACGTACCCGAGCACTACCGCGGCGTCACCGTGCACGCCGACGAGGCCGAGATGTTCGCCGGGATCCCGTCCCGCGAGAAGGACCCGCGCAAGAGCCTGCACGTCGAGGACGTCGCCACGCCGGAGCTCGGCCCGGGCGAGGCGATCGTCGCGGTCATGGCGAGCGCGATCAACTACAACACCGTGTGGACCTCGATCTTCGAGCCGGTGTCGACCTTCGGCTTCCTCAAGCGCTACGGCCGGATCTCCCCGCTCACCGCCCGCCACGACCTGCCCTACCACGTGGTCGGCTCCGACCTGGCCGGCGTGGTGCTGCGCACCGGGCCCGGGGTGAACGCCTGGAAGCCCGGCGACCAGGTGGTCGCGCACTGCCTGTCGGTGGAGATGGAGAGCCCCGACGGCCACGGCGACTCGATGATGGACCCCGAGCAGCGCATCTGGGGCTTCGAGACCAACTTCGGCGGTCTCGCCGAGCTCGCGCTGGTCAAGTCCAACCAGCTGATGCCCAAGCCCGCCCACCTCAGCTGGGAGGAGGCGGCCGCGCCCGGGCTGGTGAACTCCACCGCCTACCGCCAGCTCGTCTCCCGCAACGGCGCCGGCATGAAGCAGGGCGACAACGTGCTCATCTGGGGCGCCTCGGGCGGCCTGGGCTCCTACGCCACGCAGTTCGCCCTCAACGGCGGCGCCACCCCGATCTGCGTGGTGTCGTCCGCGGCCAAGGCCGAGGTCTGCCGCAAGATGGGTGCCGAGCTGATCATCGACCGGTCCGCCGAGGACTACCGCTTCTGGCGCGACGAGCACAACCAGGACCCCAAGGAGTGGAAGCGCCTCGGCGCGAAGATCCGCGAGCTCACCGGCGGTGAGGACCCCGACATCGTCTTCGAGCACCCGGGCCGCGAGACCTTCGGCGCCTCGGTCTACGTCACCCGCAAGGGCGGCACCATCGTCACCTGCGCCTCCACCTCCGGCTACATGCACAGCTTCGACAACCGCTACCTGTGGATGAACCTCAAGCGGATCATCGGCTCGCACTTCGCGAACTACCGCGAGTCCTTCGAGGCCAACCGCCTGATCGACAAGGGCCTCATCCACCCCACCCTGTCCAAGGTCTACCCCCTCGCCGAGACCGGTCAGGCCGCGATGGACGTCCACACCAACAGCCACCAGGGCAAGGTCGGCGTCCTCGCCCTCGCGCCCGAGGAGGGCCTGGGCGTCACCGACCCGGAGAAGCGCGCCCAGCACCTCGAGGCGATCAACCGCTTCCGGGGGATCTGACCACGTCAGGGTGACGAATCCCACCACGGGGAGTGTGCACCGGGCCGGCCGGAGACGAGCCGGTACGGTGACCTCCATGGCTGTCGACCCCGCTGACCCTGCACACGACGCCGGATTCGACGTCGTGCGCAGGGGCTACGACCAGGGTCAGGTCGACATGCATCTCCGCCGGATCGACGCGGAGATCAGCATCCTGGCCGCCGACCGCAACGCCGCCGTCGACCAGGCGGCGCAGCTCGCACGGGAGCTCGACGACGCCCGGGCGCGCGCGGAGAAGCTGCGGGCCCAGGTCCGCACGCTCGCCGGGCCGCCGCAGAGCGTGCAGGGCATGAGCGAGCGGATGCGCTCCATGCTCCGGCTGGCCGAGGACGAGGTCGCCGACATGCTGGGCCGCGCCGAGACCGACGCGGCGAAACGGCGCCAGGAGGCCGAGCTGGAGGCCGCGCAGACCCTGGCCTCCGCCCGGGCGGAGGCCGCGTCCTTCCTCGGCCCGGCGCAGGAGGAGGCCACCGAGCTGGCGGAGCGGACCGTCCGCGAACGGGCCCAGCTCGCCACCGACCGCCTGGCGATGGAGCGCGCGGTCGCCGCCGACCGCGCCGCCATGGAGCAGGAGATCGCCGAGCTGCGGGCCGCCACCGAGGCGGCCCTCGCCGAGGAGCGGGCCACCGTCGAGCAGGTGCTGGCCGCGCAGCGCGCCGACGTGGAGCGCGAGGTCGTCGAGCTGTCGCGCCGCTCCGAGGAGGAGCGCAACCGGCTGTGGGCCGAGAGCGAGTCGCACCGCGCCGAGGTCGAGCAGGACTTCACGATCGCGATGGACCAGCGCCGCACCGAGGCCCTCGCCGCGCTGCACGCCGAGCGCGCCGCCACCCGCCGGGAGATCGACGGCCTGTACCGGGCCCACACCGAGCGGGTACGCGCGGAGACCGAACAGGCGGCGGCACACGCCCGCCGGATCGTCGCCGACGCCGAGCGCCGCGTCGCCGAGCTCGTCGGGCTGCGCGGGCGGGTGGCCGAGCAGCTGACCGGCACGCAGGCGGTGCTCGGCCGCGTACTCGGGTCCCTCGCCCCCCTCGACGACGAGACCCCGTCCGCAGCCCCGGCCGTCGAGCCGCCGACCGTGCAGCTGCACGCCGAGACGCTCACCGACGTCGAGCCCGTCGACGGGGAGGACCGGGCGACGGGCCCCGCCCCGGAGCCCGCGACCGGTGAGCAGCAGCCGAACGGCGCACCGGCCCCGAAGACCGCCCCCACCCCGACCCCACGCCGGCGCAACCGCCCCCGCGCCACCGCCTCCGGCCGCCGCTGACCGGGGCCGGCACCCGCCGGGCCCGGCTCAGTGGCGTCGGCGCCCCGGCCCCCGCCGGTCGCGCGCGGCCCAGCAGGTGGCGTGCCAGTGCCGCCGGTCGTCGACGGACCCGTACTCCCCCGCCGGCCACACGACCACGTGCGGCGCCGTGCCCGGGATCAGCTGGTCACAGCCCGGGCAGCGGTAGGAGCGGTCCGACGCGGCCGAACCGGGCACGGTGCGCACCACCCACTCGCCCTCGGTGCGGGTGAGCGACGCCGACCGCAGCGGCACGTGTGGCGGCCGCGGCCGGCGCGCTCGACCCATCGCCGATCAGCGGGCCGCGTAGTCCCGGAACCCGTGCCCGGTCTTGCGGCCCAGCCGCCCGGCCGTGACCAGGTGCTCCAGGAGCGGCGCGGGGGCGAATCCGGCCTCACGGAACTCCAGGTAGAGCGAGCGCTCGATGGCCAGCGAGACGTCGAGCCCGACGACGTCGAGCAGCTCGAAGGGACCCATCGGCAGCGCGCAGCCGGTCTTCATCGCGGAGTCGATGTCGTCGGCGGTGGCGTAGTGCGCCTCCAGCATCTTCACCGCGTCGTTGAGGTAGGGGAACAGCAGCGCGTTGACGATGAAGCCGGCGCGGTCGCCGCAGCTCACCGGCACCTTCCGGATGCGCTCGCACAGCGCCAGGATCGACGCCGAGACGTCGGGCGCGGTGGTGATCGTGGAGACGACCTCGACGAGCTTCATCGCCGGCGCCGGGTTGAAGAAGTGCATCCCGACGACGTCCTGGGGACGCGACGTGGCCGCCGCGCACTCCACGACGGGCAGCGACGACGTGGTCGTGGCGAGGATGGCGCCGGGCTTGCAGATCTCGTCGAGCGCGGCGAACACCGCGCGCTTGACGTCGAGCTCCTCGGCGATGGCCTCCACGACCAGGTCGACGTCGGCGAAGTCCTCCAGCCGCGTGGTGCCGGTGATCCGGGCCAGCGTGGCGTCCTTGTCCTCCTCGGTGACCTTGCCGCGCACGACGGCCTTCTCCAGCGACTTCTTCACCCCGGCGATCGACGCCGCGACCTTCGAGTCGCTGCGCCCGCGCACCACGACGTCGAGCCCGGCGGTGGCGAGCACCTGCACGATGCCCGAGGCCATCGTCCCGGTGCCAACGACCCCGACCCGCGAGATGTCGCGGATCGTCACGTCGTCGGGGACGGTGCCCGACGGCGTGAGCGCGTCGGCGACGACCTCGGAGCTGTGCGGGCCCGCGTAGGTGTAGAAGCCGCGCCCGGACTTCCGGCCCAGCAGCCCGGCGGTGATCATCTGCTTGAGTACCGGGGCGGGGGCGTGGGTCTGGTTGCGCGACTGCTTGTACATCGTGTCGAGGATCTCGTAGCTCGTGTCGAGACCGATCAGGTCGAGCAGCGCGAGCGGGCCCATCGGGTAGCCGCAGCCGTAGCGCATGGCCGCGTCGAGGTCCTCGCGGCTGGCGTAGCGCTGCTCGTACATCTTCGCGGCGTGGTTGAGGTAGCCGAACAGCAGCGCGTTGGCGATGAAGCCGGCGCGGTCGCCGATGACGACGGGCACCTTGTCCAGCGTGGCCGCGAACGCCTTGACGTCGTCGGCCACGTCCTGCTCGGTGACGACGGTGCGGACGATCTCGACCAGCTTCTGCACCGGCGCCGGGTTGAAGAAGTGCAGGCCGACGACCTTGCCCGGGCGCCCGGTGCGCACGGCCAGCTCGGTGACCGACAGCGACGAGGTGTTGGACGCGAGGATCACCTCGGGCCGGCACACCCGGTCGAGCTCGGCGAAGACCTCGGCCTTGAGGTCGAGGCTCTCCGGCACCGCCTCGATGACGAGGTCGGCGTCGGCCAGGTCGGCCAGCGAGGTGGTGGTGGTGATGCGGGCCAGCAGCGCGTCGGCGTCCTCCTGCGACAGCTTGCCGCGCCCGACGGCCCGGGAGGTGGAGGTCGTCAGGTGGCTGCGGCCGCGCTCGACGGCCTCGGCGTCGGTCTCGACCGCGATCACCTGCAGCCCCTTGCGGGCGAACACCTCGACGATGCCCGCACCCATGGTGCCGAGGCCGACCACTCCGACCGTCCGGAACTCGCGTGCCACTCTGGATACCTCCGCCGTTGGGGGATGACTGGGGTGCAGTCTCCCATCCCGGGAGCCCGTACCCGTGTGAGCTACCTCCCGCGCAGCACGCGGACCAGCCCGAGCAGCGCGCCCATCCCCGCCGAGGTCCGCCGGAAGCTGGTGACGGCGATGGGCAGGGCGAACCGCTGCCGGGCGACGGCCTGCGACCGGGTGAACTCGCGCAGCCCGTCCTCGCCGTGGATCCGTCCGAAGCCCGAGTCCCCCACTCCCCCGAAGGGCAGGGCGGGGATGCCGGCGAAGGAGATGACGCTGTTGACCGACACCATCCCGCAGCGCAGCCGCGCCGCGATCTCGGCGCCGCGCTCCTTCGAGAACACGGTGGCGCCCAGGCCGTAGCCGGTGGCGTTGGCGCGGCGCACGGCCTCGTCGACGTCGGGCACGCGGTTGACGACCAGCAGCGGCCCGAACGTCTCCTCGGTGACGGCCGTCGAGTCCTCGGGCACCTCGGCGAGCACGACGGGCTCGACGAGCCGGGCGTCGGCGCTGCCCGCACCGCCGACCAGCGCGGTGGCCCCCTTCGCCAGCGCGTCGTCGATCTGGCCCTTGACGACCGCGGACTGCGACTCCATGGTCATCGGCCCGAACTCCCGGCCCGCCTGCAACGCGCGGGTCTTCGCCACGACCCGGTCGGTGAACTCCTGCGCCACGGTGTCGACGACGTACACCCGCTCCACCCCGACGCAGGTCTGCCCGGCGTTGGACATCCCGCCCCACACGGCGGCGTCGGCGGCGGCGTCGAGGTCGGCGTCGCCGTCGACGATCAGGGCGTCCTTGCCACCGCACTCCATCAGCACCGGGGTCAGCGTCTCGGCGCACGCGGCCATGACGCGCTTCGCGGTGGCCGTCGAGCCGGTGAAGGCGATCTTGGCGACGCCCGAGCGGCACAGCGCCGCGCCCGTGTCCCCGAAGCCGGTGACGACCTGGAACAACGGCCGCCCGCCGGCGATCTCGGCGAGCGAGTCGGCCAGCGCGACGCCGACGCCGGGCGTCAGCTCGCTGGGCTTGAACACCACCGCGTTGCCCGCGGCGAGCGCGTAGGCGATCGACCCCATCGGGGTGAACACCGGGTAGTTCCACGGCCCGATGACGCCGACGACGCCCAGCGGCGCGTACTCCAGGGTGGCGGCCTGGTTGGCCATCAGCAGGCCCGACGACACGCTGCGCCGCCCGAGCGTCTTCTCCGCGTGCTTCGCGGCCCAGTCCAGGTGGTCGATCGCGAGCACCAGCTCCAGGCGGGCGTCGTCGAAGGGCTTGCCGGTCTCGGCGACGACGATGCGCGCGAGCGCGTCGAGCCCACGGACCAGCGCCCGGCGCCACTGGGCCAGCAGCGTGCGGCGCCCGTCGAAGCCCAGCCCGGCCCACCAGGCCGCGGCCTCGGCCGCGCGGGCGACGGCGGCGTCGACGTCGGCGGCCGTGTGCACGGGGTGGGTGCCGACCACCTCCCCCGTGCGCGGGTCGGTGGAGGTGAACGTGGCCTGCGCGGGGGCATCGGTGACGGTCATTACCGAAGGGTAGGGCCTCCCGGCCGGGCCGTTCGGGCCGTCCCCGGCCCGCGCGGGCCGGTACGGTCCGCGCCATGACGGACACCGATCGCCTCTCCGGCCGGGACGTCGACGGCGAGGGCCTCGCCGACTGGCGCCCGATGTTCGACGAGCTGCACGCCCGCTTCCGCACCGCCGACTTCGTCTCGGCCCTGGATCTGGTCAACCGGATCGGCGCCGCCGCCGAGGACGCGAACCACCATCCCGACCTGGGTCTGCACTGGGGGCGGGTCGACGTGCGGCTGTCCTCGCACGACGTCGGCGGGCTGACGCAGCGCGACGTGCGGCTCGCCCGCGCGATCTCCGCGATCGCCGCCGAGCTGGGCGCCACGGCCGTCACCGACGCGCTGACGACGCTGGAGCTCGCGCTGGACACCCCCGACGTCGAGGCCATCCGGCCGTTCTGGGCCGCGGTGCTGGGCTACGACCCCGGCCCCCGTCCCGACGAGATCACCGACCCGGCCGGCACCCGCCCGACGATCTGGTTCCAGCAGTCTGCGGGCGGGGACGCCCCGCAGCGCTGGCACCTCGACGTCCGCGTGCCCCCGGAGGTCGTCGACGCCCGGATCCGGGCCGCCCTCGACGCGGGCGGCACGCTCGTCGACGACTCCGCCGCCCCCGCCTTCGTCGTGCTCGCCGACGCCCAGGGCAACAAGGCCTGCGTCACCACCTGGCAGGGCCGCGACTGACCCGCCCGACCCGCCGACGGGAACGGGGGACTCGCGCGCGGGAAACGGGGGACTCGCAGTCAGAACAGGCGCAGGTCCTTCGACTCTGTGCCGCGCAGCGTGTCGTAGTCGACCACCACGCAGCGGATCCCGCGGTCCTCGGCGAGCGTGCGGGCCTGCGGCTTGATCTGCTGCGCGGCGTACACCCCGGCGACGGGGGCGAGCAGCGGGTCGCGGTTCATGAGCTCGAGGTAGCGGGTGAGCTGCTCGACGCCGTCGATCTCGCCGCGGCGCTTCACCTCGACGGCGACGTGGCGCCCGGCCGGGTCGCGGCACAGCAGGTCGACGGGGCCGATCGCCGTCATGTACTCGCGGCGGACCAGCGTGTAGTCCGCGCCCAGCACCGTCGGGTGGGCGGCGAGCAGCTCCTGCAGGTGCGCCTCGACGCCGTCCTTGACCAGCCCCGGGTCGACGCCGAGCTCGTGGCTGGAGTCGTGCAGCACCTCGTCGATGGTGATGACCAGCGACTCGTCGGCCTTGTTGCGCACGGTCCAGACGCCGGGTTCCTCGGACAGCCAGCAGGGCGGGCTCATCCAGTTGAGCGGCTTGTAGGCCCGGTCGTCGGCGTGGATGCTCACCGACCCGTCCGCCTTGACCAGCAGCAACCGGGGCGCCATCGGCAGGTGGGCGGTGAGGCGCCCGACGTAGTCGACCTGACAGCGGGCGATGACGAGGCGCACGACGAGCGACCCTACCGGTCGCGGTGCGCCACCCACGCCGCGATCCGGGCCCGCCCGGGCGCACGGCGTACCCGTACCGCGGATACGTGGTTTCCACGATGGCCCGCGCGCCGGGCGGTCGTAGACATCTCCCATGACCAGAACCGCCCTGCGCGCCGCCCGCCTCTTCGACGGCACGGCCTGCGTCGACGACCCGCTCGTGCTGCTGGCCGACGGCCGCGTCACCGAGGTCCGGCCCGGCCGCGACGCCCCGGTGCCCGACGACGCCGAGCTGGTGGAGCTGCCCGGGGCGACGCTGCTGCCCGGCCTCGTCGACACCCACGTCCACCTCGCCTTCGACGGCGGGCCCGACCCGGTCACCGCACTCGCCGACCGGGACGAGGACGCCCTGCTCGCGGCGATGGGCGCGGCGGCCGCGGCGCAGCTGGCGGCCGGGGTGACCACGGTCCGCGACCTCGGCGACCGCGACTTCTCGGCACTGCGGCTGCGCGAGCGCGGCGGGTCGCTGCCGACGATCGTCGCGGCCGGGCCGCCGATCACCTCACCCGGCGGGCACTGCCACTTCCTGGGCGGGGCCGCGCAGGGCGTCGCCGGGGTGCGGGCGGCGGTGCGGGCGCACGCCGAGCGCGGCGTGGACGTCATCAAGGTGATGGCCAGCGGCGGGATGCTGACGGAGGGCTCCGACATCGCGGGCGGCCAGTTCTCGGCGGGCGAGCTGCGGGTCGTCGTGGAGGAGGCCCACCGGCACGGGCTCCCGGTCACCGCGCACGCCCACGCGCTGACCGCCGTGCGCGACGCGGTCGACGCGCGCGTCGACGGGATCGAGCACTGCACTTGCTTCGACGGCGAGCGGATCGTGCTGCCGCCGGAGCTCGCCGACGCGCTCGTCACCCGCCGGATCGCCATCGGCTCGACGGTCGGGCTCGCACCCGTCCCGGGCGGCATGGCGCCGCCGCCGCTGCTGGCGAGGCTGCTGCCCGACCTGCTCGCCGCGCACGCCACGCTGATCCGGGCGGGGGCGCTGGTCGTCGCCGGGACCGACGCGGGGATCGCCCCGCCCAAGCCGCACGGGGTGCTCCCGTACGGCCTCGCCCAGCTCGTCGACCTGGGGATGACGCCGCCCGAGGCGCTGCGGGCGGGCACCGCCACCGCCGCGCAGGTGTGCGGGGTCGGTGACCGCAAGGGCCGGGTCGCGCCCGGCTACGACGCCGACCTGCTCGCCGTGGCGGGCGACCCGACCGTCGACATCGGTGCGCTGCTCGCACCGGTCGCGGTGCTGGTGGCCGGGCGGTTCGTGCGGCGGCCCGCGGCGGTGGCGTCGTGAAGGCGTGGGAGGCGCTGCTACGCAGCCTGGCCACCGACAACGGCTGGGCACTGGCCCACCTGTGGGCCGGCTACCCGGTGCCCCCGTTGTGGGCGACGAGCGCGAGCCCCGCGTCCCGCAGCGCCGAGCGCAGCCCCGCCGGGTCGATCGCCTCCACCTCGCCGGCGAGGCCGACGAGCTGAGCGGCCGCGACCCGCACGTCCTCGACGGCGAGCGTGACCTCGCGCCACCCGCGGTCGTCCGGGTCGCCGGCGTCGGCGAGGGCCTTCGCCGCCGCGTCGGCGTCGGTGACGTGCGGGAGCCGCGCGAGACCGCGCGGGCCCAGGCGCAGCCGGACGGTGGCGCGCAGCATCGTCGACTCGAACCCCGCCGACGCCCCGGCCCACCAGGTCGGGAGGTCGAAGTCGGGCGGTCGCTCGAAGCCCTGCCCCGTCGGTGCGGCCTCGACGATCCGGTCGACGCGGAACATCAGCACCCGGTCGCCGGTGGCCGCGGCGAGGTACCAGGTGCCGGCCTTCATCACCAGGCCCAGCGGGTCGAGCTCGCGCTGCACCACCTCGTCGCGGCGGCGGTAACCCACCGCCAGGCGCTGCTGGTCCCAGACCGCCGCGGCGACGATGTCCAGGTGCGGCACCTCGTGCGGACGGTGGAACCACCCCGGTGCGTCGAGGTGGAACCGCTCGGCCACGGTCCGGGCGTGCTCGCGCAGCGTCGCGGGCAACGTCGCCAGGAGCTTGGCCTGCGCCCCGGCCAGCGCGGCCCCCATCCCCAGCTCGGCGAGTACCTGCGGCGCGCCGACGGCGAACAGCGCCGCGGCCTCGTGCGCGGTGAGGCCGTCGAGCCGGGTGCGCCAGCCCTCGACGAGCCGGATGCCGCCGCCCGGCCCGGACTCGGTGAACAGCGGGACGCCCGCCTCGCCGAGCGCCGCGACGTCGCGGTAGATCGTGCGCTCGGAGACCCCCAGCTCGCGCGCCAGCTCCGCCGCCGTGGCGCTGCGTCGGCGCTGCAGCGTGAACAGCAGGGTGACGAGGCGGGAGGCGCGCACCCCGCGATACTGCCCCGGTGGAGACGATCGGCAGCCGTCAGGTCTACGCCAACAGCTGGATGACCGTCCGCGAGGACGCGATCCGGCGACCCGACGGCTCCGAGGGGATCTTCGGGGTGGTCGACAAGCCGACCGCGGCCGTGGTCGTCCCCCTCGACGGCGACCGCCTGCATCTGGTCGAGCAGTTCCGCTACCCGGTCGGGCGGCGGCGCTGGGAGTTCCCGATGGGGACCGCCCCCGACCGCGCCGAGCTCGATCCCGCCGAGCTCGCCGCCCGCGAGCTGGCCGAGGAGACCGGGCTCGTCGCCGGGCGGATGGAGCTGTTGGGGCGCCTGGACATCGCCCCGGGCATGTCGAGCCAGCGCGAGCACGTGTTCCTGGCGACGGAGCTGACCGCCGGTCCGCCGCGGCGCGAGCACCAGGAGCAGGACATGCGCGCGGCGTGGTTCAGCACCGCGGAGTTCGAGACGATGATCCGCGACGGCCGGATCGTCGACGCCCAGACGCTCGCGGCCTACCTGCTGCTGCGGCTGCGGACCGCCCCGTCCGACCGGCAGTAAAGCCACGATGCCGCCATCTCCCGGCGGCATCGTGGCTGTGCTGCCATTCTGACGGGGGTCGAAAAGCAGGCTTGACTGTTTGTTTGCCGGCCGGGCAGGCTGCCCCCGTGACCGCCACCCGCCAGCAGGAGCGCAGCGACGCCACCCGCGCGCGGCTGATGGCGGCCACCGTCGACTGCCTGGTGGAGCGGGGCTGGTCCGGCACGACGACGACGGTGGTCGCGCAGCGGGCCGGGGTGTCGCGCGGGGCGCAGCTGCACCACTACCCCACGCGCGAGGAGCTGGTGCTGGCCGCCGTCGCGCACCTGGGTGCGGCCCGGTTCGCCGACGCCCGGCAGCGCGCCGCCGCGCTCGGCCCGGGGCGCACCGCGGCCGTCCTGGACATGCTCGCCGACCTGCACACCGGCCCGCTGTTCCGCGCGATGCTGGAGCTGTGGGTCGCCGCCCGCACCGACGACGCCCTGCGCGCCGCCGTCGTGCCCCTGGAGGCGGAGGTGGGCCGCGAGACCCACCGGCTCACCGTCGAGCTGCTGGGGGCCGACGAGTCGCGGCCCGGTGTGCGGGCGGCGATCCAGCAGACCCTCGACCTGGTGCGCGGCCTGGGTGTCTCCGGGCTGCTCTCCGACGACAGCGTCCGCCGCCGGCACGTGCTGGCGGACTGGGCGGAGCACCTCGACACCCGCCTGGAGGCGTGATGGACCTGCGTGAGACCGACGAGCAGCAGCTGCTGCGGAAGTCCGTGGCCGCGATGGCCGGCAAGTACGGCCACGACTACCTGATCGGGAAGGCCCGCAGCGGCGGCAAGACCACCGAGCTGTGGAAGGAGGCGGGCGACAACGGCTACCTGGGCGTCGCCGTGCCCGCCGAGTACGGCGGCGGCGGGGCCGGGATGGTGGAGCTGTCGATCGTCGCGGAGGAGATCGCGGCGGCCGGCTGCCCGCTGCTGCTCATCGTCGTCTCCCCGGCCATCGCGGCCACCGTGATCGCCACCAACGGCACGACCGACCAGAAGGAGCGCTGGCTCCCCCGCTTCGCCGACGGCAGCGCCAAGATGTCGTTCGCGATCACCGAGCCCGACGCCGGGTCCAACTCGCACCGCATCACCACCACGGCCCGCCGCGACCCGGACGGCAAGGGCTGGCGGATCAGCGGCACCAAGTACTACATCTCCGGCGTCGACGAGACCGAGGCGACGCTCGTCGTCACCCGGCTGGAGGGGGCCGAGGGCACGCTGCGCCCGGCGATGTTCATCGTCCCCACCGACACGCCCGGCATGACCTACCAGCCGATCGAGATGGCGATCCAGAGCCCGGAGAAGCAGTTCACCGTCTTCTTCGACGACGCCCTGCTCCCCGACGACGCGCTGGTCGGCGGCGAGGAGGCCGGGCTCGCCGCGCTGTTCGCCGGGCTCAACCCGGAGCGGATCACCGTCGCCGCCTACTCCAACGGCCTCGCCCGCTACGCGCTGCGCAAGGGCGTCGACTACGCGAAGGACCGCACCGTCTGGAAGACCCCGATCGGCGCCCACCAGGCCATCGCGCACCCGCTCGCGAAGGCGCACATGGAGGTCGAGCTGGCCCGGATGGCGACCACGCGCGCGGCCTGGTTCTACGACGCGGGCGACATGGCCGCCGCCGCGGAGGCCGCCAACATCGCCAAGTACTCCGCCGCGGAGGCCGCGATCAACGCCGTCGACGCCGCGGTGCAGGCGCACGGCGGCAACGGGATGGCCGTCGAGTACGGGGTGGGCACGCTGATCGGGGCCGTGCGGACCGCGCGGATCGCCCCCGTCAGCCGGGAGATGATCCTCAACTTCGTCGCGCAGCACACCCTGGGCCTCCCCAAGAGCTACTGAGAAGATGGCGGGCGTGCCCGACCGCGTCCTCCCGACGACCCACGCGAGCCTCGCGCACGGCGTCCCGCCCGCCGCCCGCGCGACGATCTTCGTGCTGTCGGTCGCGGGCGGCATCTCGGTCGGCCCGAAGGAGGGCCGCACGCTGGTGTTCGGCCGCAACCGGCCCGAGGTGCACGTCTGCGTCGGCGAGGACGACCCGCGCGTCAGCCGCGAGCACGGCGTGCTGGAGCACCGCGGCGGGCGCTGGTGGATCCGCAACACCGGGCGCCTGCCGATCCGGCTGCCCGGCGCGCGGCTGCTGTTCGCCGAGGAGGAGCCCGTCCCGCTCGACGAGGGCTACACACCGGTGTTCGTGCGGGGGTCGAGCCACCGCGAACACCTGCTGGAGCTGTTCGTCACCGGGGCCGACGGGGAGCGCCCCGTCGCCCGGCACCGCGACGCCACGCAGCAGCCGGTCCTGTGGCGTCTCGACGACGAGGAGCGGCTGGTGCTGGTCGTCCTGGGCCAGCGCTACCTGCTCCACGAGCACCGCCCGCAGCCGCTGTCCTGGCGTCAGGCCGCCGACCAGCTCGCCGAGCTGCAGCCCGACGCGGGCTGGACGCCCAAGCGCGTCGAGCACGCCGTCACCGCGATCCGGACGCGGATGTCGAAGGGCGGGGTCCCCGGGCTGACGCGCGAGGAGGTCGGCGAGCCGGTCGGCAACGCGCTCAACGACAACCTCATCCGCGAGCTGGTGCTCTCCACCACCCTCGTGCCGCCGGACCTGGAGCTGCTGGGCGACTAGGTGTCACCCGGGCGCCCGGTCGTCACGGCCCGACGTAGAGGCAGTTGGAGTACTCGAACCCGCTCTGCACGTTGCTGGTCTGCACCGCCGGGTTCGTCGTCGGGTACCGGCTGATGATCGTGTAGTCGCCCGGGGGCAGCGTCAGGCGCTGCGACGGGCGGCCCTCCAGGGACGGGCAGGCCTCGGCGTCGGTGGCGTAGGAGGCCGGGCAGGTGGGGCAGCCGGGCAGCACGAACTCGTGCGCCGTCGGCCCCACGACGAACACGCGCACCTCGGCGGGGTTGTCGTTGTGCAGCGTCACCGGGATGGAGCCGGGGGTGTCACCGGCGAACGGCCCGGGCAGTGCGGGCAGCGCCGCGCCCTGCACCGCCGCCGCCCGCGCCGCGATCGCGTCGGCCTGGGCCTGGGCGCGCTGCGGGTGGTCGGGGTACCCGGCGACGAGCTGGTCGAACGCGGCGGCCGCCTCCGTCCACGCCCCGGCGGCGTACTCCTGCAACCCGCACCCGAACAGCGCCGCCGGCCGGTCGACCACCGCGGCCGCGACGATCCCGGCCGCCTCCGGGTCGGTGCGGGTCACGACGTGGTCGAGCACGGGCAGCGCCTCGCACCACAGCCCGGTGGCGGCCTGGGTGTTCGCCGCCGCGTAGAGGTCGGCGAGGCCCTGGGCGGCACCCGCCGCGGACGGTGTGTCGGCGAGCTCGCGCTGCACCGCCACGAGGGCGTCGATGCCCGAACGCACCGCGTCGACGCGCGGCTGCCCGGTCAGCGTCGCCAGCTGCGCGCGCAGCGCGTCGACGCCCTCGACGGAGGCCTCCGCCAGCGACGCGCGCACCCCCGCCGCCTCCGGTCCGTCGCCGACCTCGACGAGCAGGTCGCGGTAGACCCGCACGGCCTCGTCGTACTCCCCCGCACCGCGCAGCGCCGTGGCCCACTCCTGCAGGGTGCGGCTCAGGTCGGCGTCGACGAACGGGGCGAGCGGGCTGTCCGGGTACGCGCGCCGCAGGTCGCCGTAGAGGCGCACCGCCTCGACGTAGCCCCCGCGGCCCGCCGCGTCGCCTGCGGCCAGGAACGCCGTGCACTCGGCGCGGCCGGCGTCGGCGCGGGCGACGTCGGGCGAGAGCGTCAGCTCGTAGCGGCCGGTGACCTGCCCGAACCCGTCGACCGCGGCCGCGCAGTCGCCCCGGTCCCGCGCCGCCGCGGCGTCGGCGTAGGCCCGCGCGCCCGCCGCGCTGTACAGCACGAACCCGGTGACCAGCGCCCCGACCAGCACGAGTGTCCCCGCCACCGCGGACAGGTGCCGGGCGGGGGTGTGCCGCCGGCGCGCCAGCCGGGCGGCGTCGACGGCCATCCAGCCCAGCCACCCGGCCGTGACCGCGACCCACAGCCAGGGCAGCGCCGCCGCACCGGTGGCGAACGCCAGCGCCACCAGCACCGCGGTGCCGACGAGGTGCAGCGCCTGACGCCGCCACCGGCCCAGGTAGGCGTAGCCGAGCCCGAGCCCGGTGAGGTTGAGCAGCGCCGCCGCGATCGCCGATCGCGGTGCCCCGGGCCGGTCCTCGTCCATCCGCTCGATCCCCCGTGTCGTCGTGTCCGGGTGTAGTAGGCCAGAAGATCGGCGGACCTCCCGGTTCCGACGCCGGACGGTTACCGTCGGGTCCATGGCCGACTACGACCACCTCCTCGTCAAGCACGACGGCGACACGGTGCGGATCACGATGAACCGTCCCGAGCGCCGCAACGCCCTCTCCGAGCCCCACCTGCGCGAGCTGCTGCACGCGTTCACCGCCGCCGGCGACTCCGACGCCACCGGCATCGTGCTCTCCGGCGAGGGCAAGGCGTTCTCGGCCGGTCACGACTTCGCCGACGTGTCCTCGCGCGACCTGGCGGGCGTGCGCGACCTGCTGCGCCTGTGCACCCGGGTGATGCAGACCGTGCAGCAGGTGCCGCAGGTCGTGATCGCCAAGGTGGCCACGATCGCCACGGCGGCCGGCTGCCAGCTGGTGGCCACCTGCGACCTCGCCGTCGCCGCCGAGTCGGCCTCGTTCGCGCTGCCCGGCGGCAAGGGGGGCTGGTTCTGCCACACCCCGGCAGTCCCGGTGGCCCGCAACATCGGCCGCAAGCGCCTCATGGAGATGACGCTGACGGGCGACCCGATCGACGCCCGGACGGCCGTCGAGTGGGGCCTGGTCAACTACGCCGTGCCCGACGACGAGCTCGACGCCCGCACCGACGAGCTGCTGGCCCGCGCCACCCGGGGCACCCGCTTCGGCAAGGGCGTCGGCAAGCAGACGCTCTACGCCCAGCTCGACCGCCCCGAGGCCGACGCCTACACGATCGCCGTCGAGGTGATGGCGTCGATGTCGCAGAGCCCCGGTGCGCGCGAGGGCATGGCGTCGTTCCTGGAGAAGCGCCGCCCGGTCTGGACCGACTGAGTCACCGCCGGCCCGCCGCGGCCGTCAGCGCCTCCTTCTCGGCGTGCCCGGACAGCCGGTCGAGCACCCCGGATCCGCCGGTGGTGCCCGCACCGGTGCCGGGGTAGCGCAGCCGGGCGAAGGTCTCGGGCAGGTGGTGGGTCAGCCGGTGGATCGCCACGGCCCCGCCGAGCCAGGCCACCGCCACCCCGTTGACGACCGCGGTCGTCGCCGTCAGCACGGCGAGCCCCACACCCGGGTCCGACACGAGCAGCACCGCGGGGACCACCGTCGGCGAGACCAGCAGCAGCGTCGCCCACAGGGCCACCTGGATGGACAGGTTGTTCTCCCCGGCGTCGGTGGCGTTGACGCGCCGGTGCGGATCGACGCCCGGGGTGACGCCGACGACCGACATCACCACGGCCACCCCGCTGCCCACGAGCACGACCACCACGATCGCGCTCAGGGCCGCAGGGAGCAGCGCCCAGGTGCCGGTGAGCAGCGCCATCACCAGCGCGAGCAGCACCGCGGGCACACCCATCGAGACGACCAGCCCGACCTGCCGCCCCCGGATGTCGGCGCGCACCGCGGCCGGGCTCTGGCCCACCACGAGCTGCCAGAGCGCGGTGCCGTCCTGCCCGAACAGGTTGGCCCCGCTCAGCGCCACCATCAGCGCCACCGCCACCCCGGACAGCGCGGTGACCCGGGGCATCCCCGCGAGCACGCCGAACACCGCCAGGAACACCCCGAACCAGATCGCGCTGCGCACCTCCAGGCTGCGCCAGGGATCGCGCCACCAGGCCCGCAGCTCCTTGCCCGCGACCGCGCCCAGCGGCGTCGCGGGCAGCACCCGGGAGCCGGTGAGCACGCGGCTGCCCAGCGGCCGCCGCGCGCGCCGGGCCGTGCGGTCGCCGACGTGCGGGGTGAGCAGGGCGACCGCCGCGGCGACGCACAGCGCCGCGGCCGCGGCCGCGGCGAGCATGCCCAGCCAGCCCAGCGCGGCGGGCCACCGCCCGTCGGCGGCCGCCTCCACCGCCCGCACCGGCCATCCCGAGGGCGCCCACCCCAGCACCGACGCCGCGACGGGGACGGCGGCGAACCCGTCGCGCAGGAACACCGGCGTCGCCCCGACGACCGGCGAGACGACGAGCCAGCCCGCGAAGAGCGTCGCGATCAGCAACCCGTACTGGACGGCCGCGACCTCGACCCCGAGCCGGGTCCGCATCGCCGCGCCCAGCACGGCGTAGACCGCCCGGGACAGGGACACCACCAGCACCAGCAGCAGGGTCGCCCCGAGCAGCGCCGCCGCGACGGCCGCGACCACGGCCGGGCCGTCGGCCACCACGATCGCGTGGCCGACGAGCGCGAGCAGGCCCCCCGCCGTCACCGCGGCACCGACCCCGACGAACACCGAGGCGAGCAGACCGGCCCCGAGCCGGCGCCGCTCCAGCGGCAGCAGCGCGAAGTACTCCGGGCGCAGCACCGCGGCCCCCGACGACAGGACCGGACCGACCAGCCAGCCCGCGAGCCAGCCGGCCAGCACGAGCAGCAGGACGTCACCACCGGCCGGGGCGATCAGCGTCGCGGCCCAGGTCAGCAGGGCCGCGCCGATCCCGAGCACCAGCCCCAGCAGGCGTTTCCAGCCCGGCGTGTGGCGCTGGATCGCGAACCGCAGCCGGATCAGTGTGCCAACCACGCGAGCTCCCCCGTCCCGATCTCCCGCTCGCCGACCAGCCGGACGAACGTGTCCTCCAGCGACGTCGCGCCGCGGACCTCGGCCAGCGTGCCGTCGGCCAGCACCCGCCCGCCCGCGATCACCGCGACCCGGTCGCACAGGTCCTCCACCAGGCTCATCACGTGCGACGAGATCACCAACGACCCCCCGGCGGCGACGAACCGGCGCAGGATGCCGCGCAGTACCCGGGCCGACACCGGGTCGACGGCCTCGAAGGGCTCGTCGAGCACCAGCACCCGTGGCGCGTGCAGCAGCGCCGTGGCCAGCCCGATCTTCTTGCGCATCCCGGTCGAGTACTCGAGGACCAGCAGGCCGCGCTCCTCGGCGGCGTCGAGCTCCAGGATCCGCATGAGCTCGACGCTGCGCGAGCGCACGACGTCGGCGGCCATACCGCGCAGCAGACCCCAGTAGGTGAGCAGCTCGGCGCCGGTGAGCCGCTCGGGCAGCGCCAGCCCGTCGGGCAGCACCCCGAGCATCGCCTTGGCGCGTACCGGTTCGGCCCAGACGTCGACGCCGTGGACGGCCGCGGTCCCGGAGTCGGGTCGCAGCAACCCGACGGCCATCGCGATCGAGGTGGTCTTGCCGGCCCCGTTCGGCCCGACGAGCCCGGTCAGCGACCCGACCGGCACCGTCAGGTCGACATGGTCGGCGGCGAGGGTGCCGGAGAAGTCCTTCGTCAGCCCGTCCAGGCGCAGCGCGGTGGTCATGGCACCCACGTTGCGGGACCCGCCCCCGGCGCGCCTCGACCGAACGGACAGAGCGCAGGGCCGATCGGCCACCTCATGGTGCCCCCACGGCCACCCGGCCGTCCCCTACCGTGAGGTCATGGACGCGGCACCGGCCGCCCGGCCCCCGGTGGACCACTGGATGCTGCCCGGCGAACTCGTGCGCGCGGCCGGCACCGGCGTCCCGGACGGGCGCACGCCGCGGGACTGGGCCGTCGACGTCGTGTTCTTCGCCGTCGCGGTGCTGGTCGGGATCGTGATGTTCCGGACCACCGTGCTCGACGACGTCTACGGCCTGCCGATGTGGCTGCGCGTCGTCGATCCGGTCGCCGGGGCGGTGGCGTGCCTGGCGCTGTGGTGGCGCCGCCGCTTCCCCGTGGCGCTCGGCCTGCTCGCGGCGGCCGCGGCGGCCGTGTCCAACAGCGCCACCGGCGCCGTGCTCGTCCTGCTGTTCTCCCTCGCCCTGCACCGCGGCTGGACCCCCGCACTGCCGCTGGTCGCCGCCCTCGCGACGCTGCTGGGCGTCCCCTATCTCGCCCTCTACGTCGTCGACCACGACACCGACCCGTACTCGCCCTACGTCGTGATCACCCTGCTCTTCCTGCTGGTGATGACGGCGGGCCTCGCGGTGCGGGCCCGGCGCCGGCTCGTCCTGGTGCTGCGGGCGCGGGCCGACGAGACCCGCAGGGAGTACGAGAACCGGTTGCAGGACAGCCGCCGCGACGAACGGGCGCGCATCGCCCGCGAGATGCACGACACGCTCGCCCACCGGATCTCGCTGCTCTCGGTGCACGCCGGGGCGCTGGAGTACCGCACCGAGCAGGCCGAGGCGGGCACGGCCCCGCCGCTGACGGCGGCCGAGGTGCACGACGCGGTCGGCGTGATGCGCGGCAACGCCACCCGCGCGCTGGAGGAGCTGCGCGAGGTGCTGCACGTGCTGCGACCGCCGGGCGCCGGCGGCCCGGACGCCGACCCGCCACAGCCCACAGCCGACCTGCTCCCCGGTCTGCTGGCCGACGCCCGGCGCAGCGGCCAGCAGGTGGACGCCACCCTGCGCGGTGACCTCGACGGGTTGCGACCCCGCCTGCAGCACACCGTCTACCGGCTGGTCCAGGAGGGTCTGACCAACGCCCGCAAGCACGCACCCGGCGCGGCCGTCGAGGTGCGCGTGACGGCCGAGCCGGGCCGCGAGGTCGAGGTGCGGGTGGTCAACCCGGTCGCGGTGGGCGTCACCTCCGACGAGATCCCGGGGGCCCGGACCGGGCTCGTGGGTCTGGCGGAGCGCGTCGGCCTGCACGGCGGCGAGCTCGGCCACGATGTCACCGAGGGGCGGTTCCGGCTGGTCGCGCGGCTACCGTGGGGCCCGTGATCCGGGTCCTGGTCGTCGACGACGACCCGCTGGTGCGCTCCGGCCTGACGCTGATGCTGGGCGGCGCGGCCGACGTCGAGGTGGTCGGGGAGGCCGCCGACGGCAGCGCCGTGCCCACGGCCGTCGACGCCCTCGCCCCGGACGTCGTGCTGATGGACCTGCGGATGCCCCGCGTCGACGGGGTCGCGGCCACCCGTGCGCTGGGCGCCCGCACCGGCGACCGGCCGGCCGTCGTCGTGCTCACCACCTTCGACGGCGACGACAGCGTGCTCGCCGCACTGCGCGCCGGCGCGGCGGGCTACCTGCTCAAGCACACCCCGCCCGCCGAGATCGTCGACGCCGTGCGGCGCGCCGCCGCGGGCGAGCCTGTCCTGTCGCCGTCGGTGACCCGCAGCGTCATGGAGATGGCCGCCGACCGGGCGCCCGCCGGTCCGGACCCGGCCGCCCGCGCCCGGATCGCGCTGCTCAGCGACCGCGAGCGGGACGTCGCCGCCGCCGTGGCCGACGGGTTGAGCAACGGCGAGATCGCGGACCGGCTGCACCTGTCGGTGTCCAGCGTCAAGGCGCACCTCTCGTCGGCCATGACGAAGCTGGATCTGACCAACCGCACCCAGCTGGCGATCCTGGCCTACGAGTCGGGTCGCTCCGCCCGACCCGGCGGGGGCTGACCAGCGCGCATAACCTGCATCCGATGCTCTCCCGCAGGCGGCTCCTGACCCTCGCGCCCCTGACCGTGCTCGGGGCCGCGTGCGCGCAGCCCACCGGCACCACGCTCGAACGCGCCCGCCGCTCGGGTGTGCTGCGCGTCGGCCTGTCCGGTGAGCGCCCCTACGGCTATGTCGACGGCTCCGGCCGCATCACCGGCGCCCAGCCGGAGGTGGCCAGGGCGGTGCTCGCCCGCCTGGGTGTGGGCGGGCTGTCGGCGGTGCAGGTCCGCCGACCTGGTCCCCGGGCTGCGGGACGGCCAGTTCGACCTCGTCGCGGCCGGGATGACGATCACCCCGGAGCGCTGCGGTCTGGTGGCGTTCAGCCGCCCGGACTTCGTCGCCCCACCCGCGTTCCTGCTCCCCGAGGGCAACCCGCGCGGCATCGGCACGTTCCAGGGGGTCGCGCGGTCCGGGGTCGTCCTCGCGGTGCTCGACGGCTCCGCCGAGCTGGCCTACGCCCGTGCCGCCGGGATCGGCGACGACCGGCTGCTGGTCGTCGACACCCAGAGCGGGCTGTTCCGCGCCGTGGTCGACGGCCGGGCGCAGGCCGGCGCGCTCACCGCGATCTCCCTGCGTGACGAGCTGCGCCGCAACCCCGGGACCGGCGTCGAGATCACCCGGCCGTTCGAGCCGACGCTGGGGGGCCGCACGGTCGTCCCGGCCGCCGGCTTCGCGATGCGCACCGGCGACGACGACCTGCGCGCGGCGTTCGACGCCGAGCTGGCGGCCCTGCAGGAGTCCGGCGAGTGGGCCCGGATCACCGAACCCTTCGGCCTCGGGGCCGACAACCTCCCCGACCCCGACCTCACGACCGGGACGCTCTGCTCCCCGGGGTGACGCACCGGATCAGCGCCCGAGCACGGCCTTGAGGAACTCCTGCGTGCGGGGCTGCTCCGGTGCGGTGAACAGCCGCTCCGGCGGGGCGTCCTCGATCACCCGCCCCCCGTCGAACATCATCACGCGGTGCGAGAAGTCCCGGGCGAAGCCCATCTCGTGCGTCACGCACAGGATGGTGATGTCCGTGGTCTCCCCGATGTCGCGCAGCAGCGCCAGCACCCCGGCCACCAGCTCGGGGTCCAGCGCGGAGGTCACCTCGTCGAGCAGCAGCACGTCGGGCCGCATCGCCAGGGCCCGGGCGATCGCCACCCGCTGCTGCTGCCCGCCGGACAGGCGCGATGGGTGCTCGTCGATCTTCTCCCGCAGCCCGACGAGGTCCAGCAGCTCGACGGCGCGCGCGTTCGCCTCGTCCTTGCTCAGCCCCAGCACCCGGGTCGGCGCCTCGATCAGGTTGCCGCGCACGGTCATGTTCGGGAACAGGTTGAACTGCTGGAACACCATCCCGATCCGCCTGCGCACCTGGCGGGAACGCTTCTCGTCGCCGGTCAGCTCCTGGCCCGCCACCCGGATCGTGCCGCGGGTCACCGAGTCCAGGCACATCAGCAGCCGCAGGATCGTGGTCTTGCCCGACCCGGACGGCCCGATCAGCGTGACGTGTTCCGCGGGGGCGACGGTGAAGCTCAGGTCCGAGAGCACGACGGTGTCGCCGAACCGCTTCTCGACGCCGTCGAAGACGATCATGGGCCCAGGAGGTGTCTCAGAGGACGCCGACACGGCGCTCCAATCGTCGGACGAGCAGGGACGCCGGGTAGCTGATCAGCAGGAACAGGACCCCGGCGAGGGTGAGGGGCTCGACGAGGCGGAAGGTCTGCGCACCGAGCTGGTTGGCCACCGTGACGACCTCCACCACGCCGATCGCGAGCAGCAGCGGCACCTCCTTGAACATGGAGATGACGTAGTTGCCCAGCGCCGGGACCACCCGCGGGACCGCCTGTGGGAGCACGACCCCCAGCCACACGCGCGACCGCGGCAGGTGCAGCGCGGCGGCGGCCTCCCACTGGCCGCGGGGCACGGCGTCGATGCCGGCCCGGTAGACCTCGGAGGTGTAGCAGGCGTAGTGCAGGCCCAGCGCGACGACGCCCGCGGTGAGCGGGCTGAGCGTGATCCCGAACCCGGGCAGCACGAAGAAGATCAGGATCGCCTGTACCAGCAGCGGCGTGCTCCGCCAGAACTCGACGAACGCCCAGACGAGCTGGGAGAGCACGGGGACCCGGCTGCGCCGGACGAGCGCGAACACCAGCCCGAGCGCGAAGGCCAGCAGCGAGCCCAGCAGGGTGGCCAGCAGCGTCACCTGCAGCCCGCGCAGCAGCGCCGGCAGGCTCTCGATCGCGTAATCCCAGTCCCAGATCACGCGGCCTGCTCCTTGTGCAGCCGGGAGTTGATCCGCGGGGTGGCCCGGGTCCGGCCGAGCCGGGCCGCGGCCCGCCGCTCCAGCCACCGCATCCCCGCGGTGATCAGCAACGACAGGACCAGGTACATCAGCAGCAGCACCGCGTAGACCGTCAACTGCTCGGACACCGGGAGGGCCGCGCGCAGGCTGTTCGCGATGAAGGTGATCTCGGTGACGACGACCAGCGACAGCAGCGAGGTGCTCTTCAGCAGCTGGATGAACAGGTTGTTGAACGGCGGCAGCATCTCGACCAGCGCCTGCGGGAGGATGACGCGCAGCATCCGGTCGCGCGACGACAGGCTCAGCGCCAGCGCGCCCTCGTACTGCGCCCGGGGCACCGACTGCACCGCGCCGCGCACGATCTCCCCGCCGTAGGCGCCGTGGTTGAGCGCCAGTACGAGGATCGCGGCGGCCAGCGGCACGATCTGGAACCCGGTCAGCGCGGGCAACGCGAAGAAGATCCAGAACAGCTGGACGATCTCGGAGGTGCCCCGGAAGAACTCCACGTAGGTGCGGCTGATCCCCCGCAGCACCGCGACCGGGGAGAGCATGCCCAGCCCCGCGACCAGCGACAGGACCACGGTCAGCGCGATCCCGCCGACGGCGGCGATCACCGTCGTCGACAGGCCCTCCGACAGGCGCGAGACGATCAGGCCGAGGTTGTCGAACACCGCGTCACCCCCGCCCTCAGGCGGAGCAGAGGCTCTCCGTGGTGACGTCGGGGCCGGGCAGGTTGTCCTCGGTGAACCCGAACGGCGTGACGATGTCGAGCCACTCGCCGGACTGCTGGATCGCGGCCAGCTCGGTGTTGAACGCGTCGAGGATGTCGTCCTCACCCGGCCGGAAGACGAACCCGCCCGCGGAGACGATCTCCTCGCCGTCGATGGTCGGGAAGAACCCGGAGGTCACCTCGACGCCCGCGTCCGGGTTGCGGGAGACCAGGTCGTTGAGCGAGATGTTGGTCAGTGCGGCCGCGTCGACCCGGCCGGTGGTCACCGCCTGCAGCAGCGCGTTCTGGTCGGCCAGCACCGTGAGCTGGCCCTCCGGCACGCCGCTGTCGGTCGCGTAGCCCTGCTCCACCGCGCCGCTGAGCACCGCGAGGGTCCGGCCGCCCGATGCGACGTCGTCGAACGTCGCGATGCCGTTCGGATTGCCCGCCGGGACCAGGAACGCCGTCGGCGCGGTGTAGTCCGGGATGGAGAACGCCGCCTGCCCGCACCGCTCGGGCGTGATGAACATCCCGGCGGTGACCATGTCGAACTGGCGTGACAGCGTCAGGCCGCTGATCAACGCCCCGAAGTCGACGGTCACCGCGTTGATCTCGCCGATGCCCAGCCTCGACAGCACGGCCCGGGCGACCTCGACCGACTCCCCGGTCACCGTGCCGTCCGCGTCGGTGAAGCCGTAGGGCGCCTCGTTGGCGATGCCGACCGTGATCGTGCCGGCCTGGCGCACCCGTTCCAGGGTGCCGCCCGCACCCGCCTCACCGCCCTGCGGCACCGCGGTGCAGGCGGACAGCAGGGCCGGCCCACCGAGGGCGACCGCCCCGGCGACGGCGGTGCGGCGAAAGAACTCGCGACGGCTCCAGGTGTGCTCGGACATGTCCGGAAATCCTTCCGGTCGGCAGTCGTGGATCCGTCCGAACGTAGGTGAATCGGCAGGACGCGCCACCGGTGGCGGCCGATCGGGGGCATCTGTTACCCGACCGCAATCGGTACCCGAATGCTTGTCCGCTGTTCACCCGATCGGCGGGTCTCCTCGTCGGGCGGAGGGACTATCGGGCCTTCGGCCCACCCTCACCGGCCGCGCCGTGCGCGCCGGGATAGGACAGGATCGGGGGATGCGCATCGCCGGGCTACCCGTCTGGGGCCCCTCCGACATGATCACGGCTGCCCGGGCCGTCCTGGGCTGGACCGACGACGTGGTGGGTGTCGTCGCCACCCTCCCCGGCCGGGTCGCCGACCTCCTCGAGGACGTGGAGACCCTGGTCGGGCGGGTCGCCGCCATCGCCGACGACGTCGACGGGATGGTGCGTCGCGCCGACGGCGTCGTCGACGGGGTCGAGGGCGTGCTCGCGCAGGCCCGCGGCGCGGTGGCCCGCGTCGACACGGTGCTGGCCGACGCGGAGACCATGGTCCGTCGGGTCGACCCGCTGCTCGGCGAGGTGCACACCGTCGCCGCCCGCGCGGACGGGCTGATCACCGACGCCGGCGACGTCGCCACCGGTGCCGCGCTGCTGATCACCCGGGCCGACGGGGTCGCGGGGGACGCCGCACGGCTGGTCTCGCGCGCGGGCACGGTGGCCGACGACGCCGCCGGGCTCATCGGACGTGCCGACGGGGTCGCGGGCGACGCGGGTGCGCTGATCGACCGCGCGGGCACCGTCGCCGACGGGGCGGCCGGGCTGATCGGCCGCGCCGACACCGTCGCCGAAGGCGCCGCCGCACTCATCGGCCGCGCCGACACCGTCGCCGAAGGCGCCGCCGCACTCATCGGCCGCGCCGACACCGTCGCCGTCGACGCGGCGGCGCTCGTCACCACCGCGGGCGGGGTCGCAGGCGACGCGGGCGGGGTGATCGAGAAGGCCACCGGCGTGGCCGACGAGGCACGGACGCTGCTCGGCGAGGCCTCGACCACCAGCCGGGGTGCGTCGGAGATCCTCGACCTCTACCGGCCATCGCCCGGGGCGCCGCCCCGCTGGCCCAGCGCTTCGTCGAGGACTTCACCGAGGCGGAGCTCCAGGCGGCGATCCGGATGGTCGACCAGCTGCCCCAGCTCACCCACCACCTCGAGACCGACATCATGCCGATCCTGGCCACCCTGGACCGCGTCGGCCCCGACGTGCACGAGCTGCTGGAGGTCCTGCAGGACGTCCGGCTGGCCATCCAGGGCGTGCCCGGCTTCCGGCTGCTGCGCCGGCGGGGCGAGGAGAAGGAGCGCGACGGGGCCGACGCCTGAGCGCGCGGGGCCGGCTCAGGCCCGCGCGGGCAGCGCGCCCCCGGCCTCGTGCTGCCCGGCGTCGACCGCCGCCCGGATCTGCGCGGCGTTGTCCCGCACCACCTCGGCGACGAACTCGTCCATCCGCGGGTCGGTCAGCACGTCGACGACAACGCGCATGGTCGTGTCCACCACGGTCTGCACGATCTCGTCGTGGAACGGCATCCGCGACAGCCGTCCCGCGAGCTGGTCCTCGCGCATCTTCTCGGTGACGATGCTGCGCAGCAGCACCTGGTTCTCCCCCACCGAACGCGCGATGTTGCGCGGGAAGTGCCCCGTGCCGATGACCTTGACGACCTCGTCGAGCACCGCCACCGTGATCGGCTTCTTGATCGCCAGGACGATCGGCCGCGACAGCCGCTCCACCAGCCGCTGGGTGAACTGCTCGCCGAACACCCGGTCGGCCGTGCGGGCCAGCCGCATGACGATGACGACGACGCGGATGAGCCGCAGGCTGCGCAGCGCCGGGTGCGCCACCGGGATCATGCCGAGCACCTCGTACCAGCGCCGTACCGGGAACCAGCGCTCCCACCCCGCGTCGCGCCACCGGAACAGGAACTCCACCAGGAAGATCCCGCAGATGACGGTGTCGATCACGAACACCAGGTGCGCGGTCTGCTCGGAGTGCGGGAACAACGCCACGTAGCCCAGCAGCCCGACCGACACGACCGCGAGCAGCAGCATCACCACGTCGACGGTCGCCACCCGCCGCGGGGGGCGCGGCTCGTCGACGGGGACGGCGATGCGGAACATGGGCGGATCGTGCCAGGTCGGCAGACGCCGGGTGAGATCGACGCCATCGGGGTTCCGCGGCGCCAGAACCCCGATGGTGTCGATCTCACGTGTTGTGCGGAAACCCCACGGGACGGCGGGCAGGCCGCCATCATTCCGACATGTCCGTCCCGGGGTGGCCCGTCGCGTTCCGCGGCTCGCTCGCGGTCGCGGCCGGGCTCGTCACGTGGGACCGCCTGCGCGGCCCGCGGTACCGCAGGCTGTTCCCCGACGTCTACGTTCCCGCCGTCCCGCAGGCCCCCGACCTGGCGTTGCGGTCGCGGGCCGCCTACCGGCTGGTCGAGGGCTGCGGTGTGCTGTCGGGCTGGTCGGCCGCGGAGATCCTCGGAGCCTCGTGCGGCCCGCGGGACGCCCCGGCCGAGGTGACGGTCCCGGGCCGCGACCGGCGCACACACCCCGGCCTGCGGGTACGCCGCGACGCACTCCACCCGGGCGAGATCATCGGCGTCGACGACCTGCGAACCACGACGCCGCTGCGTACGGCGTTCGACCTCGGCCGCAGCGGCGATCTCGTCGAGGCGGTCGTGGCCGTCGACGCGCTCGCCCATCGGTTCGTGTTCAACCCGGACCTGCTGCTGAACTTCGCGGTGCGCTACCCACGGGCCCGCGGCGTCCGGAGGCTGTGCGAGGTGCTCGCCCACGCCGACCGACGGGCCATGTCACCGATGGAGACGCGCCTGCGCCTGCTGCTCGTACTGGCCGGGCTCCCCCGCCCGGTGGCCCAGCACCCGGTGCAGGACCCGCTCACCCGCACCGCCGTCTGGCTCGACCTCGCCTACCCGGACCGGCGCATCGGCATCGAGTACGAGGGCGGGCACCACACGCGCCCCGAGACCGTCCTGCGCGACGCGGGCCGCTACACGGGGCTCGTCGACAGGGGCTGGCGCATCTACCGCTACACGAAGTACGAGATCCTGGGCGAACGCGACCTGATCCTCGCCCAGATCTCGCGCGCCCTCGACGCGTGAGATCGACGCCATCGGGGTCGGAGGAGCCGGGAACCCCGATGGTGTCGATCTCGCCCGTCAGACCCCGTGGGCCTGGCGCACCAGGGTCACGATCTCGTCCATCATCTCGGTGAGCTTGTAGTCCTTGGGCGTGAAGACCGCCGCCACACCCCGCTCCCGCAGCTCGCGGGCGTCCTCGGGCGGGATGATCCCGCCGACGATCACCGGCACGTCGTCGGCGCCGGCCGCGCGCAGCCCCTCGACGACCGCGGGCACGACCTCCAGGTGCGATCCCGACAGGACCGACAGGCCCACGACGTGCACGCCCTCCTGCACCGCGGCCGAGACGATCTGGGCGGGGGTGAGCCGGATGCCCTGGTAGATCACCTCGAAGCCGACGTCGCGGGCGCGCACGGCCACCTGCTCCGCGCCGTTGGAGTGCCCGTCGAGCCCGGGCTTGCCGACGAGCATGCGCAGCCGCGAGCCGATGTCGGCACCCGCCTGCTTGACCCGCTCCCGCACCTCGGCGATCTCGACGGCGGCCTCGCCCCCGGAGACGGCGGCCGACACCCCGGTCGGCGCCCGGTACTCCCCGAACACCTCGCGCAGCACCCCGGCCCACTCCCCCGTGGTGACACCGGCCTTCGCGCAGGTGATCGAGGCGTCCATCAGGTTGGCGTCGGTCTTCGCGGCGTCGCGCAGGGCGTTGAGCGCCGACTCGACGGCGCCGGCGTCGCGCTGTGCGCGCCACTCCCGGATCGCCTCGACCGCGGCGGCCTCGGTGGCCGGGTCGACCGTCTCGATCGCCGCGGCGCCCTCGGCCTGCAGCGGCGAGGGCTCGGTGGTGTCGAACTTGTTGACCCCCACCACGACGTGCTCACCGGACTCCATGAGCCGCCGGCGCTCCGACAGCGACGAGACCAGCTGCCCCTTCATGTACCCGGACTCGACGGCCGCGACGGCCCCGCCCATCTCCTGCACGCGGTCGATCTCGGCCCGCGCACCCTCGACCAGCTCCTTGACCTTCGCCTCGACGACGACCGAGCCGGTGAACAGGTCCTCGTACTCCAGCAGGTCGGTCTCGTAGGCCAGCACCTGCTGCATCCGCAGCGCCCACTGCTGGTCCCAGGGCCGGGGCAGGCCCAGCGCCTCGTTCCAGGCCGGGAGCTGGACGGCCCGGGCGCGCGCGTCCTTGGAGAGCGTGACGGCGAGCATCTCCAGCACGATCCGCTGGACGTTGTTCTCCGGCTGCGCCTCGGTGAGCCCCAGCGAGTTGACCTGCACGCCGTAGCGCAGGCGCCGCTGCTTGGGGTTCTCGATCCCGTAGCGCTCCTTCGTGATCTCGTCCCAGAGCTGGCCGAAGGCGCGCATCTTGCACATCTCCTCGACGAACCGCAGCCCGGCGTTGACGAAGAAGGAGATGCGCGCGACGACGTCGCCGAACTTGTCCTCGGGGACCTGCCCGGAGTCGCGGACGGAGTCGAGCACCGCGATCGCGGTGGACAGCGCGTAGGCCAGCTCCTGCGCGGGCGTGGCCCCGGCCTCCTGCAGGTGGTAGCTGCAGATGTTGATCGGGTTCCACTTCGGGATCTCGGCCACCGACCAGGCCACCATGTCGGTGATCAGGCGCATGCTCGGCGCGGGCGGGAACACGTAGGTGCCCCGCGAGAGGTACTCCTTGACGATGTCGTTCTGCGTGGTGCCGGCCAGCGTCGCGCGCGGCGCGTCGTGCTCGTCGGCCACGGCGACGTAGAGCGCCAGCAGGTACATCGCGGGCGCGTTGATCGTCATCGAGGTGTTGGCCTCGGCCATCGGGATGCCCTCGAACAGCGTGCGCATGTCGCCGATGTGGCTGACCGGCACGCCGACCTTGCCGACCTCGCCCTTGGCCAGCTCGTCGTCGGGGTCGTAACCGGTCTGCGTCGGCAGGTCGAAGGCCACCGACAGCCCGGTCTGGCCCTTGGCGAGGTTGCGCCGGTAGAGCTCGTTGGACTTGCGCGCCGAGGAGTGGCCGGCGTAGGTGCGGATCACCCACGGCCGGTCACGCTCACGGTCGGTCGGGTACGGCACCGGACACCTCCGCCTTCGTGGACTCGCGTGATCGTACTGGCGCGTAGCGCCACGGCCCGGTCCGGAGGACACCCGTCACATGCACGGATCGATCCAGGAGGCGATGATGGGCCGATGGCCGACCAGGCGACGCGGTTCCTCGTCCTCTTCGGCGGGCTGATCATGATGGGCGCGCTGGGGCTGGCCCTGCGCTGGACCTTCGGCACCGGTCGCGACCAACCGGGACCGCGCATCCCCGACCCCGACGACCCCACCGGCGACGGGCTGCTGGAGGAGGTCTCGCGCGTGCCCACCGAGTCCGCCGCCCAGGTCCTGCGCGCGCGGCTGGCGCGCTCCGGCATCCGGGCGACGATCGGACGTGCCGACGGCGGCTACCGCCTGCTGGTCTTCCCGCAGGACCTGGTGAACGCCAGGCTCGTGCTGGCCGCGGAGTAGCTCACACCCGGTGGTACCGGGCGTCGAAGAAGCAGAACACGCCGTACGCGACGAGCCCGACCGCGACGGCCACCAGCAGGTACGGCCCGTAGGGCTGCGCCGCCAGACCCTTGAGCGCGGCGTCCAGACCGGTCGCCTCCGCCGGGTCGTGCCGGATCGCGGCCACCCCGAGCAGGATGCCGATCAGCCCGATCGACACGCCCTTCGCCACGTTCCCGACCTGCCCGACCCGCTCCAGCACCGTGCGGGCGTGGCGGTCCGAGGGCACGTCCATGTCGTCGAGGAACTTCTTGCGGTACCCCTCCACGACCTTCACGACGCCGACCACCAGCACCACGATCCCGGCCAGCCCCACCAGGATCTGCCCGCCGGGCAGCCCGAAGACCCCGGCGGTGGCCTGCTGCTGCCCGCCGCCACCGCCCCCGCCGCCCGACGCCGTCGTGCCGGCCAGCACGGCGAGCACGACGAAGACCACGGCCTTGACGGCGTTGACGGCCTTCTTGCGCACCTGCGTCGTCCGGTCCGACACGTAGCCGTAGCCCCAGATCGCCAGCTCCGCACGCCACAGGGCGGCCGCGACGAACCCGACGGTGAGGACCCACAGCAGCGGCGGCCCGTAGGGCTGCTGGGCCAGCGCCTGGAAGGCCCCGGTCTGGTCGGCCTGCTCCCCGCCCTGTCCGAACGCCACCTGCAGCGCCAGCGCCCCGATCAGCAGGTGCGTGATGCCGTAGGCGAGGATCCCGACCCGGGCGGCGATCTTCACCGGGCGGCTGCGGGCGGCCTGCCGGGCGTTGCGGGGGGCTGCGCTGGTCATCGGGCGGTGTACCCGATCGGGTGACGCCTCACACGCGGTTCACCGGTCGGGTTCGCCGACCACCCGGGCGATACCCGCCCCCAGGCTGCTCAGGTTCTCCACGAACCGGGGGTAGCCACGGTCGATGTGCTCGACGTCCCACACCGCGGTGCGGCCCTCCGCGCACAGCCCGGCCAGCACGAGCCCGGCACCGGCCCGGATGTCGCTGGCCCACACCGGCGCGCTGGAGAGCTGCTCGACCCCGCGCACGACGGCGTGGTGACCGTCGGTCCGCGCGTCGGCGCCCAGGCGCACCATCTCGTCGACGAACCGGAACCGCGCCTCGAACACGTTCTCGGTGATCATCGACGTGCCGTCGGCGACGGCGGACAGCGCGATCGCCATCGGCTGCAGGTCGGTGGCGAAACCCGGGTAGGGCAGCGTCACGAAGTCGACGGCCTTCGGCCGCCGCCCGTCCATCGCGACGGTGAAGCCGTCGCCGGAGACGTCGGTGCTGGCCCCGGCGCTGCGGAGCTTGTCGAGCACGAGGTCGATGTGGTGCGGGTCGACCCCGCGGACGGTGACCTCGCCGCGCGTCATCACCGCGGCGAACGCCCACGTGGCGCCGACGATCCGGTCGCCGATGACGCGGTGCTGCGTCGGGGACAGCCCGCTGACGCCGTGCACGGTCAGCGTGGAGCTGCCGACGCCGTCGATCTTCGCGCCCATCTGCTGCAGCATCAGGCACAGGTCGACCATCTCCGGCTCGCGGGCCGCGTTGTCGATCACCGTGGTGCCCTCGGCCAGCACCGCCGCCATGAGGATGTTCTCGGTGGCGCCGACGCTGGGGAAGTCGAGCCAGATCTGGGCACCGCGCAGCGTCTCCGCGGTGGCGACGACGCGGCCGTGCGCGATCTCGGTGGTCGCCCCGAGCTTGCGCAGGCCCGCCTGGTGCATGTCCAGGGGCCGGGAGCCGATCGCGTCGCCACCGGGCAGCGGGACCACCGCCCGGCGGCACCGCGCCACCAGCGGGCCCAGCACGCACACCGAGGCGCGCAGCTTCGACACCGACCGGTAGTCGGCCTCCGCGCTCGGGTCGGCCGGCACGTCGATCGTCACCGTGTCGTGCTCGACGGTCACCGTGCAGCCCAGGCTGCGCAGGACGTCGGCCATCAGCGGGACGTCGAGGATCTCCGGACAGTTGGTGAGCGTGGTGGTGCCCTCCGCCAGCAGCGCCGCCGCCATGAGTTTCAGCACGCTGTTCTTGGCGCCCACCACGTCGACGGTGCCCTGCAGGCGCGCGCCGCCGTCCACCGCGAAATGCTCAGCCACGGGCGACGACGCTATCTCCCCCGGCATCCCGGCTAGATTCGACCCATGGCAGTGCACCTGACGAGGATCTACACCAAGACCGGCGACGACGGCACCACCGCACTCGGCGACTTCAGCCGCGTGCCCAAGACCCATGTGCGGCTCGCCGCGTACGCCGACACCGACGAGGCCAACGCCGCCGTCGGCGTCGCCGTCACGGTCGGGGGTCTGTCCGACGCGCTGCTGGTGCCGTTGGCCCAGGTGCAGAACGACCTGTTCGACGTCGGCGCCGACCTGTGCGCCCCGATCGTCTCCGACCCCGGGTACCCGCCGCTGCGCGTCACCGAGGAGTACGTGACGCGCCTGGAGGGCTGGTGCGACGAGTTCAACGCCGACCTGCCCAAGCTGGCCTCGTTCATCCTCCCCGGCGGCACCCCGGGCGCGGCGTACCTGCACGTCGCGCGCACCGTCACCCGGCGCGCCGAGCGCAGCGTGTGGGCCCTGCTGGAGGCCGACGCCGAGCGCACCAACCCGCTGACCGCCCGCTACCTCAACCGGCTGTCCGACCTGCTGTTCATCCTCGGCCGCGCCGCCAACCCCGACGGCGATGTCCTGTGGCAGCCCGGCGGCCCGCAGGCGGCGGACCGGGCGTCGGGTCAGGGGAGCTAGGAGGCCTGCCGGTACCCGGTGCTGCGGCCGGGCGGGGCGGCCTCCAGCCAGGCCAGGAAGCCGGTGAGGACGCCCGGGGCCATCGCCAGCTCCACGTCGACGCCGCGGCTGCGGCAGCGCAGCACCGAGGACCTCGACGGCATCACGTAGGCCTCGGCGTCGGCGGGGTCCCGCCGGCCGACGATCTCCAGCTCGTTGCGGTCCAGCCGCAGCGAGGAGCCGGGGCGGAACGAGGTGAGCCGGAACCAGGCCAGCTCGTCGCCCCGGTAGCGGGCGACCCCGGCGTGCCACCCCGCGGAGGCGTCCCGGGAGGCGAACCGGGAAACGGCCGCGGGGCGGCGGCGCAGACTCAGGTCCACACCACCGCCCCGCATGAGACGTACTCGCCGAAAGGCGAGGTAGCCCAGACACAGGCACACGACGAGCAGCACGATGCCGAGCGCCGTGGCCACCAGCGCGCTCCGGCTACTCGGCCGCGCCCGCGGCCTGGAGCCGCGCGTTCGCCCAGGCCGCCTCGGCGGCACCGTCGGGATCCGAGGTGTCGGCCCGATCGCGGGCGGCCCGTGCTCCGGCCACGTCGATCTCGTCGGCGAGCTCGGCGAACTCCGCCAGCACCGTGACGGTGTCACCGGTGATCGACAGGAACCCGCCGCGCACGGCCAGCGTGGTGGTCGTGCCGTCGGTGCCGTCGACGCGCACGACCCCCGCGTCCTCCAGCTGCGCCAGCGTGGGCTGGTGGCCCGGCAGGACGCCGATGTCGCCGACGGTGGTGCGCGCCTTGAGGAAACCGGCCTGTCCCGACCAGATCTTCCGCTCGACAGCGACCAGGTCGACCGTCATCTCCGCTGCCATGCCGATCAGCCCTCGAGCTTCTTCTTGTTCTTCTCCAGGTCCTCGATGCCACCGCAGAGGAAGAACGCCTGCTCGGGGTAGTCGTCGAACTCCCCCTTGGCGATCTTGTCGAAGGCCTCGATGGTCTCCTTGAGCGGGACCGTCGAGCCCTTCTGCCCGGTGAACTGCTCGGCGACCAGCAGGTTCTGCGAGAGGAAGCGCTCGATGCGGCGCGCCCGGCCCACGAGCTGCCGGTCCTCCTCGGAGAGCTCGTCGATACCGAGGATGGCGATGATGTCCTGCAGGTCCTGGTACTTCTGCAGGATCCGCTTGACCTCGTTGGCGACCCGGAAGTGCTCGTTGCCGACGTACTGCGGGTCCAGGATCCGCGAGGTGGACGTCAGCGGGTCGACCGCCGGGTAGATGCCCTTCTGCGAGATGGGGCGGGAGAGCTCCGTCGTCGCGTCCAGGTGGGCGAAGGTCGTGGCCGGCGCCGGGTCGGTGTAGTCGTCGGCGGGGACGTAGATCGCCTGCATCGAGGTGATCGAGCGACCGCGCGTGGAGGTGATGCGCTCCTGCAGCTCGCCCATCTCGTCGGCCAGGGTGGGCTGGTAGCCCACCGCGGACGGCATGCGGCCGAGCAGCGTGGAGACCTCGGACCCGGCCTGGGTGAACCGGAAGATGTTGTCGATGAACAGCAGCACGTCCTGGCTGAGCTCGTCGCGGAAGTACTCCGCCATCGTCAGCGCGGACAGCGCGACGCGCATACGCGTGCCGGGCGGCTCGTCCATCTGACCGAACACCAGCGCGGTGTTCTGGATGACGCCGGACTCGGTCATCTCCGTGATGAGGTCGTTGCCCTCACGGGTGCGCTCGCCGACGCCGGCGAACACCGAGGTGCCACCGAAGTTCAGCGCGACGCGCTGGATCATCTCCTGGATCAGCACCGTCTTGCCGACACCCGCGCCGCCGAACAGGCCGATCTTGCCGCCGACCACGTACGGGGTCATCAGGTCGAGGACCTTGATGCCGGTCTCCAGCATCTCGGTCTTGCCCTCGAGCTGGTCGAAGTTCGGCGCCTTACGGTGGATGCCCCACAGGTCGCCGGTGATCTCCAGGTCGGGCTTGTCCAGGCACTCGCCGAGCGCGTTGAACACGTGCCCCTTGACCTGGTCGCCGACCGGCACCGAGATCGGACGGCCGAGGTCGGTGACCGTCTGGCCGCGGACCACGCCGTCGGTGGGCTGCATGGAGATGGTGCGGACCAGGTTGTCGCCCAGGTGCTGGGCGATCTCCAGGGTCAGCGTCTTGGCGAGGTCGCCGAAGGCCACCTCGACGGTGAGGGCGCTGTAGAGCTCGGGCACCTCGTTGCGGGGGAACTCGACGTCGACGACCGGGCCGGTGACGCGGACGACCCGGCCGGTCCTGGTCGTGGTGCCGTGATCAGCGGTGGCGGTCATCTCAGCTCTCACTTCCTGTGCTCACGAGAGCGTCGGCGCCACCGACGATCTCACTGATCTCCTGGGTGATCTGTGCCTGACGGGCCTGGTTGGACTCCAGCGTCAGGGTACGGATCAGGTCGTTCGCGTTGTCGGTCGCGGCCTTCATGGCCCGCTGCCGGTTGGCCGACTCGGACGCCGCCGACTCCAGCAGCGCGGCGAACAGGCGCGCGCCGATGTACTTGGGCAGCAGCGCGTCGAACAGCGTCTCGGCGTCGGGCTCGAACTCGTAGAGCGACTGGAGCTCGCCCTTGGCGGCGACGGCCTCCTCGCGGCGCTCCTCGATCTCCCCACCCGGCTGGGCGACGGTGTCGACCGCGTACTCGACCTCCATGGGCGCCATCCGCCGCGCCTGCGGCGTCTGGGTGACCATGTTCTTGAACTGCGTGTACACCAGGTGCAGCTCGTCGACGCCCTGCACGCCGTCCTCGCCCGGGCCCTCCGCGGTGTCGTCGGACCCCGCCATGAACGCCGCCACGAGGGTGCGCGCGGCCACGGCCGCGTTCTCGTAGTTCGGCTGCTCCGAGAACCCGGTCCAGGACTGCTCGACCTTGCGCCTGCGGAACCGGTAGTAGTTCACGCCCTTGCGGCCGATGACGTAGAGCACCGGCTCCTTGCCCTGCTCGCGCAGGAGCGACTGGAGCTGCTCGGCCTCCTTGAGCACGCCGGCGTTGTAGCCGCCGCACTGGCCGCGGTCGCTGGTGACGACCAGCACCGCGGCCCGCTTCGGCTCCTCCCGCTCGACGAGCAGCGGGTGGTCGAGCGCGGAGTTGTTGGCCAGCTCGGTGAGCACGGCCGTCATCTGCTCGGCGTAGGGCTTGGACTCCTCGACCCGCGCCCGGGCCTTGACGATCCGGGAGGTGGCGATCAGCTCCATCGCGCGGGTGATCTTCTTGATGGACTGCGTCGACTTGATCCGCCGCCGCAGGACGCGAATCTGCGCTGCCATGCGTTACCCGATCAGCTCTTGGCCGGAGCCGGCTTGTTGACCTTGACCGACTCGCGGTCGACCTCGTCCTCGTCGAGCGCCTCGGCCTCCTTCTCCTTCGGCACCACCGAGGAGCCGTCGGAGGCGGTGAAGTTCTCCTTGAAGCTCTTCACCACCTTGACGATGCGCTCGGCGAGCTCGTCGGAGACCTTCTTCTCGTCGCGGATCTCGGCGAGGATGCCCTCCTCGTTGCGCCGCACGTGGTCGAGGAACTCCGACTCGAAGCGCTGGATGTCGACGACCGGCACCGAGTCGAGGTGGCCCTTGGTGCCCAGGAAGATCGAGACGACCTGCTCCTCGACGGGCTGCGGGGCGTACTGGCCCTGCTTGAGCAGCTCGACCAGGCGGCTGCCGCGGCCCAGCGTGGCGGCCGAGGCGGCGTCGAGGTCGGAACCGAAGGCGGCGAACGCCTCCAGCTCGCGGTACTGCGACAGGTCCAGGCGCAGCGAGCCGGCGACCGACTTCATCGCCTTGATCTGCGCGTCGCCACCGACCCGGGAGACCGAGATGCCGACGTTGATGGCGGGCCGGACACCCTGGTTGAACAGGTCGGACTCGAGGAAGACCTGGCCGTCGGTGATCGAGATGACGTTGGTCGGGATGTAGGCCGAGACGTCACCCGCCTTGGTCTCGATGATCGGGAGGCCGGTCATCGAGCCGGCGCCCTTCTCGTCGGACAGCTTGGCGCAGCGCTCCAGCAGGCGGGAGTGCAGGTAGAAGACGTCGCCGGGGTAGGCCTCGCGGCCCGGCGGGCGGCGCAGCAGCAGCGAGATCGCGCGGTAGGCCTCGGCCTGCTTGGACAGGTCGTCGAAGATGATCAGGACGTGCTTGCCCTGGTACATCCAGTGCTGGCCGATGGCCGAGCCGGTGTAGGGGGCGAGCCACTTGAAGCCGGCCGGGTCGTTGGCGGGCGAGGCGACGATGGTCGTGTACTCGAGCGCGCCCGCCTCCTCCAGCGACGTCCGGATGCCGGCGATCGTGGAGCCCTTCTGCCCGATCGCGACGTAGATGCAGCGCACCTGCTGCTTCGGGTCGCCGGTGGCCCAGTTCTGCTTCTGGTTGATGATCGTGTCGACGCAGACCGCGGTCTTGCCGGTCTTGCGGTCGCCGATGATCAGCTGGCGCTGGCCGCGGCCGATCGGGGTCATGGCGTCGATCGCCTTGATCCCGGTCTGCAGCGGCTCGCTGACGCCCTGGCGGTCCATCACGCCCGCGGCCTGCAGCTCCAGCACGCGCTGGGTCTCCGCCTCGATGTCGCCGAGGCCGTCGATCGGGTTGCCCAGCGGGTCGACGACCCGGCCGAGGAAGTTGTCGCCGACCGGCACGGAGAGGATGTTGCCGGTGCGCTTGACCGCCTGCCCCTCCTCGATCCCGTTGTAGTCACCGAGGATGACCGCGCCGATCTCGCGCTGGTCGAGGTTCAGTGCGACACCCAGCACGCCGCCGGAGAACTCGAGGAGCTCGTTGGTCATCGCCGAGGGCAGGCCCTCGACGTGGGCGATGCCGTCACCGGTGTCGGATACGTGGCCCACCTCGTCGCGGGACGTACCGGTCTCCAGCGACGAGACGTAGCTGGAGATCGCGCTCCGGATCTCCTCCGGGGAGATCGTCAGCTCTGTCATGGCTGTCGTCTGTCCTATCTCTAAGAAGGAAATGTCAGCTCGGGAGGTGGCGCCCGGCGGCGGCGAGCCGGCCCGCGACGCTGCCGTCGATGACCTCGCCACCGACCTCGACCACCAGGCCGCCGAGCAGGGATTCGTCCAGCTCGATCTGCAGGGACATCGGACGCCCGTAGATCCGGGTGAGCGTGTCGGCGAGCCTGCGCTCCTGCTCGTCGCTCAGCGCGACGGCGGTGGAGACCCGCGCGACGTACCGGTCGCGACGGGCGGCGGCCAGCTCGGAGAGCTCCTCGGCCGCGACGTCGAGGTGCCGGCCGCGGGGGATGCGGACGGTCTGGCGCAGCAGCGCGGCGGTGACCGGGGAGACCCGGCCGCCGAGCACGCCGTCGAGCAGCGCGGTGCGCCGCTCCTCGGGCTGCGTGGTGTCGGCGAGCAGCGCCGTCAGCTCGGGCTCCCGGTCGAGGATGCGGCCGAACCGGAACAGCTGGTCCTCGACCTCGTCGAGGGTGCCGTCCTTCTCCGCCACCGCGAGCGTGGCCCGGCGGGCCACGGTCTCCAGCGCCTCGACCAGGTCCAGGGAACGCGACCAGCGCGACCCGACGACGCCGGAGACCACGTCGAGGGTCTTCTCCCCCACCTGGCCGCCGAGCACCTGCCGGATCAGCCCGATGCGGGCGTCCTGCGGCACCGACGGGTCGGACAGGTGGGTGCGCAGCGGCTTCTGCGTCACCACCAGCCGGGTGACGGCGAACAGCTCGTCGCCCAGCGTCTCGAGGTCCGCCGCCGACGAGGAGTCGACGATCGCGTCGAGCCGCTCGGCGGCGGCGGCCAGGGACTCCCGGCTCGCCGCCTGCAGGAGGACGGCCATCAGCTCGCTCCGGTGGACCGGGCCGGAGCCGCCTGACGCGGCTCCATGCCGTCGAGCTCGGCCAGGAAGGAGTCGACGGTGCCGCGGCGGGCCTCGGTGTCGGAGAGCTCGCGGCCGATCAGCCGGCCGGCCAGCTGGATCGACAGCCCGCCGATCTCGCCGCGGAGCTGGCGCACGGCCTGCTCGCGGGCGGCCGCGATCTGCTCCTCGCCGCGCTGCTTGATCCGCGCGGCCTCCTCCTCGGCCTGGGCCCGCAGCTCGGCCTTGATCTGCGTGCCCTCGGCGCGGGCGTCGTCACGGATGCGCGCGGCCTCCGCCCGGAGCCCGGCGATCTGCTCCTCGTACTCGGCCTTGAGCCGATCGGCCTGCTCCTGCGTCTCCTGGGCGCGCTTGAGGCCGCCCTCGATCGCGTCGGTCCGCTCCTCGTAGAGGGCCTCGAACCGCGGCACCGCGTACTTGTTCAGCACGAAGAGCAGGATCGCGAACGCGATGATGCCGACGATCAGCTCACCGGGCAGGGGGAGAACCGGGAGCGGCTCCTCGGCGGCGAGGATCGAGATGTCCACCGTCATTCCTTCCATCAGGAGTGGTGCTCCGTGCAGCACGGAGCCGCTGTGGGTAGGTCGGTCAGCCCGCGGACGCGATGAAGAAGACGACCAGCCCGATCAGGGCGAGCAGCTCGACGAGGACGAAGGTGGTCCAGGCGATGCCCATCAGGGTGCCGCGGGCCTCCGGCTGGCGGGCGGTGCCGCTGATCACGGCGGACCAGATCATGCCCACGCCGATGGCCGCGCCGATGGCGCTGGTGCCGTACCCGATGGCCGCGAGGCCCGGGTTGATGTTGACGGCCTCCGCGGCCTGGGCGAGGACGATGGTCGAGTTCACGTGCTGGTTCCTTTCGGTGGGTCCGCCGGGGAGCGGATCGATCGGCGAAGCGGAGTCGGCCGGCTCGGCCGGGGATCAGTGTTCCGTGGAGACCGCTGCGCCGATGTACACACCGGCGAGCAGGGCGAAGACGTAGGCCTGGATGCTCATCACCAGCACCTCGAGGAAGGTGAAGGCGATCGCCGCGATGAACGCGAAGGGTGCGGCGACGACGAGCGCGCTACCGGAGAAGAGCAGGAACTCCCCGCCCACGACCGCCAGCACCAGGATCAGGTGGCCCGCGAACATGGCGGCGAACACACGAAGGGCCAGCGAGAACGGCTGGAAGGCGAACTTCGTGAAGAGCTCGATCACGATGATCAGCGGCGCCACGAACGCCGGGACGCCCGGCGGCAGGGCCGCATGCTTGATGTAGCCGACGAAGCCGTGCTTCTTGAAGCCGGCGTAGTGGTAGGCCACGTACACGAACAGCGCCAGCGCGATCGGGAAGCCGATGCGCGACATCGTGGGGAACTGGAAGAACGGGATGATCCCGAACAGGTTGTTCACCAGCACGAAGCTGAACAGCCCCAGGATGAGCGGGACGAAGGGCTTGAACTCCTTCCCGCCGATCTGGTCACGGGCCATGGTGTTGCGGGCCAGGCCGTAGAAGGACTCGGCGACGAACTGCCCCTTGCTCGGCACCATCGTCATCCGCCGGGTGACCACGAGGAAGTAGGCGCCCACGAGGATCGCGGCGAAGATCGCCTGCACGATCGGCTTCGTGACCTCACCGAAGATCGGCGGGTAGATGAAGGTGCCGACGCCGGGTGGCGTGAACTCCTCGGCCGCCAGTACGAACTCGCCCAATGGGGGATCCCTCCGGTGCTCCCGGGCCGCGTCACGTGGCCCGGGAGATCGCCAAAACCTGCTGAGTGCTGTCGCGTGCGCCCGGCGCGCACTTTCCGGCGTTCGGCCGCCTGCGCCAGGTTTCGCTTACGTTGCGCACATTATCAGCCGGTACCGGGGGGTCCGACGGGCCCACCCCGCGCTCCACCAGCCCGTTTCAGCTCAGCGGACGATCACTGTTCGCGGTCGGGCCGGGGCGGGGCCGCGACGGCCGGGGCCTCCTCGTCGGCGGACGCACCGGTCGGCGAGCCCGACAAACCGGTCACCGAACCGCTGGTCGCGGGGTCGTCGGGCACCACGTACATCGTGCGGAGCCGGTAGCCGGCCCACCCCTCGGCCGCCGTCGCGGTGATGAGCACCGCGAGCAGGCCCGCCGCCAGCGACAGCCGGTGAACGCCGTCGACCGTCCCGAGAAGGAACAGCACGGCCAGCAGGAAGATCATCTTGGTGAGCAGGCCGCCGAATGAGGCAACCATCACAGCCTGGGGCAGACGGTCGGCGGTGCGGCGCATCAGCACCAGCGTGAACAGCGACGAGAGCACCCCCAGCACGGCTCCCACCAGGGCACTCACCGCTCCGGCGAGGCCGACGGCCAGCCCGGCCCCGGCCACCACGACCACGGTCGTGACGAGGGACACGACCACGACGTTGCGCCACATGTCGCGCGCCAGCACGAGGACCGTCTCCTCCTGCCCCTGCGGCAGCCTGCGCGTCATCGCATCCTCGCTCTCGGTACGGACGAGGCCAGCACGGCCACGACCAGGCCGACGCCCACCGCCCACAACACCACGAACGGGTCGTCGATCAGCGCCAGCGCGACCGCGCCGAACGCCAGCACGCCCGCCCACAGGTAGATCAGCAGCACCGCACGGCGCTGGCTGTGCCCGATCTCCAGCAGGCGGTGGTGCAGGTGCATCTTGTCGGGTGCGAACGGGCTGCGCCCCGCCCGGGTCCGCCGCACGACGGCCATCAGCAGGTCGAGCACCGGGATGAACACCACCGCGGCGAGCACGATCAGCGGCGCGAACAGCGCCAGCAGGTCGCCCCCCGTCGTGACGTCGGTGAGCCGGCCCGAGGCCATCGTCGTGGCCGCGGCCAGCAGCAGCCCGATCAGCATCGACCCGGAGTCGCCCATGAAGATCCGGGCGGGGTTGAAGTTGTGCGGCAGGAACCCCAGGCACGCCCCCGCCAGCACGAACGCGATCAGCGCCGGGGTGAAGACGAAGGGGTCGTTGCCGTTGCGCAGCACCAGGCCCATCGTGAACAGCGCGGTGGCGCCCGCGGCGATCAGGCCGATGCCGGCGGCGAGCCCGTCGAGCCCGTCGACGAAGTTCATGGCGTTCACCAGCGCCACGGTGAGCAGCACGGTCAGCAGGACGCCCTGCTCGCGGCCCAGCCCGACCTGCCCGCCGAAGAACACGTCCGGCAGCACCGTCCACTGCACGCCGAACAGCGTCATGACGCCGGCGGCGGTGGTCTGCCCGGCCAGTTTGGTGAGCGCGTCGAGCTCGTAGCGGTCGTCCAGGGCGCCGACGGTGACCAGGATGAGCGAGGCGAGCACGACCCCGACCATCTCCTCGGAGTACGCGAACGCCAGCCGCATCGCCGGCAGCTGGTTGGCCATCGCGATCCCGCACAGCACCCCGGCGAGCATCGCGATGCCGCCCCAGCGCGCGGTCGGCGTGACGTGCACGTCGCGCCCGCGCGGCCATGCGACGGCACCCACCTGCAGTGCCAGCACCCGCACCGGCCCGACCAGCAGGAACGTGACGACCGCGGCCGTCATGCCGGCGAGCAGGTACTCCTTGATCGGGAGGATCTGCGCCGGCAGCGCCTGGGCCAGGAGCACGGCGTGTGGGTCGGGTGTCAGGGGCGCGGGTAGGCGGGGGCCCGCGCGACGAGGGCGCCCACGCCCTCGGCGACCGCGGCGAGCTCGGCGTCGCCCGCGGCCGTGCCGTGCTCGGCCTTGACCGCCCGGGCCAGCAGCGACCCGACGACCGCCATGTCGGCCTCGTCCATGCCCTGCGTGGTGAGGCTCGGCGAGCCGACCCGCACGCCCGAGGGCTTCAGCGGCGGCGCCGGGTCGTAGGGGATGGCGTTCTTGTTCAGCGTGATGCGCGCCGCGTCGCAACGGGTCTCGGCGTCGGCGCCGGTGACTCCGATCGGCCGCAGGTCGATCAGGGCGAGGTGGGTGTCGGTGCCGCCGGACGTGGCGCGCATCCCCTCCGCCTCCAGGCTCTTGGCCAGCGCCTGGGCGTTGGCGACGACCTGGCGCGCGTAGGTCTGGTACGCGGGCTGCGCCGCCTCCCGCATCGCGACGGCCTTGGCCGCGACGGCGTGCATCAGCGGCCCGCCCTGGGAGAACGGGAAGACGGCCTTGTCGAGGGCCTTCGCGTGCTCCGCCTTCGACAGGATCATGCCGCCGCGCGGGCCGCGCAGGACCTTGTGCGTGGTGGCGGACACGACGTCGGCGTACGGGACCGGCGACGGGATCGCCTGCCCCGCGACCAGCCCGATGAAGTGCGCCGCGTCGACCCAGAGGATCGCGCCGACCTCGTCGCAGATCTCGCGGAAGGCCGCGAAGTCGATCAGCCGCGGGTACGCCGTGGCCCCGGCGATGATCATCTTGGGGCGGTGCTCGCGGGCCAGGTCGCGCACCTGGTCGTAGTCGATGAGCTCGGTGTCCTGGCGGACCGAGTAGCTGACGTTGTGGAACCACTTGCCGGAGAAGCTGACCTTCGACCCGTGGGTGAGGTGCCCGCCCTGCTTGAGGTCCATCGCGAGCACCGTGTCGCCGGGCTGGGTGAAGGCGCCGTACACGGCGAAGTTGGCCGACGCGCCGGAGTGCGGCTGCAGGTTGGCGTGCTCGGCGCCGAACAGCTCCTGGGTGCGCGCGTTACCGATCTCCTCGGCCCGGTCGACGACCTCGCAGCCGCCGTAGTATCGCTTGCCGGGGTAGCCCTCGGCGTACTTGTTCGACAGCGTGGATCCCAGGGCCGCGAGCACCGCGGGGCTGGTGAGGTTCTCGCTCGCGATGAGCTGGAGGCCGCCGCGCAGCCGCTCCAGCTCGTCGAGCACCACTCCCGCGATCTCGGGGTCCTGCTGCTGCAGTGCGTCGAAGTCGGGGCCCCAGAACGGTGTCGTCACGGTGCACCACCGTACGCGCCCCGGACGGCGGGGCGCCGTCAGGCCGCGACCTGCGCCCGGCTGCGCCACCAGGCCACCGTCTGCGCCAGCCCGGTGTCCAGGTCGACGGGCTCCAGGCCGAAGGTGCGCTGCGCCGCGGTCGAGTCGAGGACGAACGGCGCCGCGAACTGGTACCGCACCTCGGCCAGCTCGCGCAGGAACGGCACGACCAGCCCGCCGACCGACACCGCCGCCCGCGGCAGCACCCGCAGCCCGCGGTCCGGCACACCCGCCGCCACCGCGATCCGCCGGGCGATCTCGCGCAGCGACACCGCGGGGGCGGTCGGCACGTGCCACGCCCGGCCCCACGCCCGCTCGTCGGCGGCCAGGGTGGCCAGCGTCGCGGTGACGTCGTCGACGTGTGTGACGGAGTGCGGCACGTCGAGGTCGCCCTGCATCACCAGCCCGCGCTTCCCGGCGGGCAGCCGCGGCACGACGTAGGTGCCGAGGTGGCCGGTGTCGCGCACGCCCGGCCCGTAGAAGTCCGACGCCCGTGCCTCGGTGGCCCGGACCCGGCCGGCCGCGTGGGCGGCGAGCGCGTCGCGCCACATGCGGTTGCGCACCGCGCCCTTGGTCCCCTCGGCGGCGGCGAGCGGGGTGTCCTCGGTCATCGGGCCGTCGACGGGGCCGTAGCCGTAGAGGTTGGCCGTGGTCACCAGCACCGCGCCGGACCGCTCGGCCGCGCGCAGCAGGGCGTCCGACAGCGGCGGCCAGTCGGTGGCCCAGCGGTGGTACGGCGGGTTGGCGCAGTTGTACAGGGCCGTCGCACCGCGGGTCAGGTCGGCGAGCCGGGCGCCGTCGGCCGCGTCGGCCGCCACCCGCTCGATCGCCGGGTGCACCGGACCGGACCCGCTGCGGGTCACCATCCGCACGTCGTGGCCCTGTCCGGCCAGGCGCAGCGCCAGCCTGCTGCCGATGGTCCCGGCTCCGACGATCACGTGTTCGGCCATGTCCCGCTCCTTGTGTGAGCACTGCTCTCGTTTCGGAACAGTGAACATGCGTCGGCACTCGCCGTCAAGAGCAGTGCTCTCATTCTGTTACGGTGCTCGCATGACCGGAGCCCGTGCCCGCGTCCGCGCCGAGCTGACCCGCGAGATCGCCGACGTGGCGCGCCGCCACCTCGCCTCCGACGGGGCGGCTGCGCTGTCGCTGCGGGCCGTCGCGCGCGAGCTGGGGATGGCCTCGTCGGCGGTCTACCGCTACTTCCCCAGCCGCGACGACCTGCTGACCGCCCTGATCGTCGACGCCTACGACGCACTCGGCGACGCCGCCGAGCGCGCCGACGCGGGCCGCGACCCCGACGACCTGCGCGGCCGCTGGCACGCGACGTGCGGCGCGGTCCGGGGCTGGGCACTCGCCCGTCCGCACGAGTACGCGCTGGTCTACGGCTCGCCGGTGCCCGGGTACGCCGCCCCGGAGACCACGATCAGGCCCGCGTCGCGGGTGGGCGAGGTGCTGTGCGCGATCGTGGCGCGGGGCGTGGCCACCGGCGCGGTCGACCCGGCGCTGGCCGAGGACACCGCGGTCCTGCACCCGGGCATCGCGGAACGGATGGGGCTGCCGCCCGGATCCGCGCTGGCCGCCCGGGCGATCTTCGCCTGGACGGCGCTGTTCGGGATGCTCGGCTTCGAGCTGTTCGGGCACACCCACAACGTGGTGGACGACCACGAGCGGTTCTTCACCACGGCCGTCGACCGCCTGGCCGACCAGCTGGGCCTGCCGCCGGCGGCGGCTAGGCCGTGAGGACCTCGCGGCCCAGCACCTCGGCCACGTCCTCCGTCGTGACCGCGCCCTCCCGCAGGATCAGCGGGTCGTCGCCGGTGAGGTCGACGACGGTGCTCGCGACGGGCTCGCCGGTGTCGCCCCCGTCGAGGTAGACCGCGACGCTGTCGCCCAGCTGCTGACGCGCGCCGGCGGCCGTGGCGGGAGCCGGGGATCCGGAGATGTTGGCGCTCGACACCGCCATCGGGCCGACGTCGCGCAGCAGCTCCAGGGCCACCGGGTGCAGCGGCATCCGCAGCATCACGGTGCCCTTGGTCGAGCCGAGGTCCCAGGACAGCGACGGGGCGTGCGGCAGCACCAGCGACAACCCGCCGGGCCAGAACGCCTCGATCAGCTGACGCGCGGACCGCGGCACCCCGAGCACGAGGCCGTCGATCGTGGACCAGGAGCCGACGAGCACCGGGACCGGCATGTCCGGGCCCCGGTTCTTCGCCTTGAGCAGCGCGCGGACGGAGGCGGCGGAGAAGGCGTCGCAGCCCAGGCCGTAGACGGTGTCGGTGGGGAGCACGACCAGACGCCCGCCGCGGACCGCCCGGGCCGCGGCGGCGAGGCCTTTCCGTCGGGCGTCGGCGTCGGCGCAGTCGTAGGTGTGAGGCACGGCGGAGAGCCTACGAGGGCGGCGCGGGCCCGACGCGGCGGGCCGTCGCGAACCGGGGCCGCCCGGACAGGTCGCGGTGCTCCTCGACGTCGGTGAGCACCCGGCGGCGGCGCAGCATCGCCGGGACGGCCTCGCCGTGGGAGTCGTCGTGCTCGATGGCGAGGTGGCCGCCGTAGCGGAGCAGCCCGGCGGAGGTGGCGATCACCGCGCGGATGACCTCCAGGCCGTCCGGGCCGCCGAACACGGCGCCGGGCGGGTCCCACTCGGTGACCTCGGGCGGCAGCTCCGTGGCGTCGGGGACGTAGGGCGGGTTGCACAGCACCAGGTCGACGTGGGACTCGAGCTCGAGGAGCAGGTCGGGCCAGCGGACGTCGGCGGCGTGCAGGACGACGGTGCCCCCGTGGGCCGCGACGTTGCGCCGCGCCCAGCTCAGCGCGCCCGGATCGGCCTCGACGGCGTGCACCTGCGCATCGGGGCGGCTCGCGGCGACGGCCAGCGCGAGCGCGCCGGTGCCGGTGCACAGGTCGACGACCAGCGGCGACGCCACGTCGGCGACCGCCCGCAGGCCCCACTCCAGCAGCAGCTCGGTCTCCGGGCGGGGGGTGAACACCCCCGGCCCGACGGCGACGGTGACCGGCCCGAGCACCGCGGTGCCGAGCAGGTGCTGCAGGGGCTCGCGGGCGGCCCGGCGCACGACCAGCTGCCGCAGCGCCTCGACCACGGGCGGGTCGACGAGCGGGTGCATCATCAGCTTCCCACGCTCCACGCCGACGACGTGTGCGGCGAGGATCTCGGCGTCGACCCGCGGCGACGCGACCCCGGCGGCGGCGAGCATCCGCTCGGCCTCGGCGATGGCCAGGCGCAGCGGCTGGCGGCTCACCCCGGCCTCCCGCTCATCTCCGACCTCCGGCCCGCACCGCTTCCCGGCCGCCGATCTTGGCAGTAAAGCCACTGTGCCGCCACGAGATGGCGGCACAGTGGCTGTGCTGCCACCGGAGGCCGCGTCATGAGCGGAGTTGCTCAGCCCGGTCGGCCGCGGTGAGGGCGCCCAGCAGGTCGTCGAGGTCCCCGTCGAGGACCGCGGAGAGGTTGTGCGCCTTGTAGCCGACGCGGTGGTCGGCGATGCGGTTCTCGGGGTAGTTGTAGGTGCGGATCCGCTCCGAGCGGTCGACGGTGCGGACCTGGGACTTCCGCTCGGCCATCGCCTCGGCGGCCTGCTCCGCCTCGCGCACCGCCTGCAGCCGCGACCGCAGCACCTCCATGGCCCGCGCGCGGTTCTGCAGCTGCGAGCGCTCGTTCTGGCAGCTCACGACGATGCCGCTGGGCAGGTGGGTGATCCGCACGGCCGAGTCGGTGGTGTTGACGCTCTGGCCGCCGTGCCCCGACGAGCGGAACACGTCAACGCGCAGGTCCTTCTCGTCGATCAGGTCGGCGGTGGTGTCGTCCGCACCGGTGTCGGGGTAGACGAGCACGCCCGCGGCGGAGGTGTGGATACGGCCCTGCGACTCGGTGACGGGCACCCGCTGCACGCGGTGCACGCCGCCCTCGAACTTCAGCGCGCTCCACACCCCGTCGGGCTCGGGGGTACGGGCACGCACGATCAGGGTGATGTCCTTGTAGCCGCCGAGGTCGGACACGGTGGCGTCGAGGACCTCGGTGCTCCAGCCGCGCCGCTCGGCGTAGCGGGTGTACATCCGCACCAGGTCGCCGGCGAACAGCGCCGACTCCTCGCCGCCCTCCCCCGACTTGACCTCCATCACCAGGTCGTCGCCGTCGTGCGGGTCGCGCGGCACGAGCAGCTCGGCGAGGCGGGTCTCCAGCGCGGGCAGGCGCGCGCCGAGCTCGTCGGCCTCGGCCGCGAACGAGGGGTCCTCCCCCGCCAGCTCACGGGCGGCGGCCAGGTCCTCGCGGGCGGCGGACAGCTCGCGGGACGCGGCGACGATCGGGCCCAGCTCGGCGTAGCGGCGGCCCAGCTTGCGGGCCAGCGCCGCGTCGGTGTGCACGGCCGGGTCGGCGAGGCGCAGCTCCAGCTCCGCGTGCTCGGCGAGCAGCGCGTCGACGGCCGGTGCCGGCATCTCGTCGTCCCTTCGAGTCGTGACACGCGAACGGCGCCCACCCGGACCGGGTGGGCGCCGTCGGCGGAGCTACTTTCCGGCCCGCTTGCCGTAGCGCGCCTCGAAGCGCGCCACGCGGCCACCGGAGTCGAGGATGCGCTGCTTGCCGGTGTAGAAGGGGTGGCAGGCGGAGCAGGTCTCGGCGGTGATCGAGCCGGTGGTCTTGGTGCTGCGCGTGGTGAACGAGTTGCCGCAGCTGCAGTGCACCTGGGTGGTGACGTACTCGGGGTGGATTCCGGATCGCACGGTGGTTCCTCTCGAAGTGGCACCGGGTCCTCCGTGGAGGTGAACCGGGGCCGGAGCGTGACGGGTCATTCAACCACCCGCCACGCCCCGTTGTTCCGCGTGGGTCAGTCGTTCTCGCCGACGGGGAGGCCCTTGGCGACCTGCATCAGGAACTCGATGTTGGTGCGGGTCTTCTTGAGCTGGGTGAGCAGCAGGTCGATGGCCTGCTGGTCGTCGAGCGCGGAGAGCACCCGGCGCAGCTTGACCATCACGGCCAGCTCGTCGGGCGAGAGCAGCAGCTCCTCCTTGCGGGTGCCCGAGTCGCCGACGTCGACGGCGGGGAAGACCCGCTTGTCGGCGATGCGGCGGTCGAGCTTGAGCTCGGCGTTGCCGGTGCCCTTGAACTCCTCGAAGATCACCGTGTCCATCGTGGAACCGGTCTCCACCAGCGCGGTCGCGAGGATGGTGAGCGAGCCACCGTTCTCGATGTTGCGCGCGGCGCCGAGGAAACGCTTGGGCGGGTAGAGCGCCGTGGAGTCGACGCCACCGGAGAGGATCCGGCCCGACGCGGGCGCGGCCAGGTTGTAGGCCCGGCCCAGGCGGGTGATCGAGTCGAGCAGCACGACGACGTCGTGGCCCATCTCGACCAGGCGCTTGGCCCGCTCGATGGCCAGCTCGGCCACGGTGGTGTGGTCGGACGCCGGGCGGTCGAAGGTGGAGGCGATGACCTCACCCTTCACCGACCGGGTCATGTCGGTGACCTCCTCGGGCCGCTCGTCCACGAGGACGACCATGAGGTGGCACTCCGGGTTGTTCGTGGTGATCGCGTTGGCGATCGCCTGGAGCACCATCGTCTTGCCGGCCTTGGGCGGGCTGACGATGAGCGCGCGCTGACCCTTGCCGATCGGCATGACCAGATCGATGATCCGGGTGGTCAGGACGTGCGACTCGGTCTCCAGGCGCAGCCGCTCGTTCGGGTAGAGCGGGGTGAGCTTGGTGAACTCGGCCCGGTTGCGCGCGGCCTCCGGGTCCTGCCCGTTGATCGTGTCGACGCGGACGAGCGGGTTGAACTTCTGCCGCGACTGCTCGCCCTCGCGGCCCTCGCGCACCGCCCCGGTGATCGCGTCACCGCGGCGCAGGCCGTGCTTGCGCACGAGCGAGAGGGAGACGTAGCAGTCGGTCGGCCCGGACAGGTAGCCCGTGGTCCGGACGAAGGCGTAGTTGTCGAGGATGTCGACGATGCCGGCGACCGGCAGCAGGACGTCGCCCTCGCGCACCTCGGTGTCGACGTTGCCGCCGCCGCTCGTGCCCCCGCCCGCGCCTCCACGGTCGCGGTCGCGGCCCCGGCGGCGGTCGCGGAAGCGGCGGCCGCGGCGACCGCGGCCGTCACCGTCGTCGTCGGAGTCGTCGTCGGGGCGGTTGTCGCGCGGGCCGCGGTTGTCGTTGCCGCCCCGGTCGCGGTCGTTCCGGTCGCGGTCGGAGCGGTCCCGGTCGTTCCGGTCCCGGTCACCCCGGCTGTCGGTGCGGTCCCGGTCGCCCCGGTTGTCCGTGCGGTCCCGGTCGCCCCGGTTGTCGGCGCGGCTCTCGGCCTGCGCCGTCCCGTTGGCCGCGCCGCCGTTCTGGTCGGCGTTCTGGCCGCGCGTGCGGGTGCGCCCGCCGCGGTCGTCACCGGACTCGCCCGCCTCGGCGGCGGGGGCGGCGGACTCGGTGGGCTGCTGCTCGCCACCGCGACTGCGGCGGTTGCGGCCGCGGCGGCCGCAACCCTCGGGCGGGGTGTCGGTGTCGGCGGCGGGGGTCGACCCGTTGGCGGACGGCGCCTCGGCCGGGGTCTCGACGGCCGGGGCGGACGTCTCGGCGACGGGCGCGGCCTCGGCGGCCGGGGCCGGGGCCGGCGTCTCCGCGACTGTCGGGGCCGGGGTCTCCGCGACGGCCGGGGCCGGGGTCTCCGCGACGGCCGGGGCCGGGGTCTCCACGGCGGGCGGCGGGGTGCTGGCGGCGGGCGCCGACGGGTCCGGCGCTCCGGCCGGGCGCGACGCCGTGCGGCGCCGCCGGGTGGTGGGGGCCGCGCCGTTGGCGGCGGGCGCCGCGGCGGGCGGCACCTCGGCCGCGGGCGCCGGGGTGGCCGGCGCGGCGGCCGGCGCCGCGGCCTGCGGGGCCGCACCCTGGCGTTCCTTGATGGCGGCGATGAGATCGCCCTTGCGCATTCCGGTGGTGCCGGAGATGTTCAGCTCCTCGGCCAGCTGGCGGAGCTCCGCCAGCACCATGCCGGTGAGGCCGCCCCGCTTGCGGGCGGGTGAGGTGCTGACGAGATCGGTCTCGCTCACTGATGTCCTTCCTGACCGACCGGGTCTCTTGCCCTGGTCAGCGGATGCACTCGTCCGGACGGTGTGCCGGACGACATGTCGGTGTACGGGCGCGGGCACTGACCGGCTCGCGGCCGCCCCGACGGGCAGGGGCGACGATCGGTGCGACTGTTCGCGGGGGCGGCCGCTCGGGCCGGGCGCGGGTCTGGCTCCAGCGCTGGTCCGGGACGAACCAGGGTGCCGGGGTGCGCAGATGGCCCGAGAGGCCACGCGGATGACGCGTGGATCGCCGTTGCGGGGCCGACACTAGACTCCCGCGCTGGTCACGGCAACTACTACCCCCGCGTGTCAGGTGATCTCCACCTGCGCCCCCGTCGTGTCGACGGGGAGCGGGAGGGTGGAGAAGCCGTGCAGGTCCAGCCCCGGCGGCAGCGTGCCGTCGGTGGTGAGGGCGAGCACCGTGGGCCCGGCGCCGGAGACGGCGGCCGGGACACCGTGGGCCCGCAGCGCGTCGACCAGGTCGGCGGAGGCCGGATAGGCCGGCCGCCGGTAGCCCTGGTGCAGGCGGTCCTCGGTGGCGGGGAGCAGCAGGTCGGGGCGCCGGGTGAACGCCAGCACCGCGAGCGCGGTGCGGCTGCCGGTGAAGGCGGCGTCGACGAGCGGGACCCGGTCGGGCAGCAGGCCCCGGGTCGTCGAGGTCAACGACTCCGTGTCCGCGACGAGCGCCACGGGACGGATCCCGTCGTGCACGTCGAGACGCACAGCGTGGAAGCGGCCCGCGGTATTCCCCGGCGTCTCCCAGGCGATGACGAAGCCGCCGAGCAGCGAGGCCGCGGCGTTGTCGGCGTGTCCCTCCATACCGGCCGCGACCTGCAGCAACGTGTCCTGTTCCAGCTCCAGGTCACGTCCGGTGAGCGCCACGGCGGCGACCGCGCCGGCGACCGCGGCGGCTGCGGAGCTGCCCAGACCGCGCGAGTGCGGGATCGCGTTGCGGCACCGCATACGCAGGCCCGCCGGTGCGTCGCCGGTGATGTTCCAGGCGGTGCGCATGGCCCGGACGACGAGGTGGGAATCGTCACAGGGCACCTGCCCCGCGCCCTCGCCGACGACCTCGACCGTGATCCCGTCGTCGGCGACGCAGACCTCGATCTCGTCGTGCAGGCCCAGCGCGAGGCCCAGGGAGTCGAACCCGGGCCCCAGGTTGGCCGACGAGGCGGGCACCCGCACGCGCACCTCGCTCGGCCGGCCCATCAGGCCAGCTCCAGCGCGGCCGCGACCGCACTCGGGTCGATCGGTACGACGGTCGGCGACGGCGCCGTGAGCAGCACGGTGTCGGGGTCCTTCAGGCCGTGCCCGGTCACGGTGCACACGACCAGCGAGCCGCGGGGCAGGGTGCCGTCGGCGGTGGACTGCAGCAGCCCGGCGACGCTCGCGGCCGACGCGGGCTCGACGAACACCCCCTCCCGGGCGGAGAGCAGCCTGTAGGCGGCGAGGATCTCGTCGTCGGTGACGGCGGCGAACCTGCCGTCCGAGTCGTCGCGGGCGGTGGTCGCGGCCGCCCACGACGCCGGGGAGCCGATCCGGATGGCCGTGGCGATCGTCTCGGGGTTCTTCACCGGCGCGCCGTGCACCAGCGGGGCGGCGCCGGCGGCCTGGTAGCCGAACATCCGCGGCGGCGCGGCGATCAGCCCGTCGTGCAGGTAGGCGCGGTACCCGGCCCAGTAGGCGGTGATGTTGCCGGCGTTCCCGACCGGCAGGCAGTGCACGTCGGGGGCCCGGCCGAGCACGTCGCAGATCTCGTACGCGGCGCTGGCCTGGCCCGCGATGCGGGTCGGGTTGACCGAGTTGACCAGCGCGGCCACCGGGTAGTCGGCCGCGGTCTTGCGGGCCAGCTCCAGGCAGTCGTCGAAGTTGCCGTCGATCTGCAGGATCCGGGCCCCGTGCGCGACGGCCTGGGCCAGCTTGCCGAGCGCGATCTTGCCCTGGGGCACGAGCACCGCGCAGGTCATGCCGGCGCGGGTGGCGTAGGCGGCCGCCGAGGCCGAGGTGTTGCCGGTGGAGGCGCAGATGACGCCCTGCTGGCCCTGCGCGAGCGCGGCGGTGACCGCCATCGTCATCCCGCGGTCCTTGAACGACCCCGTCGGGTTCATGCCGTCGACCTTGAGGAACACCTCGCAGTCGGTGAGCTCCGACAGGTGCGGCGCCGGGAGCAGCGGCGTGCCGCCCTCGCCGAGGGTGACCACCGTCCAGCCCGGCTCGACCGGCATCCGGTCGCGGTAGGCCTCGATCACTCCCGGCCAGCGCTGCGCCGTCAACGACGTCACGGGGCCACTCCCTTTCGTCCGAGGTCCTCGACGCGCAACACGCTGTCGACGGCGAGCACCACGTCGAGCCCGGCCAGCACCTGGACCGTGGCGGCCAGCGCGGCCTCCGGCGCGGCGTGGGTGACGACGACGAGCCGGGCGGCGCCACCGTCGTCGGCCGCGCCACCGGTCTGCCGGACCGCGGCGATGCTCACCCCGTGGGTGGAGAACTCCCCGGCGATGGTGGCCAGCACGCCGGCGCGGTCGGCCACCTCGAGGCTGACGTGGTAGCGGGTCGGCACCGCGCCCAGCGGCAGCACCGGCAGGCTCGCGTAGGCCGACTCGCGGGCCCCGCGCCCGCCGTGGACGCGGTTGCGGGCCACCGCGACGAGGTCGCCGAGCACGGCGCTCGCGGTGGGCGCCCCGCCGGCGCCCTGGCCGTAGAACATCAGCTGGCCCGCGGCCTCGGCCTCGACGAACACCGCGTTGAACGCGCCGTCGACGGTGGCCAGCGGGTGCGCGGCGGGGATCATCGCCGGGTAGACGCGGGCGGAGACCGCCTCGGGGGAGTCGGCGGTGGCCGGGCTGCGCTCGCAGATCGCCAGCAGCTTGATCACGCAGCCGATGCCCCGGGCGGCGGCGATGTCGGACGCCGTGACGTGCCGAATGCCCTCGCAGTGCACGTCGGCCGCGGTGACCCGGGTGTGGAAGGCGAGCGTGGCGAGGATGGCGGCCTTCGACGCGGCGTCGTAGCCGTCGACGTCGGCGCTCGGGTCGGCCTCGGCGTACCCGAGCCGGGTGGCCTCCTCCAGCGCGTCGGCGTAGCCCGCGCCGGACTCCGTCATCGCGGAGAGGATGAAGTTCGTCGTGCCGTTGACGATGCCCGCGACGCGGGTGATCCGGTCGCCGGCCAGGCTCTCGCGCAGCGGGCGCAGCAGCGGGATCGCCCCCGCGACGGACGCCTCGTAGAACAGGTCGACGCCCGAGGCGTCGGCGGCCTCGGCGAGCGCGGCGCCCTCCTCGGCGAGCAGCGCCTTGTTCGCGGTGACCACGGACTTGCCGGCCTTGAGCGCCTCCAGCAGCAGCGAGCGGGCGGGTTCGATGCCGCCGATCACCTCGACGACCACGTCGACGTCGTCGCGGGTGACGAGGGCGGTGGCGTCGGTGGTGAGCAGGTCGCCCAGCTCGGGGTGCTTGTGCGGGCGGCGGACCGCCACGCCCACCAGCTCGACCGGCGCACCGGCGCGCGCCGCCAGGTCCCCGGCCTGCTCGCGCAGCAGCCGCACGATCTCGGTGCCGACGGTGCCGCAGCCCAGCAGCGCGACGCGCACCGCGTTCCCGTTCACTCGGACTCCTCGCAGAAGGTGGGGGCGCTGACTGTAGGGGTGGGGGTCATGCTCCGGTGCCCGGCGGCGGTGCCGCCCGCGCGCGTGACACGACTCACGGAGCGACCTCCAGGCGGAACTGGTCCTCCGCCGTCTCGCGCCGCAGGATCACCCGGGCCGCCCCCGCGCGCACCGCGACCACGGCGGGCCGCGGCAGGCGGTTGTAGGAGCTGGCCATCGAGTAGCAGTAGGCGCCGGTCGCCGCGACGCCGAGCAGGTCGCCGGGGGCGAGGTCGGCGGGCAGCCAGCAGTCGCGCACCACGATGTCGCCGCTCTCGCAGTGCTTGCCGACGACCCGCGACAGCACCGCCTCGCCGTCGCCGTCGCGTTCGGCCGACCGCGACACCAGCCGGCAGTCGTACACCGCGTCGTAGAGGGCGGTGCGGATGTTGTCGCTCATCCCGCCGTCGACGCCGACGTAGCGGCGGGCGTGGCCGCCGCCCAGCGGGACGTCCTTGAGGGTGCCCACCTCGTAGAGCGTGACGGTGCCCGGCCCGGCGATGGCCCGCCCGGGCTCGACGGCGATCTCCGGCACGTCGAGCTCCTCGGCGTGACACTCCTTCTTGACGATCGCGCGCAGCTCGTCGGCCAGCTCGGCGACGTCGAGCGGGGTCTCCTCCGCGCGGTAGGCGATCCCGAAGCCGCCGCCGAGGTCGAGGGTGGTCAGCGCGGTGAGCGCGTCGGCGCCGTGCTCGGCGTGCAGCGCGGCCAGGAAGCGGACGACGCGGTGCGCGGCCACCTCGAAGCCCTCGGTGTCGAAGATCTGGCTGCCGATGTGGGAGTGCAGGCCCACCAGCGACAGGCCCGGTGAGCGCAGCACCCGCCGCGCCGCCTCGGCCGCCGCGGAGGCCTCCCCACCCGCGATGGAGAACCCGAACTTCTGGTCCTCGTGGGCGGTGGCGATGAACTCGTGGGTGTGCGCCTCGACCCCGACCGTCAGCCGGATCATCACCGGCGTGACGACCCCGCGGGCCGTGGCGATCGCGTCCAGCCGGGCGATCTCGTGGAACGAGTCGATCACGACCCGCCCGACGCCCGCGTCGACCGCGGCCGTCAGCTCCTCGGTGGACTTGTTGTTGCCGTGCACCGCGATCCGCCCGGCCGGGAACCCGGCGCGCAGCGCGACGGCCAGCTCGCCGCCGCTGGCGACGTCGAGCGAGAGGCCCTCCTGGGCCACCCAGCGCGCGACCTCCACGGACAGGAACGCCTTCGCGGCGTAGTGCACCGACTCGGCCCCGAACGCGGCGGCGAACTCCGCGGCGCGGGAGCGGAAGTCGTCCTCGTCGATGACGAACAGCGGGGTGCCGTACTCGGCGGCGAGGTCGCGGACGTCCAGCCCGGCGATCTCCAGTGCCCCGGCCGGCCCGCGGGCGGCGTGGCGCGGCCACACCGACGGGGCGAGCGCGTCGAACGCGGCGGCGTCGACGGGCCGGGGTCCGGCCGTCTCGGGCGGGGCGGAGATCCCGGCGTGCAGCGGCCCGGCCGGATGGGCCCTCACATCCGCTCCGGGGCGCTCACACCGAGCAGGCCGAGCCCGTTGGCGAGCACCTGCCGGGCGGCGACGCACAGCGCGAGGCGGGCGCGGTGCAGGTCGGAGATCTCCTCGTCGCCCATCGGCAGGACGCGGCAGCCGTCGTAGAACTTGTGGTACGCCGCCGCGAGCGTCTCCAGGTAGCGCGCGACGCGGTGCGGTTCGCGCAGCTCCGCGGCCGTGCGGACCACCGCGGGGAACTCGCCGATCGTGCGGATCAGGTCGCCCTCGCGCGGGTGCTCCAGCAGGCCGAACGCGGTGCCCGGCGCCAGCCCGACGTCGGCGGCGTTGCGCGCGAGCGAGGCCAGCCGCGCGTGGGCGTACTGGACGTAGAACACGGGGTTGTCGTTGCTGCGCCTGGACAGGACGTCGAGGTCGAGATCGAGCACCGAGTCGATCGAGCTGCGGATCAGCGAGTAGCGGGCCGCGTCGACGCCGACGAACCCCACCAGGTCGTCCATGCTCACCGCCGTGCCCGCCCGCTTGCTCATCTTGAGCATCTGGCCGTCCTTGAACAGCCGCACCAGCTGCCCGATCAGCACCTCGACGGTGTCCGGGTCGTCGCCGAACGCGGCCGCGGCGGCGCGCAGCCGGGCGATGTAGCCGTGGTGGTCGGCGCCGAGCATGTAGATGCACAGGTCGAAGCCCCGGGCGCGCTTGTCGAGGTAGTAGGCGAGGTCGCCGGCGATGTAGGCGGGCTTGCCGTCGCTCTTGATGACGGGGCGGTCCTTGTCGTCGCCCTCGTCGGTGGAGCGCAGCCACCACGCGCCGTCGGAGAAGTAGAGGTTGCCGGTGTCCTTGAGCCGCGCCACCGCGGCGTCGACGGCCCCGGAGTCGTGCAGCGACCTCTCGTGGAACCAGACGTCGAAGTCGGTGCCGAAGGCGTGCAGGGCGCGCTTGATCTCGTCGAACATCAGCTCGACGCCGATCCGCCGGAACACCTCGTCGCGGTCGGGGTCGGTGAGCGCGCCCGGCTCCGCGGCCAGCACCTGCTCGGCGATCTCGGCGATGTAGGCGCCGCCGTAGCCGCCCTCGGGCGTCGGCTTCCCCTCGGCCGCGGCCACCAGCGAGGCGACGAACCGGTCGATCTGGCCGCCCGCGTCGTTGAAGTAGTACTCGCGGGTGACCTTCGCGCCCCGCGCGGCCAGCACCCGGCCCAGCGCGTCGCCCACGGCCGCCCAGCGGGTGTGGCCCAGATGCAGCGGGCCCGTCGGGTTGGCCGAGACGAACTCCAGGTTGATGGACCGCGCACCGAGCTCGTCGCCGGTGCCGTAGGACTCCCCCGCGGCCAGCACCTCGCCGACGACCGCGCCCTGGGCGTCGGCCGCGAGGCGCAGGTTGATGAAGCCGGGGCCGGCGATCTCGGCCGAGGCGATGCCGTCGCGGCCGCCGAGGGCGTCGACCAGCCAGGTCGCCAGCTCGCGCGGCGCGACGCCCGCCTTCTTCGCGGTGCGCATGGCGACGTTGGTGGAATAGTCGCCGTGGTCGGGGTTGCGGGGGCGCTCGACGCCGACGTCGCCGGGCAGTGCCGAGACGTCCAGGCCGCGCGCCGTGAGGACCTCGGTCGCTACTGCGCGGACCAGGTCGGCGAGCTGGGCGGGGGTCACCGCACGAGTCTAGATCTACCCGCCCCGGGGCCTCCTCCGTCGTCCCCTCCGGCCCCCGGGAGGTGCTGCTCACGGGAATCTCAGGCACCGCTCCTAGACTCGGGGGCCGCAAGGGCCGTCCGGGTGACGGCGCCCGGACGCGATGGTGGGACGGTTCATGGTCAGCGGCAAGAACAGCAAGGCGGTCCGCAACGCGCGGGCCGCGGTCGTGGCCCAGCGGTCGACGCCGTGGGGCCTCATCGCGGCGGTGGTCGCGGTCGTGGTGTTCGCGGGGGCCGTCTTCGGCTACGCCTACGTGCAGGGGCAGGAGAACGCCGGCCGCCTCGCCGCGCTGGCGCCGTTCACACCCACCGCGGAGAACCCCGACCCGTCCACGCAGATCGCGGGCGTGCAGGTCGTCGAATACTCCGGCGGGCAACACGTCGCGCCTTCCGAGCAGGTCGCCTACACCCAGAGCCCGCCGTTCGGCGGCGCCCACGACGGCGTCTGGGCCGCGTGCAACGGCGTCGTCTACGACCGGCCGGTGCGCAGCGAGAACCTGGTGCACTCCCTGGAGCACGGCGCGCTGTGGATCAGTTACAACCCCGACCAGGTGTCGGGCGCCGCGCTCGACGCATTGCGCGCCAAGGTCGACGGCCAGCAGTACATGGTCATGTCGCCCTACCCCGGACTCGACACGGCGCTGTCGCTGCAGTCCTGGGGCCACCAGCTCAAGCTCGCCGACGCCGCCGACCCGCGGGTCGACCAGTTCGTCGCGGCGCTGCGGGCCAACCGCAACACCCACCCCGAGCCCGGAGCCAGCTGCGCCGAGGTCGGGCCCGGCGGCTTCGTCCGCGCCGACCCGCCCCCCTTCGCCCCTGCCCCCGCCCCGGGTGCCCCCGGGTCGAGGCCCGAGACCGCCGTCGCCACCGGCACCGTCGCCCCCGACACCGGGTCATGAGCATCATCGCGCCCCCCTCCACCACCCCGCTGCCGACCAACGACGGCGTGGCGCGGTGGGTGCGGCCCTTCGTCGCGGTCGCCGCGGTGGTCGGGCTGCTGCTGCTCGGCGCGGCCGGCGGCCTGCTGCTGGGCCTGCCCGGCTCGTCGACCCCGGAGCCCGGGCCCGTCGACATCGGGTTCTCGCAGGACATGTCGGTGCACCACCTGCAGGCCGTGGAGATGGCGGCGTGGGAACGCGACCACACCACCGACCCGGTGCTCGCCCAGATCGCCACCGACATCGAGAAGACGCAGAACAACCAGGTCGGGCAGATGCAGGGCTGGCTTGCCCTGTGGGACGCCCCGGCCCTGCCCATCGGCGGGTACATGGGGTGGATGGCCGGGACCCCCGGCGGACACGGGCACGCCGACCCCGGCACCGGTGTCGTCGCCACGATGCCGGGGATGGCGTCCTCGGCCGACCTCGCCGCATTGCGCGCCGCCACCGGCCCCGCGCTCGACATCCTGTTCCTCCAGTTGATCCTGCGCCACCACGAGGGCGGCGCCGAGATGCTCCGCGACGCCGCCGCCAATGCCTCCGTTCCCCAGGTCCGCAGCCTGGCCACCCAGATGCTGAGCTCGCAGGCGTCGGAGATGGACTACCTGCGGCAGCTCCTGCTCGCCCGCGGTGGGACGCCCCTGCCGCTGTGACCCGACGCGTGCGCTAGGCTCGACGCACCCGAGCCCCCGTAGCTCAGGGGATAGAGCGTCGCCCTCCGGAGGCGAAAGCGCAGGTTCGAATCCTGCCGGGGGCACTCACCCGAATCACACGAACGGCACTTCCTCCAGCCCTGCTGGAGGAAGGTGCCGTTCGTTCGTCGTGGTGGGCGGGCCGTCAGCAGGATCCGGAGTAGCACTTGTACTACTTTGGCGGCATGACGGTCGTGGGACTTCGCGAACTCCGGCAGCAGGCGTCCGAGCTGGTGCGTCGGGTGGAGGCGGGCGAGGAGATCACGATCACGGTGGCCGGACGGCCGAGCGCACGCCTCGTGGCGGTGGCGCCCCGCACCTGGCGCAGCTGGAACGACCTGGCGGGGCTGTTCGACGGGCCGGCCGACGAGGAGTGGACGCACGACCGCGACCTGGTCGAGCAGGAGATGCGTGACCCCTGGGCGGCGACGTGAGAGGCATCCTCGACACGAGCGTCGTGATCGCCACCGACGTCGGGCCTCTCGACGGCGAGCTGGCGATCAGCGCCGCCACACTCGCCGAACTGCACTTCGGCGTACTGGTGGCGCGGGGACGGGCGACCCGGGCCGAACGGTTGCGCCGGCTGTCGCTGCTGCAACGCCGGTTCGACGCCCTGCCGGTCGACGAGTCGGTGGCGGCCAGCTACGGCGAGCTGGCCGCGGCGGTGGTGGAGGCCGGACGGCAGCCCCGGGCGCGGACCATGGACCTGCTGATCGCCGCGACGGCCCACGCCCACTCCGCGCGCCTGTACACCCGCAATCCCGCGGACCTCGTCGGCCTGGACGACCTCGTCGAGGTGGTCCAGGCCTGACGGCCGGTCAGCGGGTCGTGGCCCCGCGCCGCGGCAGCACCCAGTCGGGCCGGACGTAGTGGCAGGTGTAGCCGTAGGGCGAGCGCTGCAGGTAGTCCTGGTGCTCGGGCTCGGCCTCCCAGAACGGGCCGGCGGGCTCGACGTCGCTGGCGACGCGCCCGGGCCAGATGCCGGAGGCGTCGACGTCGGCGATCGTGTCGAGCGCGACCCGCTTCTGCTCGTCGCCGATGTAGTAGATCGCGGAGCGGTAGCTGCGGCCGACGTCGTTGCCCTGCCGGTCCTTCGTCGACGGGTCGTGGATCTGGAAGAAGAACTCCAGGATCTCCCGGTAGGAGATGACGTCGGGGTCGAACACCACCTCGACGGCCTCGGCGTGGTCGCCGTGGTTGCGGTAGGTGGCGTTCGGGGTGTCGCCGCCGGAGTAGCCGACGCGGGTGGAGACGACGCCGGGCCGGTGGCGGAGCAGTTCCTGGGCGCCCCAGAAGCATCCGCCCGCGAGGATGGCCGTGTCGGTCATGGTGCGAACCTCCAGTGTCAGAGAACCTGTACCGGGAACGCCGCAGGGGCGGGTGGTGTTCCGCGGCATAATGCCGCGATGCTCTCCGTCGCGGGGGTCCCGGCCCATCCCCTGCTGGTGCACGCCGTCGTCGTCCTGCTGCCGCTGGCAGCGCTCGGGGCGGTCGCCGTCGCGGCCCGGCCGTCGTGGGCGCGGCCCTACGGCCCGCTGGTCGCGGCGCTGGCACCGGCCGGGGCCGGCACGGCGGTGCTGGCCCGGATCGCGGGCGAGCAGCTGGAGGACGCCATCGAGATCTCCCCCGGCTTCGAGGCGGTGATCGACCAGCACGAGCGGTTCGGCACCTTCACCGCGATCGCGGCGTGGCCGTTCGCGCTGCTCGCCGTCGCCGCCTACGTCCTGGCCCGGCGCGACCGCGGGCGCGCGCTGTGGGTGCTCACCGCCGTCGCCGGGGTCGTGGCGGTGGTCGCCACCGTCCTGGCCGGGCACAGCGGCGCGGCCGCGGTCTGGGGCGACGTCGTTGGCTGAGCGGCTGCGCCGGGTGCGCGGGGTCGCCCGCTCGCTGGCGATGTACCACGGCATCCCCGGCCGGCACCGGCGGCTGGTGGCGTTCTACGGGCGGTTCCTGGGCCCCGGCGACGTCGCGTTCGACGTCGGCGCGCACGTCGGCAGCCGCGTGCGCGCCTGGCGGAAGCTCGGGGCGCGGGTCGTCGCGCTCGAACCCCAGCCCGACTGCCTCACCGTGCTGCGCCTGCTGTTCGGCCGCGACGACGGCGTCGTGATCGCGCCGGTGGCAGCCGGGGCGGCGGCGGGCACCGCGCGGCTGGGGCTGTCCAGCGCCACGCCGACGGTGTCGTCGATGTCGCCGGAGTGGACCCGCACGGTCGGCGCCGACCGCGGCTTCGCCCGCGTGCGCTGGGACCGCTCCGTCGAGGTCGCCGTCACCACGCTGGACGCCCTGATCGCCGAGCACGGCGAGCCCGCGTTCGTCAAGATCGACGTGGAGGGCTTCGAGCTCGACGTGCTGCGCGGGCTGGGCCGGCCGGTGCGCGCGCTGAGCTTCGAGTACCTGCCGCCCGCCCACGACGCCGCGCTGGCCGCGCTCGACCACGTCGACGCGCTGGGCCCCTACCGCTACAACTACTCCCCCGTCGAGACGATGACGTGGGCGTCCGACGACTGGCTCGACGCCGACGGCCTGCGCGCGTTGCTCGACCGGTTCCGCCCGCTGGGCCGCTCCGGGGACGTGTACGCCGAGCTCAGCCCGCCACGCTGAAGGTCAGCAGCCGCGGCACCGGGCCGCCGGTGTCGATCCGGCACACCCCGGCGTCGGCGAGGAACATCCGCCACGCCGTCGTGTCGTCGACGCCCAGCGCCCACGCCACCGCCGCCTTGATCGGGGAGACGTGGCTGACGACGACGACGTCGCCGCGCGCGGCGTCGTCGGCCAGCTCGTGGCAGGCCTCGCGCACCCGGACCCCGACCGCGGCGAGCGACTCGCCGCCCGCGGGCACGAAGTCGGGGTCGGTCCGCCAGCGCCGCCAGGTCCCCGCGTCGACGTCGGCGGGGACGGCGCCGTCGAGGTCGCCGTAGTCCATCTCGATCCACCGCTCGTCGACCTCGACCGCGTCCGGGGCGAGCGCCGCGGCGGTCTCCCGGGCGCGGCGCAGCGGGCTCGACACCACCCGCGACGGCCGCGGCAGCGCCGCGGCCAGCTCCCGGGCCTGGTGCCGCCCCAGATCGGTCAGCGGCAGGTCGGCGCGGCCGCACAGCAGGCCGCGCGCGTTGGCGCCGGTCTGCCCGTGCCGGACGAGGATCAGCACGGCGCCGCCTCCGCCCGCGGCGCGGGCCGCAGCAGCACCGCCAGCCCGGGCAGGCAGGCGATCGTGCCCAGCACCCCGTAGACGACGGCCGCGGTGAGCCCCTGCGCGGCGCCCAGCCCGGCCGCGGAGAACGCGACCGTCCCGACGGCCTCGCGCGGCCCGAACCCGCCGACGCCCAGCGGCAGCACCATCGCCAGCAGCGCCAGCACCAGCAGCGGCAGCAGCACCCCGACCGGGGCCGTCACCCCGGCCGCGCGCGCCGCGACGACGAACAGCGCCAGGTACCCGGCCAGCGCCGTCAGCGACAGGGCGACGACCGCGAGCCCGGTGCCGCGGGCCAGCACCGCGGCGTCGGACCGGAAGGTGCGCAGCGCCGAGCGCACCCGCGGCACCCGCCATGCCGGCAGCGCCACCAGCACGAGCACCCCGGCCGCGACGCCGAGCGCGGGCAGCAGGCCACCGAGCAGCGCGGGCTGCACGAGCAACACCCCGAGCCCGGCGACGACCACGACCGTCTGCCCCGCCGTGCGTTCCAGCACGACCGCGCGCAGCCCGCGGCCGTCGGCGCGGCGGTGGGCGACGGCGCGGTGCACGTCACCGAGGACGCCCGCGGGCAGCAGCGAGTTGAGCGCGACGGCCCGGTAGGTGTCGGCGACGGCGGTGCCGAACGGCAGCGCCACGCCCAGCCCGCGCGCGACCAGGCACCAGCGGGCGGCGGCGCACAGCGTGGTGAGCAGCCCGACTGCGAGCGCGGCGAGCACCGCGACGGCGTCGATCGCGGCCAGCCCGGCCAGCACCGCGTCGGTGCCGACCCACAGCGCGACCGCGACCAGCGCGACGGCACCCAGCAGCGCCCTCACGACGGAACCGCCAGCAGGTCGACATGCCCGACGGTGACGCGCAGGACCCCGGCTGCGCTCGCGACGAGGCGTCGCCGCAGGTAGCGGCCCGCCTCCGCGGACAGCCCGGGCTGCTGCGCGACGGCCGCGGAGATCCAGCCGCGCAGCCACTCCTCCGCCAGCTCGGCGCTGTCCGGGCCGAGCCGCCACGGGCTGGGACGGGTCAGCACGGTCATGCCGTGCCGGGTGAGGGCCTGCTCGGCGACGGGGCCGGCGTCCGGGCCGAGCAGCCGCCTGCCGTCGACGGTGCGGCGCTGGTGGTCGTCGAACGCCGCGGCCAGCACGGCGTCGAGCGGGTCGGGCGGGGCGATCTCGACGTGCCCGGTGACCGACAGCGTCAGCAGCACGGCGCACCCGGCGGCGGCGCACGCGGCGGCCAGGGCGTCGACCTCGTCGGCGGTGAGCAGGTCCAGCAGCGCCGACGCCGTGACCAGGGACGTGCCGGCGAGGTCGGCGGCGCGCAGGTCCGTGATGTCGCCCGGGCGCCCCTGCGCGACGATCGTGGCCGGCATCCCGGCGACGGCGCGCTCCAGCAGCCCGGGGTCGCGCTCGTGCAGGATCCACTGCTGCGGGCCGGGCAGCCGCGGCGCGAGCCAGCGGCCCATCGAGCCGGTGCCGCACCCGACGTCGCGGACGACGGTGGGGGCCAGCCTGCGCACCTGCTCGGCCAGCTCGGCCGACCGCGCGGCGGCGTCGGCGGGCTCGCGCAGGGCCAGCCAGCCCGGCGTGCACACCGGCGAGCCCGCGTCGCTCAGGCGGGCGTCCCACTCCGCACGCGGTGCAGGATCGTGACCAGGCATCGGGACGTCACCTCCCATCCGGTCAGCTCGCCGCGCCGGGCCAGCGCACCGGCGCGCAGCTCCGCCCGCAGGTCGGCCCGGCCCAGCCAGCGCCGCAGCCCCGCGGCGAGGGCGACGGCGTCGGCGGGCGGCACGAGCAGGCCGGTGCCGCCGAGCGCGGACCGGACGCCGCCGACGTCGGCGGCGAGCACCGGGATCCCGCGGGCCAGCGCCTCGGTGACGACCATCCCGTAGGCCTCGACGCGGGAGGGCAGCACGAGCAGGTCGGCGGCGCCGAACGCGGCGGCGAGCGGGGCGCCGACCAGCGGTCCGGGCAGCCGGATGCGGCCGTCGAGCCCGTGGCGGGCGATCGCCGCACGGACGTCGGCGACGTGCGCGGGCGCCCGCCCGAGCGGGCCGACCAGGTCGCAGGTCCACGGGTGCTCGGTGACGTCGGCGAGGGCCTCGACGAGCAGGTCCTGGCCCTTCGTCGGCGTCACCGACCCGACGCAGAGCAGCCGGCCAGCCCCGTCGGTGCCGGACGCGACCGGCGCGGGGTCGACGCCCGGGGTGACCACCTCGACGTGGCCGAGGTCGTGCTGCTCGCGCAGCCGCCGCGCCGTCCACGAGCTGGTGGCGACGACGGTCGCCGCGGCGTGCAGGGCCTCGCGCTCGCGGTGCGCGAGGTCGGCGGTGCCCACCTCGTCGCCCAGCGGCAGGTGCACCAGTACGACGACGTCCAGGCGCCGCGCCTGCGGGACGACGACGTCGGGCACCCCGCAGGCCACCAGCCCGTCGATCAGCACCGTCGAACCGGTGGGCAGGGCGGCCAGCGTGCGCTGCAGCGCGCCGCGCTCGGGGACCGAGGGCCGGGGCCACCGCCCGTCGACGGCGACCTGCTCGACCCGCACCCCGGCCGCGCGCATCCCGGCGATCACGCGGCGGTCGTAGGAGTTGCCGCCGCTGGGGCGGCCGGTGTCGTCGACGTCGCCGGGGACGACGACGTGGACGGTGCCGTTCACAGGGCGCGCTCGTAGCTCGCCCAGGCCACGTGGGACTCGTGCAGCGACACGGTGATCCCGGCCAGGCCGCGCGCCCCGTCGCCCAGGGCCCCGGCGTGCACCCGTGCCGCGAGCCGGTCGGCGACCACCTTGGCCAGGAACTCCGTGGAGGTGTTGACGCCCGCGAAGGCGGGTTCGTCGTCGAGGTTGCGGTAGTTCAGGTCGGCGAGGACCGCCTTGAGCTCGGTGGTGGCGAGCCCGATGTCGACGACGATGTTGTCGGCGTCGAGCTCGGGCCTGCGGAACGTGGCGTCGACGACGAACGTGGCGCCGTGCAGCCGCTGCGCGGGCCCGAAGACCTCGCCGCGGAAGCTGTGCGCGACCATCACGTGGTCGCGGACGGTGATGCTGAACAACGGTTGCCCCTTCCGTACGGCTGAGATCAGCCGTAGCTGACACGGACACAGGGCGCGAACGGTTCACCGGCGGCCAACCGGGTCATCAGATCGGGCAGCTCCTCGAACGGCACGGCGGCGCCGAGAAGCGCGTCGAACCGGTCGTCGGCCAGCAGGCGCAGGGCGAGGGCGAGGCGGTCGGCGTGGCTGCGGCGCCCGCGCCGGGCGGGGGCGACCGCCCCGACCTGGCTGCTGCGGATGCTCAGCCGCCGCGAGTGGAACCCCGCACCCAGCGGCACCGTGACGGCGCGGTCGCCGTACCAGCTCAGCTCGATCACCTCGCCCTCGGCGGCGAGCAGCTCCAGGCTGCGGGCGAGCCCGGCGTCCGACGCGCTGGCGTGCACCACGAGGTCGCACTCCCCCGCCGCATCGGCGGGAGCGGCGAAGGGCACGCCCAGCGCGTCGGCGACGGCGGCGCGGGCCGGGTCGAGGTCGACCAGCTCGACGCGCACGCCCGGGAACCGGGCGAGCAGCGCGGCGACGCAGGACCCGACCATCCCGGCCCCGACGACGGCGACCCGGTCGCCGACCAGCGGGGCCGCGTCCCACAGCGCGTTGACGGCGGTCTCGACGGCCCCGGCCAGTACCGCCCGCGCGGGCGGCACGCCGTCGGGTACCGCGACGACCGCGGACGCGGGGACGACCCAGCGGGTCTGGTGCGGGTGCAGGCCGAACACGGTGCGCCCGAGCAGCTCGCGGGGGCCGTGCTCGACCACGCCGACGGCGAGGTAGCCGTACTTGACCGGCCACGGGAACTCCCCGTCCTGGAACGGCGCCCGCATCACCGCGCGCTGGCTCTTCGGCACCCCGCCCCGGAACACCAGCGTCTCGGTGCCGCGGCTGACGCCGGAGGTGAGCGTGCGGACCAGCACGTCGTCGGGTCCCGGGGCGGCCAGCGCGACGTCGCGGACCTCCCCGCGGCCCGGACCGGTCACCCAGAACGCCCGCGCGCGGTGCTCCACCGGCGACTCCTCTGAACTCGGCGGGCCCCGCGACCGTGTCCGATGCGTGTACACACGTCCTGTGACCACGACCGTATCCCGGCAGCGGGCCTCGCAGCAGGCCTGTGCGGCCGCGGCCCAGGTGGTCCTGCTCGCCCTGCTGACGGCGGCGGCCGGCCTCGGCCCCGTGGCGTGGGCCGCCGGGCTGCTCTACGCCGCCGCGCTGTGGGCCCTGCTCGACACCGCCGCGCGCCGGGCGGGCACCGCCTCGCTCGGGCCGGCCGACCTCGTCACCCTGGCGCGCGCGGCACTGGTCGGCGGCGTGCTGACCCTGGTCGTCGACGGGGCGGGCGCCGCGCCCGTGGCGGCCGTCGCGTCGGTCGCGCTGCTGCTCGACGCCGTCGACGGGCCGGTGGCGCGGCGCACCGGCACGGTGTCGGCGCTGGGGGCGCGGTTCGACATGGAGGTCGACGCGGTCCTGCTGCTGGTGCTCAGCGCGTACGTGGCCGGGTGGCTGGGGCCGTGGGTGCTCGCGATCGGCCTGCTGCGCTACGCCTGGGTCGCCGCGGGCCGGGTGCTGCCGTGGCTGCGCGGGGAGCTGCCGGTGCGCCGCTCGGCGAAGGTCGTGGCGGCGGTGCAGGGGATCGTGCTGGTCGCGGCCGTCGCCGGGGCGCCGGGCTGGGTCGTCGCGGTGTCGCTGGCGCTGCTGGTGTGGTCGTTCGGGCAGAGCGCGGTGTTCCTGTGGCGCGCCCGGTGAGGACCGCGGTCGCCGCGCTGGTCGTGCTGGCCGCGCTGGTCGTCCCCCGCGAGCCGCTCGGGGTGCTGCGCCTGCCGGTGGAGGGCCTGCTCGGCGTCGCGCTGCTCCTGCTGCTGCCCGCGCGGGCGGTGCGGCCCGCGGCGACGGCGGCCGGGGTCGCGCTGGGCGCCGTCGCCGTCGTCGCCGCGCTGGACGCCGGGTTCCGCGCCGTGCTGGCCCGCCCCTTCGACCCGCTGCTCGACGCCACGTCGGTCGGCGCGGGCGTCGAGTTCGTCGCCGGGTCGTCGGGGACGGCGGCCGCGGTCGCCGCCGTGGCGGGGGTCGTCGTCGCCGCGCTCGCGCTCGTCGTCGGCGTGACGCTGTCGGTGCGGCACCTGGCCCGGCTCGCCGTCGCGCACCGGCGCGGGGCCGCGCGCGCGGTCGCCGTGCTGACGCCGGTCTGGCTGGCCTGTGCGCTGCTGGGCGCCCCCGTCGCCTCGGCCGGGGCGGCGCTGCTGGTGCGCGACCACGCCGTGCAGGTGGGCGACGGCCTGGCCGACGCCGAGGCGTTCGCCGCGGAGCTGGCCGCCGACCCCTTCCGCGACACCGGCGGGCTGCTCGACGCACTGGCGGGCAAGGACGTCGTCGTCGCGTTCGTGGAGAGCTACGGCCGCGACGCCCTGGAGCCGGTCGGGCCGCACCTGGCCGCCGGCACCGCGGGCCTCGACGCCGCCGGGTACGCCTCGCGCAGCGGCTTCCTGACCTCCCCGGTGGTCGGCGGCAACAGCTGGCTCGCCCACGCCACGTTCCTCTCCGGGGTGCGCGTCCACGACCAGCGCCGCTACGCCGCGCTCGTCGGCAGCGACCGGATGACGCTGACCAGCGCGTTCGGCGACGCGGGCTGGCGGACCGTCGGCGTCATGCCCGGCACCACCCGGGAGTGGCCGGAGGCCGCGTTCTACGGCTACGACACCGTCCAGGACCACGCCGCCCTGGCCTACCGCGGGCCCGATCACGGCTGGGCCACGGTGCCCGATCAGTACACCCTCGCCGCGTTCCAGCGCGCCGAGCGTGCGGGCCCGCACGCGCCGCTGATGGCCGAGATCGCGCTCGTGTCCAGCCACGCGCCCTGGGCCTACGTGCCCCCGGTGCTCGACTGGGCCACCCTCGGCGACGGCTCGGTCTACCACGACGTGCCGCCGGGCCCCGCGGAGTACGCCGGGTCGATCGCCTACTCGCTCGACAGCGTCGTGTCCTGGGTGCAGGCCTACGGCGACGACGATCTCGTGCTGCTCCTGCTCGGCGACCACCAGCCGTCCGCGGCCGTCACCGGCGTGGGCGAGACGGCCGACGTCCCGATCTCGGTGGTGACCCGCGACGCCGCGGTGCTCGGCCGGATCGCCTCCTGGGGCTGGACGCCGGGCCTGCGCCCGGACCCGGCCGCGCCGGTCTGGCCGATGGAGGCCTTCCGCGACCGCTTCCTGGCCGCGTTCACCGGGTAGCGGACGTGGAACGGGAGCTGTCCTGGGCGCGGCTCAACCGCGCGCTGCTGGCGCGGCAGCTGCTGCTGGACCGGGCCGGGCTGACGCCCGTCGCGGCCGTCGAGCGGGTCGGTGCGCTGCAGACGCAGTACAGCCCGTCGGCGTACGTCGGGCTGTGGTCGCGGCTGGCCGGGTTCCGCCGCGCCGACCTGACCGACGCGCTGACCCGCGGCCGGATCGTGCAGGGCTGGGTGATGCGCTGCACGATCCACATGGTCTCCGCGGCCGACCACCCCCGGCTCACCGAGGCCGTGCGCGCGCCCCGCAGGTCGTGGTGGGCCCGCGACCCGCGCAGCACCGGGATCGACATGGAGGCGGCCGCCGACACCGTCCGGGGGCTGCTCGCCGACGGCCCGCTCACCCAGGCCCGGATCGTCGACGGTCTCGTGGACGCCGGGTTCCCCCGCGAGGCGTTCGCGGGGGTGCAGCTGTGGGTCGACCTGGTGCGCGTGCCGCCCGCGGGCACCTGGGAGCGCCCCCGCGCCCACGTCTACGGCCTCGCCGCGCCGCCCCGCACGCCCGTCGACCTCGCGGCGGCCCAGGAGCTGCTCGTGCGCCGCTACCTGCGCGGCTACGGCCCGGCCACGCCCGCCGACGTGGCCCGCTACGCCGGCTGGACGGTGACACACACCAGGGCGGTGCTCGCCCGTCTCGACCTGCGCGCCGCCCGCGACCCCGACGGCGCCGCGCTCGTCGACCTGCCCCGCGCCCCGCTCCCCGACGCCACGGCGCCGCGCTCGTCGACCTGCCCCGCGCCCCGCTCCCCGACGCCGACGTGCCCGCGCCGGTGCGGTTCTTGTCGAACTTCGACGGCGCGCTGCTGCTCGGCCACGCCACACGGGCGCGCCTGGTGCCGCCCGAGCACCGGCACGAGGTGTTCCACGTCCGCAAGCCGCAGTCGGCGCCGACGTTCCTCGTCGACGGGCGGGTGGCGGGCACCTGGCGGTTCACCGGGGAGCGGGTGGAGACCACGCCGTTCGAGCCGCTGCCCGCGCGCGTGCGCGACGAGGTCGACGCGGAGGCGGAGCGGCTCACCGCGTTCCATCTCCACGGCTGAGGTCACGCCGGGCCGTGGCCACGTCGACGAAGACGTGGGCGGTCCAGCCGTGGGCCCGCGCGGCCTCGACGTTGACGGCCTTGTCGTCGAGGAACACCACCTCGCCCGCGGCCGGGCCGAGCAGGGCGTCGGTGCGGGCGTAGACGGCCGGGTCGGGCCTCACCAGCCCGACCTCGGCGGAGAACACGACGACGTCGAACGGGTCGGTCCACGCCGCGGCCCGCGCGACGGCGGCCAGCGGGGCGGGGGCGTTGGACAGGATCGCCAGCCGGTCGCCCGCAGCGGCCAGCTCCGCCACCAGCGCGGCGCGGTCGGCAGGCAGCGCCGACCAGCGCCCGGCGTCGCGGCGCTCCAGCTCGGCGAACAGCGCCGCCTCGGGCTCGCGGCCCCAGGCGCGCACCACGCCTGCCCAGTAGTGCGCGGCGGGCCCGCCGAGGTCGTAGGCGGCCCGGCCGGTGCCGAACCCGGCGCGGAACGCGTCCTCGCCGAGGCCCAGACCGGCGCCCACGGACTCGTGCAGGGCGCCGGTGGGCACGAGGACGTCGCCGACGTCGAGGACGACCGTGCGGCTCATGCGGCGGCGACGGCCTTCCTCTTCGGCGCCACCAGCAGCGACACCCCGATCGCGCCGAGCGAGATCACCGCGGCCGTGCCGAACGCGACGCGGACGCCCGCGGCGTCGATCGCGCCGTCGGAGGCCGAGGCGATCGTCATCACGGTGACGAACAGGGCGGTGCCCGCGGCCCCGGCCACCTGCTGCAGCGTGGTGATGATCGCGCTGCCGTGCGAGTACAGCGACGTGGGCAGGGAGCTCAGGGCGTCGGTCATCAGCGGGGTGAGCATCACCGCGATCCCGGCACTGATGACGACGTGCGCGGCGACGACCGTCCACAGCGGGCCGCCGACCAGCGCCGTCAGCATCCACAGCGCCGCGCTGAGCACCACCGCGCCGGGGATCACCAGCGGGCGGGCTCCGGCGCGGTCGAACGCGCGCCCCACCACCGGACCGAGCAGGCCCATCACCAGCCCGCCCGGCAGCACCACCAGCCCGGTGACGAACGGGTCGGTGCCCACCACCTCCTGCAGGTAGAGCGGCAGCAGGATGAGCGCGCCGAACAGCGCCATCATGCTCATCACCACGAGCAGCACCGACACCACGAACGAGCGGTGCGCGAACGGGCGCAGGTCGAGCAGGGCGCGGTCGGCGCGCTGCAGCCGCAGCTGGCGCCGCACGAAGACCACCATCGCCGCCGCCCCGACGACGAGCGGGATCCACGGCGGCACGGCGGCCCCGCCGCGCGCGGCCTCCCCGATCGCGCTCAGGCCGTAGACCAGGCCGCTGAACGCGACGGCGGAGATCAGCACCGACGGCACGTCGAGCGGGACCCGGCGCGTCTGCGCGGGGACCCGCAGCAGCGTGGCCCCCGCCGCGAGCGCGACCAGCGCGATCGGCAGCACGATCCAGAACATCCAGCGCCAGTCGAGCGCGGAGAGGATCAGCCCGGAGATCGTCGGGCCGACGGCGGGCGCCACGGCGATGACGATCGAGATCGTGCCCATCGTGGAGCCGCGGCGCTCGATCGGGATGAGCGTCATGACCGTGGTGAACAGCAACGGCACCATCACCGCGGTGCCGACGGCCTGCACCACCCGCCCGGCCAGCAGGACCTCGAAGCCGGGGGCGAGCCCGGCCACCAGCGTGCCGGTGCTGAAGATCGTCATCGACGCGACGAACACCTGCCGCGGCGAGTAGCGCTGGAGCAGGTAGCCGGTGACCGGGATGACCACGGCCATCGTGAGCAGGAACCCGCTGGTGAGCCACTGGGCGGTGCTCGGGGTGATCCCCAGGTCGACGATCAGCACCGGCAGCGCGACGCTCATGATCGTCTCGTTGAGGATCATGACGAACGCCGAGCCCACGAGCAGCCCGATGGCCAGGCCCACCCTCGTGGCCGGGGCGCCCGGCCGGTCGAGAGCGACATCGGTCATGGCACTTCCCCCCGGTTCCGGCGGCCGGTCGGACCGCCGTGACCCGACCCTACGTCCGGGCACCGACGGCCCGCAGTCGAGATGAGACACCCGCCGCCGCGGCGCCCCGCTAGATTCCGCACATGGACGACGTGCTCCCCATCCTCGAGAAGGTGCCCTTCCTCGTCGACGCCCAGCTCTGGGAGATCGCCTCCCGGTGCCGCGTCTACCGCTCCCGCTCCGACGAGGAGGACCAGACCGTCGAGCTGGAGCTCAGCCGCGACCTCGCCGGCCGCTGGATGGTGGTGGCACGCGACGAGCAGCGCGACCTGACCGCCCAGGGCGTGCCCATGCCCGGGCTCAACGGCGCGATCAACATGGTGCCCTGGTACCTGCTCGACGAGTGACGCCCCGGAACGACGGAAGCCCGCCACCCCCGAGGGGGTGGCGGGCTTCCGCGAAGTGCGGTGGGTCAGACGACGCGCACGCCGGTGGCCTGCGGCCCCTTGGCGCCCTGGCCGACCTCGAACTCCACGCGCTGCCCCTCGTCGAGCGTGCGGAAGCCGCCCGCGTCGATCTCGGAGTAGTGCACGAAGACGTCAGCGCCGCCCCCGTCGACGGAGATGAAGCCGAAGCCCTTCTCCCCGTTGAACCACTTCACAGTTCCCTGCGCCATGCGATGAGCTCCTAGCAGATGGTGGTGGGGGTCGCACTGCGCGGCCACCCGACCGACCGTCCCTGGCGCCGACCACGCCGGACCTCTGTGGACCGGACGGTCGTGCGCCAACTTGTTCCTGCGGGCGTGCATCACACGAACACCGAAACCGACGGACGAACACCACGAACCCTACACGCGCCCGCGGGACCCCGAATTCGGGCTGGTCATCAGCGGGGACCCGGGCGATACGGGCGAATCGGAGAAACTACATAGCACTGGCAACGATTGCCGCACGGGCGTAGTTTCCGATCACCCGGAAGCGTGGGTCCCCTCCCGAACTGGAGTCCGTCGCCGTGCTCACCCGCCGCTCGCTGCTCGCCGCCGTCCCCGCCGCCCTGCTGCTCGCGCCCGGCACCCTGGCACCCGCACCCGGCGCCGCGTCGGCGACGACGCCTCCCCGGCAGCCCCCGCCCCGACAGCCCCCGCCCCGACAGCCCCCGCCCCGACAGCAGAGCCCGATCGCGCTGCGCACGCGCGACGCCGTCCGCGACCGGGGCCTGCCCGAGCTCGTCGTCGACTACCCGCGGTCGGTCGACCTGTCCGTCCGCTACGTCAGCCGCGACCCCGACGACCCGACGGGCTGCACCACCCGCGGGCGCGAGGAGACGATCGAGGCCGAGGTCCCGGCCGGGGCGGCGGCGATCTCGCTCGGCGGCACCCGCTACGAGCTGCGGCAGTTCCACTTCCACACGCCGTCGGAGCACACCCTCGACGGGCGCCGCTTCCCGGTCGAGCAGCACTTCGTGCACGCCGGGCCGGACGGCGCCACGCTCGTCGTCGGGCTGTTCCTGACCGGGGGCGGACGCGGGCACGGCGTGGCGGACCGGGTCCTCGCCGACCTGCCGCAGGAGTGCGGGGAGGAGGTCGCGGTCCGGGGAGCGGACCTGGCCCGCGCGCTGCCCCGGGACCTGTCGACGTTCCGCTACCCCGGATCGCTCACGACCAGCCCGAACACCGAGGGCGTGTCCTGGCTGGTGCTGCGCCGCCACCGCAGGCTGGCCGACCACACCGTCGACGGGTTCCGCGCCCTGTTCCCCGACGGCGACGCCCACGACCTCCAGCCGCTCGACGGCCGCGTGGTCCGCCTGCGCGTGCAGTGACCGGACGCGGTGCGCCGAGTGGCCCAACCGGGCGCCGTTCGTCGCACGCTGCGTGACGGTCGTCGTAGCGGAGCGCGTCCGGGACGGCGGAACGCGGGGAGGTTGCCTAGTTTCGGTCCCGGGTCAGTGACGGCACGGTCACGAACTGGACACGGGACTCCCCATCCGACCGGCTCCCCCGAACCGGACGTCCAGCCGCGCCGTCGGCCCGGAGGTTCACACGTGGCTCGGCATCGCTCCCCCAGAGGCCGCGCGCACGAGGGCGCTCCGCCTCCGGCATCCCGCCGGACGGCCGGATCGCACTCGACGCGCCGGCTCGTGTCCTCCGCCCCGGCGTCCGCGCTGGGCTCCACCTCGGTGCGCCGGGGTGCCGCGGTCGTCGCCGTCGCCGGTGGTGCCCTGTCCCTGATGGGCTCGGCCGCGCCGGCCGCGAGCCCGCAGGCGGCACCCGACGTCACCGACGTGGCGGCCCGCTCCGCGCTCCCGACGCAGGCGCCCGCGGTGCTGATGCTCCCCGCCGTGCAGCCGGTCGTCCCCGACGCCGACGTGCTGGACGACCCCGCGCCGCTCGTCAAGGCCGTGCAGCTGGCCGAGGAGCAGATCGCCCGGGCCGAGGAGGAGCGGGCCGCCGCCGAGGCTCGCGCCGCCCAGGAGGCCGAGCAGGCCGCCGCGGATGCGGCCGAGGCCGAGCGCCGGGTGTCGGTCAGCGCCGACTGCGGCCTCGACACCGGCCAGCTCGGGGCGGTGCGGGACTTCGTACGTGAGGCGGGCGAGGTCCTCGGCTGCCGCTACGGCGTGTCGACCATGTACGGCGTCGCCGGCCGCGCGGGAGCGTCCGACCACCCGGCGGGCAAGGCCATCGACTTCATGATCGGCCGCACCGCCGGCGACGGGCTGGCCGACTGTGCCGTGCGCAACATGGACGCACTGGGCATCAGCTACGTCATCTGGCGACAGCGGATCAACACCGGCAGCGGCTGGGAGCCGATGGAGGACCGCGGCGGCATCACGGCCAACCACATGGACCACGTCCACATCTCCTTCGACTCGGCGGGCAGCGGAGACCTCTCGGGGTGCTGATCCACCGTTCGTCGCGCACAACGGCGCGCCCATCTCACCTGGAGTGACGATCGACTCCGATCCGTGACCGATTCGCTATTGTTCGCGGCGCAACAGTCCGCACGGCACCGGGGTCCCCGCCCCGGCCGGTCCCCGAACCGGACACCGGGCGGCCCGACGAAGAGGTAGACGTGTCCCGGCACCGCTCCCCCGCCGGCCGGCGCACGCACCCGTGGTCCGCTTCCCCGGCGGACGCGCTCCCCGGTGCGTGGCCGCGCCGGGCCGACGCACCGACCGACCCGTTCGCGGGCGGCGGCGGGGTCGCGCTGCTCGAACGCCCCGAGGGCGAGGTCGACCCCGCCCTCGGGGACGTCGGCCCGTACGGCCGCGGTGCGCACGACGACGGCGCGCACGACGACGGGGGCCCTGCCCCGGTCGCGGCGCTCCCGCGCGCGGTCGTCGGCCCGCACGCCGGGCCGCCCACGGGGGGCCGACGCCCCTCCGCGGGCCCGCGCCACGCCGCCCCGGCCGTCCGCAACGGCCTGATGGCCGCCGCCGCCACCGCCGGGCTGCTGTCGGTCGCCGCGCCGCTGGCCCCGGTGCTCCCGCCCGCCCCGGACGCCGCCACCGCGCTCTCGCTGGCCGCCGAGGCGGCGGGCGGGGCGGCGGGGTCCGACCCGGCGCCCGCCGCCCCGCAGGCCGCGCCGCTCGTCGAGTCCGCGCCGCCCGCCGGGGCCGTCACGGCCGCGCTGGTCGACGCAGCGCTGGTCGACGGGCGGCTGCTCGCGGCGAGCATCCTGCCCGTCGTCGACCGGGCCGACGTGCTCCCGCCCGCCGCCGACGCGGAGTCGCTGCTCAAGGCCGCGGGGCTCGCCGACGAGGCGCGCGCGGCCGAGGAGGCGCGGCTGGCCCGCGAGGCCGCGGCGAACTGCGACGTCCCCCTGCGCGGCCTGGGCGCGGTCAAGGGCTTCGTGCGCGACGCCGCCCGCTTCATCTCCTGTCTCTACGACTCGCCCACGCTGATCGGCGTGGCGGGGCGCGCGCGGGTCTCCGACCACCCCCGCGGCCTGGCCATCGACTTCATGACCGAGCGCGAGCGCGGCGACCTCATCGCCGACTGCGCCCTGGCCAACCAGGACGCGCTCGGCGTGAGCTACGTGATCTGGCGCCAGCGCGTCAACTACGGCGGCGGCTGGGAGCCGATGGCCGACCGCGGCGGCGTCACCGAGAACCACTTCGACCACGTGCACGTGTCGTTCGAGCGCGGCGGCGGCGCGGGCGGCCCGCTGGCCGCCGCCTGCTCGTGACGGCCTGCCCGTAGCTACATCCCGATCCGCCCGGGGCGCCCGCCCTCGCCCACCCGCCAGATGTTGACCACCGACGGCCGCGGCTGGCTGCCCGGCCCGTCCGGCCACGTCGACTGCGGGTTTTCGGTGCTCGCACCGTCGAGGTCGCCGGGGTGCTGCGGGGAGATCAGGACGAACTCGTCGGTGACGACCGGCCCGCACGCCTCCGCCCCGTTCGGCATGCTCGCGAACAGCGCCGTGCGCCCGCGCGTCTCCCCCTCCAGCGACACGCCGTAGAGGCCGTCGTTGATGCCCGCGGGGGTGCCCGGCAGCTCCAGCGCGCGCCCGGAGTCGGTGGAGATCCACAGGTTGCCGTGGCCGTCGAAGGCGAGGTTGTCGGGCGAGGTGATCGGGCTGACCTGCGCCTTGTCGAACCCGGCGAAGTAGGTGCCCGGGTCGGCCGGGTCGCCGCAGACCAGCAGGATCCGCCAGGCGAAACCCTCCGCGGCGGCGTCGCCGCCGTCCTCCTCGAGCTCGATGACGTGCCCGTGGGCGTTCTCGGCCCGCGGGTTCGCCTCGTCCGGGCCGTCCTCGCCCGCGGTGCCGCGGTCGGTGTTGTTGGTCAGCGCGATGTAGACGCGGCCGCTGACCGGGTTCGCCTCGACGTCCTCGGGGCGGTCCATCTTCGTCGCGCCCACCAGGTCGGCGGCCTGCCGGGTGAAGACGTAGACCTCTTCGGCAGACATCCCCGGCACGAACGACTCGGTGCCCGCCGCGAGCCGGATCCACTCACCCGCCCCGTCGAACGCGCCGTCGGCGGGCAGCGTCCCGTCACCGGTGATCTCGGCGGCGGGGCTGTTGCCGGTGAAGCGGGCGACGTAGAGGGTGCCCTCGTCGAGCAGCCGGGCGTTGGCCTCGCGGGCGGCGCGGGTGTTGCCCTCCTGTATCGCGGCGTCGGAGACGAACTTGTAGACGTAGTCGAAGCGCTCGTCGTCGCCCATGTAGGCCACCGCGCGGCCGTCGGCGGCGAGGTGGATCGTGGCGCCCTCGTGCTTGAACCGGCCCAGCGCGGTGCGCTTGACGGGCGTGGCGGCCGGGTCCAGCGGGTCGACCTCGACGATCCAGCCGAAGCGGTGCGACTCGTTCGGCTCGGTGACGACGTCGAAGCGCGGGTCGACGCGCTCCCACTTGCGCTCCGAGGCCTCCTCGGTGAGTCCGTAGCGCTCGGCGCGGGCCAGCGCCGCGGGGTCGGTGACGGCCGCGGCGTTCGCGAAGTACTGGTTGAAGTTCTCCTCGCCGGACAGGAACGTGCCCCACGGGGTGACGCCGCCCGCGCAGTTGTTCAGCGTGCCGAGCACGCGGGTACCGGTCGGGTCGGCCGAGGTCCGCAGCAGCGCCGACCCCGCGGCGGGCCCGGTGAGCAGGAACTCCGAGGTGGCGGTGTAGCGGCGGTTGAGGGGGTCGGCCTCCGCCGTCATCTCGCCGGTGGCCGGGTCGCGGCGCACGACGTGCACCGACAGCCCGTGCGCGGCCATGCCGATGCGCACCTGCGTCTCGGTGGGATTCTCCTCGTCGTAGCCCGCGAACATCAGCGGCTCGATCGTGTACTCGTGGTTGTTGAACATGACGAGGCGGTCGCCGTCGAGGGGCAGCACGCCGCAGAAGTCGGTGTTGTAGCCGAACTGCTGCGCCTGCGCCTCGGGCGTCTGGTTCGCGAAGTCGAACTCCGGCGCCCCCGCCACGACGGGGTCGCCCCACCGGATCACGACGTTGCTGCGGTAGCCCGGGGGCAGCGTGACCGCGTCGGCGTTGCCGACGGGCACGGTCTCGTAGTCGAGCCCGGCGGGCAGGCCCGATCCGGCCGGGCCGGTCGATCCGGCCGGCGCGGCCGGGCTGCAGGCGGCCAGGGCGCCGGACGCCCCGACCGCCAGGGTGAGCACGGCCCCGGCCCGCAGGGCCCCGCGGCGGGAGATCGCGCGCTGCAGGACCGCACCGAAGTACTCGTTGTCCGACCGGTTGGGCACCGGCGCCGCGCAGGCGTCGCCGCAGCGGTAGCGGCAGGTGTAGAGGCGGCCGGGGCGGTGCCGGTCGGCGCGGTGTCCGTCCGGGTGGGGCCGGTCGGTGAGCAGCGGCAGCGCGACGACGCCGGGCCGGGCGGTGGGTTCGGCGTCCGGGCAGGGCTGGGCCACGGTCATCCTCCTGGTGGGAGTTCGGGAACGCTCCGACACTAGGTACCTCGTTCGAGGAGCCGGTGGCCACCGGATGGCCGTAGGGTGAATCCCCCGTTCAGGCCTCCGGGGTGGCCTCGTGCCCCGGACGGCCCGCCGTGCGCCGGCGCGCCTTCAGCTCGGCCTCCAGCACGTGCCGCCGTCCGCCCATCGTCTGCTCGCGCACGGCGCGCTCCAGCTCGCGCCACGTCGCGTAGTAGCCGTCGTCGAACTCCTCGACGATCTGGAACGTCCACCGCCCGGCGACGGCGTTGAGGCCGATCAGCTCGTCGGCGATCCGGTCGGCCAGGTCGGCGTGGCCCTCGGCCCGCAGCCCGTCGACGACCTCGTCGAGCATGGCGTCGGCGCCGCCGGTGAGCTGGTGGAACTCGTAGAGGGCGCCGCGGGCGCGCTCGATGCGTTCCATCGCCTCGGACAGCTTCCCGGCGGCGGCCACGAGGTCGTCGGAGGCGCCCGCGGGGCGGGCGTGGGCGTCGTCGAGGGCTTCCACGGGGGCGAGGTAGCCCGTTCGCCCACGGCGCAAACGCGGGCCCACGGTGAACGCGGGCCCGCGACGCCGCGGGCGGCCCTAGCGTCGGGTGCCACCACCTCGAGGAGCACCCGTGCACGAGCCCCACCGCCCGTCCCTCCCCCAGCCGCAGCCGCCCGCCCCGTCGATGACCTCGACGGTCCTGGTCGCCGGCGCCGACCCGGTGGCCGAGCACCTGCTCGACGTCCGGGTCGTGCACCTCGGCGGTGTCCTGGACGCCGACGCCGCCGACCGGGTGTGCGCGCGGCTGCGGCTGCTCGCCGCCCGCGACCCACGCGCCGGGATCACGCTGACCGTGTCCTGCACCGCCGGGTCCGCCGCGGCCGGGCTCGCCGTCGTCGACACGATGGATCTGGTCGCCCCGGAGGTCGCCACCTGCGCGGTCGGCGTCGTGGCGGGGACGGGCGTGCTCGTCGTCGCCGCGGGTGCGGCCGGGCGGCGCAGCGCCACCCCGCACGCCCGGCTGGGCCTGCGCACCCCGTCGGCGGGGGCCGTGGGGGCGACCCTGTCCCGCGAGCAGAGGCAGGACGTGCTCGCCGTGATCGCGGCCCACAGCGGGCGCGACGTCGCCGAGGTGGCCGCCGACACCGCCGCCGAGCGGTGGTTCGGCGCCGCGCAGGCCGTGCGGTACGGGCTGGTGGACGCCGTCGGCTGAGCCCGCGACCCGGTCCCGCGCACCGATCCGTCGTTCGCGCACCCTCGAAGGTGCGCGAGCGGCCGGTCGGTGCGCGTGGCCCCGGTCCGCGCCCACCGACCGGCTCAGTGTCGGCGGGCTCCGGGCGGCCAGTGCCCCGGGTGCCGCAGGCCGAGCGGGAGCACGGTCGCGGTGTCGCCGCGGGCCGCGTCGAGCTGGGACTGCACGCAGAACAGGACGCCGGTGAGGTCGGCGCCGGACAGGTCGGCGCCGCGCAGGTCGGCACCCAGCAGGTCCGCGCCGCGCAGGTCGGCCCCGCGCAGGTCCGCGCCCAGCAGGACGGCGCCGCGCAGGCACCCGCGGCGCAGGTCGCGCAGCCGGGCGCCCACCAGGTCGGCCCCGGCGTGGTCGGGGCCCGCCGGGTCGCGGACCAGCGCGCTGACCGCGCGCAGCAGCCCGGCCACCGCCGCCCGGTGCGGCGACGGGTCGAGCGCGGCGAGCTCGTCCGGGGTGCCGTCGGACAGGCGCAGCGTCTCGTCGCGGGCGGCGCGCAGGTCGTCGTCGAGCGCCGTGCCCAGCGCCAGAGCGGCGGTCTCGTACGCCAGCAGCTCGTGCAGCACGCGCATCGTCGGGAACACCGCCGCGACGCGGGAGTCGGGCCGCCCGCCGAACGTCACCTGGACGACCTGCTGACCGGCGCCGAAGCAGTCGTAGACGGTGCATCCGGGGAAGCCCCGCTCGCGCAGCGTGGAGTGGATGCCGCAGCGGTGGTCGGGCCGCAGGTTCGGGCACGGGGTGGCGGCGGGCTTGTCGAGCGCGAAGTCGGCCGAGGCGGCGAACGCGGGGACGACGCAGCACAGCGCCGTGCAGCGGGTGCAGTCCGCCGTCAGCTCCCGCACCGTCGACCTCCTCGCACGCGCCCGGACCGGCGACGCTAGCGTGTGCCCACTTCTGCATCGATGGAGAGGCCCCTCACATGCGCGTCGGCGTGCTCACCGGTGGCGGCGACTGCCCCGGACTGAACGCGGTCATCCGGGCGATCGTCCGCAAGGGCGTCCCGGAGTACGGCTACTCGTTCGTCGGATTCCGCGACGGGTGGCGCGGGCCGCTGGAGGCCCGGACCAAGACCCTCGACATCCCCGCGGTCCGCGGGCTGCTCCCGCGCGGGGGCACCATCCTCGGTTCGTCGCGGACCAACCCGTTCGCGGTCGAGAACGGCGTCGAGAAGATCCGCACCAACCTGCAGAACCTCGGCGTCGACGCGCTGATCGCGATCGGCGGGGAGGACACCCTGGGCGTCGCGACGAAGCTGCACGAGATCGGCGTGCACGTCGTCGGGGTGCCGAAGACCATCGACAACGACCTGTCGGGCACCGACTACACCTTCGGCTTCGACACCGCGGTGAACATCGCGATGGAGGCCATCGACCGGCTGCACACCACCGCCGAGTCGCACCACCGCGCGCTCATCGTCGAGGTGATGGGGCGGCACGCGGGCTGGATCGCGCTGCACGCCGGCATGGCCGGGGGCGCCAACATCATCTTGATCCCCGAGGTGCCCTTCGACATCGAGCAGGTCTGCGACTACGTCGAGTCGCGCTTCCGGCTCGACTACGCGCCGATCATCGTCGTCTCCGAGGGCGCGAAGCCGCGCGACCGCGACGAGGTGCTGCGGGGCGCGGAGAAGGACGCGTTCGGCCACGTCCGCCTGGGCGGCATCGGCGACTGGCTGGCCAAGGAGATCGAGGCCCGCACCGGCAAGGAGGCCCGCACCACGGTGCTCGGGCACGTGCAGCGCGGCGGCACCCCCACCGCCCGCGACCGCTGGCTCGCCACCCGCTTCGGCCTGCACGCGATCGACGCGGTGCACCGCGGGGACTGGGGCCAGATGACGGCGCTGCGCGGCACCGACATCACCATGATCCCGCTGAGCGAGGCGACCAAGGAGCTCAAGGTGGTGGACCCGGCGCTCTACGCCGAGGCCGAGGTGTTCTTCGGCTGACCCGCGAGCCGCCGCTGCCGCCACGCGCGGTAGCGGCGGTACCCGCGCCGCACCCGCGACCAGAGCAGCACCAGCAGCACGACCCCCAGGACCAGCAGCACCGCGGCGATCCCGAACGCCACCCACGGCGCGACGACGACGAGCGTGGCCACCCCGGCCACCGCGACGTCCTCGCCGAGGCTGACCCCGATGTTCGACGCGGGCTCGGGCGAGGTGTTGACGACCAGCCGCAGCCCGCCCTTGACCAGGTGGCTGACCAGCGCCGCCGCCCCGCCGCTCGCGGCCAGCACGGCCTGCTCCAGCGAGGTCGCGTCACCCGCGAGGAGCAGGGCGATCACCGCGCCCGCCGTGGGCCGGATCGCGGTGGACACCGCGTCCCACAGCGAGTCGACGTAGGGGATCTTGTCGGTGACGAACTCCAGCAGGTAGAGCACGGCGGCGACGACGAGCACGTCGGTGCGGGTCAGCGCCTCCGGCACCGCCTCGACCCCGCCGAAGCGCCCCAGCACGCCGAGCACCACGACACAGAGGTAGGCGTTGACGCCGCTCGCCCACCCGCTCGCCAGCACCGCCGGCACCAGCTCCATCGGAGCAGGCTAGAGCAGGATCAGACGATCCCCTGCCGCGTGGCCGTGTAGACGATCTCGGTGCGGCGGCGGACCTCGAGCTTGTCGCGCAGGTTGCGCACGTGGAACTTGACGGTGGCCTCGCTGATCAGCAGCCGCACGCCGATCTCGCGGTTGGACATGCCGACGGCGAGCAGCCGCAGGACCTGGTTCTCCCGGTCGGTGAGCATCGCCGCGCCGAGCTGGCGGACCGCGGGACGGTCCTCCTCGCGCACGACGTCGGGGACCATGCCGGGACCGCGGGAGTCGAACACGCTCTCGCCGCGCAGCAGCGCGTGGATCGCGCGCAGGATCTCCGCGGTCTCGGCGCCCTTGCGCAGGTAGCCGTGCACGCCCAGGCGCACGGTGCGGCGCATGACCTCGCGGTCGCGGCAGCCGGTGAGCACCAGCACGCGGACCCCGCGGTGGCGCTCGAGCAGCATCCGGGCCAGCTCGACCCCGGCCGAGTCGCCGCGGCCCAGGTCGACGTCGAGGATCACCAGGTCCGGTGGGCACCGGTCGGCGACGACGAGCGCGTCGCGCGGGGAGGCGGCCTCCCCGACCACGGCCAGCTCGGGGTCCGGGGCCACCAGCTGGCGCAGCCCGAAGCGGACGATGGCCTCGCCGTCGACGATGAGGAGGCGGGCGGTGCGCCGCGCCACGGGCCGCCCGGGCGTCGCCGCCGGGCGATCGGGGGCGGGACGGTCGAGCACGGTCACTGCCGGTTCGAGCACGGCGTCGATCGTCACGGGCCAACCTCCTTGGGGCCGTCGGGCGTGTCACGCATCACTGCCACGCGTCACTGTGGCGGAACGTTAGGCAGCCGCCCGTTGCCTCGACGTTGCACGCGCAAGCAGGGTCGGGTTGCCCCGTCCGGGGGCCTGGGGTGATGATGGCGCAGGGCAATGTCCTGGGGCGATGACGCTCGGAGCACACAGATGACGACGCGCGGAGAGCACGGGGCACCCGTGCACGATCCCGTCGAGCACGCCCGCGTGCTGCACGGGGTCTACGACGACGCCCTGTCCGGCGAGACCGGCGGCCGGGCGCCCCGGTCGCTGGTGTCCGCGAGCTGGCAGCGCAGCCTCGCCGCACACATCGACCCCGAGCGGCACACCCCGCCCGCGGTCCTCGCCGAGACCGACCTGCCCGACCTGCGCGAGACCCACCCGCTCAACGAGGTGCTCCCGCTGCTGCGCGGCACGCTGGTCAGCATCGCCGACGAGGCCATGCACGTCATGCTGGTCACCGACGCCGACGGCACCATCCTGTGGCGGGAGGGCGCCGCGCGGCTGCTGCACGTCGCCGACGACACGGGCCTGTCCCCGGGGTACCGCATGTCCGAGGACGCGATCGGCACCAACGCGATGGGCACCACGCTGGCCATCGACGCGCCGGTGCAGATCCACTCCGCCGAGCACCTCGTCCGCGCGTTCCACGCCTGGACCTGCGCGGCGGCACCGGTGCACGACCCCGACACCGGCGCGATCCTCGGCGCCATCGACATCTCCGGCCCGCTGCACACCGTGCACCCGGCGATGGTGCAGCTGGTCTCGGCCACCGCGCAGCTGGCGGAGAACCAGCTGCGCGTACGCCTGGCCATCGCCGACGAGCGGCTGCGCGTGCGCAACATGCCGCACCTGACGAGCCTGCGCGGGCAGGGCGCACTGGTCACCCCGACGGGCCGGATCATCGCGGGCGAGCCGTACGGCACGTGGCCCGAGCGGGTCGCGCTGCGCGAGGGAGCCGACCGCGTACGGCTCGAGGACGGCCGGGAGATGGTCGTCGAGCCGCTGGCCGAGGGCTTCCTGCTGCGCACCCCGCGCGCCGCCCGGGCGGCCCGGCGCAGCGCGCTGTCGCTGCGCTTCATGGGCGAGGCCGGCCCGCGGGTGGTGCTCAACGGCCGGACGGTGCCGGTCACGCTGCGGCCCGCGGAGATCCTCACCGCGCTCGCCCTGCACCCCGAGGGCCTCACCGCCGAGCGCCTCGCCCTGCTGCTCTACGGCGACGACGGCAACCCCACCACGGTGCGCGGGGAGATCCTGCGGCTGCGCGGGCTGATCGGGGCCGACGTGCTGCGCACCCGCCCCTACCGGCTCGACGCGGTCGTCGACACCGACTTCGACGCCGTCCGCACGGCGCTGCACAAGGGCCTGGCCGCCGACGCGCTGCGGGCCTGCGCCGGCCCGCTGCTGCCCCGCTCGGACGCCCCGGAGATCCGGGAGCTGCGCGACCAGCTGGAGGTCGGGCTGCACCGCGCGGTCGTCGCCGCCGACGACGTCGAGCTGCTCGCCGAACTGGCCGCGCACCCGCTGGGGCGCGACGACCTCGAGGTGCACGACCTGCTGGCCGACCGGCTGCCCCCGGGCGACCGGCGCCTGCCCGGCGTGCTGGCCCGGCGCGCGCGGCTGCTCGCCGACGACTGAGCTACGCCCAGGGGTCGGTGATCTCGCGGAGCCGGAGCAGGGCTTCGCGCAGCGCGCCGGTGCGGCGCGCCCCCAGGTGGGCGACCCACTCCCGCTCCACCTCCGCCACCGCGGCCGTCGCCACCGGCAGGACGCGCTCGCCGCGCGGGGCCAGCCGCACCAGGCGCGCCCGGGCGTCGGTGGGGTCGGGCACCCGCTCGACGTAGCCCGCCCGCTCCAGCTGGTCGACCAGGGAGCCCGCCGACTGCTTGGTGATCAGCGCCTGCTCGGCCAGGTCGGTCAGGCGCGTGCCGCCGGGCCCGATCCGCTGGAACACCCGGGCCTGGGCCGGGGTGACGTCGGCGAACCCGGCCGCGTGCACGGCGTCCAGCACGCGGCGTTCCATCGCCCGGTAGGGCAGGAAGAGCAGCAGGCCGGTGTTCGGCCCGTCCTGGTGCACGGCGGGCTCCTCTGTCATATTGGTCAGGATATCTGACTACTAGGAGGAGCCGTGGACCGGGACGCGAGCTGGGAGGTGATCGCGGGCCAGCGCACGGCACTGGCCGACCTGCTCGACGGGCTGGCGCCGGAGCAGTGGGAGGCGCCGTCGCTGTGCGAGGGCTGGCGGGTCCGCGACGTCGCGGCGCACGTCGCGCTGACCCCGCAGCATCCCGGGCCCGGCGCGATGCTCGTCGGCGCGGTGCGGGCCCGCGGCGACTTCGACCGGCTCAACCGCGACCTCGCGCTCGCCCACGCCGAACGCGGCCCGGACCGGCTCGTCGCCGAGCTGCGCGCGCACGCCGCGAACCGCCGGCTGCCGGTCGTCACCACCTACCGCAACCTGCTGTTCGACGTCCTGGTGCACGTCCAGGACGTCGCGATCCCGCTCGGCGTGGAGCAGCCGATGCCGGTGGCGGCCGCGCGGGAGGGGGTGCAGCGGGTGTGGTCGATGGGCTGGCCCTTCCACGCCCGGCGCCGCCTCGGCGGGATGCGGCTGGTCGCCACCGACTCCGACTGGACGGCCGGGGACGGGCCCGAGGTGCACGGCACCACCGGGGCGCTGCTGCTCCTGCTCACCGGCCGCACGGCCGCCGCGCTGCCCCGGCTCGCCGGTCCCGGCTGCCGGGCCCTCTGACGACCCCGGAGCCCGTGATCACGTCCAGCCTTCCGTGCCGCCCGGCACCGGGGCCGCGGGGTCGTAGGGGGTGCGGGTGAACACGAACGTCGCGAGGGTGAGCGCGTGGCGGTCCAGGCGCAGCGTCTCGCCCGCGAAGTAGCCGTCGAGCCCGATCCACGTGCCGTCCGGGCCGGGGCGGAAGCGGCTGGTGCCGCCCGGCCCGCCCAGCCCGCCCAGGTGCAGCAGCCCGCCCGGCACCGCGCGCAGCACGTACGGCGACGGGCCCCAGTACCAGGGGCCGAGCAGCTCCAGCGGCACCGGCGACGGCTCGGGCACCCAGGCGTCGACGACCCGGGGCTCGGCCGCGCGGACGTCGGCGAGCAGGGCGGCGGGCAGCCCGCCGTCGAGGCCGGAGGTGGTGTTGGCCAGCACCAGCGCACCCGTGCGCTCCTCCCGGTCGACCCACAGCCCGGCGAGGAAGCCGGGCATCGAGCCGCCGTGTCCGACGAGCACGGTCCCGTCCGCGCCGCGGAGCACGTACACGCCCATGCCGTAGGCCGACCAGCCCGCCGCCGAGGCGTCCACCCCGGCCGGGAGCGTCATCTCCTCGACGGTGCCGGGCGCCAGCACGTCGCCGGTGTCGCCGAGCAGGAACACCCCGAGGCGCGCGAGGTCCCCGGCCGTGGACCAGAGCTGCCCGGCGGGCGCCATGACCTCCGCGTGGTGCTCGGGCTCGCGCTGGGTGACCTCGGCCCACGGGTGCACCGCGTAGCCCTGCGCGGCGCGGCCGTCGGGACGGTCGGTGGTGCGGGTCATCCCCAGCGGGAGCAGCACCTCCTCCCGCGCGACGTCGGACCAGCGGCGGCCCCTGGTCCGCGCCACCACCTCGCCGAGCAGTCCGAACCCCAGGTTGGAGTAGTGGAAGCGGCGCGCGGCGGGCAGCACCACGTCGGCGGCGGAGAGGGCGAGCCCGTCCAGCGTCGTGCCCGGTGTGCGCTCCCACCACTGTCCCGGGCTCTCCGACCCGGCCCCGGCGAGGTGGCCGAGCAGCTGCCCGAGCGTCCGGTCGCCCAGCGGGGTGCCGGGCAGGTGCCTGTCCAGCGGGTCGTCGAGGCCGAGCAGCCCCTCGTCGCGCAGGCGCAGGACCGTGATCGCGGTGACGGTCTTGCTGATCGACCCCAGCCGGTACTGGACGTCGCGGTGCGGCTCGGGCACCGCACCGCGACCGGTCGACCAGGCCAGCCCGCCGTCGCGCACCACCCCGGCGACCAGCGAGGGGACCCGGCCGTCGCGCTGGGCGCGGGCGGTGCGGGCGAGCAGGACGGCGGCGGTGGAGTCGAGCACGGGCCCGATCCTGGACTACTCCACCGTCACGCTCTTGGCCAGGTTGCGCGGCTTGTCGACGTCGCGCTCCAGCGCCACCGCGGCGTGGTAGGCCAGCAGCTGCAACGGGATCGAGAGCAGGATCGGGTCGAGCTCGGGCTCGTTGCGCGGGATGACGATGGTGCGGTCGGCCAGCTCCGTCGACAGCTGCCGGTGCGCGAGCGCGATGACCGGGCCGCTGCGGGCCTTGATCTCCGAGAGCGTCGAGGTGTTCTTGTCGAGCAGGTCGTCGTCGGGGACGATCGCGACCGTCGGCAGCTCCGGGCTGATCAGCGCCAGCGGGCCGTGCTTGAGCTCCGCCGAGGGGTACGCCTCGGCGTGGATGTAGGAGATCTCCTTGAGCTTCTGCGCCCCCTCGCGCGCGACCGGCCAGCCGCGGCGGCGCCCGACGAACATCATGCTCGGGCTGGGCGCGATCTCCCGCGCCACCTCGGCGATCTCCTCGGACAGCTTCAGGATCTCGCGGACCTGCTCGGGCAGGGCGGCGAGGCCGGCGATGATGCGGGTGCCGTCGGTGGGCGAGAGGTCGCGGATGCGGCCCAGGTGCAGGGCGAGCAGCGCGAACGCGGTCACCGTCGAGGTGAACGACTTCGTCGCCGCCACCGACATCTCCGCACCCGCGTGCAGGTAGATGCCGCCGTCGACCTGGCGCGCGATCGTCGAGCCGACGACGTTGATGATCCCGATGACGCGCCCGCCCTTGCGCTGCAGCTCCTGCACCGCGGCGAGGGTGTCGACGGTCTCGCCGGACTGGCTGACCGCGACGTAGAGCGTGTCGGGCTCGACGACCGGGTTGCGGTAGCGGAACTCGCTGGCCGCCTCGGACGTCGCGGGCAGCCGGGCGAGGTCCTCGATGAGCTGCGCGCCCAGGTCGCCCGCGTAGCAGGCGCTGCCGCAGCCGAGGATCTTGACGCGGCGGAACTCGCGGGCCTCGCGGACGCTCAGGTTGAGCCCGCCCAGGTGCGCGGTGGAGAAGCGCTCGTCCAGGCGCCCGGCCAGCGCGCGCGTGATCGTCGTCGGCTGCTCCTCGATCTCCTTGATCAGGAAGTGCGCGTGGTCGCCGATCTCGGCGCCGACGACGTCCCAGTCGATCGTGGACGGGCTCTTGGCCGTGGAGGTGTCGTCGAGGGTGAAGGTGCGGTATCCGCCCGCGGTCAGCGTGGCCAGCTCGCCGTCGTCGAGGTAGACGACCTGGCGGGTGTAGCCGACGAGCGCGGCGACGTCGGAGGCGACGAACATCTCCTTCTCCCCGACGCCGAGCAGCACCGGGCTGCCGTTGCGGGCCACGACCACGCGGTCGGGGTGCTCGGCGTCGACGACCGCGAGGCCGTAGGCCCCGACGACCTGGCGCAGCGCCCAGCGCACGGCGTGCTCGAGGTCGGTGGCGCCCGCGGTGAAGGCGGCGGCGACGAGGTGCGCGACGCACTCGGTGTCGGTCTGGCTGACGAACTCCACGCCGTCGGCGGTCAGCTTCGCGCGCAGCTCCTCGGCGTTCTCGATGATGCCGTTGTGCACCACCGCGATCCGGCCGCTGCCGTCGGTGTGCGGGTGCGCGTTCTCCGGGGTGGGGCCGCCGTGGGTGGCCCAGCGGGTGTGGCCGATGCCGGGGGCGCCCTTGAAGCGGGCGGGCAGGTCCGCCGCCAGCGCCGACACCCGGCCGCTGACCTTGCGTACCTTCAGCCCGGCCTTCGTCATCACCGCGAGCCCCGCGGAGTCGTAGCCGCGGTACTCCAGGCGTCCCAGACCCTCGATGAGGATCGGGGCCGCGTCCTGCGGGCCGACGTAGCCGACGATGCCGCACATGTTCTTCTCCCTGGGTGGGCGGGTTCAGCCGTAGACGATCCGGCGCAGCTGCCGGGCCGACAGCGCGGGCGGGGACACCCGCCGCGTCGGCAGCTCGGCCGCGATCGCCGTGAAGATCCGGTCGTTGTGCCAGCCGCGGTGGCGCAGCTCGGTGTGCCGGCGGCGGACGTAGTCCGGCACCGGCTCGGCGAAGTAGGCCACGACCTCGTCCACGACCCGGGTCGCCTCGTTCGCGCTCAGCGGGGAGCTGCGCACGAGATGGTCGACGAGGTCGTCGTACGGGCCGGGCACCCGTCAGATGGTGCCGGATCGGAGAGTGAACGCCAAACCCGTGCCCGAAATCGGGCAGGCTCCCAGCGATTCGTCCGATCGCGGCCCTGCAGCCGGAGAACCCACGCCGATCACGGCCCGGGGCGGGGCGGTCAGGCGGCGGGTTCCAGTTCTCCCGCCCGCCACAACCGGGCGTACGGGCCGCCCGCCGTCACCAGCTCGGCGTGGGTGCCCTCCTCGACGATGCGGCCGCCGTCGAGCACCACGACGCGGTCGGCGCGGGCGGCGGTGGCCAGGCGGTGGGCGACGACGAACGCGGTGCGCCGCGACACCACCCGGTCCCCGGCGGCGAGGACGGCGGCCTCGGTGGCGGGATCCAGGGCGGCGGTGGCCTCGTCGAACAGCAGCAGGTCGGGGTCGACGAGCTCGGCGCGGGCGAGCGCGATGAGCTGTCGCTGGCCCGCGGACAGGCCCTGGCCGCGCTCCCCGACCGGGTGCCGAAACCCGCCGGGCAGCGCCCGCACCAGGTCCAGCGCGCCCACCGCGCGGGCCGCCGCCTCGATCTCCGCCGGGGTCGCGGACGGGCGGCCGTAGGCGATGTTGGCGGCGACGTCCCCGGTGAACAGGTGCGGCTCCTGCGGCACGATCCCCAGCCGGTGCCGGTAGTCGGCGAGGGCGAACCGGCGCACGTCGACGCCGTCGACCAGCACCGCGCCCGACCCCGCCTCGTAGAACCGCGCGAGCAGCTTGACCAGCGTCGACTTGCCCGCCCCCGTGGCCCCGACCAGCGCCACCGTCTCCCCCGGCGCGACGCGCAGCGACACGTGGTCCAGGGCCGGGGAGGGCGCACCGGGGTAGGCGAAGCACAGGTCGCGCAGCTCGACCTCGCCGCGCAGCCGGTCGGGCACCGGCACCGGGTCGGCGGCGGTCACCGCCGACGTGGGGGTGCGCAGCAGGCCCGCGATCCGGGTGAGGCCGACGCGTGCCTGCTGGTAGGCGTCGAAGACCTGCGAGAGCTGCTGCACCGGGGCGAAGAACAGCCCGAGGTAGAGCAGGAACGCGGTGAGCACGCCCGGGGTGAGGTCGCCCGCGGCCACCCGCGCGGCCCCGACGCCGAGCACCGCCACCTGCGAGACGTCCGACAGCAGCGCGACGAACGGGAAGTAGGTCGCGATGTAGCGCTGGGCCCGCATCCGGGAGCGGCGGTAGGCGTCGCTGCGGTCGGCGAAGGTGGCGGCGCTGCGCTCCTCCCGGACGTAGGCCTGCGCGACCCGCACGCCGGAGACGTTCTCCTGCATGTCGGCGTTCACCGCGCCGACCCGTTCCCGCGCCTCCGCGTACGCCCGGGAGGACAGCCGCCGGAAGACCACCGTCGCGAGGACCAGCACCGGCAGCACGGCCAGCGCGACGACGGCGAGCGCGGCGTCGGTGACCAGCAGCGCCACCGCCACCCCGACGACGGTGAGCAGGCTGACCACCGCCTGGGCCAGCCCCGTCTGCAGGAACACCGACAGCGCGTCGACGTCGGTGGTCATCCGGGTCATGATCCGGCCGGAGACCTCGCGCTCGTAGAAGTCGAGGCCCAGCCGCTGCAGGTGGGCGTAGCTGCGCACGCGCAGCAGGTAGAGCAGGCTCTCCCCGGCCCGCGCGGTCGTCACCGTCTGGGCCGCGACCACCAGCCAGCCCAGCGCGACCACGCCGACGCCGAGCAGCGTCGCGGTCAGCAGGGTCGCCGTGGAACCCGCCGTGATCCCCCCGTCGACGGCCAGGCGGGCGACGGTGGGGAACGCGAGCGTGGTGAGGGCATCGAGCGAGACCAGCCCGATCGTCAGCGCGAGCAGCCCGCGCACCGGGCGCAGCAGCTTCGCGAGCCGGAACCCGGGGTCGGGCGCGGTGGGTTCCTCGTCGCCCAGGCGCGGGGACTCGGTGGCGGGCGGCAGGGCGTCGACGGCGGCGGCCAGCGCCGGGGTGACGGGCATCGCCCCGGCCAGGGCCGACGGCCCGCCGATCCCCGGGCCCCCGCCCATCCGGGGGACGGCGGGCGCCGCGGTCCGCATCTCCGCGGCGGGGGCGGCGGTGGCGACGGGCCACAGCTCGGGGGTGACCCCGCCCGCGGCGGGCGCCGGCGCGGCCGGCGGGGCGTCGTCGACGGCGAGCAGCTCGCGGAACAGCGCGCAGCGGGCCGTCAGCTCGGCCTCGGTGCCGACGTCGACGACCCGCCCGGCGTCGAGCACGGCGATGCGGTCGGCGAGGGCGAGGGTGGAGCGGCGGTGCGCGACGAGCAGCGTCGTGCGACCGGCGGTGAGCGTGCGCAGGGTGTCGTGGATGGCGGCCTCGGTGGCGCTGTCGACGGCCGAGGTGGCGTCGTCGAGCAGCAGCACGCGGGGGTCGGTGAGCACGGCGCGGGCCAGCGCGATCCGCTGGCGCTGCCCGCCCGACAGCGTCAGGCCGCGCTCGCCGACCATCGTGTCGTAGCCGTCGGGCAGGCGGTCGACGAACTCGTGCACCTGCGCCGCCCGTGCCGCCGCGCGGACCTCGTCGTCGGAGGCGTCGGGGCAGCCGTAGGCGATGTTGGCGCGCACGGTGTCGGAGAACAGGAACGCCTCCTCGAACACCACGCCCAGCTCGCGCCGCAGGTCGGCCAGGCGCAGGTCGGGCAGCGGCACCCCGCCCAGGCGCAGCTCCCCCTCCTGCGGGTCGTAGAAGCGCGGCAGCAGCAGCGCCACCGTCGACTTGCCGGACCCGGCGGTGCCCACGAGCGCGAGCGTCTCGCCCGGCGCGACGGTCAGCGTCACGCCGTCGAGCACGGGTTCCCGGCGGGAGTAGCCGAACCGCACGCCGTCGAGCTCGACCGACAGCGGCCCGTCCGGGAGGTGCGCGGGGGACGCGGGGTCGGTGACGTCGGGCTGGGAGTCGACCAGGTCGTACACCCGCTCGACGCCCGCCCGCGCCAGCTGCGCACTCACGACGAGCGACCCGAGCAGCCGGGCCGGGCCGACCAGCCCGGCGACGTAGGTGGTGAAGGCCAGGAACGTGCCGAGGGTGATCGACCCGGTCAGCGCCAGGTACCCGCCCAGCCCGATGACACCGACCTGCCCGAGCGTGGGCAGGGCGAGCAGCGTCGGGTTGAGCCGCGCGGTGAGGCGGGCGGCGCGCAGCCGCTCGGCGTAGAGGGTGCGGGCGCGGGCCTCCAGGGCGCCGACCTCCCGGGCCTCCTGCCCGAAGCCCTTGACGACGCGGACGCCGGTGACGGTCTCCTCCACCTGCTGCGCGACGTCGGCCGCGCGCTGCTGCGCCGACCAGGTGGCCGGGAACAGGGTGGCCCGCGCCTTGGCCGTGACGAACCCGGCGAGCGGCAGCAGCACCAGCGCAACGAGCGTGAGCAGCGGGGACAGCCACAGCATCGCCGCCACCGACGCGACGACGAGCACCACCGATCCGAGCGCGAGCGGCACCATCGACAGCAGCGACTGCACCAGCTGCAGGTCGGTGATCGAGCGCGAGACGACCTGCCCGGTGCGCAGGGCGTCCTGGCGCTGCCCGTCGAGGCGCTGGACGGCGGCGAACACCTGGCGGCGCAGGTCGTGCTGGACGTCGAGGGCCAGGCGCCCGGCGAGGAAGCGCCGCAGGAACGACGCCGCGAACCGCACGACCGCCAGGCCCGCGATCGCCGCGACCACGGTGCCGAGCACGGCCGTCGAGCCGGCCACGGCGTCGTCGACGGCGACGCGCGTCAGCAGCGGCCCGACCGCCTCCAGGCTGACTCCGAGCGCGGACGCGACCAGCGCCCCGATCGCCACGCGACGGTGGCGCAGGCAGGCGCCGGTGAGCCGGCGGATCCAGCCGGGTGCAGGGGAGTCGGGCACCCACCCACGCTACGTCGACCTGAGCGCTCAGGTGATGTCGCGCCGCCCACCGACCACACCGGCCAGCGCCCCCGTCACCGCCGCCCAGCCGGCCAGCACCAGCAGCCCGCCCCACCACGACGGCGGCCCGGACACCCCCGCGGCCAGGCCCAGCAGCTCCGCCCCGTCGGCCGGGCCGACCAGCACCCGGGCCGGCACGTCGTAGAGCGCCACCTCCCCCGCGTTGACGGGCAGGTACGCGCTGATCCCGGCGACGGCGGGCGAGTCGTTCGCGGTGAGCAGCAGCGACAGGAGCGGCTCGCCGAGCAGCACGTAGACCAGCAGCAGCACCAGCACGGTGACCTGGTTGCCCAGCGCCGTGCCCAGTGCCGCGCCGAGCGCGCCCCACAGCGCGCACACCCCCGCCCCGATCGCGACGACGCCGAGCAGCGCGCCGGTCTCGGGGAACTGCGTGCTCTCCTGCCCGACCAGGCCGCCGAAAGCGCCGACCACGGCCGTCACCAGCGCGTACACCGCCCCGACCCCGGCTGCCACCAGCAGCTTCGCGACGAGCACCGGTCCCCGGCCGGGCGCGGTGAGGTAGGTGGTGGTGATCGTCCGGTGCCGGAACTCCCCCGCGGCGGAGATCGCGCCGTACACCCCGGAGAAGGTGGCCGCCAGCGCCAGGGAGTAGGCCAGCGAGGCCAGCAGCAGCGGGAGCCGGTCCTCGGCGTCGGGGCCCGCACCGAGGGCGAGCGTGAACACCCCGCCGAACAGGTTGACCAGCAGCGTCAGCAGCGCGACGGGGACCAGCAGCCCCCACCACAGCTTCGTCGAGCGGGTCTTGCGCAGCTCCGAGCGCAGCAGCGCGGCGATCACCGGGCACCCGCCGTCAGGCCGAAGTAGAGCTGTTCGAGATCGACGCGCTCGGCCTCCAGGCCGTGCACCGCCACGCCCGCGGCCAGCGCGACGTCACCGACGCGGGCCGGGTCGGCCCCGGTGACGGCGAGCCGGCCGTCGCGTCGGGACTCGATCTCCCCCAGGCCGGCCTTCGTCAGCGCCTCGGCCAGGCGGGCGGGGTCGGGGCAGGCGACGAGCACCCGCGGCCGCCCGCGCAGCCGGGCCAGCGGGCCCTGGTGGACGCAGCGCCCCCGGTTGATGACGACGACGTGGTCGACGGTCTGCTCCACCTCGGCGAGAGCGTGGCTCGACACCAGCACCGTGCGCCCCTGCGCGGCGAACCCGCGCACGAACGCCCGCAGCCAGGCGATGCCCTCGGGGTCGAGCCCGTTGGCCGGCTCGTCGAGCACGAGGACCTGCGGGTCCCCGAGCAGCGCGGTGGCCAGTGCGAGGCGCTGCGCCATGCCCAGGGAGAAGCCGCCGACGGGACGGCCGGCCGCCGTGTCGAGCCCGACGGCGGTGAGCACGTGCCCGACCGCGGCGTCGGGCACCCGGATCGCCGCCGCGCACGCCGCGAGGTGCGCCCGCGCGCTGCGCGCCGGGTGGAAGCCCTGGGCCTCCAGCACCGCGCCCACGACCCGGGCCGGGTGCGGCAGCTCGCCGAACCGCAGCCCGTTGATCCGGGCCTCCCCCGCGGTGGGCGCCACGAGCCCGAGCAGCATCCGCAGCGTCGTGGTCTTGCCGGACCCGTTGGGCCCCAGGAACCCGGTGACGGTGCCGCGCTCCACCGCGAACGTCAGATCCTCGACGGCGGACACCGGGCCGAAGCGCTTCGTCAGCCCGTGCACCGTGATCCGGCCGCTCCCGTCGTCCCCCCGTGGCGAAGTCACGGTCCCGATCCTGCCGGAATTGGCTACCATCGCGCCGCCGCGGGTGTGCCGCGGGACACAGGAGGACCGCATGACGACGCTCGATCTCCCCGCCGAGGCCGCCGACTTCACCGCCATCGTGGGCCACTGGGAGACCGTGCGTCCCGACGCACCCGCCGTCACCTTCGCGGGGACCACGCGCACCTGGGCCGAGTTCGCCCGCCGCATCCGGCAGAACGCGGCCGCGCAGCGCGCCGCGGGCCTGCGCCCGGGCGACCGCGTCGCCGTGCTCGACCTCAACCACCCGTCCTGCCTGGAGCTGACGCTGGCCTGCGCGCAGGTCGGCACGGCCAACGCGGTGGTCAACTTCCGGCTGGCGCCGCCGGAGATCGTGTACGTCGTCAACGACTCGAAGGCCCGGATCCTGTTCGTGGGCCCGGAGTTCGCCGGGGCGGTGGAGCAGGTGCGCGACAAGCTGCCCGCCGTCGAGCAGGTGATCCACGTCGGCGGCGACGGCGACGAGTACGAGGCCTGGCTGGCCGCGCAGGAGCCCGACCACGAGGTCCACCCCTCGGTGCCCGGCGACTGCTTCGTGCAGCTCTACACCTCGGGCACCACCGGCTTCCCCAAGGGCGCGATGCTCACCCACAGCGGGATGCTCGCGCACTCGACGAACGTGATGGCCGACTTCGCGGTCGACGCCGACTCGCGCGTCCAGGTGGCGATGCCGCTGTTCCACGTCGGCGGCACCAGCTACTCGCTGCTCGCCATCACCGCGGGCGCCCAGATCCACCTCATGCGCCTGCCCGACCCGGCCGCGGCGCTGGAGATGGTGGAGCGCGAGCGGATCACCCACACCTTCTACGTGCCCGCGTTGATGGCCGCGATGCTGCAGGTCCCGGGCGTGGCCGAGCGCGACTTCTCCTCGGTGAAGGCGCTGTCCTACGGCGCCTCGCCCATGCCGCTGCCGGTGATGCGCGGCTGCCTGAAGCTGTTCCCCGGCGTCATGCACCAGGTGTACGGCATGACCGAGCAGTGCGGGGTCGTCAGCTCGCTGGGCCCCGAGGACCACGCCGACCCGGCCCGCGAGCACCTGATGGTCTCCGCGGGCACGGCGATCCACGGCGTCGAGATCGAGGTGCGCGACCCGGCCACCGGCGAGCCGGTCCCGACCGGTGAGCCCGGCGAGATCTGGGTGCGCTCGGCGCAGGTGATGGGCGGCTACTGGGGCAAGCCCGAGGCCACCGCCGCCGCCATCACCTCCGACGGCTGGCTGCGCTCCGGCGACGGCGGGCACATCGACGCCGAGGGCTACGTCTACGTCACCGACCGGATCAAGGACATGATCATCTCGGGCGGGGAGAACATCTACTCCGCCGAGATCGAGCGGGTGCTCGCCGAGCACCCCAGCGTCGGTGACGTCGCGGTGATCGGCGTCCCGGACGAGCGCTGGGGCGAGGTGCCCAAGGCCGTCGTCGTCCCCGCACCCGGGGCCGAGATCGACGAGGCCGCGCTGCTGGCGTGGTGCCGCGAGCAGCTGGCGTCGTTCAAGTGCCCCAAGTCCGTCGACGTGCTCGACGAGCTGCCGCGCAACCCCACCGGCAAGGTCCTGAAGAAGGACCTGCGCAAGCCGTACTGGGAGGGCAAGGACCGCCAGGTCGTCTGAGCCGCCTCAGCCGCGGACGGCGTGGCGCAGCCCGGAGCGGGCCAGCGCGACGCCACCCGCGGCCATGCCCACCACGCCGACCCACAGGGCGGGGCGGAACCCGACGACGTCGGCCAACACCCCGCCCGTCGGCGCGCCGATCGTGATCGCGGCCCGGTTGAACGAGCGCATCGTCGCGCCGGTCCGGCCCTGCAGCCCGTCGGCGGTGACACCCTGGCGGTAGGACATCTCGGTCGGGCCCTCCAGCCCCATCCCCAGCCCCACGACGAACTGCCCGGCGGCCGCCACCGCCGTCGCCGCGACCGGGGACGGGGCCACCGAGGCCGTGATGACGACGGCGAAGCCGCCCGCCTCCAGCACGCGCGATCCGGCGATCGCCGTCCCGATGCCGACGCGGTCGGCCAGCGCCTGCGCCTGCGTCGTCCCGGCCAGGGCACCGACCCCGGCCACCGCGTAGGTGACGCCGAGCCCGACCGCCCCGATCCCGAGCTCGCGCAGGGCGAAGAAGGCGTAGACCGTGGTGAGCAGGGAGTGGCAGACGAACCACCAGTGCGTGCCCAGCGCGAGCGGGCGCAACGTCGGGTGCCGGTAGACCCAGGCGAGCCCCTCCCCGGCCTGGGCGAGGACCCGGCGCAGTCCCGGGGGCTCACGCGGCACCGGGTCCTCCGGGGCGGTGCGCGCGAGCAGGACCGCGGAGACGGCGTGGCTCAGCGCGTCGACGCCGGTGCCCAGCGGCGCGCCCAGCCACCCGACGAGACCGCCCCCGACCGCCTGCCCGCCGGTCTGCGCGACGGCCTCGCTCTGCTCGATCCGGGCGTTGGCCCGGGGCAGCGCCGCGCGCGGGAGCAGCCGGGGCAGGAACGACTGGTGGGCGGCGTCGTTGCCGATCGAGAGCGTCCCGAACACCAGCATCAGCCCGGCCAGCACGGGGATCGTCAGCACCCCGGCCAGCGCCGTCGCGACCACCACGGCCAGCACGAGCGCCCGCCCGGCGTCGGTGGCGACGAGCAGCGGGCGGCGGCGCACCCGGTCGGCCAGCACCCCCGCGAACAACCCCACGAGCAGGTACGGGGCCCAACGGGCGGCGCTGACCGCGCCGAGGTCGGCCGCCGACCCGTCCAGGTCGCGCTCGACGAGCACGACCAGGGCGACCGACCCGACCGCGGTGCCGAGGTAGGAGACGGTGGAGGCGAGCCAGAACCGGCGGAACCCCGGCTCCTCCCGCAACCGCACCCGGCCTACCGGAACCCGAACGCGGTGATCGCCGGCAGGCCACCGCCCGCCACGCCGTCCAGGACGTGGCGCTCGTGCGGCACGACCGGGTCGGGCAGGTCGTCGAGGGCGAACCAGCCCAGCCCCGCGCTGCGCTCGGGCTCCATGGTCCGCGGCTCGCCCGTCCAGCGGCGGCAGGTGAAGAAGAAGTCGACGCGCTCGTCGATCTCCAGGCCCGTCCGGTTGGTGCGGTGCATCGTGGTGAGCGGGACGAGGTCGGCGGCGTCCACGACGATCCCCAGCTCCTCCGCGGCCTCGCGGACGGCGGCGGCGTGCACCGACTCCCCCGCCTCGACGTGTCCGGCGGCCGCCGCGGCCCAGAACCCGTCGCGGTACCCGGTGCCCGCCCGCAGCTGCAACAGCACGCGCCCGTCGTCGATCAGCAGCACGTAGGCGGCAGGCACCACACGAAACCCCACGTCGGGCGACCCTACCCGCGCCATGATCACCAGGAGTGGGACATGGGCGTCACCGGTGGCGCGGATGTCCCACTCCTGGCGATCATGACGACCGGGCGGCCGCGTCGGGACACTTGCGTCCCGGAGGACAGTCACAGGCATGGCACTACGGATGGCGGAGCACGTCGCGACCTCCTTCGACGCCCTGCGCGTGGAGCCCACCCCGGTGCACCTGCGCGCCACCCTGGACGGCACCCCGGCCCTCGACACGCGGGAGGCGCTGCTCGTCTGGGAGCCGGGCCGGGTGGTCCCCCAATACGCCGTCCCCGTCGCCGACGTGCGGGCCGAGCTGGTCCCCGGTGGCGACGGGGACCGCCACGGCCCCGGCGCCCAGCCGCTCGGCCCGGGCGGGCGCACCGTGCTGACGCCCGACACCGGCTTCGGCGTGCACACCACCGACGGCGAGCCGCTGACGATCCGCCTCGACGGGCGCGAGCGCGCGGGTGCCGCGTTCCGGCCCGCCGACCCGGACCTGGCGGGCTACGTCGTCGTCGACTTCCCGGCGCTGGAGTGGACCGAGGAGGACGCGCCGGTCGTCGGGCACCCGCGCGACCCCTTCCACCGCGTCGACGCCCGGCCCTCGCACCGGCACGTCCGGATCTCCCTCGACGGGCGGACCCTCGCCGAGAGCCGCCGCCCGCTGCTGGTCACCGAGACCTGGCTGCCGGTGCGCTGGTACCTGCCGCAGGACGACGTCACCGGGCTCACCGGCAGTGACACCGTCACCGAGTGCGCCTACAAGGGCGTCGCCCGCTATCTCGCGGTGGGCGGGCGCGACGTCGCCTGGTACTACCCGGACCCGCTGCCGGGGATGGAGGCGCTGGCCGGACTCGTCTCGTTCTTCACCGAGCACGTCGACGTCACCCTCGACGGTGTCGACGTGACGCGCCCGATCTCCCCCTGGACGTGACGTGACCCGTCGGTAACATCGTCGCATGCTGCTGTCGACTCAACTCCAGTACGGCGACGACCCCATCAACAACGCCGAGGCGGTGGTCGGCCTGGAGAAGGCGGGGCTCGACGTCGTCTGGGTCGCCGAGGCCTACAGCTTCGACGCCGTCTCCCTGATGGGCTATCTCGCCGCGCGCACCGAGCGCGTCCAGATCGGGGCCGGGATCCTGCCGATCTACAGCCGCACGCCCACGCTGACGGCCATGAGCGCGGCCGGCATCGACGCGCTGTCCGGCGGCCGCATGATCCTCGGGCTCGGCGCCTCCGGCCCGCAGGTCATCGAGGGCTTCCACGGCGTGCCCTACGACAAGCCGCTGGCCCGCACGCGCGAGGTCGTCGAGATCTGCCGCCAGGTGTGGCGCCGGGAGAGGATCCAGCACGAGGGGATCTACACCATCCCGCTGCCCGAGGGGCAGGGCACCGGGCTGGGCAAGCCGCTCAAGCTGATCAACCACCCGAAGCGCGCCGACATCCCGATCTGGATCGCCGCGCTCGGGGACAAGAACGTCGAGCTGACCGCGGAGATCGCGCAGGGCTGGCTGCCGCACGTCGTGATGCCGGAGCGGATGCGCGAGACGTTCGGCGCCGCCCTGGACGCCGGCACCGCCAAGCGCGCCCCCGAGCTGGGCCCGTTGCAGGTCACCGGCGGCGGCGTCCTGGCCATCGAGGACGACATGATGGACGGCGCCCGCCAGATGCACCGGCACATGAGCGCGCTCTACATCGGCGGCATGGGCGCCCGCGGCAAGAACTTCTACAACACCGTCTTCCAGCGCCAGGGCTACGCCGACGACGCGAAGACCGTGCAGGACCTCTACCTCGACGGGAAGAAGGAGGAGGCCGCGGCGGCACTGCCCGAGGACTTCCTCGCCCACACCTCGCTGATCGGGCCGCCGTCGTTCGTCAAGGAGCGGATCGCTGCGTTGCGTGAGGCGGGTGTGACGCACCTGCACGTCAACCCGATCAGCTCCGACCCGCAGAAGGTGTTGTCGCAGGTGAAGGAGTGGCTGCAGTAGGTGACAGGGGGTCCGTGTCGGTGACGTCGGGTGACCGCTCACACTCTGTGGTGTACCGGCCGTCGTCACCGACCCGCGGGAGCGTGCGTTGCCCGACCTCGTCATCGCCACCTCCGACGATCCGCTGGAGCCGGAGCAGTACCGGTTCGTGGCGACGGACGCGTGGTGGCTGGGCAGCTTCGGCCCCTACCAGCACCTCACCGAGCACCGGCTGCGCACCTGGATCCCGGCCGAGCCCGAGCGCGACTGGCTGCTCGACCGCTCGCTGACCGGCCGGCAGCGCTGGCTCACGGGATCGCTGGAACAGGCCCGCGAGGACGGCTTCGAGCTGCACGACGTCGCGCCGGTCGGGCTGTTCCGCGCGCCGTTCGGCGAGTTCCACCGCGACCGCGACGACGACTGCATCGAGCTGCCGCAGCGCCGTCGCGGCAGCTGGCAGGTGCCCACCCCGGAGTTCCTCGACCGGCTGCCGCGCGACCCCGCCGCCCTGCTGGAGCGCCTGGAGGCCGACCACCCCGGCCGCTGGGCCGCCCCGTTCAGCGGCGCCGTCGACGCGCTGCGCACCTGCCTGGTGCCCGCCGAGCTGCGGGCCGTCCTCTACCGCGCGCTCACCGGGCTGCCCGGCGTCACCGTCGCCGACGAGACGGTCGCCTTCGACGGCCGCGAGTGCGTCGTACTCGTCCACGACGCCGGGCGCACCCGCACCGAGCTGATGATCGACATCGCCGACGGCCAGTTCGCCGGGGAGCGCGACACCACCCGCATCGACTCCCGTTGCGGGCTGCCCGTCGACACCCTCGTCGGGGAGACCGCCGTGCACACGGCCGTGGTCGACGAACTCGGCGAGCAGCCCGACCGGTAGCCCGGTCGGCCGCTACCGCAGCGGCTGCTCGGCCCCACCGCGCTCGGCATCGGGACGGCGGCCGTGGATGCGCCGCTGCGCCTCGTCGATCGGCACGTCGTTGATGCTGGCCTCGCGCCGCCGCATGTAGCCCTCGTCGTCGAACTCCCACAGCTCGTTGCCGTAGGACCGCCACCACTGCCCGTCGACGTCACGGCACTCGTACTGGAACCGCACCGCGATCCGGTTGCCCGCGAAGGCCCACAGGTCCTTGCGCAGCGCGTACTCGAGCTCGCGGTCCCACTTGTCGCGCAGGAACCCCGCGATCTCGGCCCGGCCGGTGACGAAGCGGTCGCGGTTGCGCCACACGGAGTCCGCGGAGTAGGCGGCGGCGACCTTCTCCGGGTCCCGGGTGTTCCAGGCGTCCTCGGCGGCCTGGACCTTCGCGGCAGCGCTCACGGCGTCGAACGGGGGCAGGGGCGGGCGGCTCATCGGCGTCTCCTCGGGTCGGTCGGGTCCCGGTCGGTCATCGTGGAGCGACGTCTGTGACCGACGTCCGTCCACTGCGGTACCCGGGCCGGACGGCGGGGACTAACCTGACACCACGTTCCCGGCGATGACGCTATCCGATCAAGGCGGTCCTCAGCGTGTCCAGCAGCAGTACCTCGAACCCGGCCAGCGACTTCGGTCCCAACGAATGGCTGGTCGAGGAGATGTACCAGCGATTCCTCGACGACCCCGCCACGGTCGACCCGGCATGGCACGAGTTCTTCGCCGACTACCGACCCGACGACGGCGCGCCCGCGGCGACGAACGGCGCGGCCCCGCCGTCGACGACCCCGGGACCGGCACCCACCCCCGCCGCCGAGCCCGCGGAACCCACCGAGGAACGCCGCACCGCCGACCGCGCCGCGATGACGCCGCCCGACGCCGCGCCGAGCAGCGCCCCGTCGAAGCCCGCCGCGAAGGCCCCGGAGCGCAAGCCGGAACCCGCCCCGAGCAAGCCCGCCGCGGGCACGTCCTCGCAGGCCGCGAAGCCCGCCGCCCCGGCCGGTGGCGACGGCGAGGTCACCCCGATCCGCGGCGCCGCGAACGCCGTGGTCAAGAACATGAACGCCTCGCTGACCGTCCCCACGGCCACGAGCGTGCGCGCGGTCCCGGCGAAGCTGCTCGCCGACAACCGGGTCGTCATCAACAACCAGCTCAAGCGCACCCGCGGCGGCAAGATCAGCTTCACGCACCTGATCGGGTACGCCGTGGTCAAGGCGCTGGCCGACTTCCCGGTGATGAACCGGCACTTCGTCGAGACCGACGGCAAGCCCACCGTCGTGGCGCCCGAGCACGTCAACCTGGGCCTGGCCATCGACCTGCCCGGCAAGAACGGTCAGCGCTCGCTCGTGGTCGTGTCGATCAAGGGCTGCGAGGCGATGAACTTCGCGCAGTTCTGGTCGGCCTACGAGGACATCGTCCGCAAGGCCCGCAGCGGCGGGCTCACCGGCGAGGACTTCGCCGGCACCACGATCAGCCTCACCAACCCCGGCACGCTCGGCACCAACCACTCGGTGCCCCGGCTCATGCAGGGCCAGGGCGCGATCGTCGGCGTGGGCGCGATGGAGTACCCGGCGGAGTTCCAGGGCGCCAGCGAGGAGCGGCTCGCCCAGATCGGCGTCAGCAAGATCATCACGCTGACGTCGACGTACGACCACCGGATCATCCAGGGCGCCGAGTCCGGCGACTTCCTGCGCCGCGTCCACCAGCTCCTGCTGGGCGAGGACGCCTTCTACGACGACATCTTCCGCGCCCTGCGGGTGCCCTACGAGCCCGTGCGCTGGGTGCAGGACCTGCCCGACGACGCCGTCGACAAGACCGCGCGCGTCATCGAGCTGGTGGACGCCTACCGCACCCGCGGCCACCTGATGGCCGACACCGACCCGCTCAACTACCGCCAGCGCCGCCACCCCGACCTCGACGTGCTCTCCCACGGCCTCACGCTGTGGGACCTCGACCGCGAGTTCGCCACCGGCGGGTTCGGCGGCAAGGAGCGGATGAAGCTGCGCGACGTGCTCGGCCTGCTCCGCGACTCCTACTGCCGCACCGTCGGCACCGAGTACATGCACATCGCCGACCCCGAGCAGCGGACCTGGCTGCAGGAGCGGATCGAGGTGCCGCACCAGAAGCCGCACGCCGCCGAGCAGAAGTACATCCTGTCCAAGCTCAACGCGGCCGAGGCGTTCGAGACGTTCCTGCAGACCAAGTACGTCGGGCAGAAGCGGTTCTCGCTCGAGGGCGGCGAGACCGTCATCCCGCTGCTCGACGCGGTGCTCGACAAGGCCGCCGAGCACGAGCTCGACGAGGTCGTCATCGGCATGCCGCACCGCGGCCGGCTCAACGTGCTCGCCAACATCGTCGGCAAGCCGATCAGCCAGATCTTCCGGGAGTTCGAGGGCAACCTCGACCCGGGCCAGGCCCACGGCTCCGGCGACGTCAAATACCACCTGGGCGCCGAGGGCAAGTACTTCCGGATGTTCGGCGACGGCGAGACCGTCGTGTCGCTGGCCTCCAACCCGAGCCACCTCGAGGCCGTCGACCCGGTCCTGGAGGGCCTGGTCCGGGCCAAGCAGGACCTGCTCGACAAGGGCGAGGGCGGCTTCACCGTCCTGCCGCTGATGATGCACGGCGACGCGGCGTTCGCCGGCCAGGGCGTCGTCGCCGAGACGCTCAACCTCGCGAAGCTGCGCGGCTACCGCACCGGCGGCACCGTGCACGTCGTCGTCAACAACCAGGTCGGCTTCACCACCGCTCCGGAGCACTCGCGGTCCTCGCAGTACTGCACCGACGTCGCGAAGATGATCGACGCGCCGGTCTTCCACGTGAACGGCGACGACCCCGAGGCCTGCGTCTGGGTGGCCAAGCTGGCCGTGGAGTACCGCGAGCGCTGGCACAACGACGTCGTCATCGACATGATCTGCTACCGCCGCCGCGGCCACAACGAGGGCGACGACCCGTCGATGACGCAGCCCGCGATGTACGACGTCATCGACGCCAAGCGCAGCGTCCGCAAGATCTACACCGAGTCGCTGATCGGCCGCGGTGACATCTCCATGGAGGAGGCCGAGCACGCGCTCAAGGACTTCTCCAACCAGCTCGACCACGTCTTCAACGAGGTCCGCGAGCTGGAGAAGACCCCGGCCGTCGCGTCGCCGTCGGTGGAGGACGAGCAGTCCATCCCCACCGACCTCGACACCTCGATCCCGCTGGAGGTGCTGCACCGCATCGGCGACGCGCACGTCGAGCTGCCCGAGGGCTTCACCGTGCACCAGCGCGTCAAGCCGGTGCTGGAGAAGCGCCTGAAGATGTCGCGCGAGGGCGACATCGACTGGGCCTTCGCCGAGCTCATCGCGATGGGCGCGCTGGTGATGGACGGCAAGCTCGTGCGCCTGTCCGGGCAGGACAGCCGCCGCGGCACGTTCGTCCAGCGGCACTCGGTCGTGATCGACCGCCGGACCGGCGAGGAGTACTACCCGCTGCGCAACCTGAGCAAGGACCAGGAGCGCTTCCTGCCCTACGACTCGGCGCTCTCGGAGTTCGCGGCGGTCGGGTTCGAGTACGGCTACTCGGTGGCCAACCCGGCCGCGTTCGTGGCGTGGGAGGCGCAGTTCGGCGACTTCGTCAACGGCGCGCAGTCGATCATCGACGAGTTCATCTCCTCCGGCGAGGCGAAGTGGGGCCAGACCTCCGACGTCGCGCTGCTGCTCCCGCACGGCCTGGAGGGCCAGGGCCCCGACCACTCCTCCGGGCGCATCGAGCGGTTCCTCACGCTGTGCGCGGAGGGGTCGATGACGGTGGCGGTGCCGAGCGAGCCCGCCAACTACTTCCACCTGCTGCGCCGCCACGCCATGGACGGGATGCAGCGCCCGCTGATCTGCTTCACGCCCAAGTCGATGCTGCGCAACCGCGCGGTCGTCAGCCCGGTCTCCGACTTCACCGGCGGCCGCTTCCGCTCGGTCATCGACGACCCGCTCTACCGCGGCAACGACGGCCCCGCGGGCGACGTCCGGCGCGTGCTGCTGTGCAGCGGCAAGATCTACTGGGAGCTGGCGGCTCAGCGCGAGAAGCGCGGCGTCGAGGACGTGGCGATCGTCCGCATCGAGCAGCTCTACCCGGTCGCCGACCGCCAGCTGGCCGCGGTGCTGGAGCGCTACCCCAACGCCGAGGACGTCCGCTGGGTGCAGGAGGAGCCGGCCAACCAGGGCGCCTGGCCGTTCCTCGGGCTGGTGCTGCCGGAGAAGCTCCCCCGGCTCGTCGGCATCCGCCGGGTCTCGCGGCGCCGGATGGCCGCGCCCGCGGCGGGCTCGTCGAAGGTGCACGAGGTCGAGCAGAGCGCGCTCATCGACGAGGCCTTCGGAGACCGCTAGCCGTGTACTCCACCGACCGCGGCATCGAGGAGCTCGTGGCGCGCCGGGAGGGCGAGTCGGTCAGCGTCGAGTGGCTGGCCGACCGCCTCCAGGCGTTCGTCGACCTCAACCCCGCCTTCGAGGACGCCGTCGAGCGCCTCTCCACCTTCCTCGCCCGCGACGACGACGCGGACGAGTAGCCCGCCCGGCTCGCCCGGGTGGCCGCCGGACGGGACTCGCGGGCGCGAAACGGGGGACTCGCGGGCGCGAAACGGGGGACTCGCGGGCGGGAAACGGGGGACTCGCGGGGTGGGTCAGCGGGGGCGCAGGCCGAAGCGGCGGCGCCGGGCCACCTCCGCCAGGACGTCCGCGCAGCGGGCGACCTCGGCGTCGAGCTCGTCGAGCCGGGCCGGGTCGACGCCCGGGGTCGGGGTGGGCGGGGGGCGCAGGGTCAGCCACGACTCCTGCCACAGCCGCTCCAGCGCCGCCTCCCAGTGCAGCGCGACGACCGTCCGGGTGAGCGCGGCGCGGCCCTGCGCCTCGGTCATGGCGTCGTGCCGGGCGACCCGCTCGTACCCCAGCGCCGTCGCGCGCTCGGCGTCCTGCTCGCGCAGCTCCGCTGCGGCGGCGCTGAGCCCGTCGACGACGTCCTTGTACTCGCGCGCGGCGCTCACGGGTCCTCCGCCGACGGCACGATGACGACCTCCGGGCGGGAGTGCTGGGCGCGGTCGTAGAACAGGCCGCGACCCGGGCGGGGCGACCAGCTCAGCAGCATCCCCGGGGCCAGCTGGCCGAGCTCGCTGCCCTGGACGTCGAGCCCCACCCAGGCCCCGACGTCGTCGACGGCCGCGGTGATCGACAGCAGCGCGCGCAGCCGGGCGACGCTGCGCCACCAGCCCAGCACGTGCACGCCGGTCTCCGGGCCCGAGCGCAGCACGCGGCGCAGCGCGTCGGTGCCCTCGCGCTCCAGCACCGGGTCGGCGGCGTCGGCGCCGAAGACGACCAGCAGCACCGGGCGCCGCGGGCCGCCGGCCAGCCGCGCGGTGACGTCGGCGGCCAGCGCCTCGATCCGGGCCCGCACCCCGTCGAGCGCGACGACCTCGGCGGTGTGCCCGGCCGCGGCGAACCGGGCGACGAGGCCGTCGGCGGGGGCGAGCAGCGGCACCAGCACCACGTCGACGGTGCCGGGCGCGTACTGCCCGGCCAGCGACCCCGCCGCCGCGCCGAGCACCCGCACGGCGTCCTCGGCGTCGGCACCCAGGACCGCGACGTTGCGGCCCGGGGAGTCGGGCAGGGCGGCGGTGGCCGGGCGCCCGCCCACGTCGATGCACTGCCCGAGCAGCGCCTGCGGCGGGCCGCCGGTGCCCAGGAGCGCGATCAGGTCGTCGACGGCGGGCGCGCGGCTGCCGTCGAAGAGCACGGGCTCCGGGCGGCCCGCGTGGTACCGGTCGTGCAGCTCGCGCTGGACGAGGTCGGTGGTGCCGCGGGCGGTGGCGTCGGGGATGCGCACCACCTCGTTGCCGTGGCGCACCCCCGAGTCGTGGTTGACCACGGCGTGCCAGCGCGGGAGGTCCATCGCGGCCTCGTTGAGCTCGCCGAGCACGCGCCGCGCGCGGGGCAGCGCGATCCGCAGGACGAACTGTTCGAACACCGCGGGCCGGCCCCAGAACGCCTCGATCCCGGACACGTCCTGGCTGGCCAGGACCAAGTGGATGCCCTGGCTGCGGCCGCGCCGGGCCACGTCCTCCAGCAGCGCGGTGGCCTTCCTGGTGACGTCGTCGCGCTCGGCGAACAGCAGCTGGAACTCGTCGATGACGGCGACGATCCGCGGCCACCGCCCGTCCGGGTCGGCGCCGCGCAGCTCCTCCAGCTTGGTGACCTCGTGGTCCTTCGCGGCCTCCGAGCGGCGGCGCATCTCGTCGGCGAGGAACTGCAGCAGCGCCAGCCCGAACTCCCGGTCGGTGTTGATGTTGACGCCGACGAGCCGGGCGTGCGGCAGCCAGGTGGTGTCGCGCCGGCCGCGGGTGAACTGCGCGAAGGAGACGCCCTCCTTGAAGTCCAGCAGGTAGAACTCCAGCTCGTCGGGGTCGTAGCGGGCGGCCAGCGAGCTGATCAGCGTGAGCAGCAGGTTGGTCTTGCCGGTGCCGCTGGGGCCGCCGATCAGCGCGTGCGGCGACTCGTCGGCGAGCACGGCGTCGTGCGGCATCCCGTCGGCGAACCCGACCGGGGCCCGCAGCCCGGTGCGCGAGGAGTCCCGCCCCCACCGCCCGTTCGCGGGCAGCAGGTCGGCGAACGCGCGGGCGTGGCCGTGCTCGTGGGCGTCGGCGAGGGCGTTGCAGGCCCGGGTGACGGCGTCACGGGGCAGCGGCGGGTCCGGCGTGACGACGACGTGGTCCCCCGTCATCGACGTCGTGGCCACCCCGCCGTCGAGCAGGCGCACGGTCTCGTGCGGGGCCTGGATCGTCACCGGCACGTCGACCAGCACCAGCGAGACCCCCGACGCGAGCCCGCCGCGGGAGATGCGCTGCAGCTGCCAGTGGTCCTCGTCGGCGAGCGGGCGCCCGTCACCGACCAGCACGGTGACGATCCACGGCTTGACCCGGGTGCCGGTGGCGGCGACGTGCGCGGCGAGCGTCGGGTGCCCGTCGATCAGCAGGCGGGTGTGCACGCGCCGGATCCGGTCCGACAGCTCCTCCAGCAGGTGGGAGAGCCGTCCCGGGTCGTGGACGGTGAGCAGCCCGCTGCGGGTGAGCGGGTAGAGCCCGGGAACGACGCCGGTGAACTGCCCGACGTCCCACACGTGCAGCCGCACCAGGCCCGGGGTGAACTGGCTGACCAGCCGCATCAGCAGCGACTCGACGAGCGACTCGGCGTGCGCGCGGCCGTCGCCGGTGGAGGTGATCTGCAGGTGCGACTCGTCGAGCAACGGCACCCCGACGGGCCAGGTGACGGGCGTGTGCAGCGACTTCCCCGCCGTCCGGGCCGCAGCCCCGGTCCGTCCCGTGCCGATCCGCCCCGTGCCGATCCGCCCCGTGCCGATCCGCCACAGGCCGGGGACCTCGTCGATGCCGTCGGCCTTGCCGACCTCGCCCAGCCAGCGGTCCGGGTCGAGCCCGGCGGCGCGCGGGGCGGCGCGGTCCATCAGCTCGGTCAGCGCGGCGGGCCCGGTGCGCAGCCAGGGGTCGAAGGCGGCGGCGCGGTCGGCCTCGACGCGGGCGACGACGTCGGCGAGCCGCGGGTTGGCCAGCGGCCCGACCAGCGCCGGGTCGGCGCGGGCGTCGTCGAGACCCTCGGCGCGCAGCCAGCCCTCGACGAGGGTCTCGGCGTGCGCGCGCACGGCGGCGTCGGCCAGCCCGTCGGCCGCGCCGAGGGCGGCGGCCATCGCGCCGTGCAGCTCGTCGAAGGCCTCGGTGATCCGCTGCCTGCGGCCGGCCCGCCCACCCACCATGAAGGACAGACCTCAGATGTTGGTCGCGTAGCCCTGGGCGGTCTGCGTCGCGGCGGTGACGGTGTGCTGCACCTCGACGATGTCCGACATCGCCTTGGACAGCATCGCGATCGCGTCGTGCGCGGTGTCCTGCGCGCTGGCCTCGGCGGTCTGCACCGTGGCCGCGCGGGCGTCGGCCAGCACGTCGTGTGCCTGCTGCAGGTGCCCCAGGCTCTGCAGCGCGATCTCGGCGGCGCGCGCCATGCTGGCCCGCACCTCGTCGACGCTCGCCATGACGTTCCCCTCCCGTGCTCTCCGGCCCCGCGCGGACCCTATCGCCCAGTCCACCCCACACCCGGCCGCCCCGCCACCCCCGGAGCCAGCGGTGGCCTCCGTCACGTCGCGCGGCTACCGTCCCGGGGTCGGGCGAACCGGGCGGGGGGCCGCGCTGATGACCGAGGGACCGGGTGGGTACGTCACCACGGCACCACCGACGGGGGTCGGGGCGCGGCTGCGCCAGGTCGGCCCGGGCCTGCTCGCCGCGGCGGCGGGCGTCGGCGCGGGCGACCTGGTCGCCACGATGGTCGCCGGCTCGCGCTACGGCACGGCGCTGCTGTGGGCGGCGGTCCTGGGCACGGTGCTCAAGCTCGCGCTCGCCGAGGGCGTCGGCCGCTGGCACCTGGCCTCCGGCGCCACCCTGCTCGACGGATGGCGCCGCCTGGGCCGCTGGGCCACCACGTTCTTCGCCGTCTACATCGTCGTATGGGGCTTCGTGTACGGCGCCACCGCGATGTCGGCGGTCGGCCTGCCGCTCAACGCGCTGTTCGGCGGCCTGCCGGTGCGCTACTGGGCGATGATCGCCGGCGTCGTCGGGCTCGCGCTGGTGTGGGCCCAGCGCTACGCGGTGTTCGAGAAGTTCATCACCGTGCTGGTGCTCGTCAAGTTCGTGTCGGTGGTGTCGGTGGCGGCGCTGATCGGCCCCGACCTCGGCGCGCTGGCCACCGGCCTGGTCCCGACGCTGCCCGACGGGTCGGTCGTCTACGTGCTGGGCCTGATCGGCGGCGTCGGCGGCACGATCACGATGGCCGCCTACGGCTACTGGATGATCGCCAAGGGCTGGCGCGGCACCGGATGGCTGTCGGTGATGCGCCTGGACAACGCCGTCGGCTACGTCATGACCGGCGTCTTCGTGGTCGCGATGCTGATCATCGGCGCGGAGATCCTGCTCGGCCAGGACCTGGCCTCCGGCGACACCGGCCTGCTGACGCTGGGCACCGAGCTGGGCCTGCGCTACGGCGACTGGGCGCGGGTGCTGTTCCTCGTCGGCTTCCTCGCCGTCACCACCACCTCGCTGCTCGGCGTCTGGAACGGGGTCAGCCTGCTGTTCGCCGACACCGTCCGCACGCTGCGCCTGCCGCACGGCCGTGACGCCGACGTCGCCGTGCCCGAGCGGGCCTACGAGGCGGGCGCGGCCGAGCGCAGCACGGCGTTCCGCGGGTACCTGCTCTGGCTGACGGTGCCGCCGATGGGGCTGCTGTTCTTCGACCAGCCCTTCGCGCTGACGCTGGTCTACGGCGTGCTCGGCGCGGCCTTCATGCCGTTCCTCGGCGGCACGCTGCTCATCCTGCTCAACTCGACCCGCTTCGTCACCGAGGGGCGCAGCGGCTGGCTGTCCAACGTGCTGGTCGGCGCAGCCGCCGCGCTGTTCCTCGTGCTACTGGGCGTCGACCTGGTCAACCGGTTCGGCTGACGCCCGCGGCTACACCGTGCGCACGGTCGCCATCATCGCCATGTCCTCGTGCTCGAGGTTGTGGCAGTGCATCACGTAGCGCCCGCGGTGGTCGGTGAACCGCACCGCCACGTCGACGACCTCGCCCGGCCGGACGTCGACGGTGTCCTTCCAGCCGCCGTCGAACGGGCCGGGCCCGCGGGCGCCCCGGCGCAGTACCCGGAACGGGTCGAGGTGCACGTGCACGGGATGGTGGACGTCGCTGACGAACCGCCACACCTCCACCTCGCCCAGCCGGCTCACCGCCTCGTCGACGTGCGGGTCGAACCGCCTGCCGTTGATCCGCCAGTCGGTGTGCCGGGCGCCGCGGGTGAAGTCGAACCGGCGCAGCGGCGCCCCGGCCGGCACCACGGGCGGCTCCACCTCGGACAGCACCGCGGGCACGAACGAGTCGTCGGCCGCGGCGCGCGCCACGCGGAACCGCAGCACGTCGCGGGTGCGGCCGGTGCCGAGCGTGTTCGTCATCGTCACCCCGGTGCCGACGGGGACGGCGGAGAAGTCGACGACGACGTCGAACCGCTCCCCCGGCGCCACCTCGATCGCGTCGTGCACGACGGGGGCGGCGAGCAGCCCGCCGTCGGAACCGATCTGGGTCATCGGCAGGTCCGGGCCGCCCGGGACGGTGAGCGCGAGCCGGTAGCGCCGCGCGCCGGAGGCGTTGAGGATCCGCAGCCGGTGGCGGGCCGCGTCCACCTCGTGCTCGGGCCACGGCGCCCCGTTGACCAGCACGACGTCGCCGAGCACCCCCTCCGTCCACTCCGCCTCGACCCCCGGCACCGACCGCATCGCCCGGTCGATCCCGGGGTAGGCGAAGGTCCCGTCGGCGGCGAAGGAACGGTCGCAGATCATCAGCGGCAGCTCCCGCTCCCCTCCGGGCAGCGGCAGCGCGTCCTCGACGTCGTCGCGCACGAGGTGGAAGCCGGCGAGCCCGCGGTACACCGCCGGGCCGGTGAAGTCCATGCGGTGGTCGTGGTACCAGAGCGTGGCCGCGCGCTGGTCCATCGGGTAGGCGTAGTCGCGCTCCCCGGCACTCGTGTCGCCCGTCATCCCGTGGTGCCCGGTCCGGTCGGACCGGTCGCCGACCGGGAGCACCAGGTCCAGCGGCCACCCGTCGTGCTCGGGCGGGGTGTGCCCGCCGTGCAGGTGCACCGCGGTGGGCACGGGCAGCTCGTTGCGGTGGCGCACCACGATCGCCTGCCCGCGTCGGGACTCGATCGTGGGGCCGGGGAAGATCCCGTCGTAGCCCAGTACGGGGGTGCGCACGCCCGGCAGGATCTCGACCTCGGCGACGCGCTGCGTGATCAGGTACCGGCCCGGGGCCACCGGCCGGGCCACCGGCGGCACCGGCAACGGCACCCGGAACGGCTCCGGCAGCGGTAGCGCGCTGGCCAGCTGCTCACCGGTCTGCCCGGGCAGCGCACCGCATCCGGCCAGCAGCACGGTGCCACCGAGCAGGGCCAGGAACGACCGGCGATTCATCGGGACCGCCCCGCCGACGGGCTCCACACCCACGCCGCCAGCAGCACCGACGAGACCGTGATCGCGACGCCGAGCGGGACGTGCAGGCCCAGGTCCCGGGCGTACCCGGCACCGATCTGGACTCCGTCGGCGAGGAACAGGGCGACCGCGACCGGGACGACCCAGAGCCGCCCGCGACCGCCGAGGACGTAGAGCAGCGTCGCGGCGACGGCCACCATCCCGACGGCCGCGAGCAGGCTGCCGACCAGCCCGTGCACCGCGATCGCGTCGACGTCACCGGTGAGGTAGCGCCCGGCCAGCCACGGCTGGGCCAGCACCATCAGCAGGTGCGCGGTGAGCACGACGCGGAGTGGCCAGAGCGTGCGGCGCGGTCCCCGCCGGACGGGGGTCATGGTGTCCACGGAGCGGAATCTATAAGTAGATACGCTACCTATACATCAGGGATCACCCTGATCCAGGGCGCCACAGGGCTGGGTAGGCTCCCTACCTGTGAAGCCCGACGCCGTCCGCGGCCACCTCGACGGTCTCGTCCTCGCCGTGCTGGAGTCCGGGCCGCGCCACGGCTACGCGGTGATCGAGGCGCTGCACGCCCGCAGCGGCGGCGCGCTGGACCTGCCGACCGGCACCGTCTACCCCGCGCTGCGGCGGCTGGAGCGCGCCGGGTGGCTGTCCGGAGCCTGGAGCACGGTCGGCGGGCGGGAGCGGCGCACCTACACGCTCACCCGCGCCGGACGGCACGCCCTTGCCCTGCAGCGCACGCAGTGGAGCGAGTTCCGGTTCGTCGTCGACGCGGTGCTGGGGGCGACGTGACCACCGATCCCGTCGACGCCCACGTCCGCGCGCTCGCCCGCGCCCTGAGGGGCCCGCGCGGCCTGCGTCGCAGCATGATCGCCGAGACCCGCGACGGGCTGCGCGACGCGGCCGAGGCCGCGGGGTGCCCGGCCCGCGCGGTGCGCGAGTTCGGCACGGTCGCCGAGCTCGCCCCGCACTTCCAGGCCGAGCTCACCGCGGCCCAGGCCCGGCGCACCGCCCTGTTGCTGGCCGTGCTGTTCCCGGCGCTGCTGCTCGGGTGGAACCTGCTGTGGTCGCACGGAGTCGCCTGGACCGGCAGCGGCCCGCCCCCTCCGCTGGTCACCGCCCTGTCCGGCGTCCAGGACGTCGCCAGTGCCGTGGTGGGCGTGCTCGCCGTCGGCCTGCTGGTGGCCACGGCGCGCCGTGGCCCCGACCCCCGGCGGCTCGCGCTCGGCGCGGGCACCGTCGGGCTGGCCGGCGCGCTGGTCTGCGGCGGCACCGCGGTCGTCATGAACGTGGCGAACGGCCCGGCGACGCTGGCGATGCTCGCCACCCAGCCCCTCGCCGGCCCGTCGATGCTCCTGAGCGGCCTGGCCCTGCTCGCGGTGATCGTCACGACCGGCCGCGCGCTGCGGGTGGCCGCCCACGACCCCGTCCGCGGACACTGACACCGGATGTCAGGATCCCGCGGCAGGGTCGGGGGTATGACGACGAACCCCCTCGCCGGCACCGTCGCGCTCGTCGCGGGCGCCACCCGCGGCGCCGGGCGCGGCATCGCCGTGGAGCTCGGCGCGGCCGGGGCGACGGTGTACTGCACCGGCCGTTCCACCCGCGCCCGGCGGTCGGAGTACGACCGCCCGGAGACCGTCGAGGACACCGCCGACCTGGTGACGGCGGCGGGCGGCACCGGCGTCGCCGTCCCGACCGACCACCTAGTGCCCGAGCAGGTGGCCCGCCTCGTCGACCGCATCGACGCCGACCACGGCCGCCTCGACGTCGTCGTGAACGACATCTTCGGCGGCGACCTCCTCACCGAGTGGGACACCCCGGTCTGGGAGCACGACCTCGCCGCCGGGCTGCACCTGCTGCGGCTGGCCGTCGACACCCATCTCGTCACGGCCCGGTACGCCTTCCCGCTGCTGATCCGGCGCCCCGGCGGGCTGGTCGTGGAGGTCACCGACGGCACCGCGGCGTACAACGCGGAGCACTACCGCCTCAACGTCTACTACGACCTGGCCAAGATCGCGCCCATCCGGCTGGCGCGGAGCTGGGCGCACGAGCTCGGCCCGCACGGCGCCACCGCCGTCGCGGTCACGCCCGGCTGGCTGCGCTCGGAGGCGATGCTCGACGGCTACGGCGTCACCGAGGAGAACTGGCGCGACGCGTGCGCCGGGCAGCCGCACTTCGCGATCTCGGAGAGCCCGCGGCTGGTCGGCCGGGGCGTCGCCGCGCTGGCCGCCGACCCGGACCGCGCGCGCTGGCAGGGCGCGAGCACGTCGAGCGGCGACCTGGCCAGGGAGTACGACCTCACCGATCTCGACGGCTCCCGCCCCGACGCCTGGCGCTACGTCGTGGAGGTGCAGGACGCCGGGCGGCCCGCCGACACCACCGGCTACCGCTGAGCGAGCTCCACGGTGTCGCCGGTGCGCACGGTGCCGCCCGCGAGGACCTCCGCGTAGGCCCCCGCGCACGGCAGCACGCCGAACCCGGTGACCTCCACCCGGTTCTGCGCCATCGGCCCCCGGACCGCCTCGGGCGCCCGGGGCAGGTCGCCGTGCTCCAGGGTGGGCACCGAGCAGCGCGGCGTCGGCAGCGTGACGCGCAGCCGCACGTCACCGATCACCAGCTCCCGGCCGAGCCAGTCGTTCTCGACGAACGGCTCGGCCCCCGGCGGCGTGGCGATGACGATGTTGGGCCGGTAGCGCAGCGCCTCCACCCCGAGGTGCACCAGCGTGGCGGTGGTGACCAGGTGCAACGGCGAGTGGTCGACGAAGGTGCTCCCCGGGCTGCCCTGGGCGATCTCCAGGGTGGGGGCCTCGACCTCCGCCTCGACCCCCTCGGCCAGCACGTCCTCCGGGTCGGGCCGCTCGACCTCCGCGCCGGGCGGCCGCTCCCCGGAGAGCCGGACGCGCCGGCCCAGCAGCTCCGAGAGCGGCCCGTCGGCCTCGGCGGCGGGCACGCTCCGGCCGTCGGGCAGGGTGATCGTCACCCCGGACCCGTCGCGGGTGGCCGTGCACTGCAGCAGCGCCCGCCACAGGCGCGGGTGCTTGGCCGTGGCCACCCGCCCCGTCTCGGCGTCGATCAGCGCCAGCGCACGGTCGCCCTCGACGCCGCCGTCGCCGAGCACCAGGTCGTCGACCTCCGCGGCCAGCATCGACTTCACCGGGTAGCGGCGGAGCTCCAGGATCTTCAGAGCAACCCCTGCTCGGTCAGCCAGTCCTGCGCGACCGTGTCCGGGTTGGGCCGGTCGTCGGCGGCGAGGCGGCCGTTGAGGTCGATGAGCACCTCGGTGGTCAGCCGCGAGGAGATGTCGTTGAGCACCTGCTGCACCTGGTCGGAGGCCTTGGCCGTGTTCACCAGCGGCACCACGTTCTGGGCCGCGAAGTTGTTCAGCGGGTCCTCCAGCGCCACGAACCCGTTCGACTCGATCGTCGGGTCGGTGGTGAACAGGTCGGCCGCCTGCACCGTGCCGTCGCGCAGCGCGGTGACCGTCAGCGGCCCGCCGACGTCGAGCGAGCTGTAGCCGGCGAAGGTGCAGCCGTAGGTCGCCTCGATGCCGGGGATGCCGTCGGGGCGCTCCTGGAACTCCGGCGGGCCGCCGAAGGTGATCGTCGGGCAGAGCGGGGCGAGGTCCTCGATCGTCGTCAGGTTGTTCGCCGTGGCGAACTCCTGGGTGACGACCACGGCGTCCTTGTTCTCCGCGTCCGAGCGCTCGAGCAGCGTCAGCCCCTCCGGGATGACGCCCTGCAGCGCGGCGTAGACCTCGTCGGCCGACTTCTCGGTGGCCGCGGGCTCCAGGTACTGCAGCAGCACGCCGGTGTACTCGGGCACGAGGTCGATCGAGCCGTCGCGCAGGCCGGGGAAGTACGCCTCGCGGCTGGCGATGGGCTGCAGGATCTCCACCGCGACGCCCTGGGCCTCCAGCGCCTGGCCGTAGATCTCGCCGAGCAGCTGGTTCTCCGGGAACGCGGCGGACCCGATGCGGATCGGGGCGCTCGCGTCGCCGGTCTCCCCGGTGCCGCCACCGGCCAGCGGGTCGCCGCCGCCGCCACAGGCGGACAGGGCCAGGCCGAGTGCGGCGACGACGCCGGCTACTCGCAGGAACGTGGTCATGGTCGTGCTCCTTCTCGGGGGGTCAGACCGCACGCAGGCGGGGACGGGTGCGGATGGCCGCGGGGGTGCGCAGGCCGGGTGAGACGACGGTGCGCTGCAGCGCGGCGAGCAGCAGGTCGATGCCGATCGCCAGCAGCGCGAGCAGGATCGAGCCGGCCGCCATCTCGGCGAAGTTGCGCAGTGCGAGGCCGTCGATGATGTAGCGGCCCAGCCCGCCGAGTGCGACGTAGGCGGCGATGGTGGCGGTGGCGATGATCTGCAGGGTGGCGCTGCGCACGCCGCCGAGGATCAGCGGCAGGGCGTTGGGCAGCTCGACGCGCAGCAGCACCTCGCGCTCGCCCATGCCCATGCCGCGCGCGGCGTCGACGATGGCGCGGTCGACGGCCTGCACGCCGGCGTAGGTGCCGGCCAGCATCGGCGGGATCGCCAGGATCACCAGCGCGGCGATCGGCGGCGTCAGCGCGATCCCGAACACGTTGGCCAGCAGCACGAGCAACCCGAAGGTGGGCAGGGCGCGCAGCGCGTTGGCCGACCCGACGACGAGGAACCCGCCGCGCCCGGTGTGCCCGATCCACAACCCGAGCGGGATGGCGATCACCGCGGCGATCACCAGGGCGAGCAGCGTGTACTGCAGGTGCTCCAGCAGCCGGACGGGCACGCCGTCGGGGCCGCTCCAGTTCGCCGGGTCGGCGAACCAGTCGATGACGCCGGTCACGCCCTGGCCCCCGCTCCGGCACGCGTCCAGGGCGTGACGGCCCGGCCGATGGCCAGCAGCGCGACGTCGACCAGCAGCGCGAGCACGAGCACGAGCACGATGCCGGTGAGGATCTCGGCCGGGATGTCGCGCTGGAAGCCGTCGGTGAACAGCGCCCCCAGCCCGCCGAGGCCGACGATCGCCCCGACCGTCACCAGGCTCATGTTCGACACCGCCGCGACCCGCAGCCCGGCCACCGTGACCGGCACGGCCAGGGGCAGCTCGACGGCGACGAACCGGCGCAGCGGCGTGTAGCCCATCGCGGTGGCCGCGGCGACCACGGCCTGCGGCACGGCGTCGAGCGCGTCGGCGATGGAGCGGACCAGCAGCGCGACGGTGTAGATCGTCAGCGCGACGACGACGTTGAGCGGGTTGAGGATCCCGATGCCCAGCACCAGCGGCAGCATGACGATCAGCGCCAGCGACGGCACCGTGTAGAGCAGCCCGGTCACCGTGATCAGCACCGTGCGGATCACCCGCGCCCGGGTCGCGAGCCAGGCCAGCGGCAGCGCGACGATCAGCCCCAGCAGCACCGGCAGCAGCGCCAGCCAGAGGTGCTGCACCGTCAGCTCAGCGACGCGGTCGAGGTTGCGCGGGATCCACGACCAGTTCACGCGGCCGCCCGCGCCGTGGCCAGTGCGGCCAGCACGTCGTCGGCACCGATGGAGCCGACGACCCGCCCGTCGGCGTCGACCGCGACGCCCCGCCCCGACGGGGAGGACAGCGCGGCGTCCAGGGCGCTGCGCAGCGACCCGGAGGTGACGTCGTAGAGCGACCCCCCGGGGACGAGGTGCTCCGCGGTGACCGGGGCCCCGTCGGTGCGGTCGCGGCCGGCGAGCCAGCCCTGCGGCCGGTCGGCGTCGTCGACGACCAGCGTCCAGTCCCCCGACGGCGCGGGCGACCCGAGCCGGACGGTCTCCAGCGCGCCGAGCGGGAGGCCGTCGGCGGAGAGGAAGCCCAGGCCGCGGTAGCCGCGGTCGCGGCCCACGAACCCGTCGACGAAGTCGTCGGCCGGCCGGGCGAGCAGGTGGCCGGGCTCGTCGTACTGGGCCAGCACGCCGCCGGTGCGGAACACCGCGACCTTGTCGCCGAGCTTCACGGCCTCGTCGATGTCGTGGGTGACGAACACGATGGTCTTGCTCAGCTCGGCCTGCAGGCGCAGCAGCTCGTCCTGCAGGCTCTCCCGGACCACCGGGTCGACGGCGCTGAACGGCTCGTCCATCAGCAGGATCGGCGGGTCGGCGGCGAGCGCGCGGGCCACCCCGACGCGCTGCTGCTGCCCGCCGGAGAGCTGGCTGGGGTAGCGCTTGGCCATCTCCGGGGCGAGCCCGACGATCTCCATCAGCTCCCCGGCCCGGCTGCGGGCCTTCGCCCTGCTCCAGCCCAGCAGCATCGGCACCGTGGCGATGTTGTCGAGGATCGTGCGGTGCGGGAACAGCCCCGCCTGCTGGATCACGTAGCCGATCCCCCGCCGCAGGTGCGCGGCGTCGCCGGACATGACGTCGGTGCCGTCGATCTCGATCGTGCCGCCGCTGGGCTCGATCATGCGGTTGATCATCCGCAGCGACGTGGTCTTGCCGCAGCCGGACGGACCGACGAACACGGTGATGCCGCCGTCGGTGACGGTGAGGTCGAGCTCGTCGACCGCCACGGTGCCGTCGGGGAAACGCTTGGTCACGCCCCGGAACTCGATCATCCGAGGGACCCCCTGTTCAGCGCCCGCCTGCCGGGCGGCACGAAGCAGCAGGCTAGCCCGATCGGGGACGGCCCGCAGGAGTTGTGACCGGACGGAGACTCAGCCGGGCGCGGTCTCAGCCGACCGACGCCGCCGACGCCGCCGGGGTCGCGAGCCGCCCACCGGCGAAGACCTCGCGCAGCCGCGGAGCCGGCAGCGGCCGGGAGAACAGCCAGCCCTGGTAGGCGTCGACGCCGATGCCGCGCAGCACGTGGAACTGCTCGGCGGTCTCGACCCCCTCGGCCACCGTGGTCCGGCCCATCGCCCGCGCCATGTCGACGACGGCCCGCGCCACCGCGAACGCCGCCGGGTCGTCGGCCACCCCGGTGACGAACGCGCGGTCGACCTTCACCGTCTGCGCCGGGAGGTCCTTGAGCCGGGCCAGCGACGAGTAGCCGGTGCCGAAGTCGTCGACGGCGAACCGGACGCCGCGGTCGACGAGCTCGGCCATCGCGGCGAGCGCGTGCGGCGGGAGCGCCACCAGGCTCGTCTCGACCAGCTCCAGCACCAGGTGGCCCCAGTCCAGGCCCGACCCGGTGACGATCGCGTCGACGACCGGCAGGAAGTCGGCGTCACCGGGGAGCAGGCCGGCCAGGTTGACCGCGACCGACGGGCGGCGCCCGCGGTGCTCGGGCCAGCTCGCCGCCTCGGCGCAGGCCGTGCGCAGCACCCAGAGGTCCAGCTCGCGCAGCAGGCCGCTGCGCTGCGCGACCGGCAGGAAGTCGTTCGGCGGGATCACCCCGCGCTCGGGGTGGTGCCAGCGCACCAGGGCCTCGGCCGAGAGGATCGTGCCGTCCGGTCCGACGACGGGCTGGTACTGCAGCACCAGCCCGGTGCCGGTGATCGCGGCCCGCAGCTCGGCCTCCAGCGCCAGCGCCTGCGTGGCCGAGCTGACGACTCCGTCGGTGGCCATCCCGATCCCTCCGCGGCACTGCCGCCGCTTGGCGTCCTGCATGGCGACCTCGGCGAAGCGCAGCAGGTCCGCCGCGCGCACGTCGCCGAGCGGGACCGGCGTCGCCAGCCCCACCGACGCCGTCATCTGCACCGGCTGCCCGTGCACCGTGAGCGTGGTGCGCAGCAGGTCGGCCACCAGGCGCGCGAGCTGGTCGGGCCCGCCCACCTCGGCGTGGTCGGCGCAGATGACGACGAACTCGTCACCCGACAGGCGCCCGGCCGTGCAGCCGACGGGCAGCTCGCGCTGCAGCCGGCCGGCGAGCGAGACCAGCAGGTCGTCGCCGACCTCGTGGCCCAGCGAGGAGTTGACGCGGGCGAAGTCGTCGAGGTCGCCGCAGACCACCGCGACGCGGTCGCGCCCGGACCCGACCAGGAGCGCGTCGACCATCGTCAGGCAGGCGGCGCGGTTGGGCAGGCGCGTCAGCTCGTCGACGGTGCCCGCGCTGCGCAGCACCTCCGCGGCCCGGCGACGCTCCCCGATGTCGGTGCAGGCGACCAGCCAGAACCAGCTGCCGTCGTCGGCGGTCGACACCGACGCGCTGACCTCGCACCAGACCGTGGTGCCGTCGGCGCGCAGCAGCGGCGCGGCGTCGACGCGGTAGCCGTGACGGGCGCCGGGCGCGACGGGCCGCAGCCAGCCGGGCAGCTCGGCGCGGTCGGGGCCCAGCAGGTCGAACGGGCCCTCGGCGGTCAGGTCGGCGGCCGACGTGCCGCGCAGCGCGTCGAGCGGGACGTCGAGCAGCGCGCACATGTTGGCGTTGGCGTCGATCACGACACCGTTCGGGTCGATCATGGCCACGCCCGAGGGCACCATCTCCATGAGGTCGGCGAAGCGCCGCCCGGCGTGCCGCACCCGGTCCTGCGCGCGGCGCTGCTCGGACAGGTCGCGCACCACGCCCACCAGCCGGACCGGCGTGCCGTCCGGGGCGGTCTCGACCTCGGCGCGGCAGCTCAGCAGCCGCTCGCCCGGCAGGCGCAGCTCGACGTGGTGCTGTGCCGCGGCCCCGCCCCCGCGGAGGCCGCGGCACAGCAGGGAGACCTGCTCGCCCTCCACCGGCCCGTCGACGCCCTCCGGCTCGACCCCGGCGCGGCGGTAGAGCGCCAGCAGGGACTCGCTGCGGCTCAGGGTGGCGGCGCCCAGCTCGTAGCTCCAGGTACCGACGCCCGCGAGGCGCTCTAGCTCGGCCATCCAGCGGCGGTCGACGCGCTCCTGCTCGCCGCCGTCGGGCAGCTCCACGAGCACGACCGCGCGCAGCTCACGGCCGGGCAGCTCCCAGCGCACCACCCGCACCCGCACCCGCTCGCCGTCGGGGCGGACGAGGCGGGCGTCGGTGTCGGGGCCGGTGACGAGCTGGGGCAGGCGCATCCCGAACAGCCCGGCCTCGGCGTCGGCCGCGTTGTCGCCGGCCCCGGGGCCGCCCGAGCGCCCGGCGAGGCGCAGCAGCGGGGCGTTGACGCGCACGATCCGGTCGTCGCGGTCGCAGACCAGCGCCGGGGCCGCGGGCAGCGAGACGATCTCCGGCCCGCCGACGACCCCGCCGCCCGGGAGCGGCCCGCCCAGGTCCGACGCGCCCCGGCCCGCACCGAACACCGCGGTGCGCAGCGCCGGAAGCACCGGGGACCCCTCGGGGTCGGTGTGCTCCTCGGGGGCCAGGTCGTGCAGGTCCGACATCCGGGTGTCCGGCTCCCCGCTCAGCGCGGAGATGGCCTCCGCCGCCCGCCGCCCCACCGGCGCCTCGGGCTCGGTGAGCCGGTGCGCCGCCACCCGCGCCCCGGTCTCCGGGGTGACCGGCGACGGCTCGGGGGTCTCGGCGACGGCCCGGCCGACCGCGCGGGCGAACAGCGCGCGGTCCACCGGCGTCGCGCCGCCCAGCACGGCCTGCCGGGACCGCAGCAGCTCGGCCCGCGCGACGGCCCCGCCGGCGCCCTCGGCGAGCTCGCCCGCGGCGGGCGTCGGCCGGTCGGTGCTCCGCCGATCTCCGAGCTCGTCCACGGGCACTCCCACTGTCACGCAAAGTCGGTCACTCGTCACAACGACGCAACCGCGCACCCGATCCGGGGTTTCTTCCCGATCGGCCTACGCCGCCCCGAGTGAGTGAACGCCCTGGTCAGCACGCTGAGTGACAACGAGAGGCCCCCGATCACGAACACGCAGGCCGGGGGCCCAACTGGAGGTCACTCCGAGTCAGATCGGGTCTCCGGCGGCCGCGGCGACCGCCTGCGACACGGCGGGGGCGACACGCGGGTCGAACGGGCTCGGCACGATCCGGTCGGGCGCCAGGTCGTCGAGCGCGACGGCCGCGATCGCGTCGGCGGCCGCCAGCTTCATCGCCTCGGTGATCCGCCGGGCACCGGCGTCGAGGGCGCCGCGGAACACCCCGGGGAACGCCAGCACGTTGTTGATCTGGTTCGGGAAGTCGCTGCGTCCGGTGGCGACGATCGCGGCGTAGCGGGCCGCGACGTCGGGGTGCACCTCGGGATCGGGGTTGGACAGCGCGAACACGAACGGCTCCGGCGCCATCAGGGCCAGCAGATCCTCCGGCAGCGTCGCGCTGGACAGGCCCACGAACACGTCGGCGCCCGTCAACGCCTCGGCGGTGGCCCCGGAGAGCCGCCGCGGGTTGGTCACCTCGGCCAGCGCGGCCTTCTCCCCCGTCACCCCGGCCCGGCCGGGCAGCAGGATGCCGCGCGAGTCGAGCACGGTCACGTCGGACGCGCCGGCGGCCAGCAGGATGCGCGCGCACGCGACGCCCGCCGCCCCCGCGCCGGAGATGACGATCCGCAGCCCTCCGAGCTCGCGACCCTGCACCGCGCACGCCCCGCGCAGCGCGGCGAGCAGCACGATCGCGGTGCCGTGCTGGTCGTCGTGCATGACGGGGCAGTCCAGCGCCTCGATCAGCCGCCGTTCCAGCTCGAAACAGCGCGGCGCGGAGACGTCCTCCAGGTTGACCGCCCCGAAGCTGGGGCGCAGCCGGACAAGGGTCTCCACGATCTCGTCGACGTCGGTGGTGTCGAGGACCAGCGGGATCGAGTCGAGCCCGCCGAACGCCTTGAACAGCGCCGACTTCCCCTCCATCACCGGCAGCGACGCGCGCGGCCCGATGTCGCCCAGCCCGAGCACCGCGGTGCCGTCGCTGACGACGGCGACCAGCCGGTTCGTCCAGGTGTAGCGCGCGGCCAGGGCGGGGTCGGCGGCGATCGCGCGGCTGACCTCGGCCACCCCGGGCGTGTAGGCGATGGCCAGGTCACGGGCGTTGTCCAGCGGCGCCGTCAGACCCGTGGAGAGCTTGCCTCCGAGGTGCGCGGAGAGCACGTCCTCGCGGGTCGGAGCGGCGACGGGGACGGGTGAGGACACGGTGGAGGAACTCATGGGGATGCGCTGCTTCCGGTTGCGGGGCGGTCGATCGCCGTGCACCGGAGGGCGGGTGGCTGCCCTGTCGCGGTGCCGGACGGCCTCCCGTGGATCGCGCGCCGCCGGGGATGGAGCGGGGCGGACCGACGGGGTTCGGCTGTCGGGTACGCGCCGGATCCTAACCCGTGGGACGGCGTGCGGGCGCGTCGTCTCCGTCACCTCCCGCTACGTTGGCCCCATGGCTGGTCGGGTGTTCCTCCTGCGGCACGGCGAGACCGAGTGGTCGCTCTCGGGGAAGCACACCGGCCGGACCGACGTCCCGCTCACCGAGCGGGGTCGCGACCTCGCCGGGAGCGCGGGCAACCTGGGCGTCCGCCTGCGCGGTGGCACCGCCCCCGCGCTGGTGCTGAGCAGCCCCCGCACGCGCGCGCTGGTCACGGCGGAGCTGGCCGGGCTGATCGTCGACCGGGTCGACGAGCGGCTCGCCGAGTGGGACTACGGCGACTGCGAGGGCCGCACCACCCCCGAGATCCGCGAGACCACCCCCGGCTGGACGGTCTGGACCCACCCGTGCCCGAACGGCGAGGACGCCGCGCAGGTCGGCGCCCGGGCCGACGCGGTGCTCGCCGAGGCCCAGGCCGCCCGCGCCGACGGCGACGTCGTGCTCGTCGGCCACGGCCACTTCTCCCGCGTCCTCATCGCCCGCTGGATCGGCCTGCCCGCCACCGAGGGCGTCCGGTTCACGATGGACCCCGCCGCCTGGTCGGTGCTCGGCGACGAGCGCGGGGTACCGAGCCTGGTGCACGTCAACCTCCGGCAGGTCCCGTGATCCGCCGGATCGACCCGGCCGACGTCCCGGCGGTGGTCGGGCTCGTGCACGAGCTCGCCGCCTACGAGCGCGAGCCCGACTCCTGCCTGCTCACCGCCGCGCAGCTCACCGCGGCCCTCTTCTCCCCCGCCCCGGCGCTGTTCGGCCACGTCGCCGTGGTCGACGGGGAGGTCGTCGGCTGCGCGCTGTGGTTCCTCAACTTCTCCACCTGGCGCGGCGTGCACGGCCTCTACCTCGAGGACCTCTACGTGCAGCCCGCCCACCGCGGCGCCGGGCTGGGCCGCGCCCTGCTCGCCGCCCTCGCCGGGGTGTGCACCGAGCGCGGCTACGCCCGGCTGGAGTGGTCGGTGCTGGACTGGAACGCCCCGTCGATCGCCTTCTACCGCTCGCTCGGCGCCGTGTCGATGGACGGCTGGACGACCTTCCGCCTCGACGGCGACGCCCTGCGCACCCTCGGCTCGGCGTAGCGGCTCGGTCCCGGGCGGGTCGTCGCCGTCCGCCCGTCGACCGCCTCGCGCCGCAGGCTTGTCGGCGCGTCGGGCTCGACGTGGGCGCGGACGTCGGTGTGGTCCATGACGTCCACGTTGTCCGCCCGCCCGGCCCGTCTGGACGCGACGTCACAGGACTCTTCCGTCCGCGCCGGCCTGCCGAGGTGGGCGGGCAGGCAGGCAGGCAGGCAGCGTCGATCCACGGCCGAGCGAACCTTCATGGCTGATCGTCCGCCCCTCGCCAGCTACCTGGTTCCGTTCAGACGCGGTGGTCGTGGGGTGCGGTCAGGTAGGTGTGCCCGGTCGGGGTGGTCCACTCCACCGT
>NZ_BJNG01000015.1 GCF_006539565.1 Pseudonocardia hydrocarbonoxydans
GTGGCCAGATGCAGTCGGCCCGCGGCCGGGGTCCCTGTCGGGGAGGATGACCTGCACGAACGCCGGTGTGGCGGGCGCCGCCGAACAGGAAGTGGCGGCATCCCCCGACGGTGGCGTCGGCAGTGCTCGCGCCGATGACCTCGGCGAGGGTGGCTTCCCTGTCCCAGCGACGAGAGGGCCTAGTGGGCGGTCCAACCGCCGTCCATGAGCAGGGAGGTGCCGGAGATCGATCCGGACGCCGGGCCGTAGAGCACCGCGGCCAGTTCGGCGACCTCGGCGGGTTCGATGAGCCGCTTCACCGCGACGGGGGTGAGCATGATCCGTTCCAGGACCTCGGACTCGTCGATGCCGTGGGTGCGCGCCTGATCGGCGACCTGCTTCTCGACCAGCGGCGTGCGCACGTAGGCGGGGTTGAGACAGTTGCTGGTGACGCCGTGTGCGGCGCCCTCCAGCGCGATCACCTTCGACAGCCCCTCCAGCCCGTGCTTGGCGCTGACGTAGGCCGACTTGTACGGGCTCGCGCGCACCCCGTGCACGCTGGAGACGTTCACGACCCGGCCCCAGCCGCGGGAGTACATGTGCGGCAGGACGAGCCGGGCCAGCCGGAACGGGGCCTCCAGCATCACGCGCAGGATGAGCCCGAACCGCTCCGGGTCGAACTCGTGCACCGGCGCCACGTGCTGGATGCCGGCGTTGTTGACGAGGACGTCGACGGCCGCGGGCAGCGCGTCGACGGCGTCGAGGTCGGACAGGTCGCACACGACCCGCTCGACCCCGTCGAGCTCCTTCAGCCCCGCCTCGTCCCGGTCGACGGCGACGACGTGCGCCCCGTCGGCCACCAGGCGGCGCGTGATGGCCGCCCCGATCCCGGACGCCGCACCCGTGACCAGCGCCGTCCGACCCGTCAGCATCGTCATGCCGCGAGACGTTAGGCGGGTGTGAGGCGCCTGACCCTGTGGCGGCACACCACACTCCTCCCCGTGACGGTGGTGGTCCGCCCCACAGCGGCCGCCGTCGCAGTCTCAGGATGAGAACGTCCGACCCGCTCCGGCGTCCGATACTCCGATCATGCGGAGCAATGTGTGGGAGGCCGAGGTGGGGGAGGAGCACGCGGTCTGGTTGGCCACGGAGAGCCGCACCGCGCGGCTGGCCAGGGAGTACCGGCCGATCGACCTGGGCGGGGGCCGGATCCGCTACACCTACCCTGCCCTCGGCGCCGCCCGCGAGCTCGGCGAGGAGGAGGACGGCTACCTCACCGACGACGCCGACGGACTGCGCGTGTGGATCGGCGACGACGTCTACGAGCTCGTGCTCGTCGACGGCTGAGGGCACAGCTCCGGAGTCCACGGCGATGATCGTCGTGCCCCGCCCGTGGCTGCCCTGGAGAGGGCGCTGACCGGCCACTGAAGCCGATCATGATCGCGGGTCCCGGACGCGAACGACGGGTGCGGTCGGGAACGAACGGCCATCGGGTGGAACCGCCGCCGCCCGGACCCCGTCCATGTCGCCGTGGACCTACGCCGACCGTTCCGCGGGACGCGCGCCGTCGCAGCCGGGGTGCTGACGCCCAAGGTGCTGCGCGGCCCGCGCTTCCGCCGCCTGTTCCGGGACGTCTACGTCGCCGCCGACGTCGAGGTCGATCTCGCGCTGCGCAGCCGTGCCGCCTACCTGCTGGTGGAGGGCACCGGTGTGGTCGGCGGGTACTCCGCGGCGGAGCTGATGGGGGCGTCCTGCGGGCCGAGGGACGCCCCCGCCGAGATCGTGGACCGGACGCGGATCCGGTCGCGGCCGGGCCTGCTCGTGCGGGAGGAGGTGGTCCCGCCCGGCGAGCGGTGGCGGGTGGGGGAGGTGCAGGTGACCTCGCCGCTGCACACCGCGTTCCGCCTCGCGTGCCGGCTCCCGACGGTGGAGGCGGTCGTCGCCGTCGACGCGCTGGCGCACCGGTTCGCACTGGATCCGTGGGACGTGGTCCGCTTCGGCTACCGGTACCTCGGTGCGACCGGGAGCGGGCGGCTCCCGGAGATCGCCCGGCTCGCCGATGCGCCGGCCGAGTCCCCGATGGAGACCCGGATCCGGCTGGCGATCCGATTCGACGGCCTCCCGGTGCCGGTGCTCCAGCACCGCGTCGGCGGCTACGACCTCGACATGGCGTACCCCGAGGTGCTGCTCGCCGTCGAGTACGACGGTCGGGAGCACCTGACACCCGCACGCGCACGGCGTGATCTCGACCGTCAGGCGTACCTCTCCGCGGCGGGTTGGCGGGTCCTCCGGTTCGGGGCGGCGGACGTGCTCCACCGGCCGACCGTGGTGGCCGCCGCGGTCCGCCGGGCCCTCACCGCCCGCGGCGTGATCGTGAGGAACCGCCCGGCAGTGCCCCGATCGGGGCGCTGAGCGGGGGTCGAGCCGATCACGACGACGGCCGCACCCCCGGGCGGGGGTGCGGCCGTCGCGGTCGGTCGGAGCTCAGACCAGCGGGCGGTCCGTCGGCTCGATCGGTCGGGGCAGCACGGTGCGCCCGGTGAGGTGCGCGTCGACGCCGGCCGCGGCGGCGCGACCCTCCGCGATGGCCCAGACGATCAGCGACTGGCCGCGGCCCATGTCGCCCGCGGAGAACACGCCCTCCACGCTGGTCATGAAGTTGCGGTCGCGGGCCACGTTGCCGCGCTCGTCGAGCTCCACGCCCAGCTCGGAGAGCAGCTTGCCCTTCTCCGGGCCGACGAAGCCCATCGCGAGCAGCACCAGCTGGGCGGGCAGCTCCTGCTCGGTGCCGGGCACCGGGTCGAAGCCCTTCTCCCCGCGGGTGACCTCGACGATCCGGATGCCGGCGAGCTTCCCGTCGGGACCGGCGACGAACTCGGTGGTGTTGACCGAGAACAGCCGCTCGCCGCCCTCCTCGTGCGCGGAGGACACCCGGTAGACCATCGGGTACGTCGGCCACGGCATGCCCTCGGTGCGGTGCTCCGGGGGCGTCGGCATGATCTCCAGCTGGGTGACCGACCGGGCGCCCTGGCGGTGGCTGGTGCCCAGGCAGTCGGCGCCGGTGTCGCCGCCGCCGATGATCACGACGTCCTTGCCCTCGGCCGTGATCGGCGGCGCGTCCAGGTCGCCCTGCTGCACGTGGTTGGCCCACGGCAGGAACTCCATGGCCTGGTACACGCCCTCGATCTCGCGGCCCGCGGCGGGCAGGTCCCGCCACGCGGTGGCCCCGCCCGCCAGCACCACGGCGTGGAAGTCGGCGCGCAGCTGCTCGACCGTCACGTCGACCCCGACGTCGACCGACGCGCGGAACAGCGTGCCCTCGTCCTGCATCTGCTTGAGCCGCCGGTCGAGCCGGGACTTCTCCATCTTGAACTCGGGGATGCCGTAGCGCAGCAGCCCGCCGATGCGGTCGGCGCGCTCGAACACCACGACCTCGTGGCCCACCCGCGTGAGCTGCTGGGCGGCGGCGAGCCCGGCCGGGCCGGAGCCGACCACCGCCACCTTCTTGCCGGTCTTCGTGGCCGGTACCTGCGGCGGTACCCAGCCCTCGTCCCACGCCCGGTCGACGATCTCGATCTCGACCTGCTTGATCGTGACGGCGTCGTCGTTGATCGCCAGCACGCACGCCGCCTCGCACGGGGCGGGGCACAGCGTCCCGGTGAACTCCGGGAAGTTGTTCGTGGCGTGCAGCCGCTCGGTGGCCTCGCGCCAGTCCTTGCGGTAGACGAGGTCGTTCCACTCCGGGATGAGGTTGCCCAGCGGGCACCCCTGGTGGCAGAACGGGATGCCGCAGTTCATGCAGCGCCCGGCCTGCTTCTCCAGGTGGTCACGGGGGAAGTCCTCGTAGACCTCGCGCCAGTCCATCAGGCGCAGGTCGACCGGGCGGCGGGTCGGACCCTCCCGCTTGGTCGTCAGGAACCCCTTCGGGTCACCCATGTGCCGCCTCCATGATCGCTTCGTCGACGTTGCGGCCGTCGCGTTCGGCGGCCTCGCGGGCCTGCAGCACGCGCTTGAAGTCGCGCGGCATGACCTTCCCGAAGCGGGCGACGTTGTCGTCCCACTCGGTGAGCAGGTCCTTCGCGACCGCCGAGTCGGTCTCGGTGTAGTGCCGTTCCACGGTCTCGCGCAGGAACGCGCGGTCCTCGTCGTCGAGCGGGTCGAGGTCGACCATCTCGGGGTTGACGCGGTGCGCCGGCAGGTCGAGCACGTACGCGACGCCGCCGGACATGCCCGCCGCGAAGTTGCGCCCGATCTTCCCGAGCACCACCACCCGTCCGCCGGTCATGTACTCGCAGCCGTGGTCGCCCACGCCCTCGACGACGGCCAGCGCGCCGGAGTTGCGCACGCAGAACCGCTCGCCGACGATGCCGCGCACGAAGATCTCGCCGGACGTGGCGCCGTAGAGGATCACGTTGCCGGCGATGATGTTGTCCTCGGCGACGAACGGCGCCGTCGGGTCGGGCCGCAGCGTCAGGCGACCGCCCGACAGGCCCTTGCCGAAGAAGTCGTTGGTGTCGCCGACCAGCCGCAGCGTGATGCCCTTCGGCACGAACGCGCCGAAGCTCTGGCCCGCCGAGCCGGTGAGAGTGACGTCGATCGTGTCGTCGGGCAGGCCCTCGCCGCCCCACGCCTTCGTCAGCTCGTAGCCCAGCATCGTGCCGACGGTGCGGTTGACGTTGCGCACCGGCAGGTCCAGGCGCACGCGGTCGCCCGAGCGCAGCGCGCCCTCGCACAGCTGGATCAGGGTGTTGTCCAGCGCCTTCTCCAGCCCGTGGTCCTGACCGCGGGTGTTGTGGCGTGCGGTGCCCGCGGGGATCGCGGGCATCTCGAAGATCGGGGACAGGTCGATGCCCTCGGTCTTCCAGTGCCGCACGGCGTCGTCGGTGTCGAGCATCTCCGCGTGCCCGACGGCCTCGGCGAGCGTGCGGAAGCCCAGCGCCGCGAGGTACTCGCGCACCTCCTGGGCGACGAACCGCATGAAGTTGACGACGTACTCCGGCCGCCCGTCGAAGCGCTTGCGCAGCTCCGGGTTCTGCGTGGCGACCCCGACCGGACAGGTGTCGAGGTGGCAGACGCGCATCATGATGCAGCCGGACACCACCAGCGGCGCCGTGGCGAAGCCGAACTCCTCGGCCCCCAGCAGCGCCGCGATCATGACGTCCCGGCCGGTCTTGAGCTGCCCGTCGGCCTGCACGACGATCCGGTCGCGCAGGTCGTTGGCCAGCAGCGTCTGCTGGGTCTCGGCCAGGCCGAGCTCCCAGGGGCCGCCCGCGTGCTTGATCGAGGACAGCGGCGAGGCGCCGGTGCCGCCGTCGTGGCCGGAGATGAGCACGACGTCGGAGTAGGCCTTCGCCACGCCCGCCGCGACCGTGCCGACACCGACCTGGCTGACCAGCTTCACGTGGATGCGGGCCGTCGGGTTGGCGTTCTTGAGGTCGTGGATGAGCTGCTTGATGTCCTCGATGGAGTAGATGTCGTGGTGCGGCGGCGGGGAGATGAGCCCGACGCCCGGCGTCGAGTACCGGGTCTTGGCGATCCACGGGTAGACCTTGCCGCCGGGCAGCTGGCCGCCCTCGCCGGGCTTCGCGCCCTGGCTGATCTTGATCTGGATGTCGTCGGAGTTGACCAGGTACTCGCTGGTGACGCCGAACCTCCCGGACGCGACCTGCTTGATCGCCGACCGGCGGGAGTCGCCGTTGGCGTCGGGGGTGAAGCGGTCGGCGTCCTCGCCGCCCTCGCCGGTGTTGGACTTGCCGCCGAGGCGGTTCATCGCGATGGCCAGCGTCTCGTGCATCTCCTGGCTGATCGAGCCGTAGGAGATGGCGCCCGTGGCGAACCGCTTGACGATCTCCTCGACCGGCTCGACCTCGTCGATCGGCACCGCGGGCCGCACGCCCTCCTTGAACGCGAACAGCCCGCGCAGTGTGTTGAGCCGCCCGGCCTGGTCGTCGACGGCGCGGGTGTAGTCCTTGAAGATCTCGTAGCGCCCGGACCGGGTGGAGTGCTGCAGCTTGAAGACCGTCTGCGGGTTGAACAGGTGCAGCTCGCCCTCGCGGCGCCACTGGTACTCGCCGCCGACCTCCAGCGCCCGGTGGCTCGCCCGCACCTCGTCGGAGGGGAAGGCGTGCCGGTGGTGGCGCAGGACCTCCTCGGCGAGCACGTCGTAGCCGACGCCGCCCAGCCGCGAGGTGGTGCCGCTGAAGCACTCGTCGATGATCTCGCGGCCCAGCCCGATCGCCTCGAAGATCTGCGCCCCGGTGTAGGACGCCACGGTGGAGACGCCGATCTTCGACATCGTCTTGCGGACGCCCTTGCCCAGCGCCTTGACCAGGTTCTTCGCCGCGGTGGCCGGGTCGACGCCGGGGATGTCGCCGCGCTCGGCGAGGTCCTCGACGGTGGCCATGGCCAGGTACGGGTTGACCGCGGCGGCGCCGTAGCCGATGAGCAGCGCGATGTGGTGCACCTCGCGGGCGTCGCCGGACTCGACGACCAGGCCGACCCGGCTGCGGGTCTTCTCCCGCACCAGGTGGTGGTGCACCGCGCCGGTGAGCAGCAGCGACGGGATCGGCGCGTGCTCGGCGTCGACACCGCGGTTGGACAGCACGATCAGCCGGGCGCCGTCCTCGATGGCCTCGGACACCTCGCGGCAGATCTCGGCGAGCCGCCTGCGCAGCCCGGCCCCGCCCTCGGCCGCCTTGAACACGCCCTTCGCCGTGACGCAGGCGAAGCCCGGCAGCTCGCCGTCGTCGTTGATGTGGACGATCTTGGCCAGGTCGTCGTTGCCCAGCACCGGGAACGGCAGCACGATCGTGCGGCAGTTGGCCGGGGTGGCGTCGAGCAGGTTCTGCTCCGGCCCGAGCTGGCTCTGCAGCGAGGTGACGAGCTCCTCGCGGATGGCGTCCAGCGGCGGGTTCGTGACCTGCGCGAACAGCTGGATGAAGTAGTCGAACAGTTGCCGTGGCCGCTCCGACATCGCCGCGATCGGCGCGTCGTTGCCCATCGAGCCGATCGGCTCGGCACCCGCCGAGGCCATCGGCTTGAGCAGCAGGTTGAGCTCCTCCTCGGTGTAGCCGAAGGACTGCTGGCGGTGGGTGAGCGCGGCGTGGCTCGGGACCTCGCGCTCGCGCGCGGGCAGGTCGCCCAGGTGGATCAGGCCCGCGTGCAGCCAGTCGGCGTAGGGGTGCTCGGCGGAGAGCGCGCCCTTGATCTCGGCGTCGTCGACGAGCTTGCCCGCGGCGGTGTCGACCAGGAACATCCGGCCCGGCTCCAGGCGGCCCTTGCGGACGACGTTCGCCGGGGCGACGTCGAGCACGCCGACCTCGGAGGCGAGCACGACGGTGCCGTCGTCGGTGACCCAGTAGCGGGCCGGGCGCAGGCCGTTGCGGTCCAGGACCGCGCCGATCAGCGTGCCGTCGGTGAACGCGACGAGCGCGGGGCCGTCCCACGGCTCCATCAGCGTGGAGTGGAACTCGTAGAAGGCCCGGCGCGCCGGGTCCATCTCGTCGTGGTTCTCCCACGCCTCCGGGATCATCATCAGCACCGCGTGGGGCAGGCTGCGCCCGCCCAGGTGCAGCAGCTCGAGCACCTCGTCGAAGGTGGCGGAGTCGCTGGCGTCCGGGGTGACGATCGGGGACAGCCGCGAGAGGTCGCCGGGCAGCACGTCGGAGCGCAGGAGCGCCTCGCGCGAGGCCATCCAGTTGCGGTTGCCGCGCAGGGTGTTGATCTCCCCGTTGTGCGCGACGTAGCGGTAGGGGTGCGCCAGCGGCCACGCCGGGAACGTGTTGGTGGAGAAGCGCGAGTGCACGACGGCCAGCGCGGTGGTGACGCGCTCGTCGGACAGGTCGGGGTAGAACGCCTCGACCTGCGGCTCGGCCAGCATCCCCTTGTAGACGATCGTGCGCGGCGACAGCGACGGGAAGTAGGTCCGGGTGTCGTGCTCGGCGCGCTTGCGCAGGCAGAAGGTGAGCCGTTCCAGCTCGATGCCGGTCTGGCCGTCGGCGCCGGCCACGAACAGCTGGCGGAAGCTCGGCATCGCGGCGCGCGCGGTGGGGCCGATGTCGGCCCCGTCCGGGTCGACGGGGAGCGCGCGCCAGCCGAGGACGGTGAGGCCCTCCTCGGCGGCGAGGCGGTCGATCTCGGCCACGGCGGCGTCGGCCTCGGAGGTTTCGACGGGCAGGAATGCGGTACCCACCGCGTATGCGCCCTCGGCAGGCAGGTCGAAGTCGACCACCGCCCGGAAGAACGCGTCCGGTACCTGGATCAGGATGCCGGCGCCGTCACCGGTGTTGGCCTCGGCCCCGCGGGCGCCGCGGTGCTCCAGGCGCAGCAGGGCGGTGATGGCCTTGCGGACGATCGAGTGGTCGCGGCGGCCGGCGAGGTCGGCCACCATGGCGACACCACAGGCGTCGTGCTCGAAATCCGGGGCGTAGAGCCCGGTCGAGGGGACCGTGGTGCCGGTTCGCTTCGTGGTGGCAGCCAACAGTGCCTCCTGTCGTCTCGGTGCACCCCGACACTGACACCCAGGATCGATGGGCGATCGGGACGACGTGATGGTGGGGTCTGAGAATACGCGACGCACCCGTCGGGACGCTGGATCTGGTCCGAACGGGCGCATCCGGGGTGTGCCGATCCCGGGTCGTGGTGGGAACCCGGTGCCGGCACGACGACCGGACACCTGTGGGGAGTCGGCCGGGACGTCTCGTGGTGCGCAGGCACGCGGCGATGGGTGCGCTGACGCGCCGAACAGCGTCGCACGCGGTGCCGATGGTCCGCCAGTGCTGCGGACGTGAGCACGATGACCTGCGCGGGAGGCGCGCGGGCCCGCCACGGGACGGTAGCGTGGAGCGCCGCGTCGCAGCGGGCACACTGACGCGGTGGACCACGCCAGTTCCGGAGCCGGATCGCGGGCCGTGCTCGCCGACGTCGCGCGGGCCGGGGCCTTCTTCACCGTCGCCACCGGTGCCGGCGGGGACCCGTCCGGCCGTCACCCGGTCGGGGAGCTCTACGCCGGCGGTCCCGAGCTCGCCGCCCGGATCGCGCACGTGCGCCGGGCGCTCGGCTCCGACGACCGGGTCGCCGCCTCGATCACCTTTCAGGGCCTCGCCGCCCTGCTCGTCTCGGCGCCGTTCGCCGCCGCGGTGGTGCACGCCACGCTCCCGGAGCTGACCCCCCGCACCCTGCACTGGACACCGACCACCGACGGCCCGTGGCCGCTGTGGTGCGCCGACCCCCCGCTGCGGCCGGTGCCCGCCGTCGACGACGCCGTCGGCGCGCTGGCGGCGGCGGTCGTCGAGCGGCACCTCGTCCCGCTGGTCGAGGCCGTGCGTGCGCAGGTGCGGGTGTCGCCACGGGTGCTGGTCGGCAACGCGGCCTCGACGGTGGCCTCGGCCCGGCGGATGGTCGCCGCGCAGTGGCCCGCGGCGGCGGACCGGGCGGCGGCGGTGGCGCAGGGGCTGCTGGACACGGGCCCGCTCGCCGGCGCGGGGGAGCTGCGGGCGCCGTCGGGGCCGGACCGCCACTGGAGCTTCCGCCGCCGTTCCTGCTGCCTGTACTACCGCGCCCGCGACGGCGGCCTGTGCGGCGACTGCGTGCTGCTGGACCGGTGACCGCTACCGGTCGAGCAGCACCTCCGCGACGACGACGCGCACCAGCACGTCGAGGCCGGTGTAGGCGCCGACCTCCGCGGCCACCTCGCGCTGCACGGCCTGGGCGACGTCCCGGCAGGTGAAGCCCAGCCGGGTGACGAGGGTGACCGTCACCTCCGCCGAACCCCCGCGCACCTCGGCGTGGACGCCGTCGGCGGGCAGGGCGCCGCGGTCGCGGTCGGGGTGCAGCACGGAGTCGGCCAACCCGAGCAGGGCCTGGGTGAGGTCGGCGCGCAGCGCCACCACCCCGGGGACGCGGCGGGCGTGGTGCGCCGCCACCCGCGCGACGACCGCGTCGCCCACGTGCAGCCGGACCTCCGGAAGCCCGCTCACCAGTGGTCCCCGAACACGTCCACGACCTCGATGTCGACCCGCCGCACCGGCACGCCCAGTGCCTGCTCGCCCGCCGCCGCGACCATCTGGCGGACCCGTGCCGTCACCGAGGCGAGGTCGACGCCGAACCGCGCGGTGACGGTGATCCGCACGTCGACGGCGTGACCCGGGTCCCCGGACCGGGTGTCGTCGGCCTGCTCGATGCGGCAGCTGCGGGCCCGCACCCCGGCCATCGCGTCGACGGTGTGCCGCAGCACCGCGGCGGCGGCGGCCCGGGAGAGCCGGGCCGGGCCGTGCGGGGAGGGCAGGGTGAGGACGTCGTGCGGGCGCAGCTCGGTGCGGACCGCGACCATCACCCGGTCCAGCACCGACGGCGGCGGCTCCGGGTCCTCCTGCGCCAGCCGCTGCACCAGCGCGCCCAGGCCCCGGGCGTCGGCGGCGGCCGCGGTGCAGTGCGGGCAGCCGCGCTCGTGGGCGTCGGCGGGTTCCCCGGCGACGGCGCGGTCCCAGACCGCCGCCGCGTCGCGGCCACAGGCCAGGCGGCCGTCCGGGTCGGGTGTCAGCGCCATGACCGCATCGCCTCCGCCAGCCGGGTGCGGGCCCGGTGGATCCGGCCGCGCACGGCGTCCTCGGTGGCCCCGGTGATCTGGGCGATCTCGGCGTAGCCCTGCCCCTCGACCTCGCGCAGCACCCAGCACACGCGCAGGTCGTCGGGCAGCGCGGCGAGGGCCCGGTGCAGCGCGGCCATCCCGGCGTCGCGCTCGGCGGCCCGTTCGGGGGAGTCCTGGGCCGGGGCCGGGGCGGCGTCGACCTCCTCCACCGGCACCGGGCGGCGCTTGCGCAGCATGCCCAGGCACCGGTTGGTGACGATGCGGTACATCCAGGTGGAGAACGCCGACTCGCCCCGGAACCGCCCGATCCGCCGCCAGGCGTCGAGCAGGGCCTCCTGCAGGGCGTCCTCGGCCTCGGCCCGGTCGCCCATCACGCGGACGGCGAGCCGGTAGAGCGCGTCCTGGTGACGGCGCGCGAGCTGCTCGAACGCCCGCGCGTCGCCCTCCTGGGCGCGCACCACGAGGGTCTGCTCGTCGAGCTCGTCGGGCACCGCGGACACCCCCGACCCCACCTCCGCCCCGGAGGCAGAGGGGCTCGCGGCCACCGCGACGGCCCGGGCCACCTGCACCGCGCTCCGATCCCTGGAACCGTGACGCGCATCACCGTGAGGACGGTGGCCGGCGCGTCGTCTCACCACCAGTGGGACACGGTAGCCGCCCCGGACCGGTGCGGTACGGGCGTCCCCCGACGGAGGAGGAACCGCGATGAGCTTCATCGACAAGGCCAAGCACAAGGCCGAAGAGGTCGTCGGCGAGGTGAAGGAGAAGGTCGGCGAGCTGACCGGCAACGAGAAGCTGCAGGCCGAGGGCAAGAAGGAGCAGTCCGCCGCCAACGTCAAGCAGGCGGGCGACTCGGTCAAGGACGCCGCGTCCTCGGTGACCGACTCCATCAAGGGCGACCGCCGCTGAGTCGCGGTTCCCGGCCGGGCGGCCCGCCGCAGCACGCGGCGGGCCGCCCGTCGTCGTGTCCGGGGACCTCCGGCGCCAACTACTGTGACGGCGTGCCCCCGCCCACGGACGACGTCGCCACCGCGGCCCGCGCCGTCGCCGCCGCCGTCGCCGCGCACCCCGGCGTCGTCCGGCTCGACGGCGGGCCGTGGGGCACCGTCGCGTCGCACCTGCCCGGTCGCGCCCGCGTCGACGGCGTGCGGCTCGGCGTCGGCGCCGAACCCGTCGAGATCGCGGTGGTCGTGCGCCTGGGGATCCCCCTCCCGCAGCTGGCCGACGAGCTGGCCGCCGCGGTGCGCGCGGTGCTGGGCCCGGTGCCGGTCGACGTCACGTTCTCCGACGTCGTGTCCGCGGTCGCCGCCGCCCCCACCCCGTAGCGGCCGGGCGACGGTCCGTGTGCCGTCTCACCTAGACTCGCCCGGAATGCGCGTCGGCCCGTCTTCCGCGCGTGCCGCCCATGCGCCTGTGTTCCGCAGAATGAGGAGTATCCCCACCGTGAAGAGCCCATCGTGAAGAGCACCGTGGAGCGCCTGAGCCCGACGCGGGTCCGGATCGCCGTCGAGGTGCCCTTCGACGAGCTCAAGCCGGACTTCGACCGTGCGTACAAGAAGATCGCCCAGCAGGTCACCGTGCCCGGTTTCCGCAAGGGCAAGGTCCCCGCGCGCATCATCGAGGCCCGGCTCGGCCGCGGCGTCGTGCTCGACGAGGTCGTCAACGCCGCCGTCCCGACCAAGTACTCCGAGGCCGTCTCCGCGGCGGAGGAGAAGGTCAACCCGATCGGCCGCCCCGACATCGAGGTCACCGAGATCACCGACGGCGAGCGCCTGTCGTTCACCGCCGAGGTCGACGTCCGCCCCGAGCTGACGCTGCCCGCGCTCGACACGCTGGCCGTGTCCGTCGACGACGTCGAGGTCACCGACGCCGAGGTCGACGAGCAGCTGGAGAACCTGCGCGCCCGCTTCGGCACCCTGGCCGGCGTCGAGCGCGCCGCCGACACCGACGACTTCGTGCTCATCGACCTCTCCGCCACCGTCGACGGCGCCGTCGTCGAGGAGGCCGCCACCAGCGGCTTCTCCTACCAGGTGGGCCAGGGCGGCCTGATCGACGGCCTCGACGAGGCCGTGCGGGGCATGTCCGCTGGCGACGAGAAGACGTTCACCACGAAGCTGGTGGCCGGCGAGCACGCGGGCAAGGACGCCGAGGTCACCGTCACGGTCACCGCGGTCAAGGAGCGCACGCTCCCCGACGCCGACGACGAGTTCGCCCAGCTGGCCAGCGAGTTCGACACCCTCGACGAGCTCACCGCCGACCTGCGCGAGCGCATGGGTGGCGTCAAGCGCATGGAGCAGGTCTCGCAGGCCCGCGACAAGGTGCTGCTGGCCCTCGTCGACGGCACCGAGGTGCCGCTGCCGGAGAGCATCGTCGTCGCCGAGGTCGAGTCCGCCACGCACGACGCGATCCACGGCTTCGACCACGACGAGGAGCGGTTCGACGCGCAGCTCGAGAGCGGGGGCAGCAGCCGGGCGGAGTTCGACGCCGGGATCCGCGAGGAGGCCGAGAAGTCGGTCCGCACCCGCCTGGTCCTCGACGCGCTGGCCGACGCCGAGCAGGTGAGCGTCAACGACCAGGAGCTCACCGAGCGCATCGTCTACCAGGCCCAGCAGTACCGGATGCCGCCCGAGGAGTTCGTGCGCCGCATCCAGGAGGCCGGCCAGCTCGGCGCGATCTACGCCGACGTGCGCCGCACCAAGGCCCTCATCGCCGCGGTCCGGGCGGCCACCGTCACCGACGCGTCCGGTTCGCCGATCGACCTGTCGGACCTGCTCGGCGACGAGGGCGACGGCATCGAGGTCACCGAGGTCCCCGGGGAGGTCGTCGAGGACTCCGCGGAGGACACCGACACCACGGACACCACGGAGGCCGCCGAGACCACGGAGGCCACGGAGGCCACCGAGACCGCGGAGGCCCCGGAGGCCACCGACCGGAAGGCCGCCGGCGGCGCCTGAGCCGGCAACACGCCCAGAGCGAACAACCGGTCCGAACGCGGCGGGCGCACCGCCCGTCCGCGTAGGGTCGGCCACGACGAACACGCGAGCTGATCAGCAGAAGGCAGGGTGAAGTGAGGACCCACGAAACCGGTTCGCGTACCGCGGACCGACTCCTCGGAGCCGACATGCGGCGCGGCGGCGCACCGGCGTCGCTGACGCTGTCGGACTCCGTGTACGAGCGCTTGCTGCAGCAGCGGATCATCGTGCTCGGCCAGCAGGTGGACGACGACATCGCCAACCGGATCGCCGCGCAGATGCTGCTGCTCTCGGCCGAGGACCCCAACGCCGACATCCAGCTCTACATCAACTCGCCCGGCGGCTCGGTGTCGGCGGGCATGGCCATCTTCGACACCATGGAGTTCGTCCCCTGCGACGTCGCGACGTTCGCGATGGGGCTGGCGGCCTCGATGGGGCAGTTCCTGCTCTCGGCGGGGGCGCGCGGCAAGCGCTACGCCCTGCCGCACGCGCGGATCATGATGCACCAGCCGTCCTCCGGCGTGGGTGGTCAGGAGTCCGACATCGTGATCCAGGCCGAGCAGTCGCGGCTGCTCAAGCGCGAGCTCGCGGAGCTGATCGCGCAGCACACGGGGCAGACGGTGGAGAAGGTCACGGCCGACTCCGAGCGCGACCGCTGGTTCCGGGCGCCGGAGGCCCTGGAGTACGGCTTCGTCGACCACGTCATCACCCGGGCCGGGCAGCTGCCCGACGGCAACGTGTCCAACGGGAACGGGAGCACGAAGTGAGTCAGTTCCACTCGCCGCAGTCGCGGTACGTGCTGCCCTCCTTCGTGGAGCGCACGAGCTACGGGGTCAAGGAGTCCAACCCGTACAACAAGCTGTTCGAGGAGCGCATCATCTTCCTCGGCGTGCAGATCGACGACGCGTCGGCCAACGACGTCATGGCGCAGCTGCTGTGCCTGGAGTCGGCCGATCCGGACCGCGAGATCAGCATGTACATCAACTCGCCCGGCGGGTCGTTCACCTCGCTGATGGCGATCTACGACACGATGCAGTTCATCCGGCCCGACATCCAGACGGTCTGCCTCGGGCAGGCCGCGTCGGCCGCGGCCGTGCTGCTCGCCGCCGGCACCCCGGGGCGTCGCCTCGCGGTGCAGAACGCGCGGGTCCTGATCCACCAGCCCGCCACCGAGGGCACCTACGGCCAGGTTTCGGACCTCGAGATCCAGGCCGCGGAGATCTCGCGGGTGCGCAAGCTGATGGAGGCCACGCTCGCCAAGCACACCGGCAAGAGCGAGGAGCAGGTGCGCCTCGACGTCGAGCGGGACAAGATCCTGACGGCCACCGAGGCCAAGGAGTACGGGATCGTCGACGAGATCATCCAGAGCCGGAAGCTCTCGGCGGTCGGCTGAACCACCGGTCGGTGCCGGTCCGCGACGGCCGGTACCGACCGTCCGTCGACACGTCCCCGAATCGGAGCATCGTGATGCTCCCCCGGGGACGGGTCGTACGGGTACCGTCACGAGGGCGTGTCCGACCCAGGACACGCCAGATGGGGACTGGGGTCTGCACTCATGGCACGCATCGGTGATGGCGGTGACCTGCTCAAGTGCTCGTTCTGCGGCAAGAGCCAGAAGCAGGTCAAGAAACTGATCGCCGGACCTGGCGTCTACATCTGCGACGAGTGTATCGATCTCTGCAACGAGATCATCGAGGAAGAGCTCGCGGAGGCCGGTGAGGTCAAGCTCGACGAGCTGCCCAAGCCCGCCGAGATCCACGAGTTCCTCGACCAGTACGTGGTGGGGCAGAGCCAGACGAAGCGGACGCTGTCCGTGGCCGTCTACAACCACTACAAGCGCATCCAGGCCGGCGACAAGGGCCGTGGGCCCGACGGCGACGGCGTGGAGCTGTCGAAGTCCAACATCCTCATGCTCGGGCCCACCGGCTGCGGCAAGACCTACCTGGCGCAGACGCTGGCCAAGCTGCTGAACGTCCCGTTCGCCATCGCCGACGCCACCGCGCTCACCGAGGCCGGGTACGTCGGCGAGGACGTCGAGAACATCCTCCTGAAGCTCATCCAGGCGGCCGACTACGACGTCAAGCGCGCCGAGACGGGCATCATCTACATCGACGAGGTCGACAAGATCGCCCGCAAGAGCGAGAACCCGTCGATCACCCGCGACGTGTCCGGCGAGGGCGTGCAGCAGGCGTTGCTGAAGATCCTGGAGGGCACCACGGCGAGCGTGCCGCCGCAGGGCGGGCGCAAGCACCCGCACCAGGAGTTCATCCAGATCGACACCACGAACGTGCTGTTCATCGTGGCCGGGGCCTTCGCGGGCCTGGAGAAGATCATCGGCGACCGGGTGGGCCGCCGGGGCCTGGGCTTCGGCGCGGAGATCCGTTCGAAGAACGACCTCGAGGGCGCCGAGAGCTTCGGTGACACCATGCCCGAGGACCTCATCAAGTTCGGCCTGATCCCCGAGTTCATCGGCCGCCTGCCGGTCGTCGCCTCGGTGACCTCGCTGGACAAGGAGGCCCTGGTCAAGATCCTCACCGTGCCGCGCAACGCGCTGGTGAAGCAGTACTACAAGCTGTTCGAGATGGACGGCGTGGAGCTCGAGTTCACCGACGACGCGCTGGAGGCGGTGGCCGACCAGGCCATCCTGCGCGGCACCGGGGCCCGCGGGCTGCGGGCGATCATGGAGGAGGTCCTCCTCCCGGTCATGTACGACATCCCCAGCCGCGACGACGTCGCCAAGGTCGTCGTCACCGAGCAGACGGTGCGCAGCAACGTCAACCCCACGATCGTGCCGCGCACCCCGGCCCGTCGGGAGCGCCGCGAGCGCTCCGCGTAGCCGACCGTCGGTCCACCGCTCGATCCCCGCCGAACGCCGGGCCCGCACCGTCGGGCCCGGCGTTCGGCGTATCCGACTCCAGCGGTTGCGGGGGCAATGAGCCCGACCTAGGTTCACCCGGTCCAGTGGTTCATGCGCGAGGGGGCGGACGATGGCACCGGGATTCCTGCAACGTGAGCGGATCGTCGCCCCGCCCGGGTGGAGCCGCTGGCTGATCCCGCCGGCGGCGCTGTCGATCCACCTGGCCATCGGCCAGGCGTACGCGTGGAGCGTGTTCAAGACCCCGCTGGCCGACACGATCCTGGCCGGCAACCCGAGTGCGGGCGTGCTCAGCGCGCTGCCGTTCACCCTCGGCATCATCATGCTGGGTCTCTCGGCGGCGCTGTTCGGCACGAAGGTCGACGCCAACGGTCCGCGCTGGGCGATGGTGGTGGCCACCTCGTGCTTCGTCGCCGGGTTCCTGATCTCCGCGCTCGGCATGTTCCTGGGCCAGTTCTGGCTGGTGGTCGTCGGCTACGGGTTCGTCGGCGGCATCGGACTGGGCGTCGGCTACATCTCCCCGGTCTCCACGCTGATCAAGTGGTTCCCCGACCGTCCCGGCCTGTCCACCGGCATCGCGATCATGGGCTTCGGCGGCGGCGCGCTGATCGCCACGCCGCTGACGACGTCGCTGCTCGGCGCGTTCGGCGGCTCCGGTGAGGGCGCGGAGGCCGGCGGGGTCGGGCAGACTTCCTCGTCATGGGCCTGATCTACGCGGTCTTCATGTCCGTGGGCTGGATGCTGATCCGGGTCCCCGCCCCGGACTGGAAGCCCGAGGGCTGGGAGCCCTCCACGCAGAAGACCGGTTCGCTGATCAGCACCGCGAACGTGTCCGCGGCGAACGCGATCAAGACGCCGCAGTTCTGGCTGCTGTGGGTGGTGCTGTGCTTCAACGTCACCGCGGGCATCGGCATCCTGGAGCGGGCGTCGCCGATCTTCCAGGACTTCTTCCGCGACTCCAGCCCCGCCGAGACGATCGCGGCCTCGGCGGCCGGGTTCGTCGCCATCCTGTCGCTGGCCAACGCACTGGGCCGGATCCTGTGGTCCTCGCTGTCGGACGTGCTGGGCCGCAAGAACATGTACCGGATCTACCTGGGTGTCGGCGCGCTGCTCTACCTGCTGATCACGCTGACGACGAACTCGAACCGGATCGTCTTCCTGATCAGCGCGCTGCTGATCCTGTCGTTCTACGGCGCCGGGTTCGCCACCGTGCCCGCCTACCTGCGCGACCTGTTCGGCACCTACCAGGTCGGCGCCATCCACGGCCGCCTGCTCACCGCGTGGTCGACGGCGGGGGTGCTCGGCCCGGTCATCGTCAACGCGATCGCCGACGCCCAGATCGCGGCGGGGGTCGAGGGCCCGGGCCGCTACACCCTCGCGTTCTCCATCATGATCGGTCTGCTGGCCGTCGCGTTCGTCTGCAACGAGCTGATCAAGCCGGTCGACTCCCGGTTCCACGAGCCCGCGGCCGACGAGCCCCGGTCCACCACGGCAGGAGCACAGGCATGAGCGCCCTCGGCAGTGCGGGCAGTCGCACCCCGCTGTTCCACGTCCTGATCGTCCTGGCCTGGCTGTGGGTGGCGGTGCCGTTCGCCTACGGCCTCTACCAGCTGGTCATCAAGATCCCGGCGCTGTTCGCCGGGTGAGTGACGCGACCATGACCGGGAGCCCCGATGCACAGGCCCTGTCCGGGTGGGTCACGGCGGTGTGCCGGGAGCTCGGGCTCGGCGCCGACCTCGACGCCACCGGGCTCGTCGACCTGGTGCTGGACCTGACCTCCGACGTCGCCCACGGCGTCAGCAGGCCGGGCGCACCGGTCACCGCGTTCCTGATCGGGGTGGCGGCGGGCCGGGCCGAGGACCCGGCGGCCGCCGCCCGCGACCACGCCGCGCGGATCAGCGCCCTGGCGGCGGGGTGGCCGCGGGACTGACCCTCAGCCCGCGACGTCCAGGTCGGCGACGATCTTCGTCGGGACCAGGCGGACGAGCAGCTCGCCCGGCACCCCGTTGCGCCGCCCGAACTCCTCGGCCCGGTCGGCGCCCATGTACCGGCCCCCGATCGCGGTGGCGGTGCGCAGCAGCTCGGCCGGGTCCTCCGAGGTGTGCGCCACGCCCTGCACCTGGACGAACGCGAACGGCGGCTCCTCGGAGTCGACGCAGATGACCAGCCGCGGGTCGCGGGCGATCGCCCGCCCCTTCGCCGTGGAGGCCCCGGTGTTGAACACCAGGTCGCCGTCCTCGACGACGAACCAGACCGGCGCCACCAGCGGGCGGCCGTCGGCGGCGACGAAGCCGAGCTTGCCGGTGCGGGTGCCGGCCGACAGGAACGCCCGGATCTCCGGGGTCAGTTCGTTCATGGGGCGACCCTAGGCCCGGCGCGACGCCCCGCGGCACGGCCCGGTGGGGCGGTCCGGGTCCGGTGCGGTGCGCCGCCCGTGACGGCCGCCGACCGGCGGCCGTCAGCACCCGCCGCAGGCCGCGCACGGAGCCCGGGCGATCGTTACCCTGGGTGCGAGGGTCGCGGCGGAGGGAGACGGGCATGCGCACGGTCAGCGGGATCGCCCGTCGGGTCCAGGTGCTGGTGCGGACGTGGCGGCCCGCGGTGGCCCCGGTGGCGGCGGTCCGCCCGCTCGCCGCAGGCCGCAACCCGCTGCTGTCCGACCGCCTCGGCGACCAGCGCCGGGGTGGCACGGTGCTCGACCAGATGGACGGCACCACCTGCGGCAGCGCGGTCCTCGTCGCGCTCGCGGCGTGGGCCGACCCCGAGGAGATCCGGCGCCTCGACGGGCCGGCCGGTACGGCCCGCACCGCGGTGGGGGAGCGGGGGCCCGGCGCCGCGCCCGCCACCGACGTGGCCCCGGGCTTCGCCGCGCGCTACGACGCCCGGCAGAAGCAGGTGCACCGGGAATCCGCCGGGCTGTGGCCGCGGGCGCTGGGCACCCCGCCATGGGGGATGGTGCGCTGGCTGCGGCGCAACGTGCCCGCCGCCGGTCCGTACCGCGTCCGGCTCGTCGACGACCTGGACGCCCGCGACGTCGCCGACGTCGTGGACGCGGTCGGGGTGGCCCTGCGCGCCGGGCGCCCGGTGCCACTGCTGGTGGGCGCGGCGATCCCGCGGCACTACGTCATGGCGCTGGGGCTGCACGAGGGCGGATGGAAGGTCTACGAGCCCACCAGCGGCCAGGTCCGGGCGCTCGAGCCCGACCGCATCGGCGCCCGCACGCTGGGGCGCACGCTCGGGTTCGACCGGCTGCACGCGGCCTTCCTGCCCTCCTGAACAAGCCGTTCGACGGCGGCTCGTAGACTTGGTGGGGTGACCGACACCCTTCCCTCGCGTACTGCCGAACTGCCCGCCCAGTGGAATCCGGGCGAGGTAGAGGCGGCCATGTACCAGGGCTGGGTCGACGCCGGCTACTTCACCGCCGACGCGACGAGCGACAAGCCGCCGTTCTGCATCGTCATCCCGCCGCCGAACGTCACCGGCAGCCTGCACATCGGGCACGCCTTCGAGCACACCCTGATCGACATCCTCGTCCGGCGCCGCCGCATGCAGGGCTACGAGACGCTCTGGCTGCCGGGCATGGACCACGCCTCCATCGCCGTGCACGCGCTCGTCGAGAAGGCGCTGGCCGCCGAGGGCACGAGCCGTCGTGAGCTGGGCCGGGAGGCGTTCATCGAGCGCACCTGGGAGTGGAAGGCCGAGCACGGCGGCGCGATCCTGGCGCAGATGCGGCGCCTGGGCGACAGCGTCGACTGGACCCGCGAGCGCTTCACCATGGACGAGCGCTCCAACCGTGCCGTCCTCACGATCTTCAAGCGGCTGTTCGACGAGGGCCTGATCTACCGCGCGGAGCGCCTGGTCAACTGGTCGCCGGAGATGCGCAGCGTGCTCTCCGACGTCGAGGTCGAGCACCGCGAGGTGGAGGGCGAGCTCGTCTCCATGCGGTACGGGGACGGCGACGACGCGATCGTCGTCGCCACCACCCGCGTCGAGACGATGCTGGGCGACACCGCCGTCGCCGTCCACCCCGACGACGAGCGCTACGCCCACCTGGTCGGCCGCGAGATCGAGCTGCCGCTGGTCGGGCGCATGATCAGGGTCGTGGCCGACGAGCACGTCGACCCGGGCTTCGGCACGGGCGCGGTCAAGGTCACCCCGGCGCACGACCCCAACGACTTCGAGATCGGCCGCCGGCACGGGCTGCCGATGCCGACGATCATGGACGAGTCCGGGCGGATCGCGGGCACGGGCACCGAGTTCGACGGCATGGACCGGTTCGAGGCGCGGGTGAAGGTCCGTGAGGCGCTCGCCGCGCAGGGCCGGATCGTCGCGGAGAAGCGGCCCTACCTGCACAGCGTCGGGCACTCCAGCCGCGGCACCAAGGAGCCGATCGAGCCGCGGCTGAGCCTGCAGTGGTTCGTCAAGGTGGGGCCGCTGGCGCAGGTCGCGGGCGACGCGGTGCGCGACGGCTCGGTCGTCGTCCACCCCAAGGAGATGGAGCCCCGCTGGTTCGGCTGGGTCGACAACATGCACGACTGGTGCATCTCCCGGCAGCTGTGGTGGGGCCACCGCATCCCGGTCTGGTACGGCCCCGACGGCGAGACCGTCTGCGTCGGCCCCGACGAGGAGCCGCCCGCGGGCTGGACGCAGGACCCCGACGTCCTCGACACCTGGTTCTCCTCGGGCCTGTGGCCGTTCTCCACGCTGGGCTGGCCGGACACGACGCCGGACCTGGAGAAGTTCTATCCCACCTCGGTGCTGGTCACCGGCTACGACATCCTCTTCTTCTGGGTCGCCCGGATGATGATGATGGGCCACTACGCGATGGGCGAGCGCCCGTTCGACGTCATCGCGCTGCACGGGATGGTCCGCGACGCGCACGGCAAGAAGATGTCGAAGTCGGCGGGCAACACCGTCGACCCGCTGGCCTGGATGGACGCCTACGGCACCGACGCGGTGCGGTTCGCGCTCGCCCGCGGCGCCAACCCGGGCACCGACATGCCGATCGGCGACGACGCCGTGCTCGCCGCGCGCAGCTTCGGCACGAAGCTGTGGAACGCCACGCGGCTCGCGCTGAGCCACCACGCCTCGCCCGCGCTGCCGCTGCCCGCGGAGCCCACCGACGCCGACGCGTGGATCCTGGGCCGGCTCTCGCAGGTGCGCGAGCAGGTCGACGCGCTGCTGGAGGACTTCCAGTTCGCCAAGGCCACCGAGGCGCTCTACCACTTCACGTGGGACGAGTTCTGCTCGTGGTACCTGGAGCTGGCCAAGCCGCAGCTCGCCGACGAGGCCACCGCCGACGGCACGCGCGCGGTGCTGGGCCACGTCCTCGACGCCCTGCTGCGCCTGCTGCACCCGGTGATGCCGTTCGTCACCGAGGCGCTGTGGCGGGCGCTGACGGGGCACGAGTCGGTCGTCGTCGCCGACTGGCCGGTCGACGCGGGCCGCCCCGTCGACCCCGCCGCGGCCGCCCGGATCGCGGCGCTGCAGAAGCTGGCCACCGAGGTGCGCCGCTTCCGCACCGAGCAGCGGGTGCCCGACGCCCGCCGCGTCGCGGCCCGCCTCGTCGGGCTCGACGAGGCCGGTCTCGGGGCGCACCGCACGGCGCTGGCGTCGCTGGTCCGCCTGGACGCCCCGGGCGACGACTTCGCCGTCACCGCCACGCTGGAGGTCCCCCTGGGTTCCGGCACCGTGCACGTCGAGCTCGACACCTCCGGCGCCATCGACGTGGCCGCCGAGCGGGCCCGGCTGGGCCGCGACCTCGCCGCGGCGCAGAAGGAGCTCGACGCCGCCGACAAGAAGCTGGGCAACCCGAAGTTCGTCGGCGGGGCGCCGGAGCAGGTCGTCGAGGGGATCCGGGCCCGGCGGGCCACCGCCGTCGCCGACATCGAGCGGGTCACCGCGCGCCTGGCCGCGCTCCCCGCATGACGGGGCCCGAGGGTGAGGGGGAGATCCCCGACCCCGAGGACGCCGTCATCTCGCACGTCCTCGACGCCATCCGCGGCGGCGACACCCCGGACGTCATCCCGGCGACGTCCAGCGTCGCGAGCTTCGCGGAGTTCCTGGCCGTCGAGGCCGAGCTGGACCGGCGCTGGCCCGAGACCGTCATGGAGCCCTCGACCGAGCGCATCGCCGCGCTGGTCGACGTGCTCGGCGAGCCGCACCGCGGCTACCCCGTCGTGCACCTGACCGGCACCAACGGCAAGACCTCCACCGCCCGGATGGTCGACGCCCTGCTCACCGAGATCGGGCTGCGCACCGGGCGGTACACCAGCCCGCACCTGCAGCGGGCCACCGAGCGGATCAACCTCGACAACCGGCCGATCACGCCCGAGCGCTACGTGGGCGTCTACCGCGACGTCGAGCCGTTCCTGGACATCGTCGACGGGAAGCACGGGCGGCTGTCCAAGTTCGAGGTCCTGACCGCGATGGGCTTCGCCGCGTTCGCCGACGCGCCCGTCGAGGCCGGGATCGTCGAGGTCGGGCTGGGCGGGCGCTGGGACGCCACGAACGTCGCGGACGCCACGGTCGCGGTGATCACCCCGATCGGGCTGGACCACGCCGAGTTCCTCGGCACCGACGTGCTCGGGATCGCGCGGGAGAAGGCCGGGATCATCAAGCCGGGCTGTGTCGCGGTGCTCGCCGCGCAGGACCGCGAGGTGGCCGAGGTGCTGCTGGAGCGGTGCGTGGAGGTCGACGCGCAGGTGGCGCGCGAGGGCGCCGAGTTCGGCGTGGCCTCCCGCGAGATCGCCGTCGGCGGGCAGCGGCTCGCGCTGCGCGGCCTGTCCGGCATGTACGACGACGTCTTCCTGCCGCTGCACGGCGAGCACCAGGCGTCCAACGCGGCGCTCGCGCTCGCCGCGGCCGAGGCCCTGATCGGGGCCGGGCCGAAGCAGCCGCTCGATCCCGACGCGGTGCGCGCCGCGTTCGCCGGCGTGACCTCCCCGGGGCGGCTGGAACGGCTCGCGGCGGGGCCCGGCGTGCCGACGGTGCTCGTCGACGCCGCCCACAACCCGCACGGCGCCCGCGCGCTGGCCGCCGCGCTGCTGGGGGAGTTCCGGTTCACCCGGCTCGTCGGCGTGCTCGGCGTGATGCGCGACAAGGATGCCCGCGGCATCCTCGCCGAGCTGGAACCGGTGCTGCACGAGGTCGTCGTCACGGCCAACTCCTCGCCGCGCGCGATGGACGCCGACGAGCTGGGCGCCCTGGCCACCGAGGTGTTCGGGGCCGAGCGGGTCAGCGTGGAGCCGGTGCTGCGGACCGCGATCGAGCAGGCGGGTGAGCTGGCCGAGGAGGGCGGCGAGTCCGGCGTCGGGGTGATCGTCACCGGGTCGGTCGTCACGGCCGGGGAGACGCGCACGGTCTTCGGCAGGGAGCCCTCGTGAGCGCGCCCGACCCGATGAAGGGCATCCGGGGGGTCTTCGCGGCCACGCTGGTCCTGGAGTCGATCGTGGTGCTGCTCGCGCTGCTGGTGCTGCCCAAGTTCGGCGACGGGGCCACCCCGCTCGGGGTGGGGGTGATCGCCGCGGTGGGCGTCGCGATGGTCGTGGCGTCGGGGCTGCAGCGGCGGCCGTACGGGCTCGCGGTGGCCCTCGCGCTGCAGGTGGCGGTGCTGCTGTGCGGGTTCTTCGTGCCCGCCCTGGCGATCATGGGCGTGGTGTTCGTCCTGGTCTGGGCGGGGCTGCTGTTCCTGCGGCGCGACGTGGCGCTGCGGATGGCACGGGGCGAGCTGCCGAGCCAGCAGGTTCGCGAGTCGTAAGGGACACCTCCCGGGGCGGCCGGGCAGGATCGCCGTATGACCCTGCTCCGTCGCCCTCCGGTGCTGATCGGGCTCGGCGTCGCCGCCGTGCTCGCGGTCGTCGCTCTGGCGGTGTTCCAGCCGTGGAAGCTGTTCGTCGACCGCACGGTGGACGAGGCGCGGCCCACGGCCGCGGCGCCCGCCGCCCCCGTGACGCCCGCGGCGGCGCCGGCCGGGCCGGTGGCGCCGGCCGGGCCGGTGGAGCTGGCCCGCGGCGAGCTGATCAGCCACGAGCACGCCAGCAGCGGGTCGGTCGTGGTCCTGGAGCTGCCCGACGGCTCGCGCGTCCTGCGGCTGGAGGACCTCGACACCAGCGACGGCCCGCTGCTCAAGGTGTGGCTCACCGACGCCCCGGTCATCGAGGGCCGCGACGGCTGGTTCGTCTTCGACGACGGTGCCCACGTCGACCTGGGAGAGCTCAGGGGCAACATCGGCAGCTCGAACTACCCGATCCCCGCGGGCACCGACCTCGCCGCGCTCACCAGCGTCAGCATCTGGTGCGAGCGGTTCTCCGTGTCGTTCGCGGCGGCGGAGCTGGTCCCGACCCCCTGACCCCGCGAGTCGGGACATTCCTGCGACCGAGTCGGGCCGATCCGGCGATCACGCCCGGGCGGACTCGGTGACACGGATGTCCCGACTCGCGGGGTGGGCGGGGCTGTGAGGGCGGGTCACGGCGGCCGATACCCTGCGTCGCGTGACTGAACGCACCCTGGTCCTCGTGAAGCCCGACGGCGTCTCGCGCAAGCTCATCGGCGAGGTCCTCGCCCGCATCGAGCGGAAGGGCCTCGACATCGTGGCCCTGGAGCTGCGCACCGTCGACCGCGAGACGGCCGCCCAGCACTACGCCGAGCACGACGGCAAGCCCTTCTTCGAGTCGCTGCTGGAGTTCATCACCTCCGGCCCGGTGCTCTCCGCCGTCGTCGAGGGACCGCGCGCGATCGCCGCGTGGCGCCAGCTCGCCGGCGGCACCGACCCCGTCGAGAAGGCCACGCCCGGCACCATCCGCGGCGACTTCGGCCTGGAGACGCAGTTCAACCTGGTGCACGGCTCCGACTCGGCGGAGAGCTCCGCCCGCGAGATCAAGCTGTGGTTCCCGAACCTCTGACCGCCCCCCGCCTGCACCGTCCCGGCCCGGGCACCGTCCCGGCGCTCACCGCGCTCTGGACCGCCGTCACCCGGGCCGGGGGCGCCGTCGGGTTCGTCCCCGACAGCACCGACGAGGAGATCGCCGCGGCCGCCCGCGAGGTCGTCGACGAGGTGCGGGCCGGACGCCAGGAGCTGCTGACGGTCGGCGAGCCGCTCGCCGGGGTGGTGTTCCTGCGCCGCGGAGCGGGCCCGCGCATCGCGCACCGGGCCGACGTCCTGCGCCTGATGGTGCACCCCGACCGGCAGGGCGAGGGGCTCGGCCGCGTCCTGCTCGACGCCGCCGTGGCCCGGGGCCGCGAGCTCGGGTTGGACCTGCTGCTGCTCTCCGCGCGCGGCGGCACCGGGCTTCCCGCGTTCTACACGCGGCTGGGCTGGACCGAGGTGGGCGTCTTCCCCGCCGCCCTGGACCTGGGCCCCGACGACCGCCGCGACGAGCACTGGTTCCAGCTGCGCCTGGGCTGATCCGCTTTCTCCACGCCTCCTGTCGGGGGCGCCGGTTACCGTTCGGGGCATGGGGGACGGACTGGTCCAGGCCAGGGGCCTGCGCAAGCGCTTCGGGGAGTTCGAGGCCGTGCGCGGCATCGACGTCGACGTCGCGCCGGGCGAGGTGTTCGGGTTCCTCGGCCCCAACGGCGCGGGCAAGTCGTCCACGATGCGGATGGTGGCCTGCGTGTCCCCGCGCACCGGGGGCACGCTGCAGGTGCTCGGGATGGACCCCGACGTCGACGGGCCGCGGATCCGGGCGCGCATCGGCGTCGTCCCCCAGCTCGACAACCTCGACGCCGAGCTCACGGTGCGGCAGAACCTGCAGGTCTACGGGCGCTACTTCGGGCTGCCGAAGCGCCACGTCCGCGAGAAGGCCGCCGAGCTGATGGAGTTCGCGCAGCTGGCCGACCGCGCCGACGAGCCGGTGGAGCCGCTGTCGGGCGGGATGAAGCGGCGGCTCACCATCGCCCGCGCCCTGGTCAACGACCCGGAGCTGCTGTTGCTCGACGAGCCCACCACCGGTCTCGACCCGCAGGCCCGGCACCTGCTGTGGGAGCGGCTCTACCGGCTCAAGCGCGAGGGCGTCACCCAGATCATCACCACCCACTACATGGACGAGGCCGAGCAGCTGTGCGACCGGCTGGTCGTCATGGACGGCGGGGTGATCGTGGCGGAGGGCTCGCCCGCGGAGCTGATCGGGCGCCACGCCGCCCGCGAGGTTCTGGAGCTGCGGTTCGCCCCGGAGGACCGGCCACCGGCGGCGGCGTTCGCCCGCCTGGCCGACCGCGTCGAGGAGCTGCCCGACCGGCTGCTGCTCTCCACCGCCGACGGCGAGCGGGTGCAGGGCGAGGTGGCCCGCGCCGGGCACCGCCCGATCTCCGCGCTGGTGCGCCGGGCCACCCTGGAGGACGTGTTCCTGCGGCTCACCGGCCGGACGCTGGTCGACTGATGACCGCACCCACGGGGATCGTCCCGGGCCACGCCCGCGGCGTGCTGCTCGTCGTCGAGCACTTCTGGACCTGGTACCGGCGCAACTGGCGGGCCACCGCGGTGTCGTCGATCCTGCAGCCGCTGCTGTTCCTGCTGGCCTTCGGCGTCGGCTTCGGATCGCTCGTCGACGGCGCGGGCCGCGCGGCCACCGGCGGGGTGCCCTACCTGGTGTGGCTCGCGCCCGCGCTGCTGGCGGTGTCGGCGGTGCAGAGCGCGGCGTTCGAGTCGACCTACCCGGTGCTCTCGGCGTTCAAGTGGCAGCGCGTCTACCACGCGATGGTCGCCGGGCCGATCACCCCGGCCCAGGTCGCACTGGGCCACCTCGCCTGGACGGTCGCGAAGATCACCGGCACCGGGGCGGTGTTCGTCGTGGTCATCGCGGTGTTCGGCGGGGTCGCCGGCCCGGGCATCGTCGGGTCGCTGCTCGCCGCGGCGCTCACCGGGGCGGCCGTGGCGGCGCTGGTGATGGCGTTCGCGGCCACCGTCGAGAACGAGGGCGGGCCGTTCAACGCGCTGTTCCGGTTCGTGGTCATCCCGATGACGCTGTTCTCCGGCACGTTCTTCCCGGTCGACCGGCTGCCCGAGTGGGTCCGGCCGGTCGCCTGGATCTCGCCGCTGTGGCACGGCACCGAGCTGGCCCGCGCCGCCGCGCTCGGCACCGGCCGCGCGCTCGCCCTGCTCGGCCACGTCGCGGTGCTCGCCGGGCTCCTCGCCGTCGGGATCGTGCTGGTCACCCGCCTCTACCGGCGCAGGCTCACCCGATGACGGGCGCGACGGTGTCCCGGCTGCTGCCCGGCGGCGGGTACGCGGGCCGGTCGCGGGTGCTGCTGGAGCGCTCGGCGATCGTCTCCCGGCGGGGCTGGCTGGCGTTCGTCTCCGGCTTCTTCGAGCCCGTGTTCTACCTCGTCGCCATGGGCCAGGGCCTCGGCTCGCTGGTGGGGATGCTGCCCGGGCCCGACGGGACGCCGATCAGCTACGCGGCGTTCATCGCGCCGGGCCTGCTGGCGGCCTCGGCGATGAACGGGGCGGTGTTCGACTCCACCTTCAACGTCTTCTTCAAGCTCAAGTACGCGCGGCTCTACGACGCGATGCTGGCCACCCCGCTGGGGCCCGTCGACATCGCGCTCGGGGAGATCGGCTGGGCGCTGATCCGCGGCGGGCTCTACGCGCTGGGCTTCCTGACGGTGATGGCCGGGTTCGGGCTGCTCACCTCCCCGTGGGCGCTGCTCGCGCTGCCCGCGGCCCTGCTGGTGGCGTTCGCGTTCGCCGCGGTGGGGATGGCGGCCACCTCGTTCATGCGGTCCTGGCAGGACTTCGACCTGGTCACCCTCGCGGTGCTGCCGATGTTCCTGTTCTCCACCACGTTCTACCCGCTCTCGGTCTACCCGCCGGTGCTGCAGACCGTCGTGCAGTGCCTGCCGCTCTACCACGCCGTCGAGCTGATGCGGGGGCTCACGACGGGTGCGGTGCACGTCGGGATGCTGGGCAACGTGGCCTATTTCGCGGTGATGATCGCGCTGGGGGTGGTGGTCGCGGCGCGTCGCCTGGACCGGCTCCTGCTGCGCTGACCCGCGCGGCGCGCCGGACACTCCGTCCGTCGGGCGACTCGGCTGGCCGGGGCCCGCGCAGGGCGCGATGATGGCCCGATGACCGTCACGTCCCGGCGCTCCGCCACCGCAGACCTCGTCCGGAGCTCCGCGGTGGCGGTGCTGGCGGTGGTGCAGATCGTCGTCTCCGGGCTCGGGGGCAGCGGCACGGTCGGCGAGTCGGTGGGGGTGGTCGCCCGCGACTACGCCACACCGCTGCTGGCCGCCGGCTGGACGTTCGCGATCTGGGGCCTGATCTACGCCGGCTTCCTCGCCTACGCGGTCTACCAGTTGCTGCCCTCCCAGCGCGGCCGGGTGATCCACCGCAGCACGGGATGGTGGCTGGCCGCGTCGGCGGTGCTCAACCCGGCCTGGATCCTCGCGTTCGGGGCCCGCCTGGTGCCCGTCGCCGAGCTGCTGATCATCGCGCTGCTGGTCTGCCTGGCCGTCGTGTTCGGCCGGCTCAGCCGCGACCCGGCCGCCACGGTGGCCGAGCGGGTCGTCTTCCGTGGCCCGGTCGCGCTCTACACCGGCTGGGTGTCGCTGGCCACCGTGCTCGGCACCGCCGCCACGGGGGTGTGGGCCGGGCTGCCGGGGGAGGGCGCGCTGCCGGCGATCGCGGCGGTGGTGGTGCTGCTGGCCGCGGCGGCGATCCTGATGTGGGTGGTGCTGTCGGGCACCGCGGTCGTCGGGTACGCCGCGGCCGTGGTCTGGGCCCTGTCGGGCATCGTGCTCAACGACCCGCCCGCGGCCGTCGCCGGGGCGGGCCTGCTGGTGATCGCCGGGGTCGTCGGGGCGGCGGCCCGCCGGATCACCACGGCGGGCAATCCGATGCGCGCCGCCTTCGGCTGAGGACTGCACCGGGAACCGAGGTCTGCGCCGCGAAGCGAGGTCTGCGCCGGGAAGCGGTGTGACCCGCGCGGGGCGAGCGGGTAGCGTCGCGCTCCGACGGATCGCCGGAGGAGAGTCGATGATCACCGGAAGCCTGGTCGCGCTGGTCACCCCGATGCGGGAGGACGGTGCGGTCGACCACGAGTCGCTGGCCAAGATCGTGGACCGGGCGGTGGAGGCCGGGACCGCGGCGATCGTGTCGGTCGGCACGACGGGGGAGTCGTCCACGCTCGACGTGGCCGAGCACACCGACGTCATCCGCCGCACGGTCGAGGTGGTCGCGGGCCGGATCCCGGTGATCGCCGGCACCGGTGCGAACTCCACCGCCGAGGCCGTCCACCTGACGAAGGCGGCGAAGGCCGCGGGCGCCGACGCCGCCCTGCTGGTCACCCCGTACTACAACAAGCCGCCGCAGGAGGGCCTGTACCGGCACTTCCGCACCATCGCCGAGTCCGTCGACCTGCCGCAGTACCTGTACAACGTGCCCGGGCGCACGGCCGTCGACATGCTGCCCTCGACGGTGGAGCGGCTCGCCGCGGTGCCCAACATCGTCGGGCTGAAGGAGGCGCTGGGCGACCTCGACCGGGTCCGCGACCTGGTGGCCCTGCAGCTGCCCGACTTCGCCCTCTACTCCGGCGACGACGCCACGGCCCGCGCGGCGATCCTGGCCGGGTTCCACGGCGACATCTCGGTGACGGCCAACGTCGCGCCCGAGGCGATGGCGCGGATGTGCGCGGCGGCGCTGGCCGGTGACGCCGAGCTGGCCGCCGAGATCGACGCCGACCTCGCGGGCCTGCACCGCTCGCTGTTCGCCGAGCCCAACCCGATCCCGGTCAAGTGGGCGCTGGCCGAGATGGGCCTGATCCCCCCGGGCATCCGGCTGCCGCTGGTCCCGCTCGACGAGATGCTCCACGAGGACGTGCGCGCGGCGCTGCGGTCGGCCGGCCTGCTGCGCTGAGCCCGGCCGCCGTCGCACACGGCCCGGCGTCTCGCACAGGGTGGACCCTGTGCGACCGGCCGGATCCTGTGCGACGAGCGCGGGTGGGTGAGCGCGTCAGGGAGTCGCCGCTTCGGCGCGCGTCGCGGTGCGGGCGATGCCGTCGATGACCGTGGGCCACACCCATCTCGCCAGGTCGTGGCCCATCCCCGGCACCTCCAGCAGCTCGGCTCCGGGGATCGCGGCGGCCGTCGCCCGCCCGCCGGAGGGCACGATGACCCGGTCGCGCTGGCCGTGCAGCACGAGTGCGGGCAGGGTGAGGCGGCCCAGGTCGGCGGTGCGGTCGCGCTCGCCGACGCACGCGGCGAGCTGGCGGCTGCTGCCCTCGCCGGTCTCCCGGCGCATCGAGCGGCGCATCGTCAGGCGCACGTCCTCGTCGTCCTGCGCGGTGCGGTCGGCCGAGCCGATCCGCCGGAACGCCGCCACCATCCCCTCGACGGGGTCGGCCGACGGCGGGCGCAGGAAGTCGGGGATCCGCGTCCAGTGGACCTTGCCGGTGCGCCCGTCACCGGGGCGCCCCATGATCGAGACCAGGGAGCGGGCGCGGTGCGGGTGCCGGATCGCCACCTCCTGCGCGACCATCGCCCCCAGCGACGCCCCGACGACGTGCGCGCCCCGCTGGTCGACGTGGGCGATCAGGCCCGCGGCGTCGTCGGCCATGTCGGCGAGGGTGTAGACGGGGTGCGCGCGGCGGCGCAGGAACTCCCACGCCGTGATCCCGGGGCCGCGGACGTGGGTGGAGCGCCCGACGTCGCGGTTGTCGAAGCGCACGACGTGGAACCCGCGCGCGACCAGGTCGGCGCAGAAGTCGTCGCGCCACCAGTCCATCGACAAGTTCAGGCCCATGATCAGCAGGACGGTCGGGTGTTCGGGGTCGCCGAGGGACTCGTAGCAGAGCTCGATGTCCCCCACCCGCACGAATCGCTCGTTCATCGAGCGGGCGTTCGACGGCGGCCGCCCCCCGGTTCAGGTCCGCAGCAGCGCCGGGTTGTCGTAGCGGCCGGCCCGGGCCTGCTGCTCGCGGGCGGCGTCGCGGTCGCCGAGCCGGGCCCGGTGGCGGGCGGCGCGCACGGCGAACTCGCCCAGCCCCGCCCGCTCGGCGCGGTCGGCCAGCACGCGCGACTCCGCGAACGCCGCGGGCTCGTCGAACGCCGCGGTGACGGCGCAGAGGGCGTCGCGGATGTGCAGCTCGATCCAGCAGCACACGTCCGCGGCGGCGACGAGGGTGTCGCGCGTGCCGCGCAGCGCGGCGGCGGCGCCCGCCGGGTCGCCGCGCCGGGCCCGGGCCGAGGCCAGGCCGCGCCCGGTCAGCGCGATCCAGCAGGCGTCGTCGAGGACCTCGGCGAGGGTGCGGGCGTCGGCGAACACCGTCTCCGCCTCGGCGGCGCGTCCCGCCCGCAGCAGCACCTCGCCGTGCAGGAACTCGACCCACGGGCGCAGCGGGGTCCAGTCGAGCTCGGCGACCAGCGCCCGGGCCCGCGCGACGTCGTCCGCCGCCTGCTCGTCCTCGTCGCGCTGCAGCCGGGCCCGGCCGCGCATGGCGTACGCGGCGGCCGCGGCCCGGGGGCGGTCGGCGGCCTCGGTGAGCGCGACGGCCCGGTCCAGCTCCGCCACCGCCCCGGCCGAGGCGAGGGTGTCGACGAGGGCGAACCCCCGGCCGTAGGCGACGCCGGCCTCCGCCTCGGGCCGCCCCGCCGCCGCGGCGTCCGCCCGGTCCAGCTGCCGCCGGGCCCCGGCCTGGTCGCCGGTCGCGGTGGCGACGAACCCCAGCTCGCGGCGGGCCAGCGCGGCGACGTCGGCCAGGCCGTCGCGGGTGGCGAGGCGGTCCGCCTCGCGCAGCGCCGCGGCCGCCCCCGGGTCGGTGCTGGCGACCGCGTGCACGTAGCCGCGGCCGTAGTGGGCCAGCGCCTCGGCCAGCACGGCGTCGTCGCCCAGTGCCCGGGCGCGGCGCACGGCGCCGGCGAGGATCGCGGTGCCGTCGCGGGCCGCGCCCGCGTCCATCACCTGCTCGCCGATCCGCACCAGGTCCCGGACGGCGCCGCGCCCCGCGGGGGAGAAGCGGCGCGCCCGGTGGGTGCGCTGCAGCCGCGCCCCGGCGACGGCGAGGTCGCGGCGGCGGCCGTGCAGCCACACCCCGAACTCGGCGACGTCGGGCTCGGCGCCCTCCAGCAGCGGCAGGGTGGCCTCGCCGAGCGGCCACCCGACGGGCGCGCGGCCCGCGAGCACGTCGAGCACGTCGACGTGCACGCCGTCGGCGACCTCCCGGCCCAGCGGGTCGCCGCCGATCCGCACCGCGTCGCCGACGGCGCGGCGGGCCTGGCTGAGCGTCCAGCGCAGCGCGGCCTGCGGGTCGGCGGCGTCGGGGAACAGCAGGTCGATCACGCGGCTGCGGGGGACCGGGCCGGTGGAGCACAGCAGCAGGGCCAGCAGCGCCCACGGTTTCCGGCCGCGCCCGGGCGGGGGCGCCGACCCGACCAGGTGGGGCGGCCCCAGCAGCCGCACGACCGTCATGGCCCCAGTCTCCCGCGCACCCGTCGCCGACCGTCAGGTCCGAACGGCGGTGACCAGCAGATACTCCGCCTCCCATGCGCCGTCCGTCTGCGTCTGTTCGAGCATCCGGAGGAACGCCGCGTCGAGCTCGGCGGTCCGCTCCGCGTCCAGGCCGCGGTAGACGGCGATGGTCGGCCCGTAGTTCGCCTTCCACCACTCGCGGAAGGCCTCCGGGGTGTCGGTCACGGCGAACGTGGTGGTGCGGCGCTGCGCCCGCAGCTCGCGCACGCCGTCGCCGAACAGCGCCCGGACGTGCTCCTCGCGGCCCCACAGCGGACCGGGTGACGCGCCGGGCGGCGGCGCGGGCGCGAACGGCTTGAGGGTGGCGAGCAGCTGTCCGACGAAGCCCTCCGGCGTCCAGTTCAGCAGGCCGATCGTGCCGCCCGGCCGGCAGACGCGCAGCAGCTCGGCCGCCGCCCGCTCGTGGAACGGCGCGAACATGACGCCGACGCACGACAGCACGGTGTCGAACTCGCCGGTCTCGAAGGGCAGGGCGTGCGCGTCGGCCTGCACCCACTGCAGCCGCGCCCCGCGACGGGCGGCGATCGTTTCGCCCACGGCGAGCAGCTCGGGCGTGAGGTCGGAGGCGACGACGTCGGCGCCGGCCAGGGCCGCGGGGATCGCGGCGTTGCCGGTGCCCGCGCCGACGTCGAGGACGCGCAGGCCCGCGGTGACGCCCGCCGCGTCGACGAGCGTGGCCCCCAGGTCGGGGATCAGGTCGGCGGCGACGGCGGGGTAGTCGCCGGAGGCCCAGAGGGCGCGGTGCTTCGCGCCGACGGCGGACAGGTCGGGTGTGGTCTGCGTGGTCGTGGTCATGCGAACACCGTGACGGGCGGGCGTGTGCGGGAGCGTGTGCGCGGCGGGGGCTACCCTGGGGCAGCGTGACTGCTCCCTCCGTGTTCGCCGATCTCGAAGCCCTGCTCCCGCGCGTGTCCAAGCCGGTGCAGTACGTGGGCGGTGAGCTGAACGCGCAGCTCAAGGACTGGGACGCCGCCGACGTCCGGTGGGCGCTGATGTACCCCGACGCCTACGAGGTCGGGCTGCCCAACCAGGGCGTCCAGATCCTCTACGAGGTGCTCAACGAGCGCGTCGACGCGCTGGCCGAGCGCTGCTACTCGGTGTGGCCCGATCTCGAGGCCCTGATGCGCGAGCACGGCGTGCCCGCGTTCACCGTCGACGGGCACCGCCCGCTCGGCGCGTTCGACGTCCTGGGCATCAGCTTCTCCACCGAGCTGGGCTACACCAACCTGCTCACCTCGCTCGACCTCGCCGGCATCCCGCTGCACGCCGCCGACCGCACCGAGGAGCACCCGGTCGTCGTCGCGGGCGGGCACGCCGCGTTCAACCCGGAGCCGATCTCCCGCTTCGTCGACGTGGCCGCGATCGGCGACGGCGAGGAGGTCGTCGGCGACATCACCGACGTCGTCCGCGACTGGAAGGCCGCGGGCCGCCCCGGCGGGCGCCGCGAGCTGCTGCTGCGCCTGGCCGCCACCGACGGCTGCTACGTGCCGGGCCTCTACGACGTCGCCTACGGCGAGGACGGCGCGATCGCCGCGGTCACCCCCGTCGACGAGCGGGTGCCGCGCACCGTCACCAAGCGCACCACCACCGAGCTCGACGAGTGGCCCTACCCGAAGGCGCCGCTGGTGCCGCTGGCCGAGACCGTGCACGAGCGCGCGTCGGTCGAGATCTTCCGCGGCTGCACCCGCGGCTGCCGGTTCTGCCAGGCCGGGATGATCACCCGGCCGGTGCGGGAGCGGTCGCTGGAGGGCATCGGCAAGATGGTCGACGCGTCCGTGCGCGCCTCGGGCTTCGACGAGGTCGGCCTGCTGTCGCTGTCCTCGGCCGACCACTCGGAGATCGCCGAGATCACCAAGGGCCTCGCCGACCGCTACGAGGGCACCAACACCTCGCTGTCGCTGCCGAGCACCCGCGTCGACGCCTTCAACATCGACCTGGCCAACGAGATCAGCCGCAACGGCCGCCGCTCCGGGCTGACGTTCGCCCCCGAGGGCGGCTCCGAGCGGATCCGCCGGGTGATCAACAAGATGGTGTCGGAGGAGGACCTGATCCGCACCGTCTCCGAGGCGTTCGCGCAGGGCTGGCGGCAGGTGAAGCTGTACTTCATGTGCGGGCTGCCCACCGAGGAGGACGAGGACGTCCTGGAGATCGCGGGCATGGCGCACCGCGTGATCAAGGCCGGGCGCGCGGCGTCGGGGCGCAACGACGTCCGCTGCACGATCTCCATCGGCGGGTTCGTGCCCAAGCCGCACACCCCGTTCCAGTGGGCCGCACAGGCCCATCCCGACGTCGTCGACGACCGCCTGCGCAAGCTGCGCGCCGCCGTCAACAGCGACCGCAAGATCGGCCGCAACATCGGCATGCGCTACCACGACGGGCAGCCCTCGCTGGTCGAGGGCCTGCTGGCCCGCGGCGACCGGCGGGTCGGCGCCGTCATCGAGCGGGTGTGGCGTGAGGGCGGCCGGTTCGACGGCTGGAGCGAGCACTTCTCCTTCGAGCGCTGGATGACCGCGGCCGCGGCCGAGCTGGAGCCGTTGGGGGTGTCCGTCGACTGGTACACCACCCGCGAGCGCGGGCAGGCGGAGGTCCTGCCCTGGGACCACCTCGACTCCGGCCTGGAGCGCGACTGGCTCTGGGACGACTGGCAGGACGCGCTGGCCGGCCGCGAGCAGGACGACTGCCGGTGGACCCCGTGCTTCGACTGCGGCGTGTGCCCGTCGACCGGCACCGACATCGAGGTGGGCCCCAGCGGCACCACCCTGCTCCCGCTGACCGTGGTGAACCCCCTCCGTGGCGGCTGATCCGCCTGCGTTCACCGTCCGGGTCGCCGACGAGCGCGACCTGGACGCGCTGGCCGGGCTGCGGCGCGCGTGGCTGGAGGAGCGGGCGGGCCGCCCGGTCGAGGACCCCGGCTTCGAGGCCGCGTTCGCGCAGTGGTGGCGCTCGGAACTGCCGCGGCGCACGTTCTGGCTGGCCGAGGTGGGCACGGAGCGGGCCGGGTTCACCGCCGTCGGCTCGCTCAACGTCGTCGAGATCGCGCACATGCCGCGCCCCGGCGCACGCGGCGGGGCGATCGGGCACGTCGGCAACGCGTTCGTGATCGCCGCCTGGGCCGACCGGGGGGTGCCCCGCGCGCTGCTCACCCAGGCCGTCGCGCACGCCAGGGCGCGGCGCTACCGCCGCCTCGTGCTCGCCCCGACGCCGGGCAGCGCGGCGTTCTACCGGCGCGCCGGGTTCGCCCCGGCGGGGGAGTCGCTGCTGGTGCTGGCCCCGGAGGCCGACCGCACCGGAGGGTGAGCGGGGCCCCGGCCTATCCTTCGGACGTGCCGCGACCCAAGGCCGGCGAAGCCGCCAACCCCGCCCCACCCACCGTGGCGCGGGTCCGCATCCGCTTCGCCAAGCGCGGGCGGCTGCGCTTCCTGTCGCACCGCGACGTCGCGCGCAGCGTCGAGCGGGCGGTGCGCCGGGCGGGCGTCCCGGTGTCGCACTCGCACGGGTTCAGCCCGCACCCCCGGCTGTCCTGGGTGGGGGCGGCGCCGACCGGCACGGCCAGCGAGGCCGAGTACCTGGAGATCGGGCTGACGGCGCCGGTGGAGCCGTCCGAGCTGGTCACGGCGCTGGACGCGGCCCTGCCCGACGGCCTGGACATCCTCGACGCCGCCGTCGCGGAGCCCCCCTCGCTGGCCGACCGGATCGACGCCAGCCGCTGGGTCGTCGAGCTGCCGGGGGTGGCGCCCGACGCCCTGCGCGCCGCGGTCGACGCGCTGCTCGCGCTCGACACCCTCGTCGTCGAGCGGGTGACGCCGTCGGGGCGCCGGCAGATCGACGTCCGGGCCGCGCTGGCGTCCGCGACGGCGGCCGGGTCGCACGACTCACTGCCGAGCGGCACCGACGGGGCCGGCGTCTGTGCGATACTGACGGCGGTCGTGCGGCAGACGACACCCGCCGTTCGACCCGATGACGTGTTGGGTGCACTCGACGTTGTCGCAGGCCTCAGGTCTCCGGTGCCTCCCAAGGCCACCAGGACGGCCCAGGGACTGCTCGACGACCGGGGTGACCTCGCCGATCCGCTCGGTCCGCCCCGGGTCACCACCCAGGTCTGAGCGGTGCGGACGCCGCACGCCGTCGAGCAGACCAGGATTGCTCGCCGCGCACCGCGCGGGGAGAGACGTGCGTACCCCTGAGCGGCCGCCTTCCTCACCGGAGGCGCCCGGGGGCGAAGGAGCTCGATGTCCGACACAGCCCTACCCGAACTGCCCGACAAGATGCGCGTCCACGCGCTCGCCCGGTTGCTGGGTCGCACCAGCAGGGAGGTGCTGGCCGCGCTGGCCGACCTCGACATCGTCGCGCGCAGCCCGCAGTCCAGCATCGACCGCAAGGCCGCCGAGCTGGTGGTCTCCGCGCTGACGGGGGCGGCCGACCCGGTCGACCCGGCCCCCGCCGAGGTGCCCGCGTCCGAGGTGCCCGCAGCCGAGGCGGAGGCCCCGGCCGAGGCGCCCGCTCCGCGCCCCCGGCGTCGCCGCGCGACCCGCGGTGCGGCACCCGCCGCGCCCGCGTCGCCGAACGCCGTGTCCCCGGAGGTCGCCGGGTCCCCGGAGGTGGCCGCCTCCCCGCAGGTCGCCGGGTCCCCGGACGTCGCCGCGCCCGCCGAGCCGGATGCGGTGCCGGACCTGGCCGCCGCGGTGGCCGCCGCGCCCGACCTCAGCGTCCCCGAGGCCGCCCCCCGCTTCGGCACCGAGCCGCCCGCCCGTTCCGCCGAGGCGCTGACCCCGCTGTTCGCGCCGCCCGCGCCGCTGTTCCAGGCCCCCGCCCGCCCCACGCGCCGCCGCCGGGCCGCCGAGGTCGAGGCGCCCGCCGAGGCGGCCGACGCCGCGCCCACCACGGCCGACACCTCCGCGGCCGACGGGCCCGCGGCCGACGCCCGCGCCGCCGACGAGGCCGAGGCCGCCGTCGAGGCACCCGCCACGGGCCCGGACACCGACGACGCCGACGACGACGGGGCGCGCCGCCGCCGCCGTCGCGGCCGCCGCGGCCGCGGCCGTGGTCGCGGGGCCGACGACGAGTCCGACGAGGAGAGCACCGACGCCGCCGACCAGGCCGACGCCGAGGCGCCCGCGGACGGTGCGGGCGAGGAGGGCGAGACCGCCGAGCCCGCCGCCACCGACGAGTCCGGTGACGAGGAGGGTTCCGGCTCGCGCCGCCGCCGCAGGCGCCGCCGTCGCGGATCGGGCGACGACGCGGGCGACGAGACCGACCCGCCCGGTACCGTCACCCGCATCCGCGCGCCGCGCGAGCGTGCGTCCTCCACCGAGGACACCGAGGGCGACGGCGTGCAGGGCGTCCGCGGCTCGACGCGCCTGGAGGCCAAGCGCCAGCGCCGCCGCGACGGGCGGGACGCCGGCCGGCGCCGCGTCCCGATCCTGTCCGAGGCCGAGTTCCTGGCCCGCCGCGAGTCCGTCGACCGCGTGATGGTGGCCCGCGAGCGCGGCGACCGCGTCGAGATCGGGGTGCTGGAGGACGACGTCCTCGTCGAACACTTCGTGGCGGACGGGGCCGGGCGCGACGGCGGCACCGGGCGGTCCATGGTCGGCAACATCTACCTGGGCCGCGTGCAGAACGTGCTGCCGTCGATGGAGGCCGCGTTCGTCGACATCGGCCGCGGCCGCAACGCCGTGCTCTACGCGGGTGAGGTCGACTGGGACGCCGCCGGTCTCGGCGGCAAGGCCCGGAAGATCGAGCAGGCCCTGCACAGCGGCGACCCGGTCCTCGTGCAGGTCACGAAGGACCCGGTCGGGCACAAGGGCGCGCGGCTCACCACCCAGATCAGCCTGGCCGGCCGGTTCCTGGTCTACGTGCCCAGCGGCGGCGCGGCGGGGATCAGCCGCAAGCTGCCCGACGTCGAGCGCAAGCGGCTCAAGGACATGCTCAAGGAGATCGTCCCCAGCGAGGCGGGGGTGATCATCCGGACGGCGTCGGAGGGCGTCAGCCACGAGGCGCTGGAGCGCGACGTGCGCCGCCTGCAGGCGCAGTGGGAGGTCGTCGACGCCAAGGCGAAGGCCACCGGCCCGAACAAGCCCAAGGCGCCGGTGCTGCTCTACGAGGAGCCCGACCTGCTGATCAAGGTCGTGCGCGACCAGTTCAACGAGGACTTCTCCAAGCTCGTCGTCCAGGGCGACGACGCGTGGGACACGCTGCACAACTACATCGGCCACGTGGCGCCGGAGCTGGTCGACCGGATGCACCGGCACGTCGGGCCGTCGGACGTGTTCGCCGAGTACCGCATCGACGAGCAGCTGCTCAAGGCGCTCGACCGCAAGGTGTGGCTGCCCTCGGGCGGCACGCTGGTGATCGACCGCACCGAGGCCATGACGGTCATCGACGTCAACACCGGCAAGTACACCGGCTCCGGGGGCAACCTGGAGGAGACGGTCACCCGCAACAACCTGGAGTCGGCCGAGGAGATCGTGCGCCAGCTGCGGCTGCGCGACATCGGCGGCATCATCGTCATCGACTTCATCGACATGGTGCTCGAGGCCAACCGCGACCTGGTGCTGCGCCGGCTCACCGAGTGCCTCTCCCGCGACCGCACGCGCCACCAGGTCGCCGAGGTCACCTCGCTGGGCCTGGTGCAGATGACGCGCAAGCGCGTCGGCGGCGGGCTGCTGGAGCACTTCTCGACCACCTGTGAGCACTGCCGCGGTCGCGGCGTGCTCGTCGACGCCGACCCGGTGCCGGAGAAGTCCGATGCCGGGCGCGGCCCGTCCCGCCCCGGTGAGGGGTCCGGACGTCGCACCCGCGGCGGCCGGGGCCGTCGCGACGGGGACGACCACGGCACCCCCGAGGTCCACGGCGACCGCAACGGGCACGCCGTCGACCCGGCCGCCGCGAACGGGCGCAACGGACAGTCCGCCGCCGTCGAGGTCCCCCCGGTCCAGGCCCCCGCGGCCGAGCCCCCGGCCGTCGACGTCCCGGCCGCCACCGTCGACGTGGGCGCGCCCGCGGTCGCGCTCGACGCCGCGCCCGCCTCGGGTGTGGTGGCGGGCGGCGTCGAGGACGCCGTGGAGGAGGCCGTCGTGCAGCGGACGGTGACCCCGCCCGCGCCCCCGCTCGCCGACGTCGACCACGGTGTGGGCGGCGAGGCCGAGCAGGCGCGTCCGGCGCGTCGCCGCGGCCGCGTCACCCGCACGGCCGGGGCACCGAGCGCGACCGAGGGCGACGCCCCGGCCGCGGCGGTCCTCACCGTGCCCGAACCCGCCCCGGCCCCGGTCCCGGCCCCGGTCGAGGCCCCGCCCGCGGCCCCGGTCGCGGACCCGGCCGTGGCCGCGGTGCCCCCGCAGCCCGAGCCCGCCCCGGCCGTCACCCGCCCGCGCCGCACCCGGCGGGCGGCCTCGCGGCCGGCCGGGCCGCCGCCCGCCGCCGACCCCTCGACGGCCGGGGGAGACCCGGTTTGACCCCCGCTTCAGCCCTTCCGTACCCTGGGACACCTGCGCCGCACTCCGTGAAACCCGTGAGTGGCGGCCCGCGAGGAGGAAACTCTCCGCTTCGTCCCCCGAGCTTCAGGAGCAGTGCGTCCATGTACGCGATCGTCAAGACCGGCGGCAAGCAGTACAAGGTGGCCGTCGACGACGTGGTCACCGTTGAGAAGATCAACGGCAAGCCCGGCGCCGAGATCACCCTCCCGGCCCTGCTCCTGGTGGACGGCGACGACGTCACCAGCGCCGCCGACGCGCTGGCCGGTGTCACGGTGGCGGCCAAGGTCGTCGAGCACGCCAAGGGCCCGAAGATCCGCATCCACAAGTTCAAGAACAAGACCGGCTACCACAAGCGCCAGGGGCACCGCCAGCCGCTGACGCGTGTGCAGATCACCGGCATCTCGAAGTAGGGGAGACGCAGCCATGGCTCACAAGAAGGGTGCGTCCAGCTCCCGCAACGGGCGCGACTCGAACGCCCAGTACCTGGGCGTGAAGCGCTTCGGCGGCCAGCACGTCAAGGCCGGCGAGATCCTGATCCGCCAGCGCGGCACCAAGTTCCACCCCGGTGTCGACGTGGGCCGGGGCGGCGACGACACGCTGTTCGCGCTCGCCGAGGGCGCCGTCGAGTTCGGCTACCGCCGCGGCCGCAAGGTCGTCAACATCGTGCCGGTCCCGGCCTGAGGCCCAGCACCGGAGAGTCCAGCACCACCAGATACATCTCGACGACGGCGGGCCGCCCTTGAGGGTGGCCCGCCGTTCGTCGTGCGAGGGAGAGACGGCTGATGTCGAGGTTCGTGGACCGCGTGGTGCTGCACGCCACGGCGGGGGCGGGCGGCAACGGCTGCGCCTCGGTGCACCGCGAGAAGTTCAAGCCGCTGGGCGGCCCGGACGGTGGTAACGGGGGGCGCGGCGGGTCCGTCGTGCTCGTCGTCGACCCCGGGGTGCACACCCTGCTCGACTTCCACCACCGCCCGCACGCGCTGGGCCGCAACGGCAAGCAGGGCCAGGGCGGGTTCAAGATGGGCGCCAACGCCGAGGACATCGAGCTGCTGGTGCCCGACGGCACCGTCGTGTTCACCCCCGACGGCGAGATCGTCGCCGACCTCACCGGCCCCGGCACGCGCTTCGTCGCGGCCGAGGGCGGGCGGGGCGGGCTGGGCAACGCCGCGCTGTCGTCCAACGCGCGCAAGGCCCCCGGCTTCGCGCTCCTCGGCGAGCCCGGTGAGCAGCGCGACCTCGTGCTCGAGCTGCGCTCCATGGCCGACGTCGGGCTGGTCGGGTTCCCGTCGGCGGGCAAGTCGTCGCTGGTGGCGGCGCTGTCCGCGGCCCGGCCCAAGATCGCCGACTACCCGTTCACGACGCTGGTCCCGCAGCTCGGCGTCGTCACCGCGGGGTCGGAGGTGTTCACCGTCGCCGACGTGCCCGGGCTGATCCCCGGCGCCTCCCAGGGCCGCGGCCTGGGCCTGGACTTCCTGCGCCACATCGAGCGCTGCTCGGTGCTCGTGCACGTCGTCGACTGCGCGACCTTCGAGCCCGGCCGCGACCCGGCCGCCGACATCGCGGCGCTGGAGGCCGAGCTCGCGCAGTACACGCCCGCGCTCGGCGGGGAGCTGGCCGACCGCCCCCGGCTGATCGCCCTCAACAAGATCGACGTGCCGGACGCCGCCGACATGGCGGACATCGTCGCCGCGGACCTGAAGGAGCGCTACGGCTGGCGCGTCCTCCCGATCTCCACGGCCACCCACGCCGGCCTGCGGGAACTGACGTTCGCGATGGCCGAGGAGGTCGCGGCCCACCGTGCGGCCCAGCCGGTGGTGGAGGCCACCCGGATCGTGCTGCGGCCCACCGCCGTCGACGACGCCGGCTTCACCATCGAGCCCGACCCGGAGAACGAGGGCGGCTTCCTGGTGCGCGGGGCGCGCCCGGAGCGCTGGATCCGGCAGACCTCCTTCGACAACGACGAGGCCGTCGGCTACCTCGCCGACCGGCTCGCCCGCCTCGGCGTCGAGGACGCGCTGGCCCGGGCCGGGGCGCACCGCGGCTCACCGGTCACGATCGGCGACGTCACCTTCGACTGGGAGCCGACCACCCCCGCCGGGGTCGCGGTCCTCATGTCCGGGCGCGGCACCGACCGGCGCCTCGAGACCGACGACCGCGTCCCCGCGGCGGAGCGGAAGGTGGCCCGCAACGCGCGTCGCCTGCACCGCACCGACGAGGAGCTGGCCCACGAGCGGGCAGAGGCGGAGGCCGCCGACGAGCGCGACCGGCTCGCCGCCGCCGAGCGCGGGGACGCGTGGGACGAGGGTGTCTGGGACGAGGCCCCGCCCGATGGGTCGGCCCCGGCCGTCCCGCCGTCCGGTCGATGACCGCAGGCGCGTCGCTCACCCCCGACCCGGCGGCGCCGGCGACGGGGGCCGCGCCGCGGGCGCTGCTGGGCGCGGCGCGGCGGGTCGTGGTGAAGGTCGGGTCGTCGTCGCTGACCTCGCTGTCCGGAGGGCTCGATCCCGCCCGTCTCGACCGGCTCGTCGACGCGCTGGCCGCGCGCCGGGCGGCCGGCAGCCAGGTGGTGCTCGTGTCGTCGGGTGCCATCGCGGCGGGGCTGGCCCCGCTCGGGCTGCGCAGGCGCCCGCGCGACCTCGCCACCCAGCAGGCGGCCGCGGCCGTCGGGCAGCTGCTGCTCGCCCAGGCCTACGGGGCGTCGTTCGCGCGGCACGGGCGGGCGATCGGGCAGGTGCTGCTCACCGCCGACGACATGATCCGCCGGGCGCACTACCGCAACGCGCAGCGCACGCTGGAGCGGCTGCTCGGGCTCGACGTGCTGCCGGTGGTCAACGAGAACGACACCGTGGCCACCGACGAGATCCGGGTGGGCGACAACGACCGGCTCGCCGCGCTGGTCGCCCACCTGATCGGCGCCGACGCGCTGGTGCTGCTCTCCGATGTCGACGGCCTGCACGACGGCGACCCCCGCCGTCCCGGCTCGCGGCTGGTCCGCGAGGTCGACGCCCCCGCCGATCTGGCCTCGGTGCAGGTCGCGCGGCCCGGGCAGGGCAGTCTCGGCCGCGGCGGCATGGCGACCAAGATCATGGCGGCGGCGATGGCGTCGGCGTCGGGGATCCCGGTGCTGCTCGCCGCGGCCGACGACGTCGCCGACGCCCTCGACACCGCCGTCGACGGCCCGGAGGTCGGCACCGCGTTCCGGCCCTCCGGGCGGCGCCTGTCGGCGCGGCGGTTCTGGCTGCTGCACGCGGCCGACGTCCGCGGGGCACTCGACCTGGACGCGGGTGCCGTCGCCGCGGTGATCGACCGCCGCCGCTCGCTGCTCGCCGCCGGCATCCACGGCATCGACGGCGACTTCGTGGCCGGGGACGTCGTCGACCTGCGGGGGCCGCACGGCGCGGTCGTCGCCCGCGGGGTGGTGGGCTTCGACGCCGCCGAGCTGCCGACCCTCATCGGCCGCCGCACCCGCGACCTGCCCCCGGAGCTGCGGCGCGAGGTCGTCCACGCCGACGACCTCGTCCCCGTCTGACTTACGGTCCCCGTTCCGGGACTCGCGGGCGGGAAACGGGGGACTCGCGGGCGGGGAACGGGGGACTCGCGGGGTTTGCCGCGAGTCCCCCGGATCCTCCCCGCGAGTCCCCCGGATTCCGCCCCCGGATCGCTCCCGCTTGTCGTGCGGTGGGGACCCGGCCACACTCGGCGCGGTGTCCGTCGCCGACCGTGCCCGTGCCGGGCTGGTCGACGCGCTGGTGGCGTCGGGGCGGATCCGGTCGGCGGCGGTCGAGCAGGCGTTCCGCGACGTGCCGCGGCACCTGTTCCTGCCCGGGCGCACGGTCGAGGCGGCCTACGCCGACGGGGCGGTCGCGGTGCAGCACGTGGAGGGTGTGGCCACCAGCTCGGCGTCGCAGCCGTCGATGGTGGCGATCATGCTGGAGCAGCTGGACCTGCAGCCCGGGGCACGGGTGCTGGAGATCGGGGCCGGCACCGGCTGGAACGCCGGGTTGATGGCGCGGCTCGTGGGGCCGTCCGGGGCGGTGGTCTCGGTCGACATCGACGAGGGCCTCGTCGGGACGGCGAGGGAGCACCTGGCCGCGGCGGGGGTGGCGGGGGTCGAGCTCGTCACCGGCGACGGCGCCCTCGGCCATCCCGCGGGGGCCCCCTACGACCGGATCGTGCTCACCGTCGGCAGCGCGGACGTCCGGCCGGAGTGGGTGGCGCAGCTCGCGCCCGGCGGGCGGCTGCTCCTCCCGCTGGGCCTGCGCGGGAGCCAGGTGTCGGTCGCCCTCGACCTGGGCCCGGACGGTGTGCTGCGCAGCCGCTCGGTGCGCAGCTGCGGGTTCATCCGGATGCGCGGGGCCGCGGCCGTGCCGGGCGGGGCCGGCGTCGACCTGCCGGGCGGGCGCCGGCTGGAGCTTCCTCCCGGGGCCGCCCCGGTCGACGCGGCGGCGGTCGCGGCGGCCCTGGACGAGCCCGGCCCGCCGGTCGTCTCCCCGGTGGAGCTGGGCACCGTCGACCTCTGGGACGGGTTCGGCCTCTGGCTCGCGCTGTCCGAGCCGGGGACGGCGCGGCTGGTGGGCGGCGCGTCGGAGGTGCACCTCGCCCTCGTCGACCCGGCCGGGCTCGCGACCGCCGCCCCGTGCCGCGGCCCGACCTCCGTCGTCCCGCACGGGCCCGGGGGCCAGGCCGTGGCCGGGCGCCTGTGCGCCGCGCTCGCCGCCTGGGCGGACGCCGGGCGGCCGGACGCGCCGTGCTGGCACCTGACCGTGCACCCCGGCGCGCCGCCGCCCGGCCCCGACCCGCGGGTGGTGGCCCTGCCGAACGCCTGGGTGGCCTGCGACCCCGGGCCGCCGGTCGACCCCGCGGCGACGATCCCGGCCGGGCCCGTCCGGACCTGACGTCCCCGCCCGGACCGCGGCTAACCTGCCGGGATGGACGGCCTCACCGTCCGGCTGGTCGGCTCCCTCGGGGTGGAGCGACCCGGCCCGACCCCGCTGCCGGGGATCGCCGGGCGCAAGGCGCGGCGGCTCCTGGCGGTCCTCGCCGTGCAGCGGGGACGGCCGGTCGCGGCCACGGAGCTGGTCGGGCTGCTCTGGGACGGCGACCCGCCGCGCAACCCGGTGCAGGACGTCGCCACGTTGGTGAGCAGGCTGCGCGCCACGCTGGGCGCGGGGGCCGTGCTCGGCGGCCGTGACGGCTACCGGCTCGCCCCCGCGGTCCGGGTCGATCTCGACGAGGCGGCCGAGCTCGTCGACCGCTGCCGCCGCGATGCCGTCACCGACCCCGCCGCGGCCGCCCGGGCGGGCCGGCGGGCCATCGACGTCCTCGACCGGGGGACGGTGCTCGCCGGGGAGCCCGACGTCGCGTGGGTGCGTGACGCCCGCGCCGCCGCCGACGCCCTGCTGCGCGACGCCCGCCACGCCACCTCGGCCGCGGCGACCGGTGCCGGCGACCCGGTGACCGCGCGGGAGGCGGCCGCCGCCGCGCTGCGGGCCGATCCGCTCGACGAGCAGGCCTGCCGCGGGCTGATGCAGGCCCTCCGCGCGGCGGGCGACCGGGCCGCGGCCCTGCGCGCCTTCGACGCCCTGCGCCGCGCGCTCGCCGCGGAGCTCGGCGTCGACCCCGCGCCGGCCACCCGCGAGCTGCACGCCGCCGTGCTCGCCGAGGACCGCGGTCCCGCGCCGCCCACCGAGCTCACCGGGCGGGCCGTCGAGCTGTCGGCCCTGCGCGGCGCCTGGTCGCGGGCGGCGGGCGGGAGCGGCGGGCTGGTGCTCGTCGCGGGGGAGGGCGGGATCGGCAAGACCCGGCTCGCCGCCGAGCTGGCCGAGGGCTGCGCGGCGGGCGGCGCGCGGGTGCTGCGGGCCCGCTGCTACACCGGCGAGCGGTCGCTGTTCCTGCAGCCGGTCGTCGACGCGCTGGCCGGGGTGCCCGGCCCCGACCTGCGCGAGCTGGCGGGACGCCGGGCCGGGGCACTGGCCGGGCTGCTCGCCGGGCTCGACGACGTGCCCGAGGACCGCCACGACGACCCCGCGGAACAGCGTCGCCGGGTCTGCGACGGCCTGGCCCGGGTGCTGTGCGGGCTGGCCGGGCGGGCGCCGGTGCTGCTGCTGCTCGACGACGTGCACAACGCCGGGCTCGCGACCGTCGAGCTGCTGCACGTGCTCGCCCGGCGTGCGGCGGCGGCCCGGTTGCTGGTGGTGGCGGTGCTGCGCGCGGAGGAGGGACGGGCCGCGCTGGACGCGCTCGCCGACGTCGCCACGCGCGTCGACCTCGGCCCGCTCGACGACGACGCCGTCGCCCGGCTGGCCGACCGGGCCGGGCACGGCGGGCGGGCCGCGGAGATCGCGGCGCGCACCCGCGGCCACACGCTGTTCGTGGTGGAGACGCTGCGCGCACTGGACACCGCGAGCGGCGACACCGGGGAGCGGGGGGTGCCCGAGTCGCTGCAGGAGGTGGTGCTCGCGCGGCTGCGCCGGGCCGGGCCGGAGTGCGAGGAGGTGCTGCGGGCCGGGGCGGTGCTGGGCGCGACCGTCGACCCGGAGCGCGTCGCGGCCCTGCTCGACCTGGCCCCGCTGGAGGCCGCGCGCCGCTGCCAGGACGCCGCCGACGCGCGGTTGCTGGTGGCGGCGGACCGCACCTGGGAGTTCGTCAACGACCTGGTGCAGGAGGTGCTCTACGCCACCACGCCCGGCCCGCTGCGGACGTTGCACCACCGTCGCGCCGCCGACCTGCTGACCGGTGCCCCCGAGGCGGTCGCGATGCACGCCCGCGCGGCCGGCGACCTGCCCCGCGCGGCGCGGGCCTTCCTCGCGGCGGGGGAGCGGGCGGTGCGCGCCCACGCCACCGCCGACGCCGAGACGCTGCTGGGACACGCCCTCGACGCGGCCGACCGGGCGGCGGACCGGGAGCTCCTCGCCCGGGCACACCTCGCGCGCGGCCGGGCGCGGGAGGCGCTGGCGCGCTACCGCGACGCCATGGACGACTTCGCCGCGGCGGCCCGGACCGCCCGCCTGGCCGGGGACCGCCGCCTGGAGATGCGGGCCCTGCGCGACCTCGGCGGGCACGCCGCCGGGGCGAGCGGCTCCGCGGTGGCCGAGTGCGCCCGGCGGGTCCGGGCCGGGCTCGTCATCGCCGAGTCGCTGGGCGCCCGCGAGGACGAGGCCGACCTGCTGGGCTGGCTGACCGTGCTCGCGAGCAGCAGGCTGCGGTTCGCCGACGCCGTCGTGCTGGGGGAGCGGGCGGTCCGCGCCGGCCGCGCCGCCCGATCGGACCGGGCACTGGCCGCGGGGCTCGACGGGCTCAAGAACGCCCACGCCTACCTGGGCGACGTCGGCCCCCTGCGCCGGGTGCTCGACGAGCTGGAACCCCTGCTGCGCCGCCTCGACGACACCCACCTGCTGGCCTGGACGGTGTTCGAGTCGGCGTTCCCGGCGCTGGCCGCGGCCGACTGGACGGCCGCCGGTCGGCGCATCGACGACGCCGTGGCGGTCGCGACCGAGGGCGGGTACGTGCTGTACGAGGCGTGGTTCGTCGCGCACCGGGGCTGGATGGCGCGGCTGCGCGGCGACGCGGACGGGGCCGTCGCACTGGGGCGGCGGGCCGTGGCCCTCACCGAGGGGCGCGAGCACGCCTGGTTCGTCCCGGCGGTGGCGGCGATGCTCGGCACGACGCTGCTCGAGTGCGGTGACCGCGACGGCGCCGTCGCCGTGCTCGGGCCCGCGGCGGAGCGGGCGGCCGGCAGCGGTGCGGAGGCCTACCGGCTGCGCCCGCTCGCCGCACTGGCGCAGGCCACCGGGTCGGCCGCGCACCTGCGCGAGGCCGCCACCCTGCTCGCCGGGATCACCGCGCCTCCCGGGGCGGCGTGGATGCTGGGTGCCGGTGCAGGTCGTCGCGGGCCGGGTCGACGCCGCCGCGGCCGCCCGGCTCGGCGATCCCGCCGCGCCGGCCGCCGCGGCCGAGGTCACCCGGCTCGCCGGGCGGCACTCCGTTGCGGTCGCACCGCAATGACCGCGCAACGGCGCGCGACACCCTGACCGCCGCCGGGATCCCCCGGCCGGACGGGAGGCGCGTGATGGACGACGGCAGGCTGATGGAGTTCCTCGGGAGGTTCGTGGGGGACCTGGGCGCGGCGATGGCCGCGGGGAACGTGGTGGTCGGGCAGCGCCTGGGCCTGTACGCGGGGCTGGCGCAGGGCGCGGCGACGCCGGAGGAGCTGGCCGCGCGCACCGGCTGCGACGCCCGCTACCTCACCGAGTGGCTGCGCGGGCAGGCCGCGGGCGGCTACGTCGAGTACGACGCCGGGTCGGGCCGGTTCTCGCTGACCGAGGAGCAGGCGTTCTGCCTGGCCGACGCCGCCGGGATGCACCTGCCCGCCGCCTTCCAGCTGGTGCTGGGTTCGCTGGCGGCCGAGCCGCGGATCACCGAGGCGTTCCGGACGGGCGCGGGCGTCGGCTGGGCCACCCAGGACCGCGACGTCCACCTGGGCTGCGAGGCGTTCTTCCGGCCCGGCTACGCGGCCAACCTGGTGTCGACCTGGATCCCCGCGCTCGACGGCGTGGAGCGGCGACTGACCGACGGCGCGCGCGTCGCCGACGTCGGCTGCGGGCTGGGCGCCTCCTCGGTGATCATGGCGCAGGCCTACCCGCGGACCCGCATCAGCGGCTCGGACTACCACGACGGCTCCATCGACCTGGCCCGCAAGCGCGCCGCCGACGCCGGCGTGGCCGACCGGGCCACCTTCGAGGTCGCCTCGGCGCAGACCTTCGGCGGCGACGGCTACGACCTCGTCACGAGCTTCGACTGCCTGCACGACATGGGCGACCCGCTCGGCGCCGCCCGCCACGTCCGCGACGCGCTCGCCCCGGACGGCACCTGGCTGGTGGTGGAACCGCTGGCCGGGGACCGGCCCGAGGACAACATGAACCCCGTCGGGCGGATGTACTACAGCTTCTCCACGTTCCTGTGCGTGCCCAACGGGCTGTCCCAGCCCGGCGGCTACGCCCTCGGCGCGCAGGCCGGCGAGGCCGCGATCCGGCAGGTCATGACCGACGCCGGGTTCACCCGGTTCCGCCGGGCCGCGGAGACCCCGTTCAACGCGGTGTACGAGGTGCGGCCGTGAGCGCCACCCGGGTCGAGGTCGACGGCGGGCGGCTCGCCGTCGACGACGAGGGCGCGGGCGAGGCGGTGCTGTTCGTCGCGGGCGGGTTGATCGTCGACTCCTTCGTGCCCCTGTGCGCGCAGCCCGACGTCGCCCGGGGGCGGCGGCTGCTGCGCCCGCACCGCCGCGGCTACGGGCGGACAGCGCTGCCCGGTCCCGTGTCGATCACCCGGGACGCGGCCGACTGCCTCGCGGTCCTCGACGGCCTGGGGATCGACCGGGCGCACCTGGTCGGCTGGTCGCACGGCGGCGCCGTCGCGCTGCAGGTGGCGGTGGACCGGCCGGGCGCGGTCGCGTCGCTGACGCTGCTCGAACCCGCCCTGTTCGTCGTGCCCGCGGCCGCGGAGCTCGCCGCCGCGCTGGCACCGGTGGCGCAGATGTGGGCGGACGGGGACCGGGCCGGCGCGCTCGACGCGTTCCACCTCCCGCTGTGGGGCCCGGACTGGCGGGCGCGGCTGGAGGCGGCGATCCCGGGCGGGGTGGCGCAGCTGGAGCGTGACGCCGCGACGCTGTTCCACTCCGACGTCCCGGCCCTGGGGGCCTGGGCGGCGGCGATGCCGGACGTCGGGTCGATCACGGCGCCGGTGCTGGAGGTCACCGGCGGCGCGGGCGGGGTGCTGATGGAGCAGATCCGCGACCAGGTCCGGGCCTGGCTGCCGCAGACCGAGAGCGTCACGATCCCCGGTGCGGACCACTCGTTCCCGGTCACCCGGGCCGCCGACCTGGCCGGGCCGCTCGCCGGGTTCCTCGACCGGCACTCGATCGCCCGGCAGCCGGCCTGAGCCGGGTACGGCCGTCCGGTCGTCGCCGTCGCGGGTCGCGGTGCGGCACGCTCGGGCGACGGAGGGGGAGGGCCATGCGCGCACGGGAACCGGACGCCGTCGGCGTCGTCGAGCGGGGCGGCGTCCGGGTGCCCTACGAGGTGTTCGGTGACGGGGAGCCGACGATCGCGCTGCTCCCGTCGTGGCCGATCGTGCACGCCCGGCAGTGGAAGATGCAGGTGCCGACGCTGGCGCGCCACCACCGGGTCGTCGTCGTGGAGGGCCGCGGCAACGGCGGGGCCGACCGCCCGCTGGACCCGGCGTCGTACCGCGACGCCGAGCAGGTCCTCGACGTCCTCGACGCCCTGGACGCGCTCGGCGTGGACCGCGCCGTCCTCGTCGGGACCTCGGCGGGCGGGCGGCGGGCGGTGCAGACCGCGGCGTGGCATCCCGAGCGCGTGCTGGGGGTGGTGGCGATCGCCCCGGCGCTGCCGGTCGACCACCGGTCGATCGGGCACGGCCTGTGGGACCCCGCGTGGTGGTACCGCGACTACGCCGGGTTCACCGAGGCGTTCATGGCGGCGATGCTCCCCGAGGAGCACTCGCTCAAGGCCCGCGAGGACTGCGTCGCCCGGGCCCGGGAGACCGGGCCCGAGGTCCTCGCCGCGACCGGGCCCGCGATGGCCGAGGTCGACGCCGCCGCCGCGGAGGCGACGGTCCGTGCGGTGCGCTGCCCGGTGCTGGTCGTGCAGGGCGACCGCGACCTCATCGTGAGGCCCGAGACCGGAGCGACGCTGGCCACCTGGAGCGGCGGGGCTCTGGTGGAGCTGGCGGGCAGCGGGCACGTGCCCGGGGTGCGCGACCCGGTGCGGGTCAACGGGCTGATCCGCGGGTTCGCCGCCCGGTTCGCCCCGCCCGCGCCGCGGCGCTGGTCACGCCCGCTGCACCGGCGCAGGCGGGCGCTGCTGGTGTGCTCGCCGATCGGCCTGGGGCACGTGCGGCGTGACCTCGCGATCGCCGGTGCGCTGCGCGAGCGGCACCCCGACCTGCAGATCGACTGGCTCACCCAGGACCCGGTCACCCGGGTGCTCGCCGCCCGCGGCGAGCGGGTGCACCCGGCGTCGCGCTGGCTCGCCAGCGAGTCGGCGCACGTCGAGCAGCAGGCGGGGGAGCACGACCTGCACGCGTTCCGGGCGGTGCGCGACATGGACGAGATCCTGGCCGCGAACTTCGGGGTCTTCCAGGACGTCGTCACCGACGACCCCTACGACCTGTGGATCGCCGACGAGGGCTGGGACGTCGACCACTTCCTGTTCGACAACCCCGAGCTCAAGAGCGCCCCCTACGCGTGGCTGACCGACTTCGTCGGCTGGCTCCCGATGCCCGAGGGCGGCGCGGCCGAGGAGGTGCTGACCGCGGACTGGAACACCGAGCACGTGACGCGGATGCGCCGGTGGCCCCGGCTGCGCGACCGGTCGGTGTTCGTCGGCGACCCGGACGACCTCGTCGACGTGGCGCTGGGCCCGGACCTGCCGACGGTCCGGGAGTGGGGGTGCGAGCGGCACGTGTTCGCGGGCTACGTCACCGGGCCCGAGCCCCCGGTCGACCGGGAGCAGGCGCGCGCCGACCTCGGCTTCCGCGACGGCGAGCGGGTGTGCGTGGTCGCGGTGGGCGGCTCCGCGGTGGGGCGCCCGCTGCTCGCCCGGGTCGCCGCCGCGTTCCCGGCCGCCGCCCGCTCCGTACCGGGACTGCGGATGGTGCTGGTCACCGGGCCGCGGATCGACCCGGCCTCGGTGCCGGTGCCGCGCGGGGTCGAGGTGCTCGGCTACGTCCCGGACCTGCCCCGGATGCTCGCGGCCTGCGACGTCGCCGTCGTGCAGGGCGGCCTGACGACCACGATGGAGCTCGTCGCGGCCCGCGTCCCGTTCGTGTACGTGCCGCTGCGCCGGCACTTCGAGCAACAGGTGCACGTACCCGCGCGGCTCGCCCGCCACGGTGCGGGACGGCGGCTGGACTGGGCCGACGCCGACCCCGACCGGATCGCCGCGCTGATCGCCGAGGAGGTGGCCCGGCCGGTGGGCTACCGGCCGGTCGACACCGGCGGGGCGGCGCGGGCGGCGGACCTGCTCGCCGACCTGCTGTGACCCGGGCTGCCGTGACCCGGGCTGCTGTGACCCGGGCTCATGGCGAGACGGGCTCCAGCACCACCAGCGGGATCTCCCGGTCGGTGCGCTTCTGGTAGCCCGCGTAGTTGGTGTACTTCTCCGCGATCTGCGGCCACATCCGGGCCCGCTCCTGTGCGGTGACGATCCGGGCCGTCATCGGGGTGCGCGGGCCGCCCTGGATCGAGACCTGCACCCGCGGCTCGTCGCGGAGGTTGAGGAACCAGGCCGGATGCCGGTCGTCGCCGCCGCGGGAGGCGACGATGACCGGGTGCCCGTGCTCCTCCAGCGGGGCGGTGAGCAGCACCGTGCGTGGCTCGCCGCTGCGCCGCCCGGTCGTCGTGAGCTCCAGGACGGGCATGCCCATGGCGTCGTACCCGACGCGGCCGCCGGTGACCTTCAGCAGGGCACGGTGGGCGGTGTTCATGGCCTTGAGCACGAAGTCGGCGGGCATGGGTTGATCCTCTCAGCCGGTCTGGGCCAGCGCGAACGGCAGGACCGACCCCGCCCCGGCGCGGCGCAGCAGGCGGGCCGCGACCGTCATCGTCCAGCCGGAGTCGATCACGTCGTCGACGAGCAGCACCGGGCCGTCCGGCAGCGCGAACGCGGGCTCCTCGAACGCCTGCCACACCGCGGCCAGCCGCTGTGCGGAGTTGGCGTGGGCGGCCGGGCGCTCCCCGGCCGGGACGAGCGTGCCCAGCAGCGGGATGCGGCCGATGTCGGAGATCCGCCGGGCCAGGTGGTCGAGCTGGTTCGGCCGCGTGCGGGACCCGATCCCGACCACGCCGACGGGCCGCTCCGCCCACCCCCACCCGGCCAGCACACGCACGGCGGCGTCGAGGACGTCCTTGGGCACCGGCAGGTCGGTGCTGCTGACCGGCTCGCCGGTCTCCGGGTCGAGATCGGGGCCGAACTCGTCGTCGGGGACCGCGTCGGGGTCGAGCAGCGCCCGCAGCCGGGTGCCCCAGCCGATGTCGGACAGCCGCCCGATCACCCGCCCGGACTCGGCCAGCTCGCCCGCCGGGATCTTGCCGGACGCCGCGACGCCGAGCTCGCCCATGCCCGAGGGCCACTGCTTGCGCGGCGCCACCTCGACGCCCGGGCGCGCGATCCGCTCGGCCGCCGCCTCCGCGGCCCCGGCGTCGACCTCGGCGCTCCAGGCGGTGCCCGCGCAGACGTCGCAGCGCCCGCACGGCTGTGCACCCGCGTCGTCGAGCTGCTCGCGCAGGAACACCAGCCGGCACCGGTCGGTGTCGAGGTAGCCGAGCATGGCCTGCTGCTCGGCCTTGCGGGCCTCGGCGATCCGTCGGTGGCGCTCGCCGTCGTAGACCCAGTCCTGCCCGGTGGCCACCCACCCGCCCTTGACCCGCTTCGCGGCGCCGTCGGAGTCGAGCACCTTGAGCAGCATCTCCAGGCGGGTGCGCGACAGGTCGACACGCGTCTCGATCGCCGCGGTGGACAGCGGCTCCGGGCCGAGCACCCCCAGCGTCTGGCGCACCACCGGCTCGGGCGGGAACGCCAGGGAGGCGAAGTAGCGCCAGATGTCCTGGTCCTCGTGGCCGGGCAGCAGCACCACCTCGGCGCGCTCGACGGCGCGGCCCGCGCGGCCGATCTGCTGGTAGTAGGCCACCGGCGAGGCCGGCGCGCCCAGGTGCACGACGAACCCGAGGTCGGGCTTGTCGAAGCCCATCCCCAGCGCGGAGGTGGCGACCAGCGCCTTGACGCGGTTGGCCAGCAGGTCGCCCTCCGCGGCGAGACGCTCCTCGGGCGGGGTCTTGCCGGTGTAGGACGCCACCGGGTGCCCGCGCTCGCGCAGGAACTCCGCGACCTCCTCGGCCGCCTGGACCGTGAGGGTGTAGACGATCCCCGCCCCCGGCAGCTCGTCGAGCCGCGCGGCCAGCCAGCCCAGCCGGTCGGCCGCCGTGCGCAGCTTCACCACCGACAGGCGCAGGCTCTCCCGGTCGAGCGAGCCGCGCAGCACCAGCGGTTCCCCCGCGGAGAGCCCCAGCTGCTCGGTGACGTCGACGACGACGCGGTCGTTGGCGGTGGCGGTGGTGGCGAGCACCGGGATGCCGTCGGGCAGCTCGGCGATCAGGGCCCGCAGGCGGCGGTAGTCGGGCCGGAAGTCGTGGCCCCAGTCGGACACGCAGTGCGCCTCGTCGACGACCAGCATCCCGGCGCTCGCGGTGAGCCGGGGGAGCACCCGGTCGCGGAAGTCGGGGTTGTTGAGCCGCTCCGGGCTGACCAGCAGCACGTCGACCTCGCCAGCGGCCACCGCGTCGTAGGTGCGTTCCCAGTCGGCGGTGTTGGCCGAGTTGACGGTGGCCGCGCGGATCCCGGCGCGCGCGGCGGCGTCGATCTGGTTGCGCATCAGCGCGAGCAGCGGCGAGACGATGACGGTGGCCCCGGCCCCCGCCTCGCGCAGCAGCGCGGTGGCCACGAAGTACACCGCCGACTTGCCCCACCCGGTGCGCTGCACGACCAGTGCCCGGCGGCGCTGCGCCACCAGCGCGTGGATCGCCGTCCACTGGTCCTCGCGCAGCCGGGAACCGGGACCCGCCAGGGTCTCCAGGATCTCCTCGGCCCGGGTGCGGAGATCGGTCTCGGTGGTGGTCATGGCCCCATGGTGGAGCAGACCCCCGACAGTCCGGTGACCGCACCCGCGCCCGGTCAGCCCCGCCGGGCCAGCAGCACCCCGGACACCGCCAGCCACAGCCCGATCAGCACGCTGCCGGAGAACAGGACCGCGAAGGCCTCGATGCCGGTGGCCACCAGCAGCGGGGCCGCCAGCCCGAAGGCGAGCCCGCCGACGACCGCGAGCCCGGCGACGGCCCGGCCGCCGCCCAGCGCGCGGGTGCCCGCGGCGAGCACCGCCAGCGCCGCCAGCGACAGCCCCAGCAGCAGGTTGGAGAACAGCGACATCCGCTGGTGCAGCTCCAGCAGTGGGGTCGGGCCGCCGTGGGCGGCGGCGTGCGCCTCCCCGCCGGCGAGCAGGTGCGGCACCATCTCCACGACGCCGAGCGCCGCCGCCCCGCACACGGCCAGCGCGGCGACCCGCACCGCGGGGGGCCACGCCGCGCCGCGGCCGCGGACCACCGCGTACAGCGCGGGGGCCAGCACCACCAACCCGGCCAGCAGGACGAGGTGGGCGGGGGTCCAGACGGGGTCGGCCAGCTGGGCGACCGGGTCGCCCTTCGGGTGCAGCAGGCCGCCGACGGCGAACAGGGCGCCGGCGACGGCGACGGCGACGGGCGCTCCCGCGCTGGTCGCGGGAGCGGGGCGGACGGTGGTCTCGGGGTTCTCGATGCTCATGGCGACGAGCGTCGCGGACCGCGATCAGTGCCCCATCGGAAGAATTGCGTAACTACGCTGACCCCGTGATCGCCAGCGACCCGGCCGGGCTCGTCGGCCGGGTACGCGAGTTCGACCGGCTCATCGCGCTGCTCGACGACTCCGTCGCCCACCGGACCGGGGCCGCGGTCACCGTCGTCGGGGAGCCGGGCATCGGCAAGTCCGCCCTGGTCGGGGCCGTGGTCGGGCACGCGCGGGCGTCCGGATGGGCGGTGCTGCACGGCCGCGGTCACGACCTGGAGGGCCTGCTGGCCTTCGGTCCGCTCGCCGCGGCGCTGGGCGGGTACCTGCACCGGCTGCCCCGGGCCCGCCGGGCGACCTACACCGACGGCCTGGGCTCGCTGGCCTCGGTGATCGAGGGGCTGGCCGTCGAGGGCGCGGACCCGGGGCGGACGGCCGACCGGTCGCGGGTCTTCCAGGCCGTCGCGCTGCTGCTCGGGCGGATCGCCGCCGACGCGCCGGTGCTGCTCGTCGTCGACGACCTGCAGTGGGCCGACCCCGCGACGGTCGACGTCCTGCGCTACCTCGGCGACGACCTCGAGGCGCTCGGCGTGGTGCTGCTGGTGGCCCTGCGCACCGCCACCTCCCGGCCCGACGTGCGGGGGCTGGTGTCCGCGCTGGCCCGGCTGCCCCGGCACGAGGCGGTGACGCTGCGCCGGCTCGACGCGACGGGCGTCGCCGCGCTCGCGGCCGGCGTGCTCGGCTCGCCTCCGGGCCCGGCGCTGGTCGGGCTGCTGGAACGGCGCTCGGCGGGCACCCCGCTGGTGGTGCGGGCGCTGCTGCAGGACCTGCGGGCCCGCGACGCCCTGCGCGCGGGGCCGGGCGGGTGGACGAGTGCGGAGCCCGACCCCGACACCCCCGCCCACCTGCTGGAGCTGTTCGGGGCGGGCCTCGACCGGCTCGCGGAGGACCGCAGGCGGGTGCTGGAGCTGGTCTGCCTGGGCGGCGAACCGGTGCCGCACGCCCGGCTCGTCGAGCTGGCCGGTGACGCCGACGGCCTCCCCGCCGCCGTCGACGACCTGCGCGCCGCGGGCCTGCTCGTCGAGGACGTCGAGCACGGGCGTGTGCGGTACGCCCCGGCGCACCCGCTGGTCGCCGACGCGGCGCTGGCCCGGCTCGGCGAGGCGGCCAGGGCGGCCCTGCACGCCCGGTACGTGGCGGTGCTGGAGTCCGCACCCCGGGTTCCACCCGACGTGCTCGCCCGCCACCACCTCGGCGCGCGCGACGTCGTGGGGCCCGATCGCGCGCGGCCGGTGCTGGCCGCCGCGGGCTCGGCCGCGCTGCGGCGGGCCGCGCCGGACACCGCGCTGCGCTGGCTCACCGCCGCGGCCGACATGGCGGGCGACGATCCCGCGGTGCACGGGCCGCTGCTGTTCGACATCGGCGTCGCCCGCCAGCAGTGCGGGGACACCACGGGGGCGGTACGGGCGCTGCGGGAGGCCACGGACCGGCTCGCCGCGGCCGGGCAGCCGCGCGCCGCCGCGACGGCGTCGGTGGTGGCCGCCCGGCTGGCCTGGCTGCGCGACGACCTCACCGGTGCGCGCCGGTCCAGCGCGCTGACCCTGGAGCTGGCCGCGGGCGCCGATCCGGCGACGCGGGCCGCCACCGCACAGGCGCACGCCCTGCAGCTGGTCTGCCTGGGCGACGAGCCGGCCGCGGCGCTGGCCGTGCTCGACGGCGTCGACGTCGCGGCCGTCCCGGACCCCGGCACCCGGGAGCGGCTGGCCGGCTACGGACGCTACGTGCGGATGGTGGCGGGATCGGGGGCCGCGGCCGACGCGCTCGCGGCGCTGCACCCGGCCACGTCCCGGTGCGCCGACGAGCGCCTGGAGCAGACCTGCAGCAACGCCCGGCTGGAGCTGGCGGTGCTGCTCGGCCGCTGGTCCGACCTGGACGCCGAGCTGGTCACCGCGCAGCGGCTCGGCGAGGGCGGCTCGGGCCCGCTGCGGTCGTGGCGGACGCCGCTGGCGCTGTTCCACCGCCGGTTCGCCACCGGCGACTGGGCCGGTGCCGACGACGTGGTCACCGAGCTGGCGGCGTCCCCGCGCGGGGCGCAGTGGGCCGCGGAGGTGCACGCCCTGCGCGCGTGGATGGCGCTGCACCGCGGCGAGGTGACCGGCCCGCAGGGCCTGGCGGACCGCCGCGGCCCCGACGGCGAGCCGCTCGTGCCGCAGGGCCCCGACCGCGACCTGCGCCGGGTGCTGCGCGCGCTGGCCGGTGCCCCCGGCCCGGTACCCCGCGGCTACCTGGTCATGTTCGAGTGGTGGCGGCTGCTGGCGCTGGTGCGGGCCGCCGCGGGCCGCCGCGAGCTGCTCGCCGCGGCCGACGACCTCGACCGGCTCGGCGGCCCCGGCACCGCGCCCGCGGCGCTGGCCGCGCGGGCCAGGGCGTCCGCCGCGACCCGCCCCGGCGAGGCGGCGCGGCACGCCGCGCTGGCCGCGTCGACCTTCGACGCGCTCGGCATGCCCGTCGACGCGGCCACCGTGCGCGTCGAGGCGGCCGAGCGCGGCGCCGGGCGCGACGGGCTCGCCGCGGACCTCGCGCTGCTCGACCGGCTCGGTGCGGCGCCGCTGGCCGAGCGGGCCCGGCGGCTGCTGGGCCGCCCGGCCGCCGCCCCCGCGGGCCCGGTGCTGACCCCCCGCGAGCGCGAGGTCGCCGAGCTGGTGACCGACGGGCTGTCCAACGCCGCCATCGCCGAGCGGCTCGTCGTCAGCGTGCGGACGGTGACCAGCCACCTCGACCACGTCTACACCAAGCTGGGGATCGGGTCGCGCACGGAGCTGGCCCGCGAGATGCGGTCTACGCATTAGTGCCGATGCCGCCCCCGCCGCCGCGCCGCCACGCTGCCCCCATGCCGAACACCGTCGAGCTCACCGTCCCGCCGGGCCACTGGGCCCGCGACACCGACCACCAGACCGGACCGATGGTGCCCCTGTGGGCGTCGGTCTGGTGCGAGTCCTACACCCGCGGCTTCGCCGAGGCGTTCGCCCGCTGGGGCTACCTGGGCGACGGGCTGGTCGCCGTCCCGATCGGCGGCTGGTGCTACGTGGGGTTCCGGCCGCTGGCCGACCCCGGGCTGGTGCCGGTCCGGATCGCCAGGGCGGCGCAGGCCGCGGCGGACGACGAGCACCTGCACGCGGCCCGCGACTGGGCGGAGGTCACCGGGCCCGGGTTCGAGCGCCAGCTGCGGCGCCTGGCCACCGGGGCCGGGCCGGGCCGCCTGGAGGGGGCGGTCCGGCTCGTGCGCGAGGTGGTGCGCGCCCGGTTCGCGACCACGTGCGGGGTCCAGGAGCTGGTGGTGGAGTGGGTCCTGCAGGCCGGGGAACGCCTCGGCTGGAGCCCGGAGCGGGCGCTGGCACTGGCCGCCGGGCCCCCGCGCGTCGTCGCCGAGCTGCGGGGGGTCCTGCAGGCGGTGCAGGCCTGCCCGGCGCTGGCCGCCCGGCTCGACCGGGGCGAGAGTCCCGCGCTCGACGAGCTGCGCGCCGACCCGGGCGTCGCGGCGGCGCTGGCCGCGCACCTGGACCGGCGCGGCGACACGCTGCTGCAGGTCGACCTGGCCGGGCCCACGCTGGCCGAGCGGCCCGAGCACCTGGCCGGTGCGGTGGCCGCCGCCTGGTCGCCGTACCGGCGCCCCCCGGCGGACCGGTCCGCCGAGGAGGCGCTCCTCGACGCCGACCTGCGTGCGGCGCTGGAGCGGGCGCGCATCGCCCACCCGCAGCGCGACGACGGCGGCGACCTGCTCACCCGCTGCCTGGGCCTGCTGCGCCGGGCCGCGCTGGAGGCCGGCGCGCAGCTGGGCCTGCCCGCGCCGTCGGACGCGCTGCTGCTCACCGCCGAGGAGCTGGTGCAGGCGCAGCGCCGCGGCCGCGTCGACCCGGAGCCGGTCGAGCTCCGGCGCGCCGCCCACGGGCACGCCGGCGCGCACCCGCCGCCCGCGACCGTCGGCGACCCGCCCGGTCCCCGGCCGGACCCCTCGGGGCTGCCCGCCCCGGCCGCGCGTGCGATGCAGCGTCTCGGCGCGTCCGTCGCCCTGATGTCGGGCCCGCCCGTGCCCGGCGTGCCCGCGCCCGACGGGCCCGACCTGGTCGCCGGGGTGCCGGCCTCGGCGGGCCGGTACGCCGGGGTCGTGCGGGTGGCCCGCACCGTCGAGGAGGCGCACGCGCTCGAACCCGGAGAGGTGCTGGTCTGCCCGGTCACCGCCCCCGCGTGGAACCTGGCGATGGGCCGGGCGGGTGCGCTGGTCTGCGACGTCGGCGGCCAGCTCTCGCACGCCGCGATCACCGCCCGTGAGCTGGGCGTACCCGCGGTCGTGGGGTGCCGCACCGCGACGGCGGAACTGCGCACGGGCGACCGGGTCGTCGTCGACGGGGCGGCGGGCTCGGTGCGCCGCGCCTGAGATCCCGACGGCCGCCCTCGGCGGTTCGCCGGTCGGCAGGGCAGGATGAGCCGTGTGAGTGCCACCCAGTCGCCGCTGTTCGGCTCCGTCTCCGACGTCGCCGAGCGCCTCGCCGGCGTGGGGTACCTCGCCTCCACCGCCGTCGCCACCACCGTCTACCTGGCCGACCGGCTCGGCAAGCCCCTGCTCGTCGAGGGGCCGGCCGGCGTCGGGAAGACCGAGCTGGCCAAGGCCGTCGCCCAGGCCACGGGCTCGGGCCTGGTGCGGCTGCAGTGCTACGAGGGCATCGACGAGGCCCGCGCGCTCTACGAGTGGAACCACGCCAAGCAGCTCCTGCGCATCACCGCGGGCCAGGGGACGGAGTCCTGGGACGAGACGCGCGACGACGTGTTCTCCGAGGAGTTCCTGCTGCCCCGCCCGCTGCTCACCGCGATCCGGCGCAGCGACCCCACCGTGCTGCTCATCGACGAGATGGACAAGGCCGACGTCGAGGTCGAGGGCCTGCTGCTCGAGGTGCTCAGCGACTTCCAGGTCACCGTCCCGGAGATGGGCACGATCAGCGCCACCCGCCGCCCGTTCGTGCTGCTGACCTCGAACTCCACCCGCGAGCTGTCCGAGGCGCTCAAGCGCCGCTGCCTGTTCCTGCACCTGGACTTCCCCGACGCCGACCTGGAGCGCCGCATCGTCGCCTCCCGGGTGCCGGAGCTGACCGAGGCACTGGTCGACGCACTGGTCCGCACGGTCCGGGTGCTGCGGACCCTGGAGCTGCGCAAGAGCCCGTCCGTCGCCGAGACCATCGACTGGGGCCGCACCCTGCTCGCGCTCGGTCTGGACACCCTCGACGACGACGCCGTGCGCGCCACCCTCGGCGTCGTGCTCAAGCACCAGTCCGACACCGTGAAGGCCGCCGCCGAGCTGCGGCTCAACTAGGAGAAATGCACGTTCGCGCCGGTCCGGGTACGTCGGGCGGGCCGCCCGCCGCGGGCACGCTCGTCGCATGGAGATTCTGCTGCTGACGGTGGGTGTGGCCCTGATCGCGCTGCTGGCGCTGGTCGTGACGGTCGTCGACATCGCGGGGGCGGCCCGCCGGCGCGAGATCGCCGCGGACCGTCGGGTGATGTGGGAGCGGGCCCAGCAGGCCGTCGCCGGGAGCCGGTGACGGCTCCTGCCGCTGCGCCTGCACCTGCACCTCCACGCGCGCGGCGACCGCCGCCGGGTGCCACAGCTCGTCGAACGGGCCCATGAGCGAGTAGCCGCCCGCGGCCCCCCGCCGCCGGACGCGGCGGGCGAGCGCGGCCAGCCCGGCGACGGGCGCGGCGACCGCGAGCACGGCCAGCGCCGCGAGGACGACGTCGGTGCTCAGTACCCGCACCCCCTCGACGAGGGCGTGACGTCCGCGAGCAGGCCCCGCGCCACCGCCCGGCTCACGTTCGCCTCGCGCCACCCGCCCTGCTGCGCCCGCGCCGCGATCGGCTCCAGCGCGCAGGAGCGGTACGGCTCGGGCAGCCGGGCCAGCGCGGGCACGGCGTCGGCGGAGAGGTCCGCGAGGTAGGCGGTGTCGATGCGGCCGGTGGCCTCGAAGCGCGCCACGTTCTGGCCGGCGACGAACCGCTCCGGGTCGAGCGCGGCCAGCGCGAGCAGGGCGAGCGCGCCGGACACGGCCATCGCCCGCAGCGGCCGCCGCGGCCGCCGGAGCAGCACCGAGCCGAGCACCAGCACGAACCCCAGGCCCAGCCACAGCTCGCAGACCAGCACCAGCAGCCGCAGCACGGTGAACCCGTAGGCCTCCTGGTAGAGCCACAGCCGGCTCAGCGCCGACGCCACGATCACCAGGGTCAGCCCGGCCAGCGCGGAGAGCAGCCCGCGCCGCCCAGCCCCGGCCGGGGCGAGGCGGGCCCCCGCCACGATGACGCCCAGCGCGAGCACGGTGACCGCGAGCAGCTGCCAGAAGCCGCTGCGCGCGTACTCGGCGTAGGTGAGGCCGGTGGTGGCGAGCACGTGGTCGTCCGAGCCGAACAGCGTGCGGAACTGCACCGCGACGAACGCCGCGAACAGCGCCACCAGGAGCCCGACCGGCAGCGCCCACTCCACGGGCCGCAGCCGCGACGGCGGCACCGGGCGCGGCGCCGGCGCCTCCGGCGGGGCGGCGAGCAGGAAGCAGGCGCCGACGGTGCCCGCGGCGCCGAGCGCGAACAGCCACACCGCACGCCCGAACCCGCCGCCGTCCCAGGCCGGCACCAGCCCGTCGACGAGCCCGGCGAACGCGGCGTCGGCCGAGGTCAGCAGCGCCCCGAACACCGCGACCAGCCCGAGCCCCACCACCGCCGCCACCGCCAGCCGCAGGGTCCCCCGCGTCCGCACCCCGACCAGGCCGCGCGCGACCCACGGCAGGCCGCGGAGTGCGGCCACCGGGAGCGCGAGCGCCCCCGTGACGATCCCCCGGAACGACCGGCCCGCGACGGCCAGCGAGCCCGCCGCGCACGCCCCCAGCAGGCACAGCGTCACCAGCCACTCGGCGTCGCGCAGCGCGGCCACCGCGGCGAGCGCGACGGCGAGGGTGCCCCACGCGGCGTCGACCGGGTGCGGGACGCGGCGCTGCACGGCGAGGGTGACGGCGGCCAGCAGCAGCGCCACCAGCGGCCAGCCGAGGCCGGGCGGGCCCTGCGGGACGGCGACCGCGGCCCCCGCCCCGGCGACGGCGGCCGCGGCGAGCACCGTCCGCGACGCCGGTGGGGGAGGGCCCGGCCAGTGCGCGGGGAACAGCGGGGGCGGCGGCGGGACGAGCGGGGCGGCGGATCGCTTCCGCAGGTCGACCGGCGCGTTCACGAGCCCTCCCCGACCGCGCGCGGGGCCGCGGCGACGGCGTGCGGGCCGGGCAGCGTCACCCGGATGCGGCAGCCGGGCGCGGGGCCCGACGCGGGGGGCCCGACCACCGCGATCGTGCCGCCGTGCAGGTCGACGGCCCAGCGGGCGATGGCCAGCCCCAGCCCCGTCCCGCGCCCGACGGCCCGCTCGCCGCGGGTGAAGCGGCCGAACACCCGCTCCCGGTCCTCGGGAGCGATCCCCGGGCCCTCGTCGCGCACCTCGATCACGATGTCTCCTCCGTCGCGTCGTCCGCTGACGTGCACCTCGCTGCCGGGTGGCCCGTGCCGCGCGGCGTTGTCGAGCAGGTTGACCAGCACCTGATGCAGCCGTCCCGGGTCGGCGTGTACGAGGGTCCTCCCGCGGACGTCCGTGCGGAAGGCGATCCCGCGACCGGCCAGCGCCGCGGTCACCTCGGCCTCGGCGACCGCGCCGGCCAGCAGCGGGGCCAGCTCGGTGTCGCGGGCCTGGAGGACGTACGTGCCGGCGTCGATCCGGGACAGGTCCAGCAGCTCGGTGACCAGCCGGCCCAGCCGCCGGGTCTGGGTCAGGGCGGTGTCCAGGGCCGCGGGCTCCGCGACCCCGTCGACGGCGTTCTCCAGCACGGCCTGCAGCGCCGCGATCGGCGTGCGCAGCTCGTGGGAGACGTTGGCGATCAGCTCGCGGCGCCGCCGGTCGGCGGCCTCGAGGTCGGTGGCCATCCGGTTGAACGCCGCGGCCAGCTCCCCGACCTCGTCGCGGGAGGTGGCGCGGACGCGGCGGGTGTAGTCGCCCGAGGCCATCGCGCGCGCCGCCTCGATCATCTCCCGGACCGGGCGCGTCATCCCGTTGCCCAGGACCTGCGCGGTGAGCAGCACGAGCGCGACCGTCACCAGCGTCGAGGAGACCGGGGGCTGCCAGCGGAACTCGAACCACAGGTAGGTCAGCCCCACGCCGCCGGAGGCCAGCAGCAGGATGCTGATCTTCAGCTTGATCGACCGGACCCGGTCGAGCGGACGCATCACGACGTCACCTCGCAGGCGTAGCCGACGCCGTGGACGGTGCGGATGAGGTCGGCACCCAGCTTGCGGCGCAGGGCCTTGACGTGGGAGTCGACGGTCCGCGCGCCCGTGCCGTCCGACCAGCCCCACACGCTCGCCAGCAGCGCCTCGCGGGTCACCACGGTGCGCGGCCGCCCGGCCAGGTGGACGAGGACGTCGAACTCGAGCGGGTGAGGTGGGCGGGCGTCCCGGCGCGGGAGACGCGGCGCTGCGCGGTGTCGATCTCCAGGTCGCCCAGCACGATGCGGGTCTCCGCGCGCTCCTGCGCCCGGTCGACCCGGCGCAGCAGGGCGTGCACCCTGGCGGCCAGCTCCCGGATGGAGAACGGCTTGGTCAGGTAGTCGTCGGCGCCGACGGCCAGTCCCACCAGCAGGTCGGTCTCGGCGTCGCGCGCGGTGAGCATCAGGACCGGGATCGGGCGGCGCCGGAACGAGGGGTGGGCGTGGATCCGGCGGCACACCTCCAGCCCGTCGAACCCGGGCAGCATGACGTCGAGGACGACCAGGTCCGGCTCCACCGCCTCCACCGCGGCCATCGCCGACGGCCCGTCGTGCGCCACCTCGACCGCGTACCCCTCCGACCGCAGCCGGGCGGCGACCGACGCGGCGATCGTCGGCTCGTCGTCGACGACCAGCACCCTGCGTCCACCCATGGCGGGAAACGTAGCGACGATCCGTGGAGGGGTCCCGGAGCCGATGTGGAGATCCCGTGGAGACGTGTTGACCGGGCGGCCAGTCAGGCGTAGAACGGAGGCATCCTCACGAGGGAAGGTGATCGCGATGACCCCGAGGTCATGGCAGCGGTGGCAGGACTGGGCGGCGCTGGTGATCGGCGTGCTCACGGCGCTGACGCCGATCGTGGTGGCGACGAGCACCGCCGCGCTGTGGACGCTGGTCGTGTTCGGCGTGCTGGTCGCCGCCGCGGCGCTGTGGTCGCTGGCGCAACCGGGCTCGGCCGTCAGCGAGTACGTGCACGTGGTGCTGGGCGTGCTGCTGTTCATCTCGCCCTGGGTGTTCGCCTACACGGCGTTCACCGGTGCGGCGTGGACGTCCTGGGTGGCCGGCGTGCTGGTCGTCGGCGCGGGGCTCGCCGCCCTGCCCGCCGCCAACGCGGAGCACCGCGGGCTGGCCGGGCAGCACTGATCCCGATCCCGGTACGGCCGTGGCGGAGGTGCGCCGCGGCCGTGCCGGGCGTCAGGATGGGCGCGTGACGGAGGAGGCAGGGGCCCGCGAGCGGATACTGGCCGCGGCCGAGGAGCTGTTCGCCCGCGACGGGTTCGACGCCACACCCACCTCCCGCATCGCGGAGCGGGCCGGGGTCCCGAAGGGGCTCGTGCACTACTACTTCCGCCGCAAGCCCGACCTGCTCGCCGCGCTCGTCGAGCACCTGCCCGCCGACACCGTCGACCCGGCGCAGGTGGTGGTGGTCGGCGACGTCGCGGCGAGCCTGCACCGCCTCGTCGACGCCCTGGACCGGGCGCTGGACGCCTCTGCCGTGCTCTCGCACCTGCTCTGGCGCGAGGCCGACACGCACCCGGCGGTGCTCGCCGAGCTGGAGGTGCGCTTCGACCGGCTGGTCGCGCTGATCGGGGACGTCGTCGCCGCGGCCCGTCCCGCCGGAGCCCCGCCCGCCGACGTCGACAGCGCCGCGCGGCTGCTCGCCTCGGCCGTCAGCCACCGGCACGCCGTCGCCCGGCACGCCGACGACGGGCAGGAGACCATGCACCGCGAGCTGCGGTTCCTCGCGGCCGCGCTGGCCGCCGGGGCGGGCGCCCGGCCTGGCCCCCGGCCCGCAGCCGGGGCAGGATGACGGGATGGACACCGCGGTGCGCGTGGCGCACGACCACGGCCTGCCCGGCCACCTGGTCGACTTCGTGGCCGCGCTGCGCCGGCACGGCGTGTCCGTCGGGCCGGGGGAGACCGTCGACGCCGCGCGCGTGCTCGGCGCGCTCGACCTGATGTACCGCGAGCACCTGCGCGAGGGGCTCGCCGCCGCGCTGCTGCGCCGCTCGGGGCAGCGCCAGGCGTTCGACACGCTGTTCGAGCTGTACTTCCCGGCCGCGCTGGGCGCGGGCACCGGGGAGGTGGAGGTGCCGCGCGTCGACGACAGCGAGGACGGCCCGGTCGACGTCGACGCGCTGCGCGACGTCCTGGCCGACCTGCTGCGCGACGGCGACACCGACGCGCTCGCCGAGCTCGCGCGCGCCGTCGTCGACGCGCTGGGCAACTCCGGCGCCCGGGGTCAGGGCATCCGGGGCGCGGGCGGGCAGCCCAGCTGGTCGGCCTACCAGGCGCTGCGGATGCTCTCGCCGGAGACGCTGCTGGCCCGGATCCTCGACGAGCTGCGCGCCGGCGGCGACGTCGGCGGCGCCTTCGCCGACGAGGTGCTGCGCCGCGAGATCCGCGACCGCATCGCCGCGTTCCGGAAGATGATCACCGACGAGGTGCGCCGTCGCACGGCGGAGACGCGCGGGCGCGAGCAGGTGGCGCGCACGGCGGTGCCCAAGCAGGCCGAGCAGGTGGAGTTCCTCTCCGCCCACGCCGAGCAGCTCGCCGCGCTGCGCCGCACCGTGCACCCGCTGGCCCGGCGGCTGGCCTCGCGGCTCGCGGTCCGCCGCAGGCACGCGCGGCGGGGCACCCTCGACATGCGCCGCACGCTGCGCCGCTCGATGTCCACCGGTGGCGTGCCGATGCGCCCGGCGTTCCGCACCCGCCGTCCCGGCCGCCCGGAGCTGGTGGTGCTCTGCGACGTCTCCGGGTCCGTCGCCGGGTTCAGCCACTTCACGTTGCTGCTGGTCCAGGCGCTGCGCGAGCAGTTCTCCAAGGTGCGGGTGTTCGCCTTCGTCGAGCGCGCCGACGAGGTCACGCACCTGTTCGAGCCCGGGGCGGAGCTGTCCGGGGTCATGGCGCGGGTCCTGCGCGAGGCCGAGCTCGTCGCCTTCGACGGCCACAGCGACTACGGCAGCTCGCTGGGCGGCTTCGCCGAGCACTGGGGCGAGGCGATCACCTCGAAGACGTCGCTGCTGATCCTCGGCGACGCCCGCACCAACTACCGCGACCCCAACCTCACCGTGCTGCGGCGGCTGGTCGGGGCCGCGCGGCACGCGCACTGGCTCAACCCCGAGCCGAGGCGCCAGTGGGGCAGCGGCGACTCCGCCGCGCTGCGCTACGCCGACGTCGTCCCCATGCACGAGTGCCGCACGGCGGCCCAGCTCGCCGCGGTCGTGGAGGCCCTGCTCCCGGTCTGATGATCCGGATTTGACGGCCCGGACCCCGGTCGGCAGGGTCGCCCCCCATGGGTATCCGGGCGACCTCGATCGCCGTGACCGCGCTCGTCGGGCTCACCGCGTCGGTGGTGGCGATCGTCGCGTCCGAGCCGGGCTGCGACGCCGCCGCGCCCGCCGACGCCGCGGCCCTCGTCGGGTGCGTCACCGTCGAGGACGTGCGCGCGCACCAGCGGGCACTGCAGGACGTCGCCGACGCCCACGGCGGCACCCGCGCGTCCGGCACGCCCGGCTACGACGCCTCGGTCGCCTACGTCGCCGAGCAGGCCCGCGCGGCCGGGCTCACCGTCACCACGCAGGACTTCGAGTTCCCGTTCTTCGAGGTGCGCGGCGAGTCGCTGGCCCGCGACGGGCAGGAGTACGTACCCGGCACCGACTTCGCGACGATGGCCTTCTCCGGCAGTGGCGACGCGAGCGGCACCGCGGTGCCCGTCGATCTCCAGCTGCCGCCCGCGGGGTCGTCCACCAGCGGCTGCGAGCCCGAGGACTTCGACGACTTCCCCGACGGCGCGGTGGCCCTGCTGCAGCGCGGCACCTGCCCGTTCGGGGTCAAGGCGGCCAACGCGGCGGACGCGGGCGCGAGCGGGGCGGTGATCGTCAACGCCGGGGACACGCCGGAGACCACCGGCGTGCTGCAGGGCACCCTCGGTGCGCCCGCCGCGATCCCGGTCGTCGGCGCCGCGTCCGCACTCGCCGACGAGCTGGACGGCGCCGAGGTGACGCTGTCGACCGACACCGTCAGCGAGACCCGCTCGTCGACCACCGTGTTCGCCGAGACCACCGGCGGCTCGGGCGAGGGCGTGCTGATGGTCGGCGCCCACCTGGACTCGGTGCCCGAGGGCCCCGGCATCAACGACAACGGCAGCGGCACCGGCGCGGTCCTCGCCGTCGCGCAGCGGATGGCCGCCGCGTCGACGGAGCGGACGGTGCGGTTCGCCTGGTGGGGCGCGGAGGAGCTGGGGCTGCTCGGCGCCGCCGACTACGTCGCGACCCTGCCCGCCGCGGAGGCGCGACGCATCGAGGCCTACCTCAACTTCGACATGGTCGGCTCGCCCAACCCGGTGCGCTTCGTCTACGACGGCGACGACTCCGACGCCGTCGGCGCCCCGGCGGGCCCGGACGGCTCCGCCGCGATCGAGGACGTCTTCGAGGCCTTCTACGCCGCCCGCGGGCTGGCCTACGAGGGCACCGACTTCGACGGCCGCTCCGACTACGGACCGTTCATCGAGGCCGGCATCCCGGCCGGTGGCCTGTTCACCGGGGCGGAGGACGTCAAGTCGCCGGAGCAGGCGCGGACCTTCGGCGGGGAGGCCGGCAGCGCCTACGACCCCTGCTACCACGCGGCCTGCGACACCTACGACAACGTCGACGTCGGCGTGCTCGACGAGAACACCGACGCCGTCGCCCACGCCACCTTCACGCTGGCGAGCGGCCCGCTGGTCGCCACCGGCGGCCCCGCGGGCCCGCCCGGTTCCGGCGACGGCGGGCTCGCCCCGCACGACCACGGTCCCGCCCGCTCCTGAACCCGCTGCGCGGGGCTCAGTACCGGACGTCGAGCTCGACGAGGAACCCCGCACCGGCGGGGTCGTCGGTCGAGGACCGCACCGGGACCGGTTCCGTGCCGCGGCGCACGACCCGGATCGTGCGCACCCACCCCGGCGTCGACGGGCCGGTCGCGCCGAACCCGCCGTGCCGGTCCTCGGCGAGCAGGCCGACCGGGTGCCGGGCCGCGGCGGGGTCGGCGCCGGGCAGCAGGACGGACAGGTCGCCCTCCCCGGCGACGACGACCTCCCCGCCGTCGCCCGCCGGCACGGTGCCGCGGTCGGGCAGGTCCGCGGTCCAGCCGGGCAGGTGCGGACCGAGCAGCGGGGCGAGGAACGCCCGGTCGGCGGGGCCGAGGGTCCACGACACCCGGTCGCCGACGCCGAACGCCGCACCGCAGCAGGCGTACTGCCACTCGTCCACCCACACCGGGACGGTGAGCCGGTTCCGCGTCACGGACGCGAGGGTAGGCGCAGCCCCCGGACAATTCGTGGTCGAACCCATGTTCGATGTCGGGTAGCGTGGAGCGGGTGGATCTGGCCTGGCAGCCCTCGCTCCTCGACGGGCCCGTCGTCGAGGTCGACGCCGGGTTCCACGGCCTGCGCCGCCACGCGCTGTCCCGCGGGGCCTGGGTCGACCACGCGCCCGGCTGGTGCCACGGGGCCGACGCGCTGTTCGCCGAGCTGCTGTCCGGTACCCCGTGGGGGCCGCAGCGGCAGGTCCGGATGTACGACCGGGTGCTTCCCGAGCCGCGGCTGACGCACCGCTGGGCGGCCGCCGACGCCCCGGACCCGCTGCGCGCGATGGCCGGGCGGCTGGGGGAGCGCTACGGCGTCGCGTTCACCCAGATCGGGGTCAACCTCTACCGCGACGGCTCCGACGCCGTCGCCTGGCACGGCGACCGGGTGGCCCGCGAGATGCGCTGCGCGACCGTGGCGCTGGTGTCCCTCGGTGCGGTCCGGCCGTTCCGGCTGCGGCCCCACGGCGGCGGGGCGTCGGTCGGGTTCCTGCCCGGGCCGGGCGACCTGCTGGTCATGGGCGGCACCTGCCAGCGCACCTGGCAGCACGCCGTCCCGCGGTCCGCGGGTGCCGGCCCGCGGATCAGCATCCAGTTCCGGCACGCCCACCTGCGCTGATTACCCTGCGACGGTGCAGCGGAAGATCGGTGTGATGGGCGGGACGTTCGACCCGATCCACCACGGCCACCTGGTGGCCGCCAGCGAGGTCGCCGACCGGTTCGGCCTCGACGAGGTCGTCTTCGTGCCCACCGGCCAGCCGTGGCAGAAGGACGGGCGCCCGGTCAGCGCGCCGGAGGAGCGGTACCTGATGACGGTGGTCGCCACCGCGTCCAACCCGCGGTTCACCGTGAGCCGCGTCGACATCGACCGCGGCGGCCCCACCTACACCAAGGACACGCTCACCGACCTGCACGCGGCGATGCCCGACGCGTCGCTGTTCTTCATCACCGGCGCGGACGCGCTCGGCGCGATCCTGTCCTGGCGCGACGTCGAGGACCTGTTCGCCCTCGCGCACTTCGTCGGCGTCACGCGCCCCGGCTACGCGCTGGAGGACGACCACCTGCCCGACGGTTCGGTGAGCCTCGTCGAGGTGCCCGCGATGGCCATCTCGTCGACCGACTGCCGGCGCCGCGTCGCGGAGGGGCACCCGGTCTGGTACCTGGTACCCGACGGTGTGGTGCAGTACATCGCGAAGCGCAGGCTCTACCGGGAGAAGGGGTGAGACGCAGGTGACCAGGCCAGGGGGAGCGGTGATCGGGGCCGCGGCGGGGATCGCGAAGCTCGCCGCGGAGGCGGGCCGCGACGCGATCGGCGCCGTCACCGAGGCACGCGGGAAGCGGTTCCCGCTGGTCGTGGTGACGGGCGCCGCGGGATCGGGCAAGACGGTGCTGGCCCAGCACCTGCAGCGCGCGCGGCTGCGCAGCTACACGCCGTCGGCGGCGCGCTCGGAGCAGGAGGAGCACATCGACCAGCCGCTCTGGCGCGGCCGGGGCGTGCGGTTCCGGGTCGTGCCCGGCCACGGCGAGGGCGGGGTGCGGTACGCGTCGCTGGCGCGGCTGCTGCACACCGAGCCCGTCGTGGGCGTGGTGCACGTCGTCGCCAACGGCTTCCGCAGCCGCCGCGACGACGGTGCCGAGCCGGCCACCGCGGCGCTCTCGCTCGACGATCTGCTGGCCCAGCACCGGATGCAGGAGCAGGCCGAGCTGGAGGAGACGCTCACCCACCTCAAGATGGCGATCTCCGCGCACCGCCGCCCCCGCTGGCTGGTGCTGGCGCTGGCCAAGAGCGACCTCTACGCCCCCGAGCTGCCCGAGCTGGCGGCCACGCACGGGCCCGGCGGGTCGTCGCCGACCGCGCAGAGCATCGACGCGCTGCGTTCCTTCGTCGGCACCGGCGGTCTGCGCTGGGAGTCGCTGCCCGTCGCGACCTGGCTGGAGGACTACCGCTGGCGCGACGAGGTGCGGCCCACCGGCATGGACACCGCACAGCGCGACGAGCTGCTCCGGGTGTTCCGCGAGCGGATCTCCGCGCTCGTCGGCCACGTCTGACGCCCGCGGCCCCGTCGACGGCGCCTCCCAGGCGGGTCCCGGGGTCCCGGGCCCGCCTGGGACACTGGAGGCCTAGGCCGGGTGGGACCACCCGCAGGAGAGGGGACCGGGTGACCGCCACCGACCAGGCGCTCGACATGGCCCGCGTGGCCGTGGCCGCCGCCGCCGACAAGCTCGCGCAGGACATCGTCGTGCTCGACGTGTCCGAGCAGCTCGTGATCACCGACTGCTTCGTCATCGCCTCGGCGCCCAACGAGCGGCAGGTGCAGGCGATCGTCGACGAGGTCGAGGAGAAGCTGCGGCTCCACGGCGCCAAGCCCACCCGCCGCGAGGGCACGCGCGAGGGCCGCTGGGTGCTGCTGGACTTCGTCGACGTCGTGGTGCACGTCCAGCACACCGAGGAGCGCGGCTTCTACGGGCTCGACCGGCTGTGGAAGGACTGCCCGCGGATCGAGTTCGCGGAGGCGGCCGGCCCGCCGCCGGCCGCCGGGTCGGAGTGACCCTGCGCCAGCTCGTGCTCCTGCGGCACGGGCAGACCGACCACAACGCCACCGGGCGGATGCAGGGCCACCACGACTCGCACCTCACCGCGGAGGGGTTCGCCCAGGCCGCCGTCGTGGCCCCCGAGGTCGCCCGGCTCAAGCCCGCGCGGCTGATCAGCTCCGACCTGCGGCGCGCCGCCGACACCGCCGCGGTCGTGGCGTCCGCGTGCGGGGTGTCGGTCGAGATCGACCCCCGGCTGCGCGAGACCCACCTGGGCGAGTGGCAGGGCCGCACCGTCCCCGAGATCGAGGCGCGCTGGCCCGGCGCGATCGCCGTCTGGCGCCAGGACCCGAACTGGGCGCCGCCGGGTGGCGAGTCGCGGATCGAGGTCGTGCGCCGCTCCACCCCCGTCGTCGACGAGCTCGACGACGCGATGGCCGACGGCTCGGAGTCCTCGACGGCGGTGCTGGTCGCGCACGGCGGGATGATCGCCGGGCTGGTGTGCGGGCTGCTCGCGATGCCGATCGAGGCGTGGCCCGCGATCGGGGGCATCGGCAACTGCCGCTGGGCCGCGCTCGCCCGCCGTGCCGACCACCCGCGCTGGCGCCTGGTCGGCTACAACGTGGGCACCGAGGGGTGACCGGACCGCGGCTGCTGGTGTTCGGCGACTCGCTGAGCTTCCACGGCCCGCGCCGCGCCGAGCCCGCCGACGAGCCGCGCCTGTGGCCCAACGTGGCCGCGGCCGCGCTCGGCGGCCGCGCCGACCTCGTCGCCGGCATCGGGTGGACGGCGAGGCACGCCTGGCACGCGCTGATCTCCGACCCGCGCGTGTGGACGCTGCTGCCGCACGCCGACGCGCTGGTGCTCGGCGTCGGCGGCATGGACACCCTGCCCTCCCCGCTGCCGACGGCGCTGCGCGAGCTGATCCCCGTGCTGCGCCCCGACTCCCTGCGCCGCCGCGTCCGTGCGGGCTACCTGCGGGCCCAGCCGCGGCTGGCCCAGGCCTTCGCCCGCACGCTGCCCGGCGGCGGCCCGGTCGCGCTGCCGCCGCGGCTCACCGTGTCCTACCTGGAGCGGTGCCGGGAGGCCGTGCTCGCGATCCGCCCCGGCATCCCGGTCGTCGCCGCGGTGCCCCCGGTGCACCGCGCCGCCGTCTACGGCCCCGTGCACCCCGGCCGCGCCGCCGCGGAGCGTGCGATCCGGGCGTGGGCCGCGCCCGCCGGGGTGGAGCTGCTGGACCTGCGGGCCCTGGTCGGCGACCACGTTCTGGGCGGTCACGGCAACCCCGACGGCATGCACTGGGGGTGGGAAGCCCACGCCGCGGTCGGCCGGGCCTGCGCGGACGCCGTCCGGCCCCGTGTGGCCTAGTGTCCGGTGGTGTCCGTTTCCCGCCCGACCGCCGTGGTGACCGACTCCACCGCCTACCTCCCGCCCGGCGTGGCGGTGCAACGCGGTGTCCGGGTGGTGCCGCTGGAGGTTCGGCTCGGCGCCCGCAGCGGCCGTGAGGGCATCGACATCGACACCGCCGCGCTGTCCGCGGCGCTGGCCGACCACCGCGTCGACGTGCAGACCTCCCGCCCCACCCCGGCCCAGTTCGCCGCCTGCTACCGCGAGGCCCTCGACGCGGGCGCGCGGTCGGTGGTGTCGGTGCACCTGTCGCGTGAGCTGTCGGGCACCTGGGAGGCGGCGCGGATCGCGGCCGAGGAGGTCGGCGCCGACCGCGTCCGCGTCGTCGACTCCCGGGCGGCGGCGATGGGCCTGGGCTACGCGGTACTGGCCGCCGTCGACGCCGCGGAGGCCGGGCGGTCCGGGGCGGAGGTCGAGGCCGCCGCGGCCGACGTCGCCGCGCGGTGCCGGGTGTTCTTCTCCGTCGACACCCTCGACCGGCTCCGCCGCGGCGGCCGCATCGGCGCGGCGGCCGCGTTCCTGGGCACCGCGCTCGCCGTCAAGCCGTTGCTGCACGTCGTCCAGGGCCGGATCGTTCCGCTGGAGAAGGTGCGGACGACGGCCCGCGCGGCGCAGCGGCTCGTCGACCTGGCGGTGCGGGCGGCCGGGGACGGGCCCGTCGACCTGGCGGTGCACCACCTCGGCGCCGCCGCCCGCGCCGAGGAGGTGGCGGCGCGGCTGCGGGAGCGGGTGCCGGCCGTCGCCCGGCTGCTGGTCTCGGAGGTCGGTGCCGTGATCGGTGCGCACGTGGGGCTCGGGGTGCTGGGCGTGGTCGTGGTGCCCCAGCGGACGCCGCCGGGCGCCTGACCGCCGGCCGCGGCGGCGGCCATCCTGCCACGCGAGAGTGACGGTCCGGCGCCCGTGGGCGCGGGTTGTGCACCTCGCGCGCCGGGCGTCCACAGCCTGCAGACTCGCCGCTCCGACCGGCCCCGGCGGACCTAGCGTCGGGGCGTGGCCAGACGCGAACCCTCCGCCGGCCGGTTGGCCGCGGCGCTCGCGACCCCGGGCCGTCCCGAGCGCATGCCGCCGGCGGGTGCCTGGCCGCCGGTGCTCCGGGAGCCGCCCGGGCCGGACCCCGATCCCGACCCGCCGACCGTGCCGCTGCCGATCGTCGCCCCGGTCGCGCCGGGCGCTCCGGTCGCGCCGGGCGAGCGACCCGGCCTGCGGGCCCGGGCCGTCGCCGCCGTGCTGCCCGCGGCCTGGCGGGGGGCGCGGATCGACCCGGGGCGACCGGGCGCGACGGCGCTGGCGCTGGTCGCGGCGCTGGCCGCGGTGGTCGCCGCCGTCGGGGTGTGGCTGGACCGGCCGCGGGCCGAGCCGGTGGCGGCGCTGCCCGCGGTCGTGGTCACCGACCCGACCGGGGCCGCCACGCCCACCCGGCCCGACGAGCCCGTCCCGGCCGGGCCGCTGGTGCTCAGCGTGTCGGGGAAGGTCGCGCGGCCGGGTCTGATCGAGCTGCCCGACGGCTCCCGCGTCGCCGACGCCCTGGAGGCCGCCGGCGGAGCGCTGCCCGGCACCGACCTGTCCGCGCTCAACCTGGCCCGCCGCGTCGTCGACGGCGAGCAGATCGCCGTCGGGGTGCCGGCCGCGCCGGACGCCGCGCCCGCGGGCGGCCCGGCCGCGGCGGCGGGCGGCCCGGTCGACCTCAACACCGCCACCGAGGCCCAGCTCGACGCGCTGCCCGGCGTCGGGCCCGTCACCGCGGCGCGGATCCTGGAGTGGCGCGAGCGCAACGGGCGGTTCACCCGCGTCGAGCAGCTGCGCGAGATCGAGGGGATCGGGGAGCGACGGTTCGCCCAGCTCCGCGACCTGGTGGCGGTGTGAGCACCCCCGAGCCCCCGGGCCGCCCGCCCGACCTGCGGCTGGTGCCCGCGGCGCTCGCCGCGTGGGCGGCCGTGCTGGTCGGGCTGGGTCTCGGTCCCGTGGCGGCGTCGGTGGTGGCCGGGTTCGCCGCCGCGGCCGCGCTGGTCGGGGCGCTGCGCCGGTCGCCGGTGCTGCTCGCCGCCGCGGCGTGCGCGGCCGCGGCCGGCCTCGTCGTCGCCGCGCACGGCGTGCACGTGGCCCAGCACCCGCTGCGCGCGGCGGCGGAGGCCGGGGCGGCGGCGACGCTGCGGGTGGTCGCCACCGACGACCCGCGACGCATCCGGGCGGCGGTGCCCGGTGCCGCGCAGGTGCTCGTCGAGGCCGGGCTGGTGCACGCCGAGGCGGCCGGGAGCGGCTGGCGCACCGGCGGCCGGGTGCTGCTGATCGCACCCGCCGACGGCTGGGCGGGCCTGCTGCCGGGCCAGGAGCTCACCGCGCAGGGTCTGCTCGCCCCGGCCGGGCGCAGCGACCTCACCGTCGCCGTGCTGCGCGTGCGGGGCGCGCCCGCCGCGGTGGCGGCGCCGCCCTGGTGGCAGACCGGGGCCGGGGTGCTGCGCGCGGGCCTCCGCGACGCCGCCGCGGTGCTCCCGGCCGCGCCCGGCGGCCTGCTGCCCGGCCTCGCGGTGGGCGACACGACCCGGCTGCCCACCGAGGTCGAGGACGACTTCCGGGCCTCCGGGCTCACCCACCTCACGGCGGTGTCCGGGGCCAACCTCGCCATCGTGGCGGGCGCGGTGCTCGCACTGGCGCGCCTGGCCCGGTCCGACCCGCGGTGGGCGGCTCTGGCCGGCGGGGCGGCGGTGCTCGGGTTCGTCGTGCTGGCCCGGCCCTCACCGAGCGTGGTGCGGGCCGCGGCGATGGGGGCGGTGGTGCTGCTGGCGCTCGCGCTGGGCCGCGGCCGGTCGGCGGTGCCCGCGCTCGCCGTCGCGGTGCTGGTGCTGGTGCTGGCCGACCCCGCCCTCGCCGTCGACCCCGGGTTCGCGTTGTCGGTACTGGCCACCGGCGCCCTCGTGCTCGTCGCCCCCGGGTGGGCGGCCGGGCTGCGCCGCCGGGGGGCGCCGAGGTGGGCCGCGGAGGCGCTCGTCGTGCCCGCGGCGGCCTTCCTGGCCACCGCCCCGGTGATCGCGGGGCTGTCCGGGCAGGTCGCGCCGGTCGCGGTGCTGGCCAACCTGCTCGCGGTGCCGGCCGTCGCGCCCGCGACGGTGCTGGGGGTGCTGGCCGCGCTGGTCTCGCCTCTCAGCCCCGTGGCGGCCCAGGTCTGCGCGTGGCTGGCCTGGCCCGCCGTGGCCTGGCTGGTGGAGGTCGCCGACCGGTCCGCCGCGGTGCCCGACGCCGCCCTGCCCTGGCCCGACGGTGTGCCGGGCGGGCTGCTGCTCACCCTCGTGCTCGCCGTGCTCGTGCTGTGCTGGCGGGCCCGCCGGGGGCGGGCGCTGCTGGTGGCGGTGCTGCTGGGGCTCGCGCTGGTGCTGGTGCCGACCCGGGTCGTGCCTCCGGGCTGGCCACCCGCGGACTGGACGGTGGTGGCCTGCGACGTCGGCCAGGGCGACGCGATCGTGCTGGCCACCGGGGATCCGGGCCGGGCGGTGCTCGTCGACGCGGGCCCCGACACCGGCCCCGTCGACGCCTGCCTCGACCGTCTCGGGGTGCGCAGCCTCGCGCTGGTGGTGCTGAGCCACCTGCACGCCGACCACATCGGCGGCCTCGACGGCGCGCTGCGCGGGCGCTCCGCGGGCGGCGTGGCCGTCGGCCCGGTGCGCGTCCCCGACGGCGGGCTCGCCGCCGTGGCGCGGGTGACGGCGGGGCGCGGCGTGCCGGTCGTGGCACTGGCCGCCGGGCAGCGCCTGGAGTGGCCCGGCCTCGCGCTCGACGTCCTGGGTCCGCGCGAGCCGGACCCGGCGCCCGACCCCGACGACGGCACCGCGGTCAACGACGGGTCGCTGGTGCTGCGTGCCACCACCCCGGGCGGCACGGTGCTGCTCAGCGGCGACATCGAGCTGGCCGCCCAGGCCGACCTCGTGTCGTCGGGGGTCGACCTGCGGGCCGACGTGCTGAAGATGCCGCACCACGGCAGCCGCTACACCAGCGTGGAGTTCCTCAACGCCGTCGCCCCGCGCGCGGTGCTGGTCAGCGTCGGGCTGGGCAACACCTACCGGCACCCCGACCCCGGGCTCGTCGGCGGGCTGGAACGCGCCGGGGTCGTGGTGGCCCGCACCGACCGCTCGGGCGACGTCGCCGTGCTCGTCACCGACGAGCTGGTCCACCGCGGCGACCCGCTGCCGGCCCGGCGTCGCCGGGCCGGCGGGCCGGGCCTCAGCGGCCGGCGAGGGCCTCGCGCACCGCCGCGCTCGTGGAGGGCACGGTGGCGGTCGGGCCGATGTGGCCGGCCACGGCGTCGAGGGTCTTGAGGCCGTCGCCGGTGATCAGCAGGACGGTCTCGGCGTCGGGGTCGAGCTTGCCCTCGGCGAGGAGCTTGCGGGTGGTGGCCACGGTGACCCCGCCCGCGGTCTCGGCGAACACGCCCTCGGTGCGGGCGAGCAGCCGGATGCCCTCCACGACCTCCTCGTCGCTGACGTGCCCGACCGCGCCGCCGGTGCGGCGCACCGCGTCGAGGACGTAGGGGCCGTCGGCGGGGTTGCCGATCGCGAGCGAGCGGGCGATGGTGTCCGGCCGCACCGGCTGGATCCAGTCGTGACCGTCGTCGAACGCCTTCGCCACGGGCGAGCAGCCGGTGGCCTGGGCGCCGAACACCGCGTAGGGGGTGGGCTCCACGAGCCCGAGGGAGCCGAACTCCTGGAAGCCCTTGTCGACCTTCGTCAGCTGCGACCCCGACGCCACCGGCACCACGATCTGCTCGGGCAGCCGCCAGCCCAGCTGCTCGGCCACCTCGTAGCCCAGCGTCTTGGAGCCCTCGGCGTAGTAGGGCCGCACGTTGACGTTGACGAACGCCCAGTCCTCGTGCTCGGCGGCGAGCTCGGTGGCCAGCCGGTTGACGTCGTCGTAGTTGCCGTCGACGGCGAGCAGCGTGCCGTCGTACACGGCGGTGGTGAGGACCTTGGCCTGCTCCAGCGACTTCGGGATCAGGACCACGGAGTCCCATCCGGCGCGCGCCGCGGCGGCGGCCACGGCGTTCGCGAGGTTGCCGGTGGAGGGGCAGCACAGCACGGTGAAGCCGAGCTCGCGGGCGGCGGCCAGCGCCACGGCCACGACGCGGTCCTTGAACGAGTGCGTCGGGTTGCCGGTGTCGTCCTTGACCCACAGGTTGCGGATGCCCAGTGCGGCGCCCAGGCGGTCGGCCTTGATCAGGCGGGTGAGGCCGGGCTCGGTGTTGGGGTGCTCCTGCACCGTCGACGGCACGGGCAGCAGGCTGCGGTAGCGCCAGATGGAACGGGGGCCGGCCTCGATGGAGGCGCGGGTGACGTCACCGAACTCGTAGGCGATCTCGAGGGGGCCGAAGCACTGGGGGCACGCGAACTCGGCGGCGAGCGGGATCTGGTGGCCGCACTCCCGACAGGACAGGGCGCGCGCGGGCCCCAGGTCGAACGTGGAGGTGGGCGTGGTGACGTCGGCAAGCAGCGTCATTGAAGAACTCCTCATCTTCCCCGCGACATGCGGGTCGGAATTGGCACCGTGATCGAGCACGCGCTCAGAAGACGTGTCTCGCCGGTTGCCGGGGCTTCAACGGGCCGTTCCCTCTGCCCCTCTGGATGAGCCATGTTCAGTTGTGGCCTCGACGGTACGACACCGGAGTGCCGATCCCAAGTCCTGTCCGGCATCTGGGAGCCGGGTCACGGATTGTCGGGACCGTGCGCGACGATGGCGGGCGTGGCTCCCGCACCGGTCCGGCTCGTCCTCGGCGAGGAGGAGCTGCTCGTCGAGCGGGCGGTCCAGGCCGTCGCCGACGAGGTGCGCGCGGGCGAGCCCGGGGCCGAGCTGCGCCGCCACCGCGCCACCGACCTGACGCCCGCCGCACTGGCCGACGCGCTGAGCCCGTCGCTGTTCGCCGAGGCGCGCCTGGTGGTCGTCACGTCGGCGCACGAGGCGGGCAAGGACCTGGCGACGGCGGTGGCCGAGCAGGCAGCCGACGTCGCCGAGGGCGTCACGCTGGTCGTCACCCACGCCGGCGGGGCCCGCAACAAGGCGCTGGTCGAGGCGCTGCGCTCGGTCGGGGCCGACGTCGTCACCTGCCCCCAGGTGCGCTGGCCCAACGAGCGGGTGGCGTGGGTGCGGGCCGAGGTGAAGCGGCTGGGCGCCACGCTGTCCGCCGGCACGGCCGAGGTCCTGGTCGACGCCGTGGGGTCGGACCTGAGGGAGCTGGCGGCCTCGGTGGGCCAGCTCGTCGCCGACACCGGCGGCCGGATCGACGACGCCGCGGTGCGGCGCTACCACCGCGGCCGGGCGGAGGTGTACGGCTGGGACATCTCCGACCTCGCCGTGGCGGGCGACCGCGCCGGGGCGCTGGAGGCGCTGCGCTGGGCCGAGTCGCTCGGCGTGCCCGCGGTCGTCATCGCCGACGCACTGGCCTCGGGCCTGCGCACCCTGGCCCGGGTGGGGGCGGCGGGGCGGGGCGACCCGAACCGGCTCGCCGGCGCGCTCGGGATGCCGCCGGGCAAGGTCCGCCGCGCCCAGCAGCAGGTGCGGGGCTGGAGCCCGGAGGGCCTGGCCGTGGCCTTCGCCACGGTCGCCACGCTCAACGCCGAGGTCAAGGGCGCCGCCGCCGACGCGGGCTACGCGCTGGAGCGCGCGCTGTCGGGCATCTGCGCGGCCCGCGAGCGCCGCTGAGGCCCGGCACGCAGGACGCCGGCACGCAGGACCCCGGCACGCAGAACGGCGCCGACCCCGTGGTGTGCGGGGGCGACGCCGTTGCGGAGCGCGTGGTGCTAGGCCGAGACCTGCTTGGCCATCGCCGACTTGCGGTTGGCGGCCTGGTTCTTGTGGATGACGCCCTTGCTGGCCGCCTTGTCCAGGGCCTTGGCCGCGGCGCGCTGCAGCTCGACGGCCTTCTCGGTGTCGCCGGCGGCCGAAGCCTCGCGGAAGCGGCGGATCGCGGTGCGGACGGCGGACTTGACCGACTTGTTGCGCTGCCGCGCCTTCTCGTTGGTCTTGACCCGCTTGATCTGGGACTTGATGTTGGCCACGCGTTGTGCCTCGGTTCTTCCTGCCGCTGGTGTCTTCCGGGAGGCCCAGGCGGTGGTGATCGCGCAACACGCCGGGCGTTCGACGGACCATGCTACAGCCGGGTCCCGGCGACCACGACATCGGCCCGGCCCAGCGGCAGCAGGGCGAGGAACGACCCCACGCCGCAGACGCCGGCGAACGCGATCGCCCACCCGTACCCGCCGGTGGCGTCGACGAGCAGGCCGGCCACGGGCGCGCCGAGCAGCGCCCCGATCCCGCCCGAGGTGTAGACGAGCCCGACCACGCCGCCGAGCCCGCGCAGCCCGAACAGCTCGGCGATGACGGCGGGCTGCAGCGCGATCCAGCCCCCGTAGCCGACGCCGAGCACGACGGCGAAGAGCGCCAGGACGGGGTAGGACCCGGCCGCGAACCAGATCGCGAAGCTCGCGCCGAGCACCGCGAAGCACGCCTGGAACGTCCGGATCCGCCCCAGCCGCTCGGCGACGGCGCCCATCGCGAGCCGCCCGGCCACGCTCGCGATCCCGATGACGCCCACGAGCGCGGCCGCGGCCACCGGTGTCGCCCCCGTCGCGAGGGCGGTGGCGGGCAGGAACACGAACGGCACGAACAGCGCCAGCGAGGACAGCAGCGTGGCGCCGTACATCGAGCGGAACGCGACGGTGCGCACGAGCTCCCCGACCGGCAGCGACGGGGCGCCGGTCGGCGCGGGCGGGCGGCGCACCACGAAGGCGCAGGCCACGAGCAGCGCCCCGCCGGCGATGCCGAAGAGCACGTGGGTCTGCCGCCAGCCCACGGCGTCGATCAGTGCGGCGGCCAGCGGGGCCCCGACGAGCGTCCCGACCCCGATCCCGGACACGGCGACGGCCAGCGCGATCGCCCTGCGCCGCACGAACCAGGCGCCGACCACGGCCACCATCGGCACGTACCCGCAGGCCACGGCGACGCCGACCCCGAGGCCGTAGGACAGGTACCCGACCCACAGCCGCTCCACCGTCGCCGTGACGAGGAGCCCGGCGGTCAGCGCCACGGCGGCCACCAGCAGCACCGGCCGCGGCCCGAACCGGTCGACCGCGCGGCCGCTGACCGACCCCAGCAGGAACCAGGCGAACGCCGTGACCCCGAAGACGACCGACGTGGCGCCGCTGCCGGTGCCGAACTCCCGGGCCATCGGCGTGAAGAACGCCCCGAAGCTGTAGGCGACCGCGAACACCACCGCCATCGAGGTGAACGCCGCGGCCACCGTGATCCACCCGCTGCGCGCGTCCACGCCGGGGACACTACGTGCCGCGTTACCGGGACGTAGCACGGCGAACTGGCCCGGCCCACCGCGCTGGGCGAGGATGACCCCCGTCGGTCGCACCACGTGATCGCTGCAAGGAGGACCGTGACTGATGCGCACCCCGGCAAGATCCGTCCGGTGACCCGAGCACCCGAGCGCCGGCGCCCCGAGCCGGCCCCGACCGGGGACGGTTCCGCGCTGTTCGACGGCTACCTCGAACCCGACCGGCCCTACGCCGGGGCGTTCGACGAGATGTTCCACGCCGACGGCCGGGTGCGGTCGCACTACCGCGCCCTGCACGACGCGATCGCGCCCACCGCCGCCGCCGACCTCGCGGTGCGGTCCGAGGCGCTCGACCGCGCCTACGTCGACCAGGGCATCACGTTCTCGCTGTCGGGCCAGGAGCGCCCGTTCCCGCTCGACATCGTGCCGCGCGTGATCAGCGCGGCGGAGTGGTCGCGGCTGCAGAAGGGGATCGTGCAGCGGGTGCAGGCCCTGGAGGCCTTCCTCGCCGACATCTACGGCGACGCCGAGATCGTCCGCGACGAGGTGCTGCCCCGGCGGCTGATCACCAGCTGCGAGCACTACCACCGCGCCGCGCACGGGCTGAACCCGCCCAACGGGGTGCGCATCCACGTCGCCGGGATCGACCTGGTGCGCGACGAGGGCGGCACGTTCCGGGTGCTGGAGGACAACCTGCGCAACCCCTCGGGTGTGTCCTACGTCATGGAGAACCGCCGCACGATGGCGCGGGTGTTCCCCGACCTGTTCAGCCGCCAGCGGGTGCGCGCGGTCGGCGACTACTCCACGCACCTGCTGCGCGCCCTGCGCTCGGCGGCGGCGGCCAACGAGGCCGACCCGACGGTCGTCGTGCTCACCCCCGGGGTGTTCAACTCCGCCTACTTCGAGCACTCGCTGCTGGCCCGGCAGATGGGCGTCGAGCTCGTCGAGGGGCGCGACCTGTTCTGCCGCGACAACGTCGTCTACATGCGTACGACCGAGGGCGAGCAGCAGGTCGACGTCATCTACCGGCGCATCGACGACGAGTTCCTCGACCCGCTGCAGTTCAACCCACGCTCGGTGCTCGGCGTCGCCGGGGTGCTGAACGCCGCGCGCGCGGGCAACGTGGTGATCGCCAACGCGGTGGGCAACGGCGTGGGCGACGACAAGCTCGTCTACACCTACGTCCCGGAGATGATCTCCTACTACCTGGGCGAGAAGCCGTTGCTGCCCAACGTCGACACCTTCCGCTGCTGGCTCGACGACGAGTGCGCGCACGTGCTCGACCGCCTCGACGAGCTGGTGCTCAAGCCCGTCGAGGGCTCCGGCGGGTACGGGATCCTCTTCGGCCCCAACGCCTCCCGCACGCAGCTCGCCGCCGCGCGCAAGGAGATCCGCGCCGACCCGCGGGGGTGGATCGCCCAGCCGGTCGTCCAGCTCTCCACGGTCCCGACCAAGGTCGACGACCGGCTGGTGCCGCGTCACGTCGACCTGCGGCCCTTCGCCGTCAACGACGGCGACGGGGTGTTCGTGCTCCCGGGCGGGCTCACCCGCGTCGCGCTGCCGAAGGGGAGCCTGGTCGTCAACTCCAGCCAGGGCGGGGGCAGCAAGGACACCTGGGTGCTCGCCGCGCAGCGCTCGCCGGAGGCCGAGCGCGAGCTGGGCCAGCGCGGCCTCGCGGTGGCCTCGCCCGCCGGGTCGCCCGCCGCCGAGCACGGGCCGGAGCTGACGATCGGCCAGCAGCAACAGCAGCAACAGCAGCAGGGCGGGGATGCGTAGTGCTGGCCAGGAACGCCGAGTCGCTGTACTGGATCGGCCGCTACGTCGAGCGCGCCGACGACACCGCCCGGATCCTCGACGTCTCGGTGCACCAGCTGCTGGAGGACGCCACCGTCGACGCCGACACCACCGCGCGCACGCTGCTCGCCGTGCTCGGGGTGGAGGCGCCGCAGGGCGACCCGCTCGACGCGTGGTCGCTCACCGAGCTGGTCGGCTACTCCCCGGACCAGGCGGGCTCGATCGTGGCGTCGGTGTCCAGTGCGCGGGAGAACGCCCGCGGCGCGCGCGAGGTCGTCAGCTCCGAGATGTGGGAGTGCCTCAACGCCACCTGGAACGCGCTGCCCGAGCGCCAGCGCTACGCCCGCTGGGTCGGTCCGCACGCGTTCTTCTCCTACGTCGAGGACCGCGCGGCGATGTTCTCCGGGCTCGCCGCCTCGACGATGAGCCGCGACGACAGCTGGCGGTTCTACCTGCTCGGCCGCTCCGTCGAGCGCGTCGACATGGTGGTGCGGCTGCTGCTGTCGCGGGTGTCGGACCGCATGTCGTCACCGGGCTGGCTGACGGTGCTGCGCAGCGCGGGCGCCGCCGACACCTACCTGCGCACCTACCGCGGCGCCCTGGACGCCAGCCGCGTGGTGCAGTTCCTGCTGATGGACAAGCTGTTCCCGCGGTCGGTGTTCCACGCGCTGCGCCAGGCCGAGACCTGCCTGGTCGACCTGGACAACCGCCCCACCGCCCGGATCGGGGCGAAGGCCGAGGCCCTGCGCCTGCTCGGCCGGGCCCGCTCGGAGCTGGAGTTCCTGCGCCCCGAGGAGCTCCTCGACGACCTGCCCGCCCAGCTCATGGGTCTGCAGGAGACCATCCGCGACGTCGGCGAGGCCGTGTCGCTGCAGTACTTCCACGCCGCCCCCTGGGTCGCGTGGACCGCACCGGAGGTGTCCTGATGGGCTGGCGGATCCGCGTGGTGCACGAGACGGGCTACCGCTACGCCGCTCCCGTCCACGAGTCCTACAACGAGGTGCGGCTCACCCCGCGCAGCGACAACCGGCAGAACGTGATCGTCAGCCGGGTGGAGACGGTGCCCCCGACGCGGTCCTACCGCTACGCCGACTACTGGGGCACCACCGTCACCGCGTTCGACCTGCACGCCCCGCACACCGAGCTGGCCGTGACGGCCACGTCGGTGGTGGAGACGGCCGACGCGCTGGCCCCCGCCCGGTCCGCCACCTGGGAGGAGCTGGCCTCCGAGCCGATCCGCGACCGGTTCACCGAGACCCTCGAGTTCACCGACTACGTGGTGCGCAACCGCGACCTGTCCCGCGCGGCGAAGGCGCTCAAGCGCGGCAAGGACCCCGCCGACGCGGTGCTGGCCGCCTGCCGCTGGGTGCGCGAGCACCTGACCTACCAGGCGGGCACGACGGGCGTGCACACCAACGCGGTGGAGGCGTGGGAGACGCGCAAGGGCGTCTGCCAGGACTTCGCGCACCTCACGCTGCTGCTGGTGCGCGAGATGGGCGTCCCGGCGCGCTACGTGTCGGGGTACCTGCTGCCGCGCGCGGAGACCGAGATCCGGCAGACCGTGACGGGGGAGAGCCACGCCTGGATCGAGGCCTGGACCGGCGGCTGGTGGGGCTACGACCCGACCAACGACATCGAGATCGGCCACCGGCACGTCTGGGTCGCGGTCGGGCGCGACTACTCCGACGTGCCGCCGCTCAAGGGCATCTACTCCGGGGGCACCGCCGCCGCCCTCGACGTCAGCGTGGACATGACGCGGCTGGCCTGAGCCCGGCTCAGCGCCCGGCCGTGCGGTGGCCGGGCGCTCCCGAGTGGACCTGCGACATGACCCGCCGCAGCCGGCCGGTGCGCTCGACCGGGCCGGCCGGGATGTCGCCGGTGGGCACCGTGCCGATGACGACGCGGTTGCCGCCCTGGTGCTTGGCCCGGTACATCGCGGCGTCGGCCCCGGCCAGCGCCGCGGACGGGTCGACGTCGAGCGGGGCGCGCACCACCCCCACCGACATGGTGACGCCCGCGGCGACGTCCTCGGGCAGCGCGGCGACGGCGTCGGCGGCGCGGACCAGCGCGGCGCGCGCCACGGGCAGCGCGGTGGCCGGCATGACGACGACGAACTCGTCGCCGCCGTAGCGCGCGACCATGTCGGGGGCCCGCAGCGCGGTGCGCAGGCAGGAGGCGACGGCGCGCAGCACGCGGTCGCCCGCGGCGTGCGAGCGGGCGTCGTTGACGTCCTTGAATCGGTCGAGGTCGACCAGCGCCACCGCGCACGGCTGGCTGGTGGGGGACGCGACCTCCTCGGCCAGGCGCATGTCGAGCGCGCGGCGGTTGGGCAGCCCGGTGAGCGGGTCCTGCAGGGCCTGCGCGGCGACGGCGCCGTGCTCGCGGGCGAGGCGGTGGTGCTCGGAGTGGCTGCGCAGCGCGAGCAACCGGGCCTCGCGCAGCGCCCACAGCTCCTCCTCCAGCGCCGCCGCGTAGTGCTCCAGGCCGGGGGAGCGGGGTACGCCGCCGCGGGCGGCCCCCTCGACGAGGGCGAACTCGCGGTGCAGGGCCAGCGCGAGCAGCGGCTCGGGCCCGTCGCGGCCGGACAGCTCGGCGCGCAGCGGCTCCAGCGCGCGCACGGCGTCGTGCGCGCGGCCGGCGGTCATGTGGCAGCGCGCCGCGGCGATGGCGAGCAGGATGCGGTCGTCGACGAGGAAGGCCATGCGGCCCAGGTCGGCGAGCCGGGCGAGGTGCTGCGGGCCGGGGTGCTGCATCGCGTACGCGGTGCCCACCACGATGCACTCCTCGACCGGGGGCAGCCCGCCGCCGAGGTGCCGGTCGCGGGCGTCGGTCCAGAGCCGGGCGGCGATGTGCGCGATCTGCGCGGCGGCGACGAACCGGGTGGCGGCCGCGGCCTCCCGCCCGCCGCGCTCCAGGCGCAGCGCCCACGACAGCTGCAGCCGCACCCGGTTGAGCTGGTGGATCAGCCGGTCGATGGGCCCGCTGCCGGACTCGGCGACGGCCAGTGCCCGCTGCGACACCTCGTCGGCCAGCTCGTGGGCGCCGAGCTTGAGCAACACCAGCAGCAGCCCGTTGAGGGTGCGCGACATCCGCTGCGTGCGGGCGAGACCGTCGGGGCCGGGCCCGGGATCGGCGACGTCGGCGAGGATCGCCAGTGCCGCGGCGGTGTCGGGCAGCGCGGCGTCGCCGTGGTCGAAGATGACGGCCCGGTGCGCGCGCAGCACGGCGACCTCGGCGAGCCAGCACACGTCGCCGCTGATCTCGGCCAGCTCGCCGTAGGCGCGCAGCAGGGCGTCGATCTCGACGAGGTGCGCGGTGTCCTCCTCCATGATCCGCAGCAGCACCGACATCCGCAGCAGCTCGGCGACCAGCGCGGACGGTCCCCGGCCGCGGGCGTGGGCGAGCAATCCGTCGATGCCGCGGCGGGCGGCGGCCCGGCCGGCGGGCGGGGCCTTCTGCTGCCAGACGAACATGCCGCGGGCGCGGGCCTCGACGGCGGCGTCGTCGAGGTGCGGGGCGCGGGCGGGGCAGTCGCACTCCGGCGCCCCGGCGATCAGGCTGCACCCGGCGAAGACGATCGGGGTCGGGCCGGTGACCAGGGCGGAGGACAGCGGGGCCGTCGGGCGTCTCGTGTCGGGTGAGGTCATGACGGCGGGTCGCCCCCCTGGCCGGTCGGGTACGGCACGTCGCACCGGGCTGGGGCCCCGCTGCGCTCAGGCGCCGGCTCCCGGTGGGCTGCAGTCCCGAGCGACGCGGCGCCCATCGTCGCACGTGCAGGCGCACATGCAACAGGCCCGGTCGGGACGGCACGACATGATCGTGCACAGTGTGATCGGCGGACCACGGCCGGTGCCTGACCCGGCGGGTCCGCGCCGGTCCGCATGGTCGGTGCCGCATGATTCCGCCGTCGCCGGGCCGGTCCGGCGCGTGGCGGAAGGGACGGAACCGTGAAGGGTCTGTGGAGCGAGTTCAAGGCGTTCGCGCTCGGCGGCAACATGCTCGACCTCGCGCTGGGCTTCATCATCGGCACCGCGTTCGCCGGGCTGGTCGACAGCCTCGCGGGCGACGTGATCATGCAGTTCGTCGCGGCGATCTTCGGCCAGCCGGACTTCTCGACGCTGGCGTTCACCGTCAACGGCTCGGAGATCCGCTACGGGGCGTTCCTGACCGTCGTCGTCAACTTCCTGCTGCTGGCCGTGGTGCTGTTCGGTCTCGTGCAGCTGCTCAAGCGGGCCGGCCTGGGCAACTTCAAGGCCCAGGGCAGCCAGGAGTGCCCCTACTGCAAGGAGTTCGTGGCGATCGACGCGACGCGGTGCAAGTTCTGCACCGCCGAGATCGAGCCCGGCGTGGCCGACGAGGAGTCCCCGCAGATCGCGACCGAGACCCGGGTGGCCGAGTGAGCCCCGCCGCCGTGGGACCATGGACGGGAACCCGCAGCTGAATGGAACCGTGAGTGGCCTCGTACGCCGACAACACCTTCACCCCGCCGGAGCTGATCCGGAACTTCTGCATCATCGCCCACATCGACCACGGCAAGTCGACGCTGGCCGACCGCATGCTGCAGATCACCGGGGTGGTGGAGGAGCGCGCGATGCGTGCCCAGTACCTCGACCGCATGGACATCGAGCGCGAACGCGGCATCACGATCAAGGCGCAGAACGTGCGCCTGCCGTGGAAGGTCGGGGACACCGAGCACGTCCTGCACATGATCGACACCCCCGGCCACGTCGACTTCACCTACGAGGTGAGCCGGGCGCTGGAGGCGTGCGAGGCCGCGATCCTGCTGGTCGACGCCGCGCAGGGCATCGAGGCGCAGACCCTGGCCAACCTGTACCTGGCCATGGAGAAGGACCTCACGATCATCCCGGTCCTCAACAAGATCGACCTGCCGGCCGCCGACCCCGACCGGTACGCCGCCGAGATCGCCCACATCGTCGGCTGCGACGCCGACGACGTGCTGCGGGTGTCGGCGAAGACCGGTCTCGGGGTGGGTGAGCTGCTCGACGAGGTCGTCCGGGTCACCCCGGCCCCGGTCGGCGACGCCGACGCCCCGGCCCGCGCGATGATCTTCGACTCGGTCTACGACACCTACCGCGGAGTCATCACCTACATCCGCGTCGTCGACGGGAAGATCACCCCGCGCGAGCGCATCCGGATGATGTCGACGGGCGCCTCCCACGAGATCCTGGAGATCGGCGTCGTCTCCCCGGAGCCCAAGCCGACCGTCGGCCTGGGCGTCGGCGAGGTGGGGTACCTGATCACCGGCGTGAAGGACGTCCGCCAGTCGAAGGTCGGCGACACCGTCACCTCGCTGCGCAAGGGCGCCACCGAGCCGCTGACCGGCTACCGCGAGCCGCGGCCGATGGTGTACTCCGGGCTCTACCCCGTCGACGGGTCGCAGTACCCGGAGCTGCGCGAGGCGCTGGACAAGCTGCAGCTCAACGACGCCGCGCTCACCTACGAGCCGGAGACGTCCGCGGCGCTGGGCTTCGGCTTCCGCTGCGGCTTCCTGGGGCTGCTGCACCTGGAGATCACCCGTGACCGCCTGGAGCGCGAGGCCGGGCTCGACCTGATCTCCACCGCGCCCAACGTCGTGTACCGCGTCGTCAAGGACGACGGCACCGAGATGACGGTGACGAACCCGTCGGACTGGCCGACCGGGAAGGTCGCGCAGATCTTCGAGCCCGTGGTCAAGGTGACGATCCTGGCGCCCTCGGAGTTCATCGGCGCGATCATGGAGCTGTGCCAGACCCGGCGCGGCACCCTCGGCGGGATGGACTACCTGTCCGAGACCCGTGTCGAGCTGCGCTACACGATGCCGCTCGCGGAGATCATCTTCGACTTCTTCGACGCCCTGAAGTCGCGCACCCGCGGCTACGCCAGCCTCGACTACGAGGAGGCGGGCGAGCAGGAGTCGGAGCTGGTGAAGGTCGACATCATGCTGCAGGGCGAGCCGGTCGACGCGTTCTCGGCGATCCGGCACAAGGACGACGCCTACTCCTACGGCACCCTGATGACCACGAAGCTGCGCGAGCTGATCCCGCGCCAGCAGTTCGAGGTGCCGATCCAGGCGGCGATCGGGTCGCGGATCATCGCGCGGGAGAACATCCGCGCGATCCGCAAGGACGTGCTCGCCAAGTGCTACGGCGGCGACATCACCCGTAAGCGCAAGCTGCTGGAGAAGCAGAAGGAGGGCAAGAAGCGGATGAAGACCATCGGTCGCGTCGAGGTCCCGCAGGAGGCCTTCGTCGCCGCGCTGTCCACCGACGCAGGCGCGGACAAGCCGAAGAAGTAGGCCGGACCGGCGGCCGCCCGCCCGCGTCGGCACGCACGCGCGGCGCGGGGCAGACTGGTCGCATGACGGTCGGGGCCGTGACGTTCCTGGACGGCGACGCCGCGGGCGCCGCGGTGCTCGCGGTCGTGTTCGTCGTCGGGCTGCTCGCGGGCCTGGCCAAGCAGCGGCTCGGGCTGCTGCTGGGCGGGCTCGTCGCGGTGGTGGTGCTGGGGCTGGTCGTCGCCGGGGTCACCGGGCTCGACCTGTCCGGCCCGCGCGACGCCGTGGCCACCCGGCTCGCCGGCGTCTACGCCGCGGTGCTGCCGCCCGCGATCGCGTTCGTCGCGGGCTGGCTGGCCACCCGCGGCACCTGGTTCCGGCGGGCGCTCACCGTCGGGGTGGCGGTGCTGGTGCTGGCGGCCTTCCCCTACGCCGCGGCCGGGGCGGCCACGGCGGGGGTGCTCGTTCCGTAGGGCCGGTCAGCGGCGCTGGACGGCCAGTGGCTGGGTGGCGAGGGCCTCGAGGAGCTCGGCGAGCCGCGCCCGCTCGGGGGTGTGGGAGGCACCCAGCGCCTCGCCCGCGCCGCGCTCGACGCGGCCGCACACCCGTTCGACGACCGCGCGGCCGTCGCCGGCGAGATGGACCAGCACGCGCCGTCGGTCGATCGGGTCGGTGCGCCGGAACGCGAGGTGGCCGGCCACCAGCCGGTCGACGACCCGGGTGGCGGTGGGAGCGGGGAGCGCGGTGTGCGAGGCGATCTCGCCCATGCTGCGGCCGCCGCCGCGGGCGAGCATGAGGAGGACCCGCCAGCCGTCGCGGCTGACGCCCTCCGCCGAGGTGGCCGGGGACAGCGCCGTGGCGAGGGCGCGGTCCAACCGGTCCAACAGCTCGACCAGACCTGTCACTGGTGGCGCCGGGGCGTACACCGACCCCGGCGCCATTCGACTTCGTGGCTCAGACACGGTCACAGACTGTACGTCCACACCGGGCGCACGTGCAGCCGAGTGTGCAGAATGACTCCGTTCGGCCCTGTACCGCGGTGTCAGCGAGTGAACACGATCTTGCCCGATGTGGACCCGTCGAGCATGGCCTGGAACCCCTCCTCGGCCTTCTCCATCGGCAGCTCCAGACCGATCTCGGGGGCGATCCCGGCGGTGGCGATGAACGACAGCATGTCGGCCAGCTCCTCGCGCGTGCCCATTGTGGACCCCACCACGCGGAGCTGGAGGAAGAACAGCCGCTGGAGGTCGGCGGGCGGGTTGGGACCGCTGGTGGAGCCGGAGATCACGATGATGCCGCCGGGCTTGAGCGCCCGCATCGAGTGCGACCAGGTGGCCTCGCCGACCGTCTCGAACACGGCGTCGACCTTGCCGGGCAGACGCTCGCCGGACGGGAACACCGCGTGGGCGCCCAGGCGCTCGGCCACCGCGCGCTTCTCCTCGGTGCGCCCGGTGACCCAGACCTGCATGCCCGCCGCGCGGCCGAGCTGGATCAACGCGGTGGAGACCCCACCGGATGCGCCCTGCACCAGCATGGTCTGGCCCGGGCGCAGCCCGGACTTGGTGAAGATCATGCGGTAGGCGGTGAGCCAGGCGGTGCCCATGCAGGCGGCCTGCACGGTCGAGAGGCCCTCGGGCTTGGGGACGGCGTTGCGCGCCGGCACGATCACGGTGTCGGCGAAGCTGCCCTGGTGCTTCTCGGTGAGCAGCGTGCGCTTCGGGTCCAGCGTCTCGTCGCCGCTCCACTGTGGATCGCCGATGACCGAGTGCAGGACGACCTCGCTGCCGTCGGGCAGGGTGCCCGCGCCGTCGCAGCCGAGGATCATCGGGAACTGGTCGGGCTTGATCCCGACGCCGCGCAGCGTCCAGATGTCGTGCATGTTGAGGCTGGCGGCCTGGACACGGACCGTGACCCAACCCTCGGGGGCTTCGGGCTCCGGTCGCTCACCCACGGTGAGCGAGGAGAGCGGAGCGTCGGCATTGGGCTCTGCTGCATAGACGGCGAACATGGGTGTGAACCTAGTGGTCCGCGTCCCTGGGTACCGTGTGGACCGTGACACGTGCGCTCGCCGACTGGTACGACGCGGTCGAGCTGTGGGTCACGCAGCTCGCCTTCCCGCTCCAGGTGCTGCTCGCGGTGGTCGTCGTACTGCCGCTGTGCCTGATGGTCGCGGTCGTGCTCGACCGGGTGTCGGAGCGGCTGGTCGGCGGCCGCTGAGCCGTCCGGCCCTCATGCGGCGGTGGCGAGCAGCGCGGGCAGGACCTCCGAGCACCCGGCGTCGACGAGGACGGTGGCGAGGTCGTCGCCCCGGGTCGTGCCCCGGTTGACGATGACGACCGGCACACCCAGCTTGTGGGCGTGCCGGACGAACCGCAGCCCGGACATGACCGTCAGCGAGGACCCGGCGACCAGCAGCGCGCCGCCCGCCGGCTCCATCGCCTCGACCAGGGCGTAGGCGCGGGTGACGCGCTCGCGGGGCACGTTCTCCCCGAAGAACACGACGTCGGGCTTGAGGACGCCGTCGCACGCGGTGCAGCCGGCGAGCGCGAACGCGGCGACGTCGGCGGCGGCGAGCTCGGCGTCGCCGTCGGGACGGATCTGCACGGCGGCCGCCTGCGCGAAGCCCGGGTTGAGCGCGGCCAGCCGCTCCTGCAGCGCGACCCGGGGGGTGCGCCGGGCGCAGCCCAGGCAGACGACGGTGTCGATGCGGCCGTGCAGGTCGATCACCGCCCGGTGCCCGGCCGCCGAGTGCAGGCCGTCGACGTTCTGGGTGATCAGCCCGTGCAGCACGCCCGCGTCCTCCAGCGCGGCCAGCGCGCGGTGCCCGGGATTGGGGGCGGCGTGCGCCATCCGGGCCCAGCCGACGTGGCTGCGCGCCCAGTACCGCCGCTGCGCGTCGGCGCCGGAGACGAACTCCTGGTAGGTCATCGGCGTGCGGGCGGGCGAGCCGGGGCCGCGGTAGTCGGGGATGCCGGAGTCGGTGGACAGCCCCGCACCGGTCAGGGCCACCAGCGGGCGGCCGCCGAGCACGTCGAACATGTCCACGGATCCAGCGTAGCCGTGTCGCGTTCGTCCAAGACGGGTCCGCGGCGCCGCGGGCAGGATCACCACATGGACATGAGCAGCACCCTCGACCTCGCCGTCCGGGCGATCCGCGGCGCCGACCCCGCCCGCTTCGGCGATCCCACGCCGTGCCCCGAGTTCACCGTGGCCGCGTTGATCGACCACATGGCGTCCGGGATGCGCCTGGCCGAGAACTCCGCGCGGCGGGTCGTCGTCGCGTGGGACCCGGGCAGCTCCCCGGTGCTCGGCGGGCTCGACGAGAAGGACTGGGCGCAGGCCTGCGCCGACCAGGCCGACGCCACGGCCGCCGCCTGGGCGGACCCCGCGGCCTGGGAGGGCGACGCCCACATGGCCGAGACCCCGATGCCCGCCGCCGTGATCGGCTCGCTGATGACCGCCGAGTTCGCCCTGCACGCCTGGGACCTCGCCGTCGCCACCGGGCAGCGCCTCGACGTGGCCCCGGACGTGGGCCGGGCCGTCCTCGACGGCGTCACACCGGTGGCGCAGATGGGCCGCGACGGCGGCTGGTACGGCCCGGAGGTCCCGGTGGGCGACGGCGCGAGCGACTGGGAGCGCGCGCTGGCGGCGTCCGGCCGGGACCCGGCCCGCTCCTGACCGGGCGCGTCAGCGGGCCCAGGAGGGCGGGCGCTTCTCCGCGAACGCCGCCATGCCCTCCTGGCCCTCCGCGCCGGCGAAGAAGCCGGCCGAGAGCTCCTGCATCCGCGTGAACTGCTCCGCCATCGACGACGGGCGCTCGGCCCGCAGCATCTGCTTCGTGGCCGCGAGCGCGCCGGGCGCCCCCAGGCGCAGCATCTCGACGTAGCGGGTCACCTCGGCGTCCAGACCGGCCGCGGGCACGGCGGAGTTGACCAGGCCGACGGTGACGGCGCGGGCCGCGTCGAACGTCTCCCCGGTGAGGAACAGCTCGTGCGCGGCCCGGGGGAGCAGCCGGGGCAGCACCGTGACCGAGATGACGGCGGGCACCACGCCGATCCGCACCTCGCTGAAGGCGAACGTGGCGTCCTCGGCGGCCACGGCGATGTCGCACGCCGAGACCAGGCCCACCCCGCCCGCCCTGGCGGGCCCGGCGACGCGGGCGACGACCGGCTTGGGGGAGTCCCAGATCGTCGACAGGATGCGGGGCACCTCCTGGACGCCCTGCTCCTGCACGCCCGCGCCGCGCGTCTCCTTGAGGTCCATCCCGGAGCAGAACACGCGGCCGGTGTGACCCAGCACGATCACCCGCACCGCGTCGTCGGCCAGTGCGGTGGACAGGTGCGCCAGCAGCTCGCGGCGCAGCTGCGCGGACAGCGCGTTGCGGTTGGCGGGGGAGTCCAGGGTGATCGTCGCGATCCCGGCCTCGACGGCGAGGTGCACCAGCTCTGAGGTCATGGCGGGACGGTATACGCGCCCGCCCGCTGCGCCAGGTAGGCGCTCGTGGCGGCGTCGGCGGGCAGGAACGACTCGATGCAGACCTCGTCGAGGGTGACGTCGAGCGGGGCACCGAGCACCGCGACGGTCGAGAAGAACGCCAGCTCGCCGTCGGGGTGCCGCAGCCGAAGCGGCAGCACGATCCGGTCCCGCGGCTGGGCGCCCGGGTCGAGCCCCTGCGCCGCGCAGAACCCGACCGCCTCGGTGAGCAGCGCGCGTAGGCCCGTCGTCGCCGACCGCTCGGCCTGGCGGCGCACCCGCGACACCAGGTGCGCCGCGTACTCGGGCAGGTCGACGACGTGCGGTGCGAGCCCGAGCGGGTGCAGCGCCAGCCGCAGGACGTTGACCGGTCCGCCGAGCAGTGCCGGGTCGACCAGCTCGGTGAGCACCCCGACGGCGGCGTTGGCGCCCACCAGGTTCCACATGCCGTCGACGAGGACGGCCGGGTGCGGGCAGTGGCCGTCGAGCACCCGCTGCAGCGACGCCCGGACCTCGGCCAGCTCGGCGTCGTCGAGTCCGTGGTGGGTGTAGGCCGGTGCGTACCCGGCGGCGACCATCAGCTCGTTGCGCCCGCGCAGCGGCACGTCGAGCTCCTCGGACAGGTGCAGCACCATGTCGCGGCTCGGCCGCGCCCGCCCGGTCTCCAGGAAGCTGAGGTGCCGCGCGGAGACGTCGGCGGCCAGCCCCAGGTCGAGCTGGGTGAGCCGCCGGCGCCGGCGCCAGTCGCGCAGCAGCGATCCGAACGCGGACGCGGTCGCGGTGGTCATGTCCGAGGACGCTAGCGGCCACCGTGACCGCGTTCGACTACCTCACGGGTAGCGCCTCAGGAGGGCGTGACCTGCGTCCAGTCGTTGGTGATCTTCACGCCGGCGCGCGCGAACAGCACGCTGACCGGGCAGCGGCGGGCGGTGTCGTCGCGCAGGGTGGCGAACTGCTCGGGGGTCGCGTCCGTGGTGATCTCCGCGGTGATCACCAGGTTCTGGAACGTGGCGTCGGCGGTGCCCCGGCCGGTGGTCATGACGGTGGGGTCGAAGTCGGAGGAGACGTCGAACTTCACGGCGTCGATGGTGATGCCGAGCTCCTTGGCCACGATCGAGGAGGTGACCTGGTTGCACGAGCTGAGCGAGGCGAGGGTGTAGGCCAGCGGGCTGGGGTGCTTGTCCTGGCCGCCGAACGCCTCGTAGGCGTCGGTCTCGATGACGTAGTCGGCGCCGGCGACGGCGACGGTCTGCGCGACGCCGGTGCCGGCACCGCTCACGGCGAAGTTGACGAGGGGCATGGCTGTGGCTCCTGGGGTGTGCTGCGAGGGGAGAACGAGAGGGGAGAAGGGGCGGACCGGATCAGCGACAGCTGGAGGCGCCCAGGCGCATCAGGTCGACGTGCAGGCGGCGCACGAGACCCGGATCGATCGGCATGGTTGCACAGTCAACCGGGCGCGCGGGGGATGCGCCAGGCCCGGTGGGATGGTGCACGTCCGGCGAACCACCCCGGGGTCCGCGACCGAACGCCCTTCTCGTGCGTGGTGAGCTGTCCCGCGTGGACCCGCACCCACCCGGTGACGAGCGCAGCCCCGTCGTGCTGCACGTCCCGCACGCGGGCACCCACGTCCCCACCTGGACCCGCCCGCACCTGCTCCTCGACGACGCCGCGCTGGCCGCCGAGGTCGCCGCGCTGACCGACCACCGCACCGACCGCACGGCCCTCGACGCCGCCGCCCGCGCCCGGGTGCGGCCGTGGGTCGCGGTGAACCCGGTGTCGCGGTTCGTCGTCGACGTGGAGCGGTTCCCCGACGAGCGGGAGGAGATGGCCGCGGCCGGGATGGGCGCGGTCTACACCCACGGCACCCGGGGGCAGCGCATCCGCGCCGACGACCCGGGGCACCGCGACGCCCTGCTGGCCGCGTTCTACACACCGTGGGCGCGGCGGATGGAGAAGGTGGTGGCGCACCGGATCGCGGCCACCGGCCGCTGCGTGCTGCTCGACGTCCACTCCTACCCGCCCGACCCGCTGCCCTACGAGCTGCACGCCGACGGCCCCCGCCCGCAGGTCTGCCTCGGCACCGACCCCGCGCACACCCCGGGGTGGCTCCTCGACGCCGCACGGGACGCGTTCGGGGCCGGGGTCGCGCTGGACACCCCGTTCTCCGGCGCCTACGTGCCGCTGTCGCGGTACGGCGTCGACGCGCGGGTGGCCGCGCTGATGATCGAGATCCGGCGCGACGTCCCCGAGGACACCGTCGTCGCGGCCCTGACCGGCCTCGTCGACGTCGTCGGGGCGTGACGCGGGCCCGGTCCGCTGGCCGCCCGGCGCCGCCCGCCGTACCGTCGAGGCATGGGGACCCCGCTCGCGCGCCGCCGGCACGTGGATCTCTGCCGGACGAGCGCCGCGCTGTAGGGACCGGACACCGTCCGATCCCTCCGAGCCCGAGGACCTCCATGACCCCCCACGTCGCGACCTCCTCCATCGCGATCGTCGGCGCCGGGCCGCGTGGCGCCGGGCTGCTGGAACGCCTGGCCGCCAGCGCCCCCGAACTGGTCGGCTCCGATCTCCCGGCGGGCGGCCTCGACGTCCACCTGATCGACCCCTACCCGGCGGGCGCCGGCCGGATCTGGCGCCACGAGCAGTCGCCGCTGCTGGCGATGAACTCGATGGCCGCCGACGTCACGATGTTCACCGACGACTCGGTGGTCTGTGACGGCCCGATCCGCCCGGGGCCCTCGATGTGGGACTGGGTGCGGTCCGGTCCCGAGGTCGACCCGGAGCTGGCCGAGGAGCTCGCGGGCGTCACGGCGTCGACGTTCCCGAGCCGCCGCCTGCAGAGCGCCTACCTCGGCTGGGTGCTGCAGCACGTGATCGACGGGCTGCCGGCCGGGATGCGTGCGCACGTGCACCGCACCCGCGCCACCGGCCTCACCGAGGACCCCGGGCCCGACGGCGGCGCCACGCAGGTCGTGCACCTCGAGGGCGCCCCGCCGCTGCGCGTCGACGCAGTGGTGCTCGCCTCGGGCCACCTCGACGCCACCCCCACCGCCGACGAGGTCGCCCTCGCCGGGCGGGCGGCCGCGGCGGGCCTGCGCTACCTGCCGCCGGAGCAGACCACCGACTCCGACCTGTCGGTGCTCGCCCCGGGCGAGACGGTGCTGGTGCGCGGGATGGGGCTGGCGTTCGTCGACCTGGTGGTGCTGCTGTTCGAGGGCCGCGGCGGGCGCTTCACCGACGCCGGGTACGTGCCGTCGGGGCGCGAGCCGCGGCTGGTCGTCGGGTCACCGCGCGGCAGCACGTACCACTCGAAGACCCACTACGCGCTGCAGGCCCCGCGCCCGCCGCTGCCGCGCTTCTTCGGGCCCGCGGCCGTCGACCCGCTGATCGCGGCCGGCGAGGTCGACCTGCGCGCGCAGGCCTGGCCGCTGATGGCCAAGGAGATCGCCTGGGGCTGGTACCACGAGCTGTTCCTGGGCCACCCCGACGCGGTCGCGCAGCCGTGGGCGGAGTTCGCCGCGTCCTACGCCGCGCTCGACTGGGACTCGCCCGGGATGCGCGCGCTGATCGAGGCCGCCGTCCCCGACCCCGTCGACCGGATCGACTTCGCCGCGCTGGACCGCCCCCTCGACGGCCTCACCGCCCCCGACCTGGCCGCCCTGCAGCCGCTGGTGCGCGAGCGGATCGCCGAGGACCTGCGCCAGCACGTCGACGTCCGGCACAGCGCCCACCTGGGCGCGTTCGTCGCGATGCTGTCGGTGTACGGGGAGACCACCCGGCTGGCCGACGCCCTCTCGACCCGCTCGCGGGCGTCGGACATGGGGTGGTGGCAGGGCTTCTTCAACTCCGTGGCCAGCGGCCCGCCCGGGTTCCGGGTGCGCCAGCTGCTCGCGCTGTCCCGGGCCGGGTACATCGACTTCCTCGGGGCGGGGATGTGGGTCGAGGTCGAGGACGGCGCGTTCGTCGCCGGCAGCGCCACCCTGGCCGGGGCCGAGCCGGTGCGGGCCGGCGCGCTGGTCGACGCCCGGCTGCCCGACCCCAGCGCCGCCCGCACGACCGACCCGCTGCTCGCCGACCTGGTGCGCCGCGGCGACGCCGCCGAGGACATCCTGATCGACGACGACGGCACCGTGCTGCGCAACACCGGCCTGGTCCGCGTGCGTCCCGAGGACGGTGCGCTGCTCGACGCGGACGGGGCGGTGCACCCGCGGCGCTTCGCGGTGGGCCCGCACACCACGGTCAAGGTGGCGGGCGCCTTCACCCGCCCCGGCATGAACGCCCAGAGCCTGCGCTACAACGACGCGATCGCCCGCGCCGTGCTGCGCAGCCTCCCGGCCGCGCGGTCGGCCACGCGCGCGGCCTGACCGGCGGCGGGACCCGACCGCACCGCCTCAGTGCAGGGGTGGGTACCGGTGCAGCGCGCTGCGCGCCATGGCCAGCTCGTACGCCATCTCCGCGGCGATGAGCTCGGCGTGCAGGGCGATGTGCTCGCCCGCCTGGTTGCCGTGCAGGGCCAGCGCGCGATGGCGGCGCACGAGGTCCTCCAGTGCGTTCAGCAGCCGGTCGGCGATGCGGCGGCGGCTCTCGTCACGGGTGGGGACGGGGGTGGGGTCGGTGATGGTCACGGATGCTCCTGGAGTGGGTGTCGGACGGGCCGGTGGGCGGGCCGGTCCGACAGCGGTCACTCGCGTCGTGGCACAGGTCGCGGTCACGTCGCCGGGTCAGCACGTCAGGCCCCGGAGGAGAACCCGGAGAACAGCAGGACGGCCAGTCCCAGGCCGACCAGCAGGTTCACCGCGGTGGCGCTCGCGAACACCCCGACCGGCCGCCAACCCGCGTCCTTGAGCGGGGCGACCCGGAACTCCAGCCCGATCGAGACGAACGCCAGGATCAGGAAGATCGTCCGGAGGTCGTTCACCGTCGAGATGTAGGGCCGAGCCACGTCGGACCCGACCGCGCCGATGTAGATCGTCGCGATGATCGACGCGGCCAGGAAGCCGAGCACGAACTTCGGGAACCGCTCCCACAGCTCGCGGGCCTTCGGGCGGGCCGAGTCGGCCGTGCGCTCGACGGAGAAGGCGAAGTAGGCCGTCAGCGCGACGGCCACGACGCCGAGCAGCGCGTTCTGCGTGGTCTTGACGATCGTGGCGATCTGCAGGGCCTCCTCGCCGACGATCGCCCCGGCCGCCGACACCGCGGCGGTGGTGTCGATGTTGCCGCCGATCCAGGCGCCGGCCACCGGGTTCTCCAGCCCGAGCCAGCCGACGGCCGCGGGCAGCAGGAAGATCGAGGGCAGTGCGAAGATGATCACCATGCTGGCCGTGTAGGCCAGCTGCTCCTTCTTCGCCTGCACCGCGCCCGCGGCCGCGATGGCCGCGCTCACGCCGCAGATCGACACCGCCGACGCCAGCAGCGCGCGCAGCTTGTCGTCGAGGTCCAGGCGCCCGCCCAGCCACCACGTGAAGCCGAACACGACGCTGATCAGCACCACGGCCTGCACGATCGCCGGCCCGGCCGCGCTGACGATCACCGCGAAGTTGATCGACGCGCCGAGCAGCACCAGGCCGGTCTTGATGAAGAACTCGGTCCGGAAACCGCCCGCGAGCTTCTCGCGGACACCCAGCTGGGTCAGCACGACGTTGCCGAGCAGACCGAGCACGATCGCGTAGACGGGGTACTCGATCGCGCCCGCGACCTCCCCGAACGCGGTCCCCTCCGTCAGGTCCGGGATGTTCTGCTCCAGGTACCGGACGATCGCGCCCAGCCCCACCACGACGGCGACGCCGCCGACGGCCCAGCCGACGCCCGAGCGCCTTCCGGTCTGCTCCGTGGTGCTCATCAGGGCACCAGCCAGGCGGGGATCACGCCGGTCAGCACCAGCGCCAGGATGACCAGGCCGACGATCGTGGCCAGCCAGTCCTCGTTCAGCGCGGTCCGCCGCTGCGCGCGGACGCCGTCGTCAGGAGTCGCGTCGGTCATCGTCGATCACCTCTCCGGAGGTCGGGACGGGCCGGTCGGTCGTCGGCTCGCCGACGGTCTGCCGGCAGGCGAAGACGAGGAGAATGCGCATGAGGGGGGAACTCCGGGACGGGAGTGACGACGAGGGCGGACCCGGGCGAACCGGTGGTCAGCGACAGAGCTCGTCGAACGCGTGCAGGCGACGGGAGGGCCAGAACGGCTCCAGGTCCCGACGCGGCGTCATCACCCCATCGTGCGCGGTGGGTCCCGGCGGGACAACCAGGTGTCCGCCCGCCGGGATCCGCACGGAATGTCCGGACCTCATACCGGTGCGGCCAGGCCCCGGGTCTGCAGCACCCGGCGTTCCAGCGGTTTGAACACCAGCAGCTCGATGCCCACGCCCACGATCAGGATCAGCACGATCGCCGAGATCACCCCGGCGATGTTGTTCACGTCGCTGCCCTGCTTGAGGTACGCGCCGAGACCGACGCCGAGCTGCGGGGACGTGGCGATGATCTCCGCGGCCATCAGCGAGCGCCAGGCGAACGCCCAGCCCTGCTTGCAGCCGGCCAGGTACCCGGGCAGGGCCGCGGGCAGCAGGATCAGCCGGGCCGAGGCGAGGCGGCCCGCGCCCATCACGTCGCCGACCCGGCCCAGGATCGGCGGCACCTGGTCGATGCCGGAGACCAGACCGTTGGCGATCGAGGGCACCGAGCCCAGGAGCACGACGAAGTAGATGGTGGCGTCGGTGAGCCCGAACCACAGCACGGCGGCCGGCACCCAGGCCACCGACGGCAGGCTCTGCATGCCCGAGAGCAGCGGCCCGATCGCGGTCCGCACGAACGCGACCTTGGCCACCAGCAGCCCGAGCGGGGTGGCGATGGCGACGGCGACGAGGAAGCCGACGACCGCCCGGCCGACCGAGGTCCAGGTGATCGACCAGATCGAGCCGTCGACGACGATCTCGCCGAACTGCTCGGCCACGGTGCCCGGGGCCGGGAGCTTGAACTCCGGGAACAGCGCCGAGGCCCACAGGGCCTGCCAGGCCACGATGACCACGACGAGGGTGAGCACCGGCGGCACCGTGGCACCCAGTGCCCGGCGCCACAGCGGCGTGCGGGTGACGGTGGGGGTGTCGAGCGCGTCGAGCCCGGCGACCGCCGCGGCCGCGTCGCGGTCGACGACCCGGACGGTCTCAGGCGGCGCGGCCATGGGTCGAGATCACCTCCCGCAGGTGGTCGGTGATCTCGCCGGTGAGCGCGCGGCGGTCGGCCGTGCCGGTGAGGTCCCACTCCCGCACGACGGTGCCCGGGCGCGAGGACAGCAGCACCACGCGCTGCCCCAGCCGCACCGCCTCCCGCACGTCGTGGGTGACGAAGACGACCGCGGTCCCGGTGGCCCGCCACACCCGCTCCAGCTCGCCCTGCAGGACGTCGCGGGTGATCGCGTCGAGCGCGGCGAACGGCTCGTCCATCAGCATCAGCCGCCCGCCCTTCTCGGCGTCGCCCGAGGTGGTGTCGACCGTCGTGGCCGCCAGCGCCCGGGCCAACGCCACGCGCTGGCGCATGCCGCCGGACAGCTCGTGCGGGCGCTTGCGCGCCTGGCCGTCGAGCCGGACCAGCTCCAGCAGCTCGTTCGCGGTGCCGCGGCGGTTCGACCGGCCCACCCCGGCCAGCCGCAGCGGCAGCTCGACGTTGCGCACGGCGGTGAGCCACGGCAGCAGCGCGGGCTCCTGGAACATCACCGCCGGCCGGTCCGTCGCGACGTCCACCGTGCCGCGGGTGGGTCGGTCCAGCCCGGCGAGCAGGTTGAGCAGGGTCGTCTTGCCGCAGCCCGACGCCCCCAGCAGGCAGACGAACTCGCCCGGCTCGACCCGCAGGTCGACGCCGGTGAGCGCGGTGACGGCGCCCGCGCCGGTCCCGAAGACCTTCGCGACCCCGGTGAGCTGCGCGGCGGGCCGGGTGGGTGCTACCTGGGTGCGGTCCAGCGTGGCGGTCATCGTCGTCCTCCGGTGGTGAGATGTGCCGGGCGTCAGGATGCGGCGACGGCCGGTTGCCCCGCCGCCTCCAGCTCGGCGTTGAGCGGGCCCACGTCGATGAACCCGGTCAGGTCGGTCAGCTCGTCGGTGATGCCGGCGGTCACGCTGTCCTGCGCGAGCTGCGGGAACGTCGCGGCCAGCGGGTCGGTGGAGAAGGAGAGCTCGCCGAACGCGCGCTCGATCACCGGGTCGGTGAGCCGGTTGCCGGTGATCTCCTCGATCCCGTCGTTGACGATGGTCCGCGCGCGCACCGGGTCGGTGGTGGCGAGCTCGGTGGCGGCGATGTGCCCGCGGATCAGGGCGCGGACGGTGTCCGGGTAGGCCTGCAGGAACTCGGTGGACACCAGCAGCACGGTGGTGGGGAAGTTCCCGCCGTCCCACAGCTCCCGCTCGTCGAGCAGCACGCTCGCGCCCGCGTCGAGGACCAGCCGCGAGCTCCACGGCTCGGGCAGCCACGCGGCCTGCACCTCGCCCGCCCGGAACGCGTCGAGCGTGCGCGGGTTCTCCAGGTTGGCGATCTGCACGTCGGTGCCGACCGCCAGGCCCTGCTCGTCGAGCCACACCTTGAGCGCGATGTCCTGGGTGTTGCCCAGCTGCGGGGTGGCGATGGTGGTGCCGCGCAGCTGCTCGGGCGAGGTGATGTCCGGGCGGACGACGAGCTGCGCCCCGCCGTCGGTGGCCCCGGCGACCAGGCGCACCGCGGCGCCGTCGGACTGGGCGAACGCGTTGATCGCGGGCCCGGAGCCGATGTAGGTGGCGTCGAGCGAGCCGCCGAACAGCGCGTTGACGGCCTCGCCGCCGGCGTTGAAGTTCTGGACGGTCAGCGTGGTGTCGCCGAGCTCCTGCGTGAACAGGCCCTCCGTGTCGCCGATGATCGCGGCGGCGTGGGTGACGTTGGGGAAGTAGCCCAGCCGCAGCTCCGCGGCGGTGCCCCCGGCGGCCGGTGCGGCCGCGGTGTCGGGTGCGGGCTCGGCGCGGGAGCAGCCGGCGAGGGCGAGTGCGGCGGTCAGGGCGACGATCAGCGAACGGGTCCGGCGGGACATCGGGGTGGTCTCTCTTTCGGGTGGCGCGGCAGGCCGACGGGAGCGGCGCGCGCCGGGACGAGGGGGGTGCGGACGCGACGGGGTCCGCGAGGGGGTGGGTCAGGTACTCAGCGACAGAACTCGTCGAACGCGTGGCCGCGCCGGGACGGCCAGAAGCGTTCGAGGTCGGTGGCGAGCGGGGACGCCGGAACCGCGGACCTGTGCGTCACGCACGGCGGGGTCGGCATCACCACCCCATCGTGAGCGGTGTGCACACCCGGTACAAGGGAGGCATCCGGCATGCAGGACGCGCCCGGACCTGTCCGGTCAATAGCCGTCACGGCCGCGCGCAGACCGTTGACCTGCGACGATGACAGAGGATGCCGGCGGACCGGGTAGGCCGGGGCGCTGAACGGCCCAACGCCTCGGCACGCCGGCGTCCGGACGTGACCGAGCCCACCGTCCGGGTGACGGGAGGGGTCAGACGTGCTGCGGGACGTCGAGCGCGTCGGCGTCGGCGGCGGCCCGGCGCGTGGCGCGCAGCCGGCGCGCCGCCATGACCACCAGCGCCACCGACGCCACCGCGACCACGACGTGCGCCACGGGCACGGCCACCCCGTCGACCCCGGCGGAGCCCAGCACGATGCGCAGGTTGGACAGCACGATCAGCCCGCCCACCGCGACGCCGAGCACGGTGGCGGGCAGGCGGGTGACCAGCCACGCCGCGACCGGGGCCGCGAGGACGCCGCCGACGAGCAGCCCGGCGACGGCGAGCCAGTCGATCCCGGCGTGGCCCAGCCCGATGACGAACCCGGCCGAGGCCGCGACTGTCACCAGGAACTCCGAGGCGCTGACCGAGCCAATGACGGTGCGCGGCGCGGTGCGCCCTGCGGTGAGCAGCGTGGACGTGGCGACCGGGCCCCACCCGCCGCCACCGGTGGCGTCGACGAACCCGCCGACGAGCCCGACCGGGACCAGGAAGCGCCGGCCGTGCGGCGAGACGCGGGCCACGGACTCGCGCGGCGGCCGGACCGAGTACTTGACCAGGATGAACACGCCGATCCCGATCAGCAGCGCGGCCATCAGCGGCGCGGAGGCCTCGGTGGACAGCCACGACAGCAGCAGCGCCCCGACCAGCGCCCCGAACGCACCGGGCACGCCCAGGCGCAGGACGAGCTTCGGGTCGATGTTGTCGAAGCGCCAGTGCGCGTAACCCGACGCCAGCGCCGTGCCGATCTTCGCGAAGTGCACCGACGCGCTGGCCGCGGCGGGGGTGAGCCCGGCGAGCAGCAGCAGCGTGGTCGAGGTGACCCCGTAGCCCATGCCGAGGGCGCCGTCGACGAGCTGGGCGCCGAAACCGGCGAGGGCGAGCAGGACGAGCATGGTCACGACGGGACTCCAGGGGCGAGCGCGGGCCCGGGCGGCGACCGGCCGGGCGACGGGATCAGCGGGGGAGAACGGTCAGCGACAGAACTCGTCGTAGGCGTGGCCGCGGCGCGAGGGCCAGAACTCCTCGAGATCGGGGCGCAGGCCACCGGTCGCGTCGACCGGACGCGCGATCTCGTACCCGGCCGTCGTCACGCCCCCATCGTCCGGACTCATCCGGTGGACGACAACCGGACGTCCGCAGATCGGGAAACCGCGCAAATGTCCGTACCGGCGACCGCGTCGTAGCGGGCCAGGACGGTGGCGGCCACCCCGGTGTCCGCGCCCAGCGGTGCGGCGACCACCGCGCCCGCGGCGCGGGCGTCACGGGCGATCCGGTCCGGCAGCAGGCCCGGCGCGAGGATCCACGGCGCCACCGCGACCCGGCGCGCGCCGGCCGCTCGCAGGGTGGCGACGGCCTCGGGCACGGTGGGCCCGGCCGCGGTGGCGAACGCGGCGCACGCCCCCGCCCAGCCGGACCGGGCGGCCCAGCCCGCGGCGATCCGCTGCACGGCCGCGTTGGCGGGCGCGTGCGACGAGCCGATCGCGGCCACCACGACGCCGAGGCCGGGGTCGTCGAGCGGGCCGGCGACGGCGGCCAGGCGGCGCAGCGCCGCGTCCTCCAGCCGGGGATGGCCGCCCAGCACCGCGGCGGTGCGGATGGCGAGGCCGGGATGGCGTTGGGCGGCCTGAACGACGGCGCCCGGGACGTCGACGCGGGCGTGGAAGGCGTGGCCGAGCAGCAGCGGCACCACGACGGCGCGGTCGTGCGTGGCGTCGACGGCGGCCAGGACGTCGGGCAGCCGCGGGGCGGACAGGTCCAGGAAGGCCACCCGCACGTCGAGGCCGGGACGCAGCCGGCGCACGAGGTCCATCAGCGCCGTCACGGTCGCCGCGGACCGCGGGTCCCGGCTCCCGTGGGCGACGGCGACGAGTGCGGGGCCCGCGGACACCGGTCAGCCGGCCAGCGTGAGCGGCGTGCCGACCAGGCCCGCCGCCAGGGTGTTGCCGGTGGGCGGGTCGATGAGCAGGAAGCTGCCGGTGGCGCGGATGTCGGCGTAGTCGTCGACCGGCAGCGGGTCGGCGGTGCGCAGCGACACCCGGGCGATGTCGTTGATCGCCAGCTGCTCGGGGGCGTCGGCCCAGGACACCGTGTCGGTGTCGAGCCGGTCGCCCAGCACCCCGACGATCACCTGCGTGGTGCGCGCCCCGTGCTTGAGCAGCAGCCGCGCCCCGGGGCGCAGCGCCTTGTCCGAGAGCCAGCACAGCGTGGCGTCCAGCTCGTTCGTGACGCGCGGCGGCGTGCCCGCCGCGGCCAGGACGTCGCCGCGGGCGATGTCGATGTCGTCGGCCAGCCGGATCGTGACGCTGCGCCCGGCGCCCGCCTGCTCCAGCGGGCCGTCGGCGGTGTCGACGCCGGTGACCGTGGTGCGGGTGCCGCCGGGCAGGACGACGACCTCGTCGCCGGGGCGCACGGTGCCCGAGGCGACCTGGCCCGCGTAGCCGCGGTAGTCGCTCGCGTGCTCGCGGATGACGTACTGCACCGGCATCCGGAACGGCGCGTCCGCCTCCGGCGGGGTGACCGGCACCGACTCCAGGTGCCCGAGCAGCGTCGGCCCGTCGTACCAGGGGGTGTGCGCGGAGCGCTCGACGACGTTGTCGCCGACGAGGGCGGAGACCGGGATCGTCACGACGGACTCGAAGCCCAGCGAACGGGCGAGCTCGGCGAAGTCCTTGCCGATCGCGGTGAGCACGGCCTCGTCGTAGCCCACGAGGTCGATCTTGTTGATGCACAGCACCAGCCGCGGCACGCGCAGCAGCGCGAGCACCGCCGCGTGCCGGCGGGTCTGCTCGACCACCCCGTGCCGGGCGTCGACCAGCAGCACGGCCAGCTCGGCGGTGGACGCGCCGGTGACGGTGTTGCGCGTGTACTGCACGTGGCCGGGGGTGTCGGCCAGCACGAACTCGCGCGTGGGCGTGGAGAAGTAGCGGTAGGCCACGTCGATGGTGATGCCCTGCTCGCGCTCGGCGCGCAGGCCGTCGACCAGCAGCGACAGGTCGGGCGTGGCCAGGCCCCGGTCGACCGAGGCGCGCTGCACGGCCTCGATCTGGTCGGCCAGCACCGACTTGGTGTCGTAGAGCAGGCGCCCGACGAGGGTGGACTTGCCGTCGTCGACGGAGCCCGCCGTGGCGAACCGCAGCAGCGCGACCTGCTTGCAGGGTCGCGCCGTCGATTGAGTCTTCACTTAGAAATACCCCTCGCGCTTGCGGTCTTCCATGGCGGCCTCGGAGAGGCGGTCGTCGGCGCGGGTGGCCCCGCGCTCGGTGAGTCGCGACGCCGTGACCTCGGCGATGATCTCGTCGAGCGTGGTGGCGGTGGACTCGACGGCGCCGGTGCACGAGCCGTCGCCGACGGTGCGGTAGCGGACCGTCCGCTCCTCGAGCACCTCCGTGCCGCGGGGGCCGCCCCACGGCCCCTCGGCCAGCCACATCCCGTCGCGGCGGAACACCTCGCGCCGGTGGGAGTAGTAGATCGACGGCAGCTCGATGCGCTCGCGCTGGATGTAGCGCCAGACGTCGAGCTCGGTCCAGTTGGAGATCGGGAACACCCGGACGTGCTCGCCGGGGGCGTGCCGGCCGTTGTAGAGGTTCCACAGCTCCGGGCGCTGGCTGCGGGGGTCCCAGCGGCCGAAGCCGTCGCGCAGGGACATGATCCGTTCCTTGGCCCGGGCTCGTTCCTCGTCACGGCGGCCGCCGCCGAAGACCGCGTCGTGGCGCTTCTCGACGATCGTGTCGAGCAGCGGCACGGTCTGCAGCGGGTTGCGGGTGCCGTCGGGGCGCTCGGTGAGGCGGCCGTCGTCGATCCAGTCCTGGACGTGCGCCACCTCCAGCCGCAGCCCCTTCTCGGCGACGATCCGGTCGCGGAACTCGATGACCTCGGCGTAGTTGTGCCCGGTGTCGACGTGCAGCAGCGGGAACGGCACCGGCGCGGGCGCGAAGGCCTTGACCGCCAGGTGTACCAGCAGCGTGGAGTCCTTGCCGCCGGAGAACAGGATCACCGGGCGGTCGAACTCGCCCGCGACCTCGCGGAAGATGTGGATCGCCTCGGACTCGAGGGCGTCCAGGGCGTCCAGCACGGGGGTCGTCATGACGGGTGCAGCCCACATTCGATCTTGGCGGTGCCGGCCCAGCGGCCGGACCGGGGGTCGGCGCCGGGGGCCGGCTTGGCGGTGCACGGGGCGCAGCCGATGGACGGGTAACCCTCGGCGACCAGCGGGTTGACCAGGATCCCGTGCTCGGCGATGTAGGCGTCCATGTCCGCGTCGCTCCACGGCGCGATCGGGTTGATCTTGACGAGCCCGAACTTCTCGTCGAACTGGATCAGCGGCGTGTTCGCCCGGGTGGGGGCCTCGACGCGGCGCACCCCGGTGACCCAGGCGTCGTAGTCGGCGAGCGTCTCCTGCAGCGGCTCGACCTTGCGCATCCCGCAGCAGGCGCCCGGGTCGCGGGCGAACAGGTCCTTGCCGAACTCGAGGTCCTGCTGGGCGACGGTCCGGCGCGCCCGCGCGTCGACGATCCGCACGTCGTAGACGTGCTCGACGGCGTCGCGGGTGCCGATGGTCTCGGCGAAGTGGTAGCCGGTCTCCAGGAACAAGACATCGAGGACGCCGGGGCCCTCGGGCTGCTTGCAGGCCCGAGCATCGGACACCGCCTTCGCGGCCAGGTCGACCAGCACGGCGTCCTGCATGTTGGAGGCGACGATCAGCCTGTCGCCGAAGGTCTGCGCCGCCCAGGCCAGCAGCTGTGGCGCCGTGGCGTCCGGACCCAGCTCGGCGGCGCCGCGCTCGGCGACGCCCCGCAGGTCGGTCTCCGTCGCGATGCTCATGAGGGCACTCCGATCCCGATCATCTTCAGCGTGAACGTGCGCAGGCAGGAACCGCAGTACCAGGCCCCGTGCGCGGCCTCCGCGGGCCGCAGGTCCTCGTCGCCGCAGTACGGGCAGTAGAACGGGACCGCCCGCTCGCTCATTTCAGGTCGTCTTCGTCCGCGCGCAGCACCCACTGCGCGAAGCGCTCGTCGCCCTCGCGCTGCGCGGCGAAGCGGCGCACCACCCGGTCGACGTAGTCGCCCAGCTCGGCGCTGGTGACCTTGAGCCCGCGCAGCTTGCGGCCGAACCCGGAGTCGAGCCCCAGCCCGCCGCCCAGGTGCACCTGGAATCCCTCGACCTGGTTGCCGTCGGTGTCGGTGACGATCTGGCCCTTGAGCCCGATGTCGGCCACCTGGGTGCGGGCGCACGAGTTGGGGCACCCGTTGAGGTGGATGGAGATCGGGTGCTCGGGCACGACGTCGGACAGGCGCTTCTCCAGCTCCTCGACCAGCCGGATCGCCCGCTCCTTGGTCTCCACGATCGCGAGCTTGCAGAACTCGATGCCGGTGCAGGCCATCGTCGCGCGCCGCCACGGCGACGGGTCGGCCTGCAGGCCCAGGGTGTTGAGCCGGGCGACCAGGGCGTCGACGCGGTCGTCGGCGACGTCGAGCACCACGATCTTCTGCTGGGCGGTGAGCCGGACCCGGCCCGAGCCGGCCTTCTCGACGGCGTCGGCCAGCGCCACGAGCGTGGTGCCCGAGACGCGGCCGGAGGCGGGGGCGACCCCGACGTAGTTGCGGCCGTCGACCTGCCTGTGCACGCCCACGTGGTCGATCGGGCGCTCCGGGGTGGCGGGCGCGGGGCCGTCGATCAGGCTGCGGCCCAGGTACTCGTCCTCCAGGACGCGGCGGAACTCCGCGGCACCCCAGTCGGCGACCAGGAACTTGATGCGGGCGCGGTGGCGCAGGCGCCGGTAGCCGTAGTCGCGGAAGACCGAGATGATCCCGGCCCACACGTCGGGCACCTCGTCGAGCGGCACCCACGCGCCGAGGCGCTGCGCGATCTTCGGGTTGGTCGAGAGCCCGCCGCCGACCCACACGTCGAAGCCGGGGCCGTGCTCGGGGTGCACCGAGCCGATGAACGACACGTCGTTGATCTCGTGGGCGACGTCCTGCTGCCACGAGATCGCCGACTTGAACTTGCGGGGCAGGTTGGAGAACTTCGGGTCCCCGACGTACCGGTCGACGATCGCGTCGATGGCCGGGGTGGGGTCGAGGACCTCGTCGGCGGAGACCCCGGCGACCGGGGAGCCGAGCACGACGCGCGGGGTGTCGCCGCAGGCCTCGGTGGTGAGCATGCCCAGACCCTCGAGCTTCGCCCAGATCGCCGGCATGTCGACGATGTCGATCCAGTGGTACTGGATGTTCTGCCGGTCGGTGACGTCGGCGGTGTCGCGGGCGTAGGTCTGGCTGATCCCACCCAGCGCGCGCAGCTGCTCGGTGGTGAGCGCGCCGCCGTCGAGCCGGACGCGGAGCATGAAGTAGGAGTCGTCGAGCTCCTCGGGCTCCAGCGCGGCGGTGCGCCCGCCGTCGATCCCGGGGCGGCGCTGGGTGTAGAGGCCCCACCAGCGCATCCGCCCGCGCAGGTCGGCCGGGTCGATCGAGTCGAACCCGCGCTTGCTGTAGACGTTCTCGATGCGCGCCCGGACGTTGAGCCCGTCGTCGTCCTTCTTGGTGCGCTCGTTGGGGTTGAGCGGCTCGCGATGGCCCAGCTTCCACTGGCCCTCTCCGCGCTTGCGCTTGACTGCAGGGGTCGAGGGGGGCAAAGCGGTGCCTCCGATGGCGGTGGTGCGCCGAGAGTCGGTTCGGGATGGACGCGGAGAGATCGCGTCAGAGACAGATCGCGCTGCTGACCCGGCTGAGATCGACGTGCCGCCGGGCGACGAGGCGCAGGCCCAACGCGGCGACCCCGGGGGACGGGGCGGGCATCGGCACGGTCACGGTGACCAGAGTGCCACCTGTCCGGTCCACGATCCATCCGCGCCCGCATGCTGGGAGACGATTCACACGGGTTCTCCCGGGGCGGACCGCCTCACCCCGCCGCGCGACGCTCCGCGGCGACCCCGGGACCGCCCCACCCGGGGGCGTCGACGAGCAGCACCGGCACCGTCTCCCCGGCCGCGTGGCCGCCCGACGAGGGGCCGAGCCGCAGCACGCCGTCGGCGCGGGCCAGTGCGGCGTGCGCCCCCGCCCCGCGGGGCAGCGGGCGGGCCGTCCCGTCCCCGGGCAGGGTGACCAGCAGGTACTCCTCGACCCCCGCACGTCCGGACACCGCTTCGGTGAGCCGCGCCTGTACGGAGAGCGGCGGCACCGTGGCCCGACCCTGCAGGTCGGCCAGCAGCGGCACGACGAACAGCTCCAGCGCCACCGCCGCCGACACCGGGTAGCCGGGCACCCCCACCACCGGGACCGGCGGCGGGCCGGACAGCGCGCCGAGCAGCACCGGGTGCCCGGGCCGCACCGCCACGCCCTGCACCACCACGGTGCCCAGCCCGCGCAGCACGGACGCGGTGTGGTCGTCGCGGCCCGCGCTCGACCCGGCCAGCACCAGCACGAGATCGGCGTCGACGGCGGCCGCGCGCACCGTCGCGGCGATCACGGCCGGGTCGTCGGGCCGGATCGGGGTGACGTGCACGGTGGCGCCGAGCCCGCGCAGCGTCGCACCGAGGAACAGGGAGTTGGTGTCGAGCAGCTCGCCGGGGGCGAGGTCGGTGCCCAGAGGGCGCACCTCGTCGCCGGTGGGGACGATCGCGACGCGCGGGCGGCGCCGCACGTCGAGGGTGCGGTGCCCGCCCGCCGCGGCGACGGCCAGGTCGGCGGGCCGCAGCACCCGCCCCGCGGCCACCAGCTCCTCCCCGCACCGCACCGACTCCCCGACCGGCCGGACGTGCTGCCCGGGCCGGGCGGGGTCGCGCAGCCGCACCGACCCGTCGGGGCGGTGGCGCAGGTGCTCGCGCATGACGACGGCGTCGCGCCCGGCCGGCAGCGGGTCGCCGGTGTCGACGACGTCGTAGGCGCCCGCGGCGAGCACCGTCGACGGCCCGGCGAGCACCGCGATGCCGTCCATCGCGGCGGACGGCACGGCCGGCACCGACACCCGCGCCCGCACCGGCGCGGCCAGGACCCGTCCCGCCGCGTCCGGCAGCGGGACGGTCTCCGCCCCGAGGACGTCCACGGTCAGCGCCGCCCGCCAGAGCGCGGTGGCCGCGCCCACCGAGAACGGGGCGTGGCCCCCCATCAGACGACCTCGACCTCGACGCGGGTGTCGGAGAACGTCGGCGCGTTGCCCAGGTCGGCGAACCGGAACGGGTTGACGGCGTTGACCGTCGAGTCGTCCTTCGCGTTCTTGCGCCAGGTCCCCATCGGCGACATCGCCACGCCCGGCGCGATGTCCTCGCTGACCTCCGCGAGCGCGACGAACTGGCCGCGGTCGTTGAACACCCGCACGTACTGCCCGCTGGTGATGCCCCGCTCCTGGGCGTCCTGCGGGTGCAGGACCACCTTCTGCTCGCCCTGCACGCGCTTCTGCTTGTCCTGGTCGCCCGCGCTGGAGTTGACGTAGGCGTGCGACTTCGGCGAGATCAGGTTGAGCCGGTAGCCGGTGTCGGCGGTCTCCCGCGGCGGGATGTAGTGCGGCAGCGGGTCGACCGGCTGACCGGGCTGGTGGTCGTTGGAGAGCTGCCGGAACAGCGGCACGACGAAGTTGTTCTCGATCGAGGACCGGAACTCGGTCTTCCCCGACGGCGTCGGGAAGTTCCCCTCGGCGTGCGGGGCGTACTCGTCGGGGGAGGGCAGGTTCAGCCGCGCCCAGCCGGTCTCGCGCAGCGACTCCAGCGTGATGCCCGCCATCTGCGGGGCCGACCAGTCGTAGGACTCGGCGAGGATCTCCTCGTCGGTGCGGTGCAGGCACGGGTCGGTGAAGCCCATCGCCGTCGAGAGCCTGCGGAACAGCTCGGTGTTGGAGACGGCCTCGCCCTCCGGCGCGACCGCCGGGGTGTTGAGCGTGATGTAGAAGTGGCCCCAGCTGAACATGATGTCGTGCTGCTCGAGCTGGGTGGTCGCGGGCAGCACGATGTCGGCGTAGCGCGCGGTGTCGGTCAGCACGTGGTCGCTGACCACGGTGAACAGGTCCTCCCGCGCCAGCCCGGCGGCCATCTTGTCCTGCTCGGGGCAGACGACGAGCGGGTTGGAGTTGTAGACCATCAGCGCGTTGACCGGCGGGTCGAGCTCCATCTCGCCGGTGAGCGCGCGGCCGAGCAGGTACTGGTTGACGACCCGCGTGCCCGTCTTCTGCAGCTCGGGGTGGATCAGCGCGCCCCAGTTCACCGGGTGCGCCCACAGCGGCAGCTGCAGCAGCCCGCCGCCGACCTCGCGCCACGCGCCGACGAGCGCGGGCAGGCAGGAGATCGCGCGGACGGTCTGGCCGCCGCCCGCGTGCCGCTCGATCGCGACGCCGATCCGGATCATCGACGGCGACGACGTCGCGTACTCCCGCGCCAGGGTGCGGATGTCCTCGGCCGGGATGCCGGTCTGCTCCGCCGCCCACTCGGGGGTGCGGTCCCGCACCCGCTCGACGAGCTCGTCGTAGCCGACGGTGTGGTCGCGGACGTAGGCCTCGTCCGTCAGCCCCTCGGTGATGATCACGTGCATCATCGCCAGCGCGAGCGCACCGTCGGTGCCGGGCCGGATCGGGATGTGCCAGTCGGCGGCCTTGGCGGTGCGGTGGCGCATCGGGTCGATCACCACGACCTTCGCGCCGCGCTTCTGCGCCTCGGCGACGAACGGCCACAGGTGCAGGTTCGTGGAGATCATGTTGCAGGCCCAGATGATGATGTAGCGGGAGTGCACGAGGCTCTCCGGGGCGACGCCCGCGGTGGCGCCGATCGTCATCGAGTAGGCGGTGCAGGAGCCGGAGTCGCAGTAGGTGCGCTCGGTGACCGTCGCGCCGAGGCGGTGGAAGAACGGGTCGCCGACCGACAGGCCGTTGAGGATCCCCTGGGTGCCCAGGTAGCTCACCGGCATGATCGACTCGGGGCCGTGGGAGTCGATCGTCGCGCGGAAGCGGTCGGCGATCTCGGTGAGCGCCTCGTCCCAGGTGATCCGCTCGAACCGGCCGCTGCCCTTGGGGCCGGTGCGGCGCAGCGGGTGCAGCACCCGGTCGGGGCTGTAGGTCTTCTCCGGGTAGTTGTTGACCTTGACGCAGAGCCCGCCGCGGGTGAACGGGTGGTCGGGGTCGCCGCGGACCTCCACGGCCTTCCCGTCGGCCACGGTCACCAGCATCGCGCAGGTGTCCGGGCAGTCGTGCGGGCAGGCGGCGCGCACGGTGGTGGTGACGTCGGTGAGGGGGATGTCCTCGATCGCGGTCATCACAGCATCCTGCGACGTCCCGGGCGCCCCGGTTTGGCGCTGCGTGACGAACGTGTTGTCGGTGCGTGACACATCGACGCGGCCGTTGACCCCGGTCCGATGGCCTCCCTACTGTCGGACGTCATCCCGAACAGCTGAGGTGCACATGGGCTCACCACCCACGACCACCGACCGCCTGGACGTGTGGCGCGACCTGATCCGCGACCACTTCGTCGCCCTCGACATCGACGCCGACCGGCGGGACCGGTTCCGGGGCTCGGTCCGGTGCACCGAGCTGGGGCACCTGCGCGTCGCGTCCGTCGTCTCCGGGCCGCAGGGCTTCCGGCGCACCCCGGGTCTGGTCCGTCGGCTCCCCGACGACTACCTGCAGGTCGGTCTGGTCGCCTCGGGTGCGGCCCGGGTCGTCCAGGACGGCCGCGACGCCGTGCTGGGGCCCGGTGACTTCGCCGTGTACGAGACCGACCGGCCGTTCCACTGGGGGATGACCGACGACTGGGAGCTGCTGGTGTTCACCTGGCCGCGGGCCAGCATCGCCCTGGACGACACGGCGTCCCGGCAGCTGACGGCCCGCGCGCTGACCGGGCGCGACGGACTCGGTGCGATCGTCGGACGGATGCTGCGCGTCCTGGTCGCGGCCCCGCCCGAACTCTCCGCGGCCGGTGCGGTCCGGCTGGCCGACGAGGTGGCCGAGCTCGTCACCACCGTCGCGGGGGAGCAGGTGCGCCCGCCCGCGCCCACCCGCGCCGCCGACGACCTGCTCCGCCGGATCGACGCCCACATCGCCGAGCACCTCGCCGACCCCGACCTGGGTCCCACCGGCATCGCCGCGGCCCACTTCGTCTCCACCCGGCACCTGCACCGGCTCTTCGCGCACCGGGGCGGCACCGTCGCCCAGCAGATCCAGCGGATGCGCCTGGAGCGCTGCCGCCGCGAGCTGCGCGACCCGCGCAGCACCCGCTCGATCACCGAGGTCTCCCGGCACTGGGGCTTCACCGACCTGGCCGCGTTCAGCCGCGCGTTCCGCACCGCCTACGGCATGTCGCCCAGCGCGTGGCGGGCGCAGGGACGTGACTCGCCCTAGACCCCGCCCGCCCCCCGGCGAACTCCATGCGGCACCCGAGCCGCGTCCCCGGGCTGGCAGACTGGGATGTCGTGCCGCCTCCGTTCGGGATCTACGTCCACGTGCCGTTCTGTGCGGCGCGCTGCGGCTACTGCGACTTCAACACCTACACCGCCTCCGAGCTCGACGGCAGCGGCGCGTCCCCGGACGGCTGGCTCGACGCCGTGCGCCGCGAGCTGGACATCGCCGCGGCGGTCGTGGGGGAGCGGGCCGTCGACACCGTGTTCGTCGGCGGCGGCACCCCGTCGCTGCTGGGGGCCGCGCGGCTCGGCGAGGTGCTGGGCGCGGTCCGGTCGACGTTCGGGCTGGCGCCGGGCGCCGAGGTCACCACCGAGTCCAACCCGGAGTCGACGTCGCCGGAGTTCTTCACGGGACTGGTCGAGGCCGGGTTCACCCGGGTGTCGCTGGGCATGCAGTCCGCGGCGCCGCACGTCCTGCGCGTGCTCGACCGCAGGCACACCCCCGGCCGCGCCGTCGAGGCCGCGCGGGAGGCGCGCGCGGCCGGGCTCGGGCACGTCAACCTGGACCTGATCTACGCCACCCCCGGCGAGACCGAGGACGACCTGGCGGCCTCCCTGGACGCCGTGCTCGACGCCGGGGTCGACCACGTGTCGGCCTACGCGCTGATCGTCGAGAACGGCACCGCGCTGGCCCGCCGCGTGGCCCGCGGCGAGCTCCCCGCCCCCGACGACGACGTCGCGGCCGCCCGCTACGAGCTGATCGACGACCGGCTCTCCGCCGCCGGCCTGGGCTGGTACGAGGTCTCGAACTGGGCCGCGGACGACGCCGCCCGCTGCCGGCACAACCTCGGCTACTGGCTCGACGGCGACTGGTGGGGCCTGGGGCCCGGCGCGCACTCCCACCTGGCGGGGGCCCGCTGGTGGAACGTCAAGCACCCCGCGCGCTACGCCACGGCGGTGGCCGCGGGGTCCGCGGAGGCCGGTCGTGAGGAGCTGACCGCCGCCGAGCGGCACACCGAGCGGGTGATGCTGCGGCTGCGGCTGCGCTCCGGTCTGCCGCTGGACCTGCTCGACGACGCGGGCTGCGCGGCCGCGGCGCGGGCTACGGCCGACGGGCTGCTCGACGTCGACGGGGGCGTGGCCGTGCTCACCCGCCGCGGCAGGCTGCTGGCCGACGGCGTGGCGCACGCGCTGCTGGCCGCGGCGCCGGTGTGAGCGGCGGGCGGTTCGGCTGAACCGCCCTACCCCGGTGGGTGCAGGTACGCACGGCCTCGCGGCGAGAGGCGGTAGCCGACCTCCAGGCTCTCGGTCAGCCCCAGCTCCTTGAGCTTGCGGACGTCGCGCTTGAACGGGGCGGTCTCGCGGCCCAGCCGCGCGGCGAGGTCCGGGGCCCGGACGCCGGGGTGCTCCGCGATCAGGGCGAGCACGGCGGCGGTCCACGGCGTGCGCCGGTCCATCCGGGCCAGCCGGGCGGTGAGCGCCGCGCGGTCGTCCGCGGACAGGTCGGCGGACTCGCGCAGTGCGATGCGCGGGTCGGGCCCGGCCGGGCGCAGCGTGACGCGGTAGAGCGTGCCCTCGCGGCGGGCGTTCTCGGCCCGGAGCGCGGCCAGCGTCGCGTAACCGGCGCTGCGGGCGTCGGCGGCGGTGAGCCGGCTCGCCGCCACCGGCTCGACCGAGACGATCTCCAGCACCCCCACGGCGGTGCGCAGCATCGTGCCCGGCCGCACCCGCGGGGCGGACCACCGGCGGAACGCGCACGTGACGGTGCCCGCCGCGATGGCGTCGAGCACCGGTCTGCGGATCAGCACGCCGGCCATCCTGCCCCGTAGAATGGGGCGATGGACGGGGGCCGGAGATGAACGCCGACGAACGGCGGTTCGCGGTGCTGCGGGCGATCGTCGCCGACTACGTCTCCACGCAGGAGCCGGTCGGCTCGAAGATGATCGTGGAGCGGCACAACCTCGGTGTGTCCAGCGCCACGGTGCGCAACGACATGGCCGTGCTGGAGGAGGACGGGCTGATCGCCCAGCCCCACACCAGTGCCGGCCGGGTGCCCACCGACAAGGGCTACCGGATGTTCGTCGACCGGTTGGCGCAGGTGAAGCCGCTGAGCGTGGCCGAGCGCCGCGCCGTCACCGCGTTCCTCGACGGCGCCGTCGACCTCGACGACGTGATGCGCCGCAGCGTGCGGCTGCTCGCCCAGCTCACCCGCCAGGTCGCCGTCGTGCAGTACCCGACGCTGACCCGCTCCACGGTGCGCCACTGCGAGGTGGTCTCGCTCACCCCGGCCCGGCTCATGCTGGTGCTGATCACCGACTCCGGTCGCGTCGACCAGCGGGTCGTCGACCTGGGCCAGGTCCTCACCGACGACGACGTGGCGCGCATCCGCGCGCTGCTCGGGGCGTCGCTGAACGGGCGGCCGCTGGCCGCGGCGTCGGTCGCCGTGGCCGACCTGCCCGCCAGCGCCCCCGCCGAGCTGCGCGAGGTCGTCACCACCATCGCGACGGTGCTCATCGAGACCCTCGTCGAGCACCCCGAGGAGCGCCTGGTGCTCGGCGGCACCGGCAACCTCACCCGCAACGTCGCCGACTTCCCCGGCTCCCTGCGCACCGTCCTGGAGGCGCTGGAGGAGCAGGTCGTCGTCCTCAAGCTGCTCGCCGCCGCGCAGGACCCGGGCACCGTCACCGTCCGCATCGGCGAGGAGAACGAGGCCGAGGAGATGCGCGACACCTCCGTGCTGTCCATCGGCTACGGATCGGGCACCGTGTTGGGTGGGATGGGTGTCGTCGGGCCCACCCGGATGGACTACCCGGGCGGTATCGCGGCGGTGCATGCCGTCGCCCGGTACGTGGGTGAGATCCTGGCGGGACGCTAATCCGTTCGTTGCTGGGCACGACCGATCGAGAAGGACCATGGGGAACACGCACGTGGCACGGGACTACTACGGGATTCTGGGTGTCTCGAGCGACGCCGGAGCCGACGAGATCAAGCGGGCCTACCGCAAGCTGGCCCGCGAGCTGCACCCCGACGTCAACCCGGACCCGGGGGCGCAGGAGCGCTTCGCCGAGGTCGGTGCGGCCTACGAGGTGCTGTCCGACCCGGAGAAGCGCCGGATCGTCGACCTGGGCGGCGACCCGCTCGGCAACGGCGCGGCCGGGGGCGGCGGCGGTGACTTCGGGGCCTTCGGCTTCGGCGACATCATGGACGCCTTCTTCGGCGGCCAGGGCGGCGCGGCCGGCCGGGGCCGCGGACCGCGCAGCCGGGTCCAGCCCGGCGCCGACGCGCTGATCCGCATGCAGCTCACGCTGGAGGAGTGCGCGGTCGGCGTGACCCGCGACCTCGCCGTCGACACCGCCGTGCTGTGCACCGAGTGCACCGGTTCGGGCTGCTCGCCGGGCAGCTCGCCCACCCGTTGCGACATCTGCGCCGGGCGCGGCGAGGTCCAGAGCGTGCAGCGCTCGTTCCTCGGCCAGGTCGTCACCTCGCGGGTGTGCCCGAACTGCCGCGGCTTCGGCGAGGTCATCCCCGACCCCTGCCACCAGTGCGGCGGCGACGGCCGGGTGCGCTCGCGGCGCACGGTCGGCGTCCGCATCCCGGCCGGGGTGGCCGACGGGATGCGCGTGCGCCTGTCCGGGCAGGGTGAGGTCGGCTCGGGCGGCGGGCCCGCGGGCGACCTGTACGTCGAGGTCGAGGAGGAGCCGCACGAGCTGTTCACCCGCGACGGCGCCGACCTGCACTGCACCGTCAAGCTCCCGATGACCGCGGCCGCGCTGGGCACCGCCCTGCCGCTGCCCACCCTCGACGGCACCCACGAGATCACCATCGAGCCCGGCACCCAGACCGGTGCGGTGCGCACGCTGCGCGGCAAGGGCATGCCCCGGCTGCGCTCCACGGGCCGCGTCGACGGGCACGGCGACCTGATGGTGCACGTCGACGTCGAGGTGCCGACCAACCTCACCAAGGAGCAGACCGAGCTGCTGCGTCAGCTCGCCGCGCTGCGCGGCGAGGAGCAGCCCGGCGTCGGGTCGGGGCGCAACGGCCACGGCCTGTTCGGGCGGCTGCGCGACTCGTTCGGCCGGTGAGGTGGGCACCGCCCCGCTCTACCTGATCGACGCGCTGCCGGACGGGGGGATCGCCGTCCTCGACGGCGCCGAGGGCCGCCACGCCGCCACCGTGAAGCGGATGCGGGTCGGCGAGGTGGTGCAGCTGGCCGACGGGGTCGGCGGGCTGGCCCACGGTGTCGTCGACGGGGTGGGCCGGGACCGCGTCGACGTGCGGATCACCGGGCGCACCGCCGTCGCGCCACCGGAGCCACGGGTGCTGCTCGCGCAGGCACTGGTGAAGGGCGACCGCGGCGAGCTGGCCGTCGAGCTGGCCACCGAGGCGGGGGTCGACGGCGTGCTGCCCTGGCGCGCGGCCCGCTGCGTCGCCCGCTGGGAGGACGGCCCGCGCGGTGACAAGGCGCTCGCGCGCTGGCGCAGCACGGCGCGGGAGGCGGCGAAGCAGGCCCGGCGGTCGTGGCTGCCCGTCGTCGAGGACCCGGTGGGCACGCCCGCGCTCGCCCGCCGCGTCGCGCAGACCGCCTGCACGCTGGTGCTGCACGAGTCCGCCCCGGACGCGCTCGCGTCGGTCCCGCTCCCCACCGCCGGGGACGTGCTGCTCGTCGTCGGCCCGGAGGGCGGGATCAGCGACGAGGAGCTCGACGCGCTGGTCGCGGCCGGTGCCCGCCCGGTGCGGCTGGGCCCGCAGGTGCTGCGCGCGTCGACCGCCGCCGCGGTGGCCCTGGGCGCGCTCGGCGTCCTGACCGGGCGCTGGACCCCTCTCCACCCGGGCTGATCCGGACGGTTCGACACGCCGACGCCACGCCCGCCATCCGGGTCAGGGGCTGTGGCGCGCCGGGCCCGGCGGGCTAAGGTCTGCCGCGTCCCGGGCGCCGTGCGCGCCCGGCCCGCAGACGCGGGTGTTCGCACCCGTGGGCCGCCGGGGGGTCCCCCCTCGCCCGGCGGAGCCACGCCGCGGTGGGTGTCCCCCCACGTCCACCGCGGCGTGGCAACCATGGCCGCCCGAACTGGGCACCGCGCGACCGCGAACGCCTGCCATGATCGGACCCGTGTCCCGCCGCGCGCTGTCGCGCCTCCTGCTGACCCTCCCCGCCGCGGTGCTCGCCGCGTGCGCGGCGGGGCCCCGCCCGGCCGCGGGCACCGGGGGGCCGGTGCGCCTGGACTACGGCCCCGACCCCAGCCAGTTCGGGGAGCTGACGCTGCCCGCCGGCGACGGTCCGGTCCCGGTCGTGATGGTGGTGCACGGCGGGTTCTGGCGCAGCTCCTTCGGTGCGGAGCTGGGCCGCCCGCTCGCGGTGGACCTGGCGAACCAGGGGTTCGCCGCCTGGAACGTCGAGTACCGCCGCGTGGGCGGCGGTGGCGGCTGGACGGCGACCTTCGACGACGCCGCGGCCGCGCTGGACCGCCTGGCGGACGCGGATCCCCGGCTCGACCTGAGTCGGGTCGTCGCCGTCGGGCACTCCGCGGGCGGTCACCTCGCCGCGTGGCTCGCGGCCCGGCCCGGCCTGCCCGCCGGGGCGCCCGGGGCCGGGCCGCGGGTGCGGCTGCGCGGCGCCGTCAGCCAGGCGGGGGTGCTCGACCTGGTCGACGCGGTGCGCGAGGGCGTCGGGGGCTCGGCGGTGACCGACCTGGTGGGCGGGACGCCCGAGCAGGTCCCCGACCGGTACGCGCTGGCGTCACCGGTGGAGCGGGTGCCCCTCGGGGTGCCGGTCGTGTGCGTGCACGGCACCGACGACCGCAACGTGCCGATCCGGCAGAGCGAGCGGTTCACCGCGGCGTCCGGCGACGAGCTGGTCACCCTGCCCGGCGTCGACCACTTCGCCGTCATCGACCCGTCGACCGACGCCTGGCGCGCCTGCCGCGACGCGGCGGCCCGCCTGGCAGGCTGAGCCGATGCTGCTCTCCCGCGAGGACTCGACGCTGCTGCTGGTGGACTTCCAGGCGCGGCTGATGCCGGTCATCCACGACGGCGCCGCCGTCGTCGCCCGCGCCCGGATGCTCGCGCAGGGGGCCGGGCTGCTCGACGTCGCGGTCCGGGCGACCGAGCAGAACCCGGCCGGGCTGGGGCCGACCGTGCCGGAGCTGGTGGAGTTCCCGCAGCGGGTGCTGGCCAAGACCTCGTTCGGGGCCGTCGCCGAGGCGGGATTCGCCGACCTGCTGCCGCCGGGAACCGGCGAGGTCGTCGTCGCGGGGTGCGAGGCGCACGTGTGCGTGCAGCAGACCGTGCTCGGCCTGCTCGCCCGGCGCCACCGCGTCGTGCTGGTGGCCGACGCGATCGGCTCGCGCGACCCCGCCGACCGCGATCTCGCGATCGACCGGATGCGCCGGCACGGGGCCGAGGTCGTGAGCAGCGAGATGGTGCTGTTCGAGTGGCTGCGCGACTCGACCCACCCCCGCTTCCGTGAGGTGCACCGGCTCCTGCGCTGAGCCGCGGGCTGTCGGGGTGGGTCGCTACGGTCGAACACATGTTCCCCTCGATGACCACCGAACGGGTCGAGTCCGAGCTGGTGGAGATGGCCGGGCACCTCGCCGCCGGCACCTGCCGGTTCCTGCAGCTGCTCGCCGAGTTCGACGAGCGCGACGGCTGGGCGGGCCCCGGTATGCGCACGTGCGCACAGTGGCTCAACTGGCGGGTCGGGCTGAGCCTGCGCACCGCGCGCGACCACCTGCGCGTCGCCCACGCCCTGCGTGCGCTGCCCGCCACCACCGCCGCCTTCGCGGCCGGGCGCGTCTCCTACTCCAAGGTCCGGGCGCTGACCCGCATCGCCACCCCGGCCACCGAGGACGGCCTGCTCACCGTGGCGCTGCACGGCACCACCTCGCAGCTGGAGAGCCTGGTGCAGGCCACCCGCGCGGCCGTCGACCCGCGCCCCGCCCACGCCCGCCGGGCGCTGCACACCTCCCGCGCCGCCGACGGGTCGCTGCTCGTCCGGCTCCGGGTGCCGGCCGAGCGCGGTGAGGAGCTGATGGCCGCGATCGAGGCGCTGGTCGCGCAACAGGACGCCCCGCCGGTCGAGGAGCAGTGCCGGCGCGGTTCAGGTGAACCGCCCGGGCACCGTCCCGATCCCGAGCGCTACCCCGGTGACGTGCCCGACCCCCGGGCAGCACGGCGGCTCGACGCGCTGCTCGACCTGGTCGCGGGTGCGCACGTCGAACGGCCGACGGCTCTCGTGGTGCACGTCCGCGCCGACGACCCGCCCGCCGACGACCCGCCGGACCGTCGCGCCGCCTGGATCGAGGGCGGACCGGTGGTGCCGCGGGCGGTGGCGGAGCGGCTCACCTGCACCGCAACCGTGCAGGCCCTGCTGACCGACCGCGCCGGCAACCCGCTGTATCTGGGCCGTACCCACCGCACCGCGAGCCCACGACAGCTCCGGGCGCTGCGGGTGCGCGACGGGGGGCGCTGCGTCTTCCCCGGCTGCACCGCCACCCGCCGGCTCGATGCCCACCACGTCCGCTGGTGGCGACGGGGAGGGCCGACCGACCTCGACAACCTCGCGCTCGTCTGCCGCCACCACCACACCCTGGTGCACGACCACGGCTACCGCATGGCCCCCGTCCCCGGCGGGGGGTTCGCGTTCCTGCGCCCCGACGGCGTCCCGATCCCACGGGCGGGCGCCCCCACCGCGGGCACGCCGGACGTGCTGGTCACCGCCGGGACGGCGGTCGGGATCGACGACCGCACCCTCACCCCGCTGTGGGGTGGCGAACGGCTCGACCGCGACCACGTGCTCACCTGGCTCCTGCCGGCCCGGGCCCGGGAGCGGGCGGCCTGAGCCGGGGTCTCAGCGGGGCAGCGGGGGCAGCGCGGGGCGGTGCAGCCAGGCCGTGAACAGTTCGGCCGGGTCGGTGGGGGAGTGCTGCGCGGCCAGGGCCGTGAACTGCCCGGTGGTCACCGAGCCGTGCCGGTACCGGGTGGCCCAGTCCCGGACGAGCGCGAAGAACGCGGCGTCGCCGGTGTGCCGCCGCAGCGCGTGCAGGGTGAGCGCGCCGCGCTTGTAGACCCGCAGGTCGAACAGGTCGTCCGGGCCGGGGTCGGCGAGCACGAACGGGCCGCGCAGGCCGGCGATCGCGGCGTGCCACTCGCGGGCGTGCGACGCGGCGTCGCGCCCGCCCGAGACCTCCGACCACAGCCACTCGGCGTAGGTCGCGAAGCCCTCGTTGAGCCAGATGTGGCGCCAGGCGGCGACGGTCAGGCTGTTGCCGAACCACTGGTGCGCGAGCTCGTGCAGCACCAGGCGTTCGTGGGTGCGCCTGCCGTCGACGTGGTTGGCGCCGAACACCGACATGCCCTGCGCCTCGATCGGCACGTCGAGGTCGTCGTCGGCGACCACGACCTGGTGGTCGGCGAACGGGTACGGGCCGAACAGGCCGGTCAGCGCCGTCATCATCGCGGCGTGCCGGCCGAGGTCCCGGGTGGCGGCGCGGCGCAGCCGGGGCGGCACGAACGCCGTCTGGCCAGGGCCGAGGGGCAGCTCCTCGTAGCGGCCGATCTGCACGCCGGCGAGGTAGGTGGCGGTCGGCTCGGGTCGCTCGAACACCCAGGTCCGGGTGCCGGCGGAGCGGCTCCGCGCCGTCAGCACACCGGTGGCGCGGACGGTGTAGGGCGCCTCCGCGGTGACGGCGATCCGGTAGGCCGCCTTGTCCGACACCAGGTCGTTGCACGGGAACCAGGACGGCGCCCCCACGGGCTGGCTCGCGACCAGCGCGCCGTCGGTGAGCTCGTCCCAGCCGATGTCGCCCCAGCGGCCCCGCACCGGCCGCGGGTTGCCGCCGTAGCGCACCTCCATGACGCACCCGCCGTGCACGGGCCGGGCCGGGGTGACGCGCAGTTTGCCGCCGCGGTGGGTGAACCGCGCCGCGCGGCCGTCGACGACGACCCGGCGGACGGCCAGGTTCCCGGCCAGGTCCAGGGCGAAGCGGTCGAGCGGGGCGGTGCAGGAGGCGGTGAGCACCGCGCGGCCGCCGAGCCGGTTGGACCCGACCCGGTAGTCGAGCTCCAGGTCGTAGTGCTCGACGTGCAGGTCCGCCGTGCCGTGGCCGGGCAGGTAGGGGTCGGTCACCAGGACCGGATCGGGTTGCCCCGCCAGCGCGTGCCGGCGGGCACCGCGTCGCCGCGGGTGACCAGCGAGCCGGGGCCGACGGTCGTGCCGGCCCCGATCCCGGCGCCGGGCAGCACGATGCCGTGCGGGCCGAGCGTGGCGCCGTCGTCGAGGTGGACGGGGGACATGCTCATGATCCTGTCGTGGAACAGGTGGGTCTGCACGACACACCCACGGTTGACGGTGGCGCCGCGGCCGATCGTGACGAGGTCGGACTCGGGCAGCCAGTAGGTCTCCAGCCACGCCCCGCGCCCGATCCGCGCGCCCATCGTCCGCAGCCAGGCGCCGAGCACCGGCGTGCCGGTGGCCGGGCCGACCAGCCACGGCACGGCGAGCACCTCGACGAAGGTGTCGGCCAGCTCGTCGCGCCACACGAACGCGCTCCACAGCGGGTGCTCCACCGCGCGGAACCGGCCGACCAGAACCCACTTGGCCGCCGTCGCGGTCCCGGCCGCGAGCAGCCCCGCGACCAGCAGGAACGGCCCCGCCAGCGCCGCGGCGGCCAGCGGCCCGGCAGCCGTCCACACCGCCAGGACCGCGCCCAGGACGAGCACCGCGAGCGTCGCGGAGACCATCACCGGCACCACCCGGCACACCTCGACGAGCGCCCGGGCGACGCGCAGCCGCCGCGGCGGGTGGAAGGTGCGGGCGGTGCCGGCGTCGGAGGCGCTGCGCTGCAGCGGCATCGGCGGCAGCCCCAGCCAGGACGAGCCCTTCTTCGCCTTGCGCGGGGTCGCGGACAACACCCCGACCAGCCCGCGGTCGGGCACCGAGCGGCCCGGAGCCGTCATCCCGGAGTTGCCCAGGAACGCGCGCTCACCGATGCGGCTGGGTGCGACGTGCAGCCACCCGCCGCGCAGCTCGTAGGTCCCGACCATCGTGTCGTCGGCCAGGAACGCGCCGTCGCCGATGGTGGTCATCCGCGGCTGGGCGATCACCGTGGAGATCTCGACGTCGCGGCCGACGGTGGCGCCGAGCGCGCGCAGCCAGGTGGGGGTCAGCGAGCTGGCGTAGAGCGGGAAGAGCCCGGTGCGGGCCATCCCCATCAGCCGCTCGGTGGTCCACACCCGCCAGCCGACGCGGCCGTGCACCGGGTGGTAGCCCGCCGTGGTGCCGGCGCCCAGCACCCGCACCGCGAGCAGCACGAGCAGGGCGTAGGTGAGCAGGTAGGCCAGCGTCGCGGCGGGCACCGCGAGCAGCGACCGGGTGACGACGAGCAGCGCCAGCCCGGGCAGCGCGGCGACGGCGGGCAGCAGGCCCAGCGCGGCGGACGTGGCGCCGTAGACCCCGGTCCAGAACCGGGACCGCGGCGCCGGCTCGGCGGGCCACTCCAGGCGCGAGCGGCCGGTGCGCGCGGCGGGGGAGCCCGCCCAGCGCCGGCCGGCCGGGACGGGGCCCGCCACCGTCGACCCGGCGACGACCTCCGCGCCCTTCCCGATCCGCGTGCCGGGCAGCAGGGTGCTGCGCGACCCGACGCGGGCGCCCGCGCCGATCCGGATGCGCCCGACGTGCACGACGTCGCCGTCGACCCAGTGCCCGGCCAGGTCGACCTCCGGCTCCACCGACGCGCCGCGGCCCAGCTTGAGCATCCCGGTGACCGGCGGCGGCGCGTGCAGGTGCACGTCGGCGCCGACCTTCGCGCCGAGCAGCCGCGCGTGGCGCAGCGTCCAGGACGCCCCGGCGACGCCGGTGGCCCCGGAGAGCTCGGCGAGGCGCTCGGCGGCCCAGATCCGCAGGTGCACCGATCCGCCGCGCGGGTGGGTGCCCGGGCGGACGCCGCGCAGCAGCAGGCGGGCCCCGCCCGCGGCGATCGCGATGCGGCCGGGCGGGCTGAACAGCACGAGCCAGGCGAGCGCGAGGGTCCACCAGGGAACCGACACCGCCCACCCGGCCACGGTCGACACCGCGGCGGCGACGGCCGTCCACCGCAGCCCGACCAGCCCGAGCACCGGCACCATGAGCAGCGCCTGCAGGAACCCGGTCCGGCGCGGGACCGGGGCGACTGCGCGGTCGGTGGCCGCGCCGCCGGGCAGCGCGTCGACGTGGGCGGCGAGGTCGGCCAGCCGCGGGTGCCGGTACAGGTCGTCGACGGCCACCTGCGGGTGCCGGGTCCGGATCAGCGCGACGAGCTGGGCCGCGGTCAGGCTGCCGCCGCCCAGTGCGAAGAAGTCGGCCGACGGGTCGGTCGCCGCGGCGCCCAGGATCTCCTCCCAGCCCTGCGCGAGCCACGCCTGCGTCGGCGTCAGCGCGGTCGCCCGGCCGCCGGTGAGGGGCCAGGGCAGCGCGTCGCGGTCGACCTTGCCCGAGGTGCGGGTCGGCAGGTCGTCGACGACGGCGAGCAGGGGGACGAGCGCGGCGGGCAGCCGCTCGCGCAGGAGGGCCGTCGCGGCCTCGTGGTCGAGGTCGTCGGCCGCGACGTAGCCGACGAGCACCTGGTTGCCCGCCCTGGTGCGCCGCACGGCCGCGGCCGCCCCGCGCACCCCGGGCAGCGCGGCCAGCGCGGCGTCGACCTCGCCCAGCTCGATGCGCCGCCCGCCCAGCTTGACCTGCTCGTCGGCGCGGCCCAGGAACAGCAGGCCGTCGGGCTCGGCGCGCACGACGTCGCCGCTGCGGTAGGCGCGGTCCCAGCCCAGTGCCGGGGCGGGGGCGAACTTCTCGGCGTCCCTGGCCGCGTCGAGGTAGCGGGCCAGCCCGACGCCGCCGATCACCAGCTCGCCGGTGCCGCCCATCGGCACCGGCCCGCCCGCGGCGTCGACGACGGCGAGCTCCCACCCGTCCAGCGGCAGGCCGATCCGGACCGGGCCCTCGCCGGTGAGCGGGGCCGCGCAGGCGACGACGGTGGCCTCGGTGGGGCCGTAGGTGTTCCACACCTCGCGCCCCTCCACGGCGACGCGCGCGGCCAGCTCGGGCGGGCACGCCTCGCCCCCGAAGATCAGCAGCCGGACGTCCTCCAGCGCGTCGGCCGGCCACAGCGCGGCCAGGGTGGGCACGGTGGAGACCACGGTGATCCGCTGCGCGCGCAGCCACGGCCCGAGGTCGACGCCGGTGCGCACCAGCGCGCGGGGCGCGGGCACCAGACAGGCGCCGTGCCGCCAGGCCAGCCACATCTCCTCGCAGGAGGCGTCGAAGGCCACCGACAGCCCGGCCAGCACGCGGTCGCCGGGGCCGAGCGGCTCGTCGCGCAGGAACAGCCGCGCCTCGGCGTCGACGAACGCGGCGGCGGCGCGGTGGCCGACCGCGACGCCCTTGGGGGTGCCGGTGGAGCCGGAGGTGAAGATGACCCACGCGTCGTCGCCGGGGCCGGGGCGGCCCGGGTGCCCGCTCGGCGGCGCGGCGGGGGTCAGGCCGTCGTCGGTGAGCACCGCGCACACCGCGGCCTCGCCGAACACCAGGTCGGCCCGTTCGGCGGGGTCCTCGGCGTCGACGGGGACGTAGGCGGCGCCCACCGCCAGCACCGCGAGGATCGCGACGTAGAGCTCGGCGGTGCCCGAGGAGATCCGGACGCCCACGCGGTCGCCCGTGCCGATCCCGGCCGCGGCGAGCCGTCCGCGCAGCGCGTCGACCCGGTGGGACAGGGCGCGGTAGGTCAGCACCGCACCGCCCGCGTCGACGGCCGGCTCGTTCGGGTGCCGGTCGACGGTGGCGGCGAGCACGTCGAGCAGCGTGCGCGGGGACGGCGCCGGCCCGGCGGTGAAGCGGGCAGGGGTGCGTGCGGGGGCGAGCGCTGGGGACACGGGTCTCGGGCCTTCCGGGTGTCACGGGCCCGTTCCGGGGGCCGGTGCTGCGGAGCAGGCGGCGGAGGCACGCGGGGCGCAGCGGGTCGGAGGCCAGGTTAACGGCGGGTGACGGCCGGTGGGCCCGGACGTGCGGGAGTTCACGCCCGGCAATCACCGGGCGCCGGGGGTGGGGTTGGCGGTAGCATCGGGTCGTCCCCGTACCGGTAGTGGAGAGCAGGCGGCGTACCCCTTGACCCATCCCCAGCGGGATCAGGCACAGTCGGATCAAGCACAGTCGGATCAGGTCCAGCCCGTCCAGTCCCGCATGGCCGTCCCGGACGCCGCGCTGCTCGCCCTGCTGGGCCGCCGCGACGAGACGCTGCGCACGGCGGAGGAGCTCCTGGAGGCCGACGTCCACGTCCGCGGCAACGAGCTCACCCTCTCCGGCGCCCCGGCCGACGTCGCGTTCGCCGAGCGCGTGTTCACCGAGCTGATCACGCTGGCCGAGCGCGGCCAGCAGGTCGCCCCCGACGCCGTGCGCCGCACCGTCGAGATGCTCGACGCGGGCCCCGAGACGCTCGACGAGTCGCCCGCCGAGGTGCTCTCGCTCGACATCCTGTCCCGGCGCGGCAAGACCATCCGGCCCAAGACGCTCAACCAGAAGCGCTACGTCGACGCGATCGACGCGCACACGATCGTCTTCGGCATCGGCCCCGCCGGCACGGGCAAGACCTACCTCGCGATGGCCAAGGCCGTGCAGGCGCTGCAGGCGAAGACCGTCAACCGGATCATCCTCACGCGCCCGGCGGTCGAGGCGGGGGAGCGGCTGGGGTACCTGCCCGGCACGCTGTTCGAGAAGATCGACCCGTACCTGCGCCCGCTCTACGACGCGCTGCACGACATGATCGACCCGGAGTCCATCCCGAAGCTGATGGCCGCGGGCACGATCGAGGTGGCGCCGCTGGCCTACATGCGCGGCCGCACGCTCAACGACGCGTTCATCATCCTCGACGAGGCGCAGAACACCACGCCCGAGCAGATGAAGATGTTCCTGACGCGCCTGGGTTTCGGGTCGAAGATCGTCGTCACCGGCGACGTCACGCAGGTCGACCTGCCCGGCGGCGGTACCCGCTCCGGCCTGCACGTGGTGCGCGAGATCCTCGACGGCGTCGACGACGTGCACTTCTCGCCGCTGTCGAGCCAGGACGTGGTGCGCCACCGGCTGGTCGCCGACATCGTCGACGCCTACTCCCGCTGGGACGCCGAGACCGCCCGGCCCGACCTGCGCTCGGCGGCGCCGCGCAACGGCCCGCCGCAGGACCGCCGGGCCCGGCGCCGGTAGGAGTCCAGCCGATCGGGGGTGGCGTGTTCGGTTGGTGACGCGCCCGCCCGGCACGAGGATGGGCGGGTGACGTTCTCCCGCCGTGCCGTGTCCGCCGCCGTCCTGGCGGGGGCGCTGATGATCCCCACGGCGCTGCCGGCCTCCGCGGACCCGGGGACGGCCGGGCCGGGGATCGTGTCGCCGTCGGTGCCGGGGCTCAACCCGTTCTTCACCCAGCAGCTCGAGTGGGGGCCGTGCGCGGAGTTCGCCCGCACCGACGCCGACCGCGCCGCCTACGCCGACCCGCGCTACGACTGCGCGTACCTCGACGTGCCCCTGGACTACGGCGACCCGGGGGCGTCCACCGCGCGGATCGCGATGCTGCGGCAGAAGGCGCTCGACCCGTCCGCGCGGATCGGGTCGCTGTTCGTCGACCCGGGCGGGCCCGGCGGGTCCGGCGTCGCCTTCCTGCCGTCGCTGGCCGGCGTCATCGGCGACGGGGAGGTGGCGCAGAGGTTCGACCTGATCGGCTTCGACCCGCGCGGGGTCGGGGTGAGCGAGCCCGCCATCGACTGCTCCACCACCGAGGAGGTCGACGCCGAGCGCGTCGACCTCGACCTCGACACCTCCCCGGAGGGGGTGGCGCAGACCGAGGCGGAGTTCCAGGAGTTCGCCGACCGGTGCGCGGAGCGCGTCGGTCTCGACGTGCTGGAGAACGTCGGCACCCGCGACGTCGCGCGCGACCTGCGGATCGCCCACCAGGTCGTCGGCGACGAGAAGCTGACCTACGTCGGCTACTCCTACGGCACCTCGATCGGGGCGGAGTTCGCCGAGCAGTTCCCCACCGACGTGCGGGCGCTCGTGCTCGACGGGGCCGTCGACCCGGCGCTGGGGCCGGTCGAGTCGCGCACCACGCAGGCCCGCGGCTTCCAGCGGGCCTTCGACAACTTCGCCGCGTTCTGCGTCACGCAGGCGGACTGCCCGCTGGGCACCGACGTCGCCGCGGCGTCGGCGGCGGTGCAGGAGCTGCTCACCCCGCTGATCGAGGCCCCCGTGCCGACGGCGGACCCCGCGCGCACCCTCGGCTACAACGACGCGATCACCGGGCTGATCCAGGCGCTCTACGCCGAGTCGCTGTGGCCGCCGCTGCTCGACGGGCTCACCGAGGTGACCCGGGGCGACGGCACGACGCTGCTGATCCTCGCCGACATCTACTACGACCGGGCCCCGGACGGCTCCTACGGCAACCTGCTGGAGGCGTTCCCGGTGATCAGCTGCATGGACGGCGACCGGCTCACCGACCGGGCCGTCGCGCGCGAGATCAACGCGACGAACCTGGAGCTGGCACCGTTCCTCGACGCCGGGTTCGGCTCCTCGGACGTGCTGGAGCTCTGCTCGTTCTGGCCGGTCCCGCCCACCAGCGAGCCCGGTCCGGTGCAGGCGCCGGGCCTGCCGACGGTGCTGGTGGCGTCCTCGACCGGCGACCCGGCCACCCCCTACGAGGACGGCGTCTCGCTCGCCCGGCAGATGTCGGCGCGGCTGCTGACGGTGGACAACGACAGCCACACCGTCGTGCTGCAGGGCGCCAACGCCTGCGCCGACGAGACCGCCACCCGCTACCTGGTGGATCTGACCCTGCCGCCCGCCGACCTGACCTGTGCCCGGGAGGCGGCTCAGCCGAGGTAGGTCTCCAGCATCGGGTTGCCGAACTTGCCGGTCGGGTCCACCTCGCGGGCCCGCGCGGCGAAGTCCGGCAGGCGCTCCCAGAGCTCGCGGACGCGCCCGGGCGGGGTCGTGAAGACCTTGCCCCAGTGCGGGCGGGCGTCGAACGGGTCGAGCGCGGCCTCCACCGCGGCCACGGCGGGGGCCACGGCGGCGGCGTCGGGCACCCAGGTGAAGTGGACGGCCACCGAGTCGCGGCCGTACGCGGCGCTGAGCCACAGGTCGTCGGCGGCGACGCTGCGGACCTCCGAGACCAGCAGCACCGGCGCGACGACCTCGGCCACGGCCTCCACCGCCCGCAGCGCCGCGGGGGCCACGGCGCGCGGCACGAGGTACTCCGACTGCAGCTCCGCCCCGCTGCTCGGCCGGAAACCGGCCCGGAAGTGCGGCAGCCGCTCGTGCCAGGGGCCGGGCCGCCCGAGCTGGTCGGTGCAGTGTCCGGTCGGTTCGCCGCGGGTCATGTGCCGGGGGCCGTCGGCGGGCCGCCCGCCCATCCAGTGGTCCTCCGGCGGGGCGTCGGCGACCCGGCGCTTGAGCCAGACCTGGTCGAACACCGGCCGGTCCCAGTAGGTGAACGCGCTGACGCTGTAGGCGCCGGCGAGCAGCTCGGGCAGCAGGTCGAAGCCGTGGAAGGGGACGTCGAGCACCACCCACTGGGCGAGGTCGAACGCGGGCACCGTCTCCAGGGTCAGCGACGTGACGATCCCCAACGCGCCCAGGGCCACCACCGAGGCGGGGTCGTCGACGACGTCGAGGGTGCCGTCGGCGCGGACCAGCTCGGCCGACCGGACGCGCGTGGCCAGCGCGCCGTTGCCGTCCCCGGAGCCGTGGGTGCCGGTGGCGCACGCCCCCGCGACGGAGATGTGGGGCAGCGAGCCGAGGTTGGGCAGCGCCCGGCCGGCCGCGTGCAGCCGGCCCGTCAGCCCGGCGTACGGCATCCCGGCGGGGACGGTGACGAGGTCGCCGTCGATCGTGGTGGTGTCCGGCAGCCCGGAGAGGACGACCAGGTCGCCGGGGGTGTCGGCGACGGGCGAGAACGAGTGCCCGGTGCCCAGCGCCCGCACCCGGTCCGACGCCGCGACCAGCTCCTGGACCTCGGGCACCGACCGCGGGCGGTGCACGGCACGGGCGGAGAAGACGACGTTGCCTGCCCAGTTCTGCGCGCGGGTCACCGGGCCGAAGCTACCCGGGGGCACCGGATACCCTGGGCCGCGTGTCCATCGAGGTCAGCAACGAGTCCGGCGTCGCGATGGACGAGTCGCTCGTCGCCTCGGTCGCGCGGTTCGCCCTCGACGCCATGCGGGTCAGCCCGGCCGTCGAGCTGGCCATCACCGCGGTCACGCTCGACGCCATGAGCGAGCTGCACGAGCGGTGGCTGGAGGAGCCCGGCCCCACCGACGTCATGTCGTTCCCGATGGACGAGCTGCTCGACGAGTCCCGCCGCCCCGACGCCCCCGACCTCGGGCCCGCACTGCTCGGCGACATCGTGTTGTGCCCCGAGTTCGCCAAGGCCCAGGCGCGCACGGCGGGCCACACGCTCGCCGACGAGCTGCACCTGCTCACCGTGCACGGCGTCCTGCACCTGCTGGGCTACGACCACGGCGAACCCGACGAGGAGCGCGAGATGTTCTCCCTGCAGGCCCGCCTGCTGGCCACCTGGCGCACGTCGCGGGCCGAGGCCGCCGCCCGCGCCGCGCAGCGCCGCACCGACTCGGCCGTGCTGGGCGCCGCGGGCCTCGAGGACGGCTGAGACCGTGAACTGGAGCCTGATCGTCGCCGCCGTGGTGCTGGTGCCCCTGGCCGGGCTGTTCGCCGCCGCCGACGCCGCACTCGTCTCGGTCTCCCGGGCCCGGGTCGACTCGCTGGTGCGGCTGGGGCGTCCCGGCGCCCGCGCGCTCGCGGCCGTCGTGGCCGACCGGCCGCGCCACGTCAACCTGCTGCTGCTGCTGCGTCTGGCGGCCGAGACCGCGGCCACGGTGCTGCTCACCGTCGCGCTCGTGGAGTCCCCGTTGTTCGAGGAGACCGCGCCGGTCTGGCCCGCCGCGCTGCTCGCCGGGGCGATCATGCTGGTGGTGTCCTACGTGCTCGTCGGCGTCGGGCCGCGCACCCTGGGCCGCCAGCACCCCTACCGGATCGCACTGCTGGTCGCGGCGCCGATCCGCGCGCTCGCCCGGCTGCTGGGCCCGCTCACCACGCTGCTGATCCTGGTCGGCAACGCGATCACCCCCGGCCAGGGCTTCCGGCAGGGCCCGTTCTCCTCCGAGGTGGAGCTGCGCGAGCTCGTCGACATGGCCAGCACCACCGGCGTCGTCGACGAGGACGAGCGGCAGATGATCCACTCGGTGTTCGAGCTGGGCGACACGCTCGTCCGCGAGGTCATGGTGCCCCGGCCCGACGTCGTGTGGACCGAGCGCGACACGCCCGTCGAGAAGGTCCTGCGGCTGGCCCTCAAGAGCGGCTACTCGCGCATCCCGGTGCTGGGGGAGACCATCGACGACATCGTCGGCGTGGCCTACCTCAAGGACCTCGTGGCGGCCTCGCACGCCGGCGAGACGTCCCTGGCGGCGGTCATGCGCCCGCCCGCGTTCGTGCCCGACAGCAAGCGCGTCGACGAACTCCTCAAGGAGATGCAGGCGCAGCGCAAGCACATGGCGATCGTCGTCGACGAGTACGGCGGCACCGCGGGCGTCGTCACCATCGAGGACATCCTCGAGGAGATCGTCGGGGAGATCGCCGACGAGTACGACCTCGAGGAGGTCCCCGACGTCCAGCCGCTCGACGGGGGCCGCCTGCGCCTGGCCGCTCGGCTGCCGGTCGACGACCTCGCCGACCTGTTCCCCGGCATCGACGTCGACGACAACGAGCTGACCGAGGCCGTCGAGGCGGCCGACGTGGAGACCGTCGGCGGCCTGCTCGCGCAGCGGCTGGGGCGGGTGCCGCTGCCGGGTGCCGTCGCCGAGGTCGCCGGTCTGCGGCTGCACGCGGAGGGCGGCAAGGACTCACGCGGCCGCATCCGGATCACCACGGTGCTCGTCGAGCAGATCGACCGCCCGGCCGAGGAGAGCACCGACACCCACCAGAGCCTGGAGTCCACCGCATGACACCGACCCCCACCTTCGACGTCGTCGTGGTCGGCGGTGGGATCGTCGGTCTCGCCACCGCGCACGCCGTCGCCCGTACGGGCCGGTCGGTGGCCGTCGTGGAGCGGGAGCCGCAGCTGGCCGCCCATCAGACGGGCCACAACTCCAACGTCATCCACTCCGGGCTGTACTACGCCCCCGGCGGGCTCAAGGCGCGCCTGGCCGTCGCCGGCTGCGCGGAGACCGTCGCCTTCTGCCGGGAGCACGACCTGCCGCACCGGGTGTGCGGCAAGCTCGTCGTGGCCACCGAGCCGGAGGAGCTGCCCCGGATGGCGGAGCTGGTGCGCCGGGGCGCGGCCAACGGCGTCGAGGTCACCGAGCTCGACCGGGCCGGGATGCGGGCCTACGAGCCGAACGTCCGCGGGATCGCCGCGCTGCACGTGCCCTCCACGGGCATCACCGACTACCGGCTGATCGCGGAGAAGCTCGGGGAGCTCGTCGTCAAGGAGGGCGGGCAGGTCCACCTGGGTCGCGCGGTCACGCAGATCGTGCGCCGCGGGGCCGACGCCGTGGTGCGCACCGAGCAGGGCGACCTGCTCGGCACCCAGGTCGTCGTCTGCGGCGGGCTGCGCTGCGACGAGCTGGCCGTGGCCGCCGGCGCCGACCCCGGCATCCGCATCATCCCCTTCCGTGGCGAGTACTCCGGGTTCTCCGAGCGGGCCGCCGCGCTGGTCGAGGGCCTGGTCTACCCGGTGCCGGACCCGGCGTTCCCGTTCCTGGGGGTACACGCCACCCGCGGCATCGACGGCTCGGTGCACGCCGGGCCGAACGCCGTGCTGGCCCTGGCCCGCGAGGGGTACTCCTGGGGCACGGTCAAGCCCAGGGAGTTCCTGTCGACGATCGCCTACCCGGGCATGCTGCGGATCGCGCGGACGCACTGGCGCTACGGCTTCGGCGAGATGCACCGGTCGCTGTCGAAGAAGGCGATGGTGAAGCAGATCCAGCGGATGCTGCCCGACGTGCAGGCCTCCGACCTCTCGCCCGCGGGCGCCGGGGTGCGGGCCCAGGCGGTGAAGCCCGACGGCACGCTCGTCGACGACTTCCTGTTCGTCGACCAGGGCACGGGGGCCGGCGCGGTCCTGCACGTCCTGAACGCCCCGAGCCCCGCCGCCACCGCGGCGCTGCCGATCGGCCGCGAGATCCTGGAGCGCCTCACCGGCGAGCGCATCGCCCCGCTGGTGTCGGCATGACCGGCTTCGCCTCGGTCCCGGACGGCTACCGCTCCGGCTTCGCCTGCTTCGTCGGCCGCCCGAACGCGGGCAAGTCGACGCTGACGAACGCGCTGATCGGCCAGAAGATCGCGATCACCTCCAGCCGCCCGCAGACCACCCGGCACGCGATCCGCGGCATCCTGCACCGCCCGGACGCCCAGCTGATCGTCATCGACACCCCCGGCCTGCACAAGCCGCGCACGCTGCTGGGCAGCCGGCTCAACGACGTCGTCCGCGAGACGTGGGCCGAGGTCGACGTCGTCGGGTTCTGCGTGCCGGCCGACGTGCCGGTGGGCCGCGGGGACGAGTTCATCGTCAACGAGCTCCGGTCGGTCGCGAACCGCACGCCGGTGATCGGCGTGGTCACCAAGACCGACCTGGCCGAGCCCGAGCAGGTGGTGGCCCGGCTCACCGAGCTGAGCAAGCTCATGGAGTTCGCCGAGATCGTGCCCTGCTCCGCGGTCGACGGGTACCAGACCTCGCTGGTCGCCGACCTGCTGGTCAAGCGGCTGCCCGAGGGCATGCCGCTCTACCCCGACGGCGACCTCACCGACGAGCCGGAGGAGATCCTGGTCGCGGAGCTGATCCGCGAGGCCGCGCTGGAGGGCGTCCGCGACGAGCTGCCGCACTCGATCGCCGTGGTGATCGAGGAGATGGCGCCGCGCGAGGGCCGCCACCCCAAGGCCGAGCCGATGCTCAACGTCACCGCCAACATCTACGTGGAGCGCTCCAGCCAGAAGGGCATCGTGATCGGCAAGGGCGGGGCGCGGCTGCGTCAGGTCGGCACCGACTCGCGGCGCCAGATCGAGGCGCTGCTGGGCACCAAGGTGTTCCTCGACCTGCACGTGAAGATCGCCAAGGACTGGCAGCGCGATCCGCGTCAGCTGCGCAAACTGGGGTTCTGATGAGCTTCCACGACTTCGAGATCGCCTACCTGCGCTCCCAGCGCCTCGGGCGGCTCGCCACCGCGAAGCCGGACGGGACGCTGCAGAACAGCCCGGTCGGGTTCACCTACAACGCCGAGCTCGGCACGATCGACATCGGTGGCTTCGACAACACGAACAGCCGCAAGTACCGCAACGTCGCCGACAACGGGCGGGCCGCGTTCGTCGTCGACGACCTGGCGTCGGTCGACCCGTGGCGGGTGCGCTGCCCGGAGGTCCGGGGCCGGGCGGAGACGGTCGGCGACCTGATCCGGCTGCACCCGACGCGGATCATCAGCTTCGGGATCGACCAGCCCGACGCGGAGCCGCACGCGCTGCGCCCGCACGCGCGGGACGTGGGCTGACTCAGGCCGGCGTCGCCCGGGCCGCCCGCACCATCTCCACCATCGCGGCGCGCACCTCGTCGGGGGTGTCGACGCGGCGCGGGAACGGCAGGCGCAGCGGCGCGCCGTCGGCGAGCACCGTGAACCCGTAGCGGTCGCAGCCGGTCATCTCCGCGTCCGCGGTGTCGGGCCGCCCGCCGTCGACCCGGCAGAACGTGACCAGCGCGTCGGCGTGGTCGTCGTTCATGTGCTCGACGATCCGGGCGACGTGGGGGACCAGCGGATCGGGCTCGGCGGCGGCGTGGTCGGCGGCGCCCACCCAGCTCATGTGGGCGAACCCGCCGACGAACCGGACGGCGTTCACCTCCATGCGGTAGATCCGGAACCCGTGGTCGGTGCCGACCGTGCCCTCGTGGACCGTGCGGTAGGCGGCCAGCGCGGCGGCGCGCTCGTCGGCGGGCGGCTGGGCCACCGGGCCGATGAGGGTGACGCGGGACAGCGCGAGCGGGTCGCCCGGGTCCTGCTGGGCCACCAGCAGCGACGCCCGCGGGTCGGTGATCAGGTTGCGGGTGTGCTCGGCGAGGTCGCTGAGCAGCAGCAGCGGGCGGCCCGTGGCGTCGAGGGCGTGGCTGACGACCGAGCCGAACGGGAACCCGTCACGGCCCAGCGTCGACAGCGCACCCGTGTGCACGGTGGTGGCCAGGGTGCGGCCCAGCTCGGCGTCGGTCGGTTCGGTCTGCACCGCACTAGTCTCTCCTTCCATGGGCCTCTACCGCGACACCGGTGTGGTGCTGCGCGTGCAGAAGCTCGGTGAGGCCGACCGGATCGTCACCCTGCTCACCCGCCGCCACGGCAAGATCCGCGCGGTCGCCAAGGGCGTGCGGCGCACGACGTCGCGCTGGGGGGCGCGGCTGGAGCCGTTCAACCACGTCGACGTGCAGTGCTGGACCGGGTCCAACCCGAACAAGCCGGGCCTCGACATCGTCACCCAGGCCCAGACCGTCGACGCGTTCGGCGGCGGCATCGTCGCCGACTACGCCCGCTACACCGCCGGCTGCGCGATCCTGGAGACCGCCGACCGGATCGTCGCCGAGGAGGGGGAGCCGGCGATCCGGGTGTACCTGCTGGTGGTGGGCGCGATCCGGGCGTTGTCGAGCCGCGAGCGCGACCTGTCGCTGGTGCTCGACGCGTTCTTCCTGCGCGCCATGACCCACGCCGGCTGGGCCCCCGCGATCTCCGAGTGCGCCCGCTGCGCCGAGCCCGGCCCGCACCCCGCGTTCAACATCGCGGCCGGTGGGGCGGTGTGCCCGCGCTGCCGCCCGCCCGGCTCCGTGCAGCCGAGCCCGGAGACCTACCGCCTGCTCGACGCGCTGCTGCACGGCGACTGGGACACCGCCGACGCCGCGGGCCCCGCCACCCGCCGCGACACCAGCGGCCTCGTGGCGGCGCACCTGCAGTGGCACCTGGAACGCCAGCTCCGGTCGCTGCCCTTCGTGGAGCGCCGGGCGGCCACCGCGCCTCGGGTCACGGGCTGAGGTTGTCCGCGACGGCCCACTCCTGGCGGCGCACCTCGTAGGTCGCGATGCTCACCGCCGACGCCACGTTGAACGACCCGACCTTGCCCAGCTGCGGGATGTAGCCCAGCGCGTCGCAGGCGGCGATCATCTCGGCCGACATCCCGCGCGCCTCGTTGCCGACGGCCACGCACACGTCGCGGCACAGGTCGAGCTCGTGCAGCGGCTTCGCGGTGTCGGTGAGCTCCAGCCCGACGACGTGGTAGCCGTCGGCGTGCGCGGCGTCGACGGCCTCGCGCACCGTGGCGCAGCCGCGGACCTGCAGGTACCGGTCGGTGCCCATGGCCAGCTTCTGCGCCTTGGGCGTGGTCGGGTCGGCGGAACGGCCGATCAGGTAGAGGTGGTCGACGCCGAGCACGGCGGCCGAGCGCACGATCGCGCCGACGTTGAAGGGGCTCTCCACGTCCTGCAGCATGAGCCCGACCTGCATGGTCGCGCGGCGCCGCCAGGTGCGGTTCAGGCGCTTGAGCGCGGTGCCTCCGAGCTGCTGCATCCCACCTCCAGGATCCGGTATCCCTGCACGGACGTGAGCCGCGTCGTCGGCCAGCCCTGCGCGTTCAGCCAGTCCGCGAACGAGTCCGACCCCAGGTGCTTGTGCACCACCAGGTACGCCCGCCCCTCCGGCGCCAGCCGCGGCAGCCAGCGCGTCATCAGCCCGTGCAGCACGCCCTTGCCCGAGCGGATCGGCGGGTTGGAGTAGATGCCGGCGAACTCGACGTCGTCGGGCACGTCCTCGGGCCGTCCCACGGACACGTTGCCGAGCGCCGCGGCGTTGCGCCGCGTCAGCTCCAGCGCCCGGTCGTTGACGTCGACGGCCCAGACCGGCAGTCGCCGCCTGCGGGTGGCCAGGGTGAGCGCGATGGGGCCGTAGCCGCAGCCCAGGTCGAGCAGCGGCCCGCGCCGCGGCGGCATCGGGGCGTGCTCGAGCAGGATCCGGGTGCCCCGGTCGAGCCGGGCCCCGGAGAACACACCACGGTCGGTGGCCAGGGTCAGGTCGACGTCCGGCAGCACGACGCGCACGGTGTCCGGTCGCGACGGTGCCGAGGGGTCGGCGGTGAAGTAGTGCTCCTGCACGTCGGTGAGTATCCCCTCCGTAGGGTGCGGGTCGTGGTCTCACCCCCGCCCCCGCACCCGTCGGGCGCCCGCCCCCCGGAGATCCCGCGCGAGCTCGTGCCGCACCACGTCGCGCTCGTCATGGACGGCAACGGCCGCTGGGCCAACGCGCGGGGCCTGCCGCGGATCGAGGGGCACCGCCGCGGCGAGGCGTCGCTGATGGACGTGGCGCGCGGCTGCATCGACATCGGGGTCCGCTGGCTCTCGGCCTACGCGTTCTCCACGGAGAACTGGAAGCGCAGCCCCGACGAGGTGCGCTTCCTCATGGGGTTCAACCGCGACGTCATCCGCCGCCGGGTCGACGAGATGCACGAGATGGGCGTCCGCGTCCGCTGGGCCGGGCGCCGCCCGCGGCTGTGGCGCAGCGTGATCAGGGAGCTGGAGGTCGCGGAGGAGAAGACCCGCGGCAACGACGTCCTCAACCTGACGATGTGCGTCAACTACGGCGGCCGCGCCGAGATCGCCGACGCCGTGCGGACGATCGCCCAGCTCGTCGCGGACGGGCGGATCAAGCCCGGCAAGGTCGACGAGCGGCTCATCGCGCGCTACCTCGACGAGCCCGACATGCCCGACGTCGACCTGTTCGTGCGCAGCTCGGGGGAGCAGCGGACGTCGAACTTCCTGCTCTGGCAGTCGGCGTACGCGGAGATGGTCTTCCTCGACACCCTGTTCCCCGACTTCGACCGCCGCCACCTCTGGCAGGCCGTCGAGATCTACGCCCGGCGCGACCGCCGTTTCGGTGGCGCGCTCGACACCCCGGAGAGTGCGCCATGACCACGCTCGACGTCGCGCGGCAGGCGCTGGAGAACTACCACGACGTCACCGTCGACGACGACGGCTCGCTCACCTTCGCCCACGGCGGGGTGCTGTGCGTGGTGCAGGGCATGGACCTGGAGGAGGGCCTGCCCGTCCTCAACCTGATGTGCGTGGTGGCCTGGGACCTGCCGCTGGACCAGGACATCCCCACCCGCATCGCGCTCGGTGCGGGGGAGGGGCTGTTCGGCACGCCCAAGGTGATCCGTGGCGAGCACGGGTGGGACGTCACGCTCCGCTACGCCTTCCCCGCCTCGGGACTGGAGGAGAAGGCGATGGGCACGCTGCTGATGCTGGTGGTGGGCAGCGCGTCGACCCTGCGGGCGGAGCTCGTCGGCTAGGCGTCGGCGAGGTGCACGAGCGGCAGTGAGCTGAGCTGCAGGGTGCTCATCTCGCGGGCCAGCCCCAGCACCTTGTTCTGCGCCTCCTGCATCCGGGCGTCGATGTAGCCGGAGAGCGAGTAGGCGATGCGGCCGAGCAGGCGCACGGTGGTGTCGTCGACGATCGGGCGCGGCGCCGAGACGACCGCGACCCCCATCAGCGTGCCGTCGTTGGCCTGCGCGGCGCCGATCGTGAACGCCTCGCGCGGGTTGACGTGGCGCGACGCGTAGTGGTCGCGCAGCTTCTTGAGCATGGAGTGGAAGTCGGCCGCGGTGATCTCGGTGCCGGGCAGCTCCAGCTCCTTGACGTCGTCGTCGGAGAGGATGCCGATACGACCGGAGAAGCAGCGGACGTAGCCGATGAGCGCACCGGTCCACAGCGCCTCGATCAGCGCGTCGTCGGTCTGGACCTGCACCGGGCCGGCGTCGGGGCCGCCGAGCGCGGTCACCAGGTGCTCGCAGCAGCGCAGCACGTACTGCAGGTCCTCGAACACCGCGGCGAGCTGGGCCAGCTCCTCGGACTCCGGCGCGTCGAACTTGCGCACCGCGTTCGGTGTCGCGGGCGGGCCCGAGGCCTCGTCGCCGTTCGTTCCGGGCTCACCCATGAAGACGTCTCCTTGCCTCGACCGTGCAGGAGCCGGACGTTAACGCGGGCGGCGTGATCCGGATGACTCGTTGTGAGACGCAGATCTCACGCCGTGGCGGAGCACTCGCGGCACAGCCCGAAGATCTCCGCGGTGTGGCTCAGATCGGAGAATCCGTGCTGCTCGGCGATGCGCTGCGCCCAGGTCTCGACGGCCGGGCCCTCGATCTCCACGGTGGCCCCGCAGCGGCGGCAGACCAGGTGGTGGTGGTGCTCCGCGGAGGCGCAACGGCGGTAGACGGCCTCCCCGGAACCGGTGCGCAGCACGTCGACCTCGCCGGCGTCGGCGAGCGACTGCAGCGTGCGGTACACCGTGGTCAGCCCGATGCCGTCACCGACGCGGCGCAGCTCCTCGTGGATGTCCTGGGCGGAGCGGAAGTCCTCGAGCCGGTCGAGCAGGGCGGAGACCGCGGCCCGCTGGCGGGTGGCGCGCATGACCCGGGTGGCGGGCCCGTGCTGCGTCTGGGGCCGGGTCATCGGCCCTCCTCCGCGTGCGCGACGGCGTCGACCACGATGTGTGCGAGATGGTCGTCGACCAGGGAGTAGACGACCTCGCGGCCGTGCCGCTCACCGTGCACCACCCCGGCCGACTTGAGCACCCGCAGGTGCTGGCTGATCAGCGGCTGGGTGACCCCGAGAGCGTCGACGAGGTCGTGCACGCAGCGCGGGGACTCCTTGAGCTGCAGCACGATCGCGATGCGGACCGGCGCGGCCAACGCCCGCAGCAGGTCGCCCGCCGCCTCCAGGGTGCGCGGGGTGCGCACCGGGGCGGGCGCGGCCCGCCCGGTCTCGTGCTCGGAGTCCTCGGCCGTGATCGACATCGGTCTTCCCCTCCTGCGGCGGGCCAGTCGGTATCGAGTATCGATGTCACCTCACCGCGTCCCCATGGTAGGCCGCGGCTAGGTTCGGCTGCGTGCTGCTCCTGTGCCGATTCATCGTCGCTCCCGACGACGCCCCCGACTTCCTCGCCCGCGGCACCCGCGCGCTGGAGCTGCTGACCGCCGCCGAGGGCGCCCTGGACGGCCGGCTGGGCCGCGCCGTCGACGACCCGGGGCGCTGGGTGCTGTCGGTGCGCTTCACCAGCGTCGACGCCTACCGCCGCGCCCTGTCGCCGTTCCCGGTCCGCGAGCACGTGGTCCCGCTGCTGTCCGAGGCGCTGGCCGACGAGCCCGCCACGTACGAGACGCTGGTCGACGGCGCGGCCGGCACCTCGACCCGGCACCCGAGCCTGCGGGCCTGACGTCCGCCCCGGCTGTGCGCGCGCCGTCCCGGGTTCTGCGCGCCCCAGGGGCCACGCGAGGCCCGGGAACGCGCGCGAGACCCGGGAACGCGCGCGAGTCCCGGAGGAGCGTGGGCTGCCGGGCGGGTGCGCGGCACGGGGGAGTTGTCCACAGGCGGCGGGCGGGGGGTGTCGCGATCGGCCGGGCCCGGCCACGCTCGGGTGATGACAGACGCACGGAAGGCGCCGGTGCTGCGGTCGGAGCTGATCGCCCGCGGATACACCGACGACGAGATCCGGCGCACCTGCGGCAGCCGCCGGCTGGTGTCCGTACGTCGCGGCGCGTACGTCGACCCCGGTGACGAGCGGCTGCACCGGCCGGAGGACCGCCACGCCCTCGCCGTCCGGGCGGCGGTCGGGCAGCTCGGACCGGGCTGCGTCGTCAGCCACGCATCCGCCGCGGTCCTGCACCGCATCGCGCTGTGGGCCGTGCCGTTGGGCCGGGTCCACGTCAGCCGACCCGGCACCTCCGGCGGGCGGCGCAGCAGCCAGCTCCACCTGCACGTCTGTCCGATGGAGCCCGACGAGGTCGTCACGGTGGACGGCATCGCGGTGACCTCGCCGGCGGCGACGGTCGCCGCGCTGGCCCGGACCCTGCCGTTCGAGCAGGCCGTGGTGGTCGCCGACAGCGCCCTGCACCGCGGGCTGGTCGATCCGCCGGCGCTGGCCGCCGCGCTCGACCGCTACCCGCGTCGGCACGGCACCGCGGCGGCCGCGCGGGTGCTCGCCTTCGCCGACCGCCTGGCCGAGAGCCCCGGTGAGTCGCGCAGTCGGGTGGCGATGCTGCGGGCCGGGCTGCCGATGCCCCAGCTGCAGGTCGTGCGGTTCTCCGTCGACGGCGTGCCGCTGGGCCGCGTCGACTTCTGGTGGCCCGAGCAGGGTGTGATCGGCGAGTTCGACGGGCTGGTGAAGTACGGCCGCCTGCTCCGGCCGGGGCAGGCCACGGGTGACGTTCTGGTCGCCGAGAAGCTGCGCGAGGACGCGCTGCGGGAGACCGCCCGGGGCATGGCCCGATGGACCTGGCGCGAGATCGATCCGTTCGCCGGGGTGGAGCGGAGGCTGCGCCGCACCCTGGGCCTCCCGTGACGGCTGCGCCGCCCGTCCCCGGCTCACGCGTCCTCCCGGGTTCGCGCGCGTTCCCGGGTCCTGCGCGCGTTCCCGGGTCATGCGCGCCCCCGGAGCCGCGCGAGACCCGGGAACGCGCGCGAGACCCGGCTGCGGGGGCCCGACCCGGCTGTGCCGGGCGCGAACCGGGGCGGCGGCGGGGCGCGGGCGCGGGGAGGCGGTCGGCGGCCGGTCGCTACGCTGGTCCTTCGCGTTCCGTCGCCCGTCCCTCTTCGCAGCCCAGGAGTACCGCCCCGTGGCCAGCACGCCCAGTTCCGCCAAGATCGAGACCATCGTGTCGCTCGCCAAGCGTCGCGGCTTCGTCTTCGCCTCCGGCGAGATCTACGGCGGTACGCGCTCGGCCTGGGACTACGGCCCCCTCGGCGTGGAGCTCAAGGAGAACATCAAGCGGCAGTGGTGGCGCACCATGGTCACCGGCCGTGAGGACGTCGTGGGCCTGGACAGCTCGGTGATCCTGCCCCGCCAGGTGTGGGTCGCCTCCGGCCACGTCGGGGTGTTCACCGACCCGCTGGTGGAGTGCCAGAGCTGCCACAAGCGCTTCCGCGCCGACCAGCTCGCCGAGGAGTACAGCGAGCGCACCGGCAAGGCGGCCACCGAGGACGACCTGTCCGACGTCCCGTGCCCGCACTGCGGCACCCGCGGCCAGTACACCGAGCCGCGCGACTTCAACATGATGCTCAAGACCCACCTCGGCCCGGTCGAGACCGAGGAGGGCCTGCACTACCTGCGGCCCGAGACCGCGCAAGGCATCTTCGTCAACTTCCTCAACGTGCAGACGACCTCGCGCAAGAAGCCGCCGTTCGGCATCGGCCAGATGGGCAAGAGCTTCCGCAACGAGATCACGCCGGGCAACTTCATCTTCCGCACCCGCGAGTTCGAGCAGATGGAGATGGAGTACTTCGTCGAGCCCGGCACCGACGAGGAGCTGCACCAGTACTGGATCGACCAGCGCACCGACTGGTACGTCGACCTGGGCATCGCGCGTGACCACCTGCGTCACTACGAGCACCCCAAGGAGAAGCTCTCCCACTACTCGAAGCGCACCGTCGACATCGAGTACAAGTTCGACTTCCAGGGCCAGGAGTGGGGCGAGCTCGAGGGCATCGCCAACCGCACCGACTTCGACCTCACGACGCACAGCAACCACTCCGGCGTCGACCTGTCGTTCTACGACCAGGCCTCGGGCACCCGCTACAAGCCCTACGTGATCGAGCCCGCCGCGGGCGTCGGCCGCTCGATGATGGCGTTCCTCATCGAGTCCTACACCGAGGACGAGGCCCCCAACGCCAAGGGCGGCGTCGACAAGCGCGTCGTGCTGCGTCTGGACCGCCGCCTCGCGCCGGTCAAGGCCGCGGTGCTGCCGCTGAGCCGCAACGCCGACCTCTCGCCCAAGGCCCGCGACCTCGCTGCGCAGCTGCGGAAGAACTGGAACATCGAGTTCGACGACGCGGGCGCGATCGGTCGCCGCTACCGCCGCCAGGACGAGATCGGCACGCCGTTCTGCATCACCGTCGACTTCGACACGCTCAACGACGAGGCCGTGACGATCCGCGAGCGCGACTCGATGGCCCAGGAGCGGGTGGCGCTCGACCAGGTCGAGGGCTACCTCGCGAGCCGGCTGATCGGCTGCTAGAGACCTGGACGGACCCGACCGGCCGGGGTGGCGACGCGGGTCGCCGCCCCGGCCGGGTCGTCAGACCGGCAGCAGCCGGTCGAGCAGGTCCTGCAGGGTGACCAGCCCCAGCAGCTCGCCGTCGGACTCCACGAGCGCCAGGTGGTTGCGCCGCTCCCGCATGGCGCGCAGGGCGTCGTGGATGGGGGTGTCGGCCTGCAGGGTGGCGACCGGGCGCATCAGGTCGGCCGCCCGGATCCCCGAGGGCCGCGACAGGGCGTCGCGGACGTGGACGACGCCCACCGGGCGCTCCCCGTCGAGCACGACCAGGCGCAGGTGCCCGCTGGCCCGCGAGGCCTGCCGGATGTCCTCCACCGTCGCGGTGGCCGGCACCGCGGACACCTCGTCGCGGGGGCGGACGATCTCGCGCAGCGGGGCGCTGTCGAGGTCGAGGGCGGAGAGGATCTGGTCTCGCCGCTCGGTGTCGAGCGCGCCGGTGCTGGCGGAGTGGTCGACCAGCTCGCGCAGGTCGTCGGGGTTGCGCCCCCCGGCCAGCTCGTCCACCGGCTCGACGCCCACGCGCCGCAGGCACCAGTTGGCCATGCCGTTGAGCGCCACCAGCAGCGGCCGGGTGAGCACCATGAACCCGCGCATCGGCAGCGCGAGCAGCGTGGCCGAGCGCTCGGGGTGCGCGATGGCCCACGACTTGGGGGCCATCTCGCCCACGACCAGGTGCAGGAACGTGACGACGATGAGCGACAGCACGAACGCGAGCACCCCCGCGAGGCTCTCGTTGAGGTCGCCGAACAGCGGGGCGATCAGCTTCTCGACGGCGGGCTTGCTGACCGCGCCGAGCCCGAGCACGCACAGGGTGATGCCCAGCTGCGAGCCCGCCAGCAGCAGCGACAGGTCCTTGGCGCTGCGCAGCGCGGCCCGGGCCGCCGCGCTGGTCTGCGCGGCCTCCTCCAGGCGGTAGCGGCGCGCGGCCACCAGCGCGAACTCGATCGCGACGAAGAACGCGCTGGCCGCGACCAGCGCCACGGTGATCCACAGGGACGCGGCGATGCTCATGCCGGCACCTCCTTGTCGGCGCCGGCCCAGGCCAGCCGCACGGTGCCGGGAACCCGCCGCTCGACGGTGCAGACGGTGACCGACAGCCGCCGACCGCCGTCGGCCTCCAGCTCGACGGAGTCGCCGATCTCGGGCAGCTTCTGCAGGCGGTCGATCACCAGGCCGCCGATGGTGTGGAACTCCCCGTCGGGCAGGTCGGTGTCGAGCAGGCGTTCCACCTCGTCGATGTTGTAGGTGCCCGGGACGGTCCAGTGCCCGTCGCCGACGCGGACGGCGTCGCGGCCCGCGGGGTCGTGCTCGTCGGTGATCTCGCCGATGAGCTCCTCGGCGATGTCCTCCATGGTGATGACGCCGGCCAGGCCGCCGTACTCGTCGACGACGCAGGCGAACTCGTCGTCGGCCTCGCGCAGGCGGTCCAGCACGGCGGGCAGGGGCAGCGACGCGGGCACCATGACGGCCGGGCGCGCGGCGTCGGCGACCCGCACGGAGGCGAGGTCCCGGCCCTCCAGGGCCAGCACGTCGCGCAGGCAGATGACGCCGACGACGTCGTCGGCGCCGTCACCGAGCACGGGCAGCCGGGAGTGCCCCGACGCCATGACGGCGACCAGGTCGGCCACGGTCTCGTCGGCCTGGATCGAGGCCACGCGCGGGCGGGGGATCATCGCGGCGCGGGCGGTGCGGTCGGTGAAGTCGAGCACGCGGTCGAGCAGCGTGGACAGCTCCTCGTCGATGTCGCCGCTGTCGCGGGACTCGTCGACGATGGCCTCCAGGTCGCGCGGCGTCGCGGAGTGCTCGACGTCGTGCACCGGCTCGATCCGCAGTGCGCGCAGCAGCAGGTTGGAGGCGGCGTCGAAGATCCGGATGAGCCAGCCGAACAGCCGCAGGTAGACCGCGGTGGACAGGGCCAGCGCGCGGGCCACGGGCTCGGGCCGGGCGATGGCGAGGTTCTTGGGGAACAGCTCGCCGAAGACCATCTGCACGACGGTGGCGAACAGCAGCGCGAGCACGATGCCGATGCCGACACCGACCCCGGTCGGGACGCCGACGCCACCGAGCAGGGTGCCGATGCTGTTGCCGATCAGCGGCTCGGCCACGTACCCGACCAGCAGACCGGTGACGGTGATGCCGAGCTGCGCGCCCGAGAGCATGAACGAGGTGCGGTCGGTGATGCCCAGTGCCCGCTTCGCACCGGCGTCGCCCGCGGCGGCGCGGGACTTGAGCCGGGAGCGGTCGACGGCCATGTAGCCGAACTCCTGGGCGACGAAGTAGCCGGTCAGGGCCGTGATGGCGAGGACGACCAGAACGCCGAGGAGGAGGGAGAGGATTGTGGTGATCATGTGCACCGCCCTGCGAGGGCGGTGCACGTACTATCGGACGGGTCCATGGTTCCTGTCTTCGGGGATGGGCGGTTCGCCCGTTTCAACGTCGGGTGCCGGAACCGGGTTCCCGGCCCGGCACACGATCTTCGCCACGATACCGATCGCCTCCGCGGCGCCGGCACTCCGTGGCCCCGGAGGCCGCCGCCGGAAGTGGCTACCCTGGGCCGCGTGACCGCTACGTCCCTGCGTGACCTCGGTTCGTCGCTGCGCCGCCTCGCGGGATCGGGGGTCGGGGTCGTCCGGGTCCTGGAGCGCCACGGGTTCGGCACCGTCGAGAGCGGGCAGATGCTGGTCGGCACCGCCGCCGGTGAGCGCGCCGGCGAGCTCTACCGCGGAGCCCTCGACGACTCCGCCGCACCGCTGGCCGCCGCGTCGGCCGCGGCCCCGCAGACGCGCGACGCCCACGTCGCCGAGGCCGCCGCGCTCGACGCGGGTCTGGCCTGCGCGGGCGGGGCCACCCTGCTCGGCCACCCGCTGCCCGCCGGGCACGCCGAGGCGCTCGGGGCGGCGCTGGAGTCCGGAGTGCCCGCGGCGCTGGTCTCCACCGCCGACGGCGCCACCGCGCTGGTGCTCACCGGGCCCGCCCTGGAGACCGTCACCGGCGAGCTCGGCTCGCCCACGCTCGACGAAGCCGCAGCGGCCGCCGCCCGCACCCTGCTGCGCCGCGGCGCCACCGTCACCGAGCAGATCCCCACCGAGGCCGGCGACCTGCTGCTGGACCTGTGGGTCCCGGTCCCCACGGTGCTGATCGTCGGCGCGGGCGCCATCGGCGACGCGCTCACCGCCCAGGCCGCCCTGCTCGGCTGGGACGCCCGGTCCGAGTCCGGCCTCGACGCCACCGTCGCGGCCGTCACCGCGTTCTCCGACGCCGACGTGCTCGTGCTGCTCGACCACGACCCCGCCTTCGACGCCGCGCTGCTCGCCGGGCTGGCGCACGGCCGCGGCTTCCTGGGGGCGCTGGGGTCGCGGCGCACGCAGGCCGCGCGCCGCGAGCGGCTGCTGGGCGCGGGCGTCACCGAGGAGGAACTGGCGCAGGTGCACGGGCCGGTCGGGCTCGACATCGGGGCCCGCACCCCGGCCGAGACCGCGGTGTCGATCGTGGCGCAGGTGGTGGCGCAGCGGTCCGGGCGCGCCGGGGCGGCCCTGGCCGCCGCGCCCGGCCGGATCGGGGCGTGACCGTCCCCGGTTCCGAGGCGCCCACCGAGCGGATCCGGGCGCTTCGGCCCCGCGCGGGCTGGGTGGGCCGCGTCGTGATCGGCACGGTCGTGGTGGCCGCGCTGATCGTCGGCGGCACCGCGTTCCGGGTCTGGCAGGTCGCCCGCGTCGACGACCGCCGCCCCGTCGACGCCGTCGTGGTGCTGGGCGCGGCGCAGTACGACGGCGAGCCCAGCTCGATCTTCGCGTGGCGGCTGCGGCACGCGCAGGCGCTCTACGAGGAGGGCCTGGCCCCGTTGATCGTCACGACCGGGGGCTCCGCGGAGGGCGACGAGTTCACCGAGGCGCAGGCCGGTCGCGACTACCTGGTCGGCCGCGGCGTGCCGGCCGACGCGATCGTCGCGGTGGGGGAGGGGTCGGACACCCTGATGAGCCTGGAGGCCGTCGCCGACCGCGCCGACGCCGACGGCTGGAGCAGCGCGCTGGTCGTCAGCGACCCGTGGCACTCGCTGCGCGCCCGGACGATGGCCCGCGACGCCGGGCTCGACGCCTGGAGCTCGCCCACCCGCAGCGGACCGGCGGTGCAGACCCGGGAGACGCAGTTCCGCTACATCGTGCGCGAGACCGCGGCGCTGCTGTTCTACCGGCTGACCCACGCCTCGGTCGACACCGGCACGGACTCCGGCCTCGGCTGAGCACTTGTACACCGATCACGACCGCGAGCGGCTGCTCCCCGAGCCGCACAAGACCGGCAGCGAGCGGCGTACCCCGTTCTCCCGCGACCGCGCCCGCGTGCTGCACTCCGCCGCGCTGCGCCGCCTGGCCGGGAAGACGCAGGTCGTGGGGCCGGGGGAGGGCGCGGAGATCAGCGGCGTGCCGCGCACCCGGCTCACGCACTCCCTGGAGGTCGCGCAGATCGGGCGGGGGATCGCCGAGGAGCTGGGCTGCGACCCCGACGTCGTCGACACCGCGGGGCTGGCCCACGACATCGGGCACCCGCCGTTCGGCCACAACGGCGAGGTGGCGCTCGACCGGTGGGGCGCGGCCTGCGGCGGGTTCGAGGGCAACGCCCAGACGCTGCGCATCCTCACCCGGCTCGAACCCAAGGTCGACGACGGCGCCGCGACGGCCGGGCTGAACCTCACCCGCGCCACCCTCGACGCCTCCGCCAAGTACCCGTGGACGCGGCGGCCCGGGCTGGTCAAGTACGGCGCCTACGCCGACGACGCCGCCGTGCTCGCCTGGGTCCGCGACGGCGCACCGGAGTCCCGGCGCTGCATCGAGGCGCAGGTCATGGACTGGTCCGACGACGTCGCCTACTCGGTGCACGACGTCGAGGACGGCATCCTGTCCGGCCGCATCGACCTGGCCGCGCTCGGCTCGCCCGCCGAGCGCGCCGCGCTCGCCGACGCGGCGTCGTCGCACTTCGGCGCCGATCCCGACGCCCTCGAGGAGGCGGGCGCCGTGCTGCTCGCACTCCCCGTCGTCGACGCCGTGCGCGGGTTCGCCCCGCGCACCGCGCCCTCGTCGGCGCACGTCGCCCTCAAGCGGCTGACCAGCGAGCTGGTGGGCCGGTTCGTCCTGGCCGCCGTCGACGCCACCCGCGCGGTCCACGGCGACGGCCCGCTCACCCGGTACGCCGCCGACCTCGTCGTGCCGCCCCGGGCCGCGGCCGAGGTGGCCCTGCTCAAGGCGGTGGCGCTGCGCTACGTCATGAGCGACCCGCGGCGCCTGGCGATGCAGGGCCGCCAGCGGGCGCTGCTCACCGAGCTGGCCGACGCGCTGCTCGCCGGGGCGCCGGGCACGCTCGACCCGGTGCTGGCCGAGGACTGGCACGTCGCCGGGGACGACGCCGCCCGGCGCCGGGTGGTCGTCGACCAGGTGGCCGTGCTGACCGACCAGCAGGCGGTCGCGCGGCACGTCGCACTCACCGCACAACGGGCATAGTGGACGTGTGCGACTTCTCGGCAACGTCCTGTGGTTCCTGCTCGCGGGCTGGTGGCTGGCGATCCTCTACGCCGTCGCCGGGCTGATCGCCTGCGTGCTGATCGTCACGATCCCCTTCGGCATCGCCTCGTTCCGCCTGGCCGGGTACGCCCTGTGGCCGTTCGGGCGCCGGGTGGTGGTGCACCGCGGCGCGGGCGTGCCGTCACTGCTGGGCAACGTGCTGTGGATCGTGCTGTTCGGCTGGGAGCTGTTCCTCGCGCACGTGCTGGCCGGGCTGCTGCTGTGCGTCACGATCGTCGGGATCCCGTTCGGCGTCGCCTCGTTCAAGATGGCGGGCCTCGCGCTGGTGCCCCTGGGCACCCGCGTCGTCGACGCCGACCGCGACGAGCTGCCGGGCTACCGGGTCGCCGCGGCCTGACCCGCCGCCACCGTCGACACCGGGAGCGGCTCCCCGGGGCAGCCGTCGAGCACGCGGGCGATCGCGGCCGCCTCCGCCGCGGTGACCCACAGCCCGTAGGTCGCCTTCACCGCCACCTGCCGCGCCACGTAGGCACAGCGGTACCCGCGCGCGGGGGGCAGCCAGGTGGCCGCGTCGCCGTCGCCCTTGGCGCCGTTGGTCGGGCCGTCGACGGCGAGCAGGTTGAGCGGGTCGTTGGCGAACAGCTCGCGGGTCCGCGGGTCGAGCTGCTGGGCGCCGGTCTGCCAGGCGTTGGACAGCGACACGACGTGGTCGATCTGCACGTCGGCGCTGGTGGCCTCGCCGCGCAGGAACGGCACGCCGTCGCCGGTGTAGGGGTCGAGCAGGGCGCCGGAGACCACCACGCAGTCGCGGGTGCCCGGCCGGAACTCCACCGAGGACAGGTCGCGGGCGAGGACCTGGTTGCGCTGGTCGCAGCCGTCGCGGTCCACGTCGGCCCAGCGCTGGCCGAACTCGTCGCGCTCGTAGCCCGTCCGCGGGGCGCGCCCCTTGACCGGGAGGGCGGCCAGCGCGGTGGCGGCGTCGCCGGTCGGGGTGGGCGCGACCGGCTGCGTCGGCAGCCCGGTCAGCTCGAACCCGGCGCAGCCCGACAGCAGCAGCAGGGTCAACAGGATCGGGAGCAGGGACGGGCGCACCCGTCCCAGGATGACGTACCGGTGCGCCGGAGGCCGCCCGGCACGCCGCCCGGACGACGAACGGCGCGGCACCCCGGTGGGGCGCCGCGCCGTCGGGCGGAGCGTGGGTCAGGCGGAGCGTGGGTCAGGCGGCCGAGCGACGCCCGCCGGTGCGCGGACGTCCGCCGCGGGCCCCGCCGCGCGGGGCACCGGCGCCGGCGCCGGCGCCGGACGCACCGCGCGGGCGACGGCCGTTGCCGCGGGGCTGCTGTGCCGGCTTCGGCGGCTCCACGATCGGCACCCCGGACGGGACCCGGGCGCCGGTGACCGCGGTCAGCGCCGCGTCGCCCGGTGCGACGTCGGTGTGGGTGGCCTTGACCCCGGCGAGCCGGGTGAGGCGCTCGACGTCGCGGCGCTCCGGCGGCGTCACCATCGTGACGACGACGCCCGAGTCGCCGGCCCGGGCGGTCCGGCCCGCGCGGTGCAGGTAGTCCTTCGGGTCGGCGGGCGGATCGACGTGCACCACGAGCGAGACGTCGTCGACGTGGATGCCGCGGGCGGCGACGTCGGTGGCGACCAGCACGGGCGTCCGCCCGTCCTTGAACTCGGCGATGGCGCGGTTGCGGGCGTTCTGCGCCTTGCCGCCGTGCAGCGCCCCGGCGTTGACGCCCTCCCGGCGCAGGCCCTTGACCAGCCGGTCGACGCCGTGCTTGGTGCGCACGAACAGGATCGTGCGGCCGTCGCGGGCGGCGATCTCGGTGATCACCCGCGGCTTCGCCGACAGGTCGACGTGCAGCACGTGGTGGTCCATCGTGGCCACCTGCGCGGTGGACGACGCGATCGACCGGGTGACCGGGTCGGTGAGGTACTGGCGCACCAGCGTGCCGACCTCGCCGTCGAGCGTGGCGGAGAACAGCAGGCGCTGGCCGTCGGCCGGGGTGAGGTCGAGGATCCGGCGGACCTGGGGCAGGAAGCCCATGTCGGCCATCCGGTCGGCCTCGTCGATCGCGGTGATCTCGACGCCGGACAGGTCACACGTGCGCTGCGTGGTGTGGTCGGTGAGCCGGCCGGGGGTGGCGACCAGCAGGTCGATGCCCCGGTTGAGCTCGCTGACCTGGCGGTTGAACGACATGCCGCCGACGACCGAGGTGGTGGTGAGGCCGAGCGCCCGCGCGAACGGGGTGAGCGCGTCGACGACCTGCGTCGCCAGCTCCCGGGTGGGCACCAGCACCAGCCCGCGCGGGCGGCGGGCCTGCGAGCGGCCACCGGCCAGGCGCGAGAGCAGCGCGAGGCCGAAGGCGAGGGTCTTGCCGGAGCCGGTCTGGCCGCGGCCGAGCAGGTCGCGCCCGGCGATCGTGTCGGGCAGCGTGGCGGCCTGGATCGGGAACGGCTCGGTGAAGCCCTCCACGGCCAGGGCCTTGACGACCGGCTCGGGCAGCCCGAGCTGGGCGAAGGTGGGCATGCCGGACTCCGGCACGGTCCACAGCACCTCGGGGGGCGCGGGCGCGGCGGGGGCCGACGGCCGGGCCGGGCCGCGGGAGCGGCCGCCCGAGGAGGGGCGCCCACCGCCGGAGCGGCGCGGGCGCGGGCTCGCCGGCGAGAACTGCACACGGCGAGAAGAACTGGGGGAAGACAAGAAAGGAACCTCCGGGACGTGGCACGTCAGCACGGAGAGGCAGCGCCGAGATGGCGGCGGCTGAGATCTCGAGGGACGAGCCCGGGCGCAGACGTTGCGCCCTGGTGGGTACTGCGGGTGCGCCTTCGGGGGACGGCCACGTGGGCCGGGCCGGGCGCTCGTGATCGAGTCTAACCGCCCGGCCCGGCACCGCTCGCCACCTAGGCTGTGACACCCCCCATGCCCAGCGCCCGCCGCAGCTCGGCGAGCAGCTCGTCGGGCCCGCCGACCTCCGGCGGCAGCCCCCGTGCGACGAACCACCCGCCGATCCGGCGCACGTCGCGGGCCAGGAAGTCCGGGCCCTGCGGGTTGCCGACGACGTCGACGACCTGCGGCAGGTCGATGAGCACCAGCCGGTCGCGGTGGACCAGCACGTTGTAGGCGGACAGGTCGCCGTGCGTCAGGCCGTGCCGGGCGAGCCCGAGCACGGCGTCGACGAGCTGGTGCCACAGATCACACAGCTGCGCGGCGTCGGGACGGCACCGGTCGAGCCGGGGCGCGGCCGTGCCGTCGGGGTCGCCGACGAACTCCATGAGCAGCTCCGTGCCGGAGCACTGCACCGGATACGGCACCGCCACGCCGTGGCTCCACAGCAGCGACAGCGCCGCGAACTCCGCGTCCGCCCACTGCCCGGCGAGCAGGTCGCGGCCGAACGCGGTGCGGTGCGCCATCGCACGGGTCTCGCGGGAGCGCCGCACGCGGCGGCCCTCCTGGTAGCCCGCGTCGCGGTGGAACATGCGGTGCTCGGCGGTGCGGTAGCGCTTGACCGCCATCACCGCGCGACGCCCGGTGCCGGGCACCGCGCGTTCCAGCAGGCCGACGTCGGCCTCCTTGCCGGACTTGACGGTGCCCAGCTCGGTGTCGACCGCGGCGTGGTCGGTGACCACCCAGTCCGGCCGGGGCTCGGGCCCGTGCCGGGCGCCGTCCCAGGTGGACCAGCGGTCGCCCTCGGACGGCCCGTCGGCGTCCTCGCCTGCGCGCTCGTCGAGGGTGGAGAGGTCGATCCGCCCGCGGCGGACCGGGATGTCGTCGTCGAAGCGGCGACGCTTGCGGGTGGGCTCGTACAACGGGGGTCTCCTGGTGAGGACGCCCCGGTGATCGAGTCAGCGCGGGGCGGGGATCGGACGGGCGCACGCACGTCCGGCGACAGTCGTGGACATCACGCACACCTCCGATCGCTCTCGAACCAGGGCAGACCCTCGCGCACCGACCGCGACGCGCACAACCGGATTTCCGGTCGGGGTTTCGCCGAGCCGGGCGCGGGTACCCGTTCCATGCCCACCACCGCATCTATCGAGAGGAGATCCTGTGAAGGGACTCGTCTACCAGGGCCCGTTCTCGGTGAGCGTCGAGGACGTTCCGGACGCCCGGATCGAGGCGCCGACCGACGCCGTCGTCCGGATCACGACCACCAACATCTGCGGGTCCGACCTGCACATGTACGAGGGCCGCACCGACGTCGAGCGGGGCAAGGTGCTCGGCCACGAGAACATGGGGATCGTCGAGGCCGTCGGTGACGCCGTCGGCCGGGTCCAGGTCGGCGACCGCGTTTCGCTGCCGTTCAACATCGCCTGCGGCACCTGCGCCAACTGCGTCAAGGGCCTGACCGGGTTCTGCCTGCGCGCCAACCCGGGCAGCGCGGGCGCCGCGTACGGCTACGCGAGCATGGGCCCCTACGACGGCGGCCAGGCCGAGTACCTGCGCGTGCCGTGGGCCGATTACAACGCGCTCGTGCTGCCCGCGGGCACCGAGCACGAGAACGACTACACGATGCTGTCGGACATCTTCCCGACCGGCTGGCACGGCGTGGAGCTGGCGAAGATGCAGCCCGGCGAGAACATCGTGATCTACGGCGCCGGGCCGGTCGGGCTGATGGCCGCGCACGCCGCGCAGATCAAGGGCGCCGCGCAGGTGTACGTCGTCGACCAGCAGGCCGACCGGCTGAAGCTGGCCGAGCAGCTGGGCGCGACCGCGATCGACCGCAGCTCGGGCGACGCCGTCGAGAAGCTCACCGAGCTGACCGGCGGCGGGGCCGACCGCGGCGTCGACGCCGTGGGCTACCAGGCCCACGAGATCGACGGCGTCGAGCACCCGGAGATCGTGCTCAACGAGCTGGTGCAGGTGGTCAAGCCGACCGGCGGCATCGGCGTGGTCGGGGTCTACGTCCCCGAGGACCCGGGCGCGGAGGGCGAGCTCGCCAAGCAGGGCAAGCTCGCGTTCGACTTCGGCACCTTCTTCTTCAAGGGCCAGTCGATGGGCACCGGCCAGTGCAACACCAAGCAGTACAACGCGGGCCTGCGCGACCTGATCACCGAGGGGAAGGCGACGCCGGGGTTCCTGGTCAGCCACGAGATGCCCCTGTCCGAGGCGCCGCAGGGCTACGACCACTTCGACAAGCGCGAAGAGGGCTGGACGAAGGTCGTGCTGCACCCGGGGAGCACCGCCTGATGCGGGCCTACGTGTTCACGCGCTACGGCGGCGCGGAGAACCAGGAGTTCCAGGACCTGCCGACGCCCGAGCCCGGCCCGTCGGAGGTGCGCATCGCGGTGTGCGCGGCCGGGGTCAACCCGGTCGACTGGAAGATCCGCGCCGGCTGGATGCGCGATGACATGGCACTCGACCTGCCGGCCCCGCTCGGCGTCGAGGCAGCAGGCGTCGTGGAGGCGGTCGGTCAGGACGTCGACGGGTACTCGGTGGGCGACGAGGTGTTCGGCAGCACGGCGACCGGCTCCGGCGGCTACGCCGAGCAGGCCCTGCTGAGCGCGGCCGCGACGGCCCGCAAGCCCGCCGGGCTGCCGTTCACCACGGCCGCGGTGCTGCCGGTGGCCGCGGCCACCGCCTACGACGGGATCGGGCAGCTCAAGCTCGACCCCGGCACGACGCTGCTGATCAACGGCATCGGCGGGGGAGTGGGGGTGATGGCGGCGCAGGTCGCCCGCGACCGCGACATCACCGTGGTCGGCACCGCATCGGAGGACAAGCGGGCGCTGGTGGAGAGCCTCGGCGCGATCCTCGTCCCGTACGGCGCCGACACCGCCGACCGCGTGCGCCAGATCCTCCCCGACGGCGTCGACGCGGTCCTCGACCTCGTCGGCGGGGACGCCCTGCGCGCGGTGGCCGGGCTGTCCCGTGACCCGGGGCGGGTCGTGTCGGCGGCCGACCCGGTCACCGTCGTGGAGGTGGGCGGGTCGCCGATCGAGCGGGACCGTACCTCCACCGTGCTCGACGCCGTGGTCGCGCTCGTCGTCGCCGGGAAGATCGACCCGCACGTGGCCGAGGTGTTCCCCCTCGACGACGCCGCGGCCGCGCTGCAGGCCGTGGAGGCCGGGCACGCCCGCGGCAAGGTCGTGCTCGAGATCGGGTGATCAGGACGGGCGGGGCTGCATGAGGTCCCAGACGGCCGCGGTCGCCAGGCCGTAGGCGAGGTGGGGGACCAGGTCCGAGACCCAGGAGCCGGCCGGCCACTCGCGGGGATCGGTGATGCCGAACGCGGCCATCGGGCCGGTGGTGCCCACGTTGGCCACCACCCCCGCACCGACACCGAGCACGGCCAGCGGAACCCGGCCCAGCCGCGGGCGGACCGCGCCGTAGATCGCGCCGGTGCCCAGCCCGGCGGCGATGCCGAGCAGGGCGCCGACGCCCGAACGCCGGTTGGCGGCCTCGTCACTGTCCGGCCCGTCGGTCGACAGCGTGGCCCCGGTGAGCTTCTCCGCCCCGCGGACCGTGTCCTCGGGGGTGGTACTGGCCGGCCGGGCCCGCGCGACCATGTCGAGGTAGGTGACGAGGTTGAGGGCCGTCGTCCCGGCCGCGCCTGCGGCGACCCCGGTGAGCAGATTGCGCATCATGGGACGGCGGTACCCGGCCCGGTCGCGGTCCACACCGGACGGGGCCCGATGTGAGCGATCTCCGGTCTGGGTGTGTGCCGGCGTTCGACCCGGGTAGTCACCTCCCATGACGAAGGAACAGAACATCGCCACGCAAGAGAAGGCCTCCACGCACATCAACGCCGGGGAGATCGACGCGGCGATGGACGTCCTGTTCGCCGTCGACGCGGTCGACCACGACCCCGCTCCGGATCAGGGTCCGGGCAGGGAGGGCTTCCGCGGCTTCTTCCGCACCCTGACCACCGGGTTCCCGGACGCGCATCTCGAGCCGCAGACGATGGTCGTCGACGAGGAGAACGTCGCGTTCGCCTACACCCTCACCGGCACGCACCGGGGTGAGTTCAACGGCGTCGCGGCGACCGGGAAGCGCATCGAGGTCCGCGGGCTGCAGATCGGCCGCTTCGTCGACGGGCAGATCGTCGAGCGGTGGGGCGCCACCGACGAGGCCGGCATCATGCAGCAGATCGGCGCCGCCCGGGGAGCGGACAAGGGCCTGGTCGACAAGCTCAAGGGCGCGTTCAACTGACCCCGGCGTCCGGGTCTCAGGCCGGCACGACCACGTGCAGCGCCGAGGGACCCGGGCGTTCGACGCGCATCCCGGCGCGGCGGGCGATCGTCGCCACCGCGGCCGCGTCGGCGGGCTCCGCGCGGGTGCCGGCGAGCAGCCGGGCCAGCCGCCCCTTGTGCGCCTTGTTGAAGTGGCTGATCACCGTGCGCGTGCCGTCGGGGCGCTCGGCGAGCACGTCGACGTCGATCGCGCCCGGCACGCGCGCGAGTGCGGCGTAGGAGCCCGAGCGCAGGTCGACGACCAGCTCGCCGTCGGCGACGGCGCGCAGCACCGGTTCCAGCAGCGGCCGCCACGCGGCGGCCAGGGTGCCGCGGCCGGGCAGCGCCGACCCGGCGGAGAGGCGGTAGGCCGGGATCGGGTCGCCCGCGCGCAGCAGCCCGAACAGCGCCGATCCGACGGCGAGGCGCTCCACGGCCCGGCCGGCGGCGGCGCCCCGCAGCGAGCGCACGTCGAGGGCGTCGTAGAGGACGCCGGTGTAGCGGTGCAGCGCGGGCGCGGTCGGGGCGGTCCACAGCGCGGCGTTGCGGGCGATCTCCGCGTCCTGCCGGGGGGAGAGGCCCAGCGCGGCGCGGGAGGCGTCGACGTCGGAGGCGAGCCCGACGAGGGCGTCGACGAGCTCGGTGCGCAGGGGGTGGAGTTCCGGGTGGCTCAGGGCGTCCAGCGCCAGCGGTGGGCCGTCGCCCCCGTCGGTCTTCGTCTCCGACGGCGGGAGCAGCACGAGCACCCCCGAACGGTAGACGTGCGTTGTGCCGCGGTGACGGGCCGGTTACCGTCGCGTTCGTGATCCGTCTCGTGACCCGCCGGCATGTGGACTACATGCGCGTCACGAGCTCGGCCTGTCGACCCGGCCGCTGACCCGCACCCCCCACGACCACCCCTCCCTGGAGACAACTGTGTCCGAATCCTGGTCCTTCGAGACCAAGCAGGTCCACGCCGGTGCCGCCCCCGACCCCACCACCGGCGCCCGGGCGACCCCGATCTACCAGACCACCGCCTACCAGTTCCGCGACACCGACCACGCGGCCGCGCTGTTCGGGCTGGCCGAGTTCGGCAACATCTACACGCGGATCATGAACCCGACCCAGGACGTCGTGGAGCAGCGCGTCGCGGCGCTGGAGGGCGGGGCCGCGGCCGTCGCGCTCGCGTCCGGGCAGTCCGCCACCACCCTGGCGATCCTCAACATCGCCGAGTCGGGCTCGCACATCGTCTCCAGCACCGCGCTCTACGGCGGCACCTACAACCTGTTCCACTACACGCTGCCCAAGCTGGGCATCGAGGTGTCCTTCGTCGACCCCGACGACCTCGACGCCTGGCGCGGCGCCGTGCGGGACAACACCAAGCTGTTCTTCGGCGAGACCGTGGGCAACCCGCGCAACAACGTGCTCGACATCCGGGCCGTCGCCGACGTCGCCCACGAGCTCGGCCTGCCGCTGCTCGTCGACAACACGGTCCCGACGCCCTTCCTGCTGCGTCCCATCGAGCACGGCGCCGACATCGTGATCCACTCGGCCACCAAGTTCCTGGGCGGGCACGGCACCGCGATCGGCGGCGTCGTCGTCGACTCGGGCACCTTCCCGTGGACCGAGCACTCCGACCGGTTCCCCGGCCTCACCACGCCCGACCCCAGCTACCACGGCGCCGTGTTCACCGACGCCGTCGGCCCGATCGCCTACGCGATCAAGCTGCGGGTGCAGCTGCTGCGCGACATCGGCCCGGCCATCGCGCCGCTCAACAGCTTCCTGCTCATCCAGGGCATCGAGACGCTGTCGCTGCGCATGGAGCGCCACACGTCCAACGCGCAGGCGCTGGCCGAGTGGCTGGAGGCGCGCGACGAGGTGGAGACGGTGTACTACGCGGGGCTGCCGTCGAGCCCGTTCCACGCGGCCGCGCAGAAGTACCTGCCGCGCGGCGCGGGGGCCATCGTGGCGTTCGACATCGTCGGCGGGGTCGAGGCCGGCAAGAAGTTCGTCGACGCGCTCGAGCTGCACAGCCACCTCGCCAACATCGGTGACGTGCGCAGCCTGGTGATCCACCCGGCCAGCACCACCCACAGCCAGCTCACGCCGGAAGAGCAGGCCGAGACCGGAGTCACCCCGGGCCTGGTGCGGCTCTCGGTGGGCCTGGAGCACGTCGAGGACCTCAAGGCCGACCTCGACGCCGGGTTCCGGGCAGCCAAGGGGGCATGATCAGGGCGTGACGACGACCCTGCACTCCCCTCCCGCCACCGGTGCGTGGCGGGAGGGGGACGACCCCGGACGGCGGCGGTGGACCGCCCCGTTCGCGATGCGCGTCGAGTCCGGGGCCGAGCTGCCCGAGGTGCGCATCGCCTACGAGACGTGGGGCGAGCCGAACGCCGACCGCTCCAACGCGGTGCTGGTGCTGCACGCGCTGACCGGTGACACCCACGTCACCGGTCCGGCCGGGCCCGGCCACCCCACACCCGGCTGGTGGGACACCCTCGTCGGACCGGGCACCCCGCTCGACCCGGCGCGCTGGTTCGTCGTGGCGCCCAACGTCCTGGGCGGCTGCCAGGGCAGCACCGGACCCTCGTCGGCGGCCGCCGACGGCAGGCCGTGGGGCAGCCGGTTCCCGGTGCTGACCCCGCGCGACGCGGTCGCCGCGGAGGTCGTGCTGGCCGACGCGCTGGGGATCGACGCGTGGGCGCTGGTCGTCGGCGGGTCGATGGGGGCGATGCGCGCGCTGGAGTGGGCGGTCTCGGAGCCCGACCGGGTGCGGCGGCTGGGCCTGCTGGCCGGTCCCGCGGCCACCTCGGCCGACCAGATCGGCTGGGCGGCACCGCAGATCGCGGCGATCCGCGCCGACCCCGGCTGGCACGGGGGCGACTACCACGACGCCGCCCCCGGTGCGGGCCCGCACCGCGGCCTGGGCATCGCGCGCCGGATCGCGCACCTGAGCTACCGCAGCGGGTTCGAGCTGGGCGAGCGCTTCGGCCGCGCCCCCCAGGAGGGCGAGGACCCGTGGCGGGGCGGGCGGTACGCGGTGGAGAGCTACCTCGACCACCACGCGGCCAAGCTCGTCCACCGCTTCGACGCCGGCTCCTACGTGCGGCTGACCGAGATGATGAACGCCCACGACGTGGGTCGCGGCCGCGGCGGGGTCGCGGCGGCGCTGGCCCGGGTGCGCGCGGCCACGCTGGTGGGCGGCGTCAGCTCCGACCGGCTCTACCCGCCCGAGCAGCAGGCCGAGCTGGCCGCGGGCATCCCGCGATCGGGCCCGGCACGCATCATCGACTCGCCCTACGGCCACGACGGGTTCCTCATCGAGGCCGACGCGGTCTCGGCGATGATCGGGGAGCTGCTCGCCACGTGACGGGGGCGCAACCGGGGTGAACCGGCCCGGGGGGCGTCGCTACTGTTCTCCGGGTGCTGACCAGGATGTCGTCGTTGTTCCTCCGGACCCTGCGCGAGGACCCGGCCGACGCGGAGGTACCGAGCCACAAGCTGCTCGTCCGCGCCGGCTACGTCCGCCGCGTGGCGCCGGGGATCTACACCTGGCTGCCGCTCGGGCTGAAGGTGCTGCGCGCCGTCGAGCAGATCGTGCGCGAGGAGATGGACGCCATCGGCGCCCAGGAGATCCAGCTGCCCGCGCTGCTGCCCCGTGAGCCCTACGAGGCCACCGGCCGCTGGACCGAGTACGGCCCCAACCTGTTCCGGCTCAAGGACCGCAAGGGTGCCGACTACCTGCTCGGGCCCACGCACGAGGAGCTGTTCACGCAGGTCGTGAAGGGTGAGTACAGCTCGTACAAGGACTACCCGGTCACGCTCTACCAGATCCAGAACAAGTACCGCGACGAGGCGCGCCCCCGCGCGGGCATCCTGCGCGGGCGCGAGTTCCTCATGAAGGACTCCTACTCCTTCGACCTCACCGACGAGGGACTCTCGGCGTCCTACGCCGCGCACCGCGCCGCCTACGTCAGGATCTTCGACCGGCTCGGGCTGGACTACGTCGTCGTCGCGGCCACGTCCGGGGCGATGGGCGGCTCGGCGTCGGAGGAGTTCCTGGCCGTCGCCCCCACCGGCGAGGACACCTTCGTGCAGAGCCCGGGCGGCTACGCGGCCAACGTCGAGGCCGTCACGACCCCGGCGCCCCCGGCGATCCCGCTCGACGGACTGCCCGCCGCGCAGGCCCACCACACCCCCAACACCCCGACCATCGAGTCGCTGGTGGCGTTCCTCAACGGGGCGGGGCTGGGTCGCGCGTTCACCGCCGCCGACACCCTGAAGAACGTGCTGCTCAAGACCCGCGCGCCGGGGCAGACGGAGTGGTCGCTGCTCGGCGTCGGGGTGCCCGGTGACCGCGAGGTCGACATGAAGCGCATGGAGGCCGCGCTCGACCCCGCCGAGGTCGCGCTGCTCGACGACGCCGACTTCGCGAAGCACGCGTTCCTGGTCAAGGGCTACATCGGTCCGGTGTCGCTGGCCGCCAACGGCGTGCGCTACCTCGTCGACCCCCGGATCGTCACCGGCACCGCGTGGGTCACCGGCGCCGACAAGGCCGACCACCACGTCGTCGACCTGGTGGCGGGGCGGGACTTCACCCCCGACGGCACCATCGAGGCCGCCGACGTCCGCGAGGGCGACCCGGCCCCCGACGGCTCCGGCCCGCTGTCCGCCGCCCGCGGCATCGAGATCGGGCACGTGTTCCAGCTGGGACGCAAGTACGCCGACGCCGCGCAGCTCGACGCCCTGGGCCCGGACTCCAAGCCCGTCCGGATCACGATGGGGTCCTACGGGATCGGCGTATCGCGGCTCGTCGCGGTGATCGCCGAGCAGAACCACGACGACTCCGGCCTGCTCTGGCCCGCCGCCGTCACCCCCTACGACGTGCACGTCGTCGTCGCGGGCAAGAACGAGGAGATCACCACCGGCGGCGCCGCGCTGGCCGCCGAGCTGGAGGCCGCCGGGCTGCGCGTGCTGCTCGACGACCGCAAGGCCTCCCCGGGGGTCAAGTTCGCCGACGCGGAGCTGGTCGGCGTGCCGACGATCGTCGTCGCCGGGCGCGGCCTGGCCACCGGCGTGATCGAGGTCAAGGACCGCCGCACCGGCGAGCGGGTCGAGGTCCCGCTGGCCGACGCGGTCGAGTTCTTGACATCGACGGGTTGATTACTGGACGGTTGCGCCGAGGCGTCGGGGGTCGGCGCGGTTCGGGGGTACCGATGAGGTTCGTGGTGCGCGGTGTCGGCGCCATCGTTCTCGCGTGCGGGATTGCCGTCGGGGGTGGCTCGGTCGCCTACGCCGGCGTCGCCGACCCCGACTTCGGCGCGATGTCGGCACCGAGCCACAGCAAGACCGGCACGGCGAAGTCGGACCCGGGGAAGAGCAACCCCGCGGCCGGCTCGCAGCGGCCGCCGACCGTCACGAACAGGCCGCGCTGAGGTCTCACCGCTCCGCGACGAAGTCGACCGAGAGCCACCAGTCGTACAACGCCGCGGCCTGGCCGGTGTCGGACACGACGTAGCCGATGGCCACGGCCGCCTCGTCGGTCCAGAACAGCGTCGAGACGCCGCTCGAGTCCGTGAAGCAGGCGGCCTGCCCGCCCGCCAGGTTCTCGTCCGCGCGAGAGTAGGTCGCCCGGGCGGTGGCGGTCCCCCGGCACGTGGTCAGCTCGACGGGCGAGCCGGTGATGCCACCGTCGACGGCGAGGGCATCGAACGCCGCGTCCAGCTCCTGGATCGAGGCGTAGCGGGCGAAGCTGGCGCCGGTCGGTCCCGTACCCGTGGTGGGAGGGCCTGCACAGACGACGAACGCCGTGGCGCCGTCGAGCAGGTCGGGCGCACAGTTCGACGGCCCGTACCCGGCCGGCAGCTCCGCCAGCAGCAGGTCGGTCTCGGGCGTCGACGCAGTGGTGGTCGGCGGCGGGGCGCTGGTCGGCGGGGCGCTGGTGACCGGCGCCGCGGACGTGGTCGGCGGGGTGACGGGGGTCCCGCCGCCGCCGGCCGTCACGAACCAGACGATCGCCCCGCCCACGACGGCGAGCGTGGCGACCACCGCGATCGCGACCAGTGCCGTGCGATCCTTCTTCGGCGGCTGCGGGTGGGACGGGTAGGACGGGTGCGACGGGTGCGAGCCGCCGCCCCAGTTCGGCTGGCCGTAGGCGGTCTGCTGGCCGTACCCCGGCTGGGCGCCGTAGGCGGGCTGCTGGCCGTAGGCGGGCTGGGTGCCGTACGCGGGGGGCTGGGCCGCGGCGCCCCAGGGGTTCGACGGGTACTGCGGGTTCGACGGGTTCGACGGCGCGTTCCACCCCGGCGGGATGACGGCGGTGCCGGGCTTGACCAGGTCGGGCTTCGAGGTGGCCCCGAAGGCGACGGTGGTGCCGGACGCGTTCGGGTCGGTGCCCCAGCCGCCGATCTCGGCACGGGCCGCGGCGGCGAGGGCACCCGCACTGGCCGGGCGCTGCGCCGGGTCCTTGGCCATGCCGCGGGCGACGACCTGGTCGAGCCCGCTGGGCAGGTCGGGTCGGGTGCTGCTGGGCCGCGGCGGCGGGGCGTTGAGGTGGGCGTTCATCAACGTCGCCATGTCGCCCTCGTACGGGGGCCGCCCGGTGAGGGCCTGGTGCAGCACGCAGGCCAGCGCGTAGACGTCGGCGCGGGGGTCGCCCTCGACGCCGGAGAACCGCTCCGGCGCGATATAGGCCAGCGACCCGGGCATGGTGCCCGCGCGGGTCAGCGCCGGGTCCTCGCCGACGCCCTCCTGGGCGCGGGCGATGCCGAAGTCGAACAGGTAGGCGAACACCTCGCGGTCGACGTCGGCCCCGTGCACGCCCGCGAGCAGCACGTTGGACGGCTTGACGTCGCGGTGGACCAGTCCCTCGGCGTGCGCGGCGTCGAGCGCGGCGGCGATCTGGGAGACCACCGACACCGCGGCGACCGGCGGCATCGGCCCGTGCGCCTTGAGCCAGGACGCGAGGTCAACGCCCTCGACCAGGCGCATGTCCAGGTAGAGCCGGCCGTCGATCTCGCCGAAGCGGTGGATCGGGACGATGTGCGGCTCGCGCAGCCGCGCCGCCGAGCGGCACTCCCGCCGGAACCGCTCCTGGTACTCGGTGTCCTCGGCGAGATGCGGGGGCAGCACCTTGAGCGCGACGGTGCGGTCGGTGTCCGTGTCGTGGGCGCGGTACACCTCACCCATGCCGCCCCGACCGAGGAGCGCCTCGATGCGGTACGGCCCGAACGTCGAGTCCAGCACGTCGATCTCCCCATCCTCTGCCGGTACACCCCGGCGCGACCTTAGACCCGTCGTCGATCGTGGATGCTGTCGTCGCGGCCGTCGCGGGTGCTACCACTCCGGTGCACCGAATGGGTAACACCCGTTGCCGGGACCGGTCCCGGGGACGGCAGGATGTGATCCGCTCGCCCGCCGGGTCCCCCGGCGGGGGTACGAGGTGGGAGCGGGCGAATGCGACAGGACACGATCCGGCTGCCGGGCCCGGCGGTGGCGCCGGACCCGGGTCCCGGGGCGGTGCGCCCGGGGGACCTGACCCCGGAGCTCATCGCCACCGACTGGTGGTCCGACGACGCGGTCTCCCGCGCCGGGATCCCGGTCGTCGACGTGCCGTTCGTGTCGGTCGGCGGGGGGATCGGCTCCTTCGTGACGGTCGACTACCTGCGGATCTGCGGTGTGCCGACGTCGGCGATCCGGGTGCTCACGCAGCTGGAGAGCCCGTGGGAGAGCTACGAGTACCTCACCCGTGTCTCGCAGATCCCGCGCGGTGAGCGGCTGCGCAGCGACTCGGCGTCGTGTCCGGACAACATCTGGGGGTTCCCCAGCTACGCGGTGCGCGAGGCGCTGGCCACGAGGTCGCCGAGATCGCTGTGGAACGTGCTGGTCGAGCCGATCCTCGCCGACTACTACACCCCCAAGGCCGGGCAGGCCTTCGAGTCGATGGAGCGCGAGCACGACCGCATCGACTACGCCTCGACGGTGGTCAAGGGCCAGGTCCGGATGGTGCGCCGGCGGGTCGGCGGCGGCTACTTCACGATCCTCATCCCGGCCGAGGGCACCAGCCCGACGCGGCGCGTGGCCTACCGCAGCCGGTACGTGCACGTCGCCGTCGGCTACCCGGGGCTGAAGTTCCTGCCCGACCTCATGGAGTACCGCGAGCGCCACCGCGACTACGGCAGCGTCGTCAACGCCTACGAGCCGCACGAGCAGATCTACCAGCGCCTGGCGGCCGCGCCGGGCACGGTGCTGGTGCGCGGCGGCGGGATCGTCGCCTCCCGGGTGCTGCAGCGGCTGATCGACGACCGCGACGCCCGCGGCCTGCAGACGCAGATCCTGCACGTGTTCCGCACGTTCGTGACCGGGGCGCACGGCCCGCACGTCTGGATGCGCCGCCGCGGCGGCGACGGCTGGGCCTACCAGGGCTTCAACTACCCCAAGTCGGTGTGGGGCGGGCAGCTCAAGGCGCGGGTGCGCAAGCTGGAGGGCCAGGAGCGCGCCGCGCTCTACGCGCAGTTCGGCGGCACCAACACCCCGATCCGCCGCAACTGGCAGGAGCAGCTGCGCCGCGGCCGCCGCGAGCGCTGGTACCACGCCTTCCAGGGCGAGATCACCGGCCTGACGCCCGGGCCCTCGGGCACCGTCCACGCCGCGCTGCGGACGGCGAACGGGCCGCAGGACGTGCAGGTCACCGCCGTCATCGACTGCACGGGGCTGGAGGCCGACATCCGGGAGCACCGCGTGCTGGCCGACCTGCTCGACCACGGCGGCGCCGGTCGCAACCCGCTGGGCCGCCTCGACGTCGAGCGCAGCTTCGAGGTCCGCGGCACCCGCAGCGAGCCGGGCCGGATGTACGCCTCGGGCAGCGCCACCAACGGTGGCTACTTCCCGGGCGTCGACACGTTCCTGGGCCTGCAGATCGCCGCCCAGGAGATCGCCGACGACCTGGAGGCGCTCGGCTTCTGCGCCCGGCTCGGGCCCGTCCGCTCCACCCACCAGTGGTGGCTGTGGGCGCGCGGCCGGAAGATCTGAGGGGACGGACGTGCTGCCCACCCTGAACGGACGCATCCAGACCCGGGTGTTCGTCCTGCTCGTCGTCGGCGGGCTGTGGACGCTGCTGGTCAGCCCGCTGATCGGCCAGCCCTACGGCGTCACCTTCGTCGTGCTGCTCGCCGTCGTCGTGCTCGGCGTCGGCTGGGAGCTGCTCTACCACCTGATCCAGCAGTTCCGCTGGGAGAAGGACTGGCCGACGCTGTTCGGGCTGCTCACCGCGGTCAACGAGGGCGCGCTGCTGTGGGCGCTGATCTCGGCGGGCGCGGTGCCCGGGGTGCCGCGGGAGGTGCCGTTCGGCGCGTTCCTCGTACAGTTCCTCAGCACGTGGATCATCGTGTGGCTGGTGGTGAACGGGCCGATGCGGGTGCCGTTCGTCCACTGGCGGTTCCGGGGCGGGAGGTTGATCTGAGGTGAACGCGTCGGTCGACGGGCGCGCGGTCGTGCTGGCGGGCGACGGGCTCGTCGCCCGCCTCCCGGGGCTGCTCTGCGTCGCGCGCTGCCCCGAGGCCGAGCCGCTGGCCCGCCTGCTGACGCACTGCCGCGCCGCCTCGGGGCCCGAACCGGGCCGCACGCTCGCCCGCCGCCTCGCCGGATGGCTCACCGGCCCCGACGCCCCGCCCGACTCGCTGGTCTTCGGCACCGTCTCCGCCGCCGGGGGCGCGGTCGCGGTGTTCCTGTCCGGCGCGGTCGCCGCCCGGGTGGGCGACGTGGCGCTGTCCGGGGCCGAGTCCGCCGCCTGGACCGACCGGCTCGTCCCGCCCGGCCCGGTGCGCCTGGCCCTCGACGGCGTCGGGCCCGCTCCCGCCGCGCACGCCGTCCTGCTCGACCTGCGTGAGGGCGTCGTCGCCGGGGGCGGGGTGGAGGTGGGGGCCCCGGCCCCGGCGTCGGCCCCGGCTCCGGCCAGGGAGGACCCCGGCGCCCCCGTCCAGTCCTGGCCGGTGGACGCCCGGCCGCGCACGCTGAACGCCCAGCCCACGCTGATCGGGATGGAGCCTGCGGACGCCGGGACCGACCCCGCCGTCGCGCGTACCGGGGCGCCGCAGGCCGGGCCCGTCGACGTCCCGACCGCCCCGCCGGGCGCGGTCGCCGCCCCGGGCCGGGACGCCGGTCCCGGCCCGTCCACCGCGCCGGCCCCGGGCCCCGGCCCGGCCACCGCGCCGGCGCCCGGCCCGGCGCCGTCGCCCGGCCCGGCGGGACCGGGGCCCGCCGTCGCGCTCGGGAAGGAGCCGGGCGGCCCCCCCCGGGCCCGCCCCGCGCCCCGCCGGACCGACGCCATCCTCGGGGTGGCGCCCGACGAGCCGCCGCGCCCGCCGCTGGAGGCGGGGGAGTCGGCGGGCACCGGCACGCGCTCGCTGTCGGGCGGCCCGTCGACGGCCGAGCTCTCCGGGCCCAAGCCGGGCGAGGCGCGGGGCCATCTGTGCTCGCGCGGGCACCTCAACGACCCCCGCTCGCACTTCTGCGTGCTGTGCGGGATCCGGATGAACGAGCGCACCGGCGTCCTGGTCATCGGCTCGCGCCCGCCGCTGGGCCTGCTGGTGTTCGACGACGGCGCCACCTACACCGTCGACGCCGAGTACCTGGTGGGCCGGATGCCGGAGTCCGACGAGCGGGTGCGCAGCGGCGGGCTGCGCTCCATCGTGGTGGAGGACCGCTCCGGTGCGGTGTCGCGCGTGCACGCCGAGGTGCGGGTGGACAACTGGGACGTCGTCCTCGTCGACTCGGGCTCGCGCAACGGCACCTTCGTCGCCTCGCCGGGCGACCCGGCCTGGACCCCGGTGCCGCCCGGCCGGTCACACCGCCTGGAGCCGGGCATGCGGGTGCGGCTGGGCGGCCGGACGTTCGTGTTCGAGTCGCCCTCCGGCGTGCGCTGACGCTCACGCCACCAGGTGGACCGGGGCGTTGCGGCGTGGTGTCCGGTCCGGGTCGATCCACCGTGGCGGGACGAACTCCGGCAGTCCGTCACGGATCCGGACCAGCCAGTCGCAGTGATGGACCTGCCGGTGGTGGGCCCGGCAGAGCATCACCAGGTTGCCCAGCTCGGTGGGCCCGCCGTGGGCCCAGTGCCGTACGTGGTGCACCTCGCACCAGGAGGGTGGCCGGTCGCACCCGGGGTGGGCGCAGCCACGGTCGCGGACGGTGACCGCCCGGCGGAGCCCGTCGGGGATCGTCCGCTTCCCGCGGCCCACGTCCAGCGGCTGCCCGGCGCCGTTCATCACGACGGGGACGACGCCGGCGTCACACGCCAGCGCGCGCAGCGCGCCGGGGGTGAGGGTGCCGCCGAACTCCAGCGTGGCCGCCCGGGCCCGCCGCTCGAGATCCTCGAGCCGGACGATCACGGTGAGCTGCGGGCGCCGGCCACCGACCTCGGGCAGGTCCCTGCCGTGGGCCAGCACGTGTGCGCACACGTCGGCCAGCGCCTCGGCCTGTCGCTGCGGGGCCGTCCGGTGGTCGTCGGAGGTGAGCGGCGCGGCCTGCGCGTCGATGACGGCGGCGATCGCGTCGAACAGCGCGGCGTCGGAGTACCGGCCCCTGATCGACCCACCGGCCCCACCGCGGTGGCGGACCAGCCGGAGCTCGTTGTTCGGCGGCGCGGTGTCGTCGGGCTCGGCGCCGTCCTCGTCGAGCCGCTCGACCAGCGTGGTCCCGAAGGTCTCCAGCTGCCCGGAGTTCAGCGTCGTGGCGGCGACGGCGAGCTGGGCCTCGGCCCCGCTCCAGCGCTCCGGCGTCAACCGCCGGGCGGCCGGGGTGGACAGCACCCGGCCGATGACCTCGACGTGCCGCAGCGCGACGTCCCCCGCGGAGAACGCCGCCGCGGTGGCCGGTAACCGCGCCGGCAGCGGCTCGCCGCCCAGGGTGGCGCGGCGATGGACGTCCGTGGCGGCGACGACGTGCCGGCGCGCCTCGCGCCCGGTCCAGCCCAGCAGGTCGGCCAGGGCGCGGGCGGTGCAGGTGTAGCCACGGGTCAGGAACACGCCCCGCTGGTCGAGCGTGGCGACCGCCGAGACGGAGATCGCGTCGACCCGCCGGGAGAGGCCCTCGCACAGCGTCAGCACCGAGACGAGGTCGGTGTCCGAAGCGGTCCGGGTGGCCGTCGCGAGCTCCTCCAGCGCGGCAGCGAGGTGCTGGTGCGCGGCTCGGAGGGGGTCGGGGGCCATGCTTCTAGTGTAGTCGAACACATGTTCGATATGCGACCGATCGTCGCAGCTCGGAGGCCGTTCGACGCACGGTGCCCGCGCTGGGATGGGGGAGGACGGGATCAGCATGGCCGTGTGCTGATGCAGCCGTGACGGGCGTTGTCCGCGCCCGTGTCGACTCCGCCGACCACCGGGGCAGGCGAGAGCGGGGAGGTCTCAGCTGGAGGCGCCGCTGGTTGTCGGCTCCACGAGCGGCGCCGTCGTCGGTGGCGTCTCGCTCATCGGCGGCGGGGCCGACGGATCGGGAGTTCCCTCGGGCATCGTCGGCGTCGGCTGGAGCGTCGGCTGGGGTGTTGGAGCAGTGGTCACGGTTCGATCCGTCAGGCATCGCCACAGCACCTGGGAGCCCTGCTCGGGCGGCAAGATCCTGATGTCGACCACGCCCTCGTCGGCGGATCCCTCGTTGCACGGCAGACCTTCGAGGTCGTCGAGGCTCTCGATCCCGCCACCGGCGGGACCCCGCGGACCTCGCGGCCCGGCCGGGCCGGGAAGGCCGGCTGCCTGGCTCAGGGTCACCGCGTACTCCGCGAAGTACCCGTGACCGGTACGACAGCCCTGGCCGCGGGCGGGATCGACGACCCGCAGCGCGCCGGTCCGCTGCTGCACGCAGCCGTGGATGCCGGCGGTGTCACGGCTGGGGCCGCCGGCGTAGGCGACCGCGGTGATCGTGCCGGCCGCGAGCACCCCCGCGGCAGCGCAGGACAGGGCGAGAAGGACTCGACGGGACGGCCTGATCACGACACTCCGATGATGCGGATCGGCCCGACGTCGGGGGAGCGTCGTCAGCCGAACTGGTACGGGGGGCGCACCTGGATCGTCGTCGGGATGGCCGGTGTTACCCGTACCGAGGACGATCTCCTGGGAGGTCGGGGTCGACCTGGCCGCCGGGAACTACGAGACCACCGGCGAGGCACCGTGCTACCGGGCCCGGCGAGTACGACGAGACCCGCGCTGCGCACACCGGGGGCTGCCGGCCCGACGACCCGCCGACCGTGACCGCTGCCGATCGGTTCGACGCGATCGCTCCCACGCCCGCCGCCGGCCGGGCCGGCGGGCGACCTGCCGCTTCCCGTGTGGTGGCGTGCCGGCGGCATCGGCCGCAGCGGTCAGGGCGTCGTCTCCGCCGCGACGGTGCCGGGGGCGGGGGCGGGGGTGACCGTGATCCGGGCGACAGCCTGGTCGAGGTCCTCGTCCACGTCCGCCCCCGACGGCCGCACCCGCAGCACCACCGCCCGGTCCCCGAGGTCGGCGGGTGCCTCGGCCGAGTCGGGCAGCACCACGACCGCGGCCTGCGCGGTCTCACCGGGGCGGGCGGGCCGGGCCGTGACGCCGCGGCGGGTGAGGGCCTCGGCCGCGGCCCCGGTACGGCGGGTGCCGCCCCGGCCGTCGGACGAGTCGACGGCGACCTCGTCGGCGGTACGCAGCGCCAGGTGCGCGGCCACGCGCAGCGTCGCCCGCCCGCCCGCGGCCCCGTCGACCAGCGCCACGGGCGTCCCGCCCGCGGACTCCCCGGGGCCGAACGCGGCCACGACGACGGTGGTCTCGGGCACCGCGGCCAGCGCGGCCACCGCCGCGTCGCCGTCGCCGGTGAGCAGCACGAGATCGGCGTCGAGGGTGGCGGCGAGCGCGGCGGGGTCGGTGCCGAACCGGGCCACGACCGACGCCGGCGTGCCGCACGCCGCCAGCTCCCGCGCGAGGACGCGCAGCTCGTCACCGGCGGCGGCGATCATCCCCAGCTCGGCCCCGAGCCCGCTGGCCACCTCCAGCTCCACCTGCGCGGGCAGCAGCCGGCACAGGACGACGCGGGCGGGGTGCTCGCGGCCGGTGAGGTCGCGCGCCAGCTCGGCGACGCGCCGCCCGTCCGCCGGGTCGTCGACGACGGCGAGCACCGTGTACGCCTCGACCTCGCCCAGCTCGGCCCGCTCGGCCGCGGCCAGCTCGCGGGCCAGCACGCGGTCGGGGTAGACGACCTTCATCAGCGGGCCCGTCATGGCCGTCGTCACCAGGGCCATGATCACCATGAGCGTGAACATGGCGGGGCTGAGCACGCCGAGCTGCAGCCCGACCTGCAGGATGACGATCTCGGTGAGCCCGCGGGTGTTCATCAGCACGCCCAGCGCCGTCGACTGCCGACGGGGCAGGCCCTGCGTGCGGGCCGCGACCGAGGCCCCGAGGAACTTGCCGGCGATCGCCGCCACCAGGATCAGCGCGAGCTGCCAGATCCCGCCCAGGCCGAGCGCGCCGACGTCGACCTGCAGCCCGGCCACCACGAAGAACACCGGCAGCAGCAGGAGCAGGCTCACCTGCTCCAGCCGCTCCAGGATCTCGCGGGTGAGCGCGGCGGCGTCGCGCCGCGGCATGATCGCCCCGAACAGGAACGCCCCGAAGATCGCGTGCACGCCGATGATCTCGGTGATCCAGGCCGAGGCGAGCAGCCCGGCGAGGACGATCGCGAGGATGTCCGGGGTGAGCCGCCCCGCCCGGGCGTGCCAGGCCACCAGCCGGCCCAGCAGCGGCCGGACCCCGAAGAACATGACCAGGGCGAACAGCAGCGTCCATCCCATGATCACCAGCGCGCCGCCGGCGCTGCCCCCGGCCGCCACCGCGACGACGACGGCCAGCAGCGTCCAGCCGATCACGTCGTCGATCGCGGCACATGCCAGCGCGAGAACCCCGGTCGGCGTGCGCTGCATCCCCCGCTCGGTGAGGATCCGGGCCAGCACGGGCAGCGCGGTGATCGACATCGCGACGCCCATGAACAGCACGAACGGCAGCGGGGCGACGGACTCCGCGTGGAAGGGGTACAGGACCACCGCGACCCCGACGCCGAGCGCGAACGGCAGCACCACCGACCCGGCCGCGACGGCCCCCGCGGCCCGGCGCCGCCCGCGGATCAGCGAGAGGTCGACCTCCATCCCGACGATGAACATGAACAGCGCGAGACCCAGCTGGGCGATCACCGCCAGGAACGGGCGGACCTCGGCGGGGAACAGCAGCTGGTCGAGATCGCCGGGGAACGCGCCGAGCAGCGTCGGCCCGAGCGCGATGCCGGCGACGATCTCGCCGATCACCGCGGGCTGCCCGAGCCGCCGGAACAGCCGCCCCATCAGCCGCGCCGCGACCACCACGATCGCCACGTCGAGCAGGACGTAGGCGATGACGTGCTTCATGTCCATCCGGGTGCCCTCCCTCGGAGCGCGCGTATGTTAGCGGCCACCGCCCGGGAGCCCACCCGGTGCGACGACCTGTCGAGGAGCGGCGTGGACGCTGCGCTGACGGCCCCCACCGCGGTGGCCGACTACGAGATCGTGCGGTTGCTCGGCGAGGGCAACCACGGGCGCTACTACCTCGCCCGGCCGCCCGCCCGGCTCGGGCTGTCCGAGGAGTACGTGGCGCTCAAGGTGTTCGGCGACCGCGTGGGGGAGCAGGCCTACGAGCGCGGCGTGCGGGAGCTGCGCGCGTTCGCCGCGGTGCGCTCGCCCTACCTGGTGCGGGTGTTCGACGCCGTGCTCGAGGACAGCTTCGTCTACGCGATGGAGTACTTCCCGCTGGGCTCGCTCGCGGCTCCGGCCGGGCCGGTCGACCGCGCCACCGCCGTCCTGGCCCTGGAGCACGCCGCCCGGGCCGCGCACGCGCTGCACGAGGCGGGGCTCGCCCACGGCGACGTCAAACCGGCCAACGTCCTGCTCGCCGGTGACGCCGGGGGCACGCCGGTCGGCGGCAGGCTCTCCGACCTGGGGCTGGCGCGCCACCTCAGCCCCGGCTCCACGCTGACCGGCATGGGCCGCGCCAGCTCCGTGGAGTTCACCGACCCCGACCTGCTCGCGGGCGCCCGGCCGTCGCGGCGCACGGAGGTGTGGGCGCTGGGCGCCACGATCCACCGCGTGCTCGCCGGCACCGGCCTGTTCGGCGAGCTGCCCGACACCCAGCCGCTGCTGGCGATCCGCAAGGTGCTCTCCGGCGAGCCGGTGGTGCACGCCGGGCTCGCGCCCGCCGACGCCGAGCTGGTGCGGGCGTGCCTGGCCGAGGGGTCCGGGCGGCTGGCCACCGCCGAGCAGGTGGCCGACCGGCTGGCCGGGCTGCCGGGGTGAGCGGCGGTCAGAGGAACCCGCCGGAGAACCACCAGTCGTAGAGCACGGCGGTGTCGCCGTCGGAGCGGGTGACGACGGCGCGGGTGCGGTTGCGCGGGTCGGTCCAGTCGATCGTGGCGCCGGCGCCGGCGCCGGCCTCGGCGAAGCAGGACAGGGCACCGCCGTCGCGGTTGCGGTTCCAGCGGCCGGTCGTGGCGGTCCCGTCGCGGCAGGCGGCGATCTCGCCCTCGGCCAGGCCGCGGTCCGCCGCGTCGGCGGCGTGGTCGGAGGCGAGGGCGCCCACGTCGCGGTAGTGCACGAACGACGCCGTGCCGGGGCCGTTGGGCGGGCCGTCGGTGCAGCTCAGGGCGGCGTCGACGGTGGCGGTCTCCCGGTCGGGCGCGGGGGCGCAGTTGGCCGCGGAGAACCCGATCGGCAGCACGGCGACCAGCGAGCGCTGCGCGGGCGTCAGGTCGTCGGGCGGCGGTGCGGGGGGAGCCGGACGCAGCAGCACCGCGGCCGCGACGGCCACCGCCAGCAGCACGGCGCCACCGGCCAGGAACGGCCAGCGCCTCCGCCGCGGCGCGGGCGGGACGGGCGGCGGGGCCGGGGGCAACGGCATCCGCGCGGCCGGGCCGGGGCGGCGGGGGGCCGCACCCAGCGGGGTGGTCGCCTCCGCGCCCCACACCGGGCCCTGGCGGGTGCGCGGGACGGGCGGCGGTTCGGCGGCACGCTGTGGCGCCCGGGCCCGGCGGGCCGCCCGCTCCAGGGCCGCACGGTCGATGAGCATCGCGCGGTCGGCGGGCAGGTCGGCGGGGCCGCCGGGCACCACGGTCGGGTCGCCGGGGGCCACCGGGCCCACGGAGGCCACGGGGACGGCGGGTCGGGCCGGCTCGGGTCGGGCCAGCCCGGCGACCGTCGGGGAGCCCTCCAGCGCCCGGCGCGCGGCCAGCGCGAACGCCCCGGCGGTGGGGAAGCGGCGTGTCGGGTCCTTCGCCATCCCCTGCGCGACGACGTCGTCGATCGCGGCGGGCGCGGCGATCCGGTGCTGCGACGGTCGCGGCGGCGGGGTGCGCAGGTGCGCCCGCATGATCGCCGGCAGGCCCTCGACCGGGAACGGCTTCTCCCCGGTCAGGCACTCGTGCAGGACGCAGGCCAGCGCGTACACGTCGGTGCGGCCGTCGACGGGCTGCTCCAGGAAGCGCTCGGGCGCCATGTAGTCGAGCGTGCCGACGGCCGTGCCCGCGCGGGTGATCCCGGCGCCGGTGGTGTCGCTGGTCAGGGAGCGGGCGATGCCGAAGTCGACGAGGTAGGCGAAGTCCTCGCCGTCCTCGTTCGCCGCCAGCAGCACGTTGGACGGCTTGACGTCGCGGTGGACGAGTCCGGACCGGTGGGCGCTGTCCAGGGCCCGCGCCACCTGGGAGAGCACCGCGACCGTCCGGGCGGGCGACAACCGCCCGGAGCGGTCCAGCAGCTCGCCCAGGTCCTCGCCCTCCACCAGGCGCATGTCCAGGTAGAGGCGACCGTCGATGTCGCCCCAGTTGTGGATGGGGATGACGTGCGGGTCGGTCAGCCGGGCCGTCACCCGCGACTCCCGCAGGAAGCGCCGCCGGAACTCCTCGTCCTCGCCGAGGTCGGCGTGCAGCAGCTTCAGGGCGACCGTGCGGTCCTGCTCGACGTGGTAGGCGCGGTGGACCTCGCCCATCCCGCCGCTGCCGAGCAGCCCGTCGAGCCGGTACGGCCCGAACATCTCCGCCACGCCCTCCGCTCCCCTCGCCGATGCCCCCCGAGTATCGACCGTCCGGGTGCCCGGCGTCGGGCGCGGGGTCAGATCGTGGGCAGCCGCGCGCTGGCCAGCACCGCGTCGAGGGTGGCGCGGTCGGCGACCGGGGGCGCGTCCGCCGGGCCGCCCGCGGTGTCGCCGTTGACGACGAGCACCGCGGTGCCCGGCGAGCCGTCGGGCCCGGCCGCCGGCACGGCGAGCAGCAGCACCGTGCCGGAGGTGGCGAGACAACCGTCGTCGGCGGGGGTGCGCGAGGTGGCCTCCACGAGCCGGCCCGGCACCCCGCCGACGTCGAACGGGCGGGCGTCGGAGACCCGGACCTCGGGGAGGGCGCCGTCGGCGGTGCTGTAGAACGCCGACCCGGTCTCGCGGGCGAAGGCCGCCGCCACCGCGGCCGCCGGTCGCTCGCCGGGGACGAACGCGCTCGCCACCAGTCCGCGCAGGTACCGGCCGCCGCCGCACTCGTAGGCGGGGCCCTCCACGCGGCCCTCCAGCGGGGCACCGAGCACCGAACCGGGGCTCGCCGAGTCCTGCCAGCCCGGCGGCACGGCGTAGGTGAGGACGGAGGTGGAGACCGGCCGGAAGTCGGCGGGGACCACCGGGCCACCGGAGGTGCGGGTCACCAGCAGGTAGCCGCCGACGCCGAGCGCGGCCAGCAGCAGGACCCCGACCGCGATCAGCGCGACCAGCCGTCCGCGCCGGGCCGGGGGCGGCGGGGGCGGGCCCCAGCCCGGGTACGGGCCCCCCGGCGGCGGGCCCCACGGGGCGCCCACCTGCGTCGGGGGGCCGGCGCCCCACGGGGGCGGGCCGGGTGCCCACTGCTGCTGCGGTGGCGGCGCCCAGCCCGGGGGTGGCGGCGCCCACCCGACGCGGGTCTCCGCCCCACCGGGCGGCGGCCCCGGGACGGGCGGCGGCGGCCAGCCGCCCACGACGGTCGGGTCGGCGGGAGCCGCGGGCCGGCCCGGCGGGGGACCGGGGGGTTCGCCCGACCAGCCCGACTCCGACCAGCCCGATCCCGGCCCACCCGGCCGGGCGCCGGGGAACGGGGCGTCCCGGGGCGGGCCGGCGATCGAGGTGACGTCCGGATCGGGGTACGCGCCGGGCCCGTCGGTCCGGCCACGCGTCGCGTCCGGACCCTCGTCCGGCGAGCCCCCCTGCGGCGTCGTCACGGTTCGCGACTCTAGGACACCGGGCGGCCGGTCAGCCCGCCAGGAACGACAGGCGGACCGAGCGCACCGGGTTGTCGGTGTTGGTGTCGACCAGGCACACCGACTGCCACGTACCCAGCGCCGGCCGCCCGCCGAGCACCGGGACGGTCATGGACGGGGCGACGATCCCGGGCAGGACGTGGTCGCGCCCGTGGCCCGCGCTGCCGTGCCGGTGCCCCCACCGGTCGTCGGCGGGCAGCAGGTCGCGCAGGGCCGCGAGCAGGTCGGTGTCGCTGCCCGCCCCGGTCTCGATCACCGCGATCCCTGCCGTGGCGTGCGGCACCCACACGTGCAGCAGGCCGTCCCCGCCGTCGCCCGCGGCGAGGAAGGCGTCGATCTGCGCGGTGAGGTCGACCACGGCCTCCCGGTCGCCGGTCCGGATCTCGATCACGTCGCTGCGCACGGGCCCAGCCTCGCACGCGGGCGCTAGCGTCGCCGGGGTGCGCAACGCCTTCGGTCGCCGGTTCGACGTGCCCGACACCTACCTCAACACCGCGAGCATCGGGATCCCGCCCGACGACGCCGCCGACGCCGTCGCCGACGCGGTGCGGGCGTGGCGCACCGGGGCCGGGCGTCCCGCCGACTTCGACGCCCCCGTCGCCACCGCCCGGGCCGCCTGGGCACGGCTGGTGGGGGTGCCGGTCGGGCGGGTGGCGATCGGGGCGACGGTGTCCGGGCTGCTCTCGACGGTGGCCGCCGCCCTGCCGCCGCGCTCGCGGGTCCTCGTCGCCGCGGGGGAGTTCACCAGCGTCACCTGGCCGTTCGCGGCCCGCGGCCACGAGCTGACCGAGGTCCCGCTCGACGGGATCGGCGCCCGGGCCGCGGAGTTCGACGCCGTCGCCGTCTCGGTGGTGCAGTCGGCGGACGGCCGGATCGTCGACCTCGACGCGCTGCGCGCCGCCCGCGCGTCGGGCACCCGCGTCGTGCTGGACACCACGCAGGCCACCGGCTGGCTCGACGCCGACCTCGGCTGGGCCGACGCGGTCGCCTGCGGGGCCTACAAGTGGCTGCTCAGCCCGCGCGGGGCGGCGTGGCTCGCGGTGCACCCGGGCTGGGACCCGCCCGCGGAGCAGGCCGGCTGGTTCGCCGGCGAGCAGGTCTGGGACAGCGTCTACGGCCTGCCGCTGCGCCTGGCGGCCGGAGCGCGGTCCCTCGACACCTCCCCGGCCTGGCTCAGCCACGTCGGCGCCGCCGTCGCCCTGCCGTGGCTGGCCGGGCTCGACCGGGCCGCCGTGCACGCCCACTGCACCGGCCTGGCCGACGCCCTGCGCGCCGGGCTGGGGATGGAGCCCGCCGGGTCGGCGATCGTCGCGGTGCGCACACCCGACGCCCAGCGGCGGCTCGACGCCGCGGGCGTGGTCGGTGCCGCCCGGGCCGGTGCCGCCCGGCTGGCCTTCCACCTCTACAACACCCGCGCCGACGTCGACGCCGCCCTGGAGGCCCTCACCTGAGGGCCGGAGTCAGAGGCCGGGGAAGACCGGGATGGCCGGCGGGCTGCCGACCACGACCCGCCACCGGGCGCAGCGCAGCGTGCCCTCGGTGAGGGCGTCGAGGGCGGCCTGCCGCAGCGGGCGGTCGGTGGTGCGCTCCAGCACCGACCGCCAGGCGCCGAGCGCGTCGGTCTCCGCGACGACCGCGAGCGCGGCCGCCGACGCGGCGTCGACCACCGGCTGCGGGGTGGCGTAGGACGGCTGCGCCGACACCGCCCGGGCACCGATCTGCGACAGCGTCGTCTCCACCGCGGCCCGCAGCGTGCGGTGCGCCTCGGCGTCGTCGCGGGCCTGCGCCCGCTCCGCCGGGTCGAGGAACGCCACCGCGAGGCCGTAGCTCCACAGCGCGGCGTGCTCGGCGGCGAGCGCGGCCTGCAGGGCGTCGGTGGCCCCCTCGTCGATGACGCTCACCCGAGCACCGCCGCGTAGGTCGCGCAGCAGGCCGACACCGACGCGACCAGCCCGGCGCGCTCGACCGGCAGGTCCAGCGCCGCCCCGGCCGCGGCGGCCGCGGAGGCCTCGACCGCGGAGCGCAGGGCGGGCAGCCCGGCATCGGCCGGGACGGGCGGCCCGGCGGGTGCCGGGGCCGGGGCGGAGGCCGGGGCGGGGTCGCCGGCCTGCCGGGCGACCTCCGCGTCGAGGGCGGCGGCGTGCGCGGTGCGCGCGTCGCGCAACGGGTCGACGCGCTCGGCGAGGCCCGGCTCGGCGGCCACGACGGCCGCGGCGAGCGCGGCGTCGGCGCGGGCGGCGTCGGCGAGGGCGACCAGCGGGTCGGGCCCGTCGTCGGCCATCGCCGAGCAGCCCGGGAGCGCGACGAGCACGACCGGCGCGAGGGCCAGTCCGGTGAGCACCCGGCGGCGCGACAGGGCACCGGGAGCCGGATCGGGGCCGGTGACGTCCGGCACCAGCCCTCGTGGCACGACCCCTCCTCGCCCCCCGGCGCCGCGTCGGCGCCGGACGGCCGCCCATCCTGCCAGGCGCCGCGGCGGGCCCCGCCGCCGGAGCGCGCGGGGCCGGGGCACCCCGTGCGGCGCGCTACCCTTGCTGGCCCGTCCGGCGCGGCCGACGGGGCCGCCGACCACGAGCCACCGACGTTCAGGAGACCGCATGTCCACCCACCGGCCCGCGCAGCAGGGCACCCCGCTGCACGGCGTGCTGGAGCCCGTCGTCGTCTCGGCGGGGTTCGAGCTCGACGAGCTCGACGTCCACACCGTGGGCAGGCGGCACACCGTCCGGCTCGTGGTGGACGCCGACGCCGGTGTGGGGCTCGACGACATCGCGCGGGTCTCCCGTGCGGCGTCGGCGGAGCTGGAGCTGCACGAGGACCTGATCCCGGGCTCCTACACCCTGGAGGTCACCTCCCCGGGGGTCGACCGGCCGCTGACGCTGCCCCGGCACTGGCGGCGCAACCGGCTGCGGCAGGTGCTCGTGCGGCTGGCCACCGGCGACACGCTGACCGCCCGCGTCGGCGACGCCGGTGAGGACTCCGTCGCGCTGCTGGTCGACGGCAGGCTCCGGGACGTGCGCTACGCCGACGTGGCCCACGCGGCCGTGCAGGTCGAGTTCCGCAGGCCCCCGGCCGCGGAGCTGCGCGCGCTCGGCGCCGACGAGGACACCACCGACGACGACACAACTGAAGACGAGGACGACTCATGAACGTCGACATCGCGGCTCTGCGCGCCATCGAGCGCGACAAGGACATCCCGTTCGAGACGGTGATCGACGCCATCGAGACCGCGCTGCTCACGGCCTACAAGCACACCGACGGTCACGAGGCGCACGCCCGCGTCGACATCGACCGCAAGTCCGGCCTGGTCCGCGTCATGGCCCAGGAGCTGGGCGAGGACGGTGTGGTCGACCGGGAGTGGGACGACACCCCCGAGGGTTTCGGTCGTATCGCCGCCACCACCGCCCGCCAGGTCATCCTGCAGCGGCTGCGCGACGCCGAGCACGAGCGCACCTACGGCGAGTTCGCCACCAAGGAGGGCGAGATCGTCGCGGGGGTCGTGCAGCGCGACGCCCGCGCCAACGCCCGCGGTGTGGTGATCGTCTCCCTGGGCGGCCAGACCGAGGGCGTGCTGCCCGCGGCCGAGCAGGTGCCGGGCGAGGCCTACGCGCACGGCGAGCGGATCCGGTGCTACGTCGTGGGTGTGACGCGCGGAATGCGCGGCACCCAGATCACGTTGAGCCGCACGCATCCCAACCTGGTGCGCAAGCTGTTCGCCTTCGAGGTGCCCGAGTTGGCCGACGGCACGGTGGAGATCGTCGCCGTGGCCCGCGAGGCGGGGCACCGCTCGAAGATCGCGGTGCGCTCCACCGTCGCCGGGGTCAACCCCAAGGGCAGCTGCATCGGGCCGATGGGCCAACGGGTGCGCGGCGTGATGAGCGAGCTGGCCGGAGAGAAGATCGACATCATCGACTGGGACGAGGACCCGGCCACGTTCGTGGGCAACGCGCTGTCGCCGTCGAAGGTGGTGTCGGTCAAGGTGATCGACGAGGCCACGCGGTCCGCGCAGGTCGTCGTCCCGGACTTCCAGCTCTCCCTGGCCATCGGCAAGGAGGGGCAGAACGCCCGGCTGGCCGCCCGGCTCACCGGGTGGCGGATCGACATCCGCAGCGACGCCGACCCGCGTGTGGTCGGCGACGGGGCGGCGCGGCAGGCCGGGTCCGAGTCGGAGTCGGTCGGCTGACCGGCTCCCGTCGTGGCAGCCGCCCGGGGGGCGGTGGGCTACACTCGGCCACGGTCCACGATCCGGGCCCGGCTCCCGCACGACGCACTCCGGTGCGCACCTGTGTCGGATGCCGGACGCGGGCGGGGGCCGACGATCTGCTGCGGGTCGTCGCGGAGGACGGGATGCTGATCCCGGACCCGCGCCGACGGCTCCCCGGCCGAGGTGCCTGGCTGCACCCCGATCCGGAGTGCCTCCACCGTGCCGAGCGGCGCTCGGCGTTCCCACGGGCGTTGCGCGTCCCGGGGCCGCTGGACACCGCCGGGGTCCGGGCGCATCTCCACCGCGCCGGGGCAGAGGTCAACGGGGTTCGGGACACACCCGGATCCGTCATCGAGGAGAGCAAGGTCGACCCGTCATGAGCCAGTCGTGAAGATCGCACCATGAACGTGCTTCGACACTAGGTTCGAGGTCGAGCGGGACCAGCCGCCGGCCTCCGAGAAACAAGGAGTGCAGTGGCAGGCAAGGCCCGTGTGCACGAGCTCGCGAAAGAGCTCGGCATCTCCAGCAAGCAGGTCCTCAGCAAGCTGCAGGACCTCGGCGAGTACGTGAAGTCGCCGTCCTCCACCGTCGAGGCGCCGGTCGCCCGCAAGCTGCGGGAGTCGGTGTCCGGCGGAGGCGGCGGTGGCGGCCGCCCGCGCGGCGGCCCGGCCGCCCCGTCGGCCGTCCCCGGCCCGCCCCGTTCCGGTGGCGTGCCCGGGCCCCGGCCCGGCCCGCGACCCGCCGCACCGGCGGCGCCCGCGGCCCCCGCCGCGCCCGCCACCCCGGCGGCTCCCGCCGCACCGGCGGCGGAGAGCGCCCCCACCACCCCGGCCGCACCCCGTCCGGGTGGCGCCGGCCCGCGTCCCGGCCCCCGGCCCGGCCCGGCCGCGACGCCGGAGCCGATCCGGTCCGAGTCCCCCGTCGCCGGGAACACCCCGGCGCCGCCCGCGGCCCGGCCCGGGCCGCAGGCCCGCCCGGAGCGGGCCCGCCCCGCCGAGCAGCGACCGGCCGCGGCCGACGCCGGTTCCGCCGTCGTCCCGCCCAAGCCGTCCGGCCCGCGTCCGGGCCCGCGCACGCCGCGCGTCGGCAACAACCCGTTCGGCGTCGGGTCCGGGGCACCGCCCCGCCCGGCCGCACCGCGTCCCGGCCCGCCCGCCCAGGGCGACCGGCCGGCGGCCGCGGGTCCGCCCGCACAGGGTGAGCGACCGGCCCCCGGCCAGGGCGGTCCCCGTCCCGGTGCTCCCGGTCAGGGCGGTCCCCGTCCCGGTGGTCCGCGTCCCGGCGGCCCGCGCCCGCCCAGCCCGGGCAACATGCCCCCGCGCCCGAACCCCGGCATGATGCCGGCGCGTCCGGCCGGTGGGCGCCCGGCGCCCGGTGGCCGTGGTGGTCCCGGCGGCCGACCCGGTGGTCCGGGCGGACGTCCGGGTGGTCCCGGCGGTCGTCCCGGTGGTCCCGGCGGCGGTGGCGGTTTCCGTCCCGGCGGCGGTGGCCCCGGTGGCGGTGCCCCCGCGGGCGGTGGCTTCCGCGGTGGACCCGGTGGCGGCGGTGGCCGTCCCGGTGGCCCGCGCGGTCGCGGCGGTGCCGCGGGTGCGTTCGGCCGTCCCGGTGGGCCGGTGCGCAAGGGGCGCAAGTCCAAGCGCGCGAAGCGCCAGGAGTTCGAGTCGATGCAGGCCCCGTCGGCCGGCGGCGTCCGCCTGCCCCGGGGCAACGGCGAGACGATCAAGCTCGCCCGCGGCGCGTCGCTGACCGACTTCGCGGACAAGATCGGCGCCAACCCGGCGTCGCTCGTGCAGGTGCTGTTCCACCTCGGTGAGATGGTCACCAACACGCAGTCGGTGTCCGACGAGATCCTCGAGCTGCTCGGCAGCGAGATGAACTACGTCGTGCAGGTCGTCAGCCCCGAGGAGGAGGACCGCGAGCTGCTCGACAGCTTCTCCATCTCCTACGGCGAGGACGCGGGCGGGGAGGACGACCTGGTCGTCCGGCCGCCGGTCGTCACCGTCATGGGTCACGTCGACCACGGCAAGACGCGCCTGCTCGACACGATCCGCAAGGAGAACGTGATGGGCGGGGAGGCCGGTGGCATCACCCAGCACATCGGCGCCTACCAGGTCGTCACCGAGCTGGAGGGCTACGAGCGCCCGATCACCTTCATCGACACCCCGGGTCACGAGGCGTTCACCGCCATGCGTGCCCGTGGCGCGAAGTCCACGGACATCGCGGTGATCGTGGTCGCCGCCGACGACGGCGTCATGCCGCAGACGGTGGAGGCCATCAACCACGCCCAGGCGGCCGACGTGCCGGTGGTCGTGGCGGTCAACAAGATCGACAAGGAGGGCGCGAACCCGGACAAGATCCGGCAGCAGCTCACCGAGTACAACCTGGTGGCCGAGGAGTACGGCGGCGACACGATGTTCGTCGACATCTCCGCCAAGCAGGGCACCAACATCGACCAGCTGCTCGAGGCGATCCTGCTCACCGCGGACGCCTCGCTGGACCTGCGGGCCAACCCGAACATGGAGGCCCAGGGCGTCGCGATCGAGGCCCACCTCGACCGCGGCCGCGGCCCGGTGGCCACGGTGCTGGTGCAGCGCGGCACGCTGCGCGTCGGCGACTCGATCGTCGCGGGCGACGCCTCCGGGCGCGTCCGGCGGATGTTCGACGAGCACGGCGAGGACATCACCGAGGCCTACCCGTCGCGCCCCGTCGCGGTGGTCGGCTTCACCTCGGTGCCCGGCGCGGGCGACACGTTCCTCGTCGTCGACGAGGACCGCGTGGCCCGGCAGATCGCCGACCGCCGGCGGGCGCGCGAGCGCAACGCCGAGCTGGCGAGCCGTCGCAAGCGCGTGTCGCTCGAGGACCTCGACGCCGCGCTGAAGGAGACCAACCAGCTCAACCTGATCATCAAGGGTGACAACTCGGGAACCGTCGAGGCTCTCGAGGACGCGCTCATGAAGATCGAGGTCGGCGACGACGTCGAGCTGCGCGTGATCCACCGCGGTGTCGGTGGCATCACCGAGGGCGACATCAACCTCGCCATCGCCGACAACGTCATCGTCCTGGGCTTCAACGTCCGGGCCGAGGGCAAGGCGACCGAGCTGGCCAACCGCGAGGGCGTGGAGATCCGGTACTACTCCGTGATCTACCAGGCGATCGACGAGATCGAGCAGGCTCTCAAGGGCATGCTCAAGCCCGAGTACGAGGAGGCCGTCCTCGGCCACGCGGAGGTCCGCCAGGTCTTCCGTTCCTCGCGCTTCGGCTCGATCGCCGGCTGCCTGGTGATGGACGGGATCATCCGTCGCAACGCCAAGGCCCGGTTGCTGCGCGACAGTGTCGTCGTGGCCGAGAACCTGTCCATCAACTCGCTGCGGCGGGTCAAGGACGACGTGGTCGAGGTCCGCGAGGGCTTCGAGTGCGGTCTTACGCTCGGCAACTTCAACGACATCAAGGACGGCGACATGATCGAGACCTACGAGCTGCGCGAGAAGCCACGCGCGTAGCCGGTCACGGGGTGCGGGCGCAGGCCCGCACCCCGGTCTCGCCGGAGGTGGGATGTACGTCGGTGCGGTCGAGTTCGACGTCCTGCTCGGGGACGTCCACTCGCTGAAGGAGAAGCGCTCGCTGGTGCGGCCCCTGGTGGCCGAGCTGCGGCGCCGGTTCGAGGTGGCCGCCGCGGAGGCGGGCCACCGGGACCTGCACCGGCGGGCGCTGATCGGCGTGTCCTGTGTGGCCGCCGACCACGACCACGTGGTCGAGGTGCTGGACCGGTGCGAGCGGCTCGTCGCCGCCCGCCCGGAGCTCGAACTGCTCGCGGCCCGGCACCGGATGCTCGGCCCCGAGGATTGAACAGGAGTGCGGACATGGTGGACCAGGCACGCGCCCGTCGGCTCGCGAAGCGGATCTCGCAGATCGTGGCCGGAGCGCTGGAGAGCGAGATCAAGGACCCGCGGCTGAAGCGGGTGACGATCACCGACACCCGCGTGACGGGCGACCTGCAGGAGGCCACGGTCTTCTACACCGTTCTCGGCGAGACCGTCGACGAGGACCCCGACACCGCGGGGGTCGCGGCCGCACTGGCCAGTGCCACGGGCGTGCTGCGCTCGAAGGTCGGCGCCGGCACCGGCGTGCGGCGCACCCCGTCGCTGACGTTCGTCGCCGACGTGGTTCCCGACGAGTCGCGCCGCATGGAGGAGCTGCTCGCCCGCACCCGCGAGTCCGACGCCGAGGTGGCGCGGCTCGCCGCGACGGCCCGGCCCGCCGGCGACCCCGATCCGTACCGCGTGCCGCGGGAGCGTGACGACGAGGAGTGACGACGGTGCGGGGGATCGACGTCACCGGTGCGTCGGGGCGTCGCAATGGGGTCGGATCGCCGGAACACGGCTACCCTCCGTCGTAACCCTGTTCCGATCTGGAGGGACCGTACGTGGTCGCCGACCCCGTCCGGGTGGCCGCCGCGCTGCTCGGGGACGCCTCTGACGTCACCCTGCTCGCGCACGTCCAGCCCGACGCCGACTCGCTGGGCAGCGCGCTCGCTCTGGGCATCACGCTGCGCAGGCGCGGGGTCGGGGTGCGGGTCTCGTTCGCGACGCCCGACGCCGTCCCCGAGACACTGCGCCCGCTCGACGTCCTGGGCCTGGTCGTGCCGCCCGAGGCGCTGCCGCGACGGCCGGCGCTGCTGGTGGTCTGCGACGCCGCGGAGCCGTCCCGCCTGGGCGACCTGCGCGGGCTGCTCGACACCGCGGGCACCACGGTGATGATCGACCACCACGCGTCCAACCCGGGGTTCGGCGACGTCCAGGTCCTCGACCCGGCGGCCGAGGCCACCGCCGTGCTCGCCCACGCGGTGATCCGCGCCATGGGCGCCCCGCCGGACGCCGACGTCGCCCGCTGCCTCTACGCGGGCCTGGTCACCGACACCCGCGGGTTCCGCACCGCGGGCGCGGGCGCCCACCGGATGGCGGCCGAGCTGATCGAGGCCGGGGTCGACGCGGAGGCGCTGGTCCGCCCGATCATGGACACCCACCCGCACGCCTGGCTCGCGGTACTCGGGTCCGCGCTCGGCCGGTGCGTGCTGGACCCGGCGGCGGCGGGTGGGCTCGGGCTGGCCTGGACCAGCGTCGGCGCGGCCGACGTCTCGCGGTTCCGGGTGGAGGAGGTCGACGGGGTCGTCGACGTCGTCCGCACCACCGCGGAGGCCGAGGTGGCGGCCGTCCTGAAGCAGGTGGGCGACCGGCGCTGGTCGGTGTCGCTGCGCTCGCACGGCTCCGTCGACGTGGCGGCGGCGGCCGGGCGGATCGGCGGCGGCGGGCACCGGGCCGCGGCCGGGGTGACGCTCGACGGGACCGAGGAGGACGTCCTGCGCCTGCTGCGCGGGGCGCTGGAGCCCGCCGTGCCGATCGCGGGCTGACGGTTACCGTGCACCGGTGAGTGCCGACGCCCCCGCCCCCCGCAGCTCCGACGCCCGCCGCGCCTTCCTGTCCGCGGCCCTGCGCCGCCCGGCCACGATGGGGGCGGTGGCGCCGAGCTCGGAACGGCTGGCCACGGTGCTGGCCTCGGTCGTGCCGCGCTCCGGAGCGCCGGTCGTCGTCGAGCTCGGGCCCGGCACGGGCGCGGTGAGCGCCGTGATCGCCCGCCGGCTCCCGCCCGGCGGGCGGCACCTCGCCGTCGAGCTGGACCCGGCGATGGTCGACTACCTGCGCCGCACCCGCCCCGGCCTGGAGGTCGTGCCCGGCGACGCCCGCGACCTGGGCAAGCTGCTGGCCGACCAGGGGGTCGACCACGTCGACGCGATCGTCTGCGGCCTGCCGTGGGCGCTGTTCGACGACGCCGCGCAGACCGCGGTGCTCACCGAGATCGGCCGCGCCATCGGCGACACCGGCGCGTTCACGACGTTCGCCTACGTGCAGGGCATGGCGCTGCCCGCGGCGCACCGCTTCCGGGCGCGCCTGCGCGGCGCGTTCGAGGAGGTGCTGGTCAGCGCCACGGTGTGGCGCAACGTGCCGCCCGCGTTCGTGTACGTGTGCCGCCGTCCCGTTGGCTGAACGGGTCCCGCTCCGCGAGGTCGTCCGCCTGGCCGCGCCCGCGCTGCCGGTGCTGGCGGCCGAGCCGCTGTACCTGCTCGTCGACACCGCGGTGGTCGGACGGCTCGGGGTGGTGCCGCTGGCCGGGCTGGCGATCGGGGGCGTGCTGTTCGCGCAGGTCACCAGCCAGCTGACCTTCCTGTCCTACGGCACCACGGCGCGCGCCGCGCGGCTGCACGGGGCGGGGCGCCGGGCCGACGCCGTCGCCGAGGGCGGGCAGGCGACCTGGCTCGCGCTCGCCGTCGGGACGGCCCTGCTCGTCGTCGGGCAGCTCGTCGCCGAACCGGTGGCCGCGTTCTTCTCCGGCAGCCGGGAGGCGGGCGACAGCGCGGTGGCCGACGCCGCCGTGTCCTGGCTGCGGATCGCGCTGTTCGGGGCGCCGCTGATCCTGGTGACGCTGGCGGGCAACGGCTGGATGCGCGGCGTGCAGGACACCGTCCGGCCGCTGCGCTACGTGCTGGCCGGCAACGGGCTCTCGGCGGTGCTGTGCCCGGTGCTGGTGCACGGCGTCGGCTGGGGGCTGCCCGGGTCGGCGGCGGCGAACGTCGCGGGGCAGGCGGTGGCCGCCGGGCTGTTCCTGGCGGCGTTGCGCCGCGAGGGCGGCCTGCGCCGCCCGGACCCGGCCACGATGCGCGCCCAGCTCGTGCTGGGCCGCGACCTCATCGCGCGCAGCCTCGCGTTCCAGGCGTGCTTCCTGTCCGCCGCCGCGGTGGCCGCGCGCTTCGGGGCGGCGTCGGTGGCCGCCCACCAGATCGTGCTGCAGCTGTGGTTCTTCATGACGCTGGTGCTCGACGCGGTGGCCATCGCGGCGCAGTCGCTGGTCGGGGCGGCGCTGGGGGCGGGGGGAGTGGCCAGGGCGCGGGCGCTGGCCGGTCAGGTCACCCGTTACGGGCTGGTGCTCGGCGTCGGCTTCGGGGTGCTGTTCGCGGCGCTGGTCGGGGTACTGCCGCCGGTGTTCACCGGCGACGCCGCCGTGCTCGCGCTGGTGCCCGTCGCCTGGTGGTTCTTCGTGGCGATGCAGCCGGTGGCCGGGGTGGTCTTCGCCCTGGACGGCGTGCTGCTGGGTGCGGGGGACGCGGCGTTCCTGCGCACCACGACCCTCGCGGCGGCGGTACTGGGCTTCCTGCCGCTGATCTGGGCGTCGCTGGTGTTCGGCTGGGGGCTGGTCGGGATCTGGACCGGGCTGTCGGTGTTCATGGCGGCGCGGCTGGTGGCGGTCGGGGTGCGGGCCCACCGGGGCCGGTGGGCGGTGCCGGGCGCGGTGCGCTGACGCCGGGATCGGCGCCGCCGGCAGGTCGACCGGCTACGCCCGGGGCCCGGCCCAGGCCGCCCAGAGCGCGGCGTAGGGCCCGCCCGCGGCCACCAGCTCGGCGTGCGGGCCGGACTCCACGATCCGCCCCTTGTCGAGCACCACGACGCGGTCGGCCGCGGCGGCCTGGGTGAGCCGGTGGGCGATGACGACCGCGGTGCGCCCGGCGAGCGCGGCGTCGGCGGCCACCTCCAGCACCCGGGCGCCCGCGCTGCCCGCCTCGGCCGTGGCCTCGTCGAGGACCGCGACGGCCGGGTCGGCCAGCACGAGCCGCGCCAGCGCGAGCTGCTGGGCGGCGGTGGCGGACAGCTCGTCACCGCCGTCGCCGACGACCTCGTCCAGGCCGAGGTCGGCGGCGCCCACCGTGGCCAGCGCGGCCGTCAGCTCGGCGTCGGAGGCCCCGGGGCGGGCCAGGCGCAGGTTGTCGGCGACCGTGCCGGCGAAGACGTGCACCTCCTGGGTGACGACGGCGACGTGGCGGCGCGGCTGCTCCAGCGCGGCCAGCGGCACGCCCCCGATCTCGACGGTGCCCGCCGCCGGGAGCTGCGCGCCCGCCAGCACCGCGCCGAGCGTGGTCTTGCCCGCCCCGCTGGGCCCGACGACGGCGACGCGCTCCCCGGCCGCGATCTCCAGGTCGACGCCGTGCAGCACCTCGGGGCCGCCGTCGTAGGAGTGCCGGATGCCGGTCAGGCGCACCGAGGCGTCGCGCGGGAGCCGGGGGTGCTCCGGGGCGGGCGGCTCCGGCATGTCGGTGACGCCGACGAGCCGGGCCAGCGCGGCGCCCGCCGATTGCGCCTCGTCGAGCAGGTAGAGCAGCGCGCCGATGGGGTCGAACAGCCGCAGGAAGTACAGGACGGCCGCGGTGGCCGCACCGACGGTGACGGCGTCGGCCCGCACCAGCCAGAACCCGGTGACCAGCAGGGCCAGCACGCCCGTCAGCTCGGCGCCGTTGAGCACCGCGCCGAAGGTCGACTGGGCGCGCATCGCCCGCATCGAGGCCCGGACGGCGGCGGCGGACTCGCCCTCGATGCGCGCGAGCAGCGGCACCCGCAGCCCGTGCGCGCGCGCCGTGGCGGCCCCGCCCACCCCGGCCAGCAGCGACTGGGTGCGCCGGCCCTCGGCCACCCGCTCCGCGGCGTAGAGCGGGCCGGAGACGCGGACGTACCAGCGCGTGACCAGGATCCAGATCGGCAGCGGGACCAGCCCGGCCAGCGCGAGGCGCCAGTCCAGCAGGGCCAGCCCGACCAGCGTGAGCCCGACGTCGAGCGCGGATATGACCAGCATCGGGACGGCCTGCCGCACCCCCTCGGAGATCACCGAGATGTCGCCGCCCACCCGCTGCAGCAGGTCGCCGGAGGTGGCCCGCTCGACGTCGGAGAGGCGCAGCCGCAGCGCCCGGCGCACCACCCGCTCGCGCAGCCCGGCGAGCACCAGCTCGCCCAGGCGCGCGACCAGCACGGTGCCGAGGGCGGCCAGCAGCGCGCGCAGGACCAGCGCGGCGAGGATCCCCAGTGCGAACAGGTCGACCGTGCCGGGCGCGCCGCCGTCGACGACGACGTCGACGATCCGGCCCAGCAGGGCGGGCACCGCCAGGATCGCGACCGCCGCCGCGACGAGCGTGGCCACCGTGGCGACCAGCAGCAGGCGGTGCGGGCGGACCAGTGCACCGACCGAGCGCCGGGTGCGGGCGGCGCTCGCGACCGGCAGCAGGCGGGCGGTCACGACAGCACCGCGGCGCGGTAGCGGGGGTCCGCGGCCAGCTCGGTGTGGGTGCCGGTGGCGACCACCGCGCCCTCGTGCACGAGCAGGACGCGGGTGCAGCGGGCCAGCAGCGCCGGGCTGGAGGTGAGCAGCAGCGTGGTGCGCCCGCTGCGCAGCGCCGACAGGCCGGCGGCGATGCGGTGCTCGGTGGCGGCGTCGACGGCGGTGGTCGGGTCGTGCAGCACCAGCACCGGTGCGTGCGCGGCCAGCGCCCTGGCCAGCACGAGCCGCTGGCGCTGCCCGCCGGAGAGGGTGCGGCCGCGTTCGGTCAGCTCGGCGGCCAGGCCGCCGGGCAGGGCGTCGAGCACGTCGTCGGCACCGGCCGCGGCGAGCGCGGCCGCGTCGGTGCCGGTGTTGTCGCCGACGGTGCCCTCGAACAGCGCCGAGTCGTGGCGGTCGACCAGCACCGCGCGGCGGGCGTCGTCGAGGTCGACGGCGGCCAGGTCGGCCCCGTCCAGCACCAGGTCGTCGGCGTCGCGGTCGCGGGCCAGGACGTCGAGCAGGGCCGCGGCGTCGGCGGGGGACAGGGTGACGACACCGACGTGCTCGCCCGCGGCGACCTCGACCGGCCCCACCCGCAGCGCCCCGGCCGGGTCGGCGGGCAGCCGGGCGGTGCCGGCGCGGACCGCGGGCGGGGCGGCGAGCAGGGCGGCCACGCGCGCGGCGGAGCCGCGGGCCCCGGCGAGCAGCGGGCCGACCCCGGTGAGCCGCTCCAACGGCCCGATCAGGAACTGGGCGAGCCCGACGGCGGCCACCAGCTCACCGACGCTGATCGTGCCGTCCAGCGCCAGCCGTCCGCCGACCCAGGCGACGACGACGAGGAACACCCCGGTGATGACGCCGGTCGCGGCGCCGTAGCCGCCCTCGAACCGGACCGCGGAGAGCCGGGCGGCCAGCGCCGTGCGGCTCGCGCGGCGGTAGGCCGCGTCGGCGGCGTCCTCCGCCCCGATGCCCTTGACGACCCGCAGCCCGGTGACGAGGTCGGTGGCCACGCCGGTGGCGGCGGCGAGCGTGGCCTGCTCGGCCTCGGCCCGCCCGACCAGCGGCGCGGCCAGCAGCCGCGAGGCGACCAGCACCAGCGGCACCCCGGCGAGCACGACCAGCCCGAGCAGCAGGGAGGCGCTCACCAGCACGACGGCCCCGCCCACCAGCGCCGCGAGCGCGGCGGTGCCGACGACGATGGCCGCGCACACCAGCCCGGCGCGGTCGGCGTCGGAACCGGCGAGGCTGACCAGCTCGCCGGAGCGCCCCGGCGCCCCGCCCGCCGGGTGCAGCACGCGGCCGGCGACGTCGAGCCGCATCGCGTGCGCTGACTCCTTCTCCGTGCTGACGGTGAGCCAGTACCCGAAGTAGGCGCACGTGGCGAGCACGACGAAGACCGCCGCGACGGCGCCGAGGCCGCCCAGCAGCGCCGTCCCGTCACCGGTGGAGACGGCCAGGTCGATCACCACGCCGACGACGACCGGCACGGCGGCCTCGGACAGCTGGTGGCCCGCGACGAGCAGCGAGGCGGCGACGACGTCGCGGCGGCGGCCGCGGGCGGCGCCACGCAGGACGGAACCCGCCGTGATCGGTGCTGGGGGCACGGCGGGTCCTTCGTCGGCGGGGCGGGCGATGATGGAGGTTAGCCTGCCCAACCCATCAGGGTCGACCGGCTTCCGGACCCGACCCCGACCGACGGCCCCCGCGCGTCCCCGTCGCGCTACCGGGCGGGCGAGCCCGGCGGCGGCAGCCGGAAGGTGTGCTGCTGCTCCACCGCGGCCACGCCCGGGACGGACCCGAGCGCGGTGCGCAGCTCACCGGTGTCGACCGAGCCGGTGATCATGCCGACCGCGGCGAGGACGTACTGCACGTCCATCCCGGCCGCGCGGCAGCGCTGCGCCACCTCGTCGATCCGGTCCACGTACGCGTCGTCGACCGACACGGTGACCTGTTCGCTCACGGCGTCCTCCCGGGCTCAGGTGGCAGGCGGCGCCTGCACGAGACCGGCGCCCACGTCGGCGGACGCGAGCGGCAGCCGCCTGGCGCCGCGGACCAGTGCCCCCCAGAGTGCCTCACCGCGGGCCCCGGTGCGCTGTGCCCACAGCGCCGCGAGGCCCGCGACGTGCGGGGTGGCCATGCTGGTGCCGGAGATCGTCAGATACCGGTCGGGCATCGGCCACGAGGAGTAGACGTCGACCCCGGGCCCGGCGAGGTCGACCTGGCCCCCCTCGACGCCCGAGCTGCGGGCCGAGAACGGGGCGACGGCCAGCGCGTTGTCGACCGCGCCCACCGCCATGATCGACGGGCTGTTGGCCGGGACGCCCACGAAACCGGGGTCGCCGCCGGGGCGGTCGGCGTTGTTGCCCGCCGCCGCGACGACCAGCGTGCCCGCGGCCAGCGCACGCCGCCCGACCGTCTCGTAGACCGACGAGACCTCGTCGACGTCGGCGCCCAACGACATCGAGACGATCTGCGCGCCGTTCTCGATGGCCCAGCTCATGCCGGCCAGGATCTCCGCGTCGGTGCCCGAGCCCGCGTCGCTGAGCACCTTCCCGGCCAGGATGCGGGCCTCGTGCGCCACGCCGTAGCGCGGGCCGGTGCCGGGCAGCAGGGGGCCGCAGGCCGTGCCGATGCAGTGCGTGCCGTGGCCGTTGCCGTCCTGCGCGCTCTCGCCCTCGACGAAGGACTCGGCCAGGACGTCGCGGCCGGCGAGGTCGGGGTGCTCCAGGTCGACCCCGGTGTCCAGGACCGCGACCGTGATGCCCGCGCCGGACTCCGCGACCGCGGCCGCGTTCGTGACCTGGAGGCCCCAGGTCAGCTCGGCGGTGTCCTCGGCGACGGGTGCGGCCGTGTCCTCCGCGGGCGCGTCGACGGACCGCCCGTGCAGGAACGTCGCGGCGTCGGCGAAGCCCCGCAGGTACTCCTCCGACAGCGATCCGCGCACGTGGTAGAGCCGCTCCGGCTCCGCCGCGACGATGCGCGGGTCGGCGATCATCGCGGTGACGGCGTCGGCGTCGGCCGCGTCGAGCGGGACAACCGCGATGCCCAGTGCGGGGAACAGCACCGGCCCGTCGCCGCCGCCGGTCAGCTCCCCGAGCGCGGTGCGCGCGGCGTCGGGATCGGCGTGCAGGTCGTCGGAGAGGACGAGGACCAGGCGTCCGGTCAGCTGGTCGGGCCAGATGGTGGCACCGTCGGTGAGCAACTGCATACGCCCGACCCTGCCGTACCCGGGCGTTGCTGTCCCTCCGGGACCCATGGACGCCGTCCCCCGGGGACCCGTGCAGAATCGCCGCGCGTGAGCCCCTCCCCGCCGTCCGGTCTCGTCGTCGTCGACAAGCCGGGGGGCCTGACCTCGCACGACGTCGTCGGCAGGCTGCGGCGCATCCTGCGCACGCGCAAGGTCGGCCACGCCGGCACGCTCGACCCGATGGCCACCGGGGTGCTGGTCTGCGGCGTCGGGCGGGGCACCAAGCTGCTGGGGCACCTCGCGCTGGACACGAAGGCCTACACGGCCACGATCCGGCTCGGGGTCGCCACCGCCACCGACGACGCCGAGGGGGAGACCCTCTCGACCGCCGACGCGTCCGGGGTCACCGACGCGGCGGTCGCGGCCGGGATCGCCGCCCTGACCGGCGACATCGCCCAGGTGCCCAGCTCGGTCAGCGCGATCAAGGTCGACGGGCGGCGGGCGTACGCACGGGTGCGGGCGGGGGAGGAGGTCGTGCTGGCGGCCCGCCCGGTCACGGTGTCGGCGTTCACGCTGCTGGCCCGCCGCGGCGACGACCTCGACGTGGTCGTGGAGTGCACGTCGGGCACCTACGTCCGGGCGCTGGCCCGCGACCTGGGGGCCGGTCTGGGGGTGGGCGGGCACCTGACCGCGCTACGCCGCACCCGCGTCGGCCCGTTCGACCTGGGTCTCGCCCGCACCCTGGAGCAGCTCGACGCCGACCCCACCCTGTCCCTGCCGCTCGACGCCGCCGTCGCCGTCGCCTTCCCCCGCCGCGACCTCGACGACGCCGCCGCGCAGGACGTGCGGCACGGCCGGCCGCTGCCGCCGTCGGGTCTGCCGGGGGTGCACGGCGCCTTCGCCCCCGACGGGCGGGTGCTGGCGCTGATGGCCGACCGCGGCGAGGTGGCCCGGCCGGTGGTGGTGCTGGCACCGGCGAACGAACCCGCCCCCTGAGCGGGCGCGGCGGGGGTGGTGGGCGTGCGGGCGGCCCGGTCCGTAGGCTCCGTCGCGTGGAGCGCTGGCGCGGGCTGGACGCCGTACCGACCGGGTGGGGACGCAGCGTCGTCACCGTCGGGGTGTTCGACGGGATGCACCGCGGCCACCAGCAGCTGGTGGCCCGTGCGGTGGCCCGGGCGGGCGAGCGGCGCCTGCCCGCGGTGCTGGTGACCTTCGACCCGCACCCCGCCGAGCTGGTCCGCCCCGGCAGCCACCCGGCCGCCCTCACCACCCTGCGGCGGCGCGCCGACCTGGCCGCCGAGCTGGGCATCGACGCCTTCTGCGTGCTGCCCTTCACCCCGGAGCTGTCCCGCACCGAACCCGCCGCGTTCGCCCACCACGTGCTGGTGGAGCGGCTGCACGCGGCCGCGGTCGTGGTGGGGCGCAACTTCCGGTTCGGCCACCACGCCGCGGGCGACGTCGCGCTGCTCACCGAGCTGGGGCAGCGGTTCGGGTTCGCCGTCGAGGGCCTCGACCTCACCGGCGACGACGGCGTGACCTTCTCCTCCACCTACGTGCGCGCCTGCATCGACGCCGGTGACGTCGAGGCCGCCGCGGCGGCGCTGGGCCGGCCGCACCGCGTCGAGGGCGTGGTGGTGCACGGTGCGCGCCGGGGCCGCGACCTGGGGTTCCCCACCGCCAACATCGCCACCGCGCCGCACACCGCGCTGCCCGCCGACGGCGTCTACGCGGGCCGGTTCGCGATCGGCGGCCGGCTGCTGCCCACCGCGATCTCGGTCGGCACCAACCCCACGTTCTCCGGGCGGGTCAAGACGGTCGAGGCCTACGTGCTCGACGTCGACGAGGACTTCTACGGCCACGAGGTCGCCGTCGACCTCACCCACCGGCTGCGCGGCCAGGAGCACTACGACGACGTCGACGCGCTCGTCGCACAGATGCACCGCGACGTCGCCCGCACCCGCGAGCTCGTGGGCTGAGTTCTCCCGTTCGCCCACGGGAACCGGGTCGGGGTGCCAGCATCGGCGCATGACCGCTGCCGAGGAGTTCGCCGACAATCGCGCCCGCCAGGCCGAGCTGTACGGCGCGCCGCTGGGGGAGCGCGTCCGCGGCCTGCTCACGGCCCTGGGCATCTCCCAGGCGCGCCTGGCCCGCACGCTGGGCATCAGCCCGGCGATGCTGAGCCAGCTGGCCAGCGGGCGGCGGGTCAAGATCGGGAGCCCTGCGGTGCTGGCCCGGCTGCAGCTGCTCGACCACCGGTGCGCGGCCGTGGCCACGCCGCTGCCGCCGCGGGCGGTGGAGGTGCTGCTCGCCGACGTCGCGCACGCGCAGCTGCGGTGGGCGCCGTCGGTCGGCCCGGCCGGCGACGCGGTGCCCCGTCCCCGCACCCCGGCCGGGGCCCGCGCCGCCGCCGGCCCGGGGTCCGCCGGCTCGGCGGCCGAGGCGCTGCGCCGGATCGCGGCCCCCGCCCGCCTGGCCGCCGCCGCGGCCGCACTGGGCCCCGGGTTCCCCGAGCTGGCCGAGGTGCTGCGCCAGGCGGCCGGACGCCCGGGCTGAGCAGGGGTGCCCCGGTCCCGGCTGGTAGCGTGGAGCGCTGGGTCCGGCTGCAGTCCGTGGTGGCCGTGACCCGCGTCGGGCAGGCCCGCGAGGGCGCCCACGACGCAGATCGGCGCGAATCGGCGTCCGAACCGCACGGCACATCAACGAAAGAGGACAGGCACGTGGCTCTCGACGCCGCCCAGAAGAAGACCGTGCTCGACGAGTACGGCACCCACGCGGGTGACACCGGATCCCCCGAGGCGCAGATCGCCCTGCTGACCAAGCGGATCGTCGATCTGACCGAGCACCTCAAGATGCACAAGCACGACCACCACTCCCGTCGCGGACTGCTGCTGCTCGTCGGCCGCCGCCGTCGGCTCATCAAGTACCTCCGCGAGGTCGACGTCGCGCGCTACCGGTCGCTCATCGAGCGCCTCGGCATCCGCCGCTGACCTCATCGGGCCGGGCCGCCTCGCGCGGCCCGGCCCGAACCGCACAACTCCAACCACACCTCCGCGCCCGGCAGCAGATCCGCCGGTCCTCGGTAGTGGCCGCCGGGCACGCGCCCGACGGCTTCGATCGAAGGCCGGCCCGACGAGGATCACCGGGGCGGGGGCTGACATCTCACGAGGAGATGCACCTTGACCGACCCCATGGAAGACGGCGTCCACGAGACGACCGCCGTCATCGACAACGGGAGCTTCGGCACCCGCACCGTCCGGTTCGAGACCGGGCGCCTCGCGCGCCAGGCCGCCGGATCCGTCGTCGCCTACCTCGACGACGAGACCATGCTGCTGAGCGCCACCACGGCGTCCAAGCACCCCAAGGAGCACTTCGACTTCTTCCCCCTCACGGTGGACGTCGAGGAGCGCATGTACGCGATCGGCAAGATCCCCGGCTCGTTCTTCCGCCGCGAGGGTCGCCCCAGCACCGACGCGATCCTGACCTGCCGGCTGATCGACCGCCCGCTGCGCCCGTCGTTCGTCGACGGCCTGCGCAACGAGATCCAGATCGTCGTCACGGTGATGAGCCTGGACCCGCAGGACCCCTACGACGCGCTGGCGATCAACGCCGCGTCGGCGTCCACGCAGCTGTCCGGCCTGCCGTTCTCCGGCCCCATCGGCGGCATCCGCATCGCGCTGATCGACGGCCAGTGGATCGCGTTCCCGCAGCACGACGACCTCAAGCGCGCCGTGTTCGACATGGTCGTCGCCGGCCGGGTCGTCGGTGACGACGTGGCCATCATGATGGTCGAGGCCGAGGCCACCGTCGAGACCAACAACCTCGTCGCCGAGGGCGCCCAGGCGCCCACCGAGGAGATCGTCGCGGCCGGGCTGGAGGCGGCCAAGCCGTTCATCCGCACCCTGTGCGTCGCCCAGCAGCAGCTCGCCGACGTGGCCGCCAAGCCCACGCGCGAGTTCCCGACGTTCCCGGCCTACCAGCCCGACGTCTTCGACGCGGTCGAGGCCGCGGGTTCCGCCGACCTGGCCGCCGCGCTGACGATCGCGGGCAAGCAGGAGCGGGAGGCCCGGCTCGACGAGGTCAAGCTGGCCGTGCTCACCGCGCTGGAGGCCAAGTTCGAGGGCCGCGAGAAGGAGCTCGGCGCGGCGTTCCGCTCGCTGAACAAGAAGCTCGTGCGCCAGCGCATCCTGCGCGACCAGGTCCGCATCGACGGCCGCGGCGTCACCGACATCCGGCCGCTCTCGGCCGAGGTCGAGGTCATCCCGCGCGCCCACGGCTCGGCGCTGTTCGAGCGCGGCGAGACCCAGATCATGGGCGTCACCACGCTGAACATGCTGCGCATGGAGCAGCAGATCGACTCCCTCGGCCCGGAGACGCACAAGCGCTACCTGCACCACTACAACTTCCCGCCCTACTCGACCGGTGAGACCGGCCGCGTCGGGTCGCCCAAGCGCCGCGAGATCGGCCACGGCGCGCTGGCCGAGCGGGCGCTGCTGCCCGTGCTGCCCACGCGCGAGGAGTTCCCCTACGCGATCCGCCAGGTGTCCGAGGCGCTGGGCTCCAACGGGTCCACCTCGATGGGCTCGGTCTGCGCGTCGACGATGTCGCTCTACAACGCCGGCGTGCCGCTCAAGGCGCCGGTCGCGGGCATCGCGATGGGCCTGGTCACCGACACCGTCGACGGCGAGACGCGCTACGTCGCGCTCACCGACATCCTCGGGGCCGAGGACGCGTTCGGCGACATGGACTTCAAGGTCGCCGGCACGCCGGAGTTCGTCACGGCGCTGCAGCTGGACACGAAGCTCGACGGCATCCCGTCGGCCGTCCTCACCGCGGCGCTGAGCCAGGCCAAGGACGCCCGCATGACGATCCTCGAGGTCATCGGCGAGGCGATCGACCGGCCCGACGAGATGAGCCGGTTCGCCCCGCGCGTCATCGCGATCAAGATCCCGGTCGACAAGATCGGCGAGCTGATCGGCCCGAAGGGCAAGATGATCAACTCGATCACCGAGCAGACCGGTGCCGACATCTCCATCGACGACGACGGCACCGTCTACGTCGGCGCGTCGGACGGCGAGTCGGCCGACGCCGCGATCGGCATGGTCAACGCCATCGCCAACCCGCAGCTGCCGAAGATCGGCGAGCGCTTCCTGGGCACGGTCGTCAAGACCGCCGCCTTCGGCGCGTTCGTCTCGTTGGTGCCCGGCAAGGACGGCCTCGTCCACATCTCGAAGCTGGGCAACGGCAAGCGGATCAACAAGGTCGAGGACGTCGTGAACGTCGGCGACAAGATCCGCGTCGAGGTCTCCGACATCGACAACCGCGGCAAGATCAGCCTGCTGCCGGTCGTCGAGGACGCCGCCCCCGCGGGCGACGTCACGGTCCCGGCCGAGGTCGCCTCCTCTTGACCGACCTCCTGACGCCGGGGACGCACCGCGTCCCCGGCGTCTCCCTTTCCCACCTCGGCGGCGGCCTGCGGGTCGTCTCCGAGACGGTGCCGGGCGTGCGCTCGGTGTCGATCGGGGTGTGGATCGGCGTGGGCTCGCGCGACGAGTCGCCGACCCAGGCCGGGGCCGCCCACTACCTCGAGCACCTGCTGTTCAAGGGCACCTCGACGCGGACGGCCGCGCAGATCGCCGAGGACGTCGACGCGGTCGGCGGCGAGCTCAACGCGTTCACCGCGAAGGAGCACACCTGCTACTACGCGCAGGTCCTCGACACCGACGTGGCGCTCGCCGTCGAGGTGCTGGCCGGGGTCGTCACCGACGCGGTGCTGGCGCCCGCCGACGTCGAGATCGAGCGCGGCGTCGTGCTCGAGGAGATCGCGATCCGCGACGACGACCCCGAGGACCTGCTCGGCGAGCTGTTCGACGAGTCGCTGCTCGGCGACCACCCACTGGGGCGGCCGGTGATCGGGTCCGAGGAGTCGGTCACCGGGATGTCCCGGGAGACGCTGCACGCGTTCTGGCGCGGGGAGTACACGACGCCGCGGATGGTCGTCGCGGCCGCGGGCAACCTCGACCACGGCGTGCTCGTCGCGCTCGTCGAGGAGGCGTTCGCGGGGGCGATCGCCCGGGCCGGGTCGGCCGAGCCGGTGCCGCCGCGCGCGCCGGGTGCCGCCGTGTCGCGGCCGGGCCCGCGGCTGGTGCTGCGCGGGGAGGACACCGAGCAGGCCCACGTCATGCTCGGCGTCCCCGGCATCGCCCGGCACGACCCGCGCCGCAGCGCGCTCGGCGTGCTCAACACCGCGCTCGGCGGTGGGCCCAGCTCGCGGCTGTTCCAGCAGGTCCGCGAGCAGCGCGGGCTGGCGTACTCGGTGTACTCGGCGCTGTCGACCTACACCGACGCGGGCATCCTCGCCGTCTACGCCGGCTGCGCGCCCGACCGGCTCGGCGAGGTCGCGACGGTGGTCCGCGAGGTCCTCGCCGACGTCGCCGAGCACGGCCTGACCCCCGTCGAGGTGGCCAGGGCGCAGGGCAACCTGCGCGGCGGGCTCGTCCTCGGGCTGGAGGACACCCCGTCGCGGATGAACCGGCTCGGCCGCGCCGAGCTCGACCACGGCCGCCAGCGCGGCATCGCCGAGAGCCTCGACCGGATCGCCGCCGTCACCCCGGAGCAGGTCGCCGGGGTGGCCCGCGACCTGCTGGCCGCGCCCCTGACGGCCGCCGTCGTCGGTCCCTACGACGACGTCTCCGAGCTGCCCGACCCGCTGCGCTCGCTGGGCTGACGCGCCTACCCTCGGGCGCATGGCGCGCATCGAGATGGACGTCGACGACGAGCTGCTCGGCCGGGCCGCGCTCGCGCTGGGCACCCACGGGGCGCCGGAGACGGTGCTGGCGGCGCTGCGGGCGGCGGCCCGGCCCGGCCCGCGTCCGGAGGTTCCCGGGCCGCTGCCGGGGGAGCGGCCGGCCCGGAGCCCGCACGACCCGCCCGGCCCGCTCGACCCGCCCGCCCGGCCCGGCGACTTCCCGCGCCCGCCCGAGATCCGCTGAGCCCTCCGTCCCCGGCCGGGGACGCCGCCCGCGTGGGATGCTCCGCGCATGGGTGTGGAGACGCTGGTCGCGGGCGTGCTGATCGTCGTCGGCATCGCCGGGATCGTGTTGCCGGTGCTGCCCGGGCTGATACTGGTACTGGCCGGGATCGCGGTGTGGGCGGTGCCCCGCAACGACGTCGTGGGCTGGTCGGTGCTCGGGCTCGCCGTCGCGATCGTGGTGGCCGGCAGCGTCGCGAAGTACCTGCTCCCCGGGCGGCGGCTGCGCGACTCCGGGGTGCCGGGGCGCACCATCGGCGCTGGGGCGGTGCTGGGCGTCGTCGGGTTCTTCGTGATCCCGGTCGTGGGCCTGTTCCTGGGGTTCGTCCTGGGCGTCTACCTGGCCGAGCGGGTCCGGCTGGGCGACCACGCGCTCGCCTGGCCCTCGACGCGCGGCGCGCTCGCGGCCGTCGGCTGGAGCATCGTGATCGAGCTGCTCACCGGGTTGATGGCCGTGGGGGTGTGGATCGCCGGGCTGGTGATCGCGGCGACCTGAGACTGCGACCTAGGCTGGCCCCATGACGATCAGGGTGGGTGTGCTCGGGGCGCGGGGGCGGATGGGGTCCGAGGTGTGCCGGGCCGTCACGGCCGCCGAGGGGCTGGAACTCGTCGCCGAGGTCGACGAGGGCGACCCGCTGACGCTGCTCACCGACGCGGGCGCGCAGGTGGCCGTCGACTTCACCCACCCCGGGGTCGCCCTCGACAACGTCGCGTTCTGCGTCGACCACGACATCGCCGCGGTCGTGGGCACGAGCGGGTTCGGCGCCGAGCGGCTCGACACGGTCCGCGGCCTGCTCTCCGCCCGTGACGGGCACGTGCTCGTCGCCCCCAACTTCGGTGTGGGCGCGGTCCTGATGATGCGGTTCGCCGAGCAGGCGGCGCGGTTCTTCGAGTCGGTGGAGATCATCGAGCTGCACCACGAGCGCAAGGTCGACGCCCCGTCGGGCACCGCGGTGAGCACGGCGTCACGGATCGCGGCGGCCCGCGCGGGCCTGGGCCCGGTCCCGGACGCCACGACCAGCGAGCTCGACGGCGCGCGCGGCGCCGTCGTCGACGGAGTGCACGTGCACTCGGTGCGGATGCCCGGGCTCGTCGCGCACCAGGAGGTGATCCTGGGCATGGCGGGGGAGACGCTGACGCTGCGCCACGACTCGATCGACCGCGCCGGGTTCATGCCCGGGGTGGTCCTCGCCGTCCGCGGGGTGCGCGAGCACCCCGGGCTGACCGTCGGGCTGGAGTCCCTGCTCGGCCTGTAGGAGCTGCGTGCCCTAGGTGAGCTTGAGGTCCAGCGAGCCGGTGAGGCGGATCTCGCGCAGGGTGCCGGCGCCGGTGTCCAGGGCGCGGACGCCGCCGTCGGTCTCCCAGCCGGCGCGGGCGTAGAACCGGCGGGAGGCCTCGTCCGGCTCGGGCACCCAGGCCAGCCCGTAGCGGGCACCCGCCTCGCGCAGCCACTCCGCCGCCGTGGCCAGCAGCCGCCCGGCGTGCCCGCGACGGCCCCAGCGCGGCTCCACGAGCAGGGCGCCGATCTCGCCCCACGCCTGCTCGGGGGAGGTGGCGCCGCCGGGGGGCAGGGCCGGGGCGGCCGCGCAGAACCCGACGGTCCACCCGCCCTCGGTGGCCACGAGCACGCGCCCGGCGTCGGCGTCGACGGCGGCCGACCAGGCCGCGCGGGCGTCGGGGCCACGCAGGGCGACCAGCGCGTCGGGCGGGACGAACGCGGAGTAGGCGGCCTCCCAGGTGTCGCCCTGGATGCGCACGATCTCCGCGACGTCGGCGGGCGTGGCGGGACGGACCTCGGCGATGGCCATGGGGCATGGATACCCCAGCCGCCCGGTCCGGCACGACACGGGGTAGTTCGCCATGGCAACGTCATGGGCGTGCAGAACCGCCGTACCGCCTGGGCCGCCCTCGGCGTGGTCTACGTCCTGTGGGGATCGACCTACCTCGCCAACCGCCTGATCATCACCGACGTGCCGCCGCTGCTGTCGGGCGGTGTGCGGTTCCTCGTCGGCGGCGGGCTGCTCGCGCTGGTCGTCGCGCTGGTGGCCGGGGCAGGGGCACTGCGGATGACGCGACCGCAGCTGGCCACGACGGCGCTGTCGGGCGTCCTGCTCCCCGCGTGGGGCAACGGGATCGTCACGCTCGGGCAGCAGCAGGTGTCCTCCGGGCTGGCGGCGCTGCTCATCGCGGCCGTCCCGCTCTACATCGTCGTCCTGCGCGCGCTGACCGGCGACCGGCCGCGCGCGGCGACCGTCGGCGGCGTCGCGGTGGGGGTGGCGGGGCTCGCGCTGCTGCTGCTGTCGGGATCGTCGGGCTCCGGCGGGACCGTCGGGAACGCCTGGTGGGGACCGTGGCTGATCCTGCTGGCGGGCCTGGGCTGGGCGACGGGCACGTTCGCCACGACCCGGCTCCCGGTGCCGGCCAACCCGTTCGCGCTCGCCGCGGTGCAGATGCTGGTCGGCGGGGCGGTGCTGCTCGCGGTGAGCCTCGGCAAGGGCGACCGCCTCGATCCCGCGGCGGTCTCGCCGGTCGCCTGGTGGGCGTGGGCGTACATGGCGGTCGTGGTGTCGCTCGGGGCGTTCAGCGCCTACGCCTACGCGCTGGCGTCGCTGCCGGTGTCGACGGTCGCGACGTACGCCTACGTCAACCCGGTCATCGCCGTGCTGCTCGGGGTGCTCATCGTCGGGGAGCGGTTCTCGGCGCTGCAGGTGCTCGGCGGGGCGGTCGTGCTGGTGGCGGTCGTGCTGGTGATCGCCGCCGAGCGGAGACGTCGGGGTGAGCTGGCACCATCCGCGGCGTGAGCATCGACACGATCGGCGCCCCGGCCGCCCGGCGGGCGGTGCTGGCCGCCCAGGGCTTCACCGACCCGCGTCCCGGCGGCCCCGTCACCCGTCGCCACCTGCAGCGGGTGCTCGACCGCGTGCGCCTGCTCCAGCTCGACTCGGTGAACGTGGCGGTCCGGGCGCACTACATGCCGGTCTTCAGCCGCCTGGGCCCGTACGCGCGGGGGCTCCTCGACGACGCGGCGTGGGCGCACTCGGCGCGCCGCCCGCGGCTGCTGGTGGAGACCTGGGCGCACGAGGCGAGCCTGGTGCCGGTGGCCGACTGGCCGCTTCTGCAGTCCGGGGCCAAGCGCAGCGGATGGTGGCGGCACTACGGCGCGCTGGTCGAGGGCAACCCCGGGCTGGTCGAGGACGTGCTGGCCGCGGTGAAGGAGCTCGGCCCGGTCGGGGCGGGGGAGCTGGAGGAGGCGCTGGGGGGAGCGTCGCGGCCGCGGCCCCCGGGCGCCACCTGGTGGGAGCGGTCCGACGTCAAGCGGGTCTGCGAGTACCTGTTCGGCGTCGGCGCGCTGCTCACCGGCACCCGCCGGCACTTCCAGCGCCTCTACGACCTGCCCGAGCGCGTCCTGCCGCCCGAGGTGCTGGCGGCCGGCCCGGCCGATCCGGAGCAGTCGGCACGCACGCTGCTGCTGCGCTCGGCGTCGGCGCTGGGGGTGGCCACCGAGCCCGAGCTGCGCGACTACTACCGCCTCGGCCCGGTGACGTCGCAGCGGGCGGTGGCCGAGCTGGTCGACGCCGGCGCGCTGGCCCCGGTCGCGGTGCGGGGCTGGGAGCGCCCGGCCTACCGGCTGCCGGGCGCCCCGGTGCCGCGGCGGGTCACCGGGCGGGCGCTGCTGTGCCCGTTCGACCCCCTGGTCTGGGAGCGCGAGCGCGCCGAGCGGATCTTCGGCTTCCGCTACCGCATCGAGATCTACGTGCCCGAGGCGAAGCGGGAGTTCGGGTACTACGTGTTCCCGTTCCTGCTCGACGGCGAGCTCGTGGCGCGGGTGGACCTCAAGGCCGACCGTGCCGCCGGGGTCCTGCGCGTGCCCGGCGCGTTCGCCGAACCCGGTGCCGACACGGTGCGGGTGGTGGCGGAGCTGGCGGGCGCCCTGCGCGAGATGGCGCGCTGGCTGGAGCTGGACGCGGTGGTGGTGGGCGAGCGGGGCGACCTGGCCGCCCCGCTCGCCCTGGCCTCCCGCTGACCCACCCCCGCCGCGACCGTCCGGCCCGGGGTCAGACCGGGACCGTCGCCCGGGTCACCAGGACGTCGCCGCTGCCGGTGCGGCCCTTCACCGTGAGCGTGCCCGGCTCGGCGGGCGCCACCGAGCCCACGTCGAGCTCGCTGCGGGCCCGGCCCGATCCGGAGCTCAGGTCGAGCCGGGCGGCCACCCCGCCGTGCACGCCGATGCGCAGGTCGCCGGAGCCGGTGGTGAGGTCGAGGCGCCCGGAGCGGGCGTCGCGCACGGCGACGCCGCCGGAGCCGGTGCGCACACCGAGGTCGGCCGCCACCTCCAGCACCTCGACGTCACCGCTGCTGGCGCGCACCTCCGTCGGCCCGTGCACGGCCGCCACCCGCACGCCGCCGGAGCCGGTGCGGACGCGCCCGCGCCCGGCCACCGCCCCGATCTCGACGTCGCCGGAGCCGGTGGTGACGTCGGCGTCGCCGTCGACGGGGCCCAGCTCGACCCGGCCCGATCCGGTGCGCACGGCCGCCCAGCCCGCGGTGCCGGACACGGTGACGTCACCGGACCCGGTGCGGGCGGCCAGCCGCGACCCCACGGGCGCGGTGACCGTCACCGCGAGGGGGACCACGCGCTGCGGCAGCTCTTCCGACGAGCGCACCACCAGCCGTCGCCCGCCCTCGGACCAGGTGATCTCCGCGGCCCGCACGGCCTCGGCCGCGAGCCGCACGGGGTCGACGCCGAACGCGCCGCCCCGGAACCGGTCGCCGAAGCCGCCCGCGAAGGCGCCCTCGAACCCGCCGCCGGCGTTGCCGAGCCAGTTCATCAGCCCGCCGATGCCCTGGCCGATCGCGCCGCCCGCGTCGGGGTCGTGCCGGACCTCCACGCGCACCTCGTCGTCCGCCACCAGGTCGACGCGGATGCGGCCCACGTCGATCCGCAGCTCCAGCTCGGCCGGCCGGTCGCACGGCCAGGACTGCTGGCGGACCGTCGGTCCGGCGGCCGGCTCGTCGTCGGCGAAGCCCTTGGTGAAGTCGATCGCGTCGTCGCTCATCCCTGCACCCATCCCTGGATCCGGTGGCCGTCGCGGCCCTTGCGCGGACCGCTGCCCGACAGCGCGCCCTGCACGGCCTGCGCCACCCAGGTGTTGAGCGACACCCCCTGCGTGGACGCGGCCTGCTCGGCCTGGCTCTTGATCTGCTCGACCAGGCGCAGCGTGATGCGGCTGATGTCGCCCGCCTCGGCGCCGGCGAACCCGCGCGGGGGCTGCTCCGGGGCCGGGTGCGCGTCGGGCGAGACGACCACGCGGACGTCCCGGCCGTCGAGGCGGACCTCGACGGTGCGGTCGCCCAGCGCCGCCGTGACCTCCGCGGCCAGGTCCGAGAGCGCGTTCATCATCGCGAGCCGGGCCGCGGGCTCGATCGCGGCGCCGAGCAGGGCGGCGGTGCGCCGCGTCTGCTCGTCGCCCGCCGCGGCGGCGGACCCGAGGTCCTCGCGCAGCCGGTCGACGTACTGGCTGATGTCCATGACACCACCATGGCGTCACATCTGATGTCAGTCAAGGAATCCGCTGACGTCATCCCGGGCGTCCGGGGCTGCCGGTTACCCTGCGGCCATGCCCGAGACCGTGCCGCTCACCGTCCAGCTCGTGGCCAAGACCGAGTTCACGGCCCCGCCGGACGTCCCGTGGAGCACCGACGCCGACGGCGGCCAGGCGCTCGCGGAGTTCGCCGGCCGCGCCTGCTACCAGTCCTGGGGCAAGCCGAACCCGCGGACGGCCACCAACGCCGGCTACCTGGAGCACATCCTGGAGGTCGGCCACCTCTCGGTGCTCGAGCACGGGTCGGTGAGCTTCTACCTCACCGGGGTCTCCCGCAGCCTCACCCACGAGCTCATCCGGCACCGGCACTTCTCCTACAGCCAGCTCTCCCAGCGCTACGTCCCCGAGCGCGACGCCGCGATGGTCGAGCCCGAGGTCATCGCCGACGACCCCGAGCTGCACGCCCTGTTCGCCGAGGCCACGGCGGCCTCCGTGCGGGCCTACGAGCAGCTGCTGGAGGGCCTGGAGAAGCGCTTCGCCGACGTCGGCAACGCCACGCTGCGGCGCAAGCAGGCCCGGCAGGCGGCGCGGGCGATCCTGCCCAACGCCACCGAGACGCGCATCGTCGTCACCGGCAACTACCGGGCCTGGCGGCACTTCATCGCCATGCGCGCCACCGAGCACGCCGACGTCGAGATCCGGGCGCTGGCCATCGAGTGCCTGCGCCAGCTGCACCGCGAGGTGCCCAACGTGTTCCGCGACTTCGAGATCGCCTCGCTGGACGACGGCACGGAGATCGCGTCGAGCCCGTACGTCGCGGAGGGCTGATCGTCGCGGCGCGCCCCGCGTAGGGTCGGGGCATGAGCCTGGCCACCGACGAGCGTGCGGCGATCTGTGACGAGTTCGAGCGGGTCGGCCCGGACCGGCCCACCCTGTGCGGCGACTGGGACACCCGCGACCTGCTGGCCCACCTGCTGGTGCGCGAGCGCAAGCCGTGGGCGGCCCCCGGCATCGTGATCGCCGCGCTCGCCCCGCTCGTCGACCACGCCATGCGGTCCTACGACGACACGCCGTGGGAGCAGATGGTCGGTCAGCTGCGCGGCGGCGCCCCGCTCTGGTCGCCCTACCGCGTGCCCGCCGTCGACGACCTGGCCAACGGGGCGGAGTTCTTCGTCCACCACGAGGACGTGCGGCGCGGGGTACCGGGCTGGGAGCCGCGCCCGGCCGACCCCACCCGCGACGCCCAGCTCTGGGCGCTGCTGCTGCGGATGGGCCGGCTGCTGCACCGCTCCAGCCCGGTCGGGGTCGCGGTGCGCACGCCCTCGGGTGCGGAGCACGTGCTGCGCACCGGCCCGGGCCTGGTCACGATCGTCGGCGAACCGGGCGAGCTGGTGCTGCACGCGTTCGGCCGCGACGCCGCGCGGGTCGAGCTGGAGGGAGCCGCGACCGACGTCGCGGCACTGGCCGGGGCCTCGCGCGGGCTCTGACCCGGGTCCGGTCGGGGTGGGGCGGTACCGTCGACCCATGACCTCCGACTCCGCGCGCACGCCGGGCCGCCCGTTCGGCCGGGTGCTGACGGCCATGGTCACGCCGTTCGACGCCGAGGGGCGCCTGGATCTCGACACCGCCCAGGAGCTGGCCACCCGGCTGGTCGATCTCGGCAACGACGGCCTGGTGGTCAACGGCACCACCGGGGAGGGCCCCACCACCGGCGACGAGGAGAAGGCGCAGCTGGTGCGCGCGGTCGTCGAGGCGGTGGGCGACCGGGCCACGGTCGTCGCCGGCGCGGGCACCTACGACACCGCGCACAGCATCGAGCTGGCCCGCGCGGCGGAGGAGGCGGGCGCGCACGGCCTGCTGCTGGTCACCCCGTACTACTCGCGGCCGCCGCAGTCCGGCCTGATCCTGCACTTCAGCGCGATCGCCGACGCCACCGGCCTGCCGGTGATGCTCTACGACATCCCACCGCGCAGCGTCATCCCGATCGACCTGGAGACGCTGCAGCGCCTGGCCCAGCACCCGCGGATCGTCGCGGTGAAGGACGCGCGCAACGACCTGCGCGTCGGCACCGAGATCATCGCCACCACCACGCTGGCCTACTACTCCGGCGACGACCCGGTGAACCTGCCGTGGCTCTCCGTCGGCGCGGTCGGCATGGTGAGCGTCACCGGGCACGTCGTGGCCGACCGGCTGCGCGCCATGATCGACGCCTTCGAGGCGGGCCAGACCGACCGCGCCCGCAACCTCAACGCCTCCATGCTGCCCGTGCTGCGGGCCATGGGCCGGGTGGGTGGCGCGGTGTTCGCCAAGACCGCGATGCGCCTGCGCGGCCTCGACGTCGGCGACCCCCGCCTGCCGCTGCCGCCGGCCACCGAGGCCGAGGTGGCCGCGATCGTCGCCGATCTCGACGCCGCCGGCGTCGCGCTCGACCCGCAGGCCCGCGCGGGCCACCGTTCCCGCGGCCACGGCGCGCTCGGCGCGCGGGCCGCCGCCGACCTCGGGGCCGAGGTCGCATACCGGTGACCGCCGCTCGCGCGGTGACCGTCCCACGCTGATGACGTAGCACGACCCATGCCAATCTGAGGAGTTCCTTGAGCCGCCCGCCTGCACGGTCCGACCGCAACCGGTCCGACCGTCGGTCCCGCCCGCCCCGGCGCGACCAGCCCCGTCCCCCCGCCGTCGTCGAAGCCGACCTGCCCGGGCTGCCCACGCAGCCGCCGGGCCCGCTGCCCGAGGGCGCGCTGCGCGTGCTCACCCTGGGCGGCATCGGCGAGATCGGCCGCAACATGACGGTCTTCGAGTACGACGGCCGGCTGCTCGTCGTCGACGCCGGGGTGCTGTTCCCCGACGCCGACGCGCCCGGGGTCGACCTGATCCTGCCCGACTTCCGCCCCATCCTCGACCGCCTCGGCGACATCGACGCGCTCGTGCTCACCCACGGCCACGAGGACCACATCGGTGCCGTGCCGTTCCTGCTGCGCCAGCGGCCCGACCTGCTGATCGTCGGCTCGCCGTTCACGCTCGCGCTGGTGGCGGCCAAGTGCAAGGAGCACCGCCTCACCCCGCACATGCTGGTGGTCAACGAGGGCGACCGGCTGCGCCACGGCAGCTTCGAGTGCGAGTACTTCGCCGTCAGCCACTCCATCCCGCAGTGCCTCGCCGTCGCGATCCGCACACCCGCGGGCGTGATCCTGCACACCGGCGACATCAAGCTCGACCAGCGCCCGCTCGACGGCCGGCTCACCGACCTGCCCGGGTTCTCCCGCCTGGGCGACGAGGGCGTCGACCTGTTCCTGTGCGACTCCACCAACGCCGACACCCCGGGGGTCTCGCCGTCGGAGGCGTCGCTGGGCCCGAACCTGACGGCCGCGATCGGCAAGGCGCAGGGGCGCGCGTTCGTCGCCTGCTTCGCCAGCAACGTCTACCGGGTGCAGCAGATCGTCGACGGCGCGGTGGCCCACGGCCGCCGGATCTGCCTGCTCGGCCGCTCGATGCTGCGCAACATGGAGATCGCCACCGACCTCGGGCTGCTGCACGTGCCCGAGGGCACCATGGTCGCCATCGACGACGCCGACGACCTGCCCGACGACAAGCTGCTGGTCGTGTGCACCGGATCGCAGGGCGAGCCGATGGCGGCGCTGTCACGGATCGCCCGCGGGGAGCACCGCACGTTCCAGATGCGCTCCACCGACACCGTCATCCTGTCCAGCTCGCTCATCCCGGGCAACGAGCACGCGGTCTTCGGCGTGATCAACCGGATGCGCCGGGCCGGCATCCAGGTGATCGACAACCGCAACTCCAACGTGCACGTCTCCGGCCACGCCTACGCCGGTGAGCTGCTGTTCCTCTACAACGCGGTGCGGCCGAGCAACGTCATGCCCGTCCACGGCGAGTGGCGCCACCTGCGGGCCAACGCCGAGCTGGCCGAGCAGACCGGGGTGGCGGCCGACGCCGTCGTCGTCACCGAGAACGGCGTCACGGTCGACCTCGTCGACGGGCGGGCCGTGATCTCCGGCCGGGTCGAGGTGGGCCGCGCCTACGTCGACGGTGTGGCCACCGGCGACATCGAGCAGCCCACCCTGGCCGACCGGCTGGTCCTGGGCGAGGGCGGCTTCATCTCGATCACCGTGGCCATCGACGCCACGACCGGGCGCGCCGTCGCCCCGCCCACGCTGTCCGGCCGCGGGTTCTCCGAGGACCCGAAGGCGCTGGTCGCGGTCCTGCCGATCGTCGAGCAGGAGCTGGCCCGCACCGAGAGCGACGGCATCGTCGACACCCACCGGGTGGCCCAGCAGGTGCGCCGGGTCGTCGGCAAGTGGGTGGGGGAGACCTACCGGCGCCGCCCGATGATCGTCCCCACGGTGATCGCGGTCTAGTGAACCTGTGGTTCGAGCAGGTCGTCGCCGACGGCGACCCGCTCGTGCCCCGGCCGCCGCTGACCGGCGACACCGACGCCGACGTGTGCGTCGTCGGCGCCGGCTACACCGGCCTGTGGACGGCGTGGGCGCTGCTGCGCGCCGACCCCGGGCTGCGGGTGGTGGTCGTCGAGCGCGAGATCGCCGGGTTCGGCGCCAGCGGGCGCAACGGCGGCTGGTGCTCGGCGCTGTTCCCGGCCGGTCCCGCGGCGCTCGACCGGCGTCACGGCGCCGGGGCGGGGGCGGCGATGGGGGCGGCGATGCGCGCCACCGTCGACGACGTGGGTGCCGCCGTCGCCGAGGAGGGCATCGCGTGCGACTGGCGCAAGGGCGGCACGGTCACCCTCGCGCGCACGCCCGCCCAGGTCGTCCGGGCCCGCCGTGAGCCGGGCTGGATCGGGCCCGCGGAGGCGTCCGCGCTGGTGGGGGCCGCGGGGGTGCTCGGGGCCACCGTCACGCCCGACTGCGCGCGGGTGCAGCCCGCCCGGCTGGTCCGCGGCCTGGCGCGCGCCGTCGAGCGCCGGGGCGGCCGGATCGTGGAGGGCACCACCGCGCTGTCGGTCGCGCCGCGGCGCGTCGTCACCGACCGGGGCGTGGTGAGGGCCGGGGCGGTGGTGCGGGCCGCCGAGGCGTGGAGCGCGGGGCTGGCGCCGCGGTCGGTGGCGCCGGTGTACTCGCTGATCGTGGCCACCCGGCCGCTGCCGGCGTCGTTCTGGGAGGTGGCGGGCCTCGCGGGCGGGCGGACCTTCACCGACCACCGCCACCTGATCGTCTACGGCCAGCGCACCGCCGACGACCGGCTCGTCTTCGGCGGCCGCGGCGCCCCGTACCACTGGCGCTCGCGCATCCGCCCGGAGTTCGACGCCGACGAGCGCGTGTTCGCCGGGCTGCGCGCCGCGGCCCGCGAGCTGTTCCCGGCGCTCCGGCCCGGCGACTTCACCCACGCCTGGGGCGGCCCGCTGGGCATCCCGCGCGACTGGCACGCCGGCGTCGGGTACGCGGACGGGCTGGGCTGGGCGGGCGGCTACGTCGGCGACGGCGTCGGCACCTCCCACCTGGCCGGGCGCACGCTGGCGGCACTGATCCTGGGCCGCGACGACCCCGTCACCGGGCTGCCCTGGGTCGGGCACCGGTCCCGGCGCTGGGAGCCCGAGCCGCTGCGCTGGCTGCTGGTCAACGCCGGGCTGCGGCTGATGACGCTCGCCGACTCCGAGGAGCGCCTGACCCGGCGCCCCAGCGTGATCGCCGCGTCGCTGTCGCGGGCCCTGGGCCGCTGAGCCCGCCGCGGTCTTGCGGTGAACCCGACTCCAGGTCGCACACTCCGGGGATGACCGCACCCCTCGCCACGACCGCCCCCGACCCCGTGGACGGCGCCGGGATCGCGGCGGTGGTCGCCGAGGCCGAGCGCGCCTTCGGCACCGCCGATCCCGACCTGCTCGTCGCCTCGATCGCCGCCGACGTCGTGGTCGTCGGCGCCGACGGGGCCCGGGTGCACGGGCGCCCCGCGGTGCTCGCCGCGGCGCGTGCGGGGTTCGCCGGGCCGTGGCGCGGGCAGCACGCCCGCTACGTGCTCACCCGCGCCGCCCTCGTCGGGCCGGACGTGGCGATCGCCCACACCGACGCGCACGCCACGGACGCCGACGGCACGCCTCGCGACGTCGGCCACTCCATGACGACGCTGTGGGTGCTGGCCCGCCGCGACGGCCGCTGGTGGGTCGTCGCCCGCCACGACACCCTGGTCAGCCGGCCGGCAGGGTGAAGTCCGGGTCGCCGTCCACCGAGGGCGTGTCCATCTGGGCCTTCTGCAGCTTCCCGGCGTAGTCCCAGTTCATCGACTGCCATCGGGTGAACTGGTCGAGCACCCAGACGCCCGACTGCCGTGACCCGTTGCCGGAGCGGCCGTTGCCGCCGAACGGGAGGTGCGCCTCGGCCCCGGAGGTGGAGTTGTTGACGCTCACCATCCCCGCACCCACCCGCTCCCGGAACCGGAACGCGTGGCCCGCCTCGCGGGTGTAGATCGCCGCCGAGAGGCCGTAGCCGTGGTGGTTCGCCAGCGCGACCGCCTCGTCGAAGGTCTCGAAGCGGGCCACCCCGACGATCGGGCCGAAGGTCTCGGTGTTCGCGAGGGCGTCGTCGATCCGCACCCCGGAGACGACCGTGGGATGGGCGTAGACGCCGGGCTCGCCGGTGAAGCCCCCGCGCGGGTTGTCGGGGGTGATCCGCCCGGTGGGCCCGTGCACGGTGTGGTGCGGCTCGATCAGGTCGAGGTTCTTCACGAACGCGGCGAGGAAGCGCTCCGAGAGCATCGGACCGCAGAGGACGTCGCCGGTGGGGTCGCCGACCGCGGCGTCCCGGACGGCGGCGACCAGGCGGGCGACGAACTCGTCGTGGACCGAGGCGTGCACGATCGCCGTGCCCAGTGACGTGCAGCGCTGCCCGGCGCTGCCGAACCCGGAGAACAGCGCGCCCTCCACGGCCAGGTCGAGGTCGGCGTCGGGCATCACGACCAGCGGGTTCTTGCCGCCCAGCTCCAGGCAGGGCGTCTGCAGGTGGGCCCCGGCCAGCGCCCCGATCCGGGCCCCGACCTCCGAGGACCCGGTGAACCCGATCTTGTCGACGAGCCGTGCGTCCAGCGCCGCCGACAGGCCGTCGAAGGTGGTGGGGCCGTCGGCGAGCACCGTGTTGAGCACCCCGGAGGGCACCCCGCCCGCCACGCACAGCTGCGTGAACGCCCGCGCGATCGCCGGGGTGTACTCGGCCGGCTTCCACACCACGGCGTTGCCGCACAGCAGCGCGGGCAGCAGGTACCACGACGGCACGGCCACCGGGAAGTTCCCCGCGGTGACCACGACGGCCACCCCGACCGGCACGCGGAAGGTGAACAGCTGCTTGTCCGGCATCTCGCTCGGCACCGTGTGCCCGTAGAGGCGGCGGCCCTCCCCGGCGAAGAACGTGGCCGTGTCGACGATCTCCTGCACCTCGCCGCGCGCCTCGGCCAGCGGCTTGCCGATCTCGCGGGTGACGAGCCGGGCCAGGGCGTCGGCGTTGGCCTCCACCAGCCGCCCGATCCGCCCGACGACCTGCCCGCGCACCGGGGCCGGGGTGGCCGCCCAGGCCCGCTGGGCGGCGCGGGCCGCGCGGGCGGCGTCGACGATCGTGGTGGCGTCGCCGAGCAGGGCGGTCGCGACCTCCTCCCCGGTGGCGGGGTTCACCGAGGCGGTGGTGCCTCCGGGCGAGTCTGTACGCCACGTGCCGCTGACGAACGCCCCGACGCCCGGCCCCGCCGCCCCGGTTGCAGTGGGGTGGCTCTGCTCCAACCCCGTTGCAGTGGAGCCACCCCACTGCGACGCGTCCGCGGTCGTCATGCCGCCACCTCCGCAGCCTGCGTCGCCGTCACTGCGCGGGTCAGGGCGGCCACCGCCTCGTCCAGCTCGGCCTCGGTGATCGTCAGGGCCGGGCGGAAGCGGATCGAGCGCTCCCCGCCGGGCAGGATCAGCACCCGCTCGTGCTCGTACAGATACCGCACGGCGGCGTCGCGGGCGGCGGGCGTCGGCAGGTCGACCGCGGCCATCAGCCCGCGCCCGCGCACGTTCTCGACGCCCGGGACGGTGGCCAGCCGCTCCAGGAGGTACGCCCCGAGCGCGGCCGCGCGCGGGATCAGCCCGTCGGCCTCGATCACCTCCAGGTACCGCCGCGCGCGCACCATGTCGGTGAGGTTGCCGCCCCAGGTGGAGTTGATCCGGCTCGGTACCGCGAACACGTTGTCGGGCACCTCGTCGACGCGCCCGCCCGCCATCACGCCGCAGACCTGCAGCTTCTTGCCGAACGCGACGACGTCCGGGGCGACGCCGAGCTGCTGGTAGGCCCACGCGGTGCCGGTCAGGCCGCAGCCGGTCTGCACCTCGTCGAGGACGAACAGGGCGTCGTGCTCCACACACAGCGCCTGCATCGCGGCGAGGAACCGCGGGCGCAGGTGGTTGTCGCCGCCCTCGCCCTGGATCGGCTCGGCGAGGAAGCAGGCGATGTCGTGCGGGTGCGCGGCGAACGCGGCGCGGGCCTGGGCCAGCGCGGTCGCCTCCGCGGCGTCGACGTCGCCGAGGTGCACCGCGGGGACGTCGATCCGGGGCCAGTCGAACGTCGGGAACAGCGCGGTCTTCACCGGGTCGGTGTTGGTGAGTGAGAGCGTGTAGCCGCTGCGGCCGTGGAAGGCCTTCCGCAGGTGCAGCACCCTCGTACCCCGCGCCGGGTCGCGGCCGTGCGCGGCGTTGTGCCGGCGCTTCCAGTCGAACGCCGTCTTCAGCGCGTTCTCCACGGCGAGCGCCCCGCCCTCGACGAGGAACAGGTGGGGCAGCGCGGGATCGCCCAGCACGCGCTCGAACGTCTCGACGAACCGCGCCATGGCCACCGTGTACACGTCGGAGTTCGACGGCTTGTTCACCGCCACCTCGGCGAGCTCGGCGAGGAACTCCGGGTCCTCGGCCAGGGCGGGGTGGTTGAGCCCGAGCGGGGCGGAGGCGAAGAAGCTGAACAGGTCGAGGTAGGTGCCCCCGTCGCGGGCGTCGACGATCCGGGAGCCGCGGCTGCGCCGGGTGTCGAGCACCAGGTCGAAACCGTCGACGAGCAGGTGGCGCCGCAACGTGTCGTGGACCTCGGCGGGATTCATGGCACAAGTGTCCGGACCCGGCCGCGGCCGGGCACGACACCGACCGTCGGGATGGCGCGGCGAAGTGCCACGATGTCGGCCGTGCCGCCGACGGATCGTCAGCCCGACGACCTGGACCGCCGCCTGCTCGCCCTCCTGGAGGCCGACGCGCGGGCGACGATGGCCGACCTCGGCCGGGTGGTCGGCCTGTCCCGCACCGCGGTGCTCGCCCGCGTCCAGCGCCTGGAGCGCGACGGCGTGCTGCGCGGCTACCACGCCGACGTCGCCCTGCCCGGCTCGGCGACCGCGCACCGGGCGCGCGTCGGCATCGTGATCCGCACGGCCGACGTCGCCGGGTACGTCGCCCGGCTCGCCGCGCAGCCCGGGTTCGCCGAGATCGAGACGGTGACGGGGGAGTACGACCTGATCGCGCTGGTCACCGCCCCGACCGCCGGGCAGCTCGACGCGCTGCTGGACCGGGTGCAGGGCTGGCGCGAGACGGTCCGGACGACCACCTGGGTGGTGCTGACCCGGTACCGGTGAACGCGGACCCCGGGCCGGTCCACCGTTCCGCGCGCACGTTCCGTCCCGGCGCGCACCGTCGACGGTGCGCGCCGCGTACCGACGGTGCGCGCCGCGGCCCGGCGGGGACGCCGCGGTCCGGGCGGGGACGCTGCGGTGGGCGCGGGGTGCGTCGGTCACGGATCCACCCGGCCCGGGCCGATACCGTGGGGTCCATGGCAGGACGGACGACGACCAGCAGCACGGCGCGCGCGTCGTCCCCCCGCAAGCCTGCCCGCCGCACGTCCGGGCGCAAGCCGCCGGTCCGCAAGGCGCCGCCGCGCCGCGACCTGCTCGACAAGGGCATCGACGCGACCGGCCGCGGCATGGCGCGCCTGGGCCGGGCCGCCGGGCGGGCCGTCGGGCGCACCCGCGAGATCGACCCCGCCCACCGCCGCGACGGCCTCGGCGTCGCCCTGCTCGTGCTCGCCGTCGTCACCGCGGCGGGGGTGTGGTTCGGGGCGGGCGGCCCGGTCGGGCAGTGGCTCTCCGGGGCGGTCGGGTCGGTCGTCGGACGCGGCGCGTACCTGCTGCCGGTGATCCTGCTCGTCTCCGGCATCGTGCTGGTCGCCACCGAGGCGCATCCCGACTCGCGCCCGCGCGTCGCCGTCGGGTCGCTGCTGCTGGCGCTGGGCGGGCTGGGTCTGGTGCACCTGATGTCCGGCTCGCCCGTCGAGCCCGACACCTGGGCGAGCGGCGGCGGCGCCGTCGGCTACCTCGCGGCCACCCCGCTGGCCACCGGGCTCACCGCCTGGGTCGCGGCCCCCGTGCTGGTGCTGCTCACCGGCTACGCCTTCCTGGTCCTCACCGCCACCCCGGTCCGGGCGGTGCCCGACCGCGTCCGCCGCCTGCTCGGACAGGTACCGGAACCCGACGCCGAGTCCGGGGCCGAGTCCGACGAGATCGTCCCCGACCCCGTCATCGAGGCGGAGACGGCGCGGCTGCGGCGCCCGTCGCGGCGCCGCCAGGCGAAGGTCGCCGACGTCGTGCGCGACGAGCTGGGCGAGGACCCGTTCGTCGTCGACGCGGAGGACGTGCCGCTCCCCGACGAGCCGCCCGCGGACGAGCCGCCACCCCCGACGACCCGCCGCCGCCCGCCGGCCGCGGTCGTGGCCACCCCGCCCGCCGTCGACGAGGCTCTGTCCGATCCCCACCCACCCGAGGTGGGCGAGCAGCTGCGCCTCACGGTCCCGGACCGCGAGGGCGAGCCCCCCTACGTGCTGCCGCCCGCCGACCTGCTGCCCACCGGCCCGGTCCCCAAGACCCGCAGCAGCGCCAACGACGCGATGATCGAGCGGATCACCGGGGTGCTGGAGCAGTTCAGCATCGACGCGCAGGTCACCGGCTTCACCCGCGGCCCCACCGTCACCCGCTACGAGATCGAGCTGGGCCCGGCCGTCAAGGTCGAGAAGATCACCCAGCTGACGAAGAACATCTCCTACGCCGTGGCCACCGACAACGTGCGGATCCTCGCGCCGATCCCGGGCAAGTCGGCCGTCGGCATCGAGGTGCCCAACACCGACCGCGAGATGGTGCGCCTGGGCGACGTCCTGCGCTCGGGCACCGCCCGCGCCGAACAGCACCCGCTGGTCGTCGGGCTGGGCAAGGACATCGAGGGCCACTTCCTCACCGCGAACCTGGCGAAGATGCCGCACCTGCTCGTCGCCGGGTCGACGGGCTCGGGCAAGTCGAGCTTCGTCAACTCGATGCTGGTCTCCCTGCTGAGCCGGGCGACGCCCGACGAGGTCCGGATGATCCTCATCGACCCCAAGATGGTGGAGCTCACGCCCTACGAGGGCATCCCGCACCTGATCACGCCCATCATCACCCAGCCGAAGAAGGCGGCCTCCGCGCTGGCCTGGCTGGTGGAGGAGATGGAGCAGCGCTACCAGGACATGCAGGTCAACAAGGTCCGCCACGTCGACGAGTTCAACCGCAAGGTCCGCTCCGGCGAGATCACCGCACCGCTGGGGTCCGAGCGCGTGTACCGGCCCTACCCCTACATCCTGTGCATCGTCGACGAGTTGGCCGACCTGATGATGACCGCGCCGCGCGACGTCGAGGACGCGGTCGTGCGGATCACCCAGAAGGCCCGCGCCGCCGGCATCCACCTGGTGCTGGCCACCCAGCGGCCGTCGGTCGACGTCGTCACCGGCCTGATCAAGACCAACGTGCCGTCGCGGCTGGCGTTCGCCACGTCGTCGCTGACCGACTCGCGGGTGATCCTCGACCAGCCCGGCGCGGAGAAGCTCATCGGCATGGGCGACGCGCTGTACCTGCCGATGGGGGCGAGCAAGCCGGTCCGCATGCAGGGCGCCTTCGTCGACGACGACGAGATCACCTCGGTCGTCGCGTTCACCAAGGACCAGGCCGAGCCGACCTACACCGAGGGCGTCACCGCGCAGAAGGCCGGCGAGGCCAAGGAGGTCGACCCGGAGATCGGCGACGACCTCGACATCCTGCTGCAGGCCACCGAGCTGGTCGTCACCTCGCAGTTCGGGTCGACCTCGATGCTGCAGCGCAAGCTGCGGGTCGGGTTCGCCAAGGCGGGGCGGCTGATGGACCTGCTGGAGACGCGCGGGGTCGTCGGGCCGTCGGAGGGCTCGAAGGCCCGCGACGTGCTGATCAAGCCCGACGAGCTCGACGGGGTGCTGTGGCTGATGCGCGGGGGAGGCGGTCCCGAACCCGATGAGCCGGACGAGTGATCACGCGCAGCGTCTCCGTTACACAAAGTAGCAATAGTCACTGATCTGTTATGTTGGGCGCCATGTTCTGGACCAAACGTCGCCGGGGTGGCCGCACACAGCAGAGTGGTGCGCGGCAGGCCGTGATGCCCATCCCGCTGACCGGGGGGCTGCTGTCGGGGGAGGTCCGCGACGCCGAGGGCAAGCCGCTCGCGGGCGCCGAGATCTCGGTGTTCGACCGCTCGTCCAAGCGGGTCGCGCACTCCGACACCGACGCCTACGGCTTCTTCGCCCACGCCGTCCAGCCCGGTGACTACCGGATCCGGGCCGAGGCGGGCGGCTACCAGAGCCTGCACGAGCGCGCCGCCGTCGAGTGGGGCACGCACAACGCCGTCGGCCAGCTCACCCTGCTGCCCGACGAGACGCTGACGACCCCGGTCCCCGGCGTCTACGACATCGACCCCGACCACTCCGCGGTCCGCTTCGTCGCCCGGCACATCGCGATGTCGCGGGTGTACGGGCAGTTCCAGCAGTTCTCCGGCCAGGTCCGCATCGCCGAGCGCTTCGAGGACTCACACGTCGAGGTGCTGATCGACGCGGCCAGCGTGTTCACCAACGTCGAGAAGCGCGACGAGCACCTGCGCTCGCCCGACTTCCTCGACGTCGCGAAGTTCCCGAAGCTGCACTTCACCAGCCACCGCTTCACCCGCGCCGGCGGCAACCGCTGGCTGATCGACGGCGAGCTGACGCTGCACGGCATGACCAGCGACGTCCAGCTCGACACCACCTACCTGGGCATGCAGGAGTGGAACGGGCTGCGCGCCGGCTGCCTGGCCACCACCCAGCTGCACCGGGAGCACTTCACCGTCAACTGGCAGCAGATGCTGGCCCGCGGCGTGCCGGTGGTGGGCTCGACGATCGAGATCACCCTCGACGTGCAGGGAATCCTGCAGCAGTAGTCACTCCTACCAGGTCCCGAAGCTCCAGACGTTGCCCTCGGGATCGCGCACGACGAACTGCCGGCTGCCGTAGTCGGTGTCCTCGACCGGGCGAAGCACCGTCGCCCCGGCGGCCACGGCGCGGTCGTGGAGATCGTCCGGGGCGGTCACAACGGCGGTGTCGTGGACGAAACGGACCTCGCACACAGGGTCGGGGGCTCGCACACAGGTCCGGCCCTATGTGCCGGCCCCGGGGCCTGTGTGCGAGCTGCCTGCGCGCCATGCCGTGGCGGTCTGGCCCGCCAGGTCTCTGAAGTCGCGCGAGAGGTGGGCCTGGTCTGCGTAGCCGCGGTCGGCTGCCACTCTCGCCAGCGGGTCCTCGGTGAAGCGGAGTTGGTCGCAGGCGCGCTCGAAGCGGATGACGCGCGCCGCGGCCTTGGACGCGAGCCCGGTCTCGCGGCGCAGCTGGTCGGCGAGGTGGCGGCGGCTCCAGCCGACCTCGCGGGCCAGGTCGGCGATCCGCAGCGTGCCCCCGGTCTCCTCCAGCCGGTCCCAGGCGTACCCGACCTCGGGGCGGACGCCCTCGGCGGACCCGGCGAGCGCGGCCAGCTCCTCGTCGAGCCGGGCGAAGCGCTGCTCCCAGGTGCCGGCGTCGGCGAGGCGCTCCAGCAGCGGGCCGGTGCGGGCCCCGAGCAGGGCGGCGAGGTCGACGGTGTCGCCGGCCAGCTCCCCGGCCCGCACGCCGAGCAGGGCCCGGGCGCCGCGCCAGGTCAGCCGCAGCTGCAGGCCGGTCTGGGCGGTGCCGGTGGCGATGGTGGCCGGTCCGTCGTGCAGGCCCGCGACCATCGCCGCGAACGTGCCGGGCGGGCGCGCCGGGTCGGCGTTGGAGACCATCTCGACGGCGCCGTCGAGACAGAGCAGGAACGTCAGGTGGGCCGACGGGACGCCCTGGTGGGTGCCGGGCGGGCCGGCCTCGGAGCGGTAGCCGGTGTACGCGCCGACCCAGCGCCGCAGCGCCGGAGCGGGTCGCGCCCAGATCATCTCCGCAGGCTACAGCTCCAGCAGCATCCGCACGTTGCCCAGCGTGTTCGGTTTGACGTGCGCGAGATCGAGGAACTCGGCGACGCCGGCGTCGTAGGAGCGCAGCATCGCGGCGAACACGTCGGGCTCCACGGGGGTGCCGTCGATCTCGGCGAAGCCGTGGCGGGAGAAGAACTGCTTCTCGAAGGTCAGCACGAACAGGCGCTGCAGCCCGAGCTCGCGGGCGCCGTCGATCAGGGCGCCGACCAGCGCGTGGCCGACGCCGCGGCCCAGCACGCGCGGGTGCACCGCGACGGTGCGGATCTCGCCGAGGTCCTCCCACAGCACGTGCAGCGCGCCGCAGCCGACGACCCGCCCGTCGAGCTCGGCGACGAGGAACTCCGGCACCGCCTCGTACAGGGTGACGATCTCCTTGGCCAGCAGTACGCGGCCCGCGTACTCGTCCACCAGGTGCTTGATGGTGCCGACGTCGGACGTGCGCGCCCGCCTCACGAGAACGGCCGTCATGACCGTTCAGCCTAGCCACGGTGGGGCCGTCGGGAGAGCGGGGACACGGCCGTACCCTGAGGGCGTGTCCGCCCCGCGCCGTGCCGCCCTGCTCACCCTGGGCTGTGCCCGCAACGAGGTCGACTCGGAGGAGATCGCGGGCCGGCTCACCGACAGCGGCTGGGAGCTGGTCGACGCCGACGAGGGCGCCGACGTCATCCTGGTCAACACCTGCGGGTTCGTCGAGCAGGCGAAGAAGGACTCCATCGACACGCTGCTGGCCGCCTCCGAATCCGACGCTGTGGCCGCGGGGGCGAAGGTCGTCGCCGTCGGGTGCCTGGCCGAGCGCTACGGCAAGGAGCTGGCCGACCAGCTCCCCGAGGCCGACGCGGTGCTCGGGTTCGACGCCTACCCCGACCTGGCCGACCGCCTGGGCGACCTCCTGGGCGGGCACGCCCCCGCGCCGCACGTACCGGTCGACCGTCGCACCCTGCTGCCGATCTCCCCCGTCGAGCGGCCCGCGGCCGCGGCGGGGGTCGAGGTGCCCGGCCACGCCTGGATCCCCCGGGCCCGGCTCACCGACGGCCCGGTCGCCAACCTCAAGCTGGCCTCGGGTTGCGACCGGCGCTGCACGTTCTGCGCGATCCCGTCGTTCCGCGGCTCGTTCGTCTCCCGGCAGCCCGACGACGTCGTCGCCGAGGCGGCGTGGCTGGGCATGGAGGGCGTGCGCGAGCTGTACCTGGTCAGCGAGAACTCCACGTCCTACGGCAAGGACCTGCCCGGCGGCACCCGCGCGCTGGTGCGGCTGCTGCCCCGGCTCACGCAGGTGCCCGGGATCGACCGCGTGCGCGTCAGCTACCTGCAGCCCGCCGAGATGCGGCCCGACCTCATCGAGGTGATCGCGTCGACGCCCGGCGTCGCGCCCTACTTCGACCTGTCGTTCCAGCACGCCGCGCCCACGCTGCTGCGCCGCATGCGCCGGTTCGGCTCCCGCGCCGACTTCCTGGACCTGATCGCCCGGATCCGGGCGCTCGCCCCCGAGGCCGGGATCCGCAGCAACTTCATCGTCGGGTTCCCCGGCGAGACCGACGAGGAGTTCGCCGAGCTGGAGGCCTTCCTGTCGCAGGCCCGCCTCGACGCGGTCGGCCTGTTCGGCTACTCCGACGAGGACGGCACCGAGGCGCTCGGGCTGGACGACAAGGTGCCCGCCGAGGTGATCACCGCGCGGCTGGCCCGGCTCTCCACGCTGGTCGAGGAGCTGATGAGCCAGCGGGCCGAGGAGCGGATCGGCACCGAGGTCGAGGTGCTGGTCGAGGTGGCCGAGGACGAGGACTTCGAGTGCACCGGCCGCGCCGCGCACCAGGCCCCCGACGTCGACGGCGAGTGCGTGTTCGAGCGCGGCTCCGGGCTCGCGGTGGGCGACCTGGTGAAGGCGGTCGTCGTCGGCACCGAGGGCGCCGACCTGGTCGTCTCGGCGGGGGAGCGGATCCCGCGCAGCACGCTGCACCGAGCGGGGAGCGGGGGATGACCTCGCGGCCGACGGGGCCGCCACCGGTGCTCAACATCGCCAACGTCCTCACGGGCGTCCGGCTGCTGTTGGTGCCGGTCTTCCTCGCCGCGCTGCTCACCGACGACGGGCAGAGCGTCGCCTGGCGGCTCACCGCGTTCGGGGTGTTCGCGCTCGCCTCGTTCACCGACAGCCTCGACGGCGACCTCGCCCGGCGGTTCGGCCTCGTCACCACCTTCGGCACGATCGCCGACCCGATCGCCGACAAGGCGCTCACCGGGTCGGCCCTGATCGGGCTCTCCGCGCTCGGGATCGTCCCGTGGTGGGTCACCGTCGTCATCATGGGGCGGGAGCTGGGCGTCACGGTGCTGCGGCTGCTGGTGCTGCGGCTCGGCGTCATCCCGGCCAGCCGCGGCGGCAAGGCCAAGACCGCCACGCAGACCCTCGCGATCGGGCTCTACCTGCTGCCGCTGCCCGAGCTGCTCGGGGCGTCGACGACGATCGACGTCGTGCGCGGGGCGGTGCTCGCCGCGGCCGTCGTGCTCACCGTCGTCACCGGCCTGGACTACGTGCTGCGCGCCGCCCGGCTGCGCTCGGCGTCCACGACCTGAGGCGCGTGTTCGCCGTGGGCGGACGCGACGGCGCCCACCGGTCCGGGGCACCCGGGCGCGGAACTGGGTACGGTTGACCCGCGGCCGGTCCACCGGCCGGGTGGCCGTCGAACGGAGGATGCCGTGCTGATGCGAGAGGCGATCGGTGGCAGCCTCCGCCGGGCCCGGACGGCCCGCCGGCGCACGCTGCGCGAGGTGTCGCGTCGCGCCCGGGTGAGCCTCGGGTACCTCTCGGAGGTCGAGCGCGGCCGCAAGGAGCCCTCCAGCGAGCTGCTCGCGGCGATCTGCGAGGCGCTCGACATCACGCTGTCCGACCTCCTGGGCGACGCCGCCGAGACCCTCGCCGCCACCCTCGACGTCGTGCGCCGCCCGGTCGGGCTGCGCCACACCGACCTGCGCATCGCCGGTGCCGACGACCCGACCGCGATGCCGCTGGGCCCGGTCGCCGCGCCCGTCACCCGGCCGCAGCCGGTCGCGCGGGCCGCCGCCTGATCCGCACCGCCGCTAGTCTGGATCTCGGGGACGCCCCGACGCCGAGGTCGGGATCATCCCCGATATCGTCGGCGTCCGGTGGAAGCCGGGCGGGCTGCAGTGCCACGATGGGGCGCAGGAGCGCACCGGCGGCCGGATCGGACAGCGCGTACACGGCACCCCGGAGGTAGCGGAAGAGATGGCCAACCCGTTCGTCAAGTCCTGGAAGTACCTCATGGCGCTGTTCTCGTCCAAGGTCGACGAGTACGCCGATCCGAAGGTCCAGATCCAGCAGGCCATCGAGGACGCCCAGCGCCAGCACCAGGCCCTGTCGCAGCAGGCCGCGGCCGTCATCGGCAACCAGCGCCAGCTGGAGATGAAGCTCAACCGCCAGCTCGGCGACATCGAGAAGCTCCAGGCCTCGGCCCGCCAGGCGCTCGTGCTGGCCGACCAGGCCCGCGCCGCGGGTGACGAGGTCAAGGCCGGGCAGTACGAGCAGTCGGCCCAGGCGTTCGCCACGCAGCTGGTCACCGCCGAGCAGTCCGTCGAGGACATGAAGACGCTGCACGACCAGTCGATCCAGGCCGCAGCGCAGGCCAAGCAGGCCGTCGAGCGCAACGCGATGATGCTGCAGCAGAAGATCGCCGAGCGCACCAAGCTGCTGAGCCAGCTCGAGCAGGCGAAGATGCAGGAGCAGGCCGCGGCGTCGCTGCGGCAGATGAGCGAGCTCGCCGCCCCGGGCAACACCCCCTCGCTGGAGGAGGTCCGGGAGAAGATCGAGCGCCGCTACGCCAACGCGCTCGGCGCCGGGGAGCTGGCCCAGAACTCGGTGCAGGGCCGGATGCTGGAGGTGCAGGCGTCCACCGCCGACATGGCCGGCGCCAGTCGGCTCGAGCAGATCCGGGCCTCGCTGCACGGCACCCCGGTCGCGGGCGAGGTCACCGCCGCCCCGCAGCCCGCCGGCACCCCGCAGCTGGACAAGCAGCAGCAGCCCGGCACCGCCTGACCCCCCACCCGCGAGTCGGGACATCCGTGCGACCGGGTCGGCGCGTCCGTGCGCCGGCCGGTCGGCGCCATCCGGGTCAGCGCCGTCCCGTCAGCGCCGGCGCGGGGGACGCCGGGTCGGGACGGGCGCCGGGCCGGGCTGGCAGGTCGGGCACCAGTAGGCGACGCGGGCGTAGACACCGTCGCCCTGCTCGGCCACCCGGATCCGGGTGCCGCAGCGGCGGCAACGCTGCCCGCCCCGTTCGAAGACCCAGTGCTGGTTGCGGCCGAGCTCGCCGGTGGTGGACTGCTCGGGGCGGTCGGCGTTGCGCAGCAGCAGCTCGCGGGACAGGGCGATCACCCCGGCCGGGTCGGGCACGTCGGCCGTCAGGGTCCACGGGGAGATGCCGCGCAGGAAGCAGACCTCGGTCTTGTAGAGGTTGCCCACCCCGGCCATGACCCGCTGCTCCAGCAGCACGGACCCCACCTCCGAGGCCCCCCGTGCGGTGAACCGGCGCAGTGCCTCGGCGGCGTGGTCCTCGGACCAGTCGGGGTCGAGCAGGTCCGGGCCCAGGTGCCCGACCAGCCGGGACTCCTCGGCCGTCGGCAGCAGCTCCATGTCGTGCAGCGCGAACCCGACGGCCACCCGGTCGGCGGTGGCCAGCACGGCCCGCGCCTCGTGTGCGGGCCGTTGCCAGGACATGCCGGGCCGGTAGAGGTGCCACGAGCCGTCCATCCGGAAGTGGCTGTGCAGGCTGCGGCCGTCGTCGAAGCGGGTGAACAGGTGCTTGCCCACCGACGCGACGCCGGTGACGGTGCGCCCGGCCAGGTCGTGCTCCACCAGCCGTGGGTGTCGCAGCTCCCCGCGCAGCAGCGTGCCGCCGGTGAGCGCCGCCCGTAGGCGCTTCCCGGCGAGGTAGACGGTGTCGCCCTCCGGCACCGGTCGAACCTAGCCGCCCCACCCCGTCCCCGCCCGCCGCGGCCGGACTCGCGGGCGGGAAAACGGGGACTCGCGCGCGGGAGAGGAGGGACTCGCGGGGGAGGGCGGGGCTCAGCGGGTGAACGTCACCGGCGCGGTGGTACCGCTGGTCAGGGTGCCGGAGCGGGTGTCGACGACCCGCCCGTCGACGATCACGGTCAGCTGGTAGCCCACCGAGCCCTCCCCGCAGAGCTCGAACACGTTCACCTCCGTGGAGTACCGGCCCGGCGGCGCGGCCCCGACCGGCCAGAACACGTTCTCGACGTGCGTGCCCGACCCCGCGGGCCCGCAGCCGGCGTTGGCGTCGACGTCGAGCTCCCCGCCGGACGGGGCGGTCGGCGCGGTGAAGCTGACGGTGGAGCCCGCGGGGTCGGTGACGCGCAGGTCGAGGTCGGCGGGGCCCTGCCACAGCAGCGTCACCTGCACGTCGCCCTGCCCCACGGTGACGTCCGGTGGCACGGTCAGCGGGGGCGGCGCGGTGGTCGGCGGGAGGGTCGGCGTCGGCGCGGACCCGCCCGCGTCGCGGTCGCCCTCGCCCTTCGTGCCGGCGGGCCGGTCGAACCGCTCCCCGGTGACGAGGTCGACCAGCGTGACGACGGTGACGACGGTCGTGTTCTGCACGACCACCGTGATGCGCTCGGGATCGAAGCCCGCCCAGCGCGTGCCCGAGTAGGCGGGCGTGACGGGCACGGCCGCCGGCTGGAGCAGCGGGTTGCCGCAGTAGCAGCGGACGCGTGGCACCCCGAAGGCGTCGACGAGCACGGCGGTGCCGGCCTCCAGCACCGCCTGGCGCGGCGTGGCCCGGCCCTGGGAGAACCCGTGGTTGGTCACCCGCGTGTCGGCGAGCAGGACCACCGGCGTCAGCGACCGGACGTAGGTCGCGATGTCGCCGACGCCGATCCCCTGCACCTGCGCCCACGCCTGGCCCTGCGCGGTGTTGGCCTGCAGGAACGCGACGAGCTGCTCGACGTCGCAGCTGGACACCGAGCGGGTGCCGCCGTAGAGCCCCGGCTCGCCGCCGCGCCTGCTGACGGTGCCGCCCGCCGCGCCGGGGACGTTCGTCCGGTCGATCGGCTGCGCGTGCGCGGCCAGTGCCAGCGAGTCGACCTTCGCGTCGAACGGGTCGGCGCCCGCCGACGCCGCGGGCTCCAGGAAGATCTCGCCCGAACCGCGCCCGAACCACACGAACGCCAGCGCCGCGACCAGCGCCACGACGACGACCCCGCCCACGACCGGGACCCAGGGGAACCGGCGCCGTCGCGGCGGGGGAGGAGGCGGTGGCCAGGCGGCGGGCTGCGGTGGCCACGGCGGTGGCGGCCCGTAGCTCACGACCGGCGGTCCTTCACGCTGTGCTGCCTCACCGGGCCACCTCGTGGTCGATCTCCGGGCGGTTGCGGGCCCGGCCGCTCCCCGAGCGGAGGGGAGCGTCCTCCCGGGTCGGCCCGGCTGTCAAGGTCCTGCGACGGTGGGCCGGTACCGTGGCGGACATGCAGCAGGTCCGGGCACGGGTGGGCGGGGTCGTCCTGCTCGTCACCGCCCTGCTCGCCACGGTGCTGGTCGACAGCGGGCTGCTCGACGCCGGACCGGCCGAGCCCGGGTCGCTGCTGCTGGGCGCGGTCGGCGCGCTGCTGCTCGTGTGGGGCGTCGGACACCCCGCGGTGGTGGCCACCGCGGCGGTCGGCACCCCCGCCGTCGCCGCCCGCGAGCGACGCCGCGCCATCGCGCGGCGTGCCGTGCCCCGCCAGCGCGACCCCGACGCCGCGGGTCGTACCCGCTCCCGGGCCCCGTCGGAGACCCCACCGGCGGTGTAGCGCTCCCGCCGGACAGGTGTCCCCCGTCCCGGCTGCCCCCGGAGTGTCCCGTGCTCGATCCGATCTACTACGCCGTGTCCGCCGTCATGTGGGCGTGGCACCAGCTCTTCGCCCTGCTGCTCGGCCCCACCAGCGGCCTCGGTTGGGCGCTGTCGGTGGTGTTCCTCGTGCTCACCCTGCGCGCGCTCATGATCCGGCCGTTCCTGTCCGCCGTCCGGTCCGGCCGGGCGATGCGGGCGTTGGCCCCGCAGCTGGCGCAGCTGCGCGAGCGCCACGGCGACGACCGCGCCGCGCTGGCCCGGGCCACCGGCGAGCTGCAGCGCGCGCACGGCGTCAGCGTGGTCGGCGGGTGCCTGCCCGCGCTGCTGCAGATCCCGGTCTTCGTCGGCCTGCTGCACGTGCTGCACGGCTTCAACCGCCCCGGGCTGACGTTCGAGCAGAACGCGGCGATCGCCAACTACGTCTTCCCGCCCGCCGACGTCCGGTCGTTCCTGGAGGCCCGGCTCCTCGGTGCCCCGCTGTCGTCGTACCTGTCGATGCCGCAGGACCTGCTGGACTCCTTCGGCGCGCACGTCGAACGCTGGGAGGTCGCGGCCGTGTGCCTGCCGCTGATGGTGGTCGCGGCCGTCGCCACGCACGTCACCGCGCGCCACTCGCTCGCGCAGCAGACCGACCTCGGCGGGCCCGCGGCGTCGGTGATGCGCGCGACGCCGTGGCTCTTCCCGCTCGGGGCGCTGGTCGGCGGCCTGTTCTTCCCGTTCCCGGTGGCGATCCTGCTCTACTGGCTGACGAACAACGTGTGGACGCTCGCGCAGCAGTGGCTGGTGCACTCCCGGCTGGGCCCGGTCGTGCCCCTCCCGGTCCCGGCGGCCCCGACCCCGACTCCGGCCCCGTCCCCGGCCCCGACCCGGGCCCCCGCCCGGATCCCCGGCCCCAAGCCGGTCCGCCGGCACTCCTCCGGGCACCGGCCCAGCCGGCGGCGCCGTTGAGTCACCAGCGGCGCAGCACGTGCAGCAGGAACTCCTCGTCGACGTGCTCGACGAGGGTCTCGAAGCGCGGGTCGGCCCGCAGCACGCGGTGCGCGGCCGCCCCGTCGCGTGGTGCCTCGGCCGGCCAGCCGTCCCAGTGCACCAGCACGATGTCGCCGCCCAGCTCGACGGCCTCGGCCAGGCGGTCGACGACGGCGGCCAGGTCGTCGTCGGAGAGGTAGTAGAGGATCTCCGAGAGCACCGCGAGGTCGATCCCGGCCGGGAGTGCGGCGGGGTCGGGCAGGGTGAGCCGGGAGACCTCGACGTGCGCGGGTGCCGTCGCCGCCGTCTGCGCGACGGCGGACCCGGCGAAGTCCGACGCGCTGATCCGGTCGCAGCGGGCCGCGAGGTCGCCGGTGAGGGCCCCGGTGCCGCAGGCCGGCTCGGCGGCGTGTCGGTAGCGCTCGGCGGGCAGGCAGGCCAGCACCATCGCCCGCTTACGTCGTTCGTACCAGGCCGTGCGCGTCTCCCAGGGGTCGCCGACGCCGCGGGCGTACAGCTCGTCGAACCGGGCGCGGGGCGCGCCGGAGGAGCGGGGGTAGCGGAACACGACCTCGGTGCCGGGCTCCCGGGCCGCGGCCACCCCGAAGCAGGCCCGCGCGCGCCGCTTGGCCGCGCGCGCGCCGGCGTCGAGCGGGTGGGTGTAGGCGTGCTCCCACGGCACGCTCGGGTCGTCGGTGGCGACCCGCTCCCAGGTGCCTGCGGGGTAGCCGAACCCGAACGCGGTGACCGGCGCTGCGGCCGCCGCGGCCCGGCCGGTGGCGGCGTGGTCGGGGTGCGGGTCCCCGGTCCACGGGGCCAGGACGGTGTCGGCGTCGCGCAGCAGCGGGGCCAGCGCACCCGCGAGGTCGTCGGGTCCGGGCAGCCCGAGCCGGTGCACCGGGACCCCGTCCAGCCCGGTCGCGGCGAGTGCGCCGTCGAGCGCGTCGGGCCCGGCGCCGGTCGCGACGACGACCTCCACCCGCCCGCCCGCGTCGAGCACCGCGCGCAGCAGGCCACCGACGGCGAGCAGCCCGTCGTCGGGTCGGGCGGCGACGGCGACCACTCGCCCCAGTGCGGCCGGGTCGATCGGTGGGGGTGCCGGGCGGCGGTCCGGCGCGGTCGTCACCCCCGGCAAGCTACTCCGCGGGCCCGGTGACGACGTCGGCCCAGTCCACGCGGCGCGTCATCGCCCGGTGGTCGCCGGACGACGTCGTCGAGGGCGACGTCGAGCTCGTCGTCGCACGGCTTCCGGGGTCGCCGGAGTGCTCCTGACCGGTGCTCCCGCAGGCGCGGATGCGCCGGGACGCCATCGCCAGCCCCGCGCGCACCCCGCGGGTCTCGACGGCGGCCAGCGCGTAGGCGCTGCAGCTCGGCGTGGACGGGCACGGCGGGGTGAAGCGGGTGAGGCGGCGCCGGTAGAACCCGATCAGGCTCCGGGCCAGCCCGGTGCCCCCGGGGTCGGGGAGCACCGTGGCGGCCAGCAGGAGCAGGGTCGAGAGGCGGAGCAGGCCCAGCAGGGGCAGGTTGCAGTCGCAGGCGCCGCAGCCGTCGCCGGACCCGCCGCGGGAACCGCCACCGGATCCGCAGCCCGAGCCGCCGCCGGACCCGCCCGACACCCCGGACCCACCCGGCCCGCCGGTGATGCCGGATCCGCCCGACCCGCCGGATCCGCCGCCCGCGTCCCCACCGGTCCCGCGGCCGGTTCCCCCGCCCCGGCCGCCGGGCAGGCCGATCCCGGGCCCGAGGTCCAGGACCTCGCCGGCGCTGTCGGCCGCGTCCTCCGCGGCGTCCCTCCGCTCCTCGCGGCGCCGCCGTTCGCGCTCCTCCCGGCGCCGCCGCTCCTCGGGGGTCTCCTCACCGGGACCGGGCCGCATACCGCCTCCTCGCCACGACTGCTCCGGTCCGGGAGTGTGCCGCATGCCGGACGGGTCAGGCGCGCAGCCGCAGACCCTTGGGGGTGACCCGGAACCCGGCCTCGGTGAGCACCTCGGCCAGCTCGGACCCCAGCGACCCGACCCCGTCGGCCTTCTCCACGGCCAGCGAACCCAGCCAGCCCTCGTGCACCGCACCGGCGAGTGCCTGCGCGGCGGCCGTCAGCTCGGCATGCTCGGCGGTGAACGACAGCAGCGACCGGCCGCCCCGCTCGACGTAGAGCGCGGGCGCCCCCTCGACGAGCACCACCAGTGCGCCCGCCTTGCGCCCGGGACGGTGCTTCGTGTCGCCGACCGTGTCGGGCCACGGCAGCGCCGCCCCGTAGGGCTGGGCCGGATCGGCCGCGGCGAGCACCACCCGGGAGAGCCCACCCTCCTCGCTCGCCGCGCCGTCGGGCCGCGACATCGCCCGCAGCCGGTCGATCGCGCCCGGCACCGCGAACTGCGCCGCCCCCAGCCCCTCGACGACGTAGCCGCGGCGCGCGCGGCCGGAATCCTCCATGGCCCGCAGCACCCGGTAGACCGCGGCGAACCCGCCCACCACCCGCTCGGTGCCCAGCGCTCCGCGGGTGAGCACCCCGTGCCGCTCCAGGAAGGCCTCCGCGCGGGCGTGGGCGCGACGGGTGGCGTCGGGCTCCGGCGCCACGGCGCGCGCCCACCGCCCGCCCACCGACGGCGGCCCGCCGCGGCTGGGCATCGCCGGGCGCCCGGCGCGGAGCTGCGCGTACCGCCCGCGCGACGCCGTGCGCCGGGTGCGGTGCGCCCCGCCCCGACCGCCGGAGAGCCGCGCCCGCAGCGGGCCGAGCGTGTCGTTCGTGAGCAGGCCCGCCCAGACCAGGTCCCAGACGGCGGTCACCACGGCGTCGTCGCCCGGGGCGGCCTCGCCGTCGTCGACCAGCGTGCGGCCTGCACGGTCGGCGAGCTCCCGGAAGAACAGCGCGCCGCCGCCGTCGAGGGCCCCGAGCAGGGCGCGGTGCAGCGGGGCGTCGGCGACGTCGGTCTCGGGCTCGGGGAGCAGCAGGTCGGCGACGTCGGCCGGGGCGATCGCGAGCCAGCCGTCGCTGCCGGCCAGCGGACCGCACCCGGTCCAGGTGACCTCGCCCGCCGCCGTGAGCTCGTCGAGCAGGGCCGGGGTGTAGCCGGGCAACCGGGCCGGCAGGATCAGCGACTCCAGCGCGCTCGCCGGCAGCGGGGCCCCGGCCAGCTGCTCGACGACGCCGAGCACGTCCTCCGCGCCCGGCGCGCGCCGCATCCGGCCGCGCCGCCCGTCCTCGGCCCCGGTGCGCACTCCCTGCCAGGCTGGCAGGAACCGGCCCAGCGCCCGCTGCTCCACCGGCTCGACCTCGGCCCGCAGCCGGGCCAGCGATCCGCGCCGCAACCGCCGCAGCACCTCGGCGTCGCAGTACTCGATGCCGTCGGCGCCCGGGCGCAGCTCGCCGCGGACGACCCGGCCCGAGCCCACCAGCCGGTCGAGCACACCCGCCACGACGGCGACGCCGAGCCCGAAGCGGGCCGCGCAGTCGGCCGCGGCGAACGGGCCGTGGGTGCGCGCGTAGCGCAGGACGAGGTCGCCCAGCGGGTCGGCCACCGGCTCGGTGAACGCCTCCGGCACGCCGACGGGGAGCGCGGCACCGAGCGCGTCGCGCACCCGGCCTGCGTCCTCGATGGCGAGCCAGCGCTCCTGGCCGCCGACGCGTACCCGGATCGCGCGGCGGGCGGACTCCAGCTCCGCGAGCCACTCCGGTGCGACCCCGCGGGCGGCGGCCTCCTCGGTGGTCAGGTCGCCGAGGAAGCGCAGCAGGTCGGCCGCGCCCTCGGCGTCGCGGGCGTGCCGGTCCTCGCTGAGGCGCTGCAGCGAGGCCTCCACCTCGGCCAGCACCTCGGGGTCGAGCAGCTCCCGGATCGCCTCGGACCCCAGCAGCTCGGCGAGCAGGGTGGAGTCCAGTGCCAGCGCCGCGGCGCGGCGCTCGGCCAGCGGGGCGTCGGCCTCGTAGAGGAACATCCCGACGTAGCCGAACAGCAGGCTCCGCGCGAACGGCGACGGCGCCGGGGTGACGACCTCGACGACCTGCACCTTCCGCCCCTGCACGTCGGCCATCAGGGAGCGCAGCCCCGGCAGGTCGTAGACGTCCTGCACGCACTCGCGCATCGCCTCGAGCGTGACGGGGAACTGCTCGTAGCGGCCCGCCACCGCCAGCAGCTGCGCCGAGCGTTGCCGCTGCTGCCACAGGGGCGCCCGCCGCTTGGGGTCGCGGCGGGGCAGCAGCAGCGACCGTGCCGCGCACTCGCGGAAGCGGGACGCGTACAGCGAGGACCCGCCCAGCTCCGCGACGACGATCTGCTCGACCTCGGCCGGGTCGAGCAGCACGTCCTCCGCGGTGGGCACGACCTCGGCACCGGAGTCGTCGACGGCGTCGGGCAGGCGCAGCACGATCCCGTCGTCGCCCGCCGACGCCTGGCACTCCACGCCCCGCCGCTCCCGCATCCGCGCGGAGATCGCCAGCGACCACGGCCCGTTGACCTGGCGCCCGAACGGGGAGTGCACGACCAGGCGCCAGTCGCCCAGCTCGTCGCGGAAGCGCTCGACGAGGATCGTGCGGTCGCTCGGGACGTGGCGGGTGGCGTCGCGCTGCTCGTGCAGGTAGGCGAGCAGGTTGTCGATCGCCCACTCGTCGAGGCCCGCCGCAGCGGCCCGGGCCCGCGCGTCGACGTCGGGCAACGCCGACATCTCCCGCACGAACGCCCCCACGGCCCGCCCGAGCTCGAGCGGGCGGCCGATCGACTCGCCCTTCCAGAACGGCATCCGGGCGGGCACCCCGGGTGCGGGGGTGACGATCACCCGGTCGTGGGTGATGTCCTCCACCCGCCAGCTCGACGTGCCGAGCAGGAACGTGTCGCCGACCCGTGACTCGTAGACCATCTCCTCGTCGAGCTCGCCCACCCGCGACCCGGCGCCGTCGGCCCCGCCGGGCGTCATGACCGTGAACAGCCCGCGGTCGGGGATGGTGCCCCCGGAGGTGACGGCGAGCCGCTGCGCGCCGGGCCGCCCGGCCAGTGTGTCGGTGACGCGGTCCCAGGTGATCCGCGCGCGCAGCTCCCCGAACTCCTCCGACGGGTAGCGCCCGGCCAGCATGTCGAGCACCGAGTGCAGCGCGGAGTCGGGCAGCGCGGCGAACGGCGCGGCCCGGCGCACGACGCGGGTGAGGTCGTCGAGCGCCCACGGCTCGAGCGCGACCATCGCGACGATCTGCTGGGCCAGGACGTCGAGCGGGTTGCGCGGGTAGCGCATCGACTCGATGGCGCCGGCCGTCATCCGCTCGGCCACCACCGCGCAGGACACGAGATCCCCGCGGAACTTCGGGAACACGACGCCGGTGGAGACCGCGCCGACCTGGTGCCCGGCCCGGCCCACCCGCTGCAGCCCGGACGCCACGCTCGGTGGGGCCTCCACCTGCACGACGAGGTCGACCGCGCCCATGTCGATGCCCAGCTCCAGGCTGGAGGTGGCCACCACGCACGGCAGCAGCCCGGCCTTGAGCTCCTCCTCCACGAGCGTGCGCTGCTCGCGCGACATCGACCCGTGGTGCGCCTTCGCCACGACCGGCGGCGCCCCGCTCCCGACGCCGGACTGCCCGACGGCCTCTGCGGGGAACGGCGCGTCGAGGTCGGGCAGCTCGCCCTCGACCTCCTCGGCCGCCAGCTCGTTGAGCTTGGACGTCAGCCGCTCGGCGAGGCGCCGGGAGTTGGAGAACACGATCGTGGACCGGTGCGCCCGCACCAGCTCCAGCAGGCGGCGCTCCACCGCGGGCCAGATCGAGGGGCGCTGCGCGGTGCCCGCCGCCGACCCGATGACCTCCTCGTCGGAGCTGCCCGGCGCGGGCCGCTCGTCGAGCGCGGCCAGATCGGGCACCGGGACCTCGACGGTGACCTCGATGGTCTTGGGGATCGACGGCTGCACGATCTCCACCGGGCGTGCACCGGCCAGGAACGTGGACACCTCGTCGATCGGCCGGACCGTGGCGGACAGGCCGATGCGCTGGGCGGGCTGCCTCGGGTGTGGGTGTCCCGCATCGGTGGAGCGCAGCTCGTCGAGCCGCTCCAGGGACAGGGCCAGGTGCGCGCCGCGCTTGGTGCCGGCCACGGCGTGTACCTCGTCGAGGATCACGGTCTCGACGCCCTTGAGCGACTCCCGCGCCGCCGAGGTGAGCAGCAGGAACAGCGACTCCGGCGTGGTGACCAGCACATCGGGCGGGGTGCGGGCGAAGGCGCGCCGCTCGTCGGCCGGGGTGTCGCCGGTGCGCATCCCGACCGTGACGTCGGGGACCGCGTGCCCCAGCCGCTGCGCCGCCTGCCGGATGCCGGCGAGCGGGGAGCGCAGGTTGCGCTGCACGTCGACCGCCAGTGCCTTGAGCGGCGAGACGTACAGCACCCGGCAGCGGTGCTTCGGCTCGTCGGGGACCGGAGTGGACGCCAGCCGGTCGAGCGCCCAGAGGAACGCCGCCAGCGTCTTGCCCGATCCCGTGGGGGCGACGACGAGCGCGTGCCGCCCGGCCTGCGCGGCGCTCCAGGCCCCCTCCTGGGCCGCGGTGGGCGCGGCGAAGGCCCCCGTGAACCAGTCACGGGTGGCGGGGGAGAACCCGTCGAGCGCGGTCATGGTCTCCATCATGCGCCGGGGGTCCGACACTTTCCCGCGGGCGCCCGAGCAGCACCAGCCCGACGCCGACCGCGCACGCCGCCGCGCCCGGCCACGCCAGCGCCCCCGGGACCTCCCCGAACATCAGGAACGCCCACACCGCCGTGACCGGAGGGGTGAGGTAGAGCAGCGTGCTCACCCGCAGCGCGCCGCTCCGGCCCAGCACGACCAGGTAGGCCCCGTACCCGCCGAAGGACGACAGCAGCACCGTCCAGGCGACGGCCCACCAGAACGCCGGATCCGCGGGCGGCACGAGGTCCCCCGTCCCCCCGGCGACCGCGACGAACAGCGCCGCCGCCGTCGCCGTCTGCATCGTCAGCGACTGCAGCGGCGTCTCCGGGGCGCGCATCCGGCGCTGCAGCACCGTGCCCGCGGTGAGCGCGAGCATCCCGCCCACGGGCAGCAGGTAGGCCCACCCCGGCGCGGTGCCGCCGCCCACGTCCCCCGCCACGACCCAGACGACGCCGACCAGCCCGATCGCCAGCCCCGCGCGCTGGCGCCCCGTCGTCCGCTCGCCCAGCAGCGGGCCCCCGACGGCCGCGACGAGCAGCGGCTGCACCGCCGCGACCAGCGCCGCGGTCCCGGCCGGCACGCCGAGCCCCACCCCGGACACGATCCCGCCCAGGTAGAGGACCTGGACCAGGACGCCCAGCCCGGCCTGGCGCCGCCACGCGCCGGGCGCGGCCGGCCGGTGCAGCACCGCGGCCACCAGCCCCAGCAGCAGCGCGGCGACCGCGTAGCGCCACGCCAGCAGCGTCAGCGCGGGTGCGGTCCGGGTGCCCAGCTCGGCCCCGACGAAGCCCGAGCTCCACAGCACCACCAGTGCGGCCGCCGCGAGGGCGTCGATCCGTCGGTTCGTCACCGGCTCGACGTAACCATACCGGTCGGTATACTCGCAGTGTCCCGCCGACGGAAGGTCCCCACCGTGCCCGACCCGCTCGACCCCGGACCCCCGCTGACCGCCGCGGGGGAGCGCCTCGCCGTCGCCGCGTCGGAGCTGTTCTACCGACACGGGATCCGCGCCGTCGGCGTCGACCTCGTCGCCGAGCACGCCGGTACGACGAAGAAGACGCTCTACGACCGCTTCGGCTCGAAGGACGCCCTCGTCGCGCTGTACCTGCGCCGCCGCGCCCGCACCTGGCAGGCGTTCCTGGCCGAGCGCACCCGGGGCGACGGTTCGGTGCTCGCCGTGTTCGACGCGCTCGACGCCTGGCTCGTCACCCAGGACCGCGGCTGCGCCTTCGTCAACGCCTACGCCGAGATCGGCGGCACCGACCATCCCGGGGTGGCCGTCGTGCGGGCGGAGAAGGAGTGGATGCGGGAGCTGTTCGCGGGCCTGGCCGGCGACGCCGGGCTCGGCGCACAGCTGCACCTGCTCTTCGAGGGCGCGACCGTCATGGTCACCGCGGGCGGGCAGCCGGACGCCGTCGTGCGGGCCCGGGAGGCCGCCCGGGCGCTGCTCGGGGTTTGACCACCGCTCCGACCGGGAACGTAGCCGCGACCGAAACCGACAGGAGCCCACCACCATGCCCGACGTCGTCCGCCTCATCCTCGACGACCACGAGTCATTCCGCGCCCGCTTCGCCGAGCTGGAGAAGCTGCACGACGACGCCACCGCGGCCGCCGCGATCTGGGCGCCGCTGGCGGCCGAGCTCGAGGTGCACGCCACGGCCGAGGAGAAGTTCTTCTACCCGCAGCTCCTCGAGCGCGTCGACGACATGGAGGACGAGACCGAGGACGCCGTCGGCGACCACGACGACATCCGCAAGGGCATCCGGCGCGCCGCGGCCGCCGACCTAGGCAGCGACGAGTGGTGGGCCGGGATCAGGGACGCCCAGGAGGCCAACGACCACCACCTGGCCGAGGAGGAGCGCGACGACCTGGCGCCGTTCCTGGAGAAGACCTCGCTCGAGGTCCGCAACCAGGTCGGGGAGAAGTTCGCGGCGTTCAAGAGGGAGCACGCCCACGGGGCCGGGCTCGACTACTCCGACACCGGCGCCGAGGAGTACATGGAGGAGCACACCTCCTAGATCCTCAGGCCTGGGCCCTCGGGCCCGGGTCCTCAGCGCCCGCGGTTCTGCCACCACCAGCGCAGCAGCAGCGTCAGCGACGTCAGCAGCATCATCAGCACGACGAGCTGCCCGAGCGGCGACGAGAAGCCGGTGGGATCGCCCGAATAGTCCATATCGACGAGGCTACCTCCCGCGCCGTCCGGTCGTCCCGGACGACGGGACGGCGCGGCGCTCCGCCGTCGACGGACGGGCCGCCCGACGTCCTCCGACGGCGCCGTGGCCTAGCGTGGGGGTGTGCGACTGACGCAGTTCCGTGAGCTCATGGAGGGGGAGTTCGGTGCCGCGCGCGCCGCCTCACTGGCCCGTGACCACGTGTTCGCCGAGCTCGGCGACCGCACGGTGGAGCAGGCGCTGGAGTCCGGCCACGACGCCCGCGAGGTGTGGCGGGTCGTCTGTGCGGCCTACGACGTGCCCCCCTCGCGGCAGTAGATCCGCCGTCCGGCGCGCGATCCTGGCCGCCGGGCGTGTCGACGTCGCGATCGAACAGGTGTTCGCTAGTGTGTTGTCCACATCGCGTGGTGGCCGTCCACAGTTCCGGACCTCGCCCGCGGATTGTCGGTGGTCGCCCCTACCGTCGACGTCGACACCTCTCCAAGACCGACACGACCACGATGTGGAGCCGGCGATGATCGCACCCGACCGAGAGAAGGCGCTCGAACTCGCCCTCGCCCAGATCGAGAAGAGCCACGGCAAGGGCTCGGTGATGCGCCTGGGCGACGACACCCGCCCGCCGGTCGGCATCATCCCCACGGGCTCGATCGCCCTCGACGTCGCGCTCGGCGTGGGTGGTCTGCCCCGCGGCCGCGTGGTGGAGATCTACGGCCCGGAGTCCAGCGGTAAGACCACGGTCGCGCTGCACGCGGTGGCCAACGCGCAGGCCGCGGGTGGCATCGCCGCGTTCATCGACGCCGAGCACGCGCTCGACCCGGAGTACGCGAAGGCGCTGGGCGTCGACACCGACAACCTGCTCGTCTCCCAGCCCGACACGGGGGAGCAGGCGCTCGAGATCGCCGACATGCTCATCCGCTCCGGCGCGCTCGACCTCATCGTCGTCGACTCGGTGGCCGCGCTCGTGCCCCGCGCCGAGATCGAGGGCGAGATGGGCGACAGCCATGTCGGCCTGCAGGCCCGGCTCATGAGCCAGGCCCTGCGCAAGATCACCGGTGCGCTCAGCAACTCCGGCACCACGATGATCTTCATCAACCAGCTGCGCGAGAAGATCGGCGTCATGTTCGGCTCCCCGGAGACGACCACGGGTGGCAAGGCGCTGAAGTTCTACGCCTCGGTCCGCCTCGACATCCGCCGCATCGAGACGCTCAAGGACGGCTCCGACATGGTCGGCAACCGCACCCGCGTCAAGGTCGTGAAGAACAAGGTCGCCCCGCCGTTCAAGCAGGCCGAGTTCGACATCCTCTACGGCGTCGGCATCAGCCGTGAGGGTTCGCTGGTCGACGTGGGCGTCGAGCAGGGCCTCGTCCGCAAGTCCGGTGCCTGGTACACCTACGAGGGCGACCAGCTCGGGCAGGGCAAGGAGAACGCCCGCAAGTTCCTGCGGGAGAACCCCGACGTCGCCAACGAGATCGAGAAGCGGATCAAGGAGAAGCTGGGCATCGGGGCCGTCGTCGACGCCGACGCGGCCGTCCCGACACCCGTCGACTTCTGAGCGTGGGCGGCGACCCGCGCCGGGTCGCCGGGTTCGAGCGGCCCGGGCCGGCCACCGGTCCGGCCGTCGAGGCCCGGTTCGACGCGATCGGCGGTGACGGCCCGGCCGCCGCCCCCGTCGCGACGTTCGCCGGGCTCGGGACGGGGGAGGACCCCGACCGCACCACCGCCGGGGCGGGCCCCGATGGCGATCCCGCCGCAGACGATCCCGGAGCCCCGGACGGCCCACCGGCCGCGGTCGCGCGGCTCGGCGAGGCCGGCGGCGCGGATCCGGCGGTCGCCGTCGCCGAGCTGGACGTGCCGGACGCGCCGGGCGCGTCCCGGGGCACGGCCGTGCGGACGGCGCGCCTCGGTGCGGGCGGACGTGGCCGGGTGGCGCCGGGCGGCGGACGGGCCGCGCCCGAACCGGATGCCGAGGAGGGCACACGGGGCGGCAGGCGCCCGCGGCGGCGCGCCGGCACCCGGCCGGGGCCACCCGACACCGACCGGCCCGCGGGTCCCGGCCCCGAGCGCGGCGGCGACCGCCCGTCGCAGCCGGAACCCGCCGACGCGGCCGGGGAGGGCCGGCCGCGCGACGGCGCCCGTCGCGGCTGGGGGCCGAAGCAGATCGACCCCGACGCCGACCCGCTGGTCGCGGCCCGGGAGATCTGCCTGCGGCTGCTCACCGACCGGGCCCGCACCCGGCACGAGCTGGCCCGGGCCCTGGCGCAGCGCGGCGTGCCCGACGACGCCGCCGAGTCGGTGCTGAGCCGGTTCGACGAGGTCGGCCTGATCGACGACGCCGCCTTCGCCGGCCAGTACGTGCGTTCCCGCCACAGCTACCGCGGCCTCTCGCGGCGGGCGATCGCGATGGAGCTGCGGCGCAAGGGCGTCGACGACGAGGTGGCGGGGGAGGCGCTGGAGGAGGTCGATCCCGCGTCGGAGGAACAGCGCGCCCGCGAGCTGGTCGACCGCAAGCTGCGCACCGTGCCCGCCGACACCCCGGAGCAGCGCCGCAAGGCGGTCAACCGGTTGGTCGGCATGCTCGCCCGCAAGGGTTACGGCGGCGGGGTCGCCTACCGGGTGGTCCGGGAGGCGCTCGCGGCGCACGGGGCCGACGCCGAGGAGCTCGGCGACGACCACGTCCCCGACTGAGCCGGCTACCGCTTCTGCCGCCGGCTCCCCGCGTGCCAGTCCTGCTGCACCCCCACCTCGTCGTCGGCGACGCCGAGCGCCCGCAGCCGGGGCAGCTCGCGCAGGCTGCGCTTGAGCTCGGCGAACCCGGGGAAGCGGGCCAGCGCGATGACGTGGTCCCAGAGCTCCGCCGCCTCGTCGTCGGCGGGGAGGCGGCTGATCACCGGGCCGAAGAAGGCCACCCCGTCCGGCGGCTCGAACTGCAGGATCGGGGTGCCGACGTCCTTGCCGGTGAGCGCGAGCGCCTCGTCGGTCTCGGCCTGGATCAGGGCGTCCCAGCCCGGGTCGTCGAGGGCGTCGGTGAGCCCGGCCGGCAGCCCGAGCCCGGCGAGCACGGGGGCGACGAACCCGGCCGTGCCCCGGCGCGCGGCGTCGTCGTCGGGCACCGGGTCGGTGTCGAAGATGGCCGCGCCGAGGGCGGCGTACAGCCGGTCGACGGCGGCGTCGCCGTGCGCCGCCCGGGTGGCGGCGGCCACGCGCAGCAGGCGCAGCCCCGCGGTGTGGCCCGCCTCGTACTCCGGCGGGAAGTGCGCGTCGTAGTCGATGTGGGAGTTCAGCAGCCGCAGCGAGATGAACCGCCACTGCACGGAGTAGTCGCGCGCGGCCTGCACCTGCCGCACCCACTTGCTGGTCATCCACGCGAAGGGGCACACCGGATCGAAGTAGAAGTGCACGTCGGCCATGCGGTGAGCTAATCAGGGCGGCGCAGCACCTGCACGTCGCCGGGCAGCCCGTCGCCCGCCGACAGCGCGGCCAGGAACGACAGCAGCGTGTCGCGGAACGCGCTCATGGCGTGGGTGGGGACGAGGTCGGCGCGGCGGGCCAGCGCCACCGTCTGGTAGAGCGGTGGGGTGAGCACGGTGCGCCGCAGCCGGGGGCGGCCGGCGAACACGAGGTCCGGCACCACCGCGACCCCGGTCCCGGCCTCGACCAGCCGCAGCACCGCGTCCATCTCCCCGCCCTCCACGGCGAAGCGGGGGGTCTCGCCCGCGTCGGCGTACGCGCGCAACGTCGCCTCGCGCACGTCGTAGCCCAGCCGCGGGACGACGAGCGGGCGGCGGGCCAGCTCGTGGACGGTCATCGACCCGCGCGAGGACGGCGCGCGCTCCGAGGAGGGGGAGGCCACCGACAGCCGCTCGCGCAGCAGCGGGGTGGTGTGCAGCGCGGGGTCGACGCCGGTGCTCGGCACGATCACCAGCGCGACGTCGAGCTCCCCGCGGACGAGCGAGCGCACCAGCGGCTGCGACCCGCTCTCGACCAGCTCCAGCCGGACGTCGGGGTAGCGGTCGTGGAAGACGCGCAGCACGTCGGCCAGCACGCCGATGCACAGCGACGGGGTGGCCCCGACCCGCACCCGCCCGCTGCGCAGCCCGATGAGCTCGGCGACGCCGGTGCGGGCGCGCTCGGCGTCGGCCAGCATCCGCCGCGCGAGCGGCAGCACCACCTCGCCCGCCGGGGTGAGCGTGACGCCCTCGCGGCCCCCGCGCTGCACCAGCGGCGCCCCGAGCTCGTCCTCGAGCACCCGCAGCTGTCGCGACAGCGTCGGCTGCGCCACCCCGGCCACGTCGGCGGCCCGGGTGAAGCTGCGCGCGTCGGCCAGTGCCACGAGATAGGCGAGCTGCGTCAGCGTCACCGCCATAGCCTACGAGCATCGACCGGTCGGGGGCGATGCCGCGGGAGTGGGGTCGTACGCCGTTACGGCAACGGAGTGAAGCGGGGCACGTGAGGGGCCGGCAGCCGGGGCCCTGACCTGCGGCGCCGACCCACCTATAGCGGCAGAGCACCGAACCCGGCCGAACCATGCATTGGACGGCACAGTCGCCCGGTGGTCACCCTTGCCGCATGGTGTCCCTGGTTCCGCGCACGAACGGCGATGCGCCGACCCGGCGTACCCCGCGGCCGTCGTCCGTGCAGCTCAAGTACGTGATGGCCGTGTCCGGTGCGGTGATGTTCCTCTACCTCGTCGCGCACATGGTCGGCAATCTCAAGATCTTCTTCGGGGCCGAGTCGCTCGACCTCTACGCCGCGTGGCTGCGGGTCGTCGGCGCGCCCGCGCTGCCGGAGCAGACCGTGCTGTGGCTCGTGCGGGTCGTGCTGCTCGCCGCCGTGGTCGGCCACATCGTGGCGGCCACGATCCTGGCCCGCCGCGCGTCGCGGGCCCGGCCGGTGAAGTACGCGCACCGCAGCCGGGTGGCGGGCTCCTACGCCGCGCGGACCATGCGCTGGGGCGGCGTGATCGTGGCGCTGTTCATCGTCTACCACATCCTGGACCTGACGACGGGCACGCTGAACCCCAACGGGGTGTACGGCGAGGTCTACGCGAACCTGGTGGCCGACTTCGCGCCGCAGCGCTGGTACGTGACGGCGTTCTACGTCGTGTCGATCCTCGCGCTGACGCTGCACCTGCGGCACGGGCTGTGGAGCGCGCTGCAGTCGCTGGGCCGCACCCGCGGCGGCAACCTCGCCGCGCTCCGGGCGACCGCGAACGTCGTCGCGATCGCGCTGGCCGCCGGCTTCCTCGTCGTCCCGCTCTCGATCACGTTCGGACTGGTGTCATGACCGCGTACTCGGAGTTCTCCGTCGGCGAGCCGATCGCCGACACCGCCGCCCCCGACGGGCCGATCGAGTCCCGCTGGGAGCGCCGCCGGTTCGGCGTCAAGCTCGTGAACCCGGCCAACAAGCGCAAGATGCGGATCATCGTGGTGGGCACAGGGCTGGCCGGTGGGTCGGCCGCGGCCACGCTGGCCGAGGCCGGCTACCAGGTGACGAGCTTCTGCTACCAGGACAGCCCGCGCCGGGCGCACTCCATCGCCGCGCAGGGCGGCATCAACGCCGCGAAGAACTACCGCAACGACGGCGACTCGGTGCAGCGGCTGTTCTACGACACCGTCAAGGGCGGGGACTTCCGCGCCCGCGAGGCCAACGTCCACCGCCTCGCCGAGATCAGCGTGCAGATCATCGACCAGTGCGTGGCGCAGGGCGTGCCGTTCGCCCGCGAGTACGGCGGCCTGCTCGACAACCGCTCCTTCGGCGGCGTCCAGGTCTCCCGCACCTTCTACGCCAAGGGCCAGACCGGCCAGCAGCTCTTGCTGGGTGCCTACCAGGCCCTGGAGCGCCAGATCGACGCCGGCCGCGTCGAGATGCACACCCGCCACGAGATGCTCGAACTCGTCGTCGTCGACGGCCGGGCGCGCGGTGTCGTCGTGCGCGACATGGTGACCGGCGAGATCGAGACCCACCTCGCCGACGCCGTGGTCCTCGCCAGCGGCGGCTACGGCAACGTCTTCTACCTGTCCACCAACGCCAAGGGCTGCAACGTCACCGCCACCTGGCGGGCGCACCGCAAGGGGGCGCTGTTCGCCAACCCGTGCTTCACCCAGATCCACCCCACGTGCATCCCGGTGAGCGGCGAGCACCAGAGCAAGCTCACGCTGATGAGCGAGTCGCTGCGCAACGACGGCCGCATCTGGGTGCCGGCGCAGGCGGGCGACACCCGCTCCCCGAAGGACATCCCCGAGGACGAGCGCGACTACTTCCTGGAGCGCCAGTACCCGGCGTTCGGCAACCTGGTGCCCCGCGACATCGCCAGCCGCGCCGCCAAGAACGTGTGCGACGCCGGACGCGGCGTCGGACCGTCGGGTCTCGGCGTCTACCTGGACTTCTCCGAGATCATCGAGCGGACGGGCCGCGACGCGGTGGCGGCCCGCTACGGCAACCTGTTCGACATCTACGAGCGCATCACCGGCGAGGACCCCTACGAGGTCCCCATGCGCATCTACCCGGCGGTGCACTACACGATGGGCGGGCTGTGGGTCGACTACGACCTGCAGAGCACGATCCCGGGACTGTTCGTCGTCGGCGAGGCCAACTTCTCCGACCACGGCGCCAACCGGCTCGGCGCCTCCGCGCTGATGCAGGGCCTGGCCGACGGCTACTTCGTGCTGCCCACCACCATCGGCGACTACCTGGCCACGAGCCGGCTGGAGCCGGTCGCGGCCGACGCCCCCGAGGTGCGGGAGGCGCGCGCCCAGGTGACCGAGCGGATCGAGCGGCTGCTCGCCGTCGACGGCACCCGCACCGTCGACTCCTTCCACCGCGAGCTGGGCCACATCATGTGGGACCACTGCGGCATGGAGCGCACCGAGGAGGGCCTGCGCAAGGCACTGGACCTGATCTCCGAGCTGCGCCGGGAGTTCTGGCGCTCGGTCAAGGTGCCCGGTTCGGCGGACACGCTGAACCAGTCGCTGGAGAAGGCCGGACGGGTGGCCGACTTCCTGGAGCTCGGCGAGCTCATGTGCCTGGACGCGCTGCACCGCACGGAGTCCTGCGGCGGCCACTTCCGCGCCGAGAGCCAGGCCGACGGCGAGGCCGAGCGCGACGACGAGCACTTCTCCTACGTCGCGGCGTGGGAGTTCACCGGTGCGGGCGAGGCCCCGGTCCTGCACAAGGAGGACCTGGTCTTCGACCACGTCACCCCCAGCCAGCGGAGCTACAAATGAGACTGACACTGAAGATCTGGCGCCAGGAGGCCCCCGGGGCGACCGGGCGGATGGTCGGCTACCAGGTCGACGACGCCGACGAGGACATGTCGTTCCTGGAGCTCCTCGACGTCCTCAACGAGAAGCTGATCCTCTCCGGCGACGAGCCGGTGGCCTTCGACCACGACTGCCGCGAGGGCATCTGCGGGTCCTGCGCCATGGTGATCAACGGCGAGCCGCACGGCCCGCAGAAGGCCACCACGGCCTGCCAGCTGCACCTGCGCCACTTCCGCGACGGGGAGACGATCGTCGTCGAGCCGTGGCGGGCGGCGGCGTTCCCGGTCGTCAAGGACCTAGTCACCGACCGCAGCGCGTTCGACCGCGTCATCGCGGCCGGGGGCTACATCAGCGCCCCGACCGGTGCCGCGCCCGACGCGCACGCCACGCCGGTGCCGAAGGCGAACGCCGATCGTGCCTTCACCGCCGCGGCGTGCATCGGATGCGGTGCGTGCGTGGCGGCGTGCCCGAACGGGTCGGCGTCGCTGTTCCTCGGAGCGAAGATCACCCACCTCGGTGAGCTGCCCCAGGGCCGGCCCGAGCAGGACGACCGCGTGGTGCGGATGGTCGAGCAGCACGACGCCGAGGGGTTCGGCGGCTGCACGAACACCGGCGCGTGCACCGTCTCGTGCCCGAAGGAGATCCCGCTCGACGTCATCTCCCAGCTCAACCGGGACTACCTGCACGCCACGACCGGGAGCCGCCGCTCGGCCTGACCCCCGCGACCGACTCCGGCCCGGCCCCCACGGGGGCCGGGCCACCGGTCGTGTCACGGCCCGGTGACGTGACTGTGACTCCCGTCTCGACCACCGGATTTGTTCCCCACCCGTCACCGTCGTGGCCGACGTTACGTCGTACGCTCCGCCCAGTTTCGACCCCGTTCGATCGCGGAAACGAAGACGAGGACCCACTGACGTGTCATCCACCACAGACGCGTCCACGGGCCGGGCACAGATCTCGGCCAGGACGCTGCGCACCGACCGGTGGTGGCTCCCGCCACTGCTCAACTTCGCCGGGCTCACGGCCTGGGTCGCCTACGCCACCGTGCGGGCGTTCCAGCAGGACAACTACTACGTCGCCGAGTACGGCTACCTGACGCCGTTCTACTCGCCGTGCTTCTCCGTCGGCTGCATCCCGGAGGCGTCCCACTTCGGGCAGATCCTGCCCGACGTCTGGTGGCTGCCCTACGCGGCGCTGACGCTGCCGTTCCTGCTGCTGTTCCGGCTCACCTGCTACTACTACCGCAAGGCCTACTACCGGGCGTTCTGGCTGTCGCCGCCCGCCTGCGCCGTGGCCGAGCCGCACAAGCGCTACACCGGTGAGACCCGTTTCCCGCTGCTCGGGCAGAACCTGCACCGCTACTTCTTCTACGCCGCCGCGATCATCTCGGTGATCAACACCTACGACATGGTGCTGGCGTTCACCGAGGGCGTGGGCCTGGGCAGCATCATCCTGCTGATCAACGTCGTCGCGCTGTGGGCGTACACGATCTCGTGCCACTCCTGCCGCAGCATCGTCGGCGGGCGGATCAACAACTTCTCCAAGCACCCGTCGCGCTACAAGGCGTGGGTGTACGTGTCCAAGCTGAACGCCAAGCACATGCAGCTGGCGTGGCTCACACTGGGGACGCTGGCGTTCACGGACTTCTACGTGATGGCCGTCGCTGCCGGCTGGATCACCGACCTGCGGATCGTGGGGTGACTACCGACATGAGCGAGAACATCGAGAGGCACGAGTACGACGTCGTCGTGATCGGCGCCGGTGGCGCCGGCCTGCGCGCGGCGATCGAGGCCCGGGCCCAGGGCAAGCGCACCGCGATCATCTCCAAGTCGCTGTTCGGCAAGGCCCACACGGTGATGGCCGAGGGCGGTTGCGCCGCGGCCATGGGCAACGTCAACAGCAACGACAACTGGATGGTCCACTACCGCGACACCATGCGCGGCGGGAAGTTCCTCAACAACTGGCGGATGGCCGAGCTGCACGCCAAGGAGGCGCCCGACCGCGTCTGGGAGCTGGAGACCTACGGGGCGCTGTTCGACCGCACCAAGGACGGCAAGATCAGCCAGCGCAACTTCGGCGGGCACACCTACCCCCGCCTCGCGCACGTCGGCGACCGCACCGGCCTGGAGCTGATCCGCACCCTGCAGCAGAAGATCGTCTCGCTGCAGCAGGAGGACTTCGCGGCCACGGGCGACTACGAGTCCAACATCCGGGTCTTCCACGAGTGCACCGTCACCGAGCTGTTCAAGGCCGACGGGAAGATCGCGGGCTGCTTCGCCTACTACCGGTCGACCGGCGAGTTCGTCCGCTTCGACGCTCCGGCGATCGTGCTGGCCACCGGCGGGGTCGGCAAGAGCTACCAGGTGACGTCGAACTCCTGGGAGTACACCGGCGACGGCCACGCGCTAGCCCTGCGCGCGGGCGCCACGCTGATCAACATGGAGTTCCTGCAGTTCCACCCGACGGGCATGGTCTGGCCGCCGTCGGTGAAGGGCATCCTGGTCACCGAGTCGGTCCGCGGCGACGGCGGCATCCTCAAGAACTCCGACGGCAAGCGGTTCATGTTCGACTACGTGCCGGACGTGTTCAAGGAGCAGTACGCCACCACGCCCGAGGAGGGCGACCGCTGGTATACCGACCCGGACAACAACCGGCGCCCCCCGGAGCTGCTGCCCCGTGACGAGGTCGCGCGCGCGATCAACTCCGAGGTGAAGGCCGGTCGCGGGTCGCCCCACGGCGGCGTGTTCCTCGACATCGCCTCGCGCCTGAAGCCCGAGGAGATCCAGAAGCGGCTCCCGTCGATGTACCACCAGTTCAAGGAGCTGGCCGACGTCGACATCACCAAGGAGCCGATGGAGGTCGGGCCCACCTGCCACTACGTGATGGGTGGCGTCGAGGTCGACCCCGACACCGCGATGTCGGTCGTCCCCGGCCTGTTCTCCGCCGGTGAGTGCTCCGGCGGCATGCACGGCTCCAACCGCCTCGGCGGCAACTCGCTGTCGGACCTGCTGGTCTTCGGCCGCCGCGCCGGTGCCGGTGCCGCGGAGTACGTCGACGCGCTGGGCGGCACGCGCCCGGCCGTGCTCGTCGACGACGTCGTCGAGGCGGAGCGCCGTGCGCTGCTGCCGTTCTCCACGGCCACGGCCGGCGGGGAGAACCCGTTCGTCGTGCACCAGGAGCTGCAGAAGACGATGAACGACCTGGTCGGCATCATCCGCAAGGCCGACGAGATGGAGCTGGCGCTCAAGGCGCTGGAGGACATCGCGACGCGCACGCGCACCGTCAGCGTCGAGGGTGCACGGGTGTTCAACCCGGGCTGGCACCTCGCGCTCGACCTGCGCAACATGCTGCTCGTGTCGCTGTGCGTCGCGAAGGCGGCGCTGGAGCGCCAGGAGAGCCGCGGCGGGCACACCCGCGACGACTACCCGGTGATGGACTCCGACTGGCGCCACGTCCTGCTGCAGCTGTCCGCACTGGGTGAGGACAACGTGGAGCTGGTCCGCAAGGAGCAGATCCCGATGCGGCCGGAGCTGTTCGACCTGTTCGAGCTCGACGAGCTGAAGAAGTACTACACCGGCGAGGAGCTGGGCGGCCACCGCGCTGATTCGGCGGCCGACAAGGGGGAGAAGGCATGACCCACGACCAGCACTTCCGCGTCTGGCGCGGCGACGACGAGAAGGGCGAGCTCGTCGACTACCCGGTGGAGGTGAACGAGGGCGAGGTCGTCCTCGACATCATCCACCGCCTGCAGGCCACCCAGGCCCAGGACATGGCCGTGCGCTGGAACTGCAAGGCCGGCAAGTGCGGTTCGTGCAGCGTCGAGATCAACGGGCGCCCGCGCCTGGCGTGCATGACGCGGATGAGCACGTTCGACGAGAACGAGGTCATCACCGTCACGCCGCTGCGGACGTTCCCGGTGATCCGCGACCTCGTCACCGACGTGTCGTTCAACTACACGAAGGCGCGCGAGATCCCGTCCTTCGCCCCGCCCGAGGGCGTGGAGCCGGGTGACTACCGGATGGCGCAGGTCGACGTCGAGCGGAGCCAGGAGTTCCGCAAGTGCATCGAGTGCTACCTGTGCCAGAACACCTGCCACGTGGTGCGCGACCACGAGGAGAACAAGGAGAACTTCGCCGGCCCGCGCTACCTCATGCGGATCGCGGAGCTCGACATGCACCCGCTGGACTCCGCCGACCGGCAGAAGGCGGCCCAGGAGGAGCACGGCCTCGGGTACTGCAACATCACCAAGTGCTGCACCGAGGTCTGCCCCGAGCACATCAAGATCACCGACAACGCGCTGATCCCGCTCAAGGAGCGCGTCGTCGACCGCAAGTACGACCCGCTGGTGTGGCTGGGCAGCAAGATCTTCAAGCGGGGCGAGTCCTAGCCCGCCGGTCCCGAAGTGGCAGTAAAGCCACTGTGCTGCCGGCAGATGGCAGCACAGTGGCTTTACTGCTGTCCGGGGCCGGGTGTCAGTCCAGCGAGCGGCGGATCTCCTCGAGCCGTTCCTTCGCCGCCCGCTCACGCTCGGTGAACCGTTCCTCGACCGAGCGGCCCTCCGGCGTCGCGTCGGCCAGCTCCGTCGCCCCCTGTGACGTCGCGTGGCGGCTCTCGATCCGGTCGCGGACGTAGTCGAAGCTCGGGACGCCGTGCTCGTCGTAGTCGGGCCGCGGGACGACGACCGGCGGGATCCCGTCGCGCTCGACGATCTCGGCGTCGACCGGCTCCGGGAGCGGGGTCGGATCGGTCATCTCGGGCCTTTCGCGCGGACGGTGCGGGCCCCCGCCACGGTACCCCGTTGATCACCCGTTCGGCGGAGCGAGCCGACCCGGTGGCCCCGTCACGTTCCCTTCCCCGGGTCGTTGGACGGACGGGACCCGCTCCGTGTCCCGCGACACGTGGAGGATGACGATGGTGGCTGCCACCAGCCGGGCGGTCTCGCTGATCGCACCCTCCGGCGCACCGGTGGAGCTCGAGGTCCCCGAGGAGTTCGGCGAGTTCCGCTGGTTCGGCACCACCCGGTTCGCCGGGCCGCGGATGTCGCGTCAGTTCTTCCTGGCGCCGCTGGGGCAGCACCGCGCCATCCCCACCCACGTCATGCCCGGGGCGAGCGAGCGCAGGCAGCCGATGCGCGGGTACGACGCGATCGTCTACGAGGCGCGCGACCGCTCCGACTCCGCGCTCGTCCTCGCCGGCCCGCACCACGAGGCCACCACCTGGTTCGGCGGTCCCGCCCCCGACCTGCTCGGCGTCACCACGATGCTGTCGTCCTTCCGCTACGCCGACGCCCCCGGGGGCGCGACGCTGACGCCGCTGTCGTCGCTGCTGGTCTCGCAGCCCGACGTCGCGCTGATCGGGCACAGCGAGGAGGCGACGCTGATCGTGCGCCGTTCCGTCGACGTCCTGCCGAGCCTGCCCGAGTGGGCCGGGTTCGCGCTCCCGGGCGGCGAGCTGTGGCGGGCCGGGCGCGTCCTGGACGACCGCGGCGCGGCGCTGGTCGCGGGCACCCCGCACCGGTGGCGGTTCGTCCTGGCCGGCGAGAGCCTGGCGATGGACCTGGTGCTGCTCGGCCCGGAGTCCGGCCGCGCGCCCACCTCGCTGAGCGAGGACCGGATCGTCGACGCGCTGGGCAGGCTCTCCGGTCGCTGGGCGGGTGGGCGATGACGCTCCCGCTCGCGGTGGCGCTGCTCGCCTTGCTCGTCGCCCTGTTCGCCCTGGTCGCGCTCGTCGCCGTCTACGCCCGGGTGCGCGCGCTCGAGACCGCCCGCGCGGTGGAGCTGTCCGGCTACGCCCCGCTCGTCGGGCGGCCCGCCCCCGAGCGGGTGCGGCCGCGGGCGGGGGAGACCGGCGCCCTGGTCGCCGTCGTCGACGCCGACTGCGCCCAGTGCCACGAGGTCTACGCGGTGCTCGGGGAGGTCAGCCGCCCCGGCCTCCGGTTCGCCGCCGTGGCCGACCGCGCCGAGCCGTTCACCCCGAGCCTGGCCGAGCTCGTCGTCGACCCCGACGTGCGGGGCGAGCTGTTCGAGGGCTACTCGCCCACCCTGCTCGCGCTCGACGCGCGCGGCGTCGTCACCGACCGCCGCTTCGTCCACGCCGACACCGACGTGCGCGGCCTGCTGCTCGACCTGATCGCCGAACACGAGGTGGCCCGCGCATGACCCGGTTCGACGAGATCCCCGCCGCGTTCGAGGCGCCCGACGTCGCGACGCCCAGCACCGTCGTCGCCCGCATCCGGGCCGTGCAGCCGGGCCGGCGGGCGGTCGTGCGCGGCCTGCTGATCGGCGCGGCCGCCGCGGCGCTCGTGCCGCTGGACTGGTACCTCGCCCGGCGCGAGGCCGCGGCGGCACCCGTCACCGAGGGCGACGACAAGGCCGAGCACCTGACCTGCACCCCGGAGAGCTACCGCGAGCAGGCCGACAACTGGCCGGCGTCGGGCACCGCGGTCTGCTACGGCGGCTGGCGCCGCGGCACCTTCCCGTGCGACGACGGCTACCACCGGGAGGGCAGCTACAACGACGGCCCGGACGCCTTCGAGTCCACCCGCGTCACGCAGAGCTGCCACGGCCGCAACGCCTGGCGCTGGAACGGCTACCGCTGCTCCGACGCCACGACCTCGGTCGTCTACGCCGACGGCACCGAGTACCGGGGCATCACGATCGCGGCGTGCCGCCTGCCGGGCGAGGCGGGCACGCCGTCGACGTCGGCCACCCCGGCGCCGACCACCACCCGGCAGGCCCCGACGTCCCGCGGTGCGGAGCCCGACGAGGACCGACCGGGCCGCGGCGACGGCGAGCAGAACCGCCCCGGGCGCGACCCGTCGCGGCCCCTGCTGCCCGCCCTGGGCTCCGGGCTCGGGCGCTGACCCGGGCCCCGCACCGGTGACCCGCCGCGTCCTGCACCCGGCCACCACGGCCGTACTGCTGCTCGCTCTGGCGGTGCTCGGCGCCTGGCTGCCCGCGGTGTTCCTGCTCGCGGCGGTGGCCGGTGCGGGTGCCGGGTTCGCCAACTCGGGGAGCACTTGAAGCCACAACTCGGCGTTCCTGCTGAGCGCGTCGGTCTGGCGCGGATCCCCGGTGGTGCGGTACTTCGGTGCCGGGCTGCTCCTCGGTGCGGTGCTGGTGGCCTTCGTCGCGGGCGTCGTCGGGGCGATCCCGCAGGCGCTCGTGCCCGCGCCGGTGCGCTGGGGGCTGCTCGGTGTCGCCGCGGTGGCGGTGCTGCTGCGCGAGTGCGGCCTGGTGCGCTTCCGGGTGCCGGAGAACGCGCGGCTGGTGCCCGAGGACGTCCAGCACCTGCGCGAGTGGGGGGCGCTGCAGTTCGGGTTCGAGATGGGCACCGGGATGCGCACCTACTCGCCCTCGGCGCTGCCGCACCTGGTGCTGCTCGCCGTGGTGCTCGTCGTGCCGTTCCCGGCGGCCTTCGCGGTGGCCGCGGGCTTCGCGGCGGGGCGTCTGGCGATGCCGCTGCTGTCCAACGCCTGGAGCGCCGACGGCGGCTGGACCGAGCTGTGGACGCGGGTGGAGCCGGTCGTGCGCCCGCTGCTGGCCCTGACCGTCGTCGGGGCGCTGGCGGCGGTCATGCTGGGCACGTGAGAACGGTCTCGGTCGTCGCGGTCTACGACGTGTCCTGCCCGAGCTGCTCGGAGATCGCCCGGGAGCTGCCCGACCTGCTGCGCGTGCCGGTCACGGTGCGCTCGTGCCGCGACCCTGAGCTGCCCGGCTCGGTCCCCGCGGCCGTACGCCGGTGCGCCACCCCGGCCCTGGGCACGGTGCGCGGCGACGGCTCCGTGCGCTGGTGGACGGGGCTGACCGGTGCGATCGGGGTGCTGCCCGTCGTCCGGCCCGGCGCGGCGCGCGAGGCCGTCGCGGTGTTGTGGAGCGCCTTCCGCACCCCGAGACGCTAGCGTCGGTGCGGTGACGACCGCCCCGTTCGGTTCCTGGCCCACCCCGATCACCTCCGAGCTCGTCGTCGCCGCCGCCGTGTCGCTCGCCGAGGTCCGGGTCGACGGGGCCGAGGTCTACTGGTCCGAGGCCCGGCCCGACGACGGCGGCCGCACGCAGCTGGTGCGCCGGGCGGCCGACGGCACCGTCGCGGACCTGCTGCCCGCCGGGTCGAACGCGCGCACCGCCGTCCACGAGTACGGCGGCGGCGCGTGGTGGGTGCGCGACGGCGTCGTCTGGTTCACCGAGTGGGCCGACCAGCGGCTGTACCGCCTGGAGAACGGTTCGGCCACGCCGCTGACGCCCGCCCCCGCGGTCGAGCGGGGTGACCGCTACGCCGACGGGGACGTGCACGGCGACTCGATCGTCTGCGTCCGGGAGCGGCACGGTGCGGGGGAGCCGCGCAACGAGATCGTCCGCCTCGCCGCCCACGCCCCGACCGACGACCCGGAGGTGCTGGTCACCGGGCCCGACTTCGTCGCCGCGCCCCGGCTCAGCCCCGACGGCGCCACGCTGGCCTGGCTGCAGTGGGACCACCCGTCCATGCCGTGGGACGCGGTCGAGCTCGTCGTGCGCGAGCTGGCGACGGGGGAGGAGACCGTCGTCGCGGGTGGGCCGTGGGAGTCGGTGTCCGAGCCGACCTGGCAGGCCGACGGCTCGCTGTGGTTCCTCTCCGACCGCACCGACTGGTGGAACCTCTACCGCTGGCCCCCCGGCGCCGACATCGAGCCGATCGTGCGCCTCGACGCCGAGGTCGGGGTGCCCGGGTGGCGGCTGGCCGGCTCCCGCTACGCCGTCCTGGCCGACGGCACGGTGGTCTTCGCCCGGCGCCGCGCCGGCTCCGACGCTTTGGCCGTGCGCGGCACCGGCGGGCTGATCGCCGACCTGGACGTGCCGTTCTGCGAGGTCGCGGCCGTGCGCTCGGCCGGCGGGTCGGCCGTCGTCGTCGCGGGCACGCCCACCGCCGAGCCCGGGGTGTACCGGGTCACCCCGCCCGGACCCGACTCCGACGCCGCGGTCGCCACCCTGCGCACCCCCCGCGACCTGGGCCTGGACCCGGCGGGTATCGCGGTCGGCGAGCACCTCACGGTGCCGTCGACCGACGCGGCGGGGGAGCCACGCACCGCTCACGCCCTGTACTTCGCACCGGCCAGCGCGACCCACGGCGGCCCGCCGGGCGAGCGGCCCCCGCTGCTCGTGGTCATCCACGGCGGTCCGACCGGCGCGTCGTCGTCCTCGTTCTCGGTGGCCACCCAGTACTGGACGAGTCGGGGGTTCGCGGTCGTCAGCGTCGACCACGCCGGCTCCACCGGCTACGGCCGGGCCTACCGCGACGAGCTGCTGGGCCGGTGGGGCGTGATCGACGTCGCCGACTGCGTGGCCGTGGCGCGGCGCCTGGCCGCCACCGACCGCGCCGACCCCGCCCGCCTGCTGATCCGCGGCGGCTCCGCGGGCGGGTTCACGGTGCTCTCCGCGCTGGCGAGCCCGGACTCACCGTTCGCGGCGGGGGCCGACCACTTCGGCGTCGCGGACCTGGAGGCGCTGGCCCGCGACACGCACAAGTTCGAGAGCCGCTACCTCGACCGGCTCGTCGGCCCGTACCCGCAGGAGCGCGACACCTACGTCGAACGCTCCCCGATCCACCACCTCGACCGGTTCACCGCCCCGCTGATCGTGCTGCAGGGCAGTGAGGACGAGATCGTGCCGCCCGCGCAGTCGGAGATGATCGTCGACGCGCTGCGCGCCAAGGGCGTCCCCGTCGCCTACCTGCTGTTCGACGGTGAGCAGCACGGGTTCCGGCGGGCGGAGAACATCCGCCGGGCCCTGGACTCCGAACTGAGCTTCTACGCGCAGGTCCTGGGCCTCGACCTCCCGGTGGCGGAGGGGATCGAGCCGGTGGCGATCGAGAACCTCTGACACTCATGTCAGCAAGCGTTGCGCGGTCGGACGTACGTGTTGCGTGCACGACGTTTCTGCGGGGATATCGAGCACAGAGGCCCCGGGGCTGGGTCGGTGCATCGGCCGAACCCTGTGCCCACGGGAAACGATTCTCACGTACCTCGGATTCCAGGACTCCCTCGCGCAGGGTCCGGGTCCCGGGGTTTCCGGGGGACCGGCGAGGCAGCGGTGCCGCTGTCCGAGGTGTTGTGGACGAGTATGGGCGGTCCCGGCCGAGCCGACGTCCGATGCCGTTCACGATCCTTGGACGCTCGACGACCAGGCCGCGGTCTGCACTTAACGGCTCCTCTGCGACCAGGTGGATGCGACGGATGACACCGGTAGTCGGGCGGGCTGCCGACCGAATGTCCTACTGCCAGTTTCGGATCGAACTTCCGAAAACTCCCAGAGAGGCAGGACCCCATCTGGCTCGTCCTGGTCGACGTCGGCCACGAGTCCGGTCAACGATCGCCGCAGCTGAGGACGCAGGCTGCGGCACGCGGCCACCGGGTGACGCTGATCAAGGCGTGGGAACCTGCCTCATCGCCACCCGCACCCCATTTGCGGAGGAGCCCGTCCGGCGCAGCGGCGCCAGCGGCTCACACATCTACGATGTGCCGCAACCTATGACGACCGTGCCGAGTCGAGGGCCGGGGTCGTAACCGAAGAACGGCTCACCAACCGCTTCGAAGACGGAAAGCACTCCGTCGCGAAGGCCAGTCTCGTTCGGGATATAGTAATTGAGCTGATAGAACCGTTGAACGCCGTTAATGTTCTTTCTCGGCGCCGGGAACTCACGATCGAAGTATCCACATCGATCAGGAATGAGGTCCGGGCTCGGGCCGTTCGGTGCTTCACCGGGAGGCAACGTCGGGTCTGCCCGAACGGCAGCTATCGACGCCACCTCGACTGGCGTCGAGGCCGACGCAATCGTTGTCGCCGAACTCACGCTGACCCCGGCTAGTACGACCGCGGTTGCGAATGTGAGCAGCTTCCGTCCATGACGCATTGCTCCTCCAGATGTCTAGATCTGTTCGGGCCTCGCGGTGCTGCGAGCAGAATTCTTCCGAGAATGAGCCCGGCGTAGCTCTTTCAGAAATCTTTATCGGATACGAACATTAGGGGCTACATAGAGTCAAGGTCAAGGTGCGACTTGAGGAATCCCTGATAGGGTGAGAGTTCAGCTCGTTCTTACTCTTCGTAATGCCACAGATCGTCTCGCTGCCCGTGGCGGCGAGGGGGGCGACACGCCGACGGGTGCAGGCTGAATGGTGCGACTCTCGTTGCCTGCGCGTTCGGCGTCTTGGTGATGGTCGACGCGTCAGCCTGGGGCGTTGCCGAGCCTGGCGACGTCGAACGCTCCCCGATCCACCACCTCGACCGGTTCACCGCCCCGCTGATCGTGCTGCAGGGCAGTGGGGACGAGATCGTGCCGCCCGCGCAGTCGGAGATGATCGTCGACGCGCTGCGCGCCAAGGGCCTCCCCGTCGCCTATCTGCTGTTCGACGGGGAGCAGCACGGGTTCCGGCGGGCGGAGAACATCCGCCGGGCCTTGGACGCCGAACTGAGCTTTTACGCGCAGGTCCTGGGCCTCGACCTCCCGGTGGCGGAGGGGATCGAGCCGGTGGAGATCGAGAACCTGTAGTCAAAGCACGAACATCCGCACCCGTCGGTCGAGGGCGCGCAGGTCGTCCGGGTCGCTCGTGGCGATGAGATGGTCGTGGCGGAGCCCGCAGAGCACGACCGAGGCGTCGACGATGTCACCGGTGCCCGCCCGGGCGCAGAGTTCGCCGGCGGCGCGGGCCCCGGCCGCGTCGAGCGCGAACACCTCCGGTCCGCCGCGGGCGCGCAGGAACGCGCCGAGCCGGGCCTGGCGCGGTCCACCCCGCCAGGCCTGGGCCAGCGCCGCGGCGGGGACCAGCACCGGCAGGCGGCGGTCCCGTATCCGGGTGACGAGGGCGCGGGCCCGCTCGGTGCCGCGCTCGATGGCGATGAGGGCTCCGGCGTCGAGCGTGACGCCGGTGCTCACGCGTCCAGCGCCGCGTCGACCTCGGCGAGGACCGCGGCCGACGGCGGCTCTCCCGCGACGCCGTCCGCCTCGGCCAGCCAGTCGTCGAGGGTCCCGGCGCGGCGGAAGTGCTCGGCCGCCGTGCCGAACCAACCGGACACCGACTCGGCCCGTCCCTCACGGACGGCGCGACGGGCCTCCTCGGCGACCTGGTCCGGCACACTGATCGTGAGCTTGGTGGTCATACTTCTGATACTACCGCGCAGGTGACAGGTCAGCGGCACCCCGCGTCCGCCCGTCCCGGCACCGACCGGCCTGCAGCCGAGGGTCCGAGCCGGAGCCGACCAGGTGGCCGGCGGCTCGATCAGGTGAACGAGACGGTGACGTCGGTGGTGAAGGAGAACTCGTCACACCGGGCACGCGAGTACTGCCCGTCTCCGGCCTCGGGGCCGATCCGGATGTAGCGGTTGCCGCTGTTCTCCTCGCACTGCAGGAACACCCGATGGGTCCGCACGCCGACGCAGATGGACGACCCGCTGTTCCCACCCGGAGCGCTGGTCTCACACGCGCCGGCGGATGCGGCCGTGGCGGTACCCACGAGCAGGGCCGCAGGCAGGAGCGCGACGACGGAGACCCGGGCGATCAGAGGCACTGCTCCCGTGATGCGATGCATGGGTTTCCCTCGAATCGAGTGGAGCTCGGCGGCGGAGTGGCCTGTCAGCCGCCCGTGCGGGTCACCTCGTCCAGTGCGCGCTTCTCCGACTCCGCCGGGCTGGCGACGCGGCGCCGGCTGCGCCGTTCAGCGTAGTTGGCCAGGGCCGAGAGGACCAGGCACAGGCCGATGTAGATCGCCGCGATGACGATGGCGACCGGGATGATCGGGGCGTCGAGCTGGATCTGGCTGCCGATCTGGCGGGCCTGGAACAGCAGTTCCTGGTAGCCGATGATGAAGCCCAGCGCCGTGTCCTTGAGCAGCACCACGAGCTGGCTGATCACCGTGGGCAGCATCGAGCGCAGTGCCTGCGGCAGCAGCACCGTGACCATGACCTGGGTCTTGCGCATGCCCAGGGCGTAGGCCGCCTCGCTCTGACCCTTCGGCACGGCGTTGACACCGGCGCGGAACACCTCGGCGAGCACCGAGCCGTTGTAGAGCGTCAGGCCGATGACGACCGACCAGAAGAGGTCGATCCGCAGGCCGTAGAAGGCGATGAAGATCAGGATGAGCAGCGGCACGGCGCGGAAGAACTCCACGATGGCGGCCGCCGGGGCGCGGACCCAGGCGTGGTCGGACAGCCGGGCCGCGGCGAACACCGCTCCGAACAGCAGGGCCAGCACCGCCCCGACGGCGAAGGCCCGCAGCGTCGCCAGCAGTGCGTTGAGCAGCGAGATCTGGATCAGCTCGTAGGTGATCCAGTCCCACTGTTCGTAGGTGAACAGCCCGCTCTCGGCGAACCGGAGAACGACGAACCCGAGGATCCCGACGATGAGCAGGGTGCCGACGATCGCCAGGATGCGGTTGGTCGCCCGGGCCCGCGGACCGGGGACGTCGTACAGGGTCGCCGTCATCGGGCCACGCTCCAGCGGTTCTCCAGGCGCCGCTGAAGCAGCGTCAGCGGGGCGACGAGGATGAGGAAGCCGAGTGACACCCACAGCAGGCCGATGAACACGTTGTCGCCCTGTTCGGAGAGAACCGCGTAGATACCCCCGGCCTGGAACACCGAGAAGCCCGACGCGATGGTCGTGTTCTTCAACAGCGCGATCTGCACGCTGGTCAGCGGCGGCACCACCGACCGGACGGCCTGGGGGAGCACCACCTGCGTGAGCGTCTGGCCGAACCCGAAGCCGAGTGCCCGGGACGCCTCGGCCTGGCCGACCGGCACCGTGTTGATCCCCGAGCGCACGACCTCGCAGACGAACGCCGCGGTGTAGAGGATCAGTCCGACGGAGGCGCGTGCGAAGAACGAGAGGTCCACCAGCTCCAGGCGCGGATAGGCGAAGGCGAAGAAGAAGAGCACCAGTGTCAGGGGCGTGTTGCGGAACACCGTGACGTAGGCGGAGCCGAACGAGCGCAGGATCGGAACCGGGCTCACCCGTAGCGCGGCCAGCACCGTACCGAGCACCAGCGAGCCCACCGCGGCCACCAGGAACAGCAGGATCGTCTGCCCGAAGGCACTGAGGTACAGGTCGAGGTTGTCGACGAGGACGTCCACGGCCCCCCTTCCTTCGTCGTGACACCGGCGACGCCGGGCCCGCCACGAGGGCGGACCCGGCGTCGGGGCAGGTCAGTAGCGGTCGAGCGGGGGCGGGCTGGCCGGCGTGCCGGACAGGCCCAGGGTGGCGTCGTAGATGCGCTGCCAGGTGCCGTCGTCGTAGGCCTTCTGGAGAGCGTCGTTGATCGCGTTGCGCAGGGCGGTGTCGTCGCGGTTCAGCCCGATGCCGTAGGGCTCCTCGGAGAACGGCTCGCCGACGAGCTTGAGCTCGTCGGGCTGCTGGGAGGCGTAGCCGGCCAGGATCGCGTCGTCGGTGGTGACGGCGTCGACCTGGTCGGTCGTGAGCTGGTCGACGCACTGGGTGTACGTCTGGAACTCGACGATGTTCGCGGGCTCGGTGAGCCCCTGCTCGGCCACCCGCTTGATCGGGGTGGATCCGGTCACCGAGCAGACCTTCTTGCCCATCAGGGTGTCGGGTCCGGTGATCTCGGTCTCGTCGGCGCGCACCAGGATCGACTGGCCGGCCTGGAAGTACGGACCGGCGAAGGAGATGCGCTCCTTGCGCCCGTCGTTGATCGTGTAGGTGCCCACGTAGTAGTCGACGTCGCCGCGCTCGATGGTGTCCTCGCGGGCGGCACTGGGGACCGGCAGGTAGTCGATCTGGTCGAGCCCGAAGCCGAGCTCGGCGGCGACGTAGCGGGCGATCTCGATGTCGAACCCGGAGTACTCGTTGGTGGTGGCGTCGCGGAAGCCGAGGCCCGGCTGGTCCTCCTTGACCCCGATCGTGATCCGCCCCGCCGCGGTCATGGCGTCGAACGTCGGGGAGCCGGTCAGGGCGACGTTCTCGGCCACCGGGTAGCTGAGCTCGGCGGCGGCCTCGCTCTCGGGCGTGGTCGGGCCGCCTTCACGCCCACAGGCGCTCAGGGCGAGGGCGCCGACCATCAGGCCCACCGCCAGGGTGCGCATCTTCATGCTTGATCTCCACATCGTTCTAGTGGGACAGGATCTTGCCGAGGAAGTCCTTGGCACGGTCTGAGGTGGGGTTGGAGAAGAACTCCTCCGGCTTCGCGTCCTCGACGATCTCGCCGTCGGACATGAACACCACGCGGTGCGCGGCGCGGCGGGCGAAGCCCATCTCGTGGGTGACCACGAGCATCGTCATGCCCTCCTTGGCCAGCGTGGTCATGACGTCGAGGACCTCGTTGACCATCTCCGGGTCGAGCGCGGAGGTGGGCTCGTCGAACAGCATGACCTTGGGCTTCATCGCCAGCGCGCGGGCGATCGCGGCGCGCTGCTGCTGCCCGCCGGAGAGCTGGGCGGGGTACTTGTCCTTCTGGTTGGCGATGCCGACACGTTCCAGCAGGGCGAGGCCGTTCTTCTCGGCGTCCGCCTTGGAGTCCTTCCGCACCTTGATCGGGCCCAGCGTGACGTTCTCCAGGATCGTCTTGTGCGCGAACAGGTTGAAGCTCTGGAACACCATGCCGACGTCCGCGCGCAGCCCGGCCAGCGCCTTTCCCTCGGCGGGCAGGTCGGTGCCGTCGACCTGGATGGTGCCCGAGTCGATCGGCTCCAGGCGGTTGATCGTGCGGCACAGCGTCGACTTCCCGGAGCCGGACGGTCCGAGGACCACCACGACCTGGCCGGACTCGACGTCGAGGTTGATGTCGCGCAGGACGTGGAGATCGCCGAAGTGCTTGTCGACGGCCGCCATCCTGATCATGGGCGTGCCGGCTGTGGTCATCTCAGGCCTCCGAGCATGGCGGGACGCTAGAGCGAATCGGACACCCCAGTCCACCACCTTGAGCCACACATAGGGTTTCGCTGCGATAACGAGACCTCGGGGAGACTGATCGCGTGCACATCCTGCTGGTGGAGGACGACGACCGGATCGCGGCGGCGCTGCGGCCCGCGCTGCACCGCCACGGGATGACCACCACGCGCCTGTCGCGGGGGCGCGGTGTGGTCGACGAGCTGTCCGGCGTCGACGTCGTGCTGCTCGACCTGGGCCTGCCCGACGTCGACGGCGTCGACGTCTGCCGGGCGATCCGCGCCGTCAGCGAGGTGCCGGTGATCGTGGTGTCCGCCCGCGGCGAGGTCGACGACCGCATCCTGGGCCTGCACTCCGGCGCCGACGACTACCTGGTCAAGCCCTACGACATCGGCGAGCTCGTCGCCCGGGTGCACGCGGTGTACCGGCGGCGCCGGGTGGAGGCGGCCAGCACCGCCGACGACGTCGTGCAGGTCGACGACGTGCGCGTCGACCTGGCCCGGCACACCGTCTCGGTCGGCGACCGGCCGGTGCCGCTGACCCGCAAGGAGTTCCAGGTCCTCGCGCTGCTGGCCAGCTCGGGCGGCGCGGTGTGCACGCGGAGCCGGATCGTGGCGGAGGTGTGGGGCCGCACCTGGGCGGGCGCCAACCGCACCCTGGACGTGCACGTGGCGACGCTGCGCACCAAGCTCGGCCGCCCGGAGCTGGTGCAGACCGTGCGCGGCGTCGGCTACCGGCTCGGGCTCCCCGGGGCGGAGTGAGCGGTGGGCGCCCGGCTGCTGGTGATCATGATGGTGGTGGTGGGGCTGCTCGCCGCCGGGCTGGGGGTGCCGCTGGCGCTGGCCAGCGCCGCCGCGGCCCAGCAGGACCTGTTCACCGAGCGGCTCATCGACACCATCGACTACGCCTCCGCGGCCGAGCGGCCGCTCACCGAGGCCGACACCTCCCAGCTCGCCGCCACGCTGCGCCGCTACGACGAGGTCTACGGCGACGCCGTGCTGGTGCTCGACCGCACCGGCGAGCCGGTGGTGGCCTCGCGCTCGCCCGCCCCGGCCCTGGACGAGGACGCCCGCGAGCGGGTGACGCTGGCGCTGGCCCGCCAGCCGTCGCAGGCCTACCCGCTGATCATGCCCTGGGACGAGCGCCCGCTGGTGCTCGCCGAGCCCGTGCTCGTCGACAGCGAGGTGCGCGGGGCCGTCGTCACGATCTCCTCGACCGCCGCGGTGCGGGCACAGGAGCTGCGCACGTGGTCGCTGGTGGCCACGGCCGCGCTGCTCGCGCTCGGCTCGGGCGTCCTCGTGGCCCTGCCGGTGGTGCGCTGGATCCTGCGACCGGTGCGCCGCCTCGACGAGGGCACCGGCCGCGTCGCCGCCGCCGTGCTCGCCGGGGCGCGCCCGGACCCGGTCTCGGACAACTCCGGGCCGCCGGAGCTGCGACGCCTGTCCGCCTCCTTCGACCGCATGGCCGAGCAGGTGGCGCAGGCCTACTCGGCCCAGCGCGCCTTCGTCGCCGACGCGAGCCACCAGCTGCGCAACCCGCTGACGGCGCTGCGCCTGCGGCTGTCGAACCTGCAGGGCCGGGTCGACGCCGACGCGGCCGAGGACCACGTCGCCGCGCTGGAGGAGGCCGAGCGCCTGTCCACCCTGCTCGACGGCCTGCTGGCGCTGGCCCGGGCCGAGCGGACGGCCCCGCTGGTCCCGCTCGCCGTCGACGACGGGGTGGACGACCGGTTGGAGGCGTGGCGCCCGCTGGCCGAGCACAGCGGCCTGGAGCTGCGGCGCGAGGGGGTGCGCGGCCTGCGGGCGGTCGGGCCGGAGGGCGCGGTGGAGACGGTGCTCGACGCCGTGCTCGACAACGCCGTCAAGTTCACCCCGGCCGGCGGCACGGTCACGGTGCGGACGGCGCTGCACGGCGACCTCGTCGAGGTCTCCGTCCAGGACACCGGACCCGGCCTGGCCCCCGACGAGCTCGACCGCGCCACCGACCGCTTCTGGCGCAGCCCCGCCCGGATCAACACCGAGGGGTCGGGCCTGGGCCTGGCGATCGCGGCCCGCACCGTCGAGCTGGGGGGCGGGGAGCTGCTGCTGTCCTCACCCGGTGGGCTGCGGGTGGCCGCGCGGCTGCCCAGGGCGTGATCACACCGGCACGCGGTCCCGGCCCGCGAGCAGCGCACCCGCCGTGCCGACGACGATCGCGGCGAGCGTGCCGAGGGTGAGGGCGTCGGGGGCGAGCAGCGGCTGGCCGCGCAGGGCCTGCCAGGTCACCAGCAGCACCACCGCGCCGTAGGCGACGGCGGCCACGGTGACCGCCCGCGAGCGCGTCGCCTCGGTGAACCGGCCCGTGGCGGCGAGTGCCGCGGCGAGCAGCGGCAGCGCCTGCAGCGCGTGCATGCCGACGAAGTGCCCGATCCGCAGGTCGCCGCCGGTGGTGCTCCAGCCGACGAACGGCAGGCCCGGCCCGCCGTCGGCGACGCCCACGGCGTGCGAGCCGATCACCGACATGACGACCCCGACGCCCATGCCGACCAGCCCGACGAGCAGCCCGAGGCGGATCGCGAGCCCGGCCGCGCGGTCCCGTCCGGGCTCGCGCAGGAAGCGCAGGGCGATCGCGGCGGTGGCCAGGTAGAGCACGGCGATCGTCGCGCCCATGACGGCGAACAGCAGCGAGTCGGCGAGCGTGTCGTCGTTGAAGTGGCTGCGCACGCCCCGGGCGGCCTGCCCGACGATGATGACGATCTCCACCGCCCCGGCGACGGCGATCGCCCAGCCGGTGCGCCGCAGGGCGGGCTCGCGCAGCTGCCCGAGCATCCAGGCGAGCGTGGCCGCGTAGGCCGCCAGCGAGACGCTGAACTTCAGCGGCTTGAACCACAGCGGCGCGCCGAGCAGCGTGCGCTGGTCGACCACGGCCGCCACGAGGAGGACGGCGGTGAGCGCGACCATGGCGGCCGCGAACCAGAACAGGCCCCGGTGGCCGCGCCGGGCGTCGGCGAGGACGGTGTGCATGACGTTCCCCTGACACTGTCAGTCTGCGCGAACGGCGTCAGTGTGGCGCGGGCCGGTGGCCCAGCTCGCCGAGACCGGACCGGGCGCGCTGTCGCTGCGGGCCGTCGGCATGACCGTGCAGTCGCTCTACCACTACTTCGACAGCCGCGACGCCCTGCTCACCGCGCTGATGGCCGACGCGCACCACGCACTGGCCGACGCCGTGCAGGCCGCCGCCGACGGCAGCCGCGGCCGCCCGCCCGCGGAGCGCAGGCGCGTCACCACCGAGGCGTTCCGCGACTGGTCGCTGGCCCACGCGCCGGAGTTCCTGCTGCTCTACGGCACCCCGGTGCCCGACTTCGCCCCGGTGCCCGGCGACGCGACCGGGGAGGCCGCGCTGCGGCTGGCCGCCCCGTTCGTCGACGTCGTGTTCGACGGCTGGAGCCCCGCCGAGCTGGCGGCCCTGCCGCTGGCCCCCGGCGCGGAGGCGGTCGCTGGCGCCGACCTGTCGAAGATCCCCCTGCCACCCGGCGCGCTGGCCTTCTTCCTGGAGCTGCGGGCCCGGATGCACGGGCTGGTGGTCCTGGAGCTGCTCGGGCACCTGCACCCGCTGCAGGACGTCGCGGGCGCGTTGTTCGCCGGGGCGATGCACCACATGACCACCGAGATCGACGAGCGGCGCGCAGCCGCGGCGGCTCAGCTCCGCTCGGACCGGTAGAACCGCACGGCGCCCGGGTGCAGCAGCACCGGCTCGGTGCCGATCGCGGCGCGGGGGTCGATCGTCAGGGCCGCCGGGCCGGCGCGGGCGAGCTGCTCCTGCTCGTCGAACAGCACCTCGACCAGTGCCTGCGCGAAGTCGTCGGGCATCGAGGCGGCGACGAGCAGCAGGTTGCGCACCAGCATGGTGGTGACCGGGGTCGTGATCCCCGGGTAGCCCTGCGCCGGCACGGTGCCCGGCGCGTAGACCGGGTAGCGCTCGCGGACGGCGTCGAGGACGCCGTCCTCGGCCAGGTCCAGCAGCCGGATCGGCAGCTCCTGCGCCAGCTGCTCGACCGCGGGCGTCGGCAGCCCACCGGACCAGAAGAACGCGTCGATCGTGCCGGCGGCCATCGCCTCGACGGACTCGTCGAGGCCCAGCTGCACGCCCGCGATGTCGGCGGGGGCGATCCCGGCCGCGTCGAGCAGTCGCCGGGCCACCACCGACACCCCGGAGTCGGCCGCGCCCACCGACACCCGGGCGCCGACCAGCCCGGTGACGGTCGTGATCGCCGACGTGGCCGGCACGACGACGTGCAGCACGTCGTCGTAGATGCGGGCCAACGCCCGGGGCGCGGCCGGGTCGTCGGGGGCGATCCCCTCCAGCTGCCCGGCGGCCGCGTCGACCTGGCTGAACGCGACGTCGGCGGTGCCCGCCGCGAGCATCGCGACGTTCTGCAGCGAGCCGGCCGTGCTCAGCACCACCGGGGGCATCTCCAGCCCGAGCTCCGCGCGCCACGAGCGGGCCAGCGCGCTGCCGATGCGGTAGTAGACGCCGCGCTCGGAGCCGGTGGCCAGGCGCAGCCGGGCCCCGGCGAACGGGGCGCCGCAGCCCGGCAGCGCCGCGACCGCGCCGGCCGCGGCCAGCGCGGCGAGCACGGTGCGCCGCGACACCACCCCCGTCATGGGCGCATCCTGCCACCCCCGGAGAGGGGCATACGCTGTGGAAGTGAGCCGCAGCTACACCGTCCGCACGTACGGGTGCCAGATGAACGTGCACGACTCGGAGCGGATGGCGGGCCTGCTGGAGCAGGCCGGGTACACCCGCTCGGCCACCGACGACGCCGCGGACGTCGTCGTGTTCAACACCTGCGCGGTGCGCGAGAACGCCGACAACCGGCTCTACGGCAACCTCAGCCACCTCGCCCCGGTCAAGCGCGGCCGCCCCGGCATGCAGATCGCCGTCGGCGGCTGCCTGGCCCAGAAGGACCGCGCCGAGATCGTGCGCCGCGCGCCCTGGGTCGACGTCGTGTTCGGCACGCACAACGTGCACGCCCTGCCGGTGCTGCTGGAGCGCGCCCGGCACAACGAGGCGGCGCAGGTGGAGATCGCCGAGTCGCTGGAGGTGTTCCCGTCGACGTTGCCCGCGCGGCGCGAGTCGACCTACGCCGGCTGGGTCTCGATCTCGGTGGGCTGCAACAACACCTGCACCTTCTGCATCGTCCCCGCGCTGCGCGGCACGGAGAAGGACCGCCGCCCCGGCGACGTCCTCGCCGAGGTGGCCGCGCTGGCCGCCGACGGCGTGCTCGAGGTGACGCTGCTGGGCCAGAACGTCAACGCCTACGGGGTGGAGTTCGGCGACCGGCAGGCCTTCGCCAAGCTGCTGCGCGCCTGCGGGTCGATCGACGGGCTCGAGCGCGTCCGCTTCACCTCCCCGCACCCGCGCGACTTCACCTCCGACGTCATCGCCGCGATGGCCGAGACGCCGAACGTGTGCCCGCAGCTGCACATGCCGCTGCAGTCGGGGTCCGACGACGTGCTGCGCCGGATGCGCCGCTCGTACCGGTCGCAGCGGTTCCTCTCGATCATCGACGAGGTGCGCGCCGCGCTGCCCGACGCCGCGATCACCACCGACGTCATCGTCGGCTTCCCCGGGGAGACCGAGCAGGACTTCCAGGCCACGCTCGACGTCGTCGCGGCCGCGCGGTTCGCCTCGGCGTTCACCTTCCAGTACTCGAAACGGCCGGGCACCCCCGCGGCCGACCTGCCCGACCAGCTCCCGAAGGCCGTCGTGCAGGAGCGCTACATGCGCCTCGTCGCGCTGCAGGAGGAGATCTCCTGGGCGGCCAACCGCGAGCTGGAGGGCCGGGTCGTCGAGGTGCTGGTCTCGGCGGGGGAGGGCAAGAAGGACGGCGCCACCCAGCGGCTGTCGGGTCGCGCGCGCGACGGGCGTCTGGTGCACTTCACACCGGGCACCGCGGCGGTCCGGCCCGGCGACGTCGTCGAGGCCGAGATCACCTACGGCGCGCCGCACCATCTCGTCTCCGACGCGGCACTGCGCTCGCACCGGCGGACCAGGGCGGGTGACGCGTCGGTCGCCCCCGGCCGCGGCACCGGGCTGGGGCTGCCCGGGTTCGGCGCACCCGCGCCGGCCACCAGCGGATGTGGAGCGACGTCATGACCGAGCACGACCCCGCACTCGACGCCGAGATGCGCGGCATCGCCCGCACGATGGAGCGGCGCACCGACCCCGGGTCGACGGCGGTCACGGTGTCCGTCGCGGTGCTCGCCGTCCTCGGCTCGCTCGCCCTGCCCTGGACGGGGTCGGTCCTGGGCTGGCAGGTGCTCGCCGGTCTCGCGCCGGAGCTGGGGGTGCTGCCCCGGCTGTTCACCTTCACCGCGGTCGGGATCGGCGTCGTCGGCTCGGCGCTGGCGCTCTCGACCCGCTGGTGGGCGCTGGCCTGGGTGTGCGCGGTGGGCAGCGGCATCTCCGTCGTCACCGGGGTGTGGGCGATCTGGTCCCGGCAGACGGTGGTGCCCGACGGCGGCACCGGCCCGGCCATCGGGCTGGTGATCGCGGTCGTCACGATGGTGGTCCTCGCGGCGTCCTGGTCGAGCATCGCCCTGCGCCGCTGACGTCCGCCGCTCCGTCCATGATCACCGATCGGGCGCGTCTCCGGCGAGATCCCGCCGGGAACGCGCCGAGACGGTGATCATGGCCGCCCGGCGAGCGCGGCCCTGATCTCGCCGAGGACGTAGCCCGGTCGGTGCGTCAGGTCGTGCCAGGTGAAGCGGAGCAGGTCCCACCGGTCCCGGACGAGCGCGTTGCCCTTGTGGCGGTCGGCGCGGAAGCGGTCGGGGTCCGTGTGCCAGGCCCACCCGTCCACCTCGACGGCGACCTTCGCCTCCGGGAAGGCGACGTCGACGGTCCACCTCCCGAACGGCCACCCGGCCACCCAGCCGGTGAGCCCCGCCGACCGCAGCAGCGCGAGCAGCAGCCGCTCGGCGGCCGAGTCGGCCCGGTCCGCCGCGGCGGTGAGCAGGACGCGGATGCGGGCGGCCCCGTCGGCACCCATGTTCCTGCAGTACGCGCGGTACACGGCCGGGAACCCGACGTGCCTCTGCAGTGCCCGGTCCAGGAAGGTCGACCCCTCGGGCAGCGCGATCGCCGTCTCCAGGGCGGTCAGGGGCCGGGCGGTGAACCGCAGACCGTCGAGGCCGACGACGTCGGCCGGGCTCAGGTCCCGCCGCCGGACCCGGACGCCGGGGTAGGCCCGCAGGCCGCAGCGGCGTGGGACCGTCACCTCGATGCCCTCCGGCGGTCGGTCGAGCATCCCGTGCCACCACGCGGCGGCCGGCCCCGACACCGCCCCGCGCTCACCGGCCCACAGTGCGGCTGCCCCGACCTCGGCCCGGCGGGTGTGCGGGTGTCCGGCGGCCAGGAACACCCGGGGGGCCATGCGGTGCCACCCGTGACCGGCGACGCGGTCGCGCAGCGTCCGGTCCGGGAGGCCGCGCCCGGCGGCCTGAGCCGTGGTGATCAGCCCGTACTGCCGGGCCAGCAGATCGTCGATCTCGGGGTGGCCCGGCATCCGGGCAGGATGCCGGTTCGACCTGCCGCCGCGAGGGCGTTCGGCGGAATCGGCCCCCCATGATCACCGTCTCGGCGCGTCTCCGGCGAGATCCCGCCGGAAACGTGCCGAAGTGGTGATCTTCAGCGGGTCTGGACCGCCTGCTCGGCGGTGACCAGCCACTCCCGCCACTGGGCGGCCTGCTCGCGGGCCTGCTCCGCGCGACGGGTGTCGCCCGCGGCCTCCGCCTTCTCTGCCTGGGCCTCGAACTGGGCGACGCGGTCACGGAACTGGGCGACGCGGGCCTCGGCCTCGGGGTCGGTGCGCCGCCACTGCCGCTCGCCCGCCTCGCGGACCCGGTCCTCGACGGCCTTCAACCGCGCCTCCAGGGGACGGATGTCGTCGCGCGGGACCTTGCCGATCTCCTCCCAGCGCTCCTGCAGGACGCGCAGGGCGTTGCGGGCGGCGGCCGGGTCGCTGGTGTCGATCTTCTCCGCCTCGACGAGCAGGGCCTTCTTCGCCTCGGCGTTGGCGGCGAACTCGGCGTCGCGCTCGTCGAAGGTGGCCGAGCGGCGGGCGAAGAACGCGTCCTGGGCGGAGCGGAAGCGCTGCCACAGGGCGTCGTCGGTGTCCTTCTGGGCGCGCCCGGCGGCCTTCCACTCGGTCATCAGGTCACGGAACCGGGCGGCGGTGGGGCCCCAGTCCTCGGAACCGGAGAGCTTCTCGGCCTCGACGACCAGCTCCTCCTTCGCCGCACGGGCGGCGCCGCGCTGGCGGTCGAGGTCGGCGAAGTGCGACCCGCGGCGGCGGTTGAACGCCTCGCGGGCCTTGGAGAACCGCTTCCACAGCTGCTCGTCGGTCTTGCGGTCGATCCCGCGGATGGTGCGCCACTCGTCGAGGATCGCGGTGAAGCGGTCGCCCGCCTGCTTCCACTGGGTGGCCTCGGTGGCCAGCGTCTCGGCCTCGACGGCCAGCTCCTCCTTGCGGGCGACCGACGCGGCGCGCTGGGCGTCACGGGCCGACCGCGCCGCGCTGACACCCTGCTCCGCCAGGGCCACCACCTCGTCGAGGCGGGCGGCGAGGCCGGGCAGGTCGCCGACGACGGCCGCCTCCTCCAGCCCGCCGCGCAGCCCGCGCGCGGCGGTGAGCGTCTGCTTCGGGTCGCCGCCGCCGGCCGTCAGGCGCGCGGCGAGCAGCTCGACCTCGGTGAGCATGTCGTCGAAGCGGCGGGCGAAGTGCACCAGCCCCTCGGCCGGGGGGCCGGCCTTCCACGACCCGACGACCCGCTCCCCGTCGTCGGTGCGCAGGTAGATGGTGCCCTCGTCGTCGACGCGGCCCCAGCGGGACGGGTCGGCGCTGGCCGCGGTGACCGGGGAGGGCTGCGGGGCGGGTGCGGACGGCTCCGTGCGCGCCGCGACGGCTGCGGGCCGGGCGGCCGGGCGGGCGGCGGCCGGCGGCGGGCCGGGGCGTGGGGCCGGGCGCGGCGGGCCGGGCCGGGGTGCGGGGGAGACCGGGGGGCTCGGCACCGCCGCGGCCGAACCGACCTCCGCGGCCGGGGCGGCCGCCCCGTCGGCCGGGGTGCCGGTGGCGGCCGGGGCCTCGTCGGCCGGGGCCTCGGCCGACGGACCGCCGTCGGCGGCCGGGCTCTCGGCGGGCGGGCTCTCGGCGGGCGGGGCCTCGTCGGCCGGGGCCGGGGACGAGGGATCACCGGCGGCCGGGGTGTCGGAGACGGGTGGCGGGCCCGGGACGGCGGCGGGGTCCGGGTCGGGTCCTGCGGCGGGCTCCCCGGGCCGGTCGTCCGGGATCGTCCCGGTGGTCTGGTCCTCCGTCGCGTGCTGCTCCGACACCGTGTCCTCCTGTAGTCCGGCCCGCCGCGAGCGGCGGGCGCCCCGCCGTGGCGGAGCCGTGCACAGCGGCCGGGGCCGGTCGAGGGTGACCGACGGCCGTCCGGCGATTCAAACAGCTCGGCGGGCCCACGGGAACCGCTCGGCCGGGCGGCGCCGTCAGCGGCCGCTCCGGGTCGGCGAGGAGCCGCGCGCCCTAGGCTCGGGCCCGTGCCCTCGATGGTCGTCGTCCTCCCGCAACCGCCGTTGCTCGTGCCGGAGCTGGCCGGCGCCGCCGCGGCCGAGACCGCCGACCTGCGCGCCGCCTGCCGCACCGCCGCGGCCCGTCTCGGCGCCGCGGCGTCCACCTGGGTCGCCGTCGGGGCCGACGAGGGCGGCCGGCGCACCGTCGGCCCGGACACGCGCGGCACGTTCGCCGGGTTCGGGGCGGACGTCGTGGTCGCGCTCGACCCGGCGTCGACCGCGCCGGTCGACCGGGACCTGCCGCTGCCGCTGCTGGTCGCCGGCTGGGCCGCGGCCGGGACGGGGGCGCGGGTGCGCGGCGAGCTGGTGGCCCCGGACGCCCCGCCGCGCGAGTGCGCGGAGCTGGGCGCCGGGCTGGCGGACGAGCCGGTGGGCCTGCTCGTCGTCGGTGACGGGTCGGCCCGGCACACCGTCAGGGCCCCCGGCCATCTCGACGAGCGGTCCGGCCCCTTCGACGCCGCCGTGGCCGCCGCGCTGCGCGACGCCGACCCGGCCGCGCTGGCCGCGCTGGACCCGGACCTCGGCACGGAGCTGTGGGCCGCGGGCCGCGCACCGTGGCAGGTGCTCGCCGGCGCCACGGCGGGCGGCCGTTGGTCCGGCGAGCTCCTCTACACCGGCGCCCCCTTCGGCGTCGGCTACCACGTGGCGGTCTGGACGAGATGCCCCGCCTGATCGCGGTCGTCGGCCCGACGGCGACCGGCAAGTCGGCACTGGGCCTGGCCCTGGCGCGGCACCTGGGCGGGGAGATCGTCAACGCCGACGCGATGGCGCTCTACCGCGGCCTGGACGTCGGCACCGCCAAGCCGACGCCCGCCGAGCGCGCCGAGGTGCCCCACCACCTGCTCGACGTCCTCGACGTCACCGAGACCGCGTCGGTCGCGGCCTACCAGCGCGACGCCCGGGCGGCGGTCGAGGCACTGCTCGCGGCGGGCCGGACCCCGGTGCTGGTGGGCGGGTCGGGGCTCTACGTGCAGTCCGTCGTCGACGACCTGGAGTTCCCCGGCACCGACCCGGTGCTGCGCGCGGAGCTGGAGACGGAGCTGGCCGCGCACGGCCCGGGCGCGCTGCACGCGCGGCTCGCCGCGGTCGACCCGGCCGCCGCCGACGTCGTGCTCCCCGGCAACGGGCGGCGGATCGTGCGGGCCCTGGAGGTGATCGCGCTGACCGGGCGGCCGTTCCCGGCGCGGCTGCCGGCCGGGGTCGTCCCCCGCTACGACGCGGTGCTGGTCGGCGTCGACCGACCGACCGACGAGCTGGACGCCCGCGTCGCCCGGCGGGTGGCCCGGATGTTCGCCGCCGGGATCGTCGACGAGACCCGTGCGCTGGAGGCCGCGGGCCTGCGCGACGGGCTGACCGCGTCGCAGGCGCTGGGCTATCGGCAGATCCTGGCCGGTGGCCCGATGAGCACCGCCGCGGCCGACACCGTCCGCGCCACCCGCCGGTTCGTCCGCCGCCAGCGCTCGTGGTTCCGGCGCGACACCCGCGTGCACTGGCTCGACGCCGCCGCGCCCGATCTGCTCGGCCGGGCACTGGCGCTATCGTCGTGACGTGCAGTTCAGCAAGGGACACGGCACCGAGAACGACTTCGTGGTGCTCCCCGACCCCGACGGCGACCTCGACCTGACCCCCGCCCGCGTGGCCGCCCTGTGCGACCGCCGCCGCGGCCTGGGCGCCGACGGCGTGCTCCGGGTCGTCCGTTGGGCGGCGCTCGCGGACGGACCCGCGCCGGTGCCGGGCGTCGAGTGGTTCATGGACTACCGCAACGCCGACGGCAGCGTGGCCGAGATGTGCGGCAACGGCGTGCGCGTCTACGCCCGCTACCTGGCCCACCGCGGCTGGCTGGGCGCCGGTGAGCTGGCGCTGGGCACCCGCGGCGGGGTGCGCACCGTCCGGCTCGACGGCGACGAGGTGTCGGTCGACATGGGCGTCGCGACAGTCGGCGAGCACAGCACCGCCAGCATCGACGGGGAGGCGTTCCCGGGCGTCGCGGTCGACGTCGGCAACCCGCACCTGGCGTGCGTCACCACCGTCGACATCGACCACCTCGACCTCACCCGCCCGCCCGGCCACGACCCGGCGCTGTTCCCGCACGGGGTCAACGTCGAGTTCGTGACGCCCGTCGTCGACGGCGAGGTCGCCATGCGGGTGCACGAGCGCGGCGTGGGGGAGACCCGCTCGTGCGGCACCGGCACCGTCGCCGCGGTGGTGGCGGCGCTGCGGCACGCGCGCCGGGAGACCGGCACCGTCGGGGTGTCGACGCCCGGCGGGCGCCTGCGCGTCACGGTCACCGACAGCACGACGGTGCTGCACGGGCCTGCCGTGCTGGTCGCCCACGGCGACCTCGACTGGGAATCACTCGACTAGAACCGGTGTTGTCGTGGGAGCATGAGCCACACGATGACCGAACCCCTCTCCGGCCCGACCGCGGGCGACTACGAGCTCGAGGAACGTTCCTCGCTCCGCCGCGTCGTTGGGCTCTCCACCGAACTCACCGACATCACCGAGGTCGAGTACCGCCGTCTCCGCCTGGAGCGCGTGGTCCTCGTCGGGGTGTGGACCGAGGGTTCCGCCGAGCAGGCCCGCGGCTCCATGGAGGAGCTGGCCCGGCTCGCCGAGACCGCCGGTTCCCAGGTGCTCGACGCCCTGATCCAGCGGCGCCCGCGGCCCGACCCGGCCACCTACATCGGTTCCGGCAAGGTCGAGGAGCTGCGCGGGGTCGTGCAGTCGACCGGCGCCGACACCGTCATCTGCGACGGCGAGCTCTCACCCGGCCAGCTGCGCCAGCTGGAGGACAAGCTCAAGGTCAAGGTCGTCGACCGCACCGCGCTGATCCTCGACATCTTCGCCCAGCACGCCCGCTCCCGCGACGGCAAGGCGCAGGTCGAGCTGGCGCAGCTGTCCTACCTGCTCCCGCGCCTGCGCGGCTGGGGCGAGGCGCTCTCGCGCCAGGTCGGCGGCCGGGCCGCGGGCGGTGTCGGCATCGGCGGCCGCGGCCCCGGTGAGACGAAGATCGAGCTCGACCGGCGGCGCATCCGCGACCGGATGGCCAAGCTGCGCCGCGAGATCGGCGCGATGAAGCAGATCCGGGAGACCCAGCGCGGGTCGCGGCGGCGCAACGAGGTCCCGGGCGTCGCGATCGTCGGCTACACCAACGCCGGCAAGTCGAGCCTGCTCAACGCGCTCACCGGCGCGGGCGTGCTCGTCGAGGACGCGCTGTTCGCCACGCTCGACCCCACGACCCGGCGCACGTCCACCGCCGACGGGCGCACCTACACCCTCACCGACACGGTCGGGTTCGTGCGCCACCTGCCCCACCAGCTCGTCGAGGCGTTCCGCTCGACGCTGGAGGAGACGGCGGGCGCCGACCTGCTCGTGCACGTCGTCGACGCCTCCGATGCGATGCCCGAGGACCAGATCAAGGCGGTCCGCCAGGTGCTGGTCGAGATCGGCGAGAAGCAGCAGGGCACCATGCCGCGCGAGCTGCTCGTCGTCAACAAGACCGACGTGGCGGGCGACCTGCAGCTCGCCCGGCTGCGCCACCTGCTGCCCGACGCCGTGTTCGTCTCCGCCCACCGTGGCGACGGCGTCGACAAGCTCGGGGCCCGCATCGCCGAGCTGCTCCCGCGGCCCGAGGTCGACGTGGAGCTGCTCCTGCCCTACGTCGAGGGCTCGCTGGTGGCACGGGTGCACGCCGAGGGCGAGGTGCTCGCCGAGGAGCACACCCCCGACGGCACGCGGATCCACGCCCGGGTCGGCGCCGAGCTGGCCACGGCCGTGCTGCCGTACGTGCGGGTGGAAGGCGCGGCGCGCTGATCGGGCTCGTACTGGCGGCCGCGCTGGCCGTCGCGCCCGTCGTGCCGCCCGCGCCGGAGGTCCGCTGCGTCGTCACCGACGACCGGCTGGCCGAGCTGTCGGGGATGCTCGTCGACGACGGCGCGATCTGGGCGATGAGCGACGGGGGCCGGGAGGTCACCGTCCACCGCCTCGACGACGACTGCGCCGTGGCGCAGACCCGCACCGCCGGGATCGACCCGTTCGACGCCGAGGACCTCGCGCTGGGCCCCGACGGCGAGTACTGGGTGGCCGACACCGGGGACAACGAGCGCTCGCGCGAGACCGTCGCGGCCATCGTGCTGCCGGTGCGCGGCGAGGCCCGGCTGCACCGCTTCACCTACCCCGACGGGCCGCACGACGCCGAGGCGCTGGTCGTGGACGCCGACGGGGTGCCGTTCGTCATCACCAAGGAGGTGGGCGCACCGGCGGGGGTGTACCGGCCCGCGGCCCCGCCCGAGGGCCGCGGCCCGTTCCCGCTGGAGCGGGTGGCGCAGGTGTCGCTGCCGGCCTCGGACACCGAGGGCGGGCCGATCGGCGGCGTCGGGACCCGCACCGTCACCGGAGCGGCCCTGTCGGCCGACGGCACCGTCCTCGCGCTGCGCACCTACACCGACGCCTGGCTGTTCCCCGTGGACGGCGGCGACGTCGCCGCCGCCCTGTCCGGGCAGCCGACGCGGATCCCGTTGCCCGGCGAACCGCAGGGTGAGGCCGTGGCGTTCGAGGCGGACGGCACGCTGCTCTCGGCGTCGGAGACCCGGGTCGAGCCGGGGGAGCTGCGGGCCGTCCCCGGTGCCGCCGCACTGGCCGGGCAGCCCGGCCCGCCGCCCGCCGCGCCGGTCGCGCCCGTCGAGGAGCCCGCCCCGGAGTGGTTGCCCGCCCTGCTCGGCGGCGGCGTCACGATCGGGGTGCTGGTCCTGCTCGCGGCGGCGTTGTCGTGGCGGGCCCGGAGCCGGTGACCGGCGGGTGCCCGGGCGCACCCCGGCAGCCACCGGCGCACCGCCCACCACCCGTGGTCGTGGTGCGCCCGGGTGAGGGACGCCCTGGCGCCGGTCAGAGCCGCCTGAGCACCGTCACGACGCGCCCGAGCACCGTGGCGTCGTCGCCGGAGATCGGGTCGTACGCGGCGTTCGCCGGCATCAGCCACACGTGCCCGTCGCGCCGGCTGAAGGTCTTGACGGTGGCCTCGCCGTCGATCATCGCCGCCACGATCTCGCCGTTCTCGGCCACCGGCTGCTGGCGCACGACCACCCAGTCGCCGTCGGTGATGGCCGCCTCGACCATCGAGTCGCCCCGGACCCTCAGCAGGAACAGCGTGCCCTCGCCGACGATCTCCCGCGGCAGCGGGAACACGCTCTCCACCGCCTGCTCGGCCAGGATCGGGCCACCGGCGGCGATCGTGCCCAGCAGCGGCACGAAGGCCGGCGCGGGCCGCTCCACCACGCCGGAGTCGGGCAGCGTGGCCTCGGGCTGGTCGTCGGGCGGGCGGACGTCGACCGCGCGGGTGCGGTTCGGGTCGCGCCGCAGGTAGCCCTTCCGCTCGAGCGTGCGCAGCTGGTGGTGCACCGAGGAGGTGGAGGTGAGCCCGACGGCGTCACCGATCTCGCGGACGCTCGGCGGGTAGCCGTGGCGCTCCACCCAGTCGCGGATGACCTCCAGCACCTTGCGCTGCCGGGGAGTGAGGCCGACGGGGGCGCTCGCCGGGTCGGGGAACGTGCTGACCCGGGCGGTCGGGCCGGGGCGCACCCCCTCGTCGTCGCCCGTCGGGCCGGGCTCGTCCCGTGCCATGTGCTCGCGCCTCCTCGTCGGTGCTGCTGGTCGGTGCTGCTGGTCGGCGGGAACCGCGTGGTGGGTGCGGCTCCGCCCCGGGCGCGGTCCGTGAGGGGCCGGACCCGGGAGTCGTGGACCGACCGTAGCCCCGATCCCGGTTCCCGCCAAACACATGTTCGAACGACACGCCCCGTTTCCTCGATTCTGTCAGGGGTCGGTGGTACACATCGCACATGCGTTCGTTCGAACATGCGTTCCCCGTTCGAACCCGCATGGGGAACGGTCCGCGACACGGGGCGACAGGGTCCGGCGGGAAGGCGCGGCGAGCAGGCACGGCCACGGCGAGCGAGAGGCGGAGTCCGATGCAGGATCAGTGGGAGGCCGGGCGGCGGTCCGGTGGCACGGCACTGCGGGAGGGGTGGGCGCCCGGGGGGCCCCGGGAGGTGCGGCCCGCCCGCACGCTGCCGCGCCGGGGCCGGGCGGCCGGCCCGTGCCCCGTGCGCCCGCGGGTGGCGTCCGCACCGGTGCGCCCCGCGGAGCCGGCGCGCCCGCAGCCGGGGCGGGGCCGGGCGGGGGAGCGGGCCCGGCCGGGGCAGCGGGTGCTGCTGCGCACGGTCCCGGTGCTCCCGGCGAGGATCCGGCGCCGCCGCCGCGTGGCGGCCACGATCGGCATGGCCCTGCTCGCGGCCGCGGTGGTGGTGGCGCTCGGGCTGCTGGCCGACGTCGCCGCGGCGGCCCGCCAGTCCTCCGGTGCGCCGGGCGTCACCGGCCACTCGCCCACACCGGTGGTGACGGTGCCCGGCCCGGTGGCGGGCGTCCTCGGAGGCTGACGGGGCGCGCGCGACCCACGGCGGCACCGCGGTCCCGTTCGGGCGACGCGCCGCCACAGATGGGCCGCCCGGCTTCTGCTTCCCCTACATGTTGTGGTTACATGGGCGTCGTTAGCCCAGGGATGGGGTTCCGCTCGTCGGAAGGGGTCGTCCGTGCGTTGCCCGTTCTGCCGCCACTCCGACTGCCGGGTCATCGACTCCCGCGAGGTCGACGACGGGGTGGCGACCCGCCGTCGGCGCTCCTGTGCCGCCTGCGGGCGCCGGTTCACCACCGTCGAGGAAGCGGTGCTGGCCGTCGTCAAGCGCAGCGGCGTCACGGAGCCGTTCAGTCGCGACAAGGTCGTCAACGGCGTGCGCCGCGCCTGCCAGGGCCGTCCGGTCGACGAGGACGCGCTGGCCCAGCTCGCGCACCGCGTCGAGGAGGCGGTCCGCGCGGGAGGCACCGCCGAGATCCCCAGCCACGAGGTGGGTCTGGCGATCCTCGGCCCGCTCCGCGAGCTCGACGAGGTGGCCTACCTCCGGTTCGCGAGCGTCTACCGCTCGTTCTCCTCCATCGAGGACTTCGAGAAGGAGATCGCCGACCTGCGCGACGCGCCCGCGCGCGACACACCCGTCCGCGCCGCGCCCACCTGACCCGACCCACCGATCGGCGGCCCCGCCCGGCCGCCCGACGCATCGCCGCGCCGCCACCGCACCCCACGCCGTTGTCCAGGCAACGCCGCAGTCCGCGCAGTCCGCACCCGCAGCAGCCACCACCGAGCCGTACTTGGCGCGCCCCCGTGACCCCCCGGTCCGGCGTGCGCGCAGGAGAGGGAACACCCATGACCGAGACCGTCGGCACCACGTCCGGACGCGGGAAGAAGGCGCCCCGGCCCGCGGGCCTCACGATCGAGCGGATCCACACCACCGCCGGCGTGCACCCCTACGACGAGGTCACCTGGGAGCGCCGCGACGTCGTCATGACCAACTGGCGCGACGGCACGGTCAACTTCGAGCAGCGCGGCGTCGAGTTCCCCTCGACCTGGTCGGTGAACGCCACCAACATCGTCACCAGCAAGTACTTCCGCGGGGCGGTCGGGTCGGCGCAGCGCGAGTCGAGCCTGCGCGACCTCATCGACCGCGTGGTCGGGGTGTACCACCGCGCGGGTCTGGAGCACGGCTACTTCGCCTCCGACGCCGACGCCGAGGTGTTCGCCCACGAGCTCACCTGGATGCTGCTGCACCAGGTGTTCAGCTTCAACTCCCCGGTGTGGTTCAACGTCGGCACCAGCTCCCCGCAGCAGGTCAGCGCGTGCTTCATCCTGGCCGTCGACGACGAGATGGAGTCGATCCTCAACTGGTACCGCGAGGAGGGGCTGATCTTCAAGGGCGGCTCCGGCGCCGGGCTGAACCTCTCGCGCATCCGCAGCTCCAAGGAGCTGCTGTCCTCGGGCGGCACCGCCTCCGGGCCGGTCTCGTTCATGCGCGGCGCCGACGCCAGCGCGGGCACCATCAAGTCCGGCGGGGCCACCCGCCGCGCGGCGAAGATGGTGGTCCTCGACGTCGACCACCCCGACATCGAGGAGTTCGTCGAGACCAAGGCCAAGGAGGAGGCCAAGATCCGGGTCCTGCGCGACGCGGGCTTCGACATGGACCTCGGCGGCTCCGACATCACCTCGGTGCAGTACCAGAACGCCAACAACTCGGTCCGGGTCACCGACGAGTTCATGCGGGCGGTCGAGGCGGGCGGGCAGTTCGGGCTGCGCGCGCGGATGACCGGTGAGGTCATCGAGCACGTCGACGCCCGGAAGCTGTTCCACGGGATCGCCGAGGCCGCCTGGGCCTGTGCCGATCCCGGGATCCAGTACGACGGCACCATCAACGACTGGCACACCACTCCCGAATCGGGCCGGATCACCGCGTCCAACCCGTGTTCGGAGTACATGCACCTGGACAATTCCAGCTGCAATCTCGCGAGCCTGAACCTGCTCACCTTCCTCGGTGACGACGGACGGTTCGACGGTGTGCGGTTCCAGAAGTCGGTCGAGCTCATCATCACCGCGATGGACATCTCCATCTGCTTCGCCGACTTCCCGACCGAGCCGATCGGCGAGACCACCCGCGCCTTCCGCCAGCTCGGCATCGGCTACGCCAACCTCGGCGCGCTGCTGATGGCCACTGGGCACGCCTACGACTCCGAGGGCGGCCGCTCGCTGGCCGCGGCCATCACCTCCCTGATGACCGGCGCGTCCTACAAGCGCTCCGCGGAGCTGGCCGGCGTCGTCGGCCCGTACGACGGGTACGTCCGCAACGCGAGCGCCCACCAGCGCGTCATGCGCAAGCACGCCGCGGCCAACGACGACGTGCGCACGTTCCCGGCGAGCACCGACATCCACCAGCTGGCCACCACCGCCTGGAAGGACTGCCTCGCGATCGGCGAGCGCTCCGGCTGGCGCAACGCCCAGGCCTCGGTGCTCGCGCCGACCGGCACCATCGGCCTGATGATGGACTGCGACACCACCGGCATCGAGCCGGACCTGGCGCTGGTCAAGTTCAAGAAGCTGGTCGGCGGCGGGTCGATGCAGATCGTCAACCAGACGGTCCCGCGCGCGCTCGCGAAGCTGGGCTACCAGCCCGAGCAGGCCGAGGCGATCGTCGAGTACGTCGGGGAGCACGGTCACGTCGTCGACGCGCCGGGCCTGCGTCCCGAGCACTACGAGGTGTTCGACTGCGCGATGGGCGAGCGGGTCATCGCCGCGATGGGCCACGTCCGGATGATGGCCGCGGTGCAGCCGTTCCTGTCCGGCGCGATCTCCAAGACGGTGAACATGCCGGAGGCGGCCACCGTCGCCGACGTCGAGCGGGTCTACATGGAGGGCTGGCGGCTCGGGCTCAAGGCGCTGGCGATCTACCGCGACAACTGCAAGGTCGGGCAGCCGCTCTCGGCGGGCAAGGCCGCGAAGAGCTCCGGGGGAGGGGAGAAGGAGGTCGTCGTCGAGCAGCGGCCGATACGGCGCCGCCTGCCCAAGAAGCGCCCCAGCGAGACGGTGTCGTTCACCGTCGGCGGCGCCGAGGGCTACCTGACGGCGGGTTCCTACCCCGACGACGGCCTCGGCGAGATCTTCGTCAAGCTGGGCAAGCAGGGCTCCACGCTGTCCGGGGTCATGGACGCGTTCTCGATGTCGATCTCGGTGGGCCTGCAGTACGGCATCCCGCTGGAGTTCTACGTCTCGAAGTTCTCCAACCTGCGCTTCGAGCCGGCCGGCATGACCGACGACCCGGACGTCCGCATCGCCACCAGCGTGCTCGACTACCTGTTCCGCCGTCTCGCGCTCGACCACCTGCCCTACGAGAAGCGGGCCCAGCTCGGCATCTTCTCCGCCGACGAGCGCACCGCGCAGGTGGAGGACCAGTACGGCGAGACCGTCGACGTCGAGGGCCTGCGGCAGGGCGTCGAGACCGGGCGGCCCGCCACGGCCACCCCGGTCGGGGTGTCGAAGGCCCCGGTGGAGGTCGGCAGCTCCACCGAGCTGCTGGAGCTGCGCCTGGGCAAGGCCGCCGACGCGCCGCTGTGCATGACCTGCGGCACGAAGATGCGCCCGGCCGGTTCCTGCTACCTGTGCGAGGGCTGCGGCAGCACCAGCGGCTGCAGCTGACCCGCCGTCAGGTCAGGGTGACGACCTCCCGCCCGTCGTCGGTCGGGAGGTCGTCCACGACGGCCAGGACGTTCACCGACAGCAGGTCGGCGGTGCCGTGGTGCACCGAGAGGAACGCGGTGTCGGCGGCGTCGCGGCCGGTGCCGATCCGCAGCATCGACCGCCGCGGCGCCAGCCCCGTGGCGTCGACGACCCGCCAGGAGCCGTCGACCCAGGCCTCGACGACGGCGTGGAAGTCCATCGGGTCCAGTCCCGGCGCGTAGACGGCCGCGAGCCGGGCCGGCACGTCGCGGGCCCGCAGCAGGGCGACGGCGAGGTGGGCGTAGTCGCGGCAGACGCCCTCGCCCAGCAGCAGCGTGTCGACGGCGTCGTCGGTGGGCCCGCTGGAACCGCCGACGTAGAACAGCCGCCCGTGCACGAACTCGCGGACGGCCGACACCAGCTCGCCGGTGTCGTCGATGCCGCGGAACTCGGCGCCGGCGATCGACAGCAGCCGGTCCGACGGGCAGTAGCGGCTGGGCCTGCGGTAGGCCAGCAGGTCGAGCTCGGGGGTCTCTCGCTCGGGCAGCGCCCCCTCGACGGTGGCCGTGTACTCCAGCACGGTCCGCCCGACCTGCGCGTCCAGCACGTGCAGCCGCCCGTCGTGCGGGGCGGCCACCTCCCGCCACGGCACCGGCGCGCCGTCGCGGGTGATCGAGAGCGTCTCCTGCGCCGACGCCGAGGCGACGGCCACCTGGAAGGCGAGGAGGGCGGGCTCGGTGACGTCCAGCTCGAGGAACGCGGATACCTGACGACGATGCACGCCGTGATCGTCGCAGCCGCGCGTGACGCCCGCGTGTCCCCGGGGGTCAGCCCGCCTCGTAGCGGGCGTCGCGGATCAGCTCCTCGACCGCGCCGCGCTGGACGCGGAACGACCGGCCGAACCGCACCGCAGGCAGCTCGCCGCTGTGCACGAGCCGGTAGACCGTCATCTTCGAGACCCGCATCCGGTCCGCCACCTCGGCCACGGTGAGGAACGGTGCGCCGATCATCCCCGGCACTTCTGCAGCCATCTGCACACGCCTCTCGTCCCGCCCCGGGGGGCGTTGTTCACCGTGGGTGGGACAGTACGGGAGGAAGCCTCACCCTCCGGGGTACTCCGTGCCGCACCGTCAGGTGAGCCGGAGGTCCGTTGCGTCCGGTTCGACACGGGCGGTCGCCGGGGGGAAGGGGCACGCGGGTGGTCCTCCGCCCGGACGGGTGCCGCGGCAGCGCATAGGGTCGGGCGGTGATCCCCGACGACGACCCCGCGGCCGACTGGACCGCCGGAGGGCCCTACCTCTGCGCCCCCGGCGTCTACCGCATCCCGCTGCCCCTCCCGCAGGACGGCCTGCGCGCGGTGAACGTCTACGCGGTGCCCGACGGCGACGGCTGGACGCTGATCGACTCCGGCTGGGCGCTGGCCGAGTCGCGCGACCTGCTCGCGGCGGCGCTGGACCGGCTGGGCGCCGGGCTGGGCGACGTCCGGCGGTTCCTGGTCACCCACATCCACCGCGACCACTACACCCAGGCCGTGGCCCTGCGGCGCGAGTTCGGCGCGCACGTCGCGCTCGGGCGGGGCGAGGAGGTCGGGCTCGCCGAGATCCACACCTCCGGACGTGACCCGTTCGCGGTCCACCGCACGCGGCTGCTGCGGGCCGGGGCGGGCGCGCTGGCGGCCCGGATCGAGCAGGGCCGGACCGCCGACCAGGGCGACATGTCGCTGTACGAGAAGCCCGACGAGTGGATCGAGGACGGCGCCGAGATCGCGGTGGGCGACCGGCACGTCCTCACGGCCGTCGAGACGCCCGGGCACACCCGCGGGCACCTGGTGTTCGCCGACGACGCCGCAGGCCTGCTGTTCGCGGGCGACCACGTCCTGCCGCGCATCACCCCGTCGATCGGCTTCGAGCCGAAGCCCCCGCAGAGCCCGCTGGCCGACTTCCTGACCTCGCTGCAGCTGGTCCGCTCCCGCAAGGACGCGCTGCTGCTGCCCGCCCACGGACCGGTCGGGATGCGGGTGCACGAACGGGTCGACGCCCTGCTGGAGCACCACGGCGACCGCCTCGACGACACCCTCGCCGCGGTCCGGGAGGGCCGCTCGACCGCCCACGCCGTCGCCGAGGCCCTGCCCTGGACCCGGCACCGCAGGCGGCTGGCCGAGATGGACACCTTCAACGCCATGCTCGCGGTGCTGGAGACCCAGGCCCACCTCGACGTGCTGGCCGAGCGGGGAGCTGTGACGATCACGTTGCAGTCCGGAGTCGCTCACTACACATCGTGATAACGATTCACTCCACGTAGGCGTCGGGGCGGGCGCGGGCGGCGCCCGGCCGTACGCTCCGCGCCGTGTCCGTAGCCGGATCGGGGCGCCCGGCCCTCGCCCTCCTCGCCTGCACCCTCGGGCTGTCCGGGGTGCTCGTGGTGACCGACGGGGCCGTGCCGACGGCCCCGGCGCCGGTCGTCACGCTCGCCCCGGTCGCGGCCTGCGCCGCCGCCGGCCCGTACGTGGTGCCCGAGCGCGGGAGCGTCGGGCTGCCGCCCGCGCTGCGGCTGTGCCCGAGCGGCCCGCTGACCGTCACCGTCGCGGGCACCGTGCTCGACGGCCTGGACCTGCGCGGCGGCGTGGTCGTCGAGGCCCCGGACGTCGTGGTGCGCCGCAGCCGCGTGACCGGTGACGGTTCGCAGCCCTACGGGATCGTCACGACCGGCGCCGGCTCGGTCCGGATCGAGGACACCACGCTGACCGGACGGTTCACCGAGGCGGCAGTCGGTGGCGACCGGTGGACCGCCGAGCGGATCGAGATCGTCGGCGTCACCGGCGACGGCGCGCACGCCGGGCGGGGGAGCCGGCTGCGGGCCAGCATCGCGTCCCGGTTCGCGCCGGGTTCGGGCGCCGACGGGGTGGCGGTGGGCGCCCCCGACGTCGTCGTCGAGGACTCGACGGTCCGGATGGGCACCGGGCACCGCAGCGCGGTCCGGATCGCGCCCGGCCGGGGCGACGGCCGGGTCGTCGTGCGGTCCAACGTCCTGGGCGGCGGGGAGTACACCGTGCACCAGGACGGCGGCTCCGGTGCGGACGTGAGCGTCGTCGACAACCGCTTCGCCCGCGACGCCGTACGGGCCCCGCTGCGGGTCCCGGCGACCGCGGAGGCGACCGGCAACACCTTCGTCGACGGGGCGCCGGCACGCTGAGGCGGCGACACGCCCGGGCGTCGTGGGGGTGTTGGCGGGGACCGGCCCGACCGGGCAGACTCGCGACCAACATCACCGACCCGGGCCGGTACCCGGACCAGACAGACGCAGCAGGCGCGCCACCACGCGAGGACGTAGGGGAAGACGATCCTCGTCGATGTTGGAGGTCTGCAGTGAATGCACGCGGCGTGGTCTTCGTCCACTCGTCGCCGACTGCGGTCTGCCCGCACGTCGAGTGGGCGATCTCTGGCGTGCTCGCGACCCAGGTGTCGCTGCACTGGACCCCCCAGGTCGCGGTGCAGGGCCAGCTCCGTGCCGAGTGCACGTGGAGCGGCCCCGCCGGCAGCGGCGGGGCGATCGCCGGAGCGCTGCGGGCGTGGTCGATGCTGCGCTTCGAGGTCACCGAGGAGCCGACCCCCGGCGTCGACGGCGAGCGGTTCTGCCACGTCCCGGCCCTCGGCCTGTGGAGCGGGCGGACCAGCGCCAACGGCGACATCGTCGTCGGTGAGGACCAGCTGCGCGCGGTCATGGCCGGCTCGACGGCCGCACAGCTCCCCTCGCGCCTGCACGACCTGCTGGGCACCGCGTGGGACGAGGCGCTGGAGCCCTTCCGCTACGCCGGCGACGGCGCACCGGTCACCTGGCTGCACCAGGTCGGCTGACGCGCACCCGGGGTTGCTCCGTCCGCCGCGGCCTCCTGCGGCAGGATGACGTCGTGCGGCTCAGGGGCGGGACGGTGGCGGTGGCGCTGCTCGCCGCCCTGGTGCTGGCCGGGGTGCTGGTCGCCTGGCTCGGCGCGGGCCGGGCGGTGTCGGCGGTGCCGCCGCTGCGGGCCGCCCCACCGGTCCCCCCGTCGGGCGTCGGCTCGGCGGAGGTGCTGCTGTCGGCCGACGCGCTGACGCACCCGGCGCACGAGCTGGTGCGGGCCCAGCTGCAGCGCCACTACGACGCCATCAACGCCAAGGACTACGCCGCCTGGGCGGCCACGGTCGTGCCCGAGCGCAGCGCCGCGCTCGACGAGCCGGCCTGGCGGGAGGCCTACGACTCGTCGCAGGACGGCACGATCCGGATCGACCGCATCGACGACCTGGCCGGGGGCCGGGTGCTGGTGCGCGTGCGGTTCGTCAGCATCCAGGACGTCGAGGACGCCCCCGTGGGTGTGCCGGCCCGCCGGATCTGCTGGCACGGCTCCCTGCCGATGAGCGGCGAACCGCCGCTCATCGAGCAGACCGGGGGCGGCAGCTCGATCGCCGCCCCCTGCTGAGCGTCCGTCAGGGCTTCACGAACGTCAGGGCCACGTTGTGCCCACCGAAGCCGAACGAGTCGTTGACGGCGGCGGTGATGTCGGCCTTGCGGGGCTCGCCCGCCACCACGTCCAGCTCCACACCCGGGTCGAGCTCGGTGAGGTTGAGCGTGGCGGGGATGATCCCCTCCCTGATCGACAGCAGCGTGATGATGCCCTCGACCGCCCCGGCCGCACCGACCAGGTGACCCAGCGCCGACTTCGGCGCGGTGAGCACCGGGTGGTCGCCGAGGGCCTTGCGGACGGCGCGGGTCTCCCCGACGTCGCCCGCCACCGTGGAGGTGGCGTGACAGTTGACGTGCGTGACGTCGGACGCCGAGACCCCCGCGTGCTCGATCGACCTCGTGATCGCGCGCGCCTGCCCCGTGCCCTCGGGATCGGGCCCGGTGATGTGGTAGGCGTCGGCGGTGATGCCGAACCCGGCCAGCCGCCCGTGCACCGTGGCCCCGCGGGCGGCGGCGAACTCCGCGCGCTCCAGGACCATGACGCCCGCGCCCTCGCCGAGCACGAACCCGTCGCGGTGGGCGTCGAACGGGCGCGAGGCGCCCTCCGGGTCGTCGTTGCGCTGGCTCAGCGTGCGGGCCTGCACGAACCCGGCGACGGTGATGCCGGTGATGCACGCCTCCGCGCCCCCGGCGACCACCACGTCGACCTCGCCGGCCTGCAGCAGCCGCATGGCCCACGCCATCGCCTCGGCCCCGGACGCGCACGCCGAGACCGGCGCGTGCACCCCGCCGCGGGCGCCCAGCTCGAGGCCGACCCAGGCCGCGGGCCCGTTCGGCATGAGCATCGGCACGGTGAGGGGGGAGACCTTGCGCAGCCCCGGCCCCTCCAGCAGGTCGTCCTGGTCGAGCAGGGTGACCGCGCCGCCGATCCCGGTGCCGATGACGACGGCGAGCCGCTCGGGCTCCACGGCGACCTCGCCCGCAGACCCACCCCCGAACCCGGCGTGCGCCCAGGCCTCCTTGGCCGCGACCAGCGCCACCTGCTCGCACCGGTCGAGCCGGCGCAGCTGCACGCGGGGGATGGTCTCGGCGGGGGAGACGGCCAGCGGCGAGGCGATCTTCACCGGCAGGTCGTGCCGGGTGACCCACTCGTGCTCGTCGTCGTCGATCCGGCGCACACCGGAGCGTCCGGCGAGCAGGGCCTCCCAGGTGGAGGTGACGTCGCCACCGAGCGGGGTCGTCGCCCCGAGCCCGGTGACGACGACCTCGATGTCGGCTGTGCTCACTGCGCCTCCGTGGGAACGACTGCGTCGGCGGCCGTCACTGGTTCTTCGCGATGTAGTCCACCGCGTCACCGACCGTCTTGAGCTCGGCCAGCTGGTCGTCCGGGATCTTCACGCCGAACTTGTCCTCGGCCTGCACGGCGATCTCCACCATCGACAGCGAGTCGATGTCGAGGTCGTCGACGAAGGACTTGTCGGCGCTGACCTCGGCGGCGTCGATGCCGGCGACCTCCTCCACGATCTCGGCGAGGCCGGCGAGGATCTCGGTGTTGTCTGCCACGTGATGCTCCTTCTGGTGGGAAACTAGGGGCCGTGTCGATCTAAGGGAACCGGACGACCTGGCCGGCGAAGGACAGGCCCGCGCCGAAGCCTACGAGCAGGACCGTGTCGCCGGAGCGCACCCGCCCGTCGGCACGCATGTGATCCAGTGCGAGGGGCACCGACGCCGACGAGGTGTTGCCGGAGTACACGATGTCGTCGGCCACGCGCATGTCCTCGCGGGCGCCGTGGCGGCGCAGCTTCTTGGCCACCGCCTCGACGATGCGCAGGTTGGCCTGGTGGGGCACGAACACGTCGATGTCGGCGGGGGTGAGCCCGGCCAGCTCGATCGCCCGCAGCGCGACCGGCGCCACCTGGGTGGTGGCCCAGCGGAAGACCGCCTGGCCCTCCTGGTGCAGCGCGCCGCCCGCCTTCGAGCCGTGCCCGTCGAGGATGCGGATGGCCTGGTTCATCTCGCCCGCGCTGCCCCACGCGACCGGGCCGACGCCGACCGCGGCCGCGTCGGGGGCCGGTCCGATCACCGCGGCGCCCGCGCCGTCGGCGAAGATGATGGCCGTGGAGCGGTCGTCCCAGTCGAGCCAGTCCGACAGCTTCTCCGCGCCGATGATCAGCACGTGGCGGGCGGTGCCGCCGCGCACCATGTCGGCGGCCATGCCCAGGCCGTAGCAGAACCCGGCGCAGGCGGCGTTGAGGTCGAACGCGGCGGGCGCGCGGATGCCGATGCGCTCGGCTGTCTGCGCCGCGGCGTTGGGGATGAAGTTGGGCATCGTGCAGGTGGCCACCAGCACGCCGTCGATCTCGGAGGGATCCAGGCCCGAGTCCTTGACCGCACGCGCCCCGGCGTCCGAGGCCATGTCGACCAGCGAGACGTCGTCGGCGGCGATGCGCCGGCTGCGGATGCCGACGCGCTCGCGGATCCACTGGTCGTTGGTGTCGATGCGCTGCGCGAGCTCGTCGTTGGTGACGACGCGCTCGGGCTGGTGGCTGCCCAGGCCCAGCATCCGGGCGCCCGCGACGGGCTCGGCGAGACGCAGTACCGGTGTCATCGGTCGGCTCCGATCAGCTCGTGCGCCGCGTCGAGGTCCGCAGGGGACTTGAGCGCGAGCGTCGTGGTGCCCTTGAGCGCGCGCTTCACGAGGCCGGTGAGCGCCCCCGCCGGCGGCAGCTCGGCCGTGGCGGTGACGCCGAGCTCACGCAGCGCGTCCATGCAGGCGTCCCACCGTACGGGGCGGGTCACCTGGTCCACCAGGCGGCGCAGCGCGTCGGCCCCGTCGGTGACCAGTGCGCCGTCGGCGTTGGAGAGCAGGGGCCGGCTCGGGTCGCCGGTGGTCAGACCCTCGGCGTGGCGGCGCAGCGCCTCCTGCGCGAGGGCCATGAACCGGGTGTGGAACGCCCCCGCCACCGGCAGCGGCATCACCCGCGCCCGCTCCGGGGGGCCCGCGGCCAGCTCGGCCAGCGCGTCGACCGGGCCGGCCGCCACGATCTGGCCCGCGCCGTTGCGGTTGGCCGGGTCCAGGCCCAGCTCGGCGAGCCGGGCGAGCACGGCGTCGGGGTCGCCGCCGAGCACCGCGCTCATGCCGGTGGGCTCCAGCGCGCAGGCCGCGGCCATCTCCCGGCCGCGCACCGCGGCCAGCGCGACGGCGGCGTCGGGGCTGATGACGCCGGCGACCGCGAGCGCGGCCAGCTCGCCGACCGAGTGCCCGGCCACGGGCACGTCGGACGGCACGTCCAGGCGGGCGGCGGCGAGCAGCGCGGCCGCGACGACCAGCGGCTGCGTCACCGCCGTGTCCTTGATCTCCTCGGCCTCGGCGACCGTGCCCAGCCGGACCAGGTCGAGCCCGGCCACGTCCGACCAGGCGGCGAGCTGCTTCTCGGCGTCGGGGTCGGCGAGCCAGGGGGCGAGCATGCCGGGGGTCTGGGATCCCTGTCCGGGAGCGAGCAGCGCGATCACAGCGCGAACCCAACACGGCGGGGGCCCGTGGCGGGCATGCCGGGTCGTACGAACTCTCCCGCACCGATTTGTGGGAAACCTCCGAACCGCCGCCCGCCGACCTCACCGGACATCCTCGTCACCCTGCCGTTCGTTGTAGGGATTCCGCAGCTCATCGGCGTCCAACCTGGCGGCTACGAGCGCCGTGCGCAACACCTGCGCGTCGCGTGGCTCGGTCGGGGCGCGCCCGGTGAGTTCGCTCACCCGGCGCAACCGGTAGCGGACGGTGTTCGGATGGACGAACAGCGCGCGGGCGCAGGACTCGAGTGCGCCGCCGCCGTCGAGGTAGGTGGTGAGGGTGGCGAGCAGGGCGCCGCCCGCGGCGTGCAGGGGCGCCAGCAGGTCGGTCAGCGCGCGGTGGGCCGCCGCGTCGCCGCACAGCGCGCGCTCGGGCAGCAGGTCGTCCGCCGCGACGGGGCGGGGGGCGTCGGGACGCCCGGGTGCGGCCCGCAGCCCGGCCAGCGCCTCCCGGGCGCCGGCGTGCGCGGCCCGCAGACCGGGCACCGGCGGGCCGACGACGACGGGCCCCGGCCCGAAGCCGTCGACGAGGCGGCCCAGCCCGGGGGAGGGGCCCGACGGCTCGGACAGCAGCACGATCAGCCGCCTGCCCTGCACGCCGACGAGCACGGACCGGCCCGACCGGTGGGCGCGGCGGCGCAGCTCGCCCAGCGCCTCCTCGGGGGCCTCGGCGGGCGTCGACCCGGCGACGACGGTCACCGTGGCCGCGGGGTCGAAGCCCAGCGCGGCCGCGCGGGAGACCATCGCGTCGTCGGCCTCCCCGCGCACCACGGCGTCGACGACGAGGGCCTCCAGCCGGGCGTCCCACGCACCGCGGGTCTCGGCCGCGTTCGCGTAGACGGTGGCCGCGGCGAACGCGATCTCCCGGCCGAAGCGCAGCACCGCCTCGACGAGCACGCGGCGCTCGTCGTCGTCGGCGGCGAGCGGGGGCAGGTGCTGTTCGAAGACGTCGGTGGCGACCCGCACCAGCTCCACGGTCTGGCGCAGCGACAGGCGCCGGGCGAGGTCGCGGGGGGCGATCCGGAACGCCTCGGCGGTGAGCCGGATGTTCTCACCCGGACGGGTGAGCCAGGCCGCGAAGTTGCCGACCCCGGTCTGGGTGACGAGCAGGACGCCCGCCCGCTGGTCGGCGGGCAGGCGCGGGAACCACGGCAGGCGCTCCTCCATCGCCGCGAGGCACGACGCGGCGAGCCCGCCCGCGGCGAGCTCCAGGCGGCGCACGGTGGACCTGCGGACCGGCACGTGCGGCAGCATGGCACGCGACCGGGAATGCCCGGCCCGGCCATCTAGTTGCAGAGTCAACGACCACGTGAGGAGGCCCGATGTCCACCACCCTGACCCCGGCCGTCGACGTCCGTCGGGCCGGTGACCGGTTCGCCACCCGGATCGACTGGCTCGACTCGAAGCACAGCTTCTCCTTCGGCCCGCACTACGACCCCGCCAACACCCACTTCGGCCTGCTCATGGTGAGCAACGACGACGTCGTGCGGGCGGGCAGCGGCTTCGACACGCACCCGCACCGGGACATGGAGATCGTCACCTGGGTGCTCGACGGCTCGCTGGTGCACCAGGACTCCACCGGCCACAACGGCCTGATCCGGCCCGGGCTGGCGCAGCGCATGAGCGCGGGCACCGGGATCCTGCACTCGGAGAAGAACGACGCCGCCGGCGCGGTGCAGGACGTGCACTTCGTGCAGATGTGGGTCGTGCCCGACGAGAGCGGCGTGACCCCCGGCTACGAGCAGCTCGACATCAGCCCGGAGCTCGACCGCGGCGAGCTCGTCGTCGTGGCCTCGGGCATGACGAAGCACGCCGACGACCGGGCCATCTCGATCAGCCAGCGGCACGCGGCGCTGTACGCGGCACGACCGGAGCCCGGTGCGGTGGTCCCGCTGCCCACCGCACCGCTGGCGCACCTGTTCGTGGCGCGCGGTTCGGTGGAGCTGGAGGGCTCCGGGGTGCTGGGCACGGGCGACTCGGCCCGGATCACCGCGTCGGACGGCCGCCGGCTGACGGCGGGGCCCGACGGGGCCGAGGTGCTCGTGTGGGAGATGCACGCCACCCTCGGCTGACGCCGAGGATTCTCACGCCGGACGGATCGTTCCGTCCGGCGTGAGGACGTGCGGGATGTGGTGTCTGCTCAGGCGAGCGGCTCGACCTTGGTGGCCTGCGGCCCCTTCTGGCCCTGCTCGATGTCGAACGACACGCGCTGGCCCTCGTCGAGGCTCTTGTAGCCGTTGGTCTGGATTGCCGAGTAGTGCACGAACACGTCCGCGCCACCACCGTCAGGAGCGAGGAAGCCGTAGCCCTTCTCGCTGTTGAACCACTTGACGGTGCCCTCTGCCATTCTTGCTCTCCTCGTACCTTCAGCCGGGGCACTCGCCCCCGGCGTCGCGCCGCCTGGAGGCTGTGAGTCCGCCACCCGGTCGGGACCCCGTTCGCGATCACGCGAGGTCGGCGTCGGGCGGAGCGTATCGCGAGAAACGCTCCCTGCCGAGACCCAAATGACCTGTGCATTCCCCGAATCGGTCCCGCGGCGCGGGGGCGCGCGGCACGCCGCACGCCCCCGCGCCCGGCGTCAGGCGACGCCGCTGTCGCTCGTCTGCGGCCCGGCTGCCCGCGGGTCGTCGATCCGGTACTTCGCCGCCGCCTCGGCCGCGGCGGCGCCGTCGACGGCGCCCTCCGCGGCGAGGGACTGCAGGGCGGCGACGACGATCGACTCGGCGTCGACGTTGAAGTGCCGCCGCACCGCCGGGCGGGTGTCGGACAGGCCGAACCCGTCGGTGCCCAGCGTCGTGAACCGGGCCGGGACCCACTGGCGGACGAGGTCGGGCACCGCCCGCATCCAGTCCGACACCGCCACCACGGGGGCGTCGCCGGCCAGCGCCTCGGCCACGTAGGCCGTGCGGCGCTCCCCGTCGCCGTGCAGCAGGTTGTGCCGCTCGGTCTCGACGCCGTCGCGGCGCAGCTCGCCCCACGACGTCACCGAGAACACCTCGGCCCCCACGCCCCACTGCTCGGCGAGCATGTCGCGGGCCTTCAGCGCCCACGGCACGGCCACGCCGGAGGCGAGCAGGCGGACCTGCGGCCCGTCCTCGCGGTTGGTCGTCGCGATGCGGTGGATGCCGCGCAGCAGGCCGTCGACGTCGAGGTCCTCGGGCTCGGCGGGCTGCACGTAGGGCTCGTTGTAGACCGTGAGGTAGTAGATGAGGTTCTCGCCGGTCAGCGTCTCCTCGCCCTCCCCGTACATGCGGCGCAGCCCGTCCTTGACGATGTGCGCGACCTCGTAGGAGAACGCCGGGTCGTAGGCCACGACGGCCGGGTTGGTCGCCGCGAGCAGCAGCGAGTGCCCGTCGTTGTGCTGCAGGCCCTCGCCGGTCAGCGTGGTGCGCCCGGCCGTGGCGCCGACCATGAACCCGCGGGCCATCTGGTCGGCGGCGGCCCAGATCGAGTCGCCGGTGCGCTGGAAGCCGAACATCGAGTAGAAGACGTAGACCGGGATCATGGCCTCGCCGTGGGTGGCGTAGCTGGTGCCCGCCGCGGTGAACGAGCCCACCGAGCCGGCCTCGTTGATCCCCTCGTGCAGCAGCTGGCCCTGCTCGGACTCGCGGTAGGCGAGCATGAGCTCGGCGTCGACCGAGGTGTACTGCTGGCCGTTCGGGTTGTAGATCTTCTGCGTCGGGAACATGGAGTCCATCCCGAACGTGCGCGCCTCGTCGGGGATGATCGGCACGAACCGGCCGCCGATGTCCTTGTCCTTGATCAGCTCGCGCAGCAGCCGGACGAACGCCATCGTCGTGGCGACCTCCTGCTTGCCCGACCCCTTCCGGACGAAGTCGTAGACCTTGTCCCCGGGCAGCACCAGCGGCTTCGCGGTGACGCGGCGGCTGGGCAGCGGCCCGCCCAGGTTGCGGCGGCGCTCGCGCATGTACTGCAGCGCGTCGTCGTCCTCGCCGGGGTGGTAGTAGGGCGGCAGGTACGGGTCGGCCTCGAGCTGCGCGTCGGTGATCGGGATGCGCTGGGAGTCGCGGAACTCCTTGAGGTCGGCCAGCGAGAGCTTCTTCATCTGGTGCGTGGCGTTGCGGCCGGCGAAGTGCGAGCCCAGGCCGTAGCCCTTGATCGTCTTGGCCAGGATGACGGTGGGCTGGCCGTGGTGCTCCAGTGCGGCCGCGTAGGCGGCGTAGACCTTGCGGTAGTCGTGCCCGCCGCGCTTGAGGTTCCAGATCTCGGCGTCGCTCATCGGCTCCACCAGTGCCTTCGTGCGCGGGTCGCGACCGAAGAAGTGGTCGCGGACGTAGCCGCCGTCGTTGGCCTTGTAGGTCTGGTAGTCACCGTCGGGCGTGGTGTTCATCAGGTTGATCAGGGCGCCGTCGCGGTCGGCGTGCAGCAGGGCGTCCCACTCCCGGCCCCACACGACCTTGATGACGTTCCAGCCCGCGCCGCGGAAGAACGCCTCCAGCTCCTGGATGATCTTGCCGTTGCCGCGGACCGGCCCGTCGAGGCGCTGGAGGTTGCAGTTGACGACGAAGGTGAGGTTGTCCAGCCCCTCGGTGGCCGCGATCTGCAGCTGGCCGCGCGACTCCGGCTCGTCCATCTCGCCGTCGCCCAGGAACGCCCACACGTGCTGGTCGTCGGTGTTGGTGAACCCGCGGTCGCCCAGGTAGCGGTTGTAGCGCGCCTGCATGATCGCGTTCATCGGGCCCAGCCCCATCGAGACCGTGGGGAACTCCCAGAAGTCCGGCATGAGCCGCGGGTGCGGGTAGGAGGGCAGGCCGTGGCCGGGGCCGCCGTGGGAGAGCTCCTGGCGGAAACCGTCGAGACGGTCCTCGGACAGGCGCCCCTCCAGGTACGCCCGGGCGTAGACGCCGGGGGAGGCGTGGCCCTGGATGTAGATCTGGTCGCCCCCGCCCGGGTGGTCCTTGCCGCGGAAGAAGTGGTTGAAGCCGACCTCGTAGAGCGTGGCACTCGACGCGTAGGACGAGATGTGCCCGCCGACGCCGATCCCCGGGCGCTGCGCGCGGTGCACCGTCATGGCCGCGTTCCAGCGGATCCAGCGGCGGAACGCGCGCTCGGCCTCCTCGTCGCCGGGGAACCACGGCTCGCGGTCGGTGGGGATGGTGTTGACGTAGTCGGTGCTGGTCAGCGAGGGGACGCCGACGTGGCGCTCACGGGCGCGCTGCAGCATCCGCAACATGAGATAGCGCGCCCGCTGCTGCCCGGCCGCGTCCAGCACGGCGTCGAAGGAGTCCAGCCACTCGGCGGTCTCCTCCGGGTCGATGTCGGGGAGGTGGGCGGCGAGGCCGTCGCGGATGATGTTCACGCGCTGCGGGCCGCCGCTGGTCTGGCCGGTCAAGGGATCTCCCTGCGAGGCTGTAGTTCCGTGGTCGGGGACTGAGTGCTTGTCGGGGTCATCCCCTATCGTGCCCCCCGACGTAGGATCTCGTAACGCGTGGTTGCGCGAGGGCGGGTGTCGTGTTCGGATTTCGCATCCGGACCCAACAGGAGAAGAGGTACACAGGCGTGGTCGCCGCGGAAGATGCCGGACGTCAGTCCGACATCGCGGGCAAGCTCGGCGTGGAGCCGGGCATGGTCGTCCAGGAACTCGGGTGGGACACCGACGTCGACGAGGCGGTGCGCGACGCCGTCGAGGAGAGAGCCGGTGACGACCTGCTCGACGAGGACGCCGTCGACGTCGTCGACCTCGTGCTGATGTGGTGGCGGGAGGGTGACGGCGACCTCGTCGACGCGCTCGTCGACGCCGGCGGTCCGCTCGCGGAGAGCGGCGTGATCTGGGTGCTGACCCCCAAGACGGGTCGCCCCGGGCACGTCGAACCCAGCGAGATCGCCGAGGCCGCCCCCACGGCGGGCCTGTCGCAGACCTCCAACGTCAGCGTGGGCGACACCTGGGCGGGCGCCCGGCTGGTGGCGCCCAAGGCCGCCAAGTCCCGTCGGTGAGCGGGGCGGTCGCGTGGCGCCCGAGGTGGGGACGGAAGCTCCCGGCTTCACGCTGAGGGACCAGGACAACCAGGACGTCACGCTGGCGTCGTTCCGCGGCGTGAAGAGTGCCCTGGTCGTGTTCTACCCGTTCGCGTTCTCCCGCGTCTGCACCGGCGAGCTCGACGCGGTGCGCGACGACGTGGCGGCGTTCCAGAACGACGACGTGCAGGTCCTCGCCGTCTCCGTCGACCACCCGTACGCGCTGCGGGCCTGGGCCGACGCGCGGTCCTACCGCTTCCCCCTGCTCGCCGACTTCTGGCCGCACGGCCGGGTCGCGCAGGACTACGGGGTGTTCCACGACACCGCCGGCTTCGCACTGCGCGGCACGTTCCTCGTCGACCGGTCGGGGATGGTGCGGTTCGCGGAGGTGAACGGTCCCGGCGAGCCGCGCGACCAGGACGCCTGGAGGACGGCACTGGCAGCGGTGTGACGGCGGCGCCCGGGGTCGTTAGGGTTCCGGCGCACGGGCGCGTAGCTCAGCGGGAGAGCTCTCGGTTTACACCCGAGCGGTCGCAGGTTCGAACCCTGCCGCGCCCACCGGTCTGACCAGCACATGCCTGATCGGACCGTCCTGCTCCTCCGTGCTGTACGTTCCGCGGAACGCTCGACCATCCCGGCGCCGATCACCCGGTGAGCTCGGCCTCGCCGCTCGCGCACGCCGACGTCGAGTACACCCGGAGCAGAGGAGTGGCCGTGGGCACGGTGGTCCTGTACGCCTCGGTGTCGGTGGACGGCTTCGTCGCGGACGACGACGACCGGCCCGGACCGCTGTTCGACTGGTTGTCCAACGGTGACGTCCCGTTGGACGACAGTGGCGTGCTGACGGTGTCGCAGGCGTCCTACGACCACATCCGGCCGTACTGGGACCGGATCGGGGTGACCGTCGTCGGCCGGCACGTCTTCGACATGACCGACGGCTGGGACGGGAAGCCCCCGGGCGGGGTCGACCACGTGGTCGTCGTGACGCACCGGCCGGCGGCCGAGGGCTGGGACCCCGGGGCGCCGTTCCACCTCGTCGACGGCGTCGAGGCGGCGGTGGCCACGGCGCAGGAGCTCGCGGGTGACCGCGTGGTCGAGGTCGCCGCCGGCGAGGTCGGCGGCCAGGTGCTCGCCGCGGGCCTGGTCGACGAGGTGCGCATGGACGTCGTCCCCGTCGTCCTCGGCTCCGGCAAGCGCTTCTTCGGGTCGGTCCACGCGCCGCACCTGTTGGAGGATCCCGACGTGGGGATCCGGGGCGACCGAGTGCTGCACCTGCGCTACCGGGTGCGCCGCCGGCCGATCTGAGGGGGCGGCAGGGGGCGAGGCGCAGGTCCCCGTGTGCGGAGGGTGGGCGCGCGCACGGCCGTCGGCACGTCGTCGCGAGTCCGACATTCCACCCACGGGGAGCCCGGTCCGGCCGGGACCACTACTCTCGTGGGCGAGCCCGTTCCTCGTGACTTCATCCCCGGACGTGGCGGTGTGCGGTACGGCGGATCGCCGTCGATGTGCTGCGGTGCCGGCCCCGGTCTGCCCTCCAGAAGGACGCATGCACCCCAACAGCCCGCCGCAGCCCGGTCCACCCGCCCGCCCGCCGAACGCCCCGCACGGCGAGCCGGCCGGTGGCCCGCCGCCGGTGCCGTACCAGGACCCGCCCACCGTGCCGCAGCAGGCGCTCGCGGGCGCGCCCACCGGCGTCGACCCCACCGGCGTCGACCCCACCGGCGTCGACCCCACCGGCGTCGACCCCGACGAGTCCGCCCCGCCGCCGCCCCGCCGGCGCAGGCGCCTCCTCGTCGTGCTCGCCGTCCTGGTCGCGGTCGCGGCGGTCGTCGCCGCGATCCTGGTGACGACGGGGTCGGACGGCACCTCACCCGGTGCCGACGGCGCGCTCGGGCCGGCCGCGGGTTCCGCGCTGGGCGAGGAGCGCGGTCGCCGGCCGATCACGCAGATCGAACCGTCGGGCGGGCGGCAGCTCACCGTCGCGCAGGACGGGTCGGGGCAGTTCGGCACGATCGCCGACGCCGCCCGCGAGGCGCGGCCCGGCGACACGGTGGTGATCGCGGCGGGCACCTACGAGGGACCGCTCGACATCCCCACCGACGGGGCCCCGGACGCCTACATCACCTACCACGCGGCCCCCGGCGCCGAGGTCGTGCTGACGGGCGAGGCCGACGGCCAAGGGCTGGTACAGCTCGAGGACCGGCAGTGGATTCGCTTCGTCGGCATCACGATCCGCGACTCGTCCGCCCACGGCCTCTACGCCGCAGGGTCGAGCAACATCGTGCTGCAGGACGTCGAGATCGACGGCACGCAGGACGGCGGCGCGGTGTTCATCGACGGGGCCGACGTGCGGGTGCTGAACTCGGAGGTCCGCGGCACCAACGCCCGGGGCCTCGAGGCGGAGAACGAGGCAGTCTCCTTCTCCGGCGTCGACGGTTTCGAGATTGCCTGGAGCATCGTCGAGGACAACGGCGAGGAGGGCATCGACGCGAAGTACGAGGCCCGCAACGGCAGCATCCACGACAACCTGACGCGCGCCAACCGCGGGCCGAACATCTACATCGACGGCGCGAACAACGTCGCGGTCTTCAACAACGAGGTGCTCGACGCCACGGGGGAGACCAAGGCGGGCATCTCCCTGGGCATCGAGGACCTCTCCGAGACCCGCAGCACCGCCGCGATCGAGATCTACAACAACGTGATCAGCGGCAACGACGGCGGGATCAGCTTCTTCGTGGAGTCCGAGGGCACCTTCTCCGACATCTCGATCATCAACAACACGATCGTCGACAACAGCGGCGCGGGCATCGACCCGCAGGACCACTCCTTCGCGGGCACGAACGTGCTGCGCAACAACGTCGTCACCGGCCACGACCGCGACGGGGCCGGGGACATGGATGTCTTCGCCGCCGACCGCAACCTGTTCGGCGACGCGCCGGTCGGGACCGATCCGGTCGAGGGCGAGGTGCTGTTCGCCGACGCGGAGAACGGCGACTACCGGCTGGCCGAGGGCTCGGCCGGGATCGACGCCGGCTCGTCGGACGGCGTGCCGCAGTCGGACCTGCTGGGTGCGGCCCGGCCCGAGGGGGAGGTCGACCTCGGGGCCTACGAGGGGGCGGTCGTCCCCGAGGGGTGACGCCGCACCCTCCCGGCCGTCACGGCGCGGGCCCGGCCGGTGCGGCCGGGCCCCGCGTGGTGCTCAGGCGTCGATGCGCCGCTGTCCGGCGTCGGCGTCGGTGATGGGGATCCGGCGTGGCTTCGCCTTCTCGGCGATCGGGATGTGCAGCGTCAGGACCCCGGCGTCGTAGGAGGCGTCGATGCGGGTCGTGTCGAGGGTGTCGCCCAGGAACAGCTGCCGGGAGAACACCCCGAGCGGCCGTTCGGACACCTGCATCTCGACGTGCTCGCCGGACGCGACGGGGCGCCGCTCGGCCTTGACGGTCAGCACGTTGTGTTCCACGTCGAGCTCGATGGCGTCGGGGGACACCCCGGGGAGGTCGAACGCGACGACGAACCGGTCGCCGTCGCGGTAGGCGTCCATCGCCATCGCGGTGGGCCGGCTCCAGGTCCCCGGGCTGCCGGTGCCGAACACCTGCTGGGTGAATCGGTCCAGCTCACGGAAGGGGTCGGTGCGCATCAGCATCGCGGGCCACTCCTCTCATGGTCGACAAGGCGGCGATGCTCCGGCGGCCGGGCCGCGCGGATATCTGCAACGATAACTACAGACTTTCCCGGTGGCAAGTGCAGGACATCTGGTGTTCCGACTGGAGTCGGACGGACCCTCCACGTCACCGGTGCACCGCGGCGGCCCGGCCGCCTAGGGTCGCGACCCATGACGATCCTGGTGACCGGCGCGACGGCCAACATCGGGCGCCGGGTGGTCGACCACCTCGTGGCCGCGGGTGCGGGGCCGGTGCGGGCCCTGACCGTCGATCCCGGACGGGCCGCGCTGCCCGCCGGCGTGGAGGTCGCGCGGGGCTCCCTGCGGCGGCCGGGGACGTTGCCCGCCGCGTTCGCGGGCGTCGACCGGATGTACCTCGCGCCGACGCCCGAGGGTTCCGCCGACGCGCTGCGCCTGGCCCGCGACGCCGGCGTCACCCGCGTCGTCGACCTCTCCGGCGAGCCGGTGACGTGGTGGGGGGCGGTGTCGAGCGCCGTCGAGGACAGCGGTCTGGCCTGGACCCACCTGTGGCCCGGTGACTTCATGGAGAACTCGCTGGGCTGGGCGGCGCAGGTCGCCGCGACCCGGACCGTCCGCGAGCCCTGGCCGCACGGCCGCAGCGCCCCGATCGCCATGGACGACATCGCCCGCGTCGCGGCGTCCCTGCTGCTCTCGGGCGACCACGTCGGTGCGGCTCTGTCGCTCACCGGGCCCGAGGTGCTCACCCGCGTCGAGCTCGCCGACCGGATCGGTGACGCGGTCGGCGCGCCCGTGGAGTTCGTGACCGTCACCCGCGACGAGGCCGTCGCCGGGCTCGCCGGCGAGATGGGCGAGGACGCCGCCTGGTATGTCGACACGATCCTGGCCGGGTGCGTCGACAACCCGGTGCGGGCGAACCGGCTCGTCGAGGACGTCACCGGCCGCCCCGCCACCACCTTCGCGGCCTGGGCACGGGCGAACGCGACGACCTTCGCCGGGTAGCGGGGGACCGGCTCAGGTGCCGCAGAAGGTGACGTAGGGGACGGCGTCGGGAGGAGTGGCGGCGTAGGCGTCCAGGCCCGGTCGCTCGGTGAACGGGTCGCGCACGACGTCGACCAGGCGGTGGAACGGACCGAGGTCGCCCGTGGTGGCCGCGGTGAGCGCCTCCTCGACGAGGTGGTTGCGCGGGATGTAGACCGGGTTGACGCGGTCCATCGCCGCCGCCGTGCCCGCGCGGTCGGCGGGCAGCAGGGCGTCGCGGCGGGCGGCCCAGTCCTCGAACGGCGCGCGGTCGGTGAACAGGTCCCGGGCGGTGCCGGCCGAGAGCGCGCGGAAGAACGAGGTGAAGTCGACGCGCTGGGCGCGCAGCAGCTCCAGCAGGTCGGCCACCAGCTCGGGGTCGGGCCGGGACAGGCCGAGCTTCGCGGCCATGCCGTCGGCCATGTGCCGCTGGTACTCCGTCGCGAACCCGCCCAGCACGTCGGTGGCCGCCTGTACCGCGGCATCGGTGTCGCCGTCGGGCAGCTCGGCCGCGATCAGCGGGAGCAGCGCCTCGGCCAGCCGCGCGAGGTTCCACTGCGCCGCCGCGGGCTGGTTGCCGTAGGCGTAGCGCCCGCCCGAGTCGATCGAGCTGAACACCGTGGCCGGGTCGAAGACGTCGAGGAACGCGCAGGGTCCGTAGTCGATCGTCTCCCCGGAGATCGTCGTGTTGTCGGTGTTCATGACGCCGTGCACGAAGCCCACGAGCATCCACCGGGCGACGAGCTCGGCCTGGGCGTGCACGACGGCGCGGTAGAACCCGAGCACCGAGTCGGCGCCGGGGTGGTGGCGGTCCATGGCGTGGTCGGCGAGCGCACGCAGGACGCCGGGGGCGCCGTCGGGGGAGGCGTCGAGCGCGGCGGCGTACTGGAACGTGCCCACCCGCAGGTGGCTCGCGGCGACCCGGCACAGCACCGCCCCCGGCAGCGGGCCCTGCTCGCGCAGGATCTCCTCGCCGGTGGCGACGACGGCCAGCGACCGGGTGGTCGGGATGCCCAGGGCGTGCATCGCCTCGCTGATCGCGTACTCGCGCAGCATCGGGCCCACGGCCGCCCGGCCGTCGCCGCCGCGGGCGAACGGGGTGCGCCCCGACCCCTTGAGGTGCAGGTCACGGCGCTGGCCCGCGGTGTCGGTCAGCTCGCCGAGCAGCAGCGCCCTGCCGTCGCCCAGGCGCGGCTGGTAGCCGCCGAACTGGTGGCCGGCGTAGGCCTGCGCGACGGGCGTGGCGCTCTCGGGGAGCTCGTGGCCGAGCAGCGTCTCCACCCCGGCCGGCTCGCGCAGCGCGTCGGCGTCGACGCCCAGCTCGGTGGCCAGCGCCTCGTTGAGCACCAGCAGCCGCGGCTCGGGCGCCGGCGCGGCTGTCCAGGGGACGGACAGGGCGGGCAGTGCGCGGGCGTAGGAGTCGTCGAGGTCGAGCAGCGTCCGGGCGACGGTCATGCCCCGAGGCTACGTGCGCCGCCGCAGGACGGCGACGAGCCCGGGGATGCTGTCGGCGCTGCCCGCACGTCCCATCGGCACGGTGGCGATGCGCGCGTCCACGTCGGTGTGGACGTGGGTCCACGCGGTGGGCGGGAAGGCGGCGGCGAGCTCGGTGGTGCCGAACGTCGTGGGCCGGGGGATGCCCGCGGAGATCGCCACGGCGAGCGGGTGCGGGACCCCGGCGGCGCCCGCGCCCAGGTTCTCCAGGTAGCCCAGCAGCGGGCCGGGGTAGTTCGTCTCGGCCACCAGCAGCGTCCCGCGGTCGCCCAGCAGGTCCGCGGCGTTGGCCGCCAGCCGCAGCCGCGCCGGCGGGTCGAGGGTGTGCAGCAGCCCGCGGACGAACACGTGGCACCCGCCGAGGTCGGCCGCCAGCGCCGCGCCGGCCCCGGGCGCGGTCATGTCGGCCGTGCGGAACTCCACACCGGGCGGGCTCTCGCGGCGGGCCCTGGCGACCGCGGAGGCCGCCAGGTCGACCCCGACGGCGCGCGGGAAACGCCCGGCCAACGCCCGGGTGAACCGGCCGTTGCCGCAGCCCACGTCGACGACGGGCAGGCCGGGGTCGGCGTGGGCGGCGAGCAGGTCGAGATAGCGCTGCGCCTCGTCGGAGCTGCTGGAGTCCCACAGGACGTCACCGCCGTCACCGGTGGCGGTGACCCCGGCCCAGTAGCGGTCCCAGCGCGTCGACACGTCGCGGGGCGCGCGCAACCCGAGCCGGACGAGGTGCGGCACCAGCAACGCCCGGTTCCACCACATGCGCGCCTCCCCGCCGGATACGGACCTCGGCCTGTGGTGGAGGTCGCCCGGGTCGTCGACTCGTCCGTCCGGGCCATTCGACCACGAGATCCTCCGTTTTGTGTAGTCGATTGACTACAGTGAGATATCGACCGAGTGACCACGACCGTGCAGGAGTGATCGAGGTTGATGCCGTCAGCGACCGTCCCCGGCTCCCGGTACGACCTCCTGCGACCCGGCCTCTACCTCGATCCGCACGCCCTGCTGCACGAGATGCGCGAACGGGCGCCGGTGCACTTCGGCCCGGAGGTCGACGCCTGGGTGCTCACCCGCTACGACGACGTGGGCGCGGCCCTGCGCGACCCGCGCTTCCACGCCGTGGAGGAGCACAAGAAGGTCGAGGCGCTGCCCGCGGAGCGCCAGCAGGAGCTGGCCCCGCTGCGCCGGATCTTCACCGAGTGGGGCGGGCGCGACGACCCCGCCGCCCACGAGGTGTTCCTGCGGGCCATGAAGAAGCACTTCACGCCGCGCCGTGTGTCGGAGCAGCGGCCCGTCGTCGAGGCGCTGATGGACGGCCTGCTGGGTGCCGCGCTCGCCCGCGGCGGCGTCGTGGACGTGGTGAACGACCTCGCCCACCCGCTGTCGATGGGGGTGGTGTGCCACCTGCTGGGCCTGCCGCGCGACGAGGTCGACCTCGAGCTGATGCTGGAGGCGTCGCAGTCGATCTCCCAGCTGCTGGAGATGGGCGAGCCCGACCAGCTGCACCGCTCCCAGGACGGGATGCTCGCGATGGGGGAGTTCCTCGCCCCCCACGTCGACGCCGCCCGCCGCGGCCGCGGGTCGGGGCTGCTCGAGGTCATGGCGGGGCCGGGCTCGGCGCTGCGCTACTCCGACGCCGAGGTCGTGTCGCAGGGCATCATGTTCACCGTCGTCGGCTACCACACCACGGCGAACCTGCTGGCCAACGGCATCCAGCTGCTCTTCGACCACCCCGACCAGCGGGCGCTGCTGCAGGCCGACCTGTCGCTGCTCCCGGCGGCGTTCGACGAGATGATGCGCTTCCACGGCCCGGTGTCGACCATCCGCCGGATGGTGCTGGAGGACGTGCCGCTGCGCGGGCGGGTGATCCGCCGCGGCGACACCGTGATGCTGGCCCTGCTCGCCGCCAACCGCGACCCGGCGGTGTTCTCCGACCCCGACGAGTTCCGCATCGGCCGCCGGGACGCGCACCGGCACGTCGGCTTCACCGTGGGGCCCTACAGCTGCATGGGCCAGGCGCTGGCCCGGCTGGAGGGCGAGGTGTTCTTCCGCGCCCTGCTCACCCGCTGCCCGCACATGGCGCCGGCCGACCCCACCCCGGACTGGACGGTGTTCCGGCCGCTGGGCCGCGAGCTGCGGACGCTGCGCGTGCACCCCGGCGGGCGGTAGCGGTGCGGGAGGTGCTGGCCGCGATCGCCGAGCGACGGGCCGGGATCGACGCCCACCCGCTCTACCGCTGGATCGGCGACGACACGGTGCCGCTGGAGCAGCGGTTCGTCTTCGCCCCGCTGTTCGCCAACTTCATCCTCGGGTTCCGCGACCTCAACCGCTGGTTCGTGCGCTACCCGCACCCGCGCGACGCCTACGAGGAGGCGATCAACCGCCACTCCGAGGAGGACGAGACGCACGCCGCGCTGTTCCTGGCCGACTGGGCGGAGCTGGGGCTCGACGAGCACCTCGGCTGGGGCGTGGAGGACACCGTCGCCTGGTACTACGCCGCCCCGGAGACCGAGGTGTTCCGCCGCTACGCGATGCGCATCCAGCAGATGTGCGTGCAGACCCCCGACCCGCTGGTCCGGTTCGGGTTCCTGGAGGCCATCGAGACCTGCGGGCACGTGTTCTTCTCCCACACCGCGCCCCCGGCCGCCGAGCTGGCCGCCCGCACCGGTGCCGCGCTGCGCTACTTCGGGCCCTACCACCTGGCCCGGGAGACCGGGGGCCTGATCGACGCCGACGACCTGTTCGAGTCGGTGCGGCTCACCGGGGCGCAGCGCGCGCAGGCGCTGCGGCTGGTGCACGAGGTGTTCGACATGTTCACCGTCAAGAACGACCACCTCCTCGCCTACGCCCGTCGGGTCACCGCGACCCGCTCCGTGCCGAGCCCGGCGGCGGACCTCCGCCGCCGGGCCACCACGGCCGCCCCTGCCCCCACCGCCCCCGCCGCCCCGCCGTCCCCGCGGGCGGCCCCGTCACCGGCGCACCGGCCCGTCGCCGACCGGCTCGCGCGGCGCCGCGCGGCCCTGCGGTCGCACCCGTTCCCGGCCTGGATCTCCGGCGGTGACGCGGCCCCGGCCGACCGGCTCGCGGCGTTCCTGCCGCTGTGGATCCCCGACGTCATGGGCTACGCCGACCTCATGACCTACGCCCTGGCCTACCCCGACCCGTCGACGCCGGCGCAGCGCGCGCTGAACCGGCGCGTGCGCCGCCTCGCCTCGCACCACCGGCTCTTCGCCCGCGACGCGGCCGCGCTGGACCTCGACGGCCGGGTGCGCCTGACCGCGGGGGAGGCGCTGCGGCTGCTCGGGCACGCCCGGTGCACCGACCTGCAACGGCGCAGCGCGGCCGCGTTCGTCACCGCCGCGTTCCGCCACCGCAGCCCGGTCGTGCGGTTCTGGCTGGTGGAGGCCCTGCAGGACAGCGGGGAGGCGTTCTTCCGGCACACCGGCCTGCTCGCCGCCGAGCTGGAGCGCGCCCTGGGCGTCCGGCTGGACTACCTCGCCGACCGCCACGAGCTGGCCCACCCGGAGCTCCCGCCCGACCCGGAGGCCGACGCCGTGGACTTCACCCGCCTGCCGGTGACGCCCGCGGAGCGGGCCGCCGCGCTCGGCGTCGTCGACCTGGTGTTCGACCGGCTGGAGGAGCAGTTCGACCAGTCGCTGCGCCTGGTCGGCGCGGCCTGACCGGTCGGGTCTCCCCGGGGGTGCGTCACGGGGGGTTCATGGCCGCGGACACCACGAGCAGCGCGGTCATGCCCTCGGCGGGCAGCGGCAGGCCCCACAGGTAGCCCTGGCCGTAGCGGCAGCCCAGCGCGCGCAGCCGCTCGGCCTGCTCCGCGGTCTCGACGCCCTCGGCGACGGCCTCCAGGCCGAACGCGTCGACGATGGCGAGGATCGCCGCGGCCACCCGGTGCTGCTGGGGGTCGGTGTCGAGCCCGGTGATCAGCGACCGGTCGATCTTGACGACGTCGAGGAACATGCGGCGCAGGTAGCCGACGGAGGAGTAGCCGGTGCCGAAGTCGTCGATGGCGACGGCGATCCCCGCGGTGCGCAGCTGCTCCAGCGCGCTGAGCGTGCCCGCGTCCTCGCCCATCAGGTGGGACTCGGTCATCTCCAGCACGAGGTCGCCCGGCGGCACGCCGTGCTCGGCCAGGCAGTCCAGCACGCCCTCGGCGAAGCGGGGCGTGCGCAGCTCGATGGGCGAGACGTTGACGTGCATCGCGAACTCGTGCCCCCGCAGGAACCCCGACCGCCAGGCCGCCAGCTGCGCGACGGCGGTGCGCAGCACCCATCGGTCGAGTGCGGTGACCAGGCCGGTGTCCTCGGCGACGCCGACGAACTCGGCGGGTGCGAGCAGGCCGCGCTCGGGGTGCTCCCAGCGGACCAGGGCCTCGACGCCGGTGGTGCGCCCCGTGGTGAGGTCGACGATCGGCTGGTAGTGCACCAGGAGCTGGTCGTCGGCGATGGCGACGCGCAGGTCCTCGGCGAGCAGCACGCGCGACAGCGCCGTCGCGTGCATGCGCGGCTCGTAGACCTGCACCGAGCCGCGCGCGCCGTTCTTCGCCGCGTACATCGCGGTGTCGGCGTCACGCAGCAGGGTGGCGGCGTCCTGGCCGCGCACCGCGAAACACACCCCGATGCTGGCGCTGACCCAGCACGACTGCTCCCCGGCCTGGACGGGGGCCTGCAGCGCCACCCGGATCCGTTCGGCCATCGCGAGCACCTGCTCGTGGCCCGCGTCGACGACGACGAGCGCGAACTCGTCACCGCCGAGGCGGGCCACGGTGTCGGTCTCGCGCACCATCTCCCGCAGGCGGCGGCCGATCTCGACCAGCAGCAGGTCGCCCACCGGGTGCCCGAAGCTGTCGTTGACCGCCTTGAACCCGTCGAGGTCGAGCAGCAGCACCGCGGGCGGCGCCGCACCCCGGTCGGCGTGGGCCATGGCCAGGGAGATCCGGTCGCCCAGCAGCGTCCGGTTGGCGAGCCCGGTCAGCGGGTCGTAGAGCGCGAGGCGCTCCAGCTGCAGGTGCGCCTGCTCCAGCTGCACCGTGCGCTCGGTGACCCGCGCCTCCAGGTCGCCGTTGAGCGCCTGCAGCTCCTCGGCGAGCATGTTGACCCCGACGATGACCGCGTCGATCTCGTCGGCGGCCGGGGACGGCGTCATCCGCGCCCCGGTGTCGCCGGAGGCCAGCTCGACGACCAGCTCGAGCAGCTGGTCGAGCCGGTCGTCAGGCGGGGTCGCCATGGCGCAACCAGGCCACCGCGGCCAGCTCGGAGGTGAAGAACCGGGTCGGCACCGGGGTGGAGCTCACACCGAGGGCGAAGTTGGCGATCACCCGGTCGACCGGGGAGCGCCCCAGCAGCGCGATGCGCGAGGCCGAGCACCGGCGCGTGAACGTCATCCGGGCACCGCGGGTGAGCGCCGCGGTGCCGGTCATGTCGACCAGCAGGGGGCGCTCGCGGTCGGTGTTGGTGAGATCGACCAGCTCCATGGCCCGCCGGGCGAGCGTGTCGGTGATCTGCAGGCCGGGGGACCAGGTGAGCCGCACGATGCCCAGGGGGTCGAGCCGGACCTCCATCAGCCGGTCCGGCTCGGGCGGGCCGTTCACTGCCTCGGACACGGACGCTCCCCCCGGGTGCGGGTCTGCGGATCGGACGGTTGTCGCGGCTCACTCTGGCATCGGGCCGTGCGGCCCGCGTGTTATCCACCGGGCGACGCGGTCACCTGTTGGTGGGACGCTCACCGCGGCCCGGCGCCGCGGTGAGGAAGCCCTCACCGGGCGGCGACCCCGATCGTCACGTGCCGGCAACACGCCGTTCCTACCGTGGCCCGCGTGACCGAGCCGAGCACCGTCCGATCCGTGTGCTCCTACTGCGGCGTCGGGTGCGGGATGGTCCTGCAGATCGGGCGCGACGCGGCCGGGGTACGACGCGTGCAGAAGGTGACGGGGGACCGGGAGCACCCGGCCAACCGCGGCAGGCTGTGCACCAAGGGCGCGAGCATCGCCGAGACGCTCGATGCCCCGGGCCGTCTCGGCACCGCGCTGGTCCGCTCCGGGCGCGGCGGGGAACCGGTGCCCACCGCCGTCGACGAGGCCGTGGCGACCACCGCGCGGCGGCTGCGCGCGATCCTCGACGAGCACGGCCCCGACGCGCTCGCGCTCTACGTGTCCGGCCAGATGACGCTGGAGGCGCAGTACCTGGCCACCAAGCTCGCCAAGGGGTACTGGCGGACCAGCCGGATCGAGTCGAACTCGCGGCTGTGCATGGCGAGCGCGGGTGCCGGCTACCGGCAGTCGCTGGGCTCCGACGCCCCGCCCGGGTCCTACGACGACCTCGACCACGCCGACGTCTTCCTGGTGACCGGGGCCAACATGGCCGACTGCCACCCGATCCTGTTCCTGCGCCTGATGGACCGCGTCCGGGCGGGGGCGAAGCTGATCGTCGTCGACCCTCGCCGCACGGCCACCGCGGCCAAGGCCGACCTGTTCCTGCAGATCCGGCCCGGCACCGATCTCGCCCTGCTCAACGGGCTGTTGCACCTGGTCGTCGAGAACGGGCACGTCGACGACGCGTTCGTCGCCGCGCACACCGAGGGCTGGGCGGAGATGCAGGCGTTCCTGGCCGACTACCCGCCGTCCGCGGTCGCCGCGACCACCGGTCTCGACGAGGACGACGTCCGCACCGCCGCCCGCTGGATCGGCGAGGCGGGGGAGTGGACGAGCCTGTGGACGATGGGGCTCAACCAGAGCACGCACGGCGTCTGGAACACCAACGCCCTGTGCAACCTGCACCTGGCCACCGGCGCGATCCTGCGCCCGGGGTCCGGCCCGTTCTCGCTGACCGGCCAGCCCAACGCCATGGGCGGGCGCGAGATGGGCTACATGGGGCCGGGGCTGCCGGGGCAGCGCTCGGCGCTCGTCGACGCCGACCGCGCGTTCGTCGAGCGGCGGTGGGGGCTGCCGGCCGGGACGCTGCGTGCCGAGGCCGGCTCGGGCACCGTCGACATGTTCGGGCGGATGGCGAGCGGCGAGGTCAAGGCCTGCTGGGTGATCTGCACGAACCCGGTGGCGTCGGTGGCGAACCGGTCCACCGTCGTCGCGGGCCTGGAGGCGGCGGAGCTCGTCGTGGTCTCCGACGTCTACGCCACCGAGACCACCGCCCACGCCGACGTCGTGCTGCCCGCGGCGATGTGGGCCGAGGTCGACGGCGTGCTGGTCAACTCCGAACGCAGCCTCACGTTGCTGCGCCGGGGCGTCGACCCGCCGGGTGAGGCCCTGCCCGACTGGGCGCTCATCGCCAGGGTCGCCTGCGCCATGGGCTACGCCGACGCGTTCACCTACTCCAGCGCGGAGGAGGTGTTCGAGGAGATCCGGGGCTTCGCGAACCCGGACACCGGCTACGACCTGCGCGGGGTCACCTACGAGCGGCTGCGCGCGTCGCCGGTGCAGTGGCCGGCCGGGCCCGGCTCGGCCGAGCGCAACCCCACCCGCTACCTCGACGCCGACGGGCGCCCGTCCTTCGCCACCCCGTCGGGGCGCGCGGCCTTCCTGCCCCGCCCGCACCTGCCCGCCGCGGAGCTGCCCGACGACGGGTTCCCGTTCGTGCTCAACACCGGCCGCGTGCAGCACCAGTGGCACACCCTGACCCGGACCGGGAAGGTCGCGACGCTCAACCGGCTCGATCCCGGCCCGTTCGTCGAGATCCACCCCGACGACGCCCGCGCGCACGGCATCGCGGAGGGCGACGCGGTCGCGGTGGTGTCGCGGCGCGGCCGGGCCATGCTCCCCGCGGTGCTCACCGACCGCGTGCGGCCCGGCGACTGCTTCGCGCCGTTCCACTGGAACGACCTGTTCGGCGAGCAGCTAGCCGTCAACGCCGTCACCAACGACGCGGTGGACCCGGTGTCGCTGCAGCCGGAGTTCAAGGCCTGCGCCGTGGCGCTGGTGCGGGTGGGGTCGGCGGCCGACGTCGTGCCGCTGCGCCCGCCACCCGGCCTGCCCGCGCCGGCCCTGCCCGGCGCTGCCCTGCCCGCCGGGCCGGACGGAGACGGCCGCCGCGCGGCCCTGGCGGAGGCGCTCGGCCTCGCCGACGAGCGGGCGCCCGAGCTCGACGCCGCCGAGCGCCGGTACCTGGCCGGGTTCCTCGCCGGGATCGGGCCGGACCCGGACGGGGTGCCGGTGCTGCCGCGCGGGGCCCCGCTGGGACCGGGCACGACGTCGTGGGTGAACGGGCTGCTGGCCGGTGCGTACTCCCGGGTCGCCGCTCCCGCGCCCGTCGCCGGCGCCCCGCCGGGGCGTCCGGTGCTGGTCCTGTGGGCATCCCAGACGGGCAACGCCGAGGACCTCGCCGGTGCCGTCGCCCGGCGGTTGGCGGCGGCCGGGAGGGCGCCGCGGCTGCGGAGCATGGCCGACTGCGGCCCCGCCGACGTGCCCGCGGGCGCCGACCTGCTCGTCGTCAGCTCCACCTTCGGCGACGGCGAGGCGCCCGACGTCGGCGCGGGGTTCTGGGACGCGCTGGCCGACCCGGAACTGGGCCCGTTCGACGACGTCCGGTTCGCGGTGCTGGCCCTGGGCGACTCCAGCTACAGCGACTTCTGCGGCCACGGCCGCCGCCTCGACACCCGCCTCGCCGAGCTGGGCGGCACCCGGCTGGTGCCGCGCGTGGACTGCGAGCCGGACTTCGACGACCCGGCAGGCGCATGGCTCGACGGCGTCGTCGCCGCGCTCGACCCGGGCACCCCGGTCCGCCCGGCCGCCCCCGCCCCGGCCCCCCGGTCCGCCCCCGCCCCGGTCGCGGCCCGCCTGACCGGCAACCGTCTGCTCAGCCTGCCGGGATCGGCGAAGGAGGTGCGGCGGTTCAGCCTCGACGTCGGTGACGCCGACCTGGCCTATGAGGCCGGTGACGCGCTGAGCGTGCGCCCGGCCAACCATCCCGAGCTGGTACGGGAGTGGCTGGAGCTGACCGGGCTCGACCCCGACACCTCCGTCGACCTCGGCGGGGACGTGGGCGAGGTCGGGTTCGGCGAGGCGTTGCACCGGCACCTCGACGTCACCCGGATCACCACCGATCTGCTGGCCTTCGTCGCCGACCGCACCGCCGACCGCGAGCTCCAGGACCTGACCCGGCGCGGCAACACCGTCGAGTTCGCGAAGTGGTCGTGGGACCGGCACGCCGCCGACGTCGTCGCCGAGTACCCGGTGCGGGCCGCCGCCCAGGACTGGGTGCGGGCCCTGCGGCGCCTGCAGCCCCGGCTGTACTCGATCTCGTCGAGCCCGCTGTCGAGCCCGCGCGAGGTGAGCCTGACGGTCTCGGTGGTGCGGTTCGCCAGCCGTCGTGGCGTGGCCCGCCGCGGGGTGTGCTCGACGTTCCTCGCCGACACCCCCGGCGAGCACGCCGTGCCGACGTTCGTGCGGCCCTCGCCGGGGTTCCGGCCGCCCGCCGACCCGTCGACGCCGATGGTGATGGTGGGTCCCGGGACCGGGGTGGCGCCGTTCGTGGGCTTCCTGGAGGAGCGCCGCGCCCGCGGTCACACCGGGCGGAACTGGCTGTTCTTCGGCGAGCAGCGCCGGGCCACCGACTTCTACTACCGCGAGGAGATCGAGGCGTTCCGGGCCGGGGGCGGGCTGCACCGGCTCGACCTCGCGTTCTCCCGCGACCAGCGGGCCAAGGTCTACGTCCAGGACCGGATGCGCGAGCAGGGCGCGCGGCTGTGGAGCTGGCTGCAGGACGGCGCACACCTCTACGTCTGCGGCGACGCGGCCCGGATGGCGAAGGACGTCGACCGGGCGCTGCGCGACGTCGTCGCCGCGCACGGTGGGCTCGACGAGGAGCGGGCCGGTGCCTACGTCGCGCGGCTGGCGGCCGACAAGCGCTACGTCCGCGACGTGTACTGACCGCGCCGCCTACCCGGTGCAGCCGGCCGCGGTGCCGGGGGCCGTGGCGGGGTTGCCGGCCAGGGCGCGGATGAACTGCTCGAAGCGCGGGTCGTCGGGGGTGTCGAGGGCCAGGCGGTGCCCCCACGCCTGGAGCGAGATCGGGCTGTCGAGACCGGGGTAGGGCGACATGAACAGGTCGTCGGCGTCGGTGACCCGGGTGGCGGCGAGGGCCTGCACCGTGGTCGGGGCGGTGCGGGCGGGGTCGTAGGTGATCCAGACCGCGCCCCGTTCCAGCGCGTGCACGGCGTCGGCGTCGGCGACCGGTTCGGCGTGGGCGACGCCGTCGCAGGCCGCGAACCCCGGCCCGTGCGCGCCCCCGACCGGCGGCGTGCCCGGCCCCGGCCCGATGACGATCCCGGAGATCCGGGTCGACGGGTCGGGATCCTGCGCGGACGGGGTGAACGACGCCAGCTCGCGCTCGGCCTCGGACGGGATCAGCGTGCCGACCGCGACCGACCCGAACGACACCGCGGCCACCACCAGCACCAGCGGACCCGCGAACCGCGACCAGCGGCCCGTGGGGGAGCCGTCCTCCGGTGGGTGGGTCGGACGGTCGGGACGGGTCACGGGACTCCTCTGTGCGCGGGGGCTCGATCCTCCACCACCCGCACCCGCCCCCGCACCCGCACCCGCACTCCGCCCGGATGCAGGCCGGCCCGCCGTCGGGTCGAGCAGCACCGGCCCGAATGCCCGCCCCTACGCGCACTTCCGCGACGTGATCCCCGGCCTGCTCCGGGGCGAGCAGGTCGGTCGGGCGGACCGCGGTTGCCGATCGGCCGGTCCCGGGCAGCTATCTGGTTCCGTTCAGCCGCGGTGGTCGTGGGGTTCGGTGCGGTAGGTGTGCCCGGTCGGGGTGGTCCACTCCACCGA
>NZ_BJNG01000016.1 GCF_006539565.1 Pseudonocardia hydrocarbonoxydans
TCATCAGGCATGTGGAAGATCGGCTGGAGGCCGTAGGGGTCGGCGTGGGGCGGCTGCCCGTCGGGTGTCGCGACGACGACGTCGACCCCGGCCTCGGTGAACTTCCGGTACGGGACGGCCGCTTCCTCGGCGAAGAAGCCGGTCTCGTGCGGTGTCCCGTCCGCGAGTCGCATCTCGCGGGCGCTGGTGACCAGGTAGAGCAAGCGCGGCATGGTGTGCTCCCGGATGGTGGTGTGATCGGGAACACTAGGAGCCGGGCAATGCCGGGGTTAGCTCGATTTCTGCGGAAAAGTTGCGGATTCCTGCGGACCTCAGACGCGGGACGTCGCGCGGTCCACGCGCAGCGCCACGCCGCCCCGCTGGGCATCGGCGTAGGCCTTCGGGGTCAGCCCGAAGTGGCGCTTGAACTCGGTGATGAACGCCGACAGGCTCGAGTAGCCGACGCTCGTGGCCACCTCGCTGACGTTCAGTTCGCCGTCCACGAGCAGGCCCCGCGCACGGTCGAGACGCAGCCGCTTGACGAACTGGTACGGCGACATCCCCGTGGCGTCCCGGAACAGGTGGGCGAACGTCGACGGGCTCATGCTCACGTGTTCGGCCAGGTCGGCGATCGTGAGCGGTTCGGACATCCGCTGCGTCACGTAATGGATGACGGCGGCCACCGGGTTGCGCCCGCACTCCTCCGATGCTCCCTGGACCAGCCGCTCGCACTCCTGCGACTGCAGCACCCGGTAGACCATCTCCTGCAGGTAGATCGGGGCCAGCACCCTGCGGTCCGCCCCGTGCACCACGGATTTCACGAAGCGCAGGGCCGCGCCCAGCATGTCGAGGTCGAGGGGTGCCACGTACGCGTCGCGCGGGTCCGGCGCGGCCGGCCGGTGGAACGTCGTCGCCGATCGCTCGAGCATGTCCGCGCAGATCCGCCGGACCATCGCGGGATCGACCTGCAGCACGAACGACAGGTACGGCTTCTCGACGCTGGCCTGCAAGATCTCGGCCTGGAAGCGGAGCCCACGTTTGAGCACGAGGTAGTGGAACTGGTCGTAGCGGTGGCGCACCCCGTCGACGGTCACGCACTTGCGGCCCTGCGCCACGACGCACAGCGAGAGCCCGCCGACGTCGTCCCACTGCGGGAGCGTCGGCTCGACGAAGCGGTAGAACGTGAGACCCGGCCAGTCGGTCGGGTTCGGGCCAGGGGCCGGTGTGCGGGACACCAGCGTCGCGATGAGGTCGCCGGGGGCCAGTCGCTCCTCGGTGGGCAGTTCCATCGCAACCACGGGACCTCCGAACCTCGATCCGGTGCGCTGCGGCGCTGCGGCGCGACCTGATGGTGAGGGGGCACTCCCCCACCTGACAACATCCGCCTGCACAGTGTGCCGTATAACCCCGACCTGACCCAGGGCCAGGTGCGCCCGGTCCCGGCCCCGCTTCAGGAAGAGGTCGGCTGCACAGGGCCCGCTCAGCCCTTGTCGTAGGGGTCCAGCCCCCGCTGCGCCCGGCCCGGGCATCCAAGTGAGCGTGAGGTACCGGTGCAGGAGGCACAGGCTATTTCTTGCCGTCACCCCACCTCGCAGCTCGTGGCGCCGTCGGGTTGCGTCACGCAGGTCATGACGTCCGCCGCGGCAACGACGTCCGCAGGGACGCCGTCGACGACCGTGGTCGTGACCGAGCCGTAGCTGATCGTGCCGTCCGGCGAGACGTAGCGATCCCCCAGGTAGTCACCGGTGTCCGGGTCGATGACGATCTCCTGACGGTCGCCGCCGAAGAGTTCTACCCGGCCCAGCGCCACCCCGGAGCGGCCGAACAGCTCGGCGTCCCCGGCCGTCACCTCGACCCCGGGCACGGTCGTGAGCACCCGGTAGAGGGCGACGCGCAGGTCGGGCGGCACGATGCCGCTGCGCAGGACGTCGGCGACGTAGACGAGCACCTCCCCGTCGGTGGATCGGCCACGCCCCGCACTGTCGGCATAGAGCAGTTCGCGCAGCAGAGCTCGATCGCGCGGCAGCCCAGCCAGCCAGTCAACGGTGGGCGCCTGCCAGCTAGGGACCACCGGGCCGGTGGTGACGATCTGCAGCACCTGTCGGGTGTCCGGATGCTGCCGGCGGGCTTCCGTGAGCGGGACGTCGCCGTCGACGAGCTCAATGAAACGGCGGGAGTCGTCCCACCAATGCGGCTGCGCCGGGTCGATTGGGATCCAGGTCGTGCGGCGCTGCTCCTCCAGGTAGGTCGAGGCGCGGCCACCGTCCACCACGGTTGCTGTGTACACCCCCGCCGTCTCGACCCGCCAGAGCTGCCCGGGGCCGGGTGCCCCGGTGTCGACGACGGCCGACGCGGCCCGCCCCAGCACCTCGGCCGCCTCGGCCGACGCGGCCCCAGGCCCGCCGAGCAGCGGGACCGCGATGAGCGCCGACGCGGCGACAGCAGCCGCCGCCAGGACGGTTCGCGTCCCGCGCCACCAGCGGCGCTGCCGCGCTGGCCGCCAGCGCCGGTCGGCTGCAGCCAGCACGCGGGCCGGGGCGGGATCGACCCGCCCGGCCGCCACGACCGCGTCCCAACCGGGGATCTCGATGTCTTGTGTCATGCCCGTTCCCCTGTCCGGTCGTCGTGGGTGGTGACGTCGGTGAGGTGATCCCGCATCGCCAACCGGGCACGGTGCAGGCGCGACCGAGCCGTCCCGCGTGGGATTCCGACTGCCGTCGCGGCCTCCTGCGGGGTGAGCTGCTCCCAGGTGACGAGCAGCAGCAGCTCACGTTCGACGGGGGCCAGCGCCGCCAGGGCGGCGCGCAGTCGGGGCGCCGCCGCGGCCGCGGTCAGCCGCTCGTCCACGGCCGGCCACTCGTCGGGCGCGGCCAGCTCGGTCGGGAACGGCGCCGGGGCCGGCCGTACGGCGCGCCAGTGCGCGAGCAATACATGCCGAGCCACCCCGAACAGCCAGCCGCGGGCCGGGTCGAACGTCGAGCGAGCCGCGAACGCCCGCACCCACACCTCCCCCAACAGGTCCGGCGCCGCAGGGGGCGCGCGGCGGACCAGGTAACCGTGGACGGCCGCCTGATGGCGCCCGACGAGCGTCGCGAACGCGCCCGGGTCCTGCACCGACCGGAGCAGCAGGCTGTCGTCGTCCACCGGGTTCCTCCCCACCTCACCCGAGTACTTGCCAATCCTGCCGCTCCTGTTCGCCAAGGGGGCAGGTTGTCGGTGGGCGACCTACCGTGGATCCGTGCCCGACGCCCCCTCCCGGCTGGGTCCGCCGGCCCGCGCGTGCTTCGCACACCGCGGCGTCGCGGTCGCCGTCATGGTCGCGTCGGTGCTCCGACGTCAGCCTGGGCCCCGCCGGCCCGGCGTGGTCAGTTCGGCGCGGCGGCCGCGTTGCTGTTCTCGCATCGCGCCAGAAGTTCAGCCATTCTCGTGGCGCCGAAGCACTGCCGTTCTACCGTCGCTCCACATTCGAGGTTGCGGGAGCGGTGGCGGCGGTGCACGAGCCCGAGCTGCTGGAGCCGGATTCCGGCGGGTCCGATGACGTGGTGCCGCTCGGTGTAGTGGCTGTCGGGCTGGGCGATCGCGTACAGCGCCCGGAGCGCGTCGAGGTCGAGACGCTCGTCGGCGTGGGCGAGGCGGTGCAGCGCCTCGCGCTGGGTCGGGGTGAGGAGCCCGCTTCGGGGCTGTAGGTCGTGCACCGTCCTGCCGTCACCGACGACGTCGTTGTTGATGCGGACACCGCGCGCAGCCAGCGTGTCCTCCAGCGCGGCCACGGCGGCGGCCAGCCGGTGCAGCGGCCATCCGAGCGCGTCGGCCAGCTCGGCTCGCCCGACCGGCGCCGGGTGTTGTCCGGCGGCCACCGTCGGCGCGGCGCCGCTGGTGGCCAGCGCGGCTTCGAGGACCTGGTCGTCGGCCGGGCGGTGGGCTGGCCGCACGGCGCGGCGCTGCCGGACCCGGGTGGGTGCGGTGAACAACTCCACCGGGTGCAGGTCCAGGACCTGACACAGCCGCTCCAGCAGCCCGAGGCGCACCGTGTCGTGGTCGCGGTCGCCCCAGAGCCGGACCGGGCCGGTCACCGCGGCCACCCCGACCCGCTGCGCGAGCTGGGCGTGGGACATCCCCGCGGCGACCCGTCGTTGCTCCACCAGCGCCCAGTCGATGACCAGCCGCCGCGCCGGCCGGGACGCAGCCCCGTGTCCTCGGGTCACGCCGTGCCGCACAAGTCGTGCACCGCGACACCGGGGAACGACGGCGGCGACAACGTGACCCCGGCGTACGCGGCGGCGCGGTCGAGGACCTGCTGCACCGCCCGCCTGGTCACCGACGTGTCCGGGCTGCTCCCGGTGAACAATGCGACCTCGCCCGGGCCGGGACCCGGCGCGGGCGAGGGTTCGCCCGCGAGCTGGGCGTGCCGTTCGATGACCGCCGCCCGGACCGACCCGGCCACTGACTTGGGCAGCCGGTAGAGCGTGCCGTCGGCGACGAGATGGACGAGATGCTGGTCGGGACCGGTGCCGGACAGCACGTCGCGCAGCCGCACCGACGCCAAGGCGCCGGAGCGCAGCCCGGTCGCGGCGGCGATGGCCAGCACGGCGGCGGCGGACGGGGAGCACAACCCGCGGATCCGGTCGATGTCGGTCGGGTCGAGCCGCGGCGTCAGGTTGACCCGCACCGCGGACAGACCCGGTCGCGGCGGTAGCTGCAGGAACAGCCCTGCGGTGAAGAACCCGGCCTGGACCGCCCGCACGCGGGTGAGGACCTCGGCGGTGCTGGTCGCGTCGATGGTGTGGCGCTGCAGCACCGCGGCCGCGTGCTGGGCGTCGACCGGCCGCCCCACGGTGCCGGGGCGGGTCCAGCGGCGGGCGACGTCGTGGGCCTGGGCCAGGGTGGTGCGGTACACGTCGTCGACGCGGGCGAACCCGGCCGGGTCGAGCAGCCGCCGCGCGGCCGCGCGGAACAGCGGGAACTCCACGTCGGGCACTTCGGGGAACCCGCCGTCGACCGTCGTTCGTGGTGTCGGCAGCAACGCCAGCGCCACCCGCCACGGGCGCCCGCGCTCACCGATGTCACGGCCGGGCTCGTTGGTGACAAGCCACAACCGCGTGCCGGCGGCTGCGGTGAGCCCGGCCAGCTCGCGCCACCGCGGCGTGGGCAGCAGTTGCGCGCGCAGCACGACCAGATGGCGGACCTGTTCGGCGCGTAGCCACAGCCCCGCGAGTTCCCACGCGCGGCGGCTCACACCCTCCGCGGCGGGGCCGCCGGGGCGTTTCCCCAGCGCGACCAGCACGTCCTCGCCCAGCACCGACAACCCCGCCGGGCCGGGAGTGGGATGACACACCACCACGCCGTGGCTCAGGTCGTGCCGGGCACCGAGCGCGGCCACGCACTCCGCGGTGTCGTCGGCGTCGATCAGCACCTCGGCCCCATGCCACGAGCCGCTGCGGGGGGCCGCGGTGGCCAAGGGCGTGGTCATCAGTGGGTGGCGGCCGCGGCGCGGGTGCCGCCGTGCAGGGCGAACGCGTTGCGCGCGAGCGTCTCGTCGATCCGGTCCCGCCCGGCGGCCCGGCACAGCTCGACCGCGGTGGCGGTGAACGCCGCCCAGTCGCGCAGGTTGCCGTGCGCGAAGTGGTCATCGACGAACAGCAGTAGCTCGGGTGGGGCGTCGGCGTAGACCGGATGGAACCGTGGTATCAGCTCGCACACCTGATCTCCGGTCAGCGCCCGGAATACCACCCGGCGGTAGATCCGCGAGCGCAGCATCGGCTCCTTGGCCAGCACCTTCCAGGCGCCGTCCCCACCGACCAGCAGCAACGCGAACCGGGTCAGCCGGTGATCGTGCAGGTAGCGCAGGAACTCGATGCACTCCCGGTTGAGCTGCTGCGCCTCGTCGACCACCAGCAGCCGTTCCCGCGGGTCGCGGCCGCGGTGATCGGCCAGCTCCTCGAGCAGCTCGGCGGTCAGCGCGAACCGGTCGCGGCGCCCCGACACCGGCACCCGGGTCAGCTCGTGCAGCAGGGTGGCCCCCCGGGACGACCGGGTCGGACCCGGTGGCGACCAGCGCCTGCCGGAACCGCACGGCGGCCCCGTCGACGGCGGCCGTCGCGGGCCCGGTGAACGTCGCCGTCCCGGCCGCGAAGGCGACGCCCGCCGCGCGCACCGCCTCGGCCGAGTCGACGGGCTCGATGGCCGCGACGGCGGCCCGCACGTGCGCCATGACCTGGTCGAACTCCACCCGGATCCGGTCGGCGTGCACGCCGAGGCGGGTCGCGGCACGGGCGTCGGCGGCGGCCGACGCCGCGGCGAGCAGCGCCTTGCTGGGGACGCAGCCCGTCCACAGGCAGTCCCCGCCGGGCCGGTCGCGCTCCACCATCAGCACCGACGCCCCGAACGAGGCCGCGGTGCGCGCCCCGACCAGGCCGGCGCTCCCCCCGCCGACGACGAGCAGGTCCCAGGCCCGCCCGTCGGGGGGCGGCGCCACGGCGGTCACCGGGGTGCGGGCAGGGCGACGAGACCCCTCGCCACCTCGACCAGGTCGTCGCCGACGACGTCGGCCCGGGTGAAGACCTCCGTGTAGTGCCGCTCCAGCCGCCCCGCCCACCCGGTGGTCAGGCCGGCGGCGTGGGCCCCGTGGCAGTCGAAGGCGTGCACCGCCACCAGCGCCACGTCGGGGGCCGGACGGCCGATGCGCGACAGCGCGTGGTCGTAGACCGCGCGCGGCGGCTTCCACATCCGCACCTCGGACGTGGCGATCACCTGGTCGACGAACCGGTCGAGGCCGCTGCGGCCCAGGAACGCCTCGGTCGTCTCCCGGGCGCCGTTGCTCAGGCACACCACGGCCACGCCGGCGTCGGTGAGGACCCGCATCGCCTGCTCCGCGTCGGGCTGCGCGGGCAGCTCCGCGAACCCGTCGAGCACGTGGGCGACGTCGTCGTCGGACAGCCGTCCCCCGCCGATCACCCGCAGCGCCGCGGCCGCCACGGCGGGGAACGGCTCGTAGTCCCCGGCCAGCGTCAACGCCATGCCGTCGCGCTGCATGCGGTCGAACCAGCGCTCCAGGGTGAGGTCGGGCAGGCCGACGTCGACGAACCGGGCTCGGAGCGGTTCCAGCGAGATCAGGGTCTCCACGACGTCGAACGCGACGGTGTGCGGGCGGTGGACCACGGGGGCTCCTTCGGACACGGGCAGGGGCGGGCACGAGCATCCATGCCGATCACCGGATCCGCCGAACCGGGGAATCACCGGACGCCGCCCGGGGTTCCGACGGCGTGGACGACCACGCCGTCGCGGTGCCCGACCCCGGCCGCCGCGCGACGGCGTTCGCCCGCTACGTCGAGCCGGAGGTCGCGGTCCTGCACCGGGTGGCGCTGACGATGACGGGCCAGCCCGCCGACGCCGAGGACCTCGTCCAGGACACGTTGGTGCGCGCCTACCGCGCCGTCGACCGTTTCGACGGTGCGCACCCCCGCGCCTGGCTCCTGACGATCCTGCGCAACACCCACCGCAACCGCGCCCGGACCCGGATCCCGGCGCTGCTGCACGGCGACGAGCAGGCGACGGGGCTGCTCGACCGCGGCGGCGACGCCCGCAGCGCGGAGGACGTCGTGGTCGACGCCCGGTTCGAGGGCGTCGTCGCCGACGCACTGGCCGCCCTGCCCGCCGCGCACCGCACCGTGGTGCAGCTGGTCGACGTCGACGGACTCACCTACGCCGAGGCCGCCCTCGCACTCGGGGTGCCGCGGGGCACGGTGATGAGCCGGCTGCACCGCGCCCGCGCCCGTATCCGCACCCGCCTGGTCGCCGCCGGGCTCGTCCCCCGCCGGAGCCGGTCATGACGCCGAACAGGAGGTCGCCGGACGGGATGTCACCGAGGAGGATGTCGCCCGCGGAGATCGCGCGCTGCTACCGCACCTCCCGCGCGCTGCAGCGCTACCTCGACGGCGAGGTCGACGACCCCACCGCCGCCCGGGTCGCGCGGCACCTGCAGCGGTGCCGCCGCTGCGGCCTGCAGGCCCGCACCTACCGCGCCATCCAGCAGGCCCTGCGCTCCGGCTCGCGCGACGTCGACGAGCTCGCCCTGCGCCGCCTGCGCGCCTTCACCCGCTCCCTGGCCGAGCCCGACGACGCCTGACGGCGTCCGCGCCGTGGCGGGCCCGACGACGCCTGACGGCGTCCGCGCCGTGGCGGGCCCGGTGGGTGCGGGACACCGGGCTATCCTCGACGGCACCGGAGACCCCCGGATGCCCACCGGAGGAGATCCCGACCATGCCCCCCGTGCCCCGCGGTGGCTCCGCCGTCGTCGCGACGACGTGGGCCGTCGCCGGCGTCGTCCACCTCGTGATCGCGCTCCGCGCCGACGGTGCCGGCGCCGTGCTCGGGTTCGCCCTGTCCGCGGTGGCCCTGGCCGGGGCGGTCGCGCTGCTGGTGGACCCCCGTCCCGAGCTGCTGGTGGTGGCCGCGGTGGCCGGAGTCGTGGGGGTGGCCGCGTTCGCGGTGCCGCTGATCCTGCCGCTGCTGGGGATCGGGGCTCCGGCCGCCGATGCCCTGGACGGGTGGCGGATCGGCGGCTTCGTGGTCGACGCGCTGACGGTCCGGCTCGCCGCGTTCACCCTGCGGCGGGCCGGCCGCGCGCGGGCCTGACCGGCACGGAGGTTGCCGGGGGCACCGGTGCGGTGGTCGAATGGCGACGTGACCCCGGCGACCCGCCCCCCGCGCCACACGTTCCGCGTGTGCCTGCTGGCGACGGATCAGCTCTCGGTCGACGACCGCCGGTGTCGGGCGTGGCCCACCGCCCACTGACCCGGCCCGTACGTCCTCGGCTCGGGTCGCCCGACCACCCGGGAGCGCACGCCCATGAGCCCCACCGACGGCCCGGCACCGGCCGAGCCCGAGTGCCCCCGCACACCCGACACCGACACCCCGTCCCCGCGCCGCCTGCTGGAACGGTTCGCCGAGGTGGTGCGCGACGCGCACACCGCCGCCGTGCCGTTCTGACGGCGGTCAGACCGCGCGCAGGGCGTTCTCGACGACCTCGGTGAGCGCCGGGTGGATCCAGTACGGCCGCTCGGCGAGGGTGCGGGCGTCGATGCCGCAGGACAGGGCGACGACGAGGGGCTGGACCAGGATCGACGCGTGCGGCCCCAGCAGGTGCGCGCCCAGCAGCCGGCCGGTGCCGCGCTCGGCGAGGACCTTGACGAACCCGGGCGGGTCCTCCATCGCCCAGCCGTAGGCGGTGTCGCGGTACTCGGTGGCCCCCGCCGTCCAGTCCAGGCCGGCGTCGCGGCAGTCCTGCTCGGTCATCCCCACGCTCGCGACCTGCGGGTCGGTGAACACCGCGGCCGGCACCGGGGTGTCGTCGGTCTCCCGCGGGTCGTCGGGGTGCAGCAGGTTGTGCGCGACGATCGCGGCCTCCCGGTTGGCCACGTGCTTGAGCGGCACCGCCGTGCTCACGTCGCCGAGCGCCCAGACGCCGTCGGCGGTGGTCCGCAGCTGCGCGTCGACGACGATCCGGCCGTCCTCGTGGGTGTCGATGCCGGCCTTCGGCAGGTCCATGGTGTCGCCGTTGGGCACCCGCCCGACGGCGACGAGCAGCGTGTCGGCCTCGACGGTGGCGCCGTCGTCGAGGGTGAGCCGGACCCCGTCCCCGGCCGCCTCGACGGCGGTGAGCTCGCGCCCGGTGCGGACGTCCCAGCGCTCGCGGGCCAGCTCGGTGAACCGCCGGGCGACGTCCTCGTCCTGCCCGCCGAGCAGGGTGTCGGCCACGTCGACGACGGTGACCTGCGCGCCGAGGGAGCCGAACACGTGCGCGAGCTCCACCGCGATGTAGCCCCCGCCCAGCACCGCGAGCCGCTCCGGGAGCCGCGGCATCCGCATGACGGTGTCGGAGGTCTCGAACGCGACCCCCGAGGACGCCACCGGCTCGGGCACCACGGGCCGGCCGCCGGTGGCGATCACGATCCGGTCGGCCGAGACGTCGTCGGCGCCCGTCCCGTCGGTGCGCTCGATCCGCAGCGTGCGCGGACCGGTGAACCGCGCGTCGCCCTCGTAGACGGTGACGTGGTCGCAGTCCTGCTCGCGGAAGCGCCGGCCGTCGCGGGCCTGGGGGTCGAGCCGGCCGAACACGCGGTCCCGCACGTCGGGCCAGCGGACGCCGTCGAGCCGGGCGTCGACGTCGAACCGCGCGCTGCCCCGCACGGCCTGCGCCACGTCGGCGGTGTGGGCCAGCATCTTGGTGGGGATGCACCCGGCGTTGAGGCAGGTGCCACCGAAGCGCCCCCGCTCCACGATCGCGACGTCGAGGTGGGCGAAGGAGTCGTCGACGACGGTGTTGCCCGATCCGGTCCCGACGACAACGAGGTCGTGATGGCGCATGGCGCCAGGCTAGGTCGGGCACGACCGGCCGGCAGGGCGGGCGGGATCAGCCCCGCGGGTCGCGCCACACCGCGACGTCGCCGACGTGCTCCGGCGGGGCGCCCAGCAGCGCCGTGGCCTGCGCGAGCAGGGCGTCGCGGTGGCGGGCCGGGCCGAGCACGACCGAGCAGGTGCCCCAGCGGGCGAGGTCGGCGCGCAGGTTGCGGGCCACGGCCGGGGTGACCTCGCGGACCACGCCGTCGGCCTCGACGTCGCGCAGCAGGCGGCCGGTGGGCGTCGGCTGCCCGCCGAGGGTGGCGCGGCCGGCCGCCGACGGGCCGATGAAGTAGCCGCCGGGCATCGCGAAGGACATGCCCGCGGCCTGCTGCCAGGCCATCGCGTCGGTGTCGGGCGTGACCGGGAAGGGCAGCACCAGCACGCTCCCGCCCGGGCAGTCCAGCGCCGGGTCGTCGGAGAGCAGGAACGCCGGGGTCGGCGGGGCGTCGCGGGCGGGCAGCGGCGCGGGCACCAGCGGCAGCAGCGCCACCGCCACGGCGACGCCCGCGACGGCACGGACCCCGGCGGTCTCGCCCCGCACCCGGTGCAGCGCCAGCGCCAGCGCCGCCCCGGCCAGGCCCGCGGTGAACAGCGGCAGCCGCGTGGAGATGACGTGCTCGAACCCGGGCAGCGGCAGCAGCAGCGCCCACGGCAGCGGCACGCCGGTGCGCACGCCGTCGACGACCAGCTCGGGCCCCAGGCCCAGCACCGCCGTGCCCGCCGCCACCGCCAGGACGGTGCGCAGCGCGGCGTCGGCGCGGTAGCGCACCAGCGCGGCGAGCAGCACCACCAGCAGCGGCAGCCCCAGCAGCGCGGTGTGCTCCTCCGGGCCGCCGGCGAACCCCGCCGAGCGGGCGACGTCGGCGTCGGTGGTGAGCAGCTGCAGCCCGGTGCCGACGACGAACCCCGCGAGGTCGGTGGAGTAGTAGCCCGGGAGGAACGGGCTGCCCTCCTGCGGGAGCGGCCCCAGCAGTTGGTAGGCCAGGCCCGGGCCGCCCACCAGCGCGAACACCCCCAGCGCCAGCAGCGCCCGCCCGGCGACGGGACCCGCCCTCCGCGCCGCCTCGCGCGGCGCGGAGGCCACCAGCACCAGCACGAACAGGGCGACGACGACACCGGCGAGGAACAGGATCTCCTCCCCCACGTACACCTGCGCCCCCGCGGTGACCCCCAGCAGCACGGCGGTGGACCGCGCGGGCCGTTCCGCGGTGAGCAGCCGCACCGACAGCAGCACGAGCACCGGCGCGAGGGGGTCGAGCACCAGGTTGGGGTGCCCGCCCGCGGCCTGCGCCACCATGGCCGGGGAGAACCCGGCGAGCAGCCCCCCGACGGCCGCGGGCCCGGTGGCGACGGGCAGCGCGCGCAGGCAGAGGTACGTCGCCGTCGCCGTCGTGGCCAGGCCGAGGGTGGTGACGACGGTGACGGTGCCGAGCCCGCCGAACGCCGCGGTGACCGGGGCCAGCAGCAGCCCCGGGAGCAGCATCCCGTTGTTCCACATCAGGTTGATGCCGTCGGGGTGGTTGAGCGCGTCGGAGAACAGCGGCATCCGGCCCTGGCCCACCGCGTACGGGGTCCAGGTGAACAGCCAGCCGAACAGCACCGCGTCGGGCTCGTTGACGGCCGTGACCCGCCGCCCGAGCGGCGCCCACCACGACGCGGTGACGGCCACCGCGAGCGCCAGGTAGCCCAGCGGGACACCGGCGAGGGCGGCGGCGCGCCGCCGGCCCCGGGGCCGGGCCACCGGGACGGTCAGCACGGCCATGATCCTTCCACGACGGCCCGGGCCCCCGGCTGCACGGGACCCCGGACAAGTCCTACTCTCGGGTAGGCCGGGCGCCCGCCCGTCGCGGAAGGGAAGGTGGAGCGCGATGCGCTTGCAGCTGTCGCCGGAGGACGAGAAGTTCCGGGAGGAGATGCGGACGTTCTTCACGACCCGCATCCCGCAGTCGATGCGCGACGCCGTCACGGCCCGCGGAGAGCTCGCCCGCGAGGACTGGATCGAGAGCCAGCGCATCCTCAACGCCGCGGGCCTGGCCGTGCCGGACTGGCCGGTGGAGTGGGGCGGGCGCGACTGGACCCCGCTGCAGCGCCACATCTGGCGCTCGGAGCTGCAGCTCGCGGGCGTGCCCGAGCCGCTGGCGTTCAACACCAGCATGATCGGCCCGGTGATCGCGGCGTTCGGCAGCCAGGAGCAGAAGGAGCGGTTCCTGCCGGCCACCGCCAACCTCGACATCTGGTGGTGCCAGGGCTTCTCCGAGCCCGAGGCGGGTTCCGACCTCGCGAGCCTGCGCACCACCGCCGTCCGCGACGGCGACGAGTGGGTCGTCAACGGCCAGAAGACCTGGACGACGCTGGGCCAGCACGCCGACTGGATCTTCTGCCTGGTGCGCACCGACCCCGCCGCCAAGAAGCAGCGCGGCATCTCGATGATCGTGTTCCCGATGGACTCCCCCGGGGTCAGCCTGCGCCCGATCGAGCTCGTCGACGGCAGCGTCGAGGTCAACGAGGTCTTCTTCTCCGACGTCCGGGTGCCCGCGGAGAACCTGATCGGCGAGGAGAACAAGGGCTGGGACTACGCGAAGTTCCTGCTCGGCAACGAGCGCGTCGGCATCGCCCGCGTCGGCTCCACCAAGCGGCTGCTCGCGAGCGCGCGGCAGTACGCCCGTGAGATCTCCGCCGACGGGCACCCGCTCATCGAGGACCCGCGCATCGCCGCCCGGCTCGCGGAGCTGGAGAACGAGATGGTGGCCCTGGAGCTCACCGCGCTGCGGGTCGTCGCGCACTCGGCGGGCGGGCGCCCGCACCCGGCGTCGTCGGTGCTCAAGCTGCGCGGCTCGCAGCTGGAGCAGGACGCCACCGCACTGGTCATGGACATCGCCGGGCCGCTGTCGATCGCCGCGGGCCCCGACCCCGACTCCGACCTCCCCGACTGGGCCCGCCGGTCCGCGCCGGGCTACCTCAACGACCGCAAGGTCTCCATCTACGGAGGCTCGAACGAAGTGCAGCGGACCATCATCGCCGGCACGATCCTGGGGCTCTGAGCAGACATGGACTTCACCTTCGACACCGAGCAGGACGACCTGCGCGACGCAGTTCGGGGCATGCTCGAGCGCGCCTACGGCGCCATCGACCAGCGGCGCAAGGCCGTCGCCCAGGACCCCGGGTTCGACGAGCGGCTGTGGGGGCAGCTGGCCGAGATGGGCCTGCTGGGCCTGCCGTTCGACGAGTCCGTCGGCGGCACCGGCGCAGGCCCTGTGGAGGTCGCGATCGTGGCCGAGGAGATCGGGCGCGTGCTGGCCCCCGAGCCGTTCGTGGAGGCCGTCGTCCTCGCCGGCGGCCTCGTCGACGCCGTCGGCACCGACGCCCAGCGCGGCGAGATCCTCGCCGGCATCTCCGACGGCAGCGTGCTGGCCGCGTTCGCGCACGCCGAGCCGGGCACCCGGTGGAGCCCCGCCGCCGCGCAGGTCACCGCGACGGAGGCCGACGGCGGCTGGCGGCTCACCGGCGTCAAGGAGCCGGTGCCGAACGGCGCGCGGGCCGACGTGCTGGTCGTCAGCGCCGTGGCCGACGGCGTCACCCGGCTGTTCCTGGTGCGCGGCGACGCCGAGGGCGTGGCCCGGCACGGGTACCGCACCCACGACGGCGCCCGCGCCGCCCGGATCCGACTGGACGGCGCCGTCGCCGAGCCGCTGGGCGAGGACGCCGGCGACCGCCGGGCCGACGTCGAGCGGGCGCTGGCCGTGGCCCGCATCGCCTACGCGCACGAGTCGGTCGGCGCGATGAGCACCGCGCTCACCACCACGACCGAGTACCTCAAGACGCGCAAGCAGTTCGGCGTCACCCTCAACACGTTCCAGGCGCTGACGTTCCGGGCCGCGGACATGTACGTGTCGCTGGAGCTCGCCCGCAGCATCGCGCTGTGGGCCGTGCTCGTCGTCGACGCGGGCGGTGACGTCGTCACCGCGGCGGCCCGCGCCCGGCTGCAGACCGCCCGCGCCGCCCGGCACGTCGGGCAGGAGGCGATCCAGCTGCACGGCGGGATCGGCATGACGGCCGAGTACGCGGTGGGCCACTACACGAGCCGGCTCACCGCGATCGACCACCTGCACGGCGACGGCGACTGGGCGCTGGCCCGCCTGGCCGCCGACGTCGCCGACCGCGACGTCGTCGACCCCCTCGGGGCGCCGTACACCGGCTGAGCCCCTCCTCGTCGGCACCCGGGCCCCGGTTACGGTGTCCGGGTGCCGATGACCGCGAAGTACGCCACCACCTGCGGCGTCTGCTCCTCCCGCGTCTCCCCCGGTGAGGAGATCGCCCGCGCCGGCACCGGGTGGGGGCACGTGGCCTGCGCCGACGCGACCCCGTCGACGAAGGCATCCCCGGCGAAGGCCCCCGCACGGGCGAAGAAGCCGTCCCGCCCCGACATGCCCGCCCCCGACGGCGCGCTGGAGGTCTGGACCGACGGCGCCTGCTCGGGCAACCCCGGCCCGGGCGGCTGGGCGTGGGCCACCCGCGACGGGCGGCGCGGCGCGGGCGGGGAGTCCCCCACCACCAACCAGCGGATGGAGATCCGGGCCGCACTGGAGGCGGTGCGCGCGCTGGAGGGCCCGCTGGTCGTCGTCAGCGACTCGACCTACGTCGTCAACTGCTTCCGCGACCGCTGGTGGAAGGGCTGGATCGACCGCGGCTGGGTCACCAGCGCGCGCAAGCCCGTCGTCAGCCGGGACCTGTGGGAGCCGCTCATCACGCTGGTCAACGAGCGCGGCGACGTGTCCTTCCGCTGGGTGAAGGGCCACTCCGGGGACGAGATGAACGACCTGGTCGACGCCCTGGCCGTGGAGCAGGCCCAGGCCGTCGCCTGAGCGCTAGCGCAGCTCGGCCCGGAGCAGCGCCGCGGCGCCCGACATCGCCCGCATCTTGCCCTCCGCGGACGCGCGCGGCAGGTACTTCATGCCGCAGTCGGTGGCGATCACCACGCGCTCCGGTGTGGTGTGCGCGAACGCGCGGCGCGTCCGGGCGGCCACCACCTCGGCAGTCTCGACGGCCGGGTCGGACAGGTCGATCACGCCCAGGATGATCGTCTTGCCGGACAGGTCGGCCAGCACGCCCAGGTCCAGGCCGGACTGCGCGGTCTCGATCGACACCTGGTCCACGGGGCAGCCGGCCAGCTCGGGCAGGAACGAGTAGCCCTCCGGCCGCTCGTGGATGATCGCGGCGTAGCCGAAGCAGATGTGCACCGCGGTCGTGCCGGTGACGCCGTCGAGTGCGGCGTTCAGCGCGGCGAGGCCGTAGGCGCGGGCGGCGTCCGGGCGGGCCTGCATGTACGGCTCGTCGATCTGGACGATGTCGGCGCCCGCCGCGTGCAGGTCGCGGATCTCGGCGTTGACGGCCGCGGCGTAGTCCATCGCGGCGGCCTCGGCGTCGGGGTAGTGGTCGTTCTGGGCCTGCTGGCTCATCGTGAACGGGCCGGGCACCGTCATCTTGATCGTGCGGTCGGTGTGCGCGCGCAGGAACCGCATGTCGTCGACCTCGACGGGGTGGGGCCGCCGGATCGGGCCGGTGATCCGCGGGACCGGGTTGGGGTGGCCGCTGCGGTCCAGCGCCGTGCCGGGGTTGTCGACGTCGACGCCGTCGAGCGCGGTGGCGAAGTGGTTGGAGTAGCTCTCGCGGCGGATCTCCCCGTCGGTGACGATGTCGAGCCCGGCGTCCTCCTGGGCGCGGATCGCGAGCCGGGTGGCGTCGTCCTGGGCCTCCGCGAGGTGCTCGGGGGCCGGGCGCCACAGCTCCCTGGCCCGTACCCGCGGCGGGAAGCGCCCCGCCAGCTTCGCGCGGTCGATCAGCCACTCGGGCTGGGCGTAGGACCCGACCAGCGACGTGGGCAGCAGGGGGAGCGACATGGAAGGCCTCCGGGATCAGGGGACGAGCACGACGCGGCCCCGTGCGGAGCCGTCGCCCTGGCGGGTCCAGGCGTCGGCGGCGTCGGCGAGGGGCACGCGCTCGTGGCGGACGGTGAGCTCGCCCGCCGCGGCGAACCGGGCGACCGCCTGCACGGCGTCGCGACGGCGGTCGGGGTCGAGCGAGTTGTTGGTGTAGCCGAGCACGTCGAGCGAGCGGCTGCGCAGCGTCGCCGAGTCGACCTCGACGGCCGGTGCGGCCGAGCCCCCGAGGTTCACCAGCCGCCCGCCGGGGCGCAGCGTCGACAGCGCGGCGGCGGCCGGGGCGCCCGCCAGCGGGTCGATCACCAGGTCCGCCCCGTCGCCGGTGGCGGCCGCCAGGCGCGCGGCCACGTCGTCGCCGTCGAGGACGACGGTCGCGTCGGCGCCGTGCGCGCGGGCCCGCTCCAGCGCGTCGCCCGACCGGGCGCAGGCGACGACCCGCCCCGCCCCGGCGAGCCGGGCGAGCTGCACGGCCGCCTCGCCGACGACCCCGCCCGCCCCCAGCACGACCACCGTCTCCCCCGGCGCCAGCCGCCCGCGCCAGGTCAGGCACATCCAGGCCGCGACGGCGGACAGCCCCAGCGCGGCGACGAGCACCGGGTCGACGCCGGTCGGCAGCGCGACCACGTCGTCGGCGGTGACGCCCGCGCGCTGCGCCATGCTGCCGTCTCCGGGCGCCATGCCGGCCGGGGTCGCGAACCAGACCGGCGTGCCGTCGGCGAGCGCTCCCACGCCCTGCACCCCCGGGACGTAGGGCGTGGCGGGCGTCCCGAAGTACGACGTGCCGGTGGCGCAGAGCAGGTCGAGCGGGGTGATCGGCGCCGCGGTGACGTCGACGACGACCGCGCCCGCCGGCTCGGCCCGCTCCGCCACGACCGGCGACGAGCCCGGCGTGCGGATCTCCGCGGCCCGCATCAGCCCGGCTGGAGCACGAAGTCGTAGCGGGCCTCCAGCCACGGCACGTCGCTGCGGCCGCCGTCCGGCGTGGGGCCGGGCCCGCGCTCGTCGAACGCCACCACCAGCTCGGGCTTGGTGCCGAACACCACGTCGCTGTCGAGGTACTGCGCGCCGTCCTGGAACAGGTGCGTGATCAGCGGCTCGAAGCCGGGCACGGCGAGCAGGAAGTGCACGTGGGCGGGCCGGTAGTGACTGATCGCGGTCTGCGAGATCAGCTCGCCGACGGGGCCGTCCATCGGGATCGCGTAGCCCAGCGGCGCGATCGTGCGCAGGCAGTAGCTGCCGTCGGCGCGGGAGGTGTACTTCGCGCGCAGCCGGGCCTCGTCGACGGGCAGCTGGGCCTCGTAGGCGCCGTCGGAGTCGGCCTGCCACACGTCGAGCACCGCGCCGCCGACCGGCGAGCCGTCCAGCGACCGGACCTTGCCGTGGACGTAGAGCGGCGTGCCCGGCAGGCCCTGCGACATGTCCCCGCCGAACCCCAGCTCGGGCGAGCCGTCGATGTGGAACGGGCCGAGCACCGTCGCCGGGGTGGCGGCCGCGTCGAGGTCGTGGTTCATCTGCACGACCAGCATCGAGAGCCCGAGCACGTCGGAGGCCAGGATGAACTCCTCGCGCTTGTCGTCGCTGATCTGCCCGGTGGCGGTGAGCCACTGCACCGCGGCCATCCACTCGGCCTCGGTGAGCCGCACCTCGCGGGCGAAGTCGTGCAGGTGCCGGACCAGCGCCGTGAGGATCTCGCCGGTGCGCGGGTCCTTCGCGGTGCCCCAGCGGGAGACGGCCAGGTCGGTGATGGTGTCCTCGGTGACGGCGTCCATCTCAGCTTCCTCGGTAGGGGTCGGGGTCGACGGAGGTGTTGTTCAGGTCCACCGACAGGAAGATGTCGTTCCCGACGGGGTGGCGCAGCTCCTCGGCGAGCTGCCCGATCAGCCCGGCCGTGCGGGCCAGCAGCGCGAACCCGCGCAGCAGCTCCAGCGGCAGCCCGAGGTCGGCGAGCGCGGCGCCGCAGACGCCCGCGCCGTTGAGCGGCAGGGTCTTCCCCAGCACCTCGGGGTGCACGCGCCCGATCGCGGCGAACAGCGACAGGTGCGGGCCGTAGAGCCCCTCCTCGGCCGCGATGGCGAACAGCCGCGGGGTGCGCGGGTCGCCCTGCTTGTGCACGTGGTGGCCCAGGCCCGGCACGAACCGCTTCGCCGCCCGCTGCGCGCGCACGATCTCCAGCGCCAGCGCGTCCCAGCCCGCGTCGTCGACGGGATGCTCGGCGGGGAGGTGGGAGTGCAGGAACCGGCCGCAGTCCTCGGTGACGCCCAGGAACCGGGAGCCGCCGCCGAGCAGGCCCGCGGCGAGCGCGCCCTGCACGGAGTCCGGGGCGCTGAGGTAGGTCAGCCGGGTGACGATGGCGGTCGGGGTGAACCCGTGGTCGGCCAGCGCGGCCAGCACGGCCTCGAACACGCGCGTCTCGCCCGGCGTCGGGCGGCGCTGGGTGGCCAGCCAGAACGCCAGCTCGCCGAACCCGACGGTGCCCATGACGTCCTCGGCGAGGTCGTGGCCGAGCAGGGTGATCGTGTTCAGGGACGAGGCGCCGAGCGCGGTGGGGTACTCAGGCATCGGTGTCTCCCGGCGACGACAGCCACTTCCGCAGCTCCGCGCCGTGCTCGTCCAGCTCCGGCGGGGGCAGGCGGTAGGACGCCGGGGTGGCCGAGAAGCGGATCGGGTGCCGGGTCGTCGGCACCGCGCGGTCGCCCTCGCCCACCTCGACGACCGGGTCGAGCCCGAAGCGCTGCGCCATCGCGAACCCGCCGTCGATGCTCTGGATCGGCCCGCACGGCACCCCGACCGCGGTGAGCGCCTCGAACCAGTCGACGGCGCCGCGGGTGGCCAGGCGCTCCTCCAGCAGCGGCCGCAGCTCCTCGCGGTTGCGCGTCCGGTCGGCGTTGCGGGCGAAGCGCGGGTCGTCGGGCACCTCGGGGATGCCCAGCACCTCGCAGAGCCTGCGGAACTGCCCGTCGTTGGCCGCGGCGACGATCAGGTCGTCGTCGGCGGTGGGCAGCGGTTCGTAGGGGAAGACGCTGGGGTGCGCGTTGCCCATCCGCGTCGGCACCACCCCGCCCGCGACGTAGGCCGAGCTGTGGTTGACCAGGCCGGTGAGCGCCGAGGACAGCAGGTTGACCTCGACGTGCTGGCCCTCCCCCGTCGCGTCCCGGTGCCGCAGCGCGGCCAGGATGCCGATGACGGCGTGGTTGCCGGCCATCACGTCGAACACCGAGATGCCCGCGCGGTAGGCCGGTCCGTCCGGGGAGCCGGTGAGGCTCATCAGGCCCGAGATCGCCTGCACCATGAGGTCGTAGCCGGGCACGTGGGCGCCCGCGCCCGAGCCGAAGCCGGTGATCGAGGCGTACACGACCGCCGGGTTCACCGCGCTGACGCCGGCGTGGTCGAGCCCGTACTTCGCCAGCCCGCCCGGCTTGAAGTTCTCGATCACGACGTCGGCGCGGCGGGTCAGCTCGCGGGCCACGGCGGCGTCGGCCTCGTCACGCAGGTCGAGCGCGATCGACCGCTTCCCGCGGTTGATCCCGAGGTAGTAGGTGGAGGTCTCGCCGCGGACCGGCGGCATCCAGGTGCGCGTCTCGTCGCCCTGGGGACTCTCGACCTTGACGACCTCGGCCCCCATGTCGGCCAGCAGCATCGTGGCGTACGGCCCGGCGAGCACCCGGGAGAGGTCGGCGACCAGCACCCCCGCCAACGGTCCCGTCATGCACCCTCCTCGTCCGTTGAGCGGACATGTGTCCGATCGATCGTGAGTCTGCGCCGGGCCCCCGGTCCGGTCAAGTCAGGAGACCGCGACGTGCGGGACGTCCTGCACGCGTGCGAAGTCGGCGCTGATGTCGCCCGCCGCCTGCAGCAGCAGCGGGAGGTGGTGCTCGAGCAGGCGCTCCACCGGCGTCTCGGCCGCGTGGCAGTTGACGTTGACCCCGGCGATCACGCGCCCGGACCCGTCGCGCAGCGGGGCGGCGACGGAGCGGATGCCGAGCGCGAGCTGCTCGTCGGTGAGCGCCCAGCCGCGGGCCCGGACCTCGCGCAGCGCGGCGTCGCGCTCGGCGCGGTCGGGCTGCCAGCGCGGCACCAGCCCGGAGCGGGTCGGCTGCGCGAGCACGGCGTCGAGCTCGTCGGGGGCCAGCGCCGCGAGCTGCACCTTGCCCAGCGACGTCGACAGCGCCGGGAACCGGGTGCCGATCTGCACGGTCAGGGAGACGATCTTGGGCACCGAGACCCGGGCGACGTAGACGATGTCGGAGCCGTCGAGCTGGGCGATCGAGCACGACTCGCGGGTGCGCGCGACCAGCCGCTCCAGGTGCGGCCGGGCGACCTCCCACAGGCCCGTCGACCGCACGTAGGCGACACCGAGGTCGAGCACCCGCGGCGTCAGGGCGTACCCCCGCTCGCCCGCGCGCACGTAGCCGAGCTCCTCGAGCGTCAGCAGGATCCGCCGCGCGGTCGGCCGGGCGAGCCCGGTGGCCGTCGCGACCTCGGCGAGCGTCATCGACGGGTGGTGCGGGCGGAAGGCGGCGATGACCTCCAGCCCGCGGGCGAGGGCCTCGATGAAGTCCGGGCCGGTTCCCTCACGGGGCATGCGACACCTCCTGTGCAGCAGCGTAGCCTCCGCTGTCCGCGATGCGGACACCCTGCACCGGATCGGCGCAGCGCGGCGCCCGAATCGCCGATTGACACCGGAACGAGCCTGGGTGAAGGTGGCGATCAACGCAGAAGACCGTCATCCGGACACTCGTCCGCATGCACAGAGGAGTGCCGTCGATGAGCGACCCCACCGAGCGCCGCCCGGTCGTCCTGCGGGGCGGCACCGTGCTCACCGTCGACGCGGGCCGCACCGTGCTCACCGGCCACGACGTGCTCGCCGTCGACGGCCGGATCGCCGCGGTCGGCCCGGGCCTGGAGGTGCCCGCCGGCACCGAGGAGATCGACGCGGCCGGTGGCGTCGTCATGCCCGGCATGATCGACACCCACCGGCACATGTGGCAGACGGCCATGCGCGGCTACGGCGCCGACTGGACGCTCACGCAGTACTTCGTCTGGTACTACCTCGAGCACGGCCGGACCTTCCGGCCCGAGGACGTCCACGCGGGCAACGTGCTCGCCGCCTGGGAGGCCCTCGACGCGGGCGTCACCACCACCGTCGACTGGTCGCACGGGCTGCAGACCACCGACCACGCCGAGGCCGCCGTCGACGCGCTGCGGTCGGTGCCGGGCCGGTTCGTCCTGGCCTACGGCAACATCCAGGACGCCCCCGCGAACTGGACGGCGGCCCCGGAGTTCCGCGACTTCGTCGCCCGCCACAGCGGCGGCGACATGCTCGGTGTCCAGCTCGCGTTCGACGTCACCGGCGACCCGGCGTTCCCGGAGAAGCCCGCCTTCGAGGTGGCCCGCGAGCTGGGCCTGCCGGTCTCCACGCACGCGGGCGTCTGGGGCGCCACCAACGACGACGGCATCCGGCTCATGCACGACCACGGCTTCATGACCCCGGAGACGGTGTACGTGCACGCGGCCACGCTCTCGGCCGACTCCTACCACCGGATCGCCGCCACCGGCGGGTCGGTCTCGGTGTCGACCGAGAGCGAACAGAGCGCCGGGCAGGGCTACCCGCCCACCTGGGCGCTGCGCGCGCACGGCATCCCGGTGTCGCTGTCGATGGACACCAGCGTGTGGTGGAGCGGCGACCTGTTCTCCGCCATGCGCTCCACGCTGGGCGCCGACCGCTCCCGCGAGCACCTGGAGGCGCACGCGGCGGGCGAGACCGTCACCCACTCCTCACTGCGCGCCGACCAGGTGGTCGAGTGGGCCACCCGCGGCGGGGCGACGGCGCTGGGCCGCGAGTCGGAGCTGGGCAGCGTCGAGGTCGGCAAGAAGGCCGATCTCGTGCTGATCCGCAACGACCACTCCCCCGTGTCGTTCCCGCTGCTCAACCCGCACGGGCACGTCGCCTTCCAGGCCCAGCGCGCCGACGTCCACACCGTGCTGGTGGACGGGCGCGTCGTGAAGCGCGACGGCCGGCTCGTCGGCGCCGACCTGCCCGCTGTGCGCCGCAGCGTCGAGGCGACGGTGGAGCACCTGCGGTCCACGATGGGCGAGGACGCCTGGCGCCAGGGCATGAACCCCGACGTCCCGGAGACGAAGGTGCTGGACAACCCCTACACCTACACCGACTACCGGAGCGCCGGGACCCACGGCGGCTGATCCGTGCTGCCGGGCTATCTGTTCTGCTTGCGGCCGGTGACCCGGTTGTAGATCACCAGCACGATCACCGCGCCGATGATCGAGCCGATCCAGCCGGCGGGCTGGAAACCGCGGAACCCACCGGTGAGCAGCCCGAAGATCAGCCCGCCCAGCACCGACCCGACCACGCCGACGGCGATCGTGCGCGGGATGCCGATGTGGTCCTTGCCCGGCACGATCGCGCGCGCGATGAAGCCCGCGATCAGGCCGAAGACGACCCACCCGATGATGGTCCCGATGACTCCCATGTGCGCCGGCTCCTCCGTCGTGACAGCGGCACGTGATCACGTGCCGTGTCCGTTCTACCCGTTCCCGACCGGCCGGCGCATGCGACGGCCCCGGGGTCGGTGAGGACCCCGGGGCCGCGCAGGTGGCGCGTCCGCTCCCCAGCGACGCGCAAGTGGTTGCCGCAGGACCATTCGCTCGCCGTTGCCCGTTCGTTACACCGGCGGCCAGACTGGCGTGATGGCCGACCCGATCCCCGTCCTGTCGCTCGCCGGTGCGCGTGGCGCCGACGGCCGCTTCGACCCCGCCTTCCTCGACGGGCTCCGCGGTGCCCTGCACGAGGTGGGCTTCGCCCAGCTCACCGACTACGGTTCGGCGCCGGGCCAGGTCGAGGACCTCACGGCGCTGTGCGACCGGTTCTTCGCGCTGCCCGCGGCCGACCGGCTGGCCCTGGACAACCGACGGTCACCGCACTTCCGCGGCTACACCCGGCTCGGCCACGAGATCACCGCGGGGCACCCGGACGCCCGCGAGCAGCTCGACTTCGCCCCCGAACAGGCGCCGCGCCCCGCCGGATCGTGGGACGCGCCGTTCCGGTTGCTGGAGGGCCCGAACCAGTGGCCCGCGGCCCTGCCCGAGCTGCGGCCGGCGGTGCTCGCGTGGACCGACCTGCTCGGGCGCGTCGGCACCGAGCTGACCCGCGCGATCGCCGCCTGTCTCGGGCTCGCCGAGGACCACTTCGACCCGCAGTTCCGCGGCGGCCCGCACTGGTTCGGCAAGATCATCCGGTACGTCGGGGCCCACGGTGACCGGCAGGGGGTCGGCCCGCACGCCGACTGGGGCTTCCTCACCCTGCTGCTGCAGGACACGACGGGCGGGCTGCAGGCGCGCCTGCCGCGGACGCACGAGTGGGTGGACGTGCCGCCCCTGCCCGGGGCGCTCGTCGTCAACATCGGGGAGATGCTGGAGGTCGCCACCCACGGCTACCTCGCCGCCACCGTGCACCGGGTGCTGCCCTGCCCGCCGGGCGGCACCCGGCAGTCGGTCGGGTTCTTCTGGTCACCCCGGCTCGACGCCACGCTGGAGCCCGTCCCCCTGCCCCCCGAGCTCGCGGCCGAGGCGCCGGGCGTCACGGAGAGCGAGCACAACGCCCTGCTCCCCCGGTTCGGCGACAACGCCCTCAAGGGCTGGTTCCGGTCCCACCCCGAGGTGGCGGCGCGGCACCACGCGGAGCTCATGGAGGAGCTGGGCCGGTAGTGGTTTCGCGCGCGTTCCCGGGCTTCGCGCACGATCTCGGGCTTCGCGCGGCCCCGGAGGCGCGCGAGACCCGGGAACGCGCGCGAGACGCCCGCGCCCGGCGGCCGTCCGTCAGCCCAGCACCTCCCGCAGCCGCTCGTCACGGGCCCGGCGCTCGGCCCGCAGCGCGAGCGCGCCGTCGAGGTCGACCTCCACGAACCGGGTGCGGGTGCCGGGGGCGGACTGGGCGACCACGTCGAGGTCACCGGACAGCACCGTGGCCACCATCATGTAGCCGCCGCCGGAGACCGCGTCGCGGTGCAGCACGATCGGCTCCACGCTGCCCGGCACCTGGATGGAGCCGATCGGGTAGGGCGCGTCGACGATGTTGGACGGGTCCTGCCCGGCCCCGAACGGCGGCTCCCGGTCCACCGTCTCCAGCGTCGCGCCGGAGTAGCGGAACCCGATCCGGTCGGCCACGGGGGTGAGCTTCCAGGTGGTGTCGAGGAACGTGGCCCGGCCGTCGCGGGACAGGCGGTGGTCGTAGAGGCCCATCATCACCCGGACCTCGACGTCCTTGGAGTAGGTCGTGCGGAGGTCGGCGGGCACGCTGCGCCCCGCGGTGCCCGTGCCGGAGCCGACCGGCAGGACGTCGCCCTCGGCGAGCGGGCGCCCGGAGAACCCGCCCAGCGCGCCGAGACCGTAGGTGGAGCGGCTGCCCAGCACCACCGGCACGTCGACGCCGCCGGACACCGCGACGTAGGCGCGGGCGCCGCCGGTGAGGTAGGCGAACGACAGCACGTCACCGGCGTCGACGGCGAAGGACTCCCACTGCGGGCGCTCCTCGCCGTTGACCTTCGGCACCATGGCCGCGCCCGTCACCGCGACGACGGCGGCCTCGGTGAACAGCAGCTCGGGTCCCATGTAGACGCACTCCAGGACCGCGTCGCCCTCGGCGTTGCCGACGAGCAGGTTGGCCGCGCGTAGGGAGTACTGGTCGAGCGCGCCCGACGGCGGGATGCCCAGGTCGTAGTAGCCGGTGCGGCCGGCGTCCTGGACGGTGGTGGAGAGACCGGGCTTGCGCACCTCGATGGTCATGCGAGCACCTCCAGCAGGCGGGCGTTGTAGCCGTCGGGGTCGTCGAGGAACGGGGCCAGCGCGAACTCCACCGGCGCCTGCCGGATCCGGAACTCCTTCGCCTCCACCGAGGCGAGCAGGGTGTCGTACTCGTCGCGGTCGACGGGTCGGAACTTCACGATGTCACCGGGCCGGAAGAACACCATGAAGTCGGTGAAGTCCGGCAGCGACTGCGTGGGGTCGTAGATCGGGGCGGGGGTGATGCCGAACATCTGGTAGCCACCCGCGCCGCGCACGGAGTAGATGCAGGAGAAGCAGCCGCCGTAGCCGACCGTCTGCTTCGGGGTGTCGGTGCGCGGGCGCAGGTACTTCGGCACCACGATCTGCCGGTCGCGGGGCACCATCTGGTACTTGAACGGCAGTCCCGCGACGAACCCGACCATCGAGGTGAACCACGGCGACCCGGAGTGCGCGGCGATGAACTCGTCCTCGGAGCCGTACCCGTTGATCCGCGCGGCGTAGGAGATGTCGGTGCCGTCGGGGTCCTGGTGGCGGTCGCGGAACCGCATCAGGGTCTCGGTGGTCCACGGGTCGCGGTAGAGCACCGGGATCTCCAGGACGCGGGTGGGCAGCGCGACGTCGGTGGCGTCGCCGACCTGCTTCTCCAGGTCCTTCAGCTGCGCCATCAGCGCGTGCGGGTCGAGCACGTCGGGGTCGTAGCGCACCTGGTAGGACGCGTTGGCCGGGCAGATGTCGACCAGCCCGTCGGGGCGCTGCTCGCGCAGCGCGTTCGTGATCGCCATGGCCCGGAAGTTGGCCTGCAGGCTCATCTCCTCGGCGAGCTCGACGAAGACGAACTCGTCACCGCCCCAGCTGTAGCGCGCTTCCGTCATAGCCACTCCTCCAGCGTCCCGGTGTGGAACTCCCCCGCGGCGAACCACGGCTCGTCCAGCAGTGCCCGGTGCATCGACGTCGTCGTCGGCACCCCTTCGACCTCCAGCTCGGCCAGCGCGCGGCGCGAGCGGCGGATCGCCTCGTCGCGGTCGGCGCCCCAGACGATCACCTTGGCCAGCAGCGAGTCGTAGTACGGCGACACGGCCGAGTCGGACTCCAGCCAGGTGTCGCTGCGCACCCACGGCCCGGCCGGCAGGTGCACCCGCCCGACCTTCCCGGGCTGCGGCATGAAGCCCTTGTCCGGGTCCTCGGCGCAGATCCGGAACTCGATCGCGTGCCCGCGCGCGGCGATGTCGCCCTGCGCGAGCCGCAGCGGCTCCCCCGCGGCGATCCGCAGCTGCTCGGCCACCAGGTCGACGCCCGTGACCAGCTCGGTGGTCGGGTGCTCCACCTGGATGCGGGTGTTCATCTCGATGAAGAAGTACTCGCCGGTCTCGTCGTCGACGAGGAACTCGACGGTGCCCGCACTGCGGTAGCCGCACTCCTGCGCCAGCCGCACCGCGGCGGCGGTCATCGCCTCGCGCACCTGCGAGCCGATCCCGGGGGCGGTGGCCTCCTCCACGACCTTCTGCCTGCGGCGCTGCAGCGAGCACTCCCGCTCGAACAGGTGCACGGCGTCGGACCCGTCGCCCAGCACCTGCACCTCGACGTGCCGGGCCCGGCGGACGAACCGCTCCAGGTACATGCGGCCGTCGCCGAACGCGGTGGACGCCTCGCGCGAGGCCTGCGGGAACCCCTTCCGGAGCGCCGCCTCGTCCTCGACGACGCGGATCCCGCGCCCACCACCGCCCGCGGCGGCCTTGAGCATCACCGGGTAGCCGACCTCGTCCGCGGCCGCGACGGCCGCGTCGACGTCCTCGACACCGCCCGCCGTACCCGGCACGGTCGGGACGCCGGCGTCGCGCGCCACCTCCCGTGCGGCGACCTTGTCGCCCATCCGTTCGATCGTGGCGGCGTCCGGGCCGACGAAGGTGAGCCCGGCGTCGGCGACGGCCGCCGCGAACGACGCCCGCTCGGAGAGGAACCCGTAGCCGGGGTGCACGGCGTCGGCGCCGGCGTCCTTCGCCGCCGCGACCAGCGTGTCGACGACGAGGTAGCTCTTCGTCGCCTGCGACGGCCCGATGTGCACGACGTGGTCGGCGAGGCGCACGTGCGGCGCGTCGACGTCGGCGTCGCTGTGCACGGCCACGGTCTCGATGCCCAGGTCGCGGGCGGCGCGGACGATCCGGACGGCGATCTCGCCGCGGTTGGCGACGAGCAGACGCCTCATCCGGCCTCGATCACCGCGAGGACCTGCCCGGCGTCGACCTCGTCCTCGTTCTCGACGAGGAACTCCACGACCGTGCCCGCCTCCCCGGCCGGCACCTCGTGGAAGGACTTCATCACCTCGACCAGCCCGACGGTGTCGTCGGCGGCGACGGTCTGGCCGGCGTCGGTGAACAGGGGGCTGTCGGGGTCGGGGCGGCGGTAGAAGACACCGGGGATGGGCGAGACGACCTCGTGGCGGGCCATGCAGGACTCCTAGGACATGTGGGGGGCGAGTGCGGACCGGACGGCCGTGGCCAGCTCGACCGCGTTGGGGGTGTCGGAATGCACGCAGACGCAGTCGGCGCGGACCGGGATCTCCGTGCCGTCGACGGCCGTGGCGACGCCGTCGGTGACCGCCCGCACCGCCCGCTCGGCGGAGCGCTGCGGGTCGAAGGCCTCGTGCTTCCGGGTGATGATCAGCGAACCGTCGGGGCGGTAGTCGAGATCGGCGTAGTACTCGGAGATGAAACCGGCGTCCCGGGAGCCCCAGACCTGCTCGTGCACGGTGCCGGCCATGCCCATCAGCGGCACGCCGAACACGTCGGCGGCGTCGGCGATCGCGCCCGCCACCTCCTCGTCGCGCGCGGCCATGCCGTAGAGCGAGCCGTGCGCCTTGACGTGGTTGAGCTCCATGCCCTCCGAGCGCAGGAACGCCGCCAGCGCCCCCACCTGGTAGAGCACGGCCGCGGTCAGCTCGTCGCGGTCCATCTTCATCTCGCGGCGGCCGAAGCCCTCGCGGTCGGGCAGCGACGGGTGCGCGCCCACCCGCACCCCGTTGGCCTTGGCCAGCTTCACCGTGGAGGCCATCACCGTCGGGTCCGACGCGTGGAACCCGCAGGCCACGTTGGCCAGCGTGATCAGCGGCATGAGGCCCTCGTCGTCGCCGCAGCGGTAGATCGAGAACGCCTCGCCCATGTCGCAGTTGATGTCGACCATCGCCCTATCCCCTGGCCTCCCGGATCGCGCGCCACACCCGCTGCGGCGTCGTCGGCATGTCGAGGTGCGTCACCCCGAGGTGGGCCACCGCGTCGATCACGGCGTTGACCACCGCGGGTGACGAACCGATCGCCCCCGACTCCCCGATGCCCTTGACGCCCATCGGGTTCGTCGGCGACGGCGTGACCGTAGCGCCGAGCTCGATGTGCGGCAGGTCGGAGGCGGCGGCGAACTGGTAGTCGGCCAGCGTGGCGGTCGTGGGGTTGCCCTCGGCGTCGAACGTGGCCTCCTCGAACATGGCCTGCCCGATGCCCTGCGCGATGCCCCCGTGCAGCTGCCCGGCCACGATCTCGGGGTTGACGACGTGCCCGCAGTCGTCGACGGCGACGAACCGGCGGATCGTCGAGAACCCGGTCTCGGTGTCGACCTCCATCATGCAGATGTGGGTGCCGAAGGGCCAGGTGAAGTTGGGCGGGTCGAACGTGTTGTCCGCCGAGAGCAGCGGTTCCATGCCCTCGGGCAGGTTGTCGGCCAGGTAGGCGGCCATCGCCACCTCCTGGATCGTCACGCCCGCCTCGGTGCCGCCGACGGAGAACCGGCCGTTCTCGAAGGTCAGGTCGTCCTCGGAGGCCTCCAGCAGGTGCGCGGCGATCGCCCGCGCCTTGTCGACGACCTTGTGCGCGGCCAGGTGCACCGACACGCCCCCGACGGGCAGGCTGCGCGAGCCGTAGGTGTCCCGCCCGAAGGGGGCGACCGCGGTGTCGGAGTGCAGCACCTCGACGTCGTCGGGGTGCACGCCCAGCGCGTCGGCGGCGATCTGCGACCACGCCGTCTCGTGGCCCTGCCCGTGCGGCGACGTGCCCGTCACGACCTCGACCTTGCCGCTGACCAGCATCCGGACCGTCGCGGCCTCCCAGCCGCCGCTCTGCAGCCGCACGCCGGCCGCCACCTTCGACGGCGAGAGCCCGCCGCTCTCGGTGAAGTTGCCGATGCCGATGCCGAGCTGGACGACGTCGCCGGACTCGCGGCGCTGCTTCTGCTCGGCGCGCACGGCGTCGTAGTCGACCAGGCGCATCGCCTCGCGCATGCACGGCTCGTAGTCGCCGGAGTCGTACATGACCCCGGACGGGACGGTGCGGTTGTCCAGGAACTTCGGGTGCAGGTTGATCAGCCGGACCTCGGCGGCGTCCATGCCCAGCTCGCGCGCCAGGTCGTCCATGATCCGCTCGTGGGCGTAGGCCGCCTCGGAGCGCCCGGCGCCGCGGTAGGCGTCGGTGGGGGTGAGGTTGGTGAACACGCCCTTGCAGTCGAAGGAGTACGACCCGAAGTCGTAGAGCCCGCAGTAGGTGAACGCCCCGAACACCGCGATGCCCGGCGTGAGCAGCTGCAGGTAGGCGCCCATGTCGGCGAGCAGCTCCACCTTCATCCCGAGGATCTTGCCCTCGCTCGTTGCGGCCACCGCCATCTTCTGCACCTGGCCGCGGCCGTGGGTGGTGGCGACGTGGTGGTCCGAGCGGGTCTCGGTCCACTTGACCGGCTTCTTCAGCCGCCGGGCCAGCGCGAGGGCCAGCGCCTCCTCGGCGTAGACGTTGAGCTTGGCGCCGAACCCGCCGCCGACGTCGGGCGCGATCACGCGCAGCTTGGAGTCGGGGATGCCGACGACCATCGCGCCGATGTCACGCAGGAAGTGCGGCACCTGGGTGGAGGAGTAGATCGTGAAGCCGCCGCCCACCGGGTCGGGGTTGACGAGCACCGCGCGCGGCTCCATCGGCGAGGGCAGCACCCGCTGCTGCAGGTACCGCCCCTCCACGACGACGTCGGCCTGCGCGAACGCCGCGTCGACGTCGCCGGTGGCCAGCGGCCAGGTGTAGCAGTGGTTGGTGCCCAGTCCCTCGTGGACCAGCGGCGCACCCGGCTCCAGCGCGGCCTCGACGTCGAACACGGCGGGCAGCGCCTCGTACTCGACCTCGATCAGCCCGATCGCATCCTCCGCCGTCGCCGCGTCGGTGGCCAGCACGACCGCCACCCCGTCGCCGACGTGGTTGACCTCGTCGACGGCCAGCGGCGGGTGGTCGGGGATCTTGATGTCCTCGGTGACCGGCCAGCCGCAGGGCAGCCCGATGGCGAACTCGGAGGCGAGGTCGGCGCCGGAGAACGCGGCCACGACACCCGGGAGCGCCAGCGCGGCCGTGAGGTCGACCCCGGTGATCCGGGCGTGCGCGAGCGGGCTGCGCAGCACGGCGAGGTGCAGCGCTCCGGGGATCGCGATCCCGTCGGTGAACGTGCCCTGACCGGTGATCAGTGCGGCGTCCTCGCGCCGGGGGATGCTCTGTCCGACGAACTTCTCGGCTGTCGCGGTCACGTGTGCGGCTCCCTCGGACGAGGCGGCGGGCGGAGGCGGTGCGGGATGGTCCCCGACGCTAGACCCGTCGGGCCGAAGTCCGGAATAGTCCGATCAGTCGGAAGATCACCCCGTGCGTGGCGGGGACCGCGCCGCTACCGTCGAGGAGGTGACGTCGGGGGACGGAGCACCGCAGCCGTACGAGTCGGCCGTCGACCGGGCCGTGCGCGAGGCCGCGGAGCGGGGCGCGTTCGACGACCTTCCGGGCCGCGGCAAGCCGCTGCCGCACCTCGAGGACACCTCGGAGGACTGGTGGCTGCGCGGCTACCTCGACCGCGAGGGCATCTCCCGGGAGCTGCTGCTGCCGCCGTCGGTGCAGCTGCGCAAGGAGCTCGACCGGCTGCCCGCCACGCTCGACGCGCTGCGCACCGAGGCCGAGGTGCGCGCGCACGTGCGGGAGGTGAACCGCCGGGTCGTCGAGCACCTGCGCTTCCCCAGCGGCCCCCGGGTCCCGGTCCACCGGGTCGACGTCGACGAGGCCGTGGCGGGGTGGGCCGCACGCCGTGCCCCCGCGACGCCCGAACCACCCGGCACCGCCGACGCCCCCGCGGACCCGCCGCGGCGCCGTTGGTGGCCGTGGCGCCGCCGCTGACCGCTCCCCCACCTCCCACGCGCACCCTCGCGGCCCGCGCGCACGCTCGATGGTGCGCGCGGGGGCGGGCGGTGCGCGCGGGGCCGGACGGGCAGCGGGACCGGACGTGCACCTGGACCGGACGTGCGCGGGGGGCCTGGACGTGCCCCGCGCGCACCTTCGTACCCCCACGCGCTCCCTCGACGATGCGCGCGGGGCCGGACAGTGCGCGCGGGGCCGGACGGTGCGCGCGGACCGAACGTGCGACCGGGACCGGACCGCGCCCGGACACGCAATGCGCGGGCCGGTCGACCCGTGGACCGGCCGGGCGGGTCAGTCCTCCGCGCCGGTACGGGCGACGAGCCCGGCCGCCGCGATGCCGGCCAGCGCGGCCGCCTCGTCGCTGGACGAGGCGTCGCCGGTGACCCCGACGGCGCCGAGCAGGGCGCCGTCCGTGTCGTGCACGAACACGCCTCCGGGCGCCGCCACGACCTTGCCACCGGTGAGGGTCGCAAGGGTGGTGAAGAAGTCGGAGTCGTCGGCGACGCGGGCGGAGATCGCGCGGTTGGTCATGCCCAGGGCGAGCACGCCGGACGCCTTGGCCGTGGCCAGGTCGGGGCGCAGGAACCCGGAGCCGTCCTGGCGACCGAGCGCCACGAGCGCCCCGCCCGGGTCGAGCACCGCCACCGTCAGCGGCTTGAAACCCGCCTCGGTGCCGTGCGCGAGCGCGGCGTCGACGATGGTGCGGGCCTGGTCGAGAGTGATCGTCACGCGGCGGAGTCTAGGCGCGCGAGCAGGATCAGGGGGATCGTGCGGTCGGTCTTGCGCTCGTACTCGGCGAAACCGGGGTTCTTGGCCTTGATCGCCTCCCAGACCTCCGTGCGCTCGTCACCGACGATCTCGGTGGCGTCGACGGGGAAGGTCTCGGTGCCCACCTCGACCGCGAGCCGCGGGTTGGCCTTGACGTTGTGGTACCAGTCGGGGTTGGTCGGCGCGCCCGCCTTCGACGCGACGATGACCGTGCGGCCCTCACCCTGCGGGAAGTGCACCAGCGGCGTCACCCGCTCGGTGCCGCTGCGGGCCCCGACGTGGTGCACCAGGATCATGTCCGCGCCCTCGAACGGGCCGCCGACCCGGCCCTCGTTGGCCCGGAACTCCTCGATGATCTTCGCGTTCCAGTCGTTCATGTCGCTCACGCCGTCCCTCATCCCAGTAGTACCCACGCCGCGGTGATCACCGCCACGCCGGAGATCAACCAGAACAGCCCGGCCCACATTCCGCCCGCGACGCCCGTCAGCCGGGCGAGCATGTCGGCGTCGGAGGCGCCGCGGCGGCCGCGCCCGCGGCTGCGCTGCAGCTCCCGCACCGCCCGCAGGCCCCCCAGCAGCAGGAACCAGACCAGCGCGGCGGCGAACCCGTCCTGCAGCCGCGGCGAGCCGCCGAACGCGACGCCCGCGACCAGCGCCCCGGTCGCCACCACGGAGACCACCCCGAAGAGGTTGCGGACGTGCACGAGCGTGGCCGCGAGCAGCACCAGCGCGATCCACAGCGCCCACTCGGCGCGGTCGGCGGCCACCAGGACCGCCCCACCCAGCCCGAGCAGCCCCGGCGCCGGGTAGCCGCCCAGGAACGTGAGGACCAGGCCGGGCCCGGCGGGCGCGCCGGTGGACACGGTGAGCCCGGAGGTGTCGGCGTGCAGCCGGATGCCGGTCAGCCCCCGCCCGGCCAGCACCGCGACGATCGCGTGGCCGCCCTCGTGCGCGATCGTCACGACCGTCCGCGTCCAGCGCCACGACGTCGACCACGAGACCGCGACCACCGCCAGCACCAGCGCGAGGAGCTCGGACCGGCGCTCGTCGAGCAGCCGCGTGAGGACCGCGCCGGCCTGGTCGATCAGCTCCATGCGGCCATCCTGCCGAATCGGGTTTGACCCTCCACCGGGTGGAGGGTCCAGGCTCACCGGCATGACGAAGCTGACCATCGGGCAGCTCGCCGCCCGGTCGGGCGTGCCCGTGCGCACGATCCGGTTCTGGTCCGACGAGGGCGTGCTGCCCGAGACCGACCGGTCCGGCGGCGGCTACCGCCGCTACGACGCCCACGCCGTCGCCCGCCTCGACCTGGTCCGGACGCTGCGCGAGCTGGGCATGGGCCTCGACGAGGTGCGGCTGGTGCTGGAGCACCGCCGCAGCGTCGAGGACGTGGCCGCCGCGCACGTCGCCGCCATCGACGACCGCATCCGCGTCCTGCGGACCCAGCGCGCCGTGTGCACGCTGCTCGCCCGCGGGACCCCCTCACCCCGGAAGGCCGCCCTGATGAACGACCTCGCCCGCCTCTCCGCCGCGCAGCGCCGCCGGATGATCGACGAGTTCGTCGACGCCGCGTTCGCCGGCACCGACCCCGGCTCCCCCGGCGCCGGCATCGCCGACGCGATGCGGACCCTGCCCGCCGAGCTGCCCGACGACCCCAGCACCGAGCAGGTGGAGGCGTGGGTGGAGCTCGCCGAGCTGGTCGGCGACCCCGCGTTCCTGGCCCGGGTGCGCGAGATGACGGTCGCGGGCGCCGCCGCCGACCGGCCGGAGGCCGTCGCGCCCGCGCTGGTCGCCGAGCACGCCGGGGCCGCGCTGGCCGCCGGCATCGCCCCGGACTCGCCGCAGGCGCGCGCCGTCGTCGACGAGATCGTGCCGCCCGGCTCCGACCGGGCCGCGCTGGCTGCGGTGATCGACACCTTCGCGGACCGCCGCGTCGAGCGCTACTGGACGCTGCTCGGGATCCTCAACGGCTGGGAGCCCTTCCCGCCGACGGTCCCGGCCCACGAGTGGCTGGCCGCGGCCCTGCGCGCCCACCCCTGACCCCGCCACCTCAGCGAGTCCCCCGATTCCCGCCCCCGAGTTCGGGTCCGGGAACGGGGACTCGCGAACGGGAAACCGGGGACTCGCGGACGGGAAACGGGGGACTCGCGAGCGGGAAACGGGGGACTCGCGGGTCAGGACCGGCGACCGGTGAGCACCAGGCCCACGCCCATCGCCACCATCGTGATCCCCCCGGCCCCGCCGAGGACGCGCAGCCGGGACGGGGAGGTGGCGAACCAGTTCCGGGCCGTGCCGGCGGCGAGGCCCCACAGCGCGTCGAGCCCGGCGGCGAGCACCGCGAACAGCAGGCCGAGCACGAGCATCTGCGTGGTGGGGTCCCCCGCCCGGGCGTCGACGAACTGCGGGAGCACCGCGGCGAAGAAGACCAGCACCTTGGGGTTGGTGGCACCCACGACCACGCCCTGCCAGTAGAGCCTGCGGTCCAGCGTGCCCGGTGCCCCGCCCAGTGCCGCGGCCAGGTCGCCGCGGTGCCGGAAGGTCTGCACGCCCAGGTACACCAGGTAGGCCGCGCCGAGCAGCTTGAGCACGGTGAACACCGTGGCCGACCGCGCCGCCACCGCCCCGAACCCCAGCGCCACCAGCACGACGACGAGCGCGGCACCGGTGGTGTTGCCCGCGACGCTGGTCAGCGCGGCCCGGCGGCCGTGGGCCAGCGCCCGGCCGACGATGAACAGCACGCTCGGGCCGGGGATCGCGACGAGCACGATCCCCGCGAGGACGAAGGTCAGCAGGGTCTGCGCGGACGGCACGGCGTCACCAGCCGTAGAAGACCCGCTCGACGACCGCCCGCGTGCGCCGGGTGACGCGGCGGTAGTCGTCGAGGAACACCCCGGAGTCCCCGGACGGCGGGTACCCCAGCGCCGCGGCGACGGCGGCGAGCTCGCGGCCCGAGCGCGGGAGCTGGTCGCCGGGCTTGCCGCGAACCAGCATCACGGCGTTGCGCGCGCGGGTCGCCATCGTCCAGCCCGCGGTGAGCTCGGAGACGTCCTCGGCGCTGAGCAGGCCCGCCTCCCCCGCCTCGCGCAGCCCCTCCAGCGTGGAGGTGGTCCGCAGCTCGGGCAGGTCGCCCGCGTGCTGGAGCTGCAGCAGCTGCACCGTCCACTCGACGTCGGCGAGCCCGCCCAGCCCGAGCTTGGTGTGCAGGCTGCGGTCGGCCCCGCGCGGGAGCCGTTCGGCGTCGACGCGGGACTTGATGCGCCGGATCTCGGTGACCGCGGCGTCGGACAGCCCGTCGGCCGGGTACCGGATGGGGTCGACCAGCTCGACGAACCGGCGCCCCAGCCCGGCGTCACCGGCGATCGGGCGGGCGCGCAGCAGCGCCTGCGCCTCCCACTGCTCCGACCAGCGCGCGTAGTAGGCGGCGTAGGAGGCCAGCGTGCGCACCAGCGGCCCCGAGCGGCCCTCGGGCCGCAGGTCGGCGTCGACGACCAGCGCCGGGTCCGGGCTGGGCGCACCGAGCCGGCGACGGACGGTCTCGGCGACGGTCGTGGCGTACTTGACGGCCTCCTGGTCGGTGACGCCCTCGACCGGCTCGCAGACGAACAGCACGTCGGCGTCGCTGCCGTACCCCAGCTCCGCGCCGCCCAGGCGCCCCATCCCGATGACCGAGATCCGCGCGGGCGGCCGGGCCGCGCCCATCGCCCGCTGCACCGAGGCCAGCGTCGCCTCCAGCACCGCGACCCACACGCTCGACAGCGCGGCGCAGACCTGCTCGGTGTTGAGCACCCCGAGCAGGTCGGCGCAGGCGACGCGGAGCATCTCGTGGCGGCGGGTGGAGCGGGCCGTGGCGGCCGCGGTGTCGGGGTCGTTCTGCCGGGCCACCGTGGCGCGCAGCGACGCGGCCACCTCCGCCGGGTCGCGGGTCAGCTCGTCGCCCTGGCCCGGTGCGGGCGCGGCGAGCATCCGCAGCACCTCCGGGGCCCGCACCAGCAGGTCCGGGACCAGCGCGGAGGTGCCCAGCAGCTTCATCAGCCGGGTGACGACCAGCCCCTCGTCGCGCAGCAGGCGCAGGTACCACGGGGTGGCGGCGAGCGCCTCGGACACGCGACGGTAGGCGAGCAGGCCGCGGTCGGGGTCGGGGCTGCCGGAGAGCTCCTCGAGCAGCACCGGCAGCAGCGTCTGCTGGATCGACGCCGCGCGCGACACCCCGGCGGTGAGCGCCCGCAGGTGCCCCAGCGCACCCTCCGGCGACGCCCAGCCCAGCGCCGCGAGCCGCGCCTTCGCCGCGGGCTCGGACAGCCGCGCGGTGTCGGCGGGCAGCCGCGACACCGCCGTCAGCAGGGGGCGGTAGAACAGCTTCTCGTGCAGCCTGCGCACGCGGCGCGCGTTGCGCGTCCACTCCGCGAGCAGCACGCCGACGACGTCGCGGCGCCCGTCGGGGCGCAGCCGCGCGGCGCGGGCCAGCCACCGCAGCCCGGCGGTGTCGTCCTCGGCCGGCAGTAGGTGGGTGCGGCGCAGCTTCTGCAGCTGCAGCCGGTGCTCGAGCAGGCGCAGGAAGCGGTAGGAGGCGGCGAGGTTGGCGCCGTCCTCGCGGGCGACGTAGCCGCCGTCGGCCAGCGCCGCCAGCGCGTCGAGCGTGGTGGGCGAGCGCAGGGCCTCGTCGGTGCGGCCGTGCACGAGCTGGAGCAGCTGCACCGCGAACTCGACGTCGCGCAGCCCGCCGCGGCCCAGCTTGAGCTCGCGCTCGGCGATCTCGGGCTTGACGTGGTCCTCCACGCGGCGGCGCATCGCCTGCACGTCGGCGACGAAGTCGTCGCGCTCCGCGGCGTTCCACACCATCGGGGCGACGGCGTCGAGGTAGGCCGCGCCCAGCTCCGGGTCGCCCGCGATCGGGCGGGCCTTGAGCAGCGCCTGGAACTCCCAGGTCTTGGCCCAGCGGCGGTAGTAGGACACGTGCCCGTCGAGGGTGCGGACGAGCTCGCCGTTGCGGCCCTCCGGGCGCAGGTTGGCGTCGACCTCGAAGCAGGCCTCCCCCGCGACCCGCATCATCCGGGCCGCGAGCTTCGACGCGCGCGCATCGGCGGGTTCGGCGACGAACACGACGTCGACGTCGCTGACGTAGTTCAGCTCCCGCCCGCCGCACTTGCCCATCGCGATGACGGCCAGGCGCCCCTCGCCGGCGTCCCCGCGGGTGGGGAACGCCTCGGCCGCGGCGACGGCGATGGCCGCCTGCAGCGCGGCGGCCGCGAGGTCGGACAGGTGCGCGGCGACCTCGTCGACCTCCAGCACCGCCAGGTCGGGCTCGCCCACGGCCGCGAGGTCGGCGGAGGCGAGCACCAGCAGCTCGTCACGGTAGGCCGTGCGCAGCGCCTCGACCGCGGCGGCCCCGGTCAGCGTGGCCCGCCCGCCCTCCGCGGCGCCCGCCGGCGGCACGTCGGGATCGGCGCCGACGGCGGTGAGCAGGGCCGCCGGGTACCCGGCCGGGTCGGGTGCGGCGCCGCCGCGCAGCCGGTGCCAGCGGTCGGGGTGGGTGATGAGGTGGTCGCCCAGGGCCGTGGAGCTGCCGAGGACCCCGAACAGGCGCCCGCGCAGCGCGGGGTCCTCGCGCAGGGCGGCGTCGAAGGCGGGTCGGTCGGTGAGCGCGGCGACCAGCCGCTCGGCCGAGCGCAGCGCGAGGTCGGGGTCGGGGCTGCGCGCCAGCGACCACATCACCGGCTCGGCGCCGGCCACCGGCCGGTCGCCCGCCCACCACCCCAGCTCGACGAGGGTGGCCTCGGCCCACGGCTCGGTGAGCCCGAGCCGTGCGAGCGAGGTCCCGGTGCGCGTCACGGACCTGATCCTGCCTCACCGCGGCGCGGCCCGCCCCGCCCCCGCGCGGCGGGACCTCAGGACGGGCGCCGCAGCCCGACCACCGGCTCGCCCGCGTCGTACCGGGCCAGCAGGTCGGTCGCCGGGCACCAGTGGCGCTCCCAGCGCTCCCGCAGCGACGCCAGCCGGTCGAGGTCCTCCGCCCGGCCCGCCAGCGCGTTCGCGGCCGCGGTGAGCAGCGCGCCGGTGCCGGCGTGCACCTCGTCGTCGGCCAGCCCGGCGCGGGCGACGTGGCGGTGCGCGTCGGCGTCGGGGGTGGTGCGGCGGCCGGGGAGGGTGTCGTCCAGGGCGAGGCCGGTGAGCAGGCTGAGCAGCTCGCCGTAGAGCTCGGGGTCGGGGCAGGCGTCGAAGGCCTTGAACTCGATCCGGCCCACCTCCGCGGGCAGGCGTGCCACCTGCGTCAGCGACGGGTCGCTCGGGACGTGCCCGCGCTCGGAGGCCAGGAACACCAGCACCGCGGGTCGCGCCCCGGTGCGCAGGTGGGTGCGCGCGGACAGCCCGCCCCACGGCGCGCCGTCGCGGAACGGCGAGGAGAACGACAGCGGCACCAGCCACGGGCTGTAGTGGGTGAGCTTGCGGCCCACGTCGACGGGGTCGGGCAGGGCGTCGCAGGACAGGTTGAGATCGGGACCGTAGGTGAGCATGTGCAGGTGCGCGGTGCGCTCCTCGGGCGAGCCCTGCCGGTGCTTCTCCTCCCACGCATTGAGCGGGGGCTCGATCACGTAGTCCGAGCGCAGCGGGTTGAACGCGACGACGCAGGTGCGCAGGTCGGTGTGCGACAGCGCGTCGTCGAGCGCCTCCTGGTCGAGCCTCAGCGCGTCGACGGCGTCGCGGACCGAGTCGTGGATGCGGGTGCGGATCTCCAGGCCCTTGGGGTCGCAGCGGACCAGCGCGCCGTCGTCGTCGAAGCGTTCGTAGCCCTCGACGTACCAGCGCTTGCGCTTGATCCCCTGGTCGCCGATCCGCAGGCCCGGGTAGTCGGCGGCGTCCTCGGGCAGCGCGTCGACGACGTCCTGCAGCTCCTGGAACCCCACGTCGGTGAAGTCGGCGAAGCGGCCGTCGGTGCGCAGCAGCGCCACCTCGTGCTCGATGCCGTAGCGGAACACGTGCGGACCTCCGGATCCCGGCGGGACCCGTCGTCCGCCGCCGGTGAGGGTACCCTCAGTGACCGGTCAACCACGCACGGCCGTGAACACGATGCGCCCGGTGGCGGGGTCGGCCTCCGCGAGCCGGACGGTCGCGGTGCCGCCCGCGGCCAGCGGCCCCTCGCAGCGCGCCAGCACCGGCGGGTCGACGAGGTACACCTCGCCGGGCGGGCCGTCCGCCTCGGCCGGTCGCAGCACGACGACCTCGAAGTCCTGCCCGACCCGTCCGGCCAGCAGCGCGGCCTCGGTGCGGTCGACGCACGCGCGGTCGACCGCCGCGGCCGTCGCGTCCGAGGCGCCCATGACCTCCGGCAGCGTCGGCAGCACCGCCCGCAGCCCGGAGGGCGGCTGCTCCCCCGCGGCGAGCGCGAGGCAGACCTCGGCGCCGAACCGGTCGACGAGGCGCCGCAGCGGCGCCGTGACGTGCGCGTACGGCGCCCCGATCCCGCCGTGGCCGGAGTCCGCGGGCGGGGCGACGCCGTCGCCGAACGCGGTGTAGCCGGCACCGCGCAGCAACGTGGTGGCCGCCCGGCGCAGGGCCAGCGCGGGGGCACCGTCCGGCAGCCCGGCCAGCAGGGCCGCGACCGCGTGCACGGTCGGCTCCACGGCGAAGCCCAGGCCGTCCGCCGTGCGCGCGAACTCCTCCAGCGCGCCCGGCTCCGGCGCGGGCAGCGTCCGCAGCAGCCCGATCCCGCCGCGCAGCATCATCGCGCCGGCCGCCATGCCCGTGAGCAGGGAGATCTCCGCGTTCCACGCCTCGACGTCCAGGCGCCTGCGCACCCGGACGGTCCATCCGCCGTCGCCGTCGGGCAGGACCTCCTGCTCGGGCAGCTCCAGCTCGATCGCCCCCCGCGCCACGGCGAGCCCGCGGCGCAACCGCCCCAGCTCGGGCAGCGCGGCGATCGCCGGGTGGACGTCCCCGCCGTCGACGTCGGCCTGCACGCCTGCGTAGTCCAGCCGCGCCGCGGAGCGGACGACGGCGCGCCGCACGTCGACCGAGGTGACCTCGCCGGCGGCGTCGAGGCCGATGGTCCACAGCACCGCGGCGCGCGGCCCGTCGGGCAGCAGGCTCGCGGCGCCCTCGGACAGGACGGTCGGGTGCAGCGGCACCGACCCGTCGGGCAGGTAGACGGTCTGGCCGCGGCGCAGCACCTCGGTGTCGAGGGCGCCGCCGGGCTCCACCACCGCGCCGAGGTCGGCGATCGCGTAGTGCACGCGGAAGCCGTCGCCGTCGCGGGAGACGCCGACGGCCTGGTCGAGGTCCTTGGACCCGGGCGGGTCGATGGTGACCAGCGGCAGGTCGGTCGCGTCGAGCCGGCCGGGTGACGGGGGGCGCGCCGCGGCCCGTGCGGCCTCGGCGAGCACCTCGGGCGGGAACTCCGCCGGGAGGTCGAACTCGGCGCGGACGGCGGCGAAGTCGGGACGGGTGGCACGGTCGGGCACCCGCGCAGCCTGCCACGGGCCCCTCACGGACGCGGGACGGCGACCCGCGGCGTCAGAGCCAGCGCGGCAGGACCGGGGGCCGGTGGCCCTCGGAGGTGCGCATGTCCTTGCCCCGGGACCGGCCCAGCGCCCAGGCCGCGAGCGAGGCGGCGGGGCCGCGCAGCTCGGGCCCGCTGCCGTCGCCCAGGACCCAGGAGTGCTCGGCGTCGGAGGCCACCAGGCGCAGCGGCGGGCAGTCCGGGTGCGCCCCGACGACGCGGACGACGTCGCCGATCAGCTCGACGAGCATCGGCACCGGCAGGTCGGCCAGCGAGGCGCCGACGTCGAGGTCGACGGCGTGGATCCACATCTCCCGTGCCCGGATCCACGGGATGTCGGTGGCCGGGATCGCCGTCCCCTGCACGTTGCGCACCTGCGCCGACCAGGCCTTCTCCGGCATCTCGCGCACGGCGACGGCGAGCCGGTCGGAGGAGTCGACGACGTCGTCGCGGATCGCCGCGGGGGGGCGCGTGGCACCGGCCTCGATGTCGGCGTCGCGGGCCTCCACGCTCGCGTACGCCGGGGTGGGCTCGCCGGTGCGCGCCCAGCGCAGGAGGTTGATCATGGCGTCGGCGTTGCGGGCCACGTGCGACAGGACGTGCGCGCGGCTCCAGCCGGGCAGGCCCGACGGCGCCGCGAACGCGTCGTCGCCCATCCGCGCCATCAGGCCGCGCAGGTGCGCCGCCCCGTCGCCCGCCCAGGCCAGCGTCTCGTCGAGCGAGCGGGTCACCGCTTCTCCTTGCGGCAGGTGTTGCGCAGCTCCCCGACGCCGGCGATCGAGGTCACGAGCTCGGCGCCGTCGGTCAGGTAGCGCGGGGGCGTGCGCGCGTGACCGACGCCGCCGGGGGTGCCGGTGGCGATGACGTCGCCGGGGTTCAGCGTGAGGATCGCCGAGAGGTAGACGACCAGGTCGACCGCGCCGAAGACCAGCTCCGAGGTCGACGAGTGCTGCACCGTCTCGCCGTCGAGGGTCGTGGAGATCTCCCAGCCGCCCTCGGGCAGCTCGTCGGGGGTGACCAGCCACGGCCCGAGCGGCGTGGAGTGCTCGAACGTCTTGCCCTGCAGGAACTGCCCGGTGCGGCGCTGGAAGTCGCGCACGCTGACGTCGTTGAGGACGGTGTAGCCGGCGATGGCGGCCTCGGCCTGCGCGCGGTCGGCGTGGCGCACCGGCGTGCCGATGACGACCGTCAGCTCGGCCTCCCAGTCGACCTTGTCCGAGGCCTCGGGCAGCACGATGTCGTCGTGCGCGCCGACCAGCGCGGGCGCGTACTTGCCGAACAGCGTCGGGTACTCGGGCATCTCGTTGCCCATCTCCAGGACGTGGTCGCGGTAGTTGAGGCCGACGCAGACGATCTTCTCCGGGGACGGGACGAGCGGGGCGTAGTCCAGCCCCGCCACGTCGTGGGTCGGTCCGGCGGCCGCGGCGGCGTGCGCGGCCCAGTCGGGGCGCTCCAGCAACGCGCGGACGTCGGCGTCGCCGGTCTCCACGGCCGTCGTGTCGTCCACCCGCACCGCACGGTGTCCCGTGGCGGTCCGGATCGTGGCCAGCCTCATCGATCCTCCTCCGTCGTCGGCCCGGTCGGGAGCCGTCGCAGGGGAAGTCTCGCCCAGCCCACCCGCCGCGCGCACCCGGGGGCGCCACCCGCGTCAGGGTGCGCTGAACCGGCGCATCGCCCCCGCGACCGCGCGCAGGTAGCCGATGACGACGGCGGCCTCCTCGGAGGACAGCCCGTCGGCGATCGCGTCGACGTCGGCCAGCAGCGGGGCGAGGGCGGCGAGCACGTCGCGCCGCGCCGAGTCGGTGGTCTCCACGATCAGCCGACGGCGGTCCGTGGGGTGCCGCACGCGCCGGACGTGACCCGACGCCTCCAGCCGGTCGACCAGTGCGGTCGCCGACGCCGAGCGGATGCCGAGATGGTTGCCCAGCTCCACCGGACCCATCCCCACCGGCGACTGCATCAGGATGTCCAGCGCGAGCGTCTCGTTGTGGCCGACACCCAGCCGGCGGGTCACCGCGTCGTCCACCGCGCCGCTGAGCCGGTTGACCTCGCGCAGCGCCCAGGACACCTCGCTGAGGTCGGGAGAGTCCCTGCGCTCCGCGGCCTCGACGTCGTCGTACGGCATGTCGGCCCCTTCCCCATGTAGCTAGCTTGCCTGGTGACCAGACAGCCTTACTCTTCGATCGCTAGATGAACTAGCTAACCGGAGGATTCCATGCACCCCTCGCCGCCGTCCACCGAGCGCCCACCGGCCCGCGACCGGTACCGCTGGTACGGCCTCGTCGCGATCGCGTTCGCGGTGTCGCTGGTCATCATCGACGTCACCATCGTCAACGTCGCCGTGCCGGCGATCATCACCGACCTCGGGGCGACCGCCACGCAGGCGCAGTGGGTCCAGGAGGCCTACACCCTGGTCTTCGCCGCACTGCTGCTGACCAGCGGGCGGATCGGCGACCGCATCGGCAGGCGGCGACTGCTCGTCGTCGGCATCGGGGTGTTCGTCGCCGCGAGCGTGCTCGCCGCCCTCGCCCCCACGCCCGGCCTGCTGATCGCCGCCCGGATGCTCCAGGGCGTCGGCGGGGCGGCGATCTTCCCCGCCACCCTGTCGCTGATCAACGCGACGTTCACCGGCCGCGAGCGCGGCGTCGCGTTCGCGGTCTGGGGCTCCACGATCGGCGGGATGGCCGCCGTCGGCCCGTTGCTGGGCGGGTGGCTCACCACCGAGGCGTCGTGGCGCTGGGCGTTCGGCATCAACGTGCCGCTGGGCGCGCTGGTGGTGGCCGGCCTGCTCGCCTTCGTCGTCGAGTCCCGCGACGGCGACGCCCGGCCCGGAATCGACGTCGGCGGCGCACTGCTGTCCGCCGGCGCGGCCGGGGCACTGGTGTTCGCGCTGATCGAGGGCCGCACCCTGGGCTGGTGGGCGGTGCGCGAGCCGGTCGGCGACTGGTGGCCCGGGCCGCTGTCCCCGGTGCCCTACCTGCTGGCGCTGTCCGCGGTGCTCGCCGCCGGCTTCGTGGCCCACCAGCGGCGCCGGGCCGCCGCCGGGCGGGTCGTGCTGCTGGACCTGGCGCTGTTCGCCATACCCAGCTTCCGGCGCGGCAACGTCGCCGCCCTGACGGTCTCGCTCGGCCAGTTCGGCATCCTCTTCGCGCTGCCGCTGTGGCTGCAGAACGCCCTCGGCTACACCGCGCTGCAGACCGGTGTGGCGCTGCTGCCGCTGGCGCTGGCGTCCTTCGTCGCGGGCGGGGTGGGCGGGGTGCTCACCGACCGGTTCGGCGCCGCGCGGACCGTGCAGCTCGGGCTGGTCTTCGAGCTGGCCGGGGTCTCCTGGCTGGCCTCGGTCATCGCCGTCGACACGCCGTGGTGGGCGACGGTCCCGGCGCTGGCGGTGTACGGCTTCGGCGTCGGCCTGGCCACGGCCCAGCTCGGCAACGTGGTGCTCGCCGACGTGCCGGCGTCCGCGAGCGGGCAGGCCTCCGGCACCGAGACCACCGCGCAGGAGCTCGGGTCCGCCCTCGGGATCGCGGTGCTGGGGACGGTGCTGTTCACCGAGCTGGGGCGCAGCCTCACCGAACGTCTGGGCGGCGCGCCCGACCTGGTCGACGCCGTGCGGGAGAGCGCGGGCGGGGCCATCGCCGGGCTCGCCGCGGACCCGGCCACCGCGGCCGTGGCCGACGCCGCCCGGGCCGCCCTCACCGACGGAGCCCGCACCGCGGCCTGGACCGCGAGCGCGTTCCTGACGCTGGGTCTGCTGGCGAGCCTGCGCCTGCGCACGGCGACGGCCCCCCGGGACGCCACCCCCGTGCGGTGAGCCGCCGCCCGGCCGCGACCCGGCGCCCGCGGGCCGCCCGGATCTCGCCGCCTAGATCTCGCCGCCCTGCGGGGCCGCCGCCCGCGCGCCGCGGACCGGCAGGGTGGCGAAGACCGCGGGCGGCTCCCGCCATGGGTCCGGCAGCGTGCCGGCCCGCGCGTCGCGGACCGCCCGCCACACCCGCTCGGGGGTGCAGGGCAGGTCGAGGTGCCGGACGCCGAGCGGGGCGAGGGCGTCGACCACCGCGTTCTGCACGGCCGGGGTGGCCCCGACCGTCGCCGACTCCCCGATCCCCTTGGCCCCCAGCGGGTTGAGCGGGGTCGGGGTCTCGGTGGTGGCGGTCTCGAAGGTGAACAGGTCGGCCGCGGTCGGCATCCGGTAGTCGGCGAGCGTGGCGGTGAGCGGCTGGCCGTCGGCGTCGAACACCACCTCCTCGTAGAGCGCCTGCGCGACGCCCTGGGCCAGGCCGCCGTGCTGCTGCCCGGTGACCAGCAGCGGGTTGAGCACCCGCCCGCAGTCGTCGACGGCGACGTGGCGCAGCGGCGTGACCTTCCCGGTCTCGGTGTCGACCTCCACCACCGAGACGTGCGCGCCGAACGGGAACGTGGCCCCGTCCTGGCGGAAGTCGAGCCCGGCGTGGATCTCGCGGTCGCCGACCACCTGCGCCCAGGTGAGGGTGACCCCTGGGACGCCGCTGACGCCGAACTCGCCGTCCTCGGTCAGCTCGACGTCGTCCTCGGCCGCCTCCAGCAGCGCCGCGGCCCGGCGACGGGCCTGCTCCAGCACGTCGTCGGCGGCGACGAGGACGGCGTTGCCGCCCAGCTGCAGCGACCGCGACCCGCCGGTGCCGCTCCCCCGCGGCACGGCCGCGGTGTCGGACTGGACGAAGGTGAAGCGCTCCATCGGGATGCCGAGGCGGTCGCTCGCGAGCATCGCGAACGCCGTGGGGTGGCCCTGGCCGTGCCCGGAGGTGCCCGCGGAGATCGTCGCGGTGCCGTCGGCGTGCACCGTGACCGAGCCGAACTCCGAGCCGCCACCGCCCGCGGTGATCTCGACGTAGACGGACACCCCGACGCCGAGCTGCACCGGGTCGCCGTTCTCGCGGCGGGTGGCCTGCTCCTCGCGCACCTTCTCGATGCCGACCAGCCGCAGCGCCTCGCGCAGCGGGAGGTCGTAGTCGCCGACGTCGTAGCGCGCGCCCGGGATCGTGGTGTGCGGGAAGCCGTCGGGGGCCAGCAGGTTGCGGCGGCGCAGCTCGACCGGGTCGATGCCCAGCTCGGCGGCGGCCATGTCCATGATCCGCTCCAGGTGGGCGGTGGCCTCCGGGCGGCCGGCGCCGCGGAACGCGCCCATCGGGGTGGTGGTCGTCAGCGCGACGGCGGCGTCGTAGCCGAGCTTCGGGATGTCGTAGACGCCCTGGCTCATCGTGTACGTCGGGCCGAGCGCGAGCGCGCCGCCGAACCCGGCGTAGGCCCCGGAGTCGGCGACGACCCGCGCCCGCAGGCCGGTGATCCGGCCCGCGCGGGTGAGCCCGAGCTCGTAGTAGGCGATCTGGCCGCGGCCGTGCGGCATCGAGACGAGGTTCTCCGAGCGGGTCTCGACCCAGCGCACCGGCCGCCCCAGCGCGCGGGCGACGGCGACGGCCGTGGTGTGCTCGGCGAGCATCCCGGCCTTGCCGCCGAAGCCCCCTCCGACGTGCGGGGCGATCACGCGCACCTGCTCGGGCTCCAGCCCGGACAGCGCGGCGGCCTGGGTGCGGAAGCCGTGCGGCATCTGGGTGGAGACCCAGATCGTGAGCTCGCCGTCCGGTTCGGGTCGCACCGCGATCGCGTTGCCCTCCATCGGCATGACGGCGAGGCGCTGGTTGACCATCCGCGCCCGGACCACGACCTCGGCGTCGGCCAGCGGGTCGCCCTCGCTGCGGACCCCGCCCGCCAGGTTGTCGGAACGGCCCGGGTACTGCACCGGGGCCCCGGGGGCCAGCGCCTCCTCCGGGTCGACGGCGGCGGGCCGCGGGTCGTAGTCGACCTCGACGAGCTCGGCGGCGTCGACCGCCTCGGCCTGCGTGGACGCCACCACGACCGCGACGGCCTCGCCGACGAACCGCACGCGGTCGGTCGCCAGCGGGGGCCGCGGCAGATCGGGGTTGAGCACCATCAGCCCGTGGTGCGCGGGGAGGTCGAGGTCGGCCGCGGTGTACACGGCGACGACCCCGGGGGCGGCGGCCGCGGCGGCGGTGTCGACGCCGGTGACGTGGCCGTGGGCCAGCGGGGAGCGGACGAAGGTGAGGTGCAGCATCCCGTCGAGGCCGAGGTTGCCGACGTAGGTGCTCGCCCCGGTGATCAGGTCGAGGTCCTCGACCCGGCGGACGGAGGTACCGAGGATCGATCCAGGCATGTGCCAACGCTAACTGAATCGCTCCGTGCCCGTCAGCGGTTGACGGGACCTCCCCGTTCGGGGAGGGTCTCCATCCGGAGACCCCGCGCCGGGGGACCTCATGGTCTCCCCGCGCAATCCCCCGGGGGGCCGGACTGGTCGGGGGCCGGTCCGGCCTCCCGACCACTTGTTACCGTCCCTCCGTGCCTGACTTCCACCACACAGAGGTGCTTCCCCTCGGCCCCGACACCACCGAGTACCGGCGGCTCGACCTCCCGCCGGGTCGGGTGGTGGAAGCGGCGGGCCGCACGTTCCTGGAGATCGAGCCGGCGACCATCACCGCACTGGTGCGCGAGTCGGTGCACGACATCCAGCACTACCTGCGTACCTCGCACCTGGCCCAGCTGCGCGCGATCGTCGACGACCCCGAGGCCTCGCCCAACGACCGCTTCGTCGCGACCGACCTGCTGCGCAACGCGTGCGTCTCCGCGGGGGGCGTGCTGCCGATGTGCCAGGACACCGGCACCGCGATCGTCATCGGCAAGCGCACGGAGACGGTGCTGACCGGCGGCGCCGACGAGGAGTCGGTCTCGCGCGGCATCTTCGAGGCCTACGACACGCTCAACCTGCGGTACTCGCAGATGGCGCCCACGTCGTTCTGGGACGAGCGCAACACCGGCACCAACCTGCCCGCGCAGGTCGAGCTGTACTCGGTGCCGGGGCAGGCGCCGAAGTACGAGTTCCTGACGATGGCCAAGGGCGGCGGCAGCGCCAACAAGACCTTCCTCTACCAGGAGACGAAGGCGCTGCTGAACCCGAAGAAGCTCGCCGCGTTCCTCGACGAGAAGCTGCGCTCGCTCGGCACCGCGGCCTGCCCGCCCTACCACCTCGCGGTGGTCGTCGGCGGGATGTCGGCGGAGTACACGCTCAAGGTCGCCAAGCTCGCCTCGGCCCGCTACCTGGACAACCTCCCCGCGGCGGGCTCCGAGCTCGGGCACGCCTTCCGCGACCACGACCTGGAGAAGCAGGTCCTGGAGCTGACGGCGCAGTTCGGCATCGGCGCCCAGTTCGGCGGCAAGTACTTCTGCCACGACGTGCGCGTGGTGCGCCTGCCCCGCCACGGCGCGTCGCTGCCCGTCGGCATCGCGGTGTCCTGCTCGGCCGACCGCCAGGCCAAGGCCAAGATCACCCCCGACGGGGTGTTCCTGGAGCAGCTCGAGCGCGATCCGGCGCAGTTCCTGCCCGACACCACCGACGAGGGCCTGTCCGACGAGGTCGTGCGCGTCGACCTCAACCGCCCGATGTCCGAGATCCGCGAGCAGCTCTCGGCGCTGCCGGTGAAGACCCGCGTGTCGCTCACCGGGCCGCTGGTCGTCGCCCGCGACATCGCCCACGCCAAGATCGCCGAGCGGCTCGACGCGGGTGAGGAGATGCCCGCCTACCTGCGCGACCACCCCGTCTACTACGCCGGCCCGGCCAAGACCCCCACCGGCTACGCCTCGGGCTCCTTCGGCCCGACCACCGCGGGACGCATGGACTCCTACGTGGCCCAGTTCCAGGCCGCGGGCGGGTCGCTGGTGATGCTGGCCAAGGGCAACCGTTCGCAGCAGGTCACCGACTCGTGTGCGGCGAACGGCGGGTTCTACCTCGGCTCGATCGGCGGCCCCGCGGCCCGGCTGGCGCAGGACTGCATCCGCTCGGTCGACGTCCTGGAGTACGCCGAGCTGGGCATGGAGGCGGTCTGGAAGATCGAGGTGGAGGACTTCCCCGCGTTCGTGGTGGTCGACGACAAGGGCAACGACTTCTTCTCCGAGGTCAGCGCCCCCACCCTGCAGATCGGCTTCCGCCGCTCCTGACACTCCGCGCCCGGCACACCGCGCGGCACGCCGGACGCCCCTCCCCGCGGCCCGCGGCCCGCGGCCCGCGGCCCGCGCGCACCGTCGGGCCCCACGCGCACCGTCGACGGTGCGCGTGGGTACCCGCAGGTGCGCGTGGGTGCCCGGGAGGGGCGCGCCTCGGGCGCCGGGCCCGGATCAGCCCAGCCGCCGGGGCCCGCCGTCGTTGCGGGTGGGCGGGGGGCCGAGCACGACCCGGGCACCGGTGACGAAGGCGCCGGCCGCCGAGGCCAGCACCGGGTCGAGGGCGAGGGTGCGCACCTCTGGCAGCTCCTCGGCGATCTTGCCCACCCGCAGCACCAGCTGCTCGAGTGCCGCGAGGTCGGTGGGCTCGCTGCCCCGGTAGCCGGCGAGCAACGGGGCCGCGCGCGGGCCGCGGACGAGCGCGGCGGCGTCCTGGTCGGACACCGGCACCACCCGGAACGCGCGGTCGCCGAGCAGCTCGGTGGCCACCCCCGACAGCCCGAAGGACAGCAGGGACCCGAACGACGGGTCCTCGACGACCTCCAGCACGCACGAGGTGCCCCGGGGCGCCATCCGCTGCACGTAGACCTCGTCGTCACCGGTGAGCGCGACCAGGTCGTCGACGGCGCGGCGGACGTCGTCGCCGGTGCCGATGTCCAGGCGCACCCCGACCAGGTCGGTGCGGTGCCGCCACCGGTCGCCGACCGCCTTGATCGCCACCGGGTAGCCGAGCTCGTCGGCGGCCTCGGCCGCCTCGGCAGCACCGCGCGCCCGGCGGAACGGTGTCAGCGTGATGCCGAAGCAGCCGAGCAGGGCCACCGCCGACCCGTCGTCGAGCCGACCCGCGGGCAACCCGGCGACCAGCTCGCGGGCCCGGTCGAGGTCGATGTCCTCGGGGGTGACGAACTCCCCCACCGGCCGGGCGCGCCACCGCGAGTAGCGCGAGACGCGCGCCAGTGCGGCCACCGCCCGTTCCGGGCTCGGGAAGCTCGGCACCGAACCGGGCCCCGGCGAGCCGTCCGGGCCCGGTAGGGCGAGCTCGGCCGGCACCCCCTCGACGGCCAGGAACACCGCCACGACCGGCTTGCCCGACCCGGACACCGCCTCGCGCAGCGCGCGGGCGTACTCGGCGCCGGGGGTGGCGATCGGGGGGACGAACACCGCGACGAGCGCGTCGCACCGGTCGTCGGCCACCGCGGCCGCCACCGCCGCGGCGAACTCCGCCGGGCCGGCGGCGGCTCCGACGTCGACGGCGTCGCCTGCCGGGTCGAGCCCGGAGTCCAGGAGGCCGTCGGTGACCAGCAGGCCCAGCGCCGTGGAGTTGCCGACGACCGCCACCCGGGGGCCCTCGGGCAGCGGCTGGTAGGCCAGCAGCAGGGCGGTGTCGAACAGCTCGGACAGCGTCTCGACCCGGATCACGCCGGCCTGCTCGAACAGCACCTTGACGCTGGCGTCGTCGATCGGGGCGGAGAACTCGGCGTGCGCCGCGATCGGCGCCGAGTGCCGCCCGCTCTTGACGGCCACGATCGGCTTGGTGCGGGCCAGGCGCCGGGCGAGCCGGGCGAACTTGCGCGGGTTGCCGAAGGTCTCCAGGTAGAGCAGCACGACGTCGGTGGCCGGGTCGGTCTGCCAGTACTGGAGCAGGTCGTTGCCCGACAGGTCGGCCCGGTTGCCCGCCGAGACGAACGTCGACAGGCCCAGGCCGCGCTCCTTGGCCGCCGCCAGGATGGCGATGCCCAACGCGCCGGACTGGGAGAAGAACCCGACGCGCCCGCGGCCCGGCAGGGTCGGGGCCAGGGTGGCGTTGAGCCGCACGTCCAGGTCGGTGTTGGCCACGCCGAGCGCGTTGGGACCGATCACCCGCATGCCGTGCGCGCGGGCCTCCTCGACGAGGCGGCGCTGGGCCCCCGAACCGTCGACGCCGACGTCGGCGAACCCCGCGCTGACGACGACGAGGGCCTTCACCCCCTTGGCCAGGCAGGAGTCCATCACCTCGTCGACGCCCGCGGCGGGCACCGCGACCACGGCCAGGTCGACGTCGTCGGGGATGTCGGTGACCGACGGGTACGCCCGGACCCCGCGCACCGACCGCGCCTCGGAGTTGACCGGGTACACCGGGCCGGTGAAGTTGCCGCGCAGCAGGTTGGCGAACACCGCGTGGCCGATCTTCGACGGGTCGGTGGAGGCCCCGATGACCGCCACCGACCGCGGGTGCAGCACGTTGTACACGCTGCGGGCCTCGGCGCGCTGCTCCCGGGAGTCGCGCACGGCCAGCGACTTCTCGGTGGGGTCGATGTCGAACTCCAGGTGCAGCACGCCGTCGGCGAACGCCCGGCTCACCTGGTAGCCGGCCTGGCGGAACACCCGCACCATCGCGTGGTTCTCGACCAGCACCTCGGCCTCGAAGCGGCGCAGCCCGTTCTCCCGCGCCGCGGCCGCGAGGTGCTCGAGCAGGATCGACCCGAGCCCGCGGCCCTGGTGGGTGTCGCGGGCGACGAAGGCGACCTCCGCCGAGTCGATGCCTGCCGTGCCGTCCGTGCCACCCGGCCCGCCGTCGCCGGGCAGGCCCTCGTACCGCCCGACGGCGATGATCTCGTCACCCAGCAGGCAGATGAACGCGACGCGCGCCCGGTGGTCGACGACGGTGAACCGCTCCAGGTCGCGCGCGGAGATCCGCGGATAGGGGCCGAAGAAGCGCAGGTACCGGGTGCGTTCGGACAGGCTCTCGTGGAAGCGCAGCAGCGCGTCGGCGTCGGAGGGCAGGATCGGGCGCAGGTGCACGATCCCGCCGTCGGAGGCCACCACGTCGGCCTCCCAGTGCCGGGGGTACCCCGGGACCGGCGGGGGCCCCGTGTCGTCGGCGGGGGGCGGGTCGTCGGTCGGGGGCGGGTCGTCGGTCGGGGGCGGGGCGTCGGCCGGGGTCGGCGGGGCGCCCGGGGAGCGGGTCATCGCGGGTCTTCTCCGTGGCCGCGTCAGTCGCGCGGGTCGTCGGGGTCGAGTCCGTGCAGCGGGAACACCGCGCGGCGGGTCTCCAGGATCGCGGTGTCGACCCGCTCCGCGACGTCGCCCCACGGGACGAACGCCGGGTCCTTCCCGTCGGTCATCGCCGTGGGCAGCGCGTGGCGGGTGAGGCCCGCGGTGTGGGCGACCCATTCGGCGGGCAGCGGGCGGGCCGGGTCGACGTCGCGGTCGAGGGCGGTGGCCAGCAGGTGGGTCCACGAGCGGGGCACGACCCGGAACAGCGAGTAGCCGCCCCCGCCGAGCACCAGCCACTTTCCCCCGGCCGTGCGCTCGGCCAGGTCGCGCAGGGAGTGGTAGATCGCCCGCTGGCCGTCGACCGACAGCTCGAGGTGGGCCAGCGGGTCGTCGGCGTGGGTGTCGGCCCCGCACTCGGTGACGAGCACCTGCGGCCGGAACGACTCCAGCAGCGAGGGCACCACGGCGTGGAACGCGCGCAGCCAGCCCGCGTCGCCCGTGCCCGGCGGCAGCCCGACGTTGACCGCGTAGCCCGCGCCGTCGCCCTTCCCGTACTCCCCCGGCCATCCCGTGCCCGGCCACAGCGTCAGCGGGTGCTGGTGCATCGAGATCGTCATCACGCGCGGGTCGTCGTAGAAGGCGGCCTGCACGCCGTCGCCGTGGTGGACGTCGACGTCGACGTAGGCGATCCGCTCGTAGCCCTGCTCCAGCAGCCACGCGATCGCGATCGAGCAGTCGTTGTAGACGCAGAACCCGGCGGCGCGGTCGGCCATGGCGTGGTGCAGCCCGCCGGCAAGGTTGACCGCGCGGTCGGCCCGGCCCTCGGCGATGGTGCGCGCGGCGAGCAGCGACCCGCCCGCGATCAGCGCACTCGCCTCGTGCATCCCCAGGAAGATCGGGTTGTCGTCGGTGCCGAGCCCGTGCCCGACACCCCACGGCTCGTGCGGCGCACTGCGCACGGCGGTGAGGTAGGACGGGGTGTGGCAGCGCAGCAGGTCCTCGTCGGCGGCCGGCTCCGGCACCAGCGTCTCGACCCCGTCGAGGACGCCGAGCTGCTCGGCCAGGCGCATCGTCAGGTCGAGGCGCACGGGGTTGAGGGGGTGGTCGTCGGAGAGCTGGTAGCTCAGGAAGTCCGGCGTCCAGACCACCGAGGTGCGGGGGCTCATGACCGTCGACCGTAGGCGGGTGCGTCGCCGGTGGCCACCGGCCGCCCGAGCGCGCACCAGTTCGACCACGACCCGACGTAGAGCGCGGCCGGGTCGCCGGCCGGGCGCAGCCCGGCGTGCTCGACGGCGAGCACCAGCGCCGCGGCCGTGACGCCCGACCCGCAGTAGGCGGCCACCGCGGTGCCGTCGCCGACCCCCAGCGCGGCCAGGAGCTCCGCCATCCGCCCGGGTCCGGGCCAGAACCCGTCGGGGCCGGACAGCTCGGCGGCCGGGAGGTTCACCGCGCCGGGGACGTGGCCGGCCACCGGGTCGAGCGGCTCGGTCTCGCCGCGGAAGCGCGGGCCCGACCGGGCGTCGACGAGCACCCCGCCCGCCTCGACGACGGCCGCGGCCCCGTCGGCGTCGAGCACCGGCATGGCCCCGGGCCGCACCACCACGTCGCCCGCGACGGGCGGGGTCGGTGCGTCGATGACCGGGAGCCCGGCGGCCACCCATGCCGCCCAGCCCCCGTCGAGCACCTGCACCCGGTCGGCCGGGAGCCCGGCCCAGCGCAGCAGCCACCAGGCCCGACCGGCCATCGTGACGTCGCCGTGGTCGAGGACGACGACGTGCGAGGAGTCGCGCACCCCGGCGCCGCGCAGCGCGTCCTGCAGGCGCCCCGGCTCGGGCAGCGGGTGCCTCCCGGCCGGCCCGGGCGCGGACGCGAGGTCGGTGTCGAGGTCGAGGTACACCGACCCGGGGACGTGGGAGGCGGCGTACTCCTCGCGCCCCGGAGGTCCGGCGGGGCCCGCCACGGGCGGGCGGCGGACGTCGATCACGACCGGACGCGGCTCCCCGGACGGCGCGGCGAGGAGGGCGGCCAGCGCGGCGGGACGGATCAGCGGGCTCGTCGGTGCAGGCACGACACCATCCTGCCCGCCGCACGGTCCGGGATGCGGGACGACCGCGGGTGCGTTGCCCGGATACGATGGACGACGACGAAGGGGCCGAGTGTGAACGAGCTCATCGATACCACCGAGATGTACCTCCGCACGATCTACGAGCTGGAGGAGGAAGGCGTCGTGCCGCTGCGGGCACGGATCGCCGAGCGGCTGGGCCAGAGCGGCCCGACCGTGAGCCAGACCGTCGCGCGCATGGAGCGCGACGGGTTGGTGGTGGTGGCGGGTGACCGCCACCTGGAGCTGACCGACGCGGGCCGTTCGCGGGCCGTGGCCGTGATGCGCAAGCACCGCCTGGCCGAGCGCCTGCTCACCGACGTGATCGGTCTGGAGTGGGAGCTGGTGCACGCCGAGGCGTGCCGCTGGGAGCACGTGATGAGCGACGCCGTGGAGCGCAAGCTCGTGGCCCTGCTCGACAACCCCACGATCTCCCCGTACGGCAACCCCATCCCCGGCCTCGACGAGCTGGCGCAGCACCGCACCGCCCCCGGTGGGCCGCCCACCCTGGAGGTGGGCCTGCAGCGGCTCGACGAGTTCGCCCGCCGCGGCGGGGGCACCGTGGAGGTGCGGCGGATCGCCGAGCACGTGCAGATGGACGCCACGCTGATGGCGGAGCTGAAGGGGTCGGGCATCGTGCCCGGCCACGACGTGGAGGTGCACTCCATCTCCCGCTTCGGTGACGCCGTGCCGGTCACCTCCGAGGGCGAGGGCTCGTCGGTGGCCCCCCTCATCGCGCACGCGGTGCTGGTGCGGGCGAGGTAGTCCGGTCGTGGGACGGTGTGCTCGCCCCCACCCCGTCCCCTGAGGAGTCCTGTGAAGCTGCTCGTCACCGGCGGCGCCGGCTACATCGGCAGCGTGTGCGCCGCCCACCTGCTCGCCGCGGGCCACGACGTCACCGTGCTCGACGACCTGTCGACCGGCCACCGCGACGCCGTGCCCGACGGCGCGGAGTTCGTGGAGGGCGAGGTCGGCGAGGCGTCCGGTGACGTGCTCGCGGCCGGCTTCGACGGCGTGCTGCACTTCGCCGCGCGCTCGCTGGTGGGCGAGTCCGTGCAGCACCCCGAGCGCTACTGGACCGGCAACGTGGTGGCCTCGCTGCGGCTGCTGGAGGCGATCCGCGCCCACCGCACCCCGCGGCTGGTGTTCTCCTCCACCGCCGCCACCTACGGCGAGCCCGAGCAGGTGCCGATCCGGGAGGACGCGCCTGCGCGCCCGACCAACCCCTACGGCGCGAGCAAGCTGGCCATCGACCACGCCATCACCTCCTACGCCGACGCCCACGGGCTGGCCGCGGTGAGCCTGCGGTACTTCAACGTGGGCGGCGCGCACGGGCGCTACGGCGAGCGGCACCGCACCGAGACCCACCTCATCCCGATCGTGCTGCAGGTGGCCGCCGGGCAACGCGAGTCGGTGCAGGTCTACGGCGAGGACTGGCCCACCCCCGACGGCACGTGCATCCGCGACTACGTGCACGTCGACGACCTGGCCTCGGCGCACCTGCTCGCGCTCGCCCACGCCACGCCCGGCACCCACGCGATCTACAACCTGGGCAGCGGCACCGGCTTCTCGGTGCGCGAGGTCATCGACGCCTGCCGCGAGGTGACCGGGCACCCGATCCCCGCGGTGGCCGCACCCCGCCGCGACGGCGACCCGGCCGTGCTCGTGGCCTCCAGCGACGCGATCTCCGCCACGCTGGGCTGGTCGCGGGCGCACACCGGGCTGCACTCGATCGTGGCCGACGCCTGGCGCTTCGCCCAGGAGCGGCTCCCCGTCTGAGCCGCTCACCGGCCGGTGCCCAGCAGGTGCGCCCGGAGCTCCTCGGGCCGCACCGGAACCGACGCGGCCGACCGCAGCAGCCGTGCCAGCCGGTGCCCGGGCCAGGCGCGCTCGGCCCGGTCGAGCGCGACGTTGGCCAGCGCGCCCTCCCCGCGCAGCAGCGCGCAGGCGGCGAGCAACGCGGCGGGCTCGGCGGCCTCGGGGTCGGGCAGCTCCCGGCACAGCGCCGCCCACAGCGTCTCCCCGCCGGCGAGACCGGGGTGGGCCTCCCGGGCGCAGCGCAGCAGCACCGCGTCGCGCACGGTCGGGCGGGTGAGCGCCGCGGCCAGGGCGAGCGCGCGGGGGTCGTCGATCACGCACCGGCCCGCGGCGGCGTCGGCGAGGGCGGTGTCGAGCACCGCGAGATGGCGGGCGTCGTCATCGGGGAGGGCGGCGTCGAAAGGGTCGGCGGCCAGCAGCCGCTCGCGGCGGCGGATCCGTACCCCGTCGACGGGCTCGACGAGCCGTTCGAGCTCCGCACGGCTCCCGCGCAGGACGCTGCCCGCCACCACCGCGGCGGCGGCGAACTCGGTGCCCGCCGGATCGGCCAGCACCCCGGTGCACGCGCACTCCCCGAAGCAGCCCCACCGGCCTCCCGCGTCGGTGTGCTCGGCCCACAGCGCCGTGTGCAGCGTGATCCCGTGGTCGTCGAGCAGGTCGGCCGCCGCGTCGAGCACGTCGGTGCGCCCCCGCGCCCGGGCCCCCACGACGACGACCGCGGCACCGGCCGGGTCGTCGGAGCAGAGCGTGGCCACGGCGTGCGCGACGACGTCGTGGACGTGCGCCGGGGGCGGCAGGTCGACGCGCAGCGTCAACCCGATGCGGCGGCCCGACGGGCCCCCGGTGGCGACGAGCACGAGCGACTCGCGGGGCCGGAAGCCCAAGACGACGGGCACGGCGGCGACGAGGTCGGCCGGGTGGCCCAGGCGCAGCAGGGTCGGTGCGGTGGCGGGGGTGGAGGTCATGGCGCCAGCGTCGGGACCGGCCCGGCCCGACGCCACCGCATGATCGACATCCTGTGGACGGCGGGGCGGCCCGGGCGCCGGGAGCCCCCGATGTGGACAGCCGCACCTCGCCGGCGCGGAACTGTCGCCGCGCACTGTTAACCTCCCGCGCTTGCCCGCCGCGCGCCGGGCCGCGACGCTGGCCCGGTGAGCGAGCGGACTGGTGCCTACGACTACGACCTGCTGGTGATCGGATCCGGACCGGGAGGCCAGAAAGCCGCCATCGCGGCGGCCAAGCTGGGCAAACGGGTCTGTGTGGCCGAGCGGCGGCACATGATGGGCGGGGTGTGCGTCAACACCGGCACCATCCCGTCGAAGACGCTGCGCGAGGCCGTCCTCTACCTCACCGGGTTCGCCCAGCGCGACATGTACGGCGCGAGCTACCGCGTGAAGTCCGAGATCACCATCTCCGACCTGCTGGCCCGCACCCAGCACGTCGTCGGCCGCGAGGTCGAGGTCATCCGCAACCAGCTGATGCGCAACCACGTCGACCTGCTCGGGGGCACCGCGCGGTTCGTCGACGCGCACACCGTCGCCGTCGAGGGCGAGGCCCGCGGCGACCACAACACCGTCACCGCCGAGAACATCGTCATCGCCACCGGCACCCGCCCGGCGCGGCCCGCGGAGGTGGAGTTCGACGCCGACCACGTGATGGACTCCGACGGCGTGCTGGACATGAAGCGGGTCCCCGGGTCGATGGTCGTGGTCGGGGCGGGGGTCATCGGCATCGAGTACGCGTCGATGTTCGCCGCGCTCGGCACGCGCGTCACGGTCGTCGAGAAGCGGCCGCGGATGCTCGAGTTCTGCGATCCCGAGGTCGTCGAGTCGCTGAAGTTCCACCTGCGCGACCAGGCCGTCACCTTCCGCTTCGGCGAGGAGGTGGAGAAGGTCGAGATCACGCCGAAGGGCACCGTCACGAGCCTGGCCAGCGGGAAGCGGATCGCCGCCGACATGGTCATGTACTCGGCGGGGCGCCAGGGCGTCACCGACGAGCTCGACCTGGAGAAGGCCGGGCTGCAGGCCGACCGGCGCGGCCGCATCAGCGTCGACGGCCGGTACCGCACCTCGGTGCCGCACATCTTCGCGGTCGGCGACGTCATCGGGTTCCCCGCGCTGGCCGCCACGAGCATGGACCAGGGCCGCCTCGCCGCCTACCACGCGTTCGACGAACCGGTCCGCGAGCTGCAGGAGCTGCAGCCGATCGGCATCTACACCGTCCCCGAGATCTCCTACTGCGGCCGGACCGAGGAGGAGCTGACGGCGGGCTCGGTGCCCTACGAGGTCGGTGTCTCGCGCTACCGCGAGCTCGCACGGGGCGCCATCGTCGGCGACTCCTACGGGATGCTCAAGCTGCTGGTCTCGACGCAGGACCGCACGCTGCTCGGCGTGCACGTGTTCGGCTCCGGCGCCACCGACCTCGTGCACATCGGCCAGGCGATCATGGGGTGCGGCGGCACCGTCGACTATCTGGTGGACACGGTGCTCAACTACCCGACGCTGTCGGAGGCCTACAAGGTGGCGGCGCTCGACGTCACCAACAAGATCCGGGCGCTGGAGGCGTTCTCGGGCTAGGTCAGGCCGATCCCGCGCTCGTCGAGCCACGGGCGGGGGTTGACCTTCGTGCCGCCCGGGGTGACGACCTCGAAGTGCAGGTGGGGGCCGGTGGAACGGCCCTCGTTGCCGACCTCGGCGATGACCTCGCCCGCCGACACCGACTCGCCCACGCTCACCAGCGAGCGGCTGATGTGGCCGTAGACGGTGACCGTGCCGTCGTCGTGGCGCACCCGGACCCACTGGCCGAAGCCGCTGGCCGGGCCGGAGTCGATCACGGTGCCGTCGAGCGGCACCCGGATCGGGGTGCCGATCGGGGCGGCGATGTCGAGGCCCTGGTGGGAGGTGCCCCAGCGGGCGCCGAACCCGGAGGTGATCCGGCCGACGACCATCTGCACGCCCCCGGCGACCGACGCGACGGCCGACTCGGCGAGGCGCGCCTCCTCGGCGACCCTGGCCTCCTCGGCCAGCCGCGCCTCCTCCGCGGCCCGCGCGGCCTGCTCGGCGGCGACGCGCTGCACCTCGGCGGCCTTCACCAGGTCGGCCGCGCCGACCACCTGCGGTTCGGGCGCCACCGGGGCGACGGCCGGGACCGGCTGGGCGACCAGCGGGAGGGCCGCCTGCGCGACGGGCGCACCGGGCGTCAGCAGCTCGCCGAGGCCGACGCGCAGGACGTTGGCCCCGTCGGCGGCGGCGGGCAGGGCCTGGGACAGCGCCATCTGCCCGGCCGCGGCGAGCGCGCTGCCGGCGACGGCGAGCGCGACGAGCCGGGTGGGGCCGGACACGGAGTCGGGCAGGGCGAGGGAGCGACCCGCCGCCACACCGGCTCCCGCTGCCGCCGGGGAGCTCGGCAGCGGGAGCGCGAGGTGTGTGCGACGGCGCTGGGGGGAGCGGTGCCGAGACACAACCTTTTCCTTCCGGATCGTCGCGGCCCGGGGACGTTCCCGTCGGGGGGCGGGCGGACCGCTGGGGAGTGCGGTCCGTCGTCCGGTGCTGTGACCGGGCCGTTATCGATCCGAGACGACGTTAACCGAGCCCGGCCGCCCGGAACCCCGGGCGGTGCGGAACTGAGGTCGTCGGCCCACGGGGCGCGCCGAGCGGCAGGAACGGCGTGTCCGGCCCGACACGCCGGGTGAACCCCCGTCCGTTCACCGCAGCGACCCGGCCCGTCCCCCGTCGGCGTCACCCGGTGACCGGTCCGGACGGCGCGCGGAGGCCGCGGTACCGGCGAACGGAGCAGCCCCGGCGGTCACCCGTCGTGCCCGGCGCGGCGGGCGGCCGTCCACCGGTGATCCGGAGTGCCGCGCCCGCCCGCGTCAAGCCGACGCGGGCGGGGTCACAGGCCGAGCTCGGCCAGCCGCTCCCGGTAGCGCGCCACGTTCGCCAGCTTGACGTCCTCGTAGCCGCGGACCAGGTCGGCCGCCTGCGCCGCGGCGACGGCGGTGGCGTGGTTGTCGGCCGTCAGACCGGCCGCGAGGCGCAGGACCATGGCGCGGTAGCCGTCGCGCAGCTCGCGCTCCAGGCGGCGGACCTCCGTGCGGCCGAACGGGTCGAGCGGGGTGCCGCGCAGCACCCGGCCACGGGCCAGCGTGGCGAGCACCGGCCGCATCCACGGCCCGAACGCGATCTTGCGCTGCCGACCCAGCGACTTGAGGACCGGCGGGTGCAGCCGGTAGCGCCGCCGCTCGCCGCCGGGGACCTCGGCGGCGAGTGCCGCCTCGAAGGCCGGGTCGGTGAGCAGCCGGGCCACCTCGTACTCGTCCTTGTAGGCGGTGAGCTTGTGCAACCCGCGGGCGACGGCCTCGCTGAAGGCGGTGTCGTCGCCGAGCGCGCGCTCGGCCCGCCACGCCGTCTGCACGTCGCGGACGTAGGCCCGCGCGGTGCGGACGCCCTGGTAGCCGACGAGCTGCGCCGCCCGGATCCCGGTCAGGCGGCGGGTCTCCCCCGCGAGCTCGCCCAGGTCCTCGAACACGGCCGGGGCGGGCGCTGCCACCGAACCGGTGGCGGCCGCGAACGCCGCCGGGTCGGCGACGGCGACGCGCCCCCAGCGGAACGCCGCGGTGTTCACCGCGACCGCCACGCCGTTGAGCTCGATCGCCCACTCGATCGACGCGGCCGTGAGCGGCAGCGCGCCGGACTGGTACGCCGCGCCGACGACGAGCAGGTTGGCCGGCATGGCGTCGCCGAACAGGGCGTTCGCGGCGGCCTGGGCGTCGAGCGCCACCACTGCACGGGACGTGCCGGCGATCCGGGCCACCAGCGCGTCGACGTCGGGGGCGGCGACCGAGGCGTCGCGCACCATCGCGCCGGTGGGCACCGCGCCGGTGGAGACGACGGCCAGCGTGTGCTCGGGCGAGGCGTAGCCGAGGTGGCGGCCGTCGGCGCCGACCAGGGCGTCGAAGGCCAGGTAGGCGCCCGCGGTGCCCGCGCCGACGCGGTTGGCCGGTCCGAGCGCCGCGGCGTCGGCGGCGATCCGCAGGTGCGAGGTGACGGGGCCGGCCTTCTGGGAGAGCCCGGTCTGGTCGACGCCGTGCACCGCGCGCCCGTCGCGGACCGCGGCCGAGGCCAGCACCTGGTTGACGGTGACGATGCCGGTGCCGCCGATGCCGGCGAGGAACAGGTCGCCGGAGGTCGGGGAATCGACGTCGGGGACCGCCGGGGGTTCGCGCCGCTCCGGGCGGGTGGCCGAGACCCCCGGCGGCAGCTCCACCGTGACGAACGACGGGCAGTCGCCGTCGAGGCAGGAGTAGTCGGTGTTGCAGGAGGTCTGGTCGATGCGGGTCTTGCGCCCGAACTCGGTGTCGACGGGCTGCACCGACAGGCAGTTGCTCTTCACCCCGCAGTCGCCGCAGCCCTCGCAGACCGCCTCGTTGATGACGACGCGGGTCGGCCGGACCGCGAGCGTCCCGCGCTTGCGCAGCCGCCGGGACTCCGCGGCGCAGCGCTGGTCGTAGACCAGCACGGACACGCCCTCGACCGACGCCAGCACGCGCTGCGCCTCGTCGAACCGGTCGCGGTGCCACAGGTCGACCCCGGCCGGCAGTGGGGACAGGGCCCGGTAGCGCTCCGGCTCGTCGGCGCACACGATGATCTTCCGGACGCCCTCGGCCAGCAGCTTGGTGGCCAGCTGCGGCACCTCCAGGCCGCCCTCGGCGTCCTGTCCGCCGGTCATCGCGACGGCGCGGTTGTAGAGCAGCTTGTAGGTGATCGAGACACCGGCGGCGACGCAGGCCTGGATCGCGAGCTGCCCGGAGTGGGCGAACGTGCCGTCGCCCATGTTCTGGTACATGTGCCCGGCCTCGGTGAACGGCGACTGGCCGATCCACTGCGCGCCCTCGCCGCCCATCTGGGTGATCGAGGTGACCTCGCTGGCCGGCCGGTGCGTCAGCGCCACCATCGCGTGGCAGCCGATCCCGCCGCCCGCGACCGCGCCGTCGGGCACCACCGTCGAGCGGTTGTGCGGGCAGCCGGAGCAGAAGTACGGCGTGCGGGCGACGGGCAGCAGCTCCAGCTTCGGCGGCTCGCGCCGCTCCGGGGCCAGCTCGACCCGCCCGGCCAGCACGCGGCGCAGCGGCCCGGCCAGCGCGCCCGCCGTCAGCTCCCCCGCCTCGGGGACGAGCGGTCGCCCGTCGGCGTCGGTCGAGCCCAGGACGGCGGGGGCGTCGGGCTGCCCGTAGAGGGCGTCCCGCACCGCGGCCTCGACGAACGACGACTTCTCCTCGACGACGAGCACCGTGTCCAGCCCGCGCGCGAACCCGCGCAGCCGCCCGCGGTCCAGCGGGTGCACCATGCCCAGGCGCAGCAGCGAGATCCCCGCGCGGCGGCAGCCGTCGTCGTCGAGCCCGAGGTCGGCGAGCGCCTGGCGGACGTCGGTGAACGCCTTGCCCGCGGCCACCACACCGATCCGCGCGTCCGGCGCCGCCACCTCCACGACGTCGATCGGGTTCGCCGCCAGGAACGCCCGCAACATCGCCCAGCGCGGCCCGTACATCTGCGCCTCGGCCTCCAGCGAGCCGGGCGGGGCGAGCATCGGGAACTGCCGGTACTCCCACGGCCTCCCGTCCCACTCGATCTCCGGGACGGTGATGTCGACGTCGCCGCACGACCCGTCGACGGTGAACAGGCCGTCGGCGACGTCGGCGGTGATTTTCATGCCCACCCACATGCCCGACGCCCGCGACATCGCCACGCCGTAGCGGCCCAGCCGCACGATCTCCTCCGCCGTGCCCGGGTAGAGGACGGGCAGGCCGAACCCGGCCAGGGTGCGCTCGCTAATGCACGGGATGGTCGAGGACTTGCAGCTCGGGTCGTCACCGGCCAGGACCAGGACGCCGCCGCGGGGGTGCGCGCCGCACATGTTGCCGTGCCGCAGCGGGTCGCCCGCCCGGTCGACGCCGGGCGCCTTGCCGTACCAGACGCCGACGGCCCCGTCGACGGTGCGCGGGTGGCCGGGCACCTCGACCTGGCTGCCCCAGACCGCCGTGGCGGCCAGCTCCTCGTTGACGCCCGGGACCAGCGTCAGCCCGGCGTTCTCGCGCAGCTCCGCCGCGCGGGCGAGGGTCTGGTCGAGCCCGCCGAGCGGGCTGCCCTGGTAGCCGGAGACGAACGACGCGGTGCGCAAGCCCGCCGCGGCGTCGGCGGCGTGCTGCTCCACGAGCATCCGCGCGATGGCCTGGACACCCGTCAGCAGGACGGGCCCGGCCCCGGCGCGGTACCGCGAGGCGAGCTCGAAGTCGACGGGGCGGGAGTCCTGCAGCGTCATGGCGCTCCTTATTCCTGTGACCGCTCCAGGGCCGCGGACACCGACGCCGCCGCCCTCCGGACACTCTGCACGACCGCGACCTTGCGCGCTCCGAGCACGCGCGAGGTCCCGCCGACCACGGAGATCGCCGCGACGGCCACCGTCCGCTCGCCGCGGCGCAGCACGATCGGCGCCGCGATCGACGACATCCCCATCGTGTGCTCCTCGCGCGAGGCCGCGTAGCCGTCGACGAGCACCTGGTGCAGCACCTGCCGGTACCGGTTCGGGTCGACGATGGTGAACGGCGTGCGCCGCACGAACCCGCGGTCCAGGATCGCCTGCGCCATCGACGGGTTGTACGCCGCGATCGCCTTCGCCGAGCTGGACGAGTGCCCCGGCCCGCGGCGGTAGAGCTCGGTGTGGAACAGCGTGCCCGCGCCGCTGGCCTCCAGCCGGTCGACGAACAGCACGTCGGCGCCCACCGGCACCGCGAGCTGGGCGGTCTCGCGCAGCACCTCCCGCAGCTCACCGAGCACCGGCAGGGCCAGCTCGCGCAGCATCAGCCGGTCGACGGCCAGCTGCCCGATCTCGAACAGTCGCAGGCCCAGCCGGTAACGCCCGGCGCGCGAGCGCTCCAGCATCCCCGACGCCGCCAGCGCGGCCAGCATCCGCGACGCCGTGCTCTTCGCGACGCCCAGCTCCGCCGCCACCCGCGTGGCGCCCAGCTCCCGTTCCCGCTCGAAGCAGCCGAGCACGGCCATCGCTATGGACACCGAGCGCAGCGGGCCGTCGCCCACCGCGTCGCCGTCGACCTCCGGGACCGGGACCTCGGGCGCGAGCGCGGCCGGGTCCAGGATCGCCTCGTCGAGATCCAGGATCGTCATCTGCCCAGGGCTCCCACCGTCACGACTCCCACCGTCACGACTCCCACTGCGGGAACTCGTCCGGCGGCGGCACGTTCACCTCGGTGACCCGGTTGCGGTAGGACACGAACGCGGTCTGCCCGCCCTCGCGCAGCTTCACCCGGATCTCCTCGGTGTTGAGCGGCTCGCCCGGGTCGTAACCGTGCGCCCAGGTGGCGAACGCGCGCATCGGCCCGGAGTGGGTGGCCGCGAGGATCCGCTGGTCGCCCGGGTTCTCCGCGATGAGCCGGTGGAACCCGCGCCAGAACCGGCGCACGCACAGCGCGGGCGGTTCGAAGTACATCAGCGGGATCGTCAGCCAGGTCTGGATCGGGTCGCCCCCGCCCAGCTGCACGCGGTAGAACCGGTCGATCTCGACGAGCCAGCGGGGCCGGTCGCCGACCGCCATCCGCTCCAGCTTCTCCATCGTCGACTGGTACTGCCGGAACGCCGAGGTGACGTCGCGCAGGCCGTCGGGGGTCCACACCCCGAAGTTGCGCAGCTCCGGGATCGGCGTCGGCTCGGTGAGGGTGATGTCCTTGCCCCACATCGCCATGCCGTCCTGCGCGCCGTTGTAGAGCTGGACGGCGGTCTGCCGGGCGCGGTTGGTGTCGGCGTGCACCAGGCGGACGGTGTCGCCCGCGTCCCAGCGCCGGGCCAGCTCGTGGCCGCGGCGGTGGGCCTGCCAGCCGCCCATCGGCGTCAGGCCGGCGTCGGTGGAGTACCCCTGCGTGATGCCGTGGCGGATGATCGAGATCTCACAGACGAACTTCTCGCTCGCCCGTCGCTCGACCGGTGCCGCGACCTCCTTGCCGCGCGTCGCCTCGGCCAGGGCCGGGGTGAACGTCGCGCCGTCGAACTCGACCGTCGGCGCGGGCGGGGCCGCCGTCGCGCCCCGCTCGCGGAAGCGGCGCAGGTACAGCGGGGTCTCGTCGACGGTCGCGGTGCCGGTCCCGGCCTTGTTCGCGGTGCCGCTGCTGTTGCCGCCGCGGCCGTTGCTGCCGTTCGTCGCCGGCGCGGAGCCCTGGCGTTCCCGGTACCGGGCGAGGTAGTTCGGCGCCTCGTACCGGTCGAGCTTGCGCGGGTCGTGGGGGGCGGTCACGAGTGCACCGTGAAGAAGCGCTCGTTGACCTGGCGGTGGTAGTAGAAGATGGCGCGCCCCATCTCCTCCTCGGTCCAGGTGATCGGCTCGAAGTCGGGGTCGACCCAGTAGCCGCCGGTGAACAGCTCGTTGCGGTTGCCGACCGGGTCGAAGAAGTAGGTGGTGTACCCGCGGGTCACGCCGTGCCGCGTGGGGGCGACGTCGATCTGCACGCCGTGGTAGGCGAGGGTGTCGGCGGCGTCGCGGATGCCGTTCCAGTCGTCCATCCAGAACGCGAAGTGGTGCAGCGCCCCGTTCGGCCCGGTGATCACCGCGATGTCGTGCGGGGTGTGCGAGCGCTCCAGGAACGCCGCGAGCTGGTGGCCGTCGTTGGCCACGATCTGCTCGGTGAGCCGGAACTCCAGCACGCCCGAGAAGAACGCGGAGAACGCCTCGACGTCCTCGGCCATGACGAACACGTGGTCCAGCCGCGGCGGCGCGATGCCGACGAGGTCCTGCGGCCGGGGCGGCGGGTTGGTCATCGGCAGCATGTTGCCCAGGCGCTCCATGCCGTGCACCAGCTCGACCAGGTGGCCCGACGGGGCCTCGAAGCGGATCGCCTCGCCCCAGCCCGGGCCCAGCTCGCGCGCCGCGTACCGCTTCACCGGCACGCTCGCGGCTTGCAGCTTCTCGGTGAAGTAGTCCAGGTCGGCGGCCTCGGCGACCTTGAACGCCATGTGGTCCAGGCCGTAGGTCGGCGCCTGGCGCAGGACGACGGAGTGGTGCTCGTGCTCGTCCCAGCACTTGAGGAACACGCGGTCGACACCGTCGCGGACGTCGCGGGCGGTCTCGATCAGGCCGAGCACCTCGGTGTAGTAGGCGGCGCACAGCTCGAGGTCCGGCACCCGGATCTCGACGTGCTGCAGGCGAAGGATTCGATCACTCATGTGTGCATCCTCAGGAAGCGCTGGCTGACGATGTTCTCGTAGTAGAAGAGCCCCTTGCCGAACTCCTGCTCCGTCCAGGTGATGATCTCCTGGTCCGGGTCGACCCAGTAGCCGCCGGTGAACACCTCGTTGCGGATGCCGAGCGGGTCGAAGAAGTAGATGGTGTTGCCGCGGGTGACACCGTGCCGCGTCGGGCCCTGGTCGATCTGCACGCCGTTGTATGCCAGCGTGTCGGCGGCCTTGCGGATGTGGTCCCAGTCGTCGAGCCAGTACGCCCAGTGGTGCAGCGCGCCGTTGGGCCCGTTGACGATCGCGATGTCGTGCGGGGAGTTGGTGCGGCCCGCGAGCCAGACGCCCATCTGGTGACCGTTGCCGTCGAGCACCTGCTCGGTGAGCCGCAGGCCCAGCACGTCCTGGAAGAACCGCGCCGCCTCGCCCACCTCCTCGGCGTTGACGAGCATGTGGTCCATCCGGGGCGGCGCGATGCCCGGCAGGTCCGGGGGCGGCACCGGGGCCGGGTTGTGCTTGCCCAGGACGTTGCCGGTCTTCTCGACGTCCCAGACGAGCTCCATGATCTGGCCCGACGGCACCTCGAAGCGGATCGACTCGCCCTGGCCGACGGCCTCCCCCTTCGAGACGCGGGAGACCTGGGCGCCGTAGTCGGCGAGCTTCTTCTCGAAGTCGTGCAGGTCGTCCTCGTGCTCGACGCGGAAGGTGAAGGAGTCCATCCCGGTGCGCGGGTTGTAGCGCATGCGCAGCGAGTGGTGGTCCTCCTCGTCCCAGCACTTGAAGTAGACGGTGTCGCCCAACTCCGGGTCGACGGTGCGCTGGACCTGCTGCAGGCCCATGACCTCGGTGTAGTAGGCGGTGGCGAGATCGAGGTCCGGCGTGCGGACGTCGATGTGGGCGAGGCGGAGGATGCCCATGTATCAGCTCCCGGTTCGCTTGACGCCCCGACGCTAGCCCGCCTAGCGTTCCGCAAGGAAGACACAGCGTTCCGGATATCAGAACGGGGGCGGGGTCGTGACCGATCCCCTCGACATGCGCGCGGCCGTGGCGGAGTACGTCGCGGCGCTGCACCGTGCCTACCTCGCGCAGGCCGACACCTTCCCGCCCGCGGTCCGCGGGCGGATGCCGCTGCTGGCCGGCGGGACACTGACCGTCGCCGCGGTCGGCGCCCGCAACCTGCACCTGCTCGCCACCCGCGAGGGGCTGGGCCCGCTGCGCGGCCAGGAGGTCGCCGTGCCGGGTTCGCTGCCCGGCCTCGACTGGGAGCTGCGGTTCTACGATCCGGTCGTCACACCGTCGCTGGGCCTGGTCGACGAGCGGGAGGGACCGGCGTACGGCGAGGTCAAGCACGCACTGGGGCTCACCACCGTCGTCTACCACGTGGTGGCCCAGCCCGGTTCCGGGCTGACCCCGCACCACGCCGGGCACGTCGGGTCGGGGCTGGCCGCGCAGCACTCGTCGGCGGCCCGCGACTTCGAGGCCATCCGCGCCAGGGTGCGCGGGCGCGAGCACCTCGTCGACGAGCTGGTGGGCGCCGCGTCCGCCGGGCTCCCCCGCGCCCAGGCCCTGCTGGCGAAGGCCATCGCCCCGCACAACGCCGGGGTGGCGGCCGCGGCGGACTCCCCGACGCCCGATCCCGACGAGGTGCGCAGGGCGCTGCTGGAGTCGGTCGGCGGCCGCCGGGACTGGACCCCGGAGGCGCCGCGGTGACCGGGCGGGCGCCCCGTGGGGAGCGGGCGTGACGGACGCGACGCTGTCCACCGTGCGCAACGCCGCCCGGCTGCTCAAGGTGTTCCTCAGCCGGGAGGAGTCGATCGGGGTCTCCGAGCTGGCCCGGCGGCTCGGCCTCGGCAAGTCCAACGTGCACCGGCTGCTCACCACGCTGGTGGCCGAGGGTCTCGTCGAGCAGGACCCGCACACCGGGGGCTACCGCCTCGGCATCGTCATGTTCGAGCTGGGCGAGGCCGTCAAGGTGCACCTGGACCTGCACGCCGCCGCCGGTCCCGTGCTCGCCCACCTGCGGGAACAGACCGGCGAGTCGTCCCAGATCGGGGTGCTCGACGGCGACGAGGTCGTCTACGTCGACCGGCTGGAGAGCGCCCACTCGCTGCGCCTGTTCACCGAGACCGGGCGGCGGGTGCCCGCGCACTGCACCTCCAGCGGCAAGGTGCTGCTGGCCCACTGCCCCGAGCCCGACCGCGAGGCGTTCCTGGCCCGCCCGCTCACCCCGCTGACACCGCACACCCTCGTCGAGCCGGGCGTGCTGCGGGCCGAGCTGGCGACCGTGCGCGCCCGCGGCTGGGCCGAGGCGATCAACGAGCGCGAGATCGGCGTCGCGAGCCTGGCCGCCCCGATCCGCGACATCCTCGGCGACGTCGTGGCCGCCATCAGCATCGGCGCCCCCGTGGCCCGCTTCGGCGCGGTGCCCCGGCGCCGCTTCGCCCGCGCCCTGGTGGAGGCCGGCGAGGCGGTGAGTCGCCGCCTCGGCTGGAACCCGGAGCTGGCGACGAGGGGCCGCGAGGCATGAACCGTTCCGGTGGGCGGAACGGGCACCGTGACCCGTGGCCCACATCCCGACACGATCAGACCCGGACACCGACGACTGGGAGTACCGCATGCCCGTGACCGACGCACCGGCGAAGGCCCGGGCGCTCTACGACGCCCGCCGCACCCGCGTGCCGATCCCGCCGTTCACCGACGAGGACCCGACCCTCGGGATGGCCGACGGCTACGCGGTGCAGCGCGAGCTGATCGAACTGCTGCTCGCCGACGGCGACCGGGTCATCGGCCACAAGGTCGGCCTGACCAGCAAGCCGATGCAGAAGATGATCGGCGTCGACTCCCCCGACCACGGTCCGGTCCTCGCCTCCACCGTCTACCGCGACGGCGACACGATCCCGCTCGACCGGTTCATCCAGCCCAAGATCGAGGCCGAGATCGTCTTCGTCCTCGGCGAGCGGCTGCAGGGCCCCGGCGTGACGGTGACGCAGGCGCACGCGGCGATCGCCGGCGCGGTCGCCGCGATGGAGATCGTCGACTCGCGCATCGTCGACTGGAAGATCAAGCTGGCCGACACCGTCGCCGACCTGGCCTCCAACGGCGCGATGGCGACGTCGAGCCGGATCGTCCCGCTCGACGGGATCGACACCCGCCTGATCGGCATGACGCTCACCCGCAACGGCGAGCTGATCGACACCGGCGCGGGCGCCGCGGCGCTGGGCGACCCGGTGGCCGTCGTCGCCTGGCTGGCCAACGTGCTCGGGGAGAACGGCGTGGCGCTGGAGCCGGGCCACCTGATCATGACCGGGGCGCTGCACGCCGCCGTCCCGATGACGGCGGGCGACGTCTTCCGCGCCGAGTTCGACCGGCTCGGGCCGATCACCGTGAGGGTAGGGGCATGAGCGACTACGCCGTCCAGCTGCAGAAGGCGGTCGCCGACCGCACCGCGATCGACGCGCTCGGCGTCCCCGACCTGGCCACCGCCTACGCCGTGCAGCGCGTGCTGCGCGACGCCGCGGGCCCTCTCGTCGGGTGGAAGCTGGGGGTCACCAGCCGCGCGAAGCAGGCGCAGGTCGGGGTGTCCAGCCCGGTCTTCGGCTTCCTCGCGGGCGCCAACGCGCTCGACATGGGCGAGCCGCTGGACACCGGGGCACTCATCCAGCCGCGCTGCGAGCCCGAGATCGTCTTCGTGCTCGGGCGCGACCTCGCGGGCCCGCACGTCACCGCGGCCGACGTGATCGCGGCGTCGTCCGGGGTGGCCGTCGGCATCGAGGTGCTCGACTCCCGCTACCGGGACTACAAGTTCACGATGGCCGACGTCGTCGCCGACAACACCTCGGCCGGCCGGTTCGTCGTCGGCACACCGGTGCCGCCCGCGGGGATCGACCTGCGCCTGGTCGGGGTCGTGCTGGAGAAGAACGGCGAGCTGGTCGCCACGGCGTCCGGCGCGGCGTCGCTCGGGCACCCCGCCGCGGCCGTCGCCTGGATGGTGCGCACGATGGCCGCCGACGGCGAGGGCCTGCGCGCGGGCGACGTCGTGCTCTCCGGCGGGCTCACCGCCGCCGTCCCGGTGGCGCCCGGTGACGTCGTGGTGGCCTCGATCGACCGCCTCGGCACCCTCGAACTCGGCTGCAGGTAGGAGACGACGATGCCGTTGGTCCAGATCACCCTCGCGCGGGGCCGCACCCCCGAGCAGCTCGCCGCGCTCGGCGAGGCCGTCACCGCCGCCGTGCACGCCTCCGTCGGCGCCCCGCGGGAGAACGTGCGGGTCGTCGTCACCGAGTGCGAGCCGGACCTGTGGTTCGTCGGCGGGGAGTCGCTGGCGGCGCTGCGGGACTCGGGCAAGCGGTGACTCCGCGGTGACGCTGGTCCCGCTCGGCGACGCCGAGGGCCGCGACAGCTGGGTCGTCGGCGCCCCCGACGGCCGCCGCTTCGCGGTCTTCCGGGTCGACGGCGGACTGCGCGTCACCGACGCGGTGTGCCCGCACAACCAGGGCCCGCTGGACCAGGGCTGGCTGCGCGACGGACGGGTGGTCGTCTGCCCGTGGCACTGGTACCGCTTCGACCTCGACACCGGCGAGTGCGAGACGACCCCGCAGCACCGCCTCGGCACCTACCCGGTGGTGGAACACGACGGCGCCCGGTTCGCCGACGTGGGCGCGCCGCCGGCGGAGCGGTCCTGGGCCGACCGGCTGCGCGCCCACGCCCGCGGCGAAGGCTGACCGGGCGCGGGCCGGCTCACCGGCTCCACACCATCGTCTGCTGGTGCAGCCGCCCGCCCCCCGGGCCGCGCAGGCCCGGCACCGGCGGCGTCGGTCCGTGCGCGACGAAGCCGTGACGGGTGAAGAACCGCACGGCGCGGTCGTTCTCGACGAGGGTCTGCAGGTGGCAGCCCGGCGAGCCGGCGGCCCGCAGCCGGTCGAGCCAGCTGCGCAGCAGGGCCGAGCCGACGCCACGGCCCTGCGCGGACCCGAGCAGGTTGACGTGCAGGTGCGCGGGCCAGCGCGGGTCGGCGAGCTCCCCCGCGCGGGCCTCCTGGCGCAGCCCGCCACGGACCTGGTCGAGCACCGCGCGGGCCAGGAACGCCGCCGGCCGGGCCCGCGCGTAGAGCCGGTGCTCCCGGACCGCGCGCTCCATGCGCTCCCCCTCCCCCGGCATCCGCGACGGGTCCGGGCAGCCGGTGAGGTAGCCGACGAGCGTGCCGCCGTCGTCGGCGACGAGCAGCGACCCGGGCACGTGCTCGACGTAGGGGTCGAGGTAGATCGCGGCCTCCGACGGCGGGTGCCCCCACAGCGAGGCGGTCGGCGCCCCCTCCCCCGCGCGGACGAACAGCTCGCGCAGCGCGGCGAGGTCGGACTCGCGGTAGGGACGGACCTGCGGGCTCATAGGCCGCAGCGTAGCCGAGTTCTTGACCATCCGGTTGAACCATACGGTCAAACACCGGTACCGTGCGGCCATGGGGAACCGCGAGGACCTGCTGGACGGCGCGATGCGGTGCCTGCGCGAGCGGGGATGGGCCCGCACGACGGTGCGCGACATCGCGGCCGCGGCCGGGGTCAGCCACGCGGCCATCGGCTACCACTTCGGCACCCGGGAGGCCCTGCTGGAGCAGGCGATGGCCACCGCGATGGCCGAGTGGGGCGAGCAGATCGGGCGCGCCGTCGAGGGGGCCGCCGGTGCTCCCGACCCGTACGCGGCCCTGTGGGACGGCCTGGTCGTCTCCGTCACCGACCGGCGAGACCTGTCGATGGCCACCGTCGACGCGCTGGTCCGGTCCGACCACCAGGAGTCGCTGCGGGCGGTGCTCGCCCGGGGCCACGAGCAGGCCCGCCGGGGGCTGGCCGCCGTGCTGCTGGGCGTCGCCCCCGAGGAGGTGTCCGACGAGGACGCCCGCACGCTCGGCGCGGTGCAGCTCGCCCTGGTCTCCGGCGTGACGGTGCAGTGGCTCGCCTCGCCCGAGGGTGCGCCTACCGCCGCCGAGGTCGTGGCCGGGCTGCGGACGCTGGCCCGGCTCGTCACCGCGCCGGTCGACACCCGGACGGTCGGCCCCCGGGAGTCCGACGCCGCCGCGGCCGGCAGCGAGTTGCCGGCGCGACTGGGCCGCCCGGCCCGCCGCGCGCTGGCCGTCCACGGCTTCACCCGCTGGGCGCAGCTCACCCGGGTCACCCCGGCCGACCTGCTCGCACTGCACGGCGTCGGCCCGAAGGCGGTCCGCATCCTCACCGAGGAACTGGCGCAGCGGGGCCTCGCGTTCGCCGCAGCGCCGTCCCGACCCCGCACGGCACGACGCGCCGGACCCGGGTCGGGTCCGGCGCGCGGCGGGGTGGATCAGGCGGCGACGATGACCTCGTCGACGATGCCGTCCTCGTCGTAGTCGTAGTAGGCGGTGTCGTCGAGGCCGTCGCCGTCGGTGTCGGCGATCGCGAAGTCGAAGCAGCCGTTGTAGTCGGTGTCGTAGACCGCGCCCTCGGCGTAGCCGTCGCCGTCGGCGTCGTAGCTGTAGGCGTCGATCCGGCCGTCGTGGTCGGCGTCGTAGGCGTCGAAGATCTCGCTCATCGTGGGCTCCCCTGCGTGTCGGCCGGCGGGTCCGGCCTGCTCGTCAGGAAGGACTCCGCGCAGTCGCCCGGGGTTACGGCGGAATCCGGTTTCAGTGCTCGGGTTCGTGACCGGTCGCCACCGCGCCGGTCGGCGTGATCTCCCCGGTCCACCCGCAGCCCGTGCACGAGCAGTAGAAACGCCGCTCCTCGGCCTCCCAGAACTCCGTCGCCATCCCGAGCCCGCCCGCGCACCCGGGGCAGAAGCGGGGGACGTCCCGGCGGTGCGCGGCCGCATCGGCCACGAACCGCCGGTCGACCGGTGTGCTCACTCGGCGGCCGCCTTCTCGGAGGCGATCTTGTCCGCCGCCGAGATGTGGATCTTCTTGATGGTGTCGAGGACGGGCGAGAAGCGGGTGGAGCCCATGTCGCAGAAGTCCAGGGCGAACTGGGCCCCGCCGGCGTGGAACTTGTCCTTCTCGCACGGCAGGTCGATCCGCTCGTGCTTCTCGCGGATCGTGCCGAGCGGGTCCTCCCCGCGCGCGACCACGTCCATCTGCTCGCGGAACATCTTGCGCAGCATGGCCACGCCGATGTCGCTGCGGCCCAGGTGCTCGGTGGTGCGGTCGGTGATCGCGCCCTGCGTCACCCAGGCCATCATGTCCTGGCCCTCGACGTAGTTCGTGACGTGCCGGCCGGCCTTGTCGAACACCGGCAGCTCGTAGTCGGGGATCTGCGGCTGCTCCACGTGCTCGTACCCGTCGGGGCTGTGCACCGTGTAGAGGATGAACCGCGTGGTGGTGCGGTTGACCGGCACCCGGATCTGCATCTGGTGGATGCCGCCGCCGCCCACGCGCATGTTGTAGGGGAAGACCAGCGGGTGGCCGACCTTCCAGTCGTCGTTCTCCTCGGTGGCGCCCTTGAGCACGCGGCGCTTGATGATCCCCCACTCGAACGCCGTGAACCCGATCTTCATGTGCTCCTTGCCGAACGACGCCGGCGCGGTGAAGCCCTCGTGCTTGCCGACGAACTCGAAGTAGCGCCCGTGCAGGAACTCCACGTGGTGCGGGTCGACCGCGTTCTCCATGATCTGCACGTAGTTGCAGGGCAGGTCGGCCCAGCCGATGTCGCGGTAGCCGTCCATGACGTAGGTGTCGAAGCGCGGCAGCTCCGGGGCCGGGGACGGGCCGACGTAGGCCCAGACCAGCCCGCCCATCTCCTCGACCTTGCCGGCCTGGGCGCGCACCCGCTCCTGGAACTGGGTGTTGTCGCGCTCGGCGGGCTGGGAGGTGCACGCGCCGTCGGTGTCGAAGACCCAGCCGTGGTACGGGCAGCGGATGCCGTCGGGCTCGACCACGCCGTAGGCCAGCGACGCCTTCCGGTGCGGGCACGCCTCGGGCACGATCCCGTAGCGGCCCGACGGGGACTTCCACAGCGCGAAGAAGTCGCCGAGCAGCTCCACCCGCTTGACGGGGAACTCCTCCAGCTCGCGGGTGAACGCGACGGGGTACCAGTAGCGGCGCAGCACCTCCCCCATCGGGGTCCCGGCCTCGACCTGGGTCAGCTGCTCGTTCTGCTCGGCGGTCAGCATGCGCACTCCCTCGTGGTGGTGCTCCCGACGGTAGGTAGCGCCCGTACGCCGGACAAGGAATCCTTCCCGCATGGAGGGAAAGCGCCCGGGCTGGGAGCTCACGTCGGTCCGCAACGCCGCCCGCCTGCTCAAGGAGTTCTCCCGCACCGACCGCGAGCTGGGCGTCTCCGAGCTGGCCCGGCGGCTCGGCCTCGCGACGTCCACCGTGCACCGGCTGCTGGCGACGCTCGCCGCCGAACGGCTGGTGGAGCGCACCCCCGGCGGCTACCGGCTCGGGCTCGCGGTGTTCGACCTCGGCGCCAGCGTCGCCCCGCACCTGGACCTGCACGAGGCCGCGATGCCGGTCATGGCCGGCCTGCGCCACACCACGGGCGAGACGGTGCAGCTCGCCGTGCTCGACGGGATGGAGTCGGTCTACATCGACCGGCTGGAGAGCCCGCACACCGTCCGGATCTTCTCCCGCGTCGGCACCCGTCTGCCCGCGACGACGACGAGCACCGGCAAGACCCTGCTCGCCGCCCTGCCCCCCGACGAGCTGGACCGGCGGCTCGCGCACTGGGTGCCCCGGCGGCACACCCCGTTCACGATCGTCGACGAGGGCACGCTGCGCGCGCGGCTGCGCGAGGTCGCCGAGCGGGGGTGGGCGGAGAACCGGGAGGAGAGCCGGGTCGGCGTCGTGTCGGTGGGGGCGCCGGTGCGCGGTGCCGACGGGTCGGTGATCGCGGCCCTGTCGGTGGCGGCGCCGACCGACCGGGCCGCCGCCCCCGCACTGGGCCGGATCCGCGGCGGGGTGATCGAGTCCGCGGCGGTGATCAGCCGACGGCTGGGCCACGTGCCCTGACACGCGCGAACGGCACTCCCGCCCCACGGGAGGGGGCGGGAGTGCCGTTCGCGGGGAGCGCTACCGACCCGGGATGGGCTTGCCGCTGAACACGAACTTCTGCGCCAGCGCCACCGGGTCGTAGGCGGCCGGGGCCGCCACCGGGGCGGTGACGGTGACCGGCCGCGACTGCACGATGCACACCGGGTCGCCCGCCCGGCGGTGCCGGGAGATGACCCACTCGACGTCGACCGGGTAGCCGTAGTGCTCCTCGATCGCCGTGACCGCCGCGGCGATCGCGGCGATCTGCTCGTCGTCGAGCACCTTGCGGTCGGCCAGCTTCGCCGGCATGTCGATCTCGGTGACGCGCCCGTCGGCGAAGTCGAACGCCGACACCACCGACTTGTGCGCGACGTCGTACTTCAGCAGCCGCCCGTCGGCCTTGCCCACCTCGACGTGGTCGGGGTTGACCAGGCCCTGCACGATCGCCTCGCCCCAGCCCCAGCTCGTCTCGATGACGATCCGGTCGGGCTTGCCGGTGACCGGGTGCACCGAGAACGCCACCCCGGACGCCCGGGCGTGGATCAGCTCGATGACGCCGACCGCGATCGGCATGGCGTGATGGGAGATGCCCTTGCGCAGCCGGTAGGCCAGCGCCCGCCCGGTGAACAGCGAGCCCCAGCACGCCCGCACCGCGTCGATCACCCGCTGCGGCCCGGACACCCCGAGGTAGGTGTCGAAGATCCCGGCGAAGGACGCGTCGGCGGCGTCCTCACCGGTGGCCGAGCTGCGGACCGCCGTCGGCACGTTGACGTCGACGGCCCGCAGGCACAGCTCCTCGTAGGCCTCGGTGATCTCGCCCGCGAGGGCGTCGGACATCGGGGTGTCCTCGAACAGCGTCCGGATCCGGGTCGAGGCGTCCTCCACCGCGGCGTCGGACGGCTCCGACCCCAGCCACGAGATCACCTCCTCGATCCGGGCGTCCAGGCCGGACTCCGTGCAGTGCCGCCGGTACGCGTCGACGGTGACGGCGAAACCCTGCGGTACCTCCACCCCGGCCCGGTGCAGCTCGGTGAGCCGACCCATCTTCGATCCCGCCAGTGCCACGGCCTGTGCGAGGTCTACCTCGTCGACCCAGACAACCGACTGCATGAGAACCCCCGAGAGTGTCACGCGCCGGCCAGGTCCGCCGCGCGCTTGAGAATGGTGACCCGGCCGTTGGTGCCGTCCACCTCGATCTCGTCGCCGTCCTTGATCGCCACGGTGGCGATCCCGATGGCGGTGACCGTCGGCACGCCGTACTCGCGCCCGACGATCGCCGCGTGGCTGAGCATGCCACCGCCGTCGCAGGCCGCGCCCGCGATCTTGCCGAACGCGGGCGTCCAGCTCGGCGAGGTCGACTCGCAGACCAGGATCGAGCCGGGCTCCAGGCGGTGCATGTCGTCGCTGCTCTGCAGCACGCGCGCGATGCCGCGCGCGGTGCCCTTCGCCGCCGCGACGCCCTCGAGGACGGTCTCCTCCGCGGCGTTCGGGTTCTGCACCGCGCGGATCGCGGACGGGTTGAGTCCGAAGATCTCGATGAGCACCGGGTCCTCGACGGTCTCCGGGACGGTGCCGAGGACCTTCGGCATCTGACCGCGCAGCGCGCCCCAGTGGTCGAAGTACTGGCGGCGGTCCTTGACCAGGCTCTTGAGCCCGCCGTCGTAGGTCGAGCCCGTCGCGACCTTCTGCAGCTCCGGCCAGAACAGGTAGAGCATGTCGTTGCGGTCCTCGGCCCCGACCCGGTCGGCCAGCTCCTGGCACACCCGGCGCAGCGGGATCATGACCTTGAGGTCGATGTAGTAGTTGTGGTCGTCCTGCCACCACGGGAAGTTGGCCTCGAGGTTGGACCGCAGGCCCGCGTCGAACACGGCCTGCTCCTCCTTCGTCAGCCCGGACCGGGCGGTCTCGACCGCGGCCTCGCGCTCGGCCATCGCGTTGCGCGCGGCGGCCTCGAAGTCGTGGTCCTCGTCCTTGAGCACGAAGCTCTTGATCATGTCGAGCGGGATCGTGTTGTCCTCGATCCAGCTCGGGACACCGACGTCGCAGGTGGCCTCCTGACGGTGGCCGTAGACCTGCAGGAAGTCGTCGAAGTCGGTGAGCCACTGCGACGCCGAGCCCCCCTTCGCCGACAGTGCGGTGCGGATGGCGTTGCCCGAGTTGTCCTCGAACACCTGGCGCAGACCGGCCGCCTTGGCCTTCTTCGCCAGCTCGGCGAGGCCGCGGTCGGTCTCCATGATCTTGGTGTCCTCGCCCTGGAGGAACTTGCCGATGTCGGCGGTGTTGATGCCCATCTCGGCGCAGGCCCCGTAGAAGCCCAGGAAGTTGACCAGCAGCGGGTACATCACGCCGAAGTGGATCTCCATCGACCGCTGGTGGTAGCGGCGGGCCTGGCCCAGCAGGCCGGCGAGGTCGCCCGTCGGCACGGCCGTGAGGTCGAGGCCGTGGAAGTAGCCCCATGTGGCCTCGAGCTCGTCGCGGCCGGCCTCCCAGGTGGACTGGTAGTTCTCCAGGAAGCGCGGCAGGTTGGTCCCCAGGCGGTTGGCGCGGGCGCCGATCTCCCGGGGGTCGGTCTCGGGGATGGCCGAGCCGTAGAGGTGGGTGCCGGCGAAGCGCGAGGTGATGCCGCGCCCGGGGGGCAGGGGCAGGCTCTCGGCGGCGTGCTGGGTGCCCCAGCAGTAGCCGTCCTGGCCCCAGGCGAACGCGGCGAGCGGGGTCATGCCGCGCGACCAGTGGAAGTCGAGGAACCAGAACTTGTCCTCGTCCTCCTTCCGGAACGGCCCGGTGCCGTCGATGATGTACGGGGAAGTGATGAACTCCGGCTGGAAGCCCGGGTACCACTCACCGGTGTAGGGCTCGACGGGGACGACGGTGGCCATACGAACTCCTCGGTCCTGGTGACGTTCGTCGGACGGTGTCAGTGGTCACACGGGCCCGGCAAGCGGGCCGTTCTCCCCTGCCGAACGCGCGGCGCCGTTCTGCCGTGCCGAACGACGGCCTTCCCGCAGGTCGCGGCGGTTTCTACGGTCGACGACATGCTGAGCGCGGAGAAGAACGAGCGCCTGACGCGGGTCGGGCCGGGCACTCCCATGGGTGAGTTGCTGCGCCGCTACTGGTGGCCGGTGGCCACCCACGACATGGCCACGCGGGTGCCGGTGAAGCGTCGTCTGCTCGGCGAGGACCTCGTCCTGTTCCGTGACGGGAGCGGGACGGTCGGGCTCCTGGCCGAGCAGTGCCCGCACCGGCGCGCGGCGCTGTGGCTGGGCTGCACCGAGGAGGAGGGCCTGCGCTGCGGGTACCACGGCTGGCGTTTCTCGGCCACCGGCGAGTGCCTGGAGCAGCCGGGCGAGCCCGCCGACTCGACGTTCAAGAACCGGATCCGGGCCACGGCGTACCCGGTGCAGGAGCTGGGCGGGCTGGTCTTCGCCTACCTCGGCCCGCTGCCGGCGCCGGAGCTGCCGCGCTACGACCTGTTCGTCTGGGACGACGCCTGGCGCGACATCGGCCACGCCGAGCTGCCCTGCAACTTCGTCCAGATCATGGAGAACTCCGTCGACCCGTACCACGTGGAGTGGCTGCACGGGCGCTACGGCAGCTTCCTGCGCGAGCTCGGCGGGGCCGCCGCACCGCTGCCCGTCGTCACGAAGAAGCACGTGAAGGTGGCCTTCGAGGTCTTCGAGCACGGCATCCTCAAGCGCCGGGTCCTGGAGGGACACACCGAGGAGGACGAGGACTGGAAGGTCGGGCACCCGCTGGTGTTCCCGCACATGCTGCGCGTCGGCGCGGCGGGGCTGGCGACGTTCCAGATCCGGGTGCCGATCGACGACGAGAACACCTGGCACGTCTGGTACCAGACCTACCGGCCCGACGGCGGCGCCCCGCCCCAGTCGTCGATCCCCGTCTACGAGATCCCGCTGGTCGACGAGCGGGGCGAGTACCTGCGCGACTACGTCGACGGGCAGGACATCGTCGCCTGGATCACCCAGGGACGGATCTCCGACCGCACGAAGGAGCACCTGGGCCGCTCCGACCTCGGGGTGATCATGCTGCGCAAGCTCTACGCCGAGCAGATGGACGCCGTCGCGCGCGGGGAGGACCCGCTGTGCACCTACCGCGAACCGCACGACGTCATCGACCTGCCGATGGAGCGCGACAAGTTCGGCTCCGCGGTGGAATTCCGGCAGCTCTGGACCCGGGAGAGCTCGGTGCGGTACTCCCCCATCCGCGACCAGGTGCTGGAGCTGTTCGGCGACCCGGTGCCGGCGTGGACGTGAGGTTCTGTCCCGGATGCGGCGCCGCGCTCGGTGAGGCCGCGTTCGTGCAGGAGTACTGGGTGGCGGCCGACCGGCACGTGGTGTGCTGGTGCCCGGCGTGCTCGGTGATGTGCACGGTCGTACTGGCGGCCGCGCTCGTCGGCACGGAGCCCGAGCACTGATGCGGGCCCTGCTGTTGGACCTGGGCGGGACGGTGTTCCGCTCCGGGTCGGAGATGCTCGCGCTGCTGGGCGACGCCGAGCCCGCGACGGCCGCCGTCGTCGCCCGCCGCGGCCCGCTGGGTCCCGAACCCGACGACCTGTGGGACCGGATGATCCGCTCGGAGATCACCGAGCGGGAGTACTGGCAGTACCGGTCCGACGAGGTAGGTGCCGCGCTCGGCCGGCCCGGGTGGCCGATCCAGGAGTTCATGCACACCCTCTACGCGCTGGCCGGCGACGCGATCATCCGGCCCACGGCCGCGGCACTGGTGGCCGACGCCCGCGCCGCCGGGCACCGCATCGGCGTGCTGACCAACGACCTGCGGGCCTTCCACGGCGACACCGCCATGACCGCGCACCCGGTCCTCGCGCAGGTCGACGTGCTGGTGGACGCCTCGGTCACCGGCATCCTCAAGCCCGACCCCCGGGCCTACGCCCTCGCGGCGCAGGCGCTGGACACCGAACCCGGTGACATCGTGTTCGTCGACGACATGCCGTGGAACGTCACGGGCGCCCGGGCGGCGGGCATGATCGCCGTGGAGGTCGACCTGACCGACCCCGACGCCGCCTTCGCGGTGGCGCGACGGGAACTGGACCTGGACGCGGAGGCGGCATGACACCCACCACCCCGAACTGCAGGAAGGCCACCTTCCCGCAGCCGGACGGCATGAAGGTGGCCTTCCTCCAATTCCGGGTGCGGCGGGGGCGGGCGTGAGTGCCGGGATCGCCGTCGTCGTCGGCGCGTCGGGGGCGCTCGGTTCCGCCGTCGCCGACCGGTTGCGCGCCGAGGGGCTCGCCGTCGTCGCCGTGGCGCGGGGCGGGCCGTGCGCGGCCGACATCGGCTCCGACTCCGCCGTCGACGCGATCGCGGCGGGGGTCGCGGCCGCGGGCGACGGGCCGGTGCGGATGGTCGTGCAGGCGGCCGGGCTGCCGGCGGCCGGGCCGCTGGAGACGATCGCCCCCGGCGCGCTGGGCCACGCGGTCGCGCTGAAGTGCGGCGGCCTGCTGCGCCTGGCCCGCGCCGTGGACGACCGGCTGGTGCGCGGGTCACGGATCGTCGCGCTCGGCGGGCACTACGGGATCGAACCGGCCCCCTACGCCTGCGCGGCCGGCGTCACGAACGCGGCGCTGGCCAACCTGGTGCGCCAGCTCGCGATCGCCTACGGCCCGCGCGGGGTGACCGCGCACCTGGTCGCCCCCGGACCGGCCGACACCCCGCGGCTGCGCGGGCTCTCCGAGCAGGCCGCGCAGCGCCGCGGGGTGCCGGTGGAGCAGGTGCTGGCCGAGCGGGCCGCGGAGTCGCCGCTGGGCCGGCTCGTCACGCCGGGCGAGGTGGCGTGGGCCGTGGCGACCCTGCTCGCCCCCGAGGCCGACGCCCTGCACGGCTCCACGCTCGGCCTCGACATGGGGGCCCGGCGGGGGATCTTCTAGGACTCGCGCGCGGCGATCTCGGCCCGCCGCGCCGCCGACGCCGGCACCCCGCCGATCCCCCAGTCGTCGGGGTCGACCTGGATGATCCGGCCGCGCACCACCTCCCGGTCGACGCCCAGGACGTCCACGACGACGTCGGTGAACGCCGCGAGCAGCCGGTGGCGCTGCTCCGCGGGCCGCCCGGCCAGCACGATCGCGGTGAAGTACGGGGCGGGCACCCCCGGTTCCCCGCCGGTCGACCAGTGGCCGGGCTCGTGCAGCGTGAGGTAGGCGCGGATCCGCGACAGCGGCGAGTCGAGGACCTCGGCGTACCGGGCGCTCAGCCCGGTGAGCAGCCCGGCGAGCTGGGTGGGGGTGTGCGCCCCCTCGACGAGATGGACCTCGACGATCGGCATGCGGTCACCGTAGGCAGGCCCCGCGGCACCGCCAAGGGCGGCGTTCGGCGGTGCGGATCTCAGGTGGTCCGTGCGGCCGGGACGCCCGGGGGCGGGCCTGCCGGGGCCAGGCCGCGCGACAGGCGGCGGAGCAGGTCGTCGAGCACGGCGGCGTCGGGCCCGAGGACGTCGCGGAACTCCTGCTGCACCGTGGCGCAGGCGGCGTCCCAGGTGCTCAGCGCCGCCCGCCCGCGGGCGGTCGCGGCGATGAGCACGCGCCTGCGGTCGTGCTCGTCGGGACGGCGCAGCACCAGGTTGGCCGACACCATCCGGTCGACCAGCTTGCTCAGCTTGGGCGCCAGCAGCATGGCGTGGTCGGCCACGACGTTCATCGGGCTGCCGCCCCGCTCGACGAGCAGCGACAGGATCCGCCACTGGTCGATGCCGCCCCCCTGGGCGCGCAGCGCCAGGTCCAGCCGCTGCGTGACGGCCCGTTCGGCCAGCGAGAGCAGTCGGATCGACTCGTCGCCGTCGGGCGGCGTGCGGTCCGGGGCGACCATCGCGCGATGATATCCCTACGATCGGAGTAGCCGCAGCGGGACGACCCGTGACTAGCGTGACGGCATGACCGTGCCCGCGGCGTCGCAGCTCAGGGTGCCGCCGCCGACGGGGGGCGACGTCCTCAACATGGCACTGGTGGTACCGCTGCACGGCCCGGCGGGCATCTTCGGCCCGTCCTGCGAGAGCTGCGCCGCGCTCGCGACGGAGGAGATCAACGCCGCGGGCGGGGTGCTCGGCCGCGAGCTCAACCTCGTCCCCGTCGACGGCGGGAACCCGCCCGCCGTCGTCGCCACCGAGGTCGACGCGCTGATCCGTGCCGGGTCGATCGAGGCCGTGACCGGGTGGCACATCTCCGCGGTGCGCGAGGCCGTCGCCCCGCGGATCGCCGGCCGGGTCCCCTACGCGTACACGGCGCTCTACGAGGGCGGCGAGCACCGGCCGGGGGTGTTCCTGACCGGGGAGACCCCCGACCTGCAGCTCGGGCCCGCGCTGGACTGGTTCGCCGACCGGGTCGGCGTGCGCCGGTGGACCATCGTCGGCGACGACTACGTGTGGCCGCGCCGCTCCGCGCGGGTCGCCCGTCGGTACCTGCGCACGATCGGCGGCACGGTCTGCGACGAGATGTACGTGCCGCTGGGCACCTCCGAGTTCTCCCGGGTGCTGCACCGGGTCGAGGCCAGCGGGTGCGACGCGGTGCTGATGCTGCTCATCGGCGACGACGCCGTCGCGTTCAACCGGGCCTTCAGCGCGCAGGGCCTGGACCGTGACGTCCTGCGCTTCAGCTCGCTGATCGACGAGAACGTGCTGCTCGCCTCGGGCGCGGACAACACCCGCGGCCTCATGACGTCGGCGGGGTTCTTCGAGGACCTCGCGACGGCGTCGGGGCTCGACTTCGCGGCGACGTACTCCCGCCGGTTCGGCCCGGACGCACCGGTGCTCAACAGCCTGGGCGAGTCCTGCTACGAGGGCGTCCGCCTGCTCACCGAGCTCATGCACCGCGCCGGGTCGGCCGACGTCCTGCCGATGACCTCGGTGGCCGAGGGGCTGTCCTACGAGACCCCGCGCGGCACCGTCGAGCTGCGCGACCGGCACCTGCGCCAGCGGGTCTTCCTGGCCACCGCCGACGGCCTGTCCTGGGACGTCATCCAGCAGCTCTGAGGCCCCGGCCCGCCGGGTCCGTTGACACACCCCTGTGGCCGTACTACTTTCCGAGGAAATTGTTTCCGCCTCTCAGCAGGGGGATCCTGATGGCGACCTACACGTACCGCTGCGCGGGCGACGGTCCGGTCGACGTGCGCCTGCCGATCGGCACCGCGCCGGCCTCGGTCGCCTGCCCCCGCTGCGGCGACCCGTCCACCCGCGTCTTCACCGCACCGCTGCTCGGCCTCGGCGACCGTCGCCGGATGGCGGTGATCGACCATGCCGAGTCGACCCGGTCCGACCCGACGGTCGTGTCCTCGGTGCCCTCCGCCCCCCGCCCGGGCCGCTCGCGGGCGGTGTCCCCGGGCCGGCTCGACCCCCGGATGCGAGCACTGCCGCGGCCCTGACGGGCCCCTCCCTGCGCACCGGCAGCCCCGGTGTTCGACGTTCGTCCCAGGTGACACGGATGAGGAGTGCTGATCACCATGCCCGAGGTCGTCTTCCCTCTCGACTCGATGAAGAAGTTCACCGAGCAGCGCATCGTCGGCCACAACCGGTGGCACCCCGACATCCCGGCACTCGTGAGCGTCAAACCGGGTGACTCCTTCCGCGTCCACTGCCGGGAGTGGTTCGACGGGGCCATCCACAACGACGACTCCGCCGACGACGTGCTCAACGCCCCGCTGGCCGGGGTGCACGTGCTGTCCGGTCCGATCGCCGTGGAGGGTGCTCGGCCCGGCGACCTGCTGATCGTCGACATCCTCGACGTCGGCCCGATCCCGCAGGAGGACTCCGGCCCGCTCGCCGGGCAGGGCTGGGGCTACACCGGGGTGTTCGCCACAAGGAACGGCGGCGGGTTCCTCACCGAGCAGTTCCCCGACGCCTACAAGGTGATCTGGGACTTCACCGGCGGCGTCGCCACCTCCCGGCACGTCCCGGGCGTGGCGTTCACCGGAATCGTGCACCCCGGCCTGATGGGCACCGCCCCGTCGGCTGCGCTGCTGGCGACCTGGAACGCCCGTGAGCAGGCGCTGATCGACACCGACCCGCAACGGGTGCCGCCGCTGGCCCTGCCCCCGCTGCCCGACTCGGCGATCCTGGGCGACCTCACCGGCGCGGAGCACGACCGCGTCGCGGCCGAGGCGGCGCGCACCGCCCCGCCCCGGGAGAACGGCGGCAACCAGGACATCAAGAACCTCACCAAGGGCTCGCGGGTGTTCTACCCGGTCTTCGTCGACGGCGCGAAGCTCTCGATGGGCGACCTGCACTTCTCCCAGGGCGACGGCGAGATCACCTTCTGCGGAGCGATCGAGATGGGCGGGTTCATGGACCTGCGCGTCGACCTGATCAAGGGCGGGATGGACACCTACGGCGTGTCCGAGAACGCGATCTTCATGCCCGGCCGCACCGACCCGCAGTACAGCGAGTGGCTCGCGTTCTCCGGCACCTCGGTGACCCTGGACGGCGAGCAGCGCTACCTCGACTCGCACCTGTCCTACCAGCGCGCCTGCCTGCACGCGATCGACTACCTGCAGAAGTTCGGCTACAGCGCGATCCAGGCGTACATGATCCTGGGTGCGGCCCCGATCGAGGGGCGCCTGTCCGGCGTCGTGGACATCCCGAACTCCTGCTCCACCGTCTACCTCCCGACCGCCATCTTCGATTTCGACGTCCGGCCGGGCCAGAACGGGCCGCACCAGGTCGACCCGGGCATGGGCGTCCCCATGTCCGCCGGCTGAGGCACCGCCGTGTCCGGCGGTTGGATCGACGGGACGGCACCGCAGCTCCAGGAGCGTCTCGAGCGGGTGCCGCCGCTGGCGTTCGTGGAGTCCTGCCTGCGCGGCGTCGGGCAGGTCATGTTCATGAACAACCCGCTCACCGGCCTGCTGGTGCTGCTGGCCGCCTGGATCCACGACCCGTGGCTCGGCTTCGGCGGCACGCTCGGCGTCGCGGTATCGACCCTGGTGGCGATCCTGATGGGGTTCGACCGCGGCGCCGTGCGGCTGGGGCTGTTCGGCTTCAACGGCGTGCTGTGCGGGCTGGCGCTGGCGACGTTCCTCGCCCCGGCGTGGGACGGCGTGTCGGTGGTGTGGATCGTGGTGGTCAGCGCCGGGTCGTCGGTGGCGATGGCCGCGCTGGCCGCGCTGTTCGGGATCTGGGGCGTGCCGCCGTTCACCCTGGCGTTCAACATCTCGGTGCTCCTGTTCCTGGTCACCGGGCTGAACGTCGCGCGCGGCAACCTCGGCGAGCTCGTGTCCCCGGCCTCGCCGACGGTCGCGGGCCCGTCGGTGTCGACCGTGCTGCGCGAGTCGGCCGACGCCGCGGGGAGCACCGACGCGTTCGCCGTGCTCAACGCGGTGTTCCGCGGCATCGCGCAGCTGTTCTTCGTCAACAGCATCCTGGGCGGGGTGATCATCCTGGTCGGGATCGCGGTGTGCTCGCGGATCGCCGCGCTGTTCGCCGTCGCGGGGTCGGCGGTCGGGATGCTGGTCGGGATGGCACTGGGCGCCGACGGGGTGGCGATCTACAACGGGCTGTGGGGGTTCAACTCCTACGACGCCTGCCTCGCGATCGCCGGGGTGTTCTACGTGCTCAGCTGGCGCTCGGCCCTGCTCGGGTTGGCCTGCGCGGCCTACACCGCGCTGCTGTTCGGGGCGATCGCGTCGTTCCTGAGCCCGTGGGGGCTGCCCGCGATGACGCTGCCGTTCTGCTTCGGCGTGCTCACCTTCGTGATGCTCCGCGACGCGGCACCGCACCGCTTCACCTGGGTGCCACCCGCCGAGATCACCACCCCGGAGGAGCACCTGCGACGGGCCCGGGCGACGGTCACGAGCTGACGGCCCGGCTCTGCGCCAGCGCCTCCAGCGCGTACTCGTAGGCGGGCTCCACCAGCGCGGGACCCGCCGCGAAGTCCAGCAGGCCCGACCGGCCGACCGGCGGGGTCAGCAGCTCGATCGAGCGGCTGCCCAGCCGGTCGCGCTGTAGGCGGGCGGTCGACAGCGACATGCTGCGGACGACCACGTCCCCGATCCGCGGCACCCGCATCCGCGGGGTGAACGGGTTGAGCCTCGACGCCAGCACCCGCCAGCCCGACACCGCGAGGTCGAGCTCGGCGGGCGGGCGGCGGCCGGACCCGGTCGGTTGCAGGTTGACCGCGACGATCGGGCCGTCGCCGACCACCCGGGCCATGGCGTCGACGGGCAGGTTGTTCATCACCCCGCCGTCGACGAGGAGCTGGGTGCCGTCGTGCACCGGCGGGTACACCCCCGGGATCGCGATGCTGGCCCGGATCGCGCGCCAGGTCGGGCCGCTGTCGTGCACCACCTCCCGGGCCTGGCTCAGCGACGCCGACACCGCGAAGTAGGGCAGCCACAGGTCCTCGATGAGGCCGCTGAACGAGGGTTCCTCGCGCAGCAGCCGCGTCACCTTGCGGCCCGAGGACACCGCCACGAACGGCGGCGTGAACCCGACCATCGACCCCTGCTCCACCATCGCCGCGCACGCCTGCCGCACCCGCTGCCCGTGGTCGAGCCCGGCGGCGAGGAAGCCGGCCATGAGCGAGCCGATGCTGGCCCCGCCGACCGCGTCGACCGGGATCCCCGCCTCCTCCAGGGCCCGCATGACGCCCAGGTGCGCGAACCCGCGCACGCCGCCCCCGGCCAGCACCAGCCCGCGCGCGGTGCCGGAGAGGAACCGCGCCACCCGGGCGACGTCGTACCGGTCGCCGTGGCGGACGTGGTGGTGCCGGGTGATCCCCCGGTTCGCCAGCCACGCCGCGGTCCCCGACGGCGCCGCCGTGCCCGCGGGGTGCAGCAGCACCAGGTCGCGGCGTCGCTCCCCCGGGACCAGGGCCAGCGCTCGCTCCGCCGCGCCGGGCGCGGGGTCGTCCCCGGCGCGGGCGACCAGCAGCACCCGGTCGGCCTGGCGCAGGCAGCGGCGCGTCCACTCGGTGTCGCCGTCGTCGGCGCGGTAGACCACGAACCGGTGCGCCGCCTCGACGCGCTGCAGCCAGGCCAGCAGCCTGCCGTTGCGCGGGTCGGCGGGCTCGGTGCCCGACGCGCCCGGCCCGAGGGCCGCGTCGACCGTCGCGGAGCTGACCTCCAGCGCCCGGCCCAGCGCCGCGACCAGCCCGGCGACGACCTCGTCGGGCACCCGGGCCGTCCCGGCCGGGAGCAGCGCCACCGTGGTGCCCGGGACCTCCGCGGGGACGCTCGCGGGCGCGGGCCCGGCGTCGGCGCGCAGCAGGGCGCGGCACAACCCGAGCAGCGACGCCGGGTGCGCCGCGGCGACCCGCTCGAACCCGGCCACCCCGAGCCGCAGCACCAGCGAGTCGCGGACGGCGTGCACGTGGGTGTCGGCCGGGGGCTCGGCCAGCAGCGCCGTCGCCCCCACGACCTCGCCGGGGCCGACCTCCCGGGTCCCGCTCCCGGACCGGACGGCGAGGCGGCCGTAGGCGAGCAGGTGCAGCGCGCCGGCGCCCGGCACCACCTCCCCGGCCGCGACGTGCACCGGGTCGAGCTGGACGAACAGCTCCCGCAGCGCGGCGCGGTCCAGCCCGCCGAACACCTCGGTGCCGGCCAGGAAGTCGAGCACCTCGCTGGAGGGTCCGGGGCTGCCGGGTGCAGTGCCCGACCAGCTCTCCGCCAGCAGCAGCAGCGGGCGGCGGCGCCGCGTGGACCCGACCCCGGCCGCGATCTTCTCGCGGTCGAAGAACTAGCTCACGCCCGCACCCCGACCAGGTGGTCCGCGAGCTGCGCGTACAGGGCGGCCACCGGGTGGTCCGGGTGCCGCAGGACGAAGATCCCGCCGCTGGAGAGCACCATCAGCTCCTCGGAGTGCGGGACGACCGCGGCCACGGGCGTGTCGTAGGCCTCCGTCACCCGCTGCGCCACCGCGTCCGCGTCGAACGACTCCGGGGTCTTGTTCACCACCAGCACCGTGCGGGGCACCGCGAGCCTGCGCGCCACCTGCACCGTCACGTGGGTGCCCTCGTAGTCCTGGTGGTCCGGGCGCAGCACGATCGCGAGCGCGTCGGACATCGCGATCGACAGCAGCGTCTCCTCGTTCAGCCCCGGGTGGGTGTCGAGCAGCAGCACGTCGAGCTCCAGCTCGACCGCCAGCGACCGCACCCCCTCGCCGAGCAGCCCGACGTCGTAGCCCTCGGCCATGATCCGGGCGATGTCGTGCGGGGCGACGCTGGAGGGGACCAGCCAGATCCGGCCCGCCACCCCGGGCGGGGTCACCTCCCGGGCCGCGGCGCGCAGCGGGTACCGGCCCCACAGGTAGCCGTCCAAGTGGTGGTCCAGGCCGTCCTGGTCGACGCCGAACAGCACGTGGATCCCCGGGGAGAGGATGTCGAGATCGACCACCCCCACCCGCAGCCCGCGCCCGGCCAGCACCGCCGCGACGTTCGCGGTGGTGTTCGACTTGCCGGTGCCGCCGCGGAAGGAGTGCACGGACACGATGGAGGTCACTGCTGGTCCCCGTTCTGCCGCCCCGGCCCCGAGCGCAGGTCCGCGGCTCGGCGTTGCAGGTCGGCGAAGTAGTCGGTCCCGGTGATGGCGGCGACGGTGCGCGCGGTCCGGGCCTCGTCGATCTCGATGCGCAGGGCCCCGACCTGCGCGCGCAGCCGCTGCTCGCGCTGCGCGACCTCGTGCGCCATCCGCCCGAACACCCGGGCCAGCAGGCCCAGCGCGTCGTCGCGACCGGCGACGGTGTCGAGCGATCCGGAGCGGAACTCCCCCCGCTCGACGTCGGCCGCCGCCGCGACGACGTGCCCGACCTGCTCCCGGTACTCCCGCTCCAGGTCCGCGAGGCGCTTGCGGGCCAGCCCCGACCGCAGGCGGGCGCGCAGCACCGCCGGGTCGAACGGCTTGGGCAGGAAGTCGTCGGCGCCCAGCTCGATGCAGCGCACCACGCCGTCGCGGTCGTCGGACCCGGAGATGACGATCACCGGCAGCGTCGCGGTGGCCTCGTGGCCGCGCATCCGGGCCAGCACCTCGTAGCCGTCGAGGACCGGCATGACGATGTCGAGCAGCACCAGGTCGAACCCGCCGCCGGCGACCCGCTCCCAACCCCGGCCCCCGTCGCCGGCCACCTCCACGTCGAGGCCCTCCTGCTCCAGCGCGCGGCGCAGCAGGAGCCGGTTCACCGGGTCGTCGTCGACGACGAGCACCCGGCCGCGCAGCCCGCTCACCGGGTGACCGCGTCGGGGGTGCGGGGTTCGAGCAGCCGCAGCAGGTCCATCCACCCGGAGAACGGCACCACCTCGGCGGATCCGGTCCGGCCCACGGTGCCGACCACGCGGCCGTCCGGGGTCGGCCGGATGTCCACGACGAACCGCTCGCCCGCCGCCTCGTCCCCGTCCATGCTTCCTCCTCTACCCGGCCGGCTCGACGGCCGGCAGCTCGCGCAGCACCGCCGCGACCCGCGTCTCGATCTCCTCGACGAGCGCGGCCCGCTCGCCCCCCGCCGCGGCGGCGCCCTCCAGCACGCGGCAGGCCTCGGCCAGCCGGGCCGCACCCAGGGTCGCGGCGGTGGGGCGCAGCGTGTGGGCGGCCGTCCGGACCTCCCCCGCGTCGGCGGACCGCAGCCGGGCCACCAGCCTCGGCAGCTCGTCGGCCGCGGCGGCGGCCAGCTCGGCGACGACCGCGGCCCCGTCGGGCCCGAAGGACCGGGCCAGCTCCGTCAACGCCGCCGGGTCGAGCTCGGGGACCGGAGCGGGTTCGGGAGCCGGAGCGGGTTCGGGAGCCGGGACGCGGCGCAGGGCCGCCGCCAGGCCGTCGAGCCGGATCGGCTTCGCCAGGTAGTCGTCGACACCCGCGGCCAGGCACATCTCGCGGTCGCCGTCCATCGCGTTGGCGGTGACCGCGACCAGCCACGGGCCCCGGGCGGCGCCGGCGCGGATCCGGCGGGCCGCCTCCAACCCGTCCATCTCCGGCATCTGGACGTCCAGGAGCACGGCGTCGTAGCGGCGGGCGGCGACGGCGTCGAGGACCTCCCGCCCGGTGGTGGCGATGTCGGCGGTGTGGCCCAGCTTCGTGAGCATGGCCAGCGCGAGCATCCGGTTGACGGGGTTGTCCTCGGCCAGCAGCAGCCGCAGGCCGGGCCCCGGGGCGGCGGCGGGCGCCGGGACTGCCGCGGGCCCCGGGGCCGCCGCCGACCCGGCGGGTGCCCCGAGCAGCGTGGCGAGCACCTCGGCGAGGCGGGCCCGCTTCACCGGCTTGGTGAGCCAGGCCGCGACCGCGGCGCCGTCGCGGGTGCCACCCAGCGACGACAGGCAGGCCACCGGCGGGCCACCGCGCTCGCGCAGCCGCGCGGCGAGGGTGGCGCCGTCCGTCCCCGGCATGGCGTGGTCGACAAGCGCGACGTCGTGGACCTCCCCGCCGGCGACCCGCGCGAGCGCGTCCGACGGCGACGCCGTGTCCTCGACGACCATCCCCCACCGCGCGCACTGCGCGGCGAGGACCCGGCGGCTCGACGCGTTGTCGTCGACGACGAGGACGCGGCGCCCGGCCAGGACGGCGGGCGGCACGACGGCCGGGGCCGGGACCGGCGGCGCCGTCACCGCGAACCCGAACGTCGTGCCCCGCCCGACCTCGCTGCGGACCCACACGCGCCCGCCCATCAGCTCCGCGAGCCGACGGGAGATGGCCAGGCCGAGACCGGTACCGCCGTGGCGGCGGGTGGTGGAGACGTCGACCTGGCTGAACGAGCGGAACAGCCGGTCGAGCCGGTCGGCCGGGATGCCCGGGCCGGTGTCGGTGACCTCGACCGCCAGGCCGCCGGGCTCGGCCGTCACCGTCACCACGACCTCGCCGCGCGCGGTGAACTTCACCGCGTTGCCCACGAGGTTCACCAGGATCTGGCGCAGCCGGGTCGGGTCGCCGAGCACCGCCTGCGGCACGCCGGGGTCGACGTCGCCGACCAGCTCGATGCCCTTCTCCGCCGCCCGCGGGGCGAGCAGGTCCAGCGCCGCCTCGACGCCGTCACGCACGTCGAGCGGCATCGCCTCCAGCTCCAGGTGTCCCGCCTCGATCTTCGAGAAGTCCAGGATGTCGTCGATGATCGTCAGCAGGCCGTCGCCGCTCTGCTCGATCACCCGGGCGAGCTCGCGCTGCTCGGCGTCGAGGTCGGTGGTGAGCAGCAGCTCGGTCATCCCGATGACGGCGTTCATCGGGGTCCGGATCTCGTGGCTCATGTTGGCCAGGAACGCGCTCTTGGCCGCGTTCGCCGCGTCGGCCGCGGCCCGGGCCTGCTGCGCCTGCTCGTGCAGCCGGGTGCTCCCGATCGCCCCCGCGATCTGCCCGGCGACGGTCTCGGCCAGCGCCAGCTCGGCGGGGGAGAACACCCGGCGACGCTCGACCGACTCCGCGACCACCATCCCGACGACGTGCCCCCCGCGGCCGAGCAGCGGAGCGATCATGAAACCGCGGACCCCGCGAGCGGCCAGCAGGGCCCGGGTGGCGGGGGCGAGCGTCACCGCGTCGAGGTCGGCCACGGCGACCGCGCGGCGCAGGGCGACCGCCCGCTCCGCCGGCCCGCCCGCGGTCAGCGGCACCTCGACCCCGACCTGCGAGGGCGCCTGCCCGTCGACGGCGTGGTCGGCCCGGACCACCAGCCGCCCGGCGTCGTCGAACAGCGCCACCGCCGCCCAGCGCACCCGGAACAGGGCCGCGAGCCGCCGCGCCGCCCCGTCGAGGACCTCCTGCAGCGACGACGCCGTCGCGACCGTCCGGGTGATCGCGCTCAGCGCGGCGAGCTGCTCGCGGTCGCGGGTGAGGCTCTGCGCGATCACCCCGGCGACCACGGCGATGATCAGGCCGATCCCCATCCGGAAGGTGATCGACACGATCAGGAACGGGTGCCCGTAGACCAGCGTGCCGAACACCTCGCGCAGCGTGTACGCCACGGTGAGCAGGCCGATGGCCGTCATCGCGCCGCGCAGCTGGAACCGGACCGCGGCCTCCATCGGCAGCACGTAGAGCACCGCCCAGATCGCGGTCTCGGTGTCGAAGGTGAAGACGAAGACCAGCCCGAGGAACACGGTGCCGTTGAGGACCAGCGCGGCCACGCCGACGCGCCGGGCCCGGCGCACCGTGGTCATCCGCGGGATCAGCGGCCAGATGACCAGGTTGCCCACGGCCAGCAGCGCGAGCAGCCCCAGCGCCAGCTCGAACATCCCGGGCGGGTAGGGCAGGTAGTAGGTGAGGACCTGGGCGAGCCCGAACACGAACCCGCCCCAGCGGATCCGCAGCATCGCGCGCTCGGCCCGTACGAGCCGGGCCAGCTCCGCCGTCGCGAGCGTCTCGAACTCGGCGGTCGTGTCGGGCTCGCGGCCGGTGGCCATCGCCAGCCCCCGGTACGACGGGCGGCCGGGACCCGGTGACCCGGCCGAGCCCCAGTTCATCGCCACGCCCGCCCCCTCGGTCACCGGGTGACCCCGGCCGGGACCGACCCTGGCAGCGCGCGGCCCGCGGCGCGCCACGGTGCTCCGTGGGATGCGCCGGGTCAGCCGCCGTCGGCCCCACGGAGCGCCCCACGGAGCGGGCGCTCCAGGCGGTCCGCGAGCTGGGCGCGCGAGCGGATCCCGAGCTTGGCGTAGACGTTGCGCAGGTGGAACTCCACGGTGTTCAGGCTGACGATCAGCTCGGCCGCGACCTCCGGGTTGCTCATCCCGGACGCCGCCAGGCGGGCGACGCACAGCTCCCGCGGGGTGAGCGCGCCGGGCTCGCGGGCCGCCCGGGGGCTCCGGGTACGGCCGCACGCCGCCAGCTCGTCGTCGCAGCGCTCCAGAGCCGGGCGGGCACCGAGCCGCTCGAACACCGCGCGGGCCGGGGCCAGCGCCTCGGCCGCGGCGCGCCGGCGGCCCGACCGCCGCAGCACCGCCCCGTGGGCCAGCGCGGTGAGGGCGACGTCGATCCCGCTGCCGGCGGCACGGGCGTGGGCGGCCGCGGCCCGCAGCGCGCGCTCGGCCCCCGTGACGTCGCCGCGGGCGGCCTGGAGCCGGCCACGGACCCGACACGCCGCGGTCAGCGCGACGCGGCGGCCGAGCTGCCCGGCGCGGCTCTCGAACGGGGCGAGGACGCCGTCGGCCTCGTCGAGGCGGCCCAGGTGCAGCAGGGCGTCGGCGAGCATGCACGGCCAGTTCGACACGCCCGGTTCCCCGGCCCGGCCCGCGGCGCGGTCGGCGAGCGGTCCGAGCAGCTCCACCACCCGGGCGTGGGCGCCCCGGGCGTCGGCGACGTTCGCGGCCGCCACGGTGGCCCCGACCCGGTCCAGCGGCAGGCCGGTCGCGGCGGCGGCGGCCGTCGCGGAGGCGACGTGGGCGTCGGCCCGCTCCCACTCGCCGCGCGCCGCGTGCGGCATCGCGGCGTAGGAGTGCAGCCGGGCCAGCATCCAGTCCTGCTCGGCGTCCTCGGCGAGCGCGACGGCCTCCGACGCGTCGGCGACCGCGCCGTCCCAGGCGCCCATCCGGTGCTGGGTCAGGGCGAGGTAGCCCTGGGCATGCAGGCTCGCCACGAACATGCCGCCCGCGCGGAGTGCGGTGACCGCGTGCGACAGCTCCGTGCGCGCCCCCGCGTGGTCCTCGGTCCACAGCAGCCGGGCCCCGCGCGCCACGGCCGTCGCGAGCTGCTCGGTGGGGGCGATGGAGCGCCCGGCCAGGGCCAGGCTGGTGACGAACGAGACCGACTGGTGCGGGTCGACCTCGAGGGCCCGGGTGCCCCACTCGATCGACTCCGCGGCGCGCAGCTGCAGGTAGTAGAGGTGGCACAGCGCGTCGCAGACCCCGGCGCGGAACCCCGGGTCCGCCCCGTCCGCGGCCGACCACGCCGCCAGCAGCAGCTGCTCGGCCTCGGCCGTGCGTCCCGCGGTGAACGCCAGCAGGCCGCGTACGAAGCTCTCGTGCGCCGATCCGCTGCCGGGCACCGCGCGGGCCAGCTCGGTGGCCCGCGAGCGCTCGCCCGCGAGCATCAGCAGCTCGACCGCTTCCAGCAGGCTGCGGTGGCGCTCGGCAGGCTCGGGGAACAGCCCGGCCGCGGAGATCAGCGTGGCCGCCGCGCGGGACCGTTCGCCGCCCTCGACCTGGGCCCTGGCCGCCGCGCGCAGCTCCGCGGCGAGCCCGGGGTCGCTGCCACCGGCCGCCGCGACCCGGTGGCGCAGCGCCTCGTCCGGCGAGGCGACGATCCGGGCGGCGCGGGCGTGCAGCGCCATCCGGGCGGCCAGGTCCAGGTCGTGGTAGACCGCCGCCCGGATCAGCGCGTGCGGGAAGCGCAGCGCGGTGCCGTCCGGGGCCGGGAGCGTCGTCAGGAGCTTCGCGGTGACGGCCGGGGCCACCACCCCGGCCCCGTCCTCCCCGGCCAGGTCGACGGCGTCGGCCAGGCGGCAGCGCTCCCCGAGCACCGCGGCCGCGGCCACGACCGCGCGTGCGCCCGGCGGGCACTGGGAGAGCCGGCCCAGCACCAGCACCGCGTAGGACGCCGGTGACGGGAGCGGGCCCTCCCCCGCCCGCAGGACGGCCGGGTCGACCTCCTCGAACAGCGCCCTCGCGTGCAGGGGGACACCGTCGGTGTGCGCCCGGAGCCGCCGTGCCGCCGGCAGCGGCAGCTCACCGGCCCCCATCGCCCGGCCGAGCGCGACCAGCCCGGCCACGCCGAGCCCGCCCAGGCGCAGCGTCCGCCCCCGCTCCCCCGAGGCCAGTGCGCGCACCCGGTCGACGCGCCCGCCGTCCTTCGGCCGGGTGGCGAGGAGCGTGAGCACGCGGTCGGACCCGAGCCGGCGCAGGGCGAACACCAGCGCCTGCACCGACGGCACGTCGGCCCAGTGCCCGTCGTCGACCACGAGCACGACCGGCCCGTCGTGCCCGCGGAGCCGGTCCAGCAGCCCGACCAGCGCGGCCCCGACGACGGGTGGCTCGTCGGCCGGGCGCACGGGCAGCGGCGGCCCGGCCACCCCCACCCGCTCGACGGCGCGGGCCAGCTGCTCGACGACGCCGTAGGAGACCAGCTGCTCGGCCTCCTCCCCGCCGGCGCGCAGCACGCCCGCGCCCGGGTCGAGCCCGTCGAGGAAGGCCTGCACGAGCGCGGTCTTCCCGGTGCCGGGGTCGCCCTCCACGACGACCACCTGCGAGCGGCCCGCGCGGGCCAGGGCGAGGTGCTCGGCCAGGACCGCCAGCTCCCGGTCCCGACCGACGAACGCCGCCATGGGCCGATCATGGCACCGCCGGGCCCGTGGAGCCATCTGCCCCGATCGGCTGCGTCGAACGGTCTACCCGCGGATCGCCATCACCACGGCTTTGGGTTCGGTGAAGAACTCCCGGCTGAAGTTGCCGCCCTCGCGTCCCCACCCGGAGTCGGCGAAGCCACCGAAGGGGGCGCGCAGGTCGCGCACGAAGAAGCAGTTGGTCCAGATCGTGCCGGCCCGCAGCCGCGCCGAGACGCGGTGCGCGCGCGAGAGGTTCTCGGTGAACACCATCGCGTTCAGGCCGTAGGGCGAGTCGTTCGCGACCCGCACGGCCTCGTCCTCGGTGTCGAACGGTGTCACCGTGACGACGGGTCCGAACACCTCCTCGCACATGATCGGCGAGTCGGCCGGGGCGTCGACGACGACGGTCGGCCGGACCGTCCAGCCCTCGCCGAGGCCACCGGTCAGGATCTTGCCGGCGCTGTTCTCGACGTAGCCGCGCACCTTCTCGTAGTGCGTCCGCGAGGCCAGCGGTCCGATCTGGGTGGCCGGGTCGCGGGGGTCACCGATCACCAGCTTCTCCGCCGCAGCCACGAACCGGGCCAGGAACTCGTCGAGGATCGGCCGCTCGACGTAGAGCCGGGAGCCCGCCAGGCAGACCTGCCCGGCGTTGGTGAAGATCGCCTTGATCGACCAGTCGACCGCGTTGTCCAGGTCGGCGTCGGCGAACACCAGGTTGGCGCCCTTACCACCCAGCTCCAGGCTGACCGGCGTGAGGTTGCGCGCCGCGACGCCGGTGATGACCCGCCCGGTGCCGGACTCGCCGGTGAAGGTGATCCGGTCGACGCGCGGGTCCTCGGTGAGCGCGGAGCCCGCCGACTCGGGACCGTAGCCGTGCAGGACGTTGAGCACGCCGGGCGGGATGCCCGCCTCCAGCGCGAGCCGGGCCAGGATCGTGGCGCTGGCCGGGGTGTCCTCCGCGGGCTTGAGGACGACGGTGTTGCCCCAGGCCAGCGCGGGTGCGACCTTCCAGGACTCCAGCATCAGCGGGAAGTTCCACGGCGCGATCGCCGCCACGACGCCCGCGGGCTCGTAGCGGGTGTAGGCGTGGTGGCCGGTGTCCATCGGCAGCGTCTCGGCCATGGCCAGGCGGGCGTGGTCGGCGAAGAAGCGGAAGTTCTGGGCGGTGCGCGGCACGTCCTTGCCCAGCGCGTCGGCCAGCGGCTTGCCCATGTCGCGGGAGTCGGCCAGCGCCAGCTCCTCGGCGTGCTCCTCGACCAGGTCGGCGAGGCGGTGCAGCAGCGCGCCGCGCTCGGCGAAACCCATCCGCGGCCACGGGCCCTCGTCGAAGGCCCGGCGCGCCGCGGTGACGGCGAGGTCGGCCTCGGCCGCGCCGCCGAGGGCCACCGTGGCCCACGGCAGCCGGGTCCACGGGTCGACCGACTCGAACGTCGGGCCGGGGGTGATCTCCTCGCCGTCGATCACGTGTCCGAAGTGGGTCATCGCTCGCCCTCCGCGGCGAGCTGGATCGCCACATCGATGATCATGTCCTCCTGGCCGCCGACCAGGCCGATCTCCCCGCACCGGCGCAGGATCGCGTGCGCGGGCACCTTGTAGCGCTCGGCCGCGGTCTCGGCGTGCAGCAGGAACGAGGAGTACACCCCGGCCCAGCCCTGCACGATCGCGTTGCGGTCCATCTTCGGCCAGCGCGGCAGGTACGGCCGGACCACGTCCTCGGCCGCGTCGATCAACGCCATGGGGTCGACGCCGGTGGAGACGCCGAGCCGGTCGAACACCGCGGCGAGCACCTCGGTCGGCGAGTTGCCCGAGCCCGCGCCGAGCGCGCACAGCGAGCCGTCGATGTAGCGGACGCCGACCTCCTGGGCGATCACCGAGTTGGCCACGCCGAAACTGAGGTTCTGGTGGCCGTGGTAGCCGACCCACGCCTCGTCGCCCACCTCGGCGACCAGCGCCTCGAACCGGGCCCGCGCCTCGTGCATGAGCAGCGCGCCCGCCGAGTCGGTGCAGTACGGGGCCTGACAGCCGGCGTCGACCATGATCCGGGCCTGTTTCGCCAGGTCCTCCGGCGGCGTCCGGTGGGCCATCATGAGGAACCCGGCGGTCTCCATGCCCAGGTCGCGGGCGGCCTGGAAGTGCTGCGGGGAGACGTCGGCCTCGGTGCAGTGGGTGGCCACCCGCACCATGTCGGCGCCGGCGTCGCGGGCGCGCTTGAGGTCGTCGACGGTGCCGATGCCGGGCACCAGCAGCACGGCGATCTTCGCCTGCCGCGCCTCCTCGCGGGCCGCGGCGATCAGCGTCATCTCGTCGGTGTGGGAGAAGCCGTAGTTGAAGCTCGACCCGCCGATGCCGTCGCCGTGGCTCACCTCGATGACGCCGACGCCCGCGCGGTCCAGGGCGCGGACGGTGTCGCGCACCTGCTGCTCGGTGAACTGGTGCGCCATGGCGTGGCTGCCGTCGCGCAGCGTGGTGTCGACCAGGCGGACGTCGTGGGCGAGATCGGGGCGGCTCATGCCGGCACCTCCAGCTTCCGGGCCGCCATCAGCTCGCCCACCCGGGCGGCCGCCGCGGTCATGATGTCGAGGTTCCCGGCGTACTCCGGGAGGAAGTCGCCGTTGCCCTTGACCTCCAGGAACACCGCCACCCGCCCGTTCCCCCGCCACGACGCGCGCGGGTCGTCGAACTGGGGCTCGGCGCGCAGCGTGTAGCCGGGCACGTACTCCTGCACGTCGGCCACCATCTCGTGGACCGACCGCGTGATCGCGTCGTGGTCGGCGTCGGGGCCGATCATGCAGAACACCGTGTCGCGCATGATCATCGGCGGTTCGACCGGGTTGAGGATGATGATCGCCTTGCCCCGCTCCGCGCCGCCGACCTCGCTCACCGCGCCGGAGGTGGTGTGGGTGAACTCGTCGATGTTCGCCCGGGTGCCGGGCCCCGCCGAGCGTGACGACACCGACGCCACGATCTCGGCGTAGGGCACCGGGGTGACGCGGGAGACCGCGTGCACCATCGGGATCGTGGCCTGGCCGCCGCAGGTGATCATGGAGACGTTGGGGGCGTCGAGGTGGTCGTGCAGGTTCACCGGCGGGCAGACCATCGGCCCGAGGTGCGCGGGGGTCAGGTCGACGGCCTGGATCCCGGCCTCGGCGTAGCGCGGGGCGTTGGCGACGTGGGCCGCGGCCGAGGTGGCCTCGAACACGATCTGCGGCAGCGGGTCCTGGCGCAGCAGCCAGTCGACTCCCTCCGCGCTCGCCGCGATGCCCTGGTCGCGGGCGCGGGCCAGCCCGTCGGACTCGACGACCCCCACCACGTACCGGACGTCGAGGACGTCGCTGCGCTGCAGCTTCGCCAGCAGGTCGGTGCCGATGTTGCCCGGTCCGACGATCGCGGCGGGCACGCGTCCTGAGCTCATGGGTCCACACTGGCGCGTGGTGCGACGTGGGGGAACCACGGCGTTCCGACCAGCGGAACACCCCTGCCCGCAACTAGGTTGTGTCCCGTACACCGACCCGCGAAGGAGCAGCACATGGCGACCCCCGCCGATCCGTACACCTTCCTCCCCGAGGTGCCCGCCTTCACCGTCACCAGCACCGACGTGGAGGACGGCAAGACCCTGCCCGCGCCGCACACCAGCGGCGCGTTCGGCGTGCCCGGCGGCGAGGACCGCTCCCCGCAGCTGAGCTGGTCGGGCTTCCCGGAGGGCACGAAGAGCTTCGCGGTCACCGTCTACGACCCCGACGCCCCCACCGCGTCCGGCTTCTGGCACTGGGCCGCGTTCGACATCCCCGTCTCGGTCACCTCGCTCGACGCGGGCGCGGGCGACCAGGGCGGGGCCAACCTCCCGGCCGGTGCGGTGCAGCTCAAGAACGACGGCGGCTTCGCCGGCTACATCGGTGCGGCCCCGCCGGAGGGCCACGGCCCGCACCGCTACTTCGTCGTGGTGCACGCCGTCGACGTGGAGAGCCTGGGCGTCCCCGCCGACGCCACCCCGGCGTTCCTGGGCTTCAACCTGTTCGGCCACACCCTGGGCCGCGCGACGATCACCCCCGTCTTCGAGCAGTGACGCCCCGGGCGGCCCCTCCTCACCGGGCGGGGCCGCCCGTGGTCACGGCCGCGAGCACCGCGTCCAGCGCGGCGTCGGCGAGCGCGCGGGTCTCGTCGTCGGTGCGGTCCTGGATCGGGTGCGGGACGAACACCGCGGGCACCTCCCGGTAGCCCAGCGCCCGGGCCTGGGCGGCGCTCGCGTCGACGAACTCGGTGGACGCGCAGAACGCGGCCACCACACCCCGGGCCTCCAGGGCGGCGAAGTCGTGCACACTGCACGACGTGCACGAGCCTCAATCGGCGAGCGCGGAGATCACCACGTCGCACTCGGCGGCGATCTCGCGGCGCAGGTCCGGCGGCATCGGCTTGGCGAACGTCGGCTTGACGTAGCGCCGCACGGCCACCCCGCGCTGTGCGAGCAGCGCCTCCAGCCGGTCGAGGAAGACGTCTCCGCGGGGCTTGGAGATGTCGAGCAGCCCCACCCGCGCCCCGTCGAGCGTCGCCGGGCGGGCGATCGCCTCCCGGTGCGCCGACGCGCTCTCGTCGGTCGGGTCCAGCACGATCATGGACGAACCTCCCTGGTCACGGGCGTGGAGCCGGCGGCGCCGCCGACCCAGCCGCCGATCACGGCCGAGAACATCCCGGCTCCCCCGCCGGCGTGCACGATCATCAGACCACCGGGGCGGAACTTCGGCAGCGGCGCCGTCGCCCGGGCCGCCGGCACGCCCTCCTCGATGCCGCCCGCCCCGCGCACGATCTCCGCCGGGTCGAGGGTGAGGGCCTCGGCGAGCGCGCCCTCCAGGTCGGCGCGCGACCAGCCCGCGGCGGCGAACACCCGGGCGTGCTCGGGGCAGACGACCAGCGTGGCGTCGAAACCCATCACCAGCTTCGGGTGCGCGACCGTGCGCAGCCCGGCGGCCAACGAACGGGCCAGCGAGTCGGGGGTCCGCGAGATCTGGTCGGCGATCCCGCGCGGGCCCTCCGCCGCGAAGACGGTGACGGCCGAGACCCCCGGCGCGACCCCGCGCGAGACCGACAGCGGCTCCCACGGCGAGCCGGCCTCGTCCTCGGCGAAGCAGAACCCGGTCTTGCCGGGGTGACCCAGGGTGGCGCGGTCGACCCCGCCGGGCCGCCCGCCCCCGACGTTGCGGATCACCAGCTGCAGCGCCCGGCCGATCGTGGAGTTGGCGCGGGTGCCCTGGCCCAGGGCGTTGCCGCCGGAGTTGAGCCCGATCTCCGCGGCGACGGGCCCGTTGACGACGATCGCCGGCCCCGCGCCCCAGGTGGTGGCGAGCAGGCCGTGGGCGTTGAACTCGTCGGTGCACGCGGCCTCGACCGCGGCCAGCACGACCGGCAGGTACTCCGGGCGGCAGCCGGCCAGCACCGCGTTGACCGCCACCTTCTCCACGGTGACCGGCACCAGGTTCGGCGGCACCACGGCGACCACCTCGTCCGGGGCCCGGGACGTGCCGTCGAGCATCCGCAGCACCCGGGCCTGCGTCGGGGCCACCACCGGCAGGCCGTCGCTCCAGCCGCGGTCGAACAGCGCCTCGGCCTCGTCCTCCAGGGCCGTCAGCTCCACCGCCCGCGAGGCGAGCGTGTGGCCGCGGGAGCGGACCAGCAGCTCGTCGGCCAGCTCGGGGTCCTGCGTGCGCGAGCCGCAGCCGGGGCGGTGCTCGGGCAGCCCGGCGCCCAGCCCGTCGACCCCGGTGAGCTCCTCCCACGCCGGGCGCAGCCAGCCCTCGGTGCGCGCCACCTCCGCGCCCGCGGCGAACCGCACGAGCGTCGGCACCGTCTCGACGCCCAGCGCGAGGCTGGCCGCCAGGTCGGTGTCGTCGCGGGCGCCGGGCGGGAACGCCGGGTCGTCCTGGCTGTACACGACGACCCCCGCCAGCTGCGCCAGCACCGGCTCGACGAGGCGGCAGGTGGGGCAGTCGCGCTTGACGACGGCGACGACGCCGTCACGCGGGAAGTCCGGCACGCGATCATCGTAGGCGGGTAGGTTGGACGGTGTCCCGGCACGGAGGGGAGCCAGGTTGTTCCGATGGTCCGACCGCGGCGCCCCGGACGCGGCACCCGACGACCGCGCCCTGGCCGCCCGCAACGCCGCGACCCAGGCCTTCCTCGCCCTCGACGACGAGCAGCGGGCCGCGGCCACGGCCGTCGACGCCGCGGAGGAGCTGGGGTCACCGCGGCGGCTGCGGGAGTCCTGGGCGCAGGTCGCGGCGCTGGGCGACCACGCCACCGAGGCCTACCTCGCCGCCACCACCGACACCCCGCCGGGGCGCGCGACGCACACCGCCGACGAGCGCGCCACCGCCGAGATCGAACGCGCCCGCGAGGCGATCCGCCGCTTCCGGTCGACCCACGGGCGGGTCCTCGACGAGGCCGCGCACCTGGTCACCGGGCTGCCCGCGGCCGTCCACGAGGCGCGGGTCGCCCTGGTCGACGCCCGGGGTGCCGTGGAGGGGTCGGGGGTGCGGTCGCGCCGGGCGCAGGAACGGCTCGCCGAGGCCGAGCGGTCCGCGGCCCGCCTCGACTCCCCCGGCCTGCGCGAGCGCCGCGACGCGATCGCCCGCACCCTCGAGCTCGCCCGCGAGGCCCGCACGCTGGCCCTGGACGCCCCGCGCACCGCGGCCACCGTGCGCACGTCGCTCACCAGCGTCGCCACCCGCCGCTCCGCCGCGCAGACCCGCACCGAGCGCATCGAGCCCGCCCTGTCGGCGCTGCGCCGGGAGTTCTCCGAGCGCTGCTCCCGCGACCTGGAGGGGGCCCACGAGCGCGCGTCGGCCTGCCTGGCCGCCGCCGACGTCGCCGTGGCCCAGGCACGGGCGTTCGCCGACGCGGGCGACTGGGACGACGCCGCCGACCGGATCGCCGCCGCGCGCACCGAGCTCTCCCGCGCCGAGAGCCGCGCCGACGCCGTCACCGAGCGGCTGGCCGAGCTGCGGGACGTGCGGGCCGACCCCGCGCGCCACGCCGCCGACGTCCGGTTCGTCGTGCGCGACGCCCAGCGGCTCGTCGTCGACCGTGGGCTGATCGACCGGTTCGGGCCGGTGCTCGACGCCCAGTCGGTGCGGCTGCAGAACGCCCAGGAGCGGCTCACCGGTGCCCACCCCGACTACTGGTTCTACCTCACCGAACTGCGCGGCATCCGCGACCGCGTGCGGCAGGCCGTCGAGGAGGTCCGGGCGGGCGCCGGGCGGTGAGCGGTCAGGTCGTCAGCACCAGCTTGCCGGTGGTGCGGCCGAGCTCGCCCGCGCGGTGGGCGTGCGAGGCCCGCTCCAGCGGGAACGTCTCGGCGACGACGACGCGCAGGTTGCGCTGGTCGACCAGCCGGGCGAGGTCCTCGAGCCCGTCGCCGTCGGGCTCGACCAGCATGCCGGTGGCGCGCAGCCCGCGCTCCCTGGCGGCGGCGAGCGCGTCGGCCGCGGCCGCCGAGGGCAGGCAGATCATCAGGCCGTCGGGGGCCAGCACGTCGAGCGAGCGCAGCGAGACCTCGCCGCCGATCAGGTCGTACACGACGTCGACGGGCTCGACGGCGCGCTCGAACGCCTCGCGCCGGTAGTCGACGGCCTCGTCGACCCCGAGGTCGTGCAGCAGGTCGTGCTTGCCGGAGGACGCGGTGCCGATGACGTGCGCCCCGCGCGCCTTCGCGATCTGCACCGCCAGGTGCCCCACCCCGCCCGCGGCGGCGTGCACGAGCACCCGCTGACCCGGCTGGACCGCGGCGATGTCGACCAGGCACTGCCAGGCGGTGAGCCCGGCCAGCGGCAGCGCGGCGGCGGCCACCTCGCTCAGCCCGGCGGGGCGGTGGGCGAAGTGCCGCGACGGGGCCGTCACGAACTCGGCGTAGGCGCCGGCCTGCCGCGGGAACCACGGCATCCCGAACACCCGGTCGCCCACGGCGAACCGGGTGACGCCCGGACCGACGGCGTCGACGGTGCCCGCGACGTCCCAGCCCACCGTGAACGGCGGCTCGCCGAACACCTTCGCCATCCCGGCACCCGAGCGGGTCTTCCAGTCGACGGGGTTCACCCCGGCCGCGGCCACCCGGACCCGGACCTCGGTCGGCAGCGGCTCGGGCACCGGCGCCGAGCCGAGGACGAGCACCTCGGGGCCGCCGAACGTCCGCTGTGTGATCGCGCGCATCGTCTCCACGGGCGGTTCCTACCAGTGCGCCGGACCCGCCGCCGTGACGACGGCCGCAATCGGCTCAGTCCGGCGGTGGCTGGTCGATGACCGTCGGTCGGCTGCTGCCCGCGCGCGCCGTGCGTTCCCAGGACAGGAAGCGGTCGGTCTCGGACAGGAACGCCCCGCCGATCCACAGTGCGACGACCGCGTCGTCGCCGAGACCGATCAGGCCGAGGAACAGCTCGGGCACCAGGTCCACCGGCGACACCAGGTAGGCCAGCCCCAGCACGATCAGCAGGAGCCGCCCGCGGGCCTCGGGGAACCGCCCGGAGGCCGCGGCGGCGACCAGCCGCGGCAGCGCGCGCACCCGGTCGGCCAGGCCCGGGGCGCCGGGGCGGCGGGTCTGCGTGACGGCCTTCCACAGCGCGGTGAAGGCGGCGATGCGGCGCGGTCCGAGTGTGGGCACATCGGGCACAACGACGGCGGGCACCCACACGTTCCCCTGACCTGGCCCCCTCTATCCTGCGCGCACCATGAACCGCACGCTGCTCGGAGTCCTGCTGGTCCTCGCCCTGGCCGGCTGCGGCGGGTCGGTCGCCGACCGGGACCGCCCCGACGCCACCCAGGAGCGCGCGGCCCCGCCGTCGCCGTTCTGCGCGGCCGTGGTCACGACCAACGCCGCGCTCGCCCCGCTCAGCTCGCCCACCGCCGAGGCGATCCCGGCCGAGGAGCTGACGAACACCGCCGACGCGGTGCGGGCCGGCACCGCCCAGCTGCTCGCGAGCGCCCCCGACGAGATCCGCGCCGACGTCGAGCGCTACGTCGGCGTCGTCGACCTGCAGCTCGACGCGCTGGTCGCCAACGGCGGCGACGGCGCGGCCCTGGCCGCCGACGCCGAGTTCACCGCCCGGGTGAACACCCCGGAGAACTCCGCGGCGAGCCGCCGCGTGCGGGACTACGTCACCCGCACCTGCACGGCGAGCTGAGCCCGGGCCGTGGACGAGCGGGCGACGGTCGCGGGCCAGGTGCTCGACGTCGCCCGCGGTCACGGCGCGGGCACCGTCTTCGGGCTGCCCGGGGTGCACAACCTGGCGTTCTGGAACGCCGGGGCGGCGCCGCTGGTGGTGCGCCACGAGCAGGCCGCGGTGTACGCCGCCGACGGCTGGGCCCGCACGACCGGGCGCCTCGGCGCGGCGGTGGTGACGACCGGTCCCGGCGCGGCCAACGCGGTGGCGGCGTTCGGTGAGGCCGCGGCGGCCCGCTCCCCCGTCCTGCTGGTGGCCTCCGAGATCCCGCAGACCCTGCGCCGGGCCGGGCGGGTGCGCGGGGTGCTGCACGAGTCGCGCGACCAGGCCGCGCTGTTCGCCCCGCTCGCGAAGGCCGTGTTCACCCCGCGCACCCCGGCGGAGGTCGCGGCGGTGGCCGGGCGGGCGGCCGAGACCGCGCTCGCGCACCCGCGCGGTCCCGTCTACCTCGACGTGCCGGCCGACGTGCTGGGGCAGCCGGCCGCGCCGACGCCGTCGCCGTCCGCCCCGTCCGACGTCCCGGTGACCGGGCTCGACGACGCCGCCGCCGTGCTGTCCGGGGCCCGGGTCGTGCTCTGGGCGGGCGGCGACGCGGCCGACCACGCCGACGCCGTCGCCGCGCTCGCCACCCGGCTCGGCGCGCCGGTCGTCGCGAGCTTCCGGGGGCGCGGGGTGCCACCGACCGCCCACCCGGCCGCGGTCGGCCTGCCCCCGCACGAGCCGGAGCCCGCCGCGCTGATCGCCGCGGCCGACGTCCTGCTCGCCGTCGGCGGCGACCTGGACGGCATGAACACCCGCAACTGGACCATGCCCCGCCCGGCCGGGCTCGTCGTCGTCGAGGCGGCGCCGCCGCCCGACCCCCCGGAGTGGGCGCCCGACGCCACCGTCACCGGCCCGCTCGACGCCGCGCTGGCCGGCCTGGCCGCGCGGGTGCCGGCCGCCCCGGCCTGGGCACCGACCGGGATGCGCGCGACGGTGCTCGACCGGCTGCGCCGCGACCCGGCCACCGCGGACGCCCTGCACCTGCTCGACGCCGTCGAGCACGCCCGGACCGCCGACACCGTCCTGGTCTGCGACATGGCCGTGGCCGGCTACTGGGTCGGCGGCTACGCCTCCGCGCCCGGCCCGCGGCGGCTGGCCTACCCCGTCGGCTGGGGCACGCTGGGCTTCGGCCTGCCCGCGGCACTCGGCGCCGCGGCGGCCGGGCACCCGGTGATCGCGGTCTGCGGCGACGGCGGGCTGATGATGGCGCTCGGCGAGCTGGCGACACTGGTGCAGGAGCGGCTGCCGGTCACCGTCCTCGTCGTCGACGACGGCGGCTACGGGATGCTGCGCTACGACCAGCGCCGCGCGGGGCACCCCGAGCGCGGCGTCGACCTGGTGACACCCGACCTGCCCGCACTCGCCGCGGCGTTCGGGCTGGCCGCCACGGCGGTGGGGTCGACGGCGGAGCTGCGCGCGCCGCTCGCCGCGGCCGTCGCGAGCGGGGCCCCGCACCTGGTGCGCGTCCCGGCGGCGCTCACCCCGCCGCGCACCACCTCGCCCCGCTGGGCCGAGTAGCACCTTCCGTGTGACGCAGCACACAGTGTTGGCCGAACAGTTGCGATATATCGTGATGGCACACGAGCGACTCAGTGCTATCGGAGCAGGAGGCTCGCCCACCGTCAGGAGACACGACATGCACACCCCACGGTTCCGGGGACGACCCCCGCACCCCCACCCCTTCGCCGTCGACGGCGAGCCCGAGGGCCCGCACCGCCACGGCGGTCCCCGCGGCCGGCGCCACGGCGGCCCGCGGTTCGGACCGGGGTTCGGCCCCGGCTTCGGGCGCGGCGGCCCGTTCCCCGGCGGCCCCTTCGGCGGGCCGCGCGGCGGACGGCGCGGCCGCCGCACCTCGCGCGGGGACATCCGCGCCGCCGTGCTGGCCCTGCTCGCCGAGCAGCCGCGGCACGGCTACGAGATCATCCAGGAGATCGCCGAGCGTTCCGGCGGCGCCTGGCGCCCGAGCCCCGGGTCGGTGTACCCCACCATCTCCCAGCTCGAGGACGAGGGCCTGGCGACGGTCGAGAAGGCCGACGGCCGACGGGTCGTCTCGCTCACCGCGGCCGGCACGACCTACGTCGCCGAGCACCGCGCCGAGCTCGACGCGGTGTGGGAGCAGGTCGGCCGCAGCGCCGACGAGTGGGCCGACGGCGAGGCCGGTGAGCTGTGGGACCAGCTCGGCCAGCTGCACGCCGCGGCCCAGCAGGTGCTCGGCGCCGGCACCCCGGAGCAGGTCACCGCGGCCACCGCGGCCCTGACCGAGGCCCGCAAGACCATCTACCGCCTACTCGCCGAGTAGGCCCCGCCCGGCCCCGCCCCGCAGGGCCCCGTCCGATTGCAGGAAGGCCACCTTCACGCAACCTAGCTGCGTGAAGGTGGCCTTCCTGCAATTCAGGCGGGCGAGAGCCGGGTCAGCAGTCGCGCAGCTCCGGGCTCTGGTTGAGGACCTGGCCGCGGGGGCTGATGAACTCCCGGTAGGTCGCCCCGTCGACGTCGGCGGGCGCGAACGCAGCGACGCGGTGGCAGTTCTGGAACGCCAGCACCACCCCGAAGTGGCGCTCCAGCGCGCCGCGGATGGCGTTGCTGGCCAGGGCCCGCAGCAGCTGGCCGCGCTCCTGCTCCGAGGGCGGGGGCACCTCGTGCTCGCCGAACGGCTTGCCCGGGGCCTGGTCCGCCACGGCGGTCGAGATCGTCTCCCAGGCGTACGGCAGCGAGTCCCGGACGACGGCGACGAACTGCGCGTCGGTCAGCTCGCCGCGGGCGGCGGCGTCGAGCACGGGGGTGGGGACGTCGAGCGACATGTCTCTCCTAGGGGGTCGGAACCGGTGCGGGCCCGGGCAGGAAGTCCGGGTCGATCTGGGCGGCGAGGTCGGTGCCGGCGGCCCGGTTGCCCCACGCGCGGGCGTTGCGCAGGTGGAACTCGACGGTGCCGCGGTGGTAGGCGGCCCAGTCGCGGGCGCGCGCGTCGAGCGCGGCGTGCACCGCGTCCAGGGCCGCGAGGTTGGCGGGCTCCAGCGCCGAGACGGGCTCGACGGCCCCCCGCTCGGCCGCACGCACCCATCCCGACTGCCCGAACCAGCCGACCAGCGCGTCGCCGACGTGCTCGCGCAGGTAGGCGACGTCGGCGTCGTCGGCGACCTTGTTGCCCAGCACCGCGAGGGCGACGCCGTGCCCCGCGGCGTGCTCGGCGTACTGCCGGAACACCCCGACCCCGCGCCGCGTCGGCTCGCTGACCAGCACCGTCAGGTCGAAGCGGGTGAACAGGCCGGACGCGAAGGCGTCGGCCCCCGCCGTCATGTCGACGACGACGTACTCGCCGGGCCCGTCGAGCAGGTGGTTGAGGTAGAGCTCGACCGCTCCGGTCTTGGAGTGGTAGCAGGACACCCCGATGTCGGCCTCGTCGAACTCGCCGGTGACCAGGTGCCGCACGTCGCCGACCTGCACGGAGTACCGCGCGAGCAGCTCCCCCGCGGGGTCGAGGTCGAGCATCCGGGACCCGGCGCCCGGCGGTGTCGTCTTGATCATGGTGTCGGCGGAGGCGATGCGCGGGTTGGTGCCACGCAGGTGGTCCTTGAGCCAGCGCAGGTCCGAGCCCAGCGCGCGGGGCGGTGGGCCGTCGTGGCCGAGCGCCTGGCCCAGGTGCTGGTTGATGTCCGCGTCGATCGCCAGCACCGGGTGCCCGCGCTCGGCGAGGTACCGGCTGAACACCGCCGCCGACGTCGTCTTCCCGCTGCCGCCCTTGCCGACGAACGCGATGCGCACCCGGCCTCCCCTCACTCGCCCGACACTGCCAGACCGCAGATGATAAGCGTTGTCACTTTCGGGTGACGGAGTTCGGGTCGGCGACGGTACCGCGCACCCACCGCGTCCCGACACGAGCCCGCGCCCGGAGCCCGTCCACCCGGACCCGTCCGACGGGACGGATCCTCAGCGACGGCGGCGGGCCAGTACCTCGCGCAGCGGGGGGACCACCACGCCGTCCGCGGCGAGCTTGCGCCGGGCCCGGCGGCGGGCGACGAGGATCCCGACCGTCGCGAAGGCCCAGACGGCGTACTGCACGGTCCAGGCCACCCGGAACGCCTCGGGCGAGTAGCCGCCCGCGCTGAGCCCGAGCACCACCCCCACGGCCTGCGCCACCAGCAGCGACGCCAGGAACCCGCCGATGTTGACGATCCCGACCGCGGTGCCCTGGCGGTGTCCGGGGTTGAACGTGCGCGCGTAGTCGAAGCCGATCATCGAGCCGGGGCCGCCGAGGGCCAGCACGACGACGAGCGCCACCAGCAGCCAGCCCGGCGCGGGCGGCGGCACGGCCAGCACGACCGTCCACGTCCCGGCCGTCACCCCGATGACGGCGAGCACGAGCCACGAACGGCGCAGCGGGTGCCGGGCGGTGAACTCCCCGAACAGCGGGCCCGCCACGATCCCGACGCCGACGAACAGCGCCAGCAGCGCGCTCGCCTGCCCGGCGCCCAGCCCCTGACCCGCGACGAGGTAGGGCACACCCCACAGCAGCGCGAACACGGTGCCGGAGAACTGCGTGCCCATGTGCGTCCAGAGCCCGAGGCGGGTGCCCGGCTCGCGCCAGGACTTCTTCAGCCCGTCGACGATCTCCCGCGGCGAGGGCGCGGGCGGCGGCGGGGCGGCCCCCGGCGGGCGGTTGCGGACGACCAGCAGCACCGCGACCGCCACGAACACCCCGAGCGCCGCCGCGGAGAGGAACGCGGGCGTCCATCCCGGCCCGTAGAGCAGCGCGGCCAGCGGGATCGCGGAGAGCACCTGGCCGAGCTGGCCGAGCAGGCCGGTCAGCTGCGTCATCAGCGGCACGCGCCGGGGCGGGAACCACGCGGTGACGACGGCGAGCACGCTGATGAACGTCAGCGCGTCGCCCGTGCCGACCAGCACGCGCGCCGCGATGGCCAGCGGCAGGGTCGTGGCCAGGGCCAGCGCGACCTGCCCGGCCGCCATCGTCAGCGCCCCGACGACGACGAGCCGCCGCGCCCCGAACCGGTCGAGCAGCACCCCGACCGGGATCTGCAGGCTCGCGTAGACCAGCAGCTGCAGCACCACGAACCCGGAGAGCACGGCGGGCGGGGCGGCGAACCGGTCGGCCGCCTCCAGCCCGGCGACGCCGAACGAGGTGCGGTGCATGACCCCGACGAGATAGGCCGACAGTGCGACCACCCACACGGCCCAGATGCGGCGGGAGGGTGTCTGTGCCGGTGTCGGGGTGGGGGCGAGCGCGTCCATGTCCCACCCATGGTGCGCGATCGCCGTCCGGAACGGGATGCTGTGCGGGCAGGTTCACGTTGTGCGGGTGGACCCACGACGCGAGAAGGAGAGGTGCGCGGTGCAGGAACCGGCCGAGCTGTACGAGATCGTGGACGACGCCCCGGCACCGGAGGCGCCGGTGCTGATCGTGGCGCTGGACGGTTTCGTCGACGCCGGCAACGCCGGGCGCCTGGCCCTGGAGGCGCTGGAGACCAGCGGCAGCGCGTCGCGCACGGTCGCCCGTTTCGACGTCGACCAGCTCGTCGACTACCGGTCGCGCCGCCCGCCGCTGCGCTTCGAGACCGACCGGTGGGCCGCCTACCACGGCCCGGAGCTCGACATCGTCGCGCTCACCGACACCGGCGAGACGCAGTACCTGCTGCTCTCGGGCCCCGAGCCGGACAGCCAGTGGGAGCGCTTCGCCGCCGCCGTCGAGCAGCTCGTGCGGCGTCTCGGCGTCCGCCTGGTGATCAACCTCACCGCCATCCCGATGGCCGTGCCGCACACCCGCCCGATCGGCGTCACCGTGCACGGCACCCGCCCGGAGCTGACCGAGGGGCACGAGGCCTGGTTCGCCACCGCGGAGGTCCCCGGCAGCGCCGTGGCGCTGATGGAGTTCCGGCTCGGCGAGGCCGGGCACGACGCGATGGGCTTCGCCGTGCACGTGCCGCACTACCTGGCGCGGTCGGAGTACCCGCAGGCCGCGCGCGTGCTGCTCGACCACGTCGGGCTCGCCGCCGGGCTGTACCTGCCCACCGAGTCGCTGTCGGCCGCCGCCGAGCGGGCCGAGGCGGAGATCGCCGAGCAGGTGGCGGCGTCGGAGGAGGTCGCGCAGGTCGTCCAGGCGCTGGAGCGGCAGTACGACACGGTGTCCTCCGGCCGCGGCGAGCGGGGCGGCATGGGCCTGTCCGGCGAGCTGCCCAGCGCCGACGAGCTGGCCGCCGAGGTGGAGAAGTTCCTCGCCGACCAGGACGACGAGAAGGGTGACGGGGACGCGGGCCCCGGCCCCGTCGTCCCCGACTGATCCGCTACTCCACCACGTCCAGCGCGGCCGCGACGATGCTGTCGGCGTCGAGGCCGTGGTGGCGGAACACCGACTCCAGGTCGCCCGACTGCCCGAACCGCGAGACACCCAGGTGGGTGGCCGGGACCCGGTTGATCCCGGCGAGGAACGCCAGCGTGTGCGGGTGGCCGTCGAGCACGGTCACCAGCGGCGCCGCCCGGCGGGCGGGGAACGCGGCGTCGAGGATCCAGGTGTCGGCGTCGCCGTGGCCGGCGCGGGCCTGCACGGCGTCGAACACCAGGCCCGGGCTGGTCACGCAGACGACGTCGCACGGGTGGCCCTGGGCCTCCAGTCGCCCCGCCGCGGCCAGCGCCTCGGGCACGACCGCGCCCGTCACGGCGATCGTCACCGCGGGGGTGGACGCGGCGCGCCGCAGCGGGTAGGCCCCGGCGACGACCTGGCGCCTGCGGCGCTCCCGGGCGGCCGGGTCGGCGGGGACCGCGGCGAGCGACTGGTCGACCGGCCGCGTCGACAGCCGCAGGTAGGCCGAGCGGCCGCCGGGGCGGCCCAGCCGCGCCAGCGACGCCAGCAGGGTCCACTCGACGTCGATGGCGAACGCGGGCTCGTAGCTCGTGCAGTCGGGCTGCTCCAGACCCACCGACGGGGTGGTGATCGACTGGTGCGCCCCGCCCTCCGGCGCGAGCGCGACCCCGGACGGCGTCCCGACCAGGATCGACTGACCACCCGCGTAGATGCCGAACGACCACGGCTCCAGCGCGCGCTCGACGAACGGGTCGTAGAGCACCGCGATCGGCAGCAGCGGCGTGCCCCAGCGGCTCCACGTGGCGCCCATCTCGCCCAGCAGCCCGACCAGGTTCGTCTCCGCGATGCCCAGCTCCAGGTGCTGGCCGTCGGGGCGCTCGCGCCAGTGCAGGATCGTCTCGGGGTCGTCGGCGAACCAGTCGACCTGCTCGCGCGCGGCCCACACCCCCACCTTGTTGACCCAGCCGCCCAGATTCGTCGAGCTCGACACGTCCGGGCACAGCGTCACGACCTGCTTGGCCGCCTCCGGGGCGGCGCGGGTGAGGTCGAGCAGCGCGCGGCCCAGCGCGGCCTGCGTGGTGGCCGTGCCCGACGGGGTGCGGCCGATGTCGGCGGGCAGCGGCGGCACCGCGGCGACGGTGACGGGCTCGCGGCGCAGCCGCTCCCCCACCTGCGCGCACAGCTCGGCGGCGGGGCCGGCGGGCAGCGGCGTCCACGGCGCGTCGGCGTCGGCGCCGACCGCGTCGGCCAGCTCCGCGAACTGCTCGTGGGTGAGCAGCGAGGAGTGGTTCTGCGGGTGGCCCTCGCTGGCCAGGCCGTACCCCTTGACGGTGTAGGCGAAGATCACCGTGGGCCGGGTGTCGTCGATCGCGGCGAAGGCGGTGCGCAGGGCGCCGAGGTCGTGGCCGCCGAGGTTGCGCAGCGCGGCGTGCAGCGTGGCGTCGTCGAGGCCGGAGACCAGCTCGGCCAGCTTCGTGTCCTCCCCCGGCAGCCGTTCGCGCAGCTGGGCGGGGGTGCAGCGGAGGAGCCGCTGGTACTCCGGGTTGGGCATCTCGTCGATCCGGGCGCGCAGCACGTCGCCCCCGGGGCGGGTGAACAGCTCCTCCAGCAGGGCGCCGTACTTGACGGTGAGGACCTGCCAGCCCGCGGCGTCGAACATGCCCTGCAGGCGGGTGGCCCCGATGTTGGGGACGACGCGGTCGAGGCTCTGGCGGTTGAGGTCGACGATCCAGACGACCTCGCCCAGCTCGGCCACCATCGGGTCGAGGACGGCCTCCCAGCAGGCGCCCTCGTCCAGCTCCGCGTCGCCGACCAGGGAGTACTGGCGGCCCTCGCCGGCCCGGACGTAGCGGCGGGCGATCGCGCCCCAGATCGGGGCGGTCGCGCCGATGCCGACCGAGCCGGTGGAGTAGTCGACGGGGTCGGGGTCCTTGGAGCGGCTGGGGTAGCTCTGCAGGCCGCCGAACTCGCGCAGCGTCTCCAGCTTCGCCGCGGGCAGCTCGCCGAGCAGGTGGTTGATCGCGTGCAGGACGGGCGAGGCGTGCGGCTTGACCGACACCCGGTCCTCACGGCGCAGGTGCTCGAACCACAGCGCGGTCATGATCGTCACCATCGACGCGCTCGACGCCTGGTGCCCGCCGACCTTCAGCCCGCTCGGGTTGGGCCGCACCCGGTTGGCGTGGTGCACGATCGCGGTCGCCAGCCACAGCACCCGCTGCTCGATGGTGCGCAGGACGTCGTCACTCATCCCCGTACTGCACCACCGGGCGGCCGTGTGCACAACCCAGACTCGATCTGACGTGCATTCTGCTCGCGACACGCGCTCGATGGGGCAGAATGCCCGGCGTGGACCCCACCGACGCCCGTCTGCTCCAGGCCCTCACCGAGTCACCGCGCGCGTCGGTGCTGGCGCTCGCGCAACGGCTGGGGATCTCGCGCAACACCGTGCAGGCCCGGCTGGCCGGACTGGAGGCGCGCGGGGTGCTCGGCTCGTTCGAGCGGCGGATCGACCCGGCGGCGCTGGGCTACCCGCTCACCGCGTTCGTCTCGGTGCAGCTCGTGCAGCGGCGCCTGGCCGAGGTCGCCGACGCGCTGGAGCGGGTGCCCGAGGTCGTCGAGGTGCTGGGGCTCTCGGGCGAGGCCGACCTGCTGTGCCAGGTCGTCGCCCGGGACGCCGACGACCTCTACCGCATCGCCGGGCAGCTGCTGGCCACCGACGGGGTGGAGCGCACCACGACCTCGCTGGTGATGCGGCGGCTCGTGCGGCACCGCATCGCCCCACTGCTGGAGCGCATCGAGGACCCGGGTCCGCAGCGGCGGTGAACCGACCCCGCCGCGGCCGGGATCAGCGGCTCACGAGCGGCGCACCGCGGCCGCGCCGCCTCCTCCCGACCGCACCTCGATACGGGACGGGCCCGAGGCGTCGGCCGCGCCGCGCACCACGACCTCGAGCACCCCGTCGCGCAGCTCGGCGTCGAGGTGCTCGTCGCGCACCCCCTCGGGCAGGGTGATGTCGCGGCGGAAGCGACCGTAGTGACGCTCCTGGACGTAGAAGTCCTCCGCGGTCTCCGGTCCGTGCCGGCGCTCCCCGACGATGGTCAGGGTGCCGTGCGACAGGCTGATCTCCAGGTCGTCGGCGACGACCCCGGCCAGCTCGCAACGGATCAGCAGGTCGGAGCCGACCGCCAGGATGTCGGTGGTCGGGTTCCACGCGTCGCTGTGCCCGCGCGGCGGGGTCGCGGCCGACGAGCGGGACTCGGTCATCCGCTCCGACATCCGGTTCATCTCGCTGATGATGTCGACGACCCCCCGGAACGGGTTGCCGGAGCTCTTGCGGCTGGGTGCCACGGGTGTACCTCCTGTCTAGCGGTCGGTCGCGGACGTGGCGGTCGCGGTGGGTTCGACGGGCTCGCCCTCCGTGTCGTCGTGCTCCCGGGCCTCCCGGGTGGCCATCCGCGCCGCGGTCGGGGCGGCGGCGAGCGGTTCGTCCTGGAACGCCTTGTAGAGCCCCACGCACATGAGGATCAGGACGACCGCGAACGGCAGCCCGGCGGTGATCGACGCCGCCTGCAGGGCCTGCAGCGCGGTCTCCCCGCCGATCCCCAGCAACACGGCCGCCACCGCGCCCTCGGTGACCGCCCAGAAGAACCGCTGGGCCCGCTGCGGGTTCGGGTCACCGCCGTTGGTGAGCATGTCGACCACCAGCGAGCCCGAGTCCGACGACGTCGCGAAGAACAGCACCACCACGACGATCGTGAGCACCGACGCGAGCACCGAGAGGATCTCCGGGATCGGCAGGGCCTGCAGCAGCAGGAACAGCGACTGCTCGGCGGGCGACCCGGCGATGTCGGTCGTGCCGTTCATCTCGTAGAACAGCCCCGAACCGCCGAGCACCGCGAACCAGGTGATCGACGCGCCGACCGGGGCGAGCAACGCCCCGCCGACGAACTGGCGCACCGTGCGGCCGTAGGAGATCCGGGCGATGAACATCCCGACGAACGGCGCCCAGGACATCCACCAGCCCCAGTAGAACAGCGTCCAGCTCGCCTGCCAGGCCGCTGCCTCCGGCTCCGTGCCGGGGTTGAACACCTCGAAGCTGGTGCCGACGAGGTTCTGCAGGTAGTAGCCGGTGTTCTCGGCCAGCCCGGTGAGGATGAACAGCTTCGGGCCGAAGAGGAAGACGACGAGCATCAGCAGCAGGGCCAGGCCCAGGTTGAGCACCGAGAGCCGGCGGATGCCCTTGTCGATCCCGGCCATCACCGACACCACCGCGATCGCGGTGATCGCGGCGATCAGCCCGATCTGCACCGTCGCGTTGACGGGCACCCCGAACAGGGTGGAGAGCCCGGCGTTGACCTGCTGCGCGCCCAGGCCCAGCGACGTCGCCAGCCCGAACAGGGTGCCGAACACCGCCAGGACGTCGATCAGGTTGCCGCGCCAGCCGAAGGTCTTGTCCTTGAACAGCGGGTAGAACGCCGACGCCGGGCGCAGCGGCAGACCCTTGCGGAAGGAGAAGTAGCCCATCGCGAGACCGAGCACGATGTAGATCGCCCACGGCTGCAGGCCCCAGTGGTAGATCGTGTAGTTCATCGCCTCGGTGGCCCGCTGCGTCGGGTCGGTCGAGGCGATCGGGCTGCCGCTGGCCGGGTCCAGGTAGTAGGCCGGCTCGTAGACGCCGTAGAACACCAGGCCGATGCCCATTCCGGCGGTGAACAGCATGGCGAACCACGGGATGGTCCGGTACTCCGGGCGCGAGTCGTCCGGGCCCAGCCGCAGCCTCCCGTAGCGGCTGACCATCAGCGCGACCACGAAGACCAGGAAACCGGTGGCGGCCAGGACGTAGAACCAGCCGAAGTAGGTGGCGATGAAGTCCATCACGGCGCTCGCCGCCGTGCTGGTGGCGTCGGTGAACACCGAGCCGACCACCAGGAACGCCACGACCAGCACCGCCGAGGTCAGGAAGACCGGCGGGTTCGTGTGGGTCCGGAGGTAGGTCACGACCGGGTTCCCCCCGGTCGTGCCGGGGGGTTCGGTGGTGGACATGGGTGCGCTCCTCGTGTTCGTCGATGGGCGGCCGGGCCGATGCCGCCGCGTCCCTCACACGTCCGCGGGGAACGACCACCTTAGGCCGCATGTCGTAACGCCCGCCGGGCCCGGATACCGGATCGTGACGTCCGGGCGTCCCCCGTGCGGTGCAGGCCGGGACACCGTGCGACACCACCGTGACGATCAGGCCTCGACCTCGACCGAGGCTTGACGGAGCCCACGAGCAGGGCGGATCGTTCGTGGGCCACTGCGGTGGCCCGTACCGGGCGGTACCCGATCGGGCGTAGCTGATCGAAGGGGGAAGGCCCGCCACGCACGGGCCGACGGCGATGACGATCCAGGACACACCACGCAGCGGGGAACCCGTCTCGGACGGGCCGATACCCGAGATCCCGGCGGCGCCGGCCGCCGACCAACGCCACCCCGTCGACCGGGTGATCTTCGGCGTCGCCGCGGTGCTGATGCTCGCGTTCATCGTCTGGGGCGCGGCGTCGACCGACACGCTCAGCGAGGTCGCCTCCACCGTCCTGAACGGCATCATGAACGCGGGCGGCTGGGCGTTCGTCCTGGCCGCGAGCGGGTTCGTCGTGTTCGCGCTCTACCTGGCATTCAGCCGGTTCGGCAAGATCCCGCTGGGCCGCGACGACGAGGTCCCGGAGTTCCGGACCGTGTCCTGGATCGCGATGATGTTCAGCGCGGGCATGGGCATCGGCCTGATGTTCTACGGGGTGTCCGAGCCGCTGTCCCACTTCACCTCGCCCCCGCCCGGCACGGTCGCACCGGGCGACCCGGCGGCGCTCGACGTCGCCATGGCCACCACGCTGTTCCACTGGACGCTGCACCCGTGGGCCATCTACGCCGTCGTCGGTCTGGCGATCGCGTACTCCACGTTCCGGCGCGGGCGCCGCCAGCTGATCAGCTCGGCATTCGCCCCGCTGCTCGGCGAGCACCGCACCGACGGCCCGCTGGGCAAGGCGATCGACATCCTCGCGATCTTCGCCACGCTGTTCGGCTCGGCCGCCTCGCTCGGGCTCGGCGCGCTGCAGATCGGCGCGGGCCTGTCGCTCAACGGCATCCCGGTGGAGGGCAAGCTGCTGCTCGTCCTGATCATCGCCGTGCTCACGCTGGCGTTCGTCTGCTCCGCCGTCACCGGCGTCGCCAAGGGCATCCAGTGGCTGTCCAACATCAACATGGTGCTGGCGGGCGTGCTCGCGCTCGTGGTGTTCGTCGGCGGGCCGACCATCCTGATCCTCAACCTGCTGCCCACCGCGATCGGCGACTACGCCGGCAACCTCGCCGAGATGGCCTCGCGCACCGCGGCCAACGGCGGCGACGCCACCGCCGAGTGGCTGGCCGGCTGGACCGTCTTCTACTGGGCGTGGTGGATCTCCTGGACGCCCTTCGTCGGCATGTTCATCGCACGGATCAGCCGTGGCCGCACGATCCGCCAGTTCGTCACCGGCGTCATCCTGATCCCCAGCGCCGTCTCGCTGCTGTGGTTCGCGATCTTCGGCGGCGCGGCGATCGACCAGCAGCGGGCGGTCGACCCGACCGGCGCCGTGGGCCTGGCCGCCGAGTCGACCGAGGGGCAGCTGTTCGGCCTGCTCGCCTCGATGCCGCTGGGCGCGGTGCTCAGCGTGCTCGCGATGGTGCTGATCGCGATCTTCTTCGTCTCCGGGGCCGACGCCGCGTCGGTCGTCATGGGCACGCTGTCCTCGCGCGGCTCCATCGACCCCTCGCGCTGGGTGGTGATCTTCTGGGGCGTCGTGATGGGCGGGATCGCGATCATCATGCTGCTGGTCAGCCCCGGGAACGAGGCCCTGCAGGGCATCCAGAACATCACGATCATCATGGCGGCCCCGTTCGCACTGGTGATGGTGCTGCTGTGCGTCGCGCTCACCAAGGACCTGCGCCACGACCCCCTGATGCGCCGCGACCGGCGCTCCCGGGAGGCCGTGGAGCAGGCGGTGGACTACGGCAGCCAGAACTTCGGCGACGACTTCCACCTGTCGGTGAAGAAGGTGAAGGACTAGGTCTCCAGCACGACCTTGCCGGTGACGCGGCGCTCGTCGATGGTGGCGAGCGCCGCGTCCGCGCGTTCGAGGGGGAAGGTCGCGCTGACGATCGGGTCGAGCGCGCCGGAGCGCAGGTGCGGCACCAGGTCGGCCCACTGCTGCGCCACGAAGCCGGGCCGCCCGAGCGCGAACCCGCCCCAGCCCACACCGACGACGTCGACGTTGGTGAGCAGCAGCCGGTTGACCTTCACCGTGGGGATGTCGCCCGCGGTGAACCCGACGACCAGCAGCCGGCCCTCCGGGCGCAGGCAGCGCAGGGAGTCGGTGAAGCGGTCGCCGCCCACCGGGTCGACGACGAGGTCGACGCCGCCGAGCTCCTTCACCGCGTCGCGGAAGCCGTCGACGAGGACGGCGTGCGCCGCCCCGGCCGCGCGGGCGACCTCGGCCTTCTCCTCGCTGGACACGACCGCGACCACCTCGGCGCCCAGCGCGGCGGCGAGCTGCACGCACGCCGTGCCCACCCCGCCCGCCGCACCGTGCACGAGCACCCGCTGCCCGGCCTCCAGGTGCCCGCGGCGGCGCAGCGCGAACTGCGCGGTGAGGTAGTTCATCGGCAGGCACGCGCCCGCGGCGAAGGACACCTCGTCCGGCAGTGGGAACACGTGCTCGGCGTGCACCGCCGCCACCTCGGCGAAGGCGCCGATGGTGGTGAACGCCGCGACCCGGTCGCCCGCCCGGACGGCGGCGCCCTCGGGGGCCTCGCGCACCACCCCGGCGATCTCCGACCCGAGGGTGAACGGCGGGTCGGGCTTGTACTGGTAGAGCCCCTTGCTCTGCAGGACGTCCGGGAAGTTGACGCCCGCCGCACGCACGTCGACCAGGACCTGGTCCGCCCCGCGCTCCGGCTCCGGGACCTCCCGCACCTCCACCGCCGCCGGGCCCTCCAGCCGTACCACCTGCACCGCGCGCACGCGCCACCTCCGTCTCGTCGTCGACGGCCATCCTGCCCCGCGGGCGACCGGCGGCGCAGGCCGTGGCCCACGCTCGCGGGGTGGCGCGCGCGTCGACCGCACCGGCTGTTCACCCGGGGCCCCTACGGTCCGCGCCGTGCCCCTGCGCGACACCGCCCGCTTCCTGCACGAGTTCGCCCGCGACCCGCTGCACACCGCCGCGCTGGCACCCAGCTCCCCGGCGCTGGCCCGGGCCATGACGGACCCCGTTGCACCCGGCGCGGTGGTGGTCGAGCTCGGGCCGGGCACCGGGGCGTTCACCCGCGCGCTGCAGGACCGGGAGCCCGCGCGGCACCTCGCCGTCGAGCTCAACCCGCGCTGGGCGGAGCTGCTGCGGCGGCGGTACCCGGACGTCGAGGTCGCCCCCGCCGACGCCCGGTCGCTGCCCGCGCTGCTCGCCGAACGCGGCATCACCGGCGTCGACGCCGTGGTCAGCGGCCTGCCGTGGATCGCCTACGCGGACGGGACGCTGCACCGGGTGATCATGGACGCGCTGGCTCCCACGGGCGTGTTCACCCAGTTCGCCTACTCCGCGACGCGCTGGGCGCCGCCCGCCCGGCGGCGGCTCGCGGAGCTCAGGGCGCACTTCGCGCAGGTCGACACGACACCGGTCGTCTGGCGGAACCTGCCGCCCGCCGTGGTCCACCGGGCACGCACGCCGCTGCGCTGAGGAGACACCCACCCCCGTCGATCGGGGCGGGCGGCGGATGCCAGGGTGGGTCGAGTGCGACTCGTATTCGGCCCGGACGACGTGGAGGTCTACGCCGCTGCCCGCGACCGGCTGCGGCTGCGCATCGTCGCCTGGGCGCGGCGGCGGGGCATCGACGTCGAGCCCGCACTGGTCGCGGCGGCGCTGGACCACAAGCACGGCGTCGACGGCAGGCTGGGGCACTGGACGCGCGCCCACGTGGCCGACGCACTGGCCGTCTGGTTCCCCCGCACGGTGGCGCTGCGCGACGACGACCGCGACGCCGTGCCCGTCGCCCTGCACGCGCTGATCGGCTTCCTGGCCGACCACGACTGGCTCGACCCCCGCTCCGCCCCGGCCGCCGAGCTGCACGCGCAGGTCGACGGGTCCACCCCCGCCCTGCACGACGCGCTCGACGACGAGCGCAACCACGACCTCGGCACGTTCTGGGCGGTGCAGATGCTGCGCCACGGCGTGCCGACCGGGGACGCGGCCGCCGTCACCCGGTTCCTGGAGCGGGTCGACCGCGGCGAGCTGGAGATCGACCGGGCCGCGCTCGCGGAGATCACCAGCCGCCAGCGCGTGCCCGAGGAGACCCCGCCGACCCCGCTGCTGCCGGTGCTGCTGCCCGGTGCGGCCCAGCTGCTCGCCGCCGCCGACTCCTCGGTGGCGCTGGCCCGCCTGCGCGCGTTCACCCGCTGGGTGCGGGCCGGTCGGGCGGTCACCCGCGAGGGGCGGCTGCTGCTCGGCGACGCCCGCTCGGTGGCCGAGTCGCTCGACCTCGACCACTTCTCCCGCGGCCGCGCCCGCACCAGCGACGACCTGCCCGAGATCAGCCTGCTGCTGACCTGGGCGCGGCAGGCCCGGCTGGTGCGCACCGTCAACGGGCGGCTGGTGCAGGTCAAGAGCGCGGCGCCGCTGCTGAGCCGGCCGATCGAGATGTGGCGGCGCGCGTTCGACGCCGTCGGGCGGATCGGGGAGCACTTCGGCGGCAGCAACGTCTTCGGCGCGCCGTCGCTGTTCGGGATGAGCCTGGGCGAGGCGCTGCCGATCCTGCTGCACCAGCTCTACGCGGCGGGCGGCGACGCCGTGCCGGTCGAGCGCTTCCACCGGGCGGTGCGCGAGGCGGTCAACCGGCGGATGGGGTGCGTCGTCGACGACCTGGCCGGTGACGTCGAGCAGCGGCTGTGGCGCCGCGACGTCACCGCGCTGCTCGACGCGCTGGAGCTGCTCGGCGCGGTGCACCTGTCGGAGAGCCTCGACACCGACGACCACGAGGAGCTCTCCGAGCTCGCGGGCCGCGACGACCCGGACCCGACCTGGGTCGGGCTGACGCCGATCGGGCTGTGGGCGGTGCACGAGACGCTCGTCGACTCCGGGGTGCACGTGCCGCTGGTCGGCGAGCTGGCCGACGAGGACCTCGAGTACGTGTGCGTGCGGATGGCCCGCGCCCGGCCCGAGGTCGCCGACGCCGAGCTGGCCGCGTGGGTCGCCGCCCGTCCGGGGAGGGCCGCGGCGCACGAGCTCCTGCGGTTCCTGCGCCGGGCGGAGGAACCGGCGCACCGGGAGCTCGCGCTGCGGGCGCTGGCCCGCACCGGCGGCCCGGCGCGCGAGCGCAGCCGCCGCGCGCACCGGCCGGTGGCGACCGGCGCCCAGCCCCGGGTGGAGTGCGACGCGCGGGCCCGCCGGCCGTAGCGCCCCACGCACACGCGCCCGCCCGTCGCAGCCGATGCGGCCGCTGCGACGCACCGGAACCCGTGCGCGGGCCTCAGGCGCGGGTCCGGCGCCGCCACAGCGTCAGGGCCCACAGCGCGTAGACCCCGAGCGTGACGACGACGATCGCCGTGCCCGAGCCGGCCAGGCTCAGGCCCAGCGCCACCAGCACCGCCGTCACGAAGACGACCGGCAGCGCGACGACGACCAGCGTCGTGGTACGCCCGGAGCCCCAGCGGCGCGGGCGCAGGGCTCCGGCGGTGAGGGTGCCGAACAGGGTGCCGCTGAGCGTCCAGAACACCAGGGCGGTGTCGAACGAGACGGTCTCCAGCACCAGGACGTGCGCGAGCGCCCCGAGCACGATCGCCCCGGCCAGTACGGCGCGGGGACGGCGGGGGCGGGCGGCGGCTCCGGGGCGGGGGCGTCGTCCGGGGCCGCGGGGGCGGGCCGGGGCGGGGCGGCGTCCGGAGGCGGGGAGGGGGCGGGCCCGGACCCGGCCGGGCGTGGCGGCCACGAGGCGGGAGGACCGGCGGCGGAGGGGCCGACGGGGCCCGGGGCGGCCGCCGCGGGCCGCGCGGCGGCGGGCGTGGGTATCGTCGCGGCGTCCGGCGCACCGCCGGGCGCGGCGGGGACGGTGTCGAGCGCGGCGCGGGCGTCGGCGGCGAGGTCCCCCGCGGTGGGGTGGCGCGCGGCCGGGTCCTTCGCCATGGCCCGGGCCACCACGGCGTCGAAGGCGGGCGGGGCACCGTGCTCCGAGGGGCGCGGCGGGGCGGCGTGCACGTGGGCGCTCATCAGCGCGGCGGGCTCGCGGTCGGGGAACGGGCGGCGGCCGGTCAGCGACTCGAACAGCAGGCAGCCCAGCGCATAGACGTCGGCGCGGCCGTCGACCTCGAGGCCGCCGAACCGCTCGGGCGCCATGTAGTCCAGCGTGCCGACGGTGGCCCCGCTGGCCGTCAGCGAGCCCCCGGAGGTGGGGCGGGCGATGCCGAAGTCGCCGAGGTAGGCGAAGCGGTCGCGCCGGGTGAGGAACACGTTGGCGGGCTTGACGTCGCGGTGCACCAGTCCTGCCTCGTGCGCCGCGTCCAGCGCGCTCGCCACCTGCCCGATGACCGCGACCGCCGACGCGGGGTCGAGCGGGCCGGTGCCGGCGAGCACGGCCCCGAGATCGTCGCCGTCGACCAGGCGCATCTCCAGGAACAGCTGGCCGTCGATCTCGCCGTGGCGGTGGATCGGTACCACGTGCGGGTCGGTGAGCTGCGCGGCCACCAGCGCCTCGCGGCGGAAGCGCCGCCGGAACTCCGGGTCGGCGGACAGCTCGGCCGTGAGCACCTTGAGGGCGACGGTGCGGGCCAGGTCGGTGTCGAAGGCCCGGAACACCCGGCCCATCCCGCCCTGGCCGAGCATGCCGTCGAGCCGGTAGGGACCGAACATCTCCGACGCCACACGGCCTCCGTCCCCCACTCGGGGCCGAGCCTACCCGCGGCGGTGCATCATGGCCGGATGCCGCGGACCGATCACCGTTTCCCCGTCGACGGCGAGGAGTGCGCGGCCTGGCTGTACCGCCCCGCGTCCGGCGACCCGGTGCCCTGCGTGGTGCTGGCGCACGGGTTCGGCATGACCCGCGCCTGCCGTCTCGACGCCTGGGCGCAGCGGTTCGCCGACGCCGGGTTCGCCGCGCTGGTGTTCGACTACCGCGGCTTCGGCGACTCCGGCGGCCGTCACCGCCAGGTCCTCGACATCGCCGCCCAGCGGGCCGACTGGCGCGCCGCCGTCGCGTACGCCCGGGCCGCAGACGGGATCGACCCCGCCCGCGTCGCCCTGTGGGGCACCTCCTTCAGCGGCGGGCACGTGCTCGCCGTGGCCGCGGGCGACCCGGGGATCGCCGCGGTCGTCGCGCAGGTGCCCTTCGTCGACGGCCCGGCGCTGCTGCACGGCGTGGGCCGCGGTCGCCGCGCACCGGGCGCGGACCGCGTCCGGCACACCGCCCGGCTCGTCACGACGGCCCTGCGCGACGAGGTCCGCGGCCGGCTGGGCCGCGACCCGCTGCTGGTGCCGGTGGCCGGCGAGGTCGGCAGCGGGGCGGTGATCGCCGGGCCGGGCGCCGAGCGGGCGATCCGCCACCTGGTGCCCGAGGGCGTGGCGTGGCGCAACGAGGTGGCCGCGCGGATCGCGCTGCGGGTGCCGTTCGACCGGCCCGGCCGCAGGGCGGCACGGATCGCCTGCCCGCTGCTGGTCGCGGTGTGCGAGCACGACACCGTGACCCCGCCCGGGCCGGCCCTCGCGGTGGCGGCCGCCGCACCGCGCGGCGAGGTGACCCGGCACGGGTTCGACCACTTCGAGGCCTACGTCGGGGCCGGGTTCGAGACGCTGTGCGCCGAGCAGGTGGGCTTCCTCAGCCGGCACCTGGGCGGAACCACAACGACGCCGCCCACAGGCCGTAGACCACCAGCGCCACCACGGTGAACGCGATGCCCGCCGCGGGGTTGCCGGGGGTGTCGCTGGAATACCCGGTGGGCAGCGCGGCGATGACCAGGGCCAGGAACACCACGACCGTCACGACCGGGACGGCGACCACCACCATCGCCACCCGGCGGCCGCCGCTCCAGGCCCGCGGGAACCGGTGGTGGAGGGCCAGCGTGCCGAACACGATGCCGGACAGCCAGGTGAGCACCAGGATCCCGTTGAGCTCGACGGTCGCGAGCACGAGCAGGTGCAGCAGCGCGCCGACCCCGATCCCGATGATCGCGGGCGTCGAGAGCCCCCGGCGCCCGGGCCGCGGCAACGGGCCGGACAGCCCCGCCGGGGCGAGGTACCCGACGCGGTGCACCGAGCCGAGCGCGTCGCCGGAGCGCACGACGGTGCCCGGGCCGACACCCGGCGCCACCAGCTGCCCGGGGCGCGGGTCGGCGACCGTCCGGCTCCGCCCGTCGCGCATCCGGACGACCAGCACGGCGGTGCCCGCGACGTAGGGCTGCCCCGGCGCGACGAGCCAGCGCTCGACCTGGCCGACCCCGTCCGGGACGTCGAGGCGCAGCGGCTCGGTGCCATGCGCGGCAGCCGTCTCCGGTCGCACCGCCCGGGCCGGCCCGGACAGCGCCGCGCGGGCCGCGCCCGCCAGCGCCCCCGCCGTCGGGAATCGCTGCGCCGGGTCCTTGGCCATCCCGCGCGCGACGACGGCGTCGAGCCCGGCAGGCACCGGGCCCAGCATCGACGGCCGCAGCGTCGACGGCCGGGGCGGGGCCAGGTTGAGGTGCGCGTTCATCAGGGCGGGCAGCTCGTCGCCGGCGAACGGCTTGCGGGCCGTCAGCGCCTCGTGCAGCAGGCAGGCCAGCGCGTAGACGTCGGCCCGGGCGTCGACGTCGCGGCCCAGGAACCGCTCGGGGGCCATGTAGTCGAGCGTGCCCAGGGTGGTGCCGGTGGCGGTCAGGGTCGAGGAGGTGGCGTCGCGGGCGATCCCGAAGTCGCCGAGGTAGGCGAACCGGCCCCGCCGCGTCAGGAACACGTTGGCCGGCTTGACGTCGCGGTGCACCAGCCCGGCCTCGTGCGCCGCGTCCAGCGCGCTCGCCACCTGCTCCACCATCCGGACCGCGGCCTCGGCGTCGAGCGGCCCGTCGCGGCGCAGGACGTGGGCGAGGTCGTCGCCGTCGACCAGGCGCATGTCCAGGAACAGCTGGCCGTCGATCTCGCCGTGGCGGTGGATGGGGACGACGTGCGGGTCGGTGAGCTGGCTGGCGACCTTGGCCTCCCGGCGGAAACGCTGCCGGTACTCCGGGTCCGCCGACAGCGCCTCGGGCAGCACCTTGAGCGCGACGGGCCGGTCCTGGTCGGTGTCGAACGCGCGGTAGACGCGGCCCATCCCGCCCTGCCCGAGCAGCCCGTCGAGCCGGTACGGCCCGAACATCTCCCCCACGCCGTCACCCTAGTGCGGCCGTCACCACCTGCTGGGCCTCGCCCTGGATGGCCGCGAGGTGGTCGGCGCCGCGGAAGCTCTCGGCGTAGATCTTGTAGACGTCCTCGGTGCCCGACGGGCGCGCGGCGAACCAGCCGCCGTCGGTGACGACCTTGAGCCCGCCCAGCGCCGCACCGTTGCCGGGCGCCTCGGTGAGCCGCGCGGTGATGGGCTCCCCGGCCAGCTCGGTGGCCGTCACGTCCTGCGCGGAGAGCCTGCCCAGCTTCGCCTTGGCCTCGGGGGTGGTGGCGACGTCGATGCGGGCGTACTCCGGGGCGCCGAACCGGTCGGTGAGCTCGCGGTAGCGCTCGCTCGGCGTCCGCCCGGTCACCGCGAGGATCTCCGAGGCGAGCAGGGCGAGGATGATCCCGTCCTTGTCGGTGGTCCAGACCCCGCCGTCGCGGCGCAGGAACGACGCCCCCGCGCTCTCCTCGCCGCCGAAGCCGAACGAGGCGTCGATCAGGCCGGGCACGAACCACTTGAACCCCACGGGCGTCTCGACGAGTGTGCGGCCCAGGTCGGCGGCCACGCGGTCGATCATCGAGGAGCTGACGGCCGTCTTGCCGATCCCCGCGGCCGCGGGCCAGCCGGGGCGGTGCCCGAACAGGTAGCCGATCGCGACGGCCAGGAAGTGGTTGGGGTTCATCAGGCCGTCGGCGGTGACGATGCCGTGCCGGTCGGCGTCGGCGTCGTTGCCGGTGGAGATCTGGTAGGCGTCACGCTGCGCGACGAGCGAGGCCATCGCGTACGGCGACGAGCAGTCCATCCGGATCTTGCCGTCCCAGTCCAGCGTCATGAACCCGAACCTCGGGTCGACGTCGGGGTTCACGACGGTGAGGTCCAGGTCGTGACGCTCCGCGATCGCCCCCCAGTACGCGACGCTCGCCCCGCCGAGCGGGTCGGCGCCGATGCGGACACCCGCGGAACGGATCGCGTCGAGGTCGAGGACCTGCGGGAGGTCCTCGACGTAGGCGCCGAGGAAGTCGTAGCGGCCGATCGCGTCGCGGTCGAGCGGGCGGCGGCGCACGCCGTCGAGCTTCGCGCGCAGCAGGTCGTTGGCCCGGTCGGCGATCCAGCGGGTGGCGTCGGAGTCGGCCGGACCGCCGTGCGGGGGGTTGTACTTGAAGCCGCCGTCGGCGGGCGGGTTGTGCGAGGGCGTGACGACGACGCCGTCGGCCAGGCCGCTGACCGCCGCGCGGTTGTGGGTGAGGATCGCGTGCGAGACGGCCGGGGTGGGGGTGAAGCCGTCGTCGGCGTCGGCCATGACGTGCACGCCGTTGGCGGTGAACACCTCGACCGCGGTGACCCACGCCGGCTCCGAGAGCGCGTGGGTGTCGCGGCCGATGAACAGCGGCCCGGCGATGCCCTGCCCGGCGCGGTACTCGCAGATCGCCTGGCTGGTGGCGGCGATGTGGTCGTCGTTGAACGTGGTGGACAGCGACGACCCGCGGTGCCCCGACGTCCCGAACGCCACGCGCTCCGCCGGGTTGTCGGGGTCGGGGCGGCGGTCGGCGTAGGCGTCGAGCAGGGCGCCGACGTCGACGAGGTCGTCGGGGCGGGCGGGGGTGCCGGCACGGGGGTGGGTCGACATCGGGCGCTCCTTCACGTGCGGGGTTCGGGGACCACCCTGCCGTGTCGGGGACCGCGGCGCCGTACCGGTGGGCGATCGCACCCGGCCCGCGTCGACCTCGCGCCGGCGGCTCGCGGCTCGTCACTCGCGGCTCGTGGCTCGCCGCAGCGCTGGTGGCTCGTCGCACACGTCGAGGACCGTCGCACAGGGTGCAGCCTGTGCGACCGGCGACGAGCTGTGCGAGGGCGGGCCGGTGACGCCGTCGCCGGCCGGTGCGCGTCGCGTCAGGCGGGGATGCGGCGCTGCTGCGGGATGCGGGCGTGCACCTCGGCCGGGGTGAGCGGGCGGCTGCTGTCGGTGGCCAGGTGGAAGTGGCCGCTGCGCGAGCGACCGCAGAGGTACGAGCGCAACGAGCGGGAGCCGAGCGCCTCCAGCTCGCGGGCGGCGCTCTCGGCGGCCTCGCGCGTGGAGTAGATGACCTTGCCGTCGGTGCCGCGGCCCTGGCGCAGGGCGACGACGCCCGCGATCTCGGCCTGGCTCGGGGTGCAGAACACGGGACGGCCGCTCTTGGTGAGCCGCGCGTGGCGGTGCAGGACCTCGCTGCGGGCCTCGTCCCGGATGCCCGCCGCGGTGCCCGGCTCGACGACCGCGAACGGCACCGGGGTGTGCCGGACGGGCGGGTGCGGGGTGCGCTGGGCGGGGATGTCGCGGGGGCTCGGAACGGCGCGGGGGCCACGCTGGGCGGGGATCGCGGTCCGTCCGGGGATGTCGGCGTGCATCTCGGCCCTCCTCGAAGTCGTGGTGTGTTGTCCACCAGATCGCGTTCAGGACACTCTGCCGTTATCCGCGGGGCACCGGGATCGCTCGATCGTGTCGTCTCTCGCGGACGGTGACCGATCGTGATCGTCGCGGAGCCGCCCCCGGGACTGTCGGACCCCCGCTCTAGCGTGTGCCCATCCGATCGGGAGGGGGTCGCCGTGCTGCACGTCCATCGCGCCGAGCGCGCCGACACCCTCGCGGGCGCACTGGCCGAGGTCCTGCGCACCCCGCTCCCCGACCCGTTCGCCACCGAGGTCGTCGCCGTCCCGGCCCGGGGGGTCGAGCGCTGGCTGGCCCAGCGCCTGTCGCACCGCCTGGGCACCGACACCGGCGGCGGGGTGTGCGCGGGGGTGGCGTTCCCGTCGCCCGGCCGGGTGCTGGCCGACGCCGTGTGCGCGGCGGCCGGCGTCGCCCCCGCCGACGACCCGTGGCACCCCGAACGCGTCGTGTGGCCGCTGCTCGACGAGCTCGACGCCGCCGCCGGTGAGCCCTGGTGCCCCGACCTGCGCGCCCACCCGCGCTGGGCCACCGCCCGGCGCGTCGCCGGGCTGTTCGCCACCTACGCCGAGCACCGCCCCGCCATGGTCGACGGGTGGCGCGACGGTGCCGACGCCCCGGGCGACCTGTCGTGGCAGTCGGAGCTGTGGCGGCGGGTGCGGGCGCGGATCGGCGTCCCGGGCCCCGCCGAACGGCTGCGCACCGCCGCCGACGCGCTGCGCGCCGACCCCTCCCTCGCCGGTCTCCCGGCGCGGTTCTCGCTGTTCGGGCCCACGCGGCTGAGCACCGAGCAGCTCGTCCTGCTCGACGCGCTCGCCGCGCACCGCGAGGTGCACCTGTGGCTGCCGCACCCCTCCCCCGCGCTGTGGGAGGCCGTCGCCCGGCGGGCGCCCGCCGAGGTGCCCACGCGGGCGGCCGACCCCACCGCCGGCGCCGTCGCGCACCCGCTGCTGTCGTCACTGGCGCGTGACGTGCGGGAGCTGCAGGTCCGGCTCGTCGGCGCGGCCCCCGGGTTCACCGACCACCACCACCCGGCCCCCGATCCCCCGCCCACCCAGCTCGGCAGGCTGCAGCGGGCGCTGCGCGACGACGACGTCACCGACGTGGGAGCGGCCGACGGGTCGGTGCAGGTGCACGCCTGCCACGGCGCGCACCGGCAGGTCGAGGTGCTGCGCGAGGTCGTCGTCGGGCTGCTCGCCGCCGACCCCACGCTCGAGCCCCGCGACGTCCTGGTCATGTGCCCCGACATCGAGACCTTCGCCCCGCTGGTCTCCGCGGCGTTCGGCCTGGGCGAGCTGGGCGCCGCCGGGCACCCCGGGCAGCACCTGCGGGTGCGGCTGGCCGACCGCGCGCTGCGCCGGGTCAACCCGCTGCTCGACACCGTCGCCGCGCTGCTGGAGCTGGCCTCCGCCCGGCTCACGGCCTCGCAACTGCTCGACCTGCTGGCCTCCGAGCCGGTCCGCGCCCGCTTCCGGCTCGACGACGACGACATCGTGCGGATCCGCGAGCTGGTCGTGGCCTCCGGGGTGCGGTGGGGCCTCGACGCCGGGCACCGCACCCCGTTCCACCTCGGCGGGTTCGGGCAGAACACCTGGGCGGCCGGGCTCGACCGGCTGCTGCTCGGCGTCACGATGTCGGGCGACTGGCTGGGCACCGCGCTGCCGCTGGACGTGGAGTCCGGCGACGTCGAGCGGGTGGGGCGGCTCGCCGAGTTCGTGCACCGGCTCAGCGGCGTGCTGGCCCGGCTGCGCGCGCCGCAGCCGCTCGCGGACTGGGTCGACGCGCTGACCGCGGGCCTCGACGCGCTCACCGCCACCACCGCCGTCGACGAGTGGCAGACCGGCCAGGCCCGCGGGGAGCTGGCCGAGGCGCTGCGCACCGCGGGCCCGCAGGGGGCCACCACCGCGCTGGGGCCCGCCGACGTCGCGGCCCTGCTCGACGAGCGGCTGCGCGGGCGCCCCAGCCGCGCCGGGTTCCGCACCGGCACCCTGACGGTCGCCACGCTGGTGCCGATGCGCTCGGTGCCGCACCGGGTCGTCTGCCTGCTCGGCCTCGACGACGGCGTGTTCCCCCGCGCGGGGGTCCCCGACGGCGACGACGTGCTCGCCCGCGCGCCGCTGGCCGGGGAGCGCGACGCCCGCAGCGAGGACCGCCAGCTCCTGCTCGACGCCGTGTGCGCGGCCACCGGTCACCTGGTGGTCGTGCACTCCGGGGCCGACGAGCGCACCGGCGCCCGCCGTCCGCCCGCGGTGCCGCTCGGGGAGCTGCTCGACGTGCTGGGCCCCTCGGTGGTCGTCCGGCACCCGCTGCAGCCCTTCGACGCGCGCAACTTCACCGCGGGCGCGCTCGGCGTCGCGCGGCCGTTCAGCTTCGACCGCGCCGAACGGGAGGGTGCACGGGCCGCCGTCGGGGTGAAGGCCCCGCCCGCGGCGTTCCTGGCCGCGCCCCTGCCCGCGCGCGACGAGGCGGTGGTCGCCCTCGAGGACCTCGTGGCGTTCGCCGAGCACCCGGTGCGGGCGTTCCTGCGGCAGCGCGTCGGCCTGTCGCTGTTCACCCGCGACGACGACCCCTCCGACGCCCTGCCCGTGGAGCTCGACGGGCTGGCGCAGTACGCGATCGGCGCCCGGCTGCTCGCCGACCGGCTCGGCGGGCGCGACGTCGCGCACTGCCGGGCCGCCGAGTGGCGCCGGGGCGACCTGCCGCCGGGTCCGCTCGGGGAGTCGCTGCTCACCCGCGTCCTCGACGGGGTGGAGCTGCTCACCGCCGCGGCGCAGCGGCTGCGGGTGGGCGAGCCGTCCTCGCGCGACGTCGACGTCGAGCTCGCCGACGGCACCCGCGTGGTCGGCACGCTCGACGGGCTGCACGACCGCACGCTGCTGCGCGTCGAGTACTCCCGGCTCAAGGCCGCGCAGCGGCTGCGGGCGTGGGTGCGGCTGCTCGCGCTCACCGCGGGCACCGGCGAGGGCTGGCAGGCGGTGAGCCTGGGTCGGTCCACCCGCGACGGGATCGCCAGGGCCACCCTCGCCCCGGTACCGCCCGAGCAGGCCCGCCACGAGCTGTCGCGCCTCGTCGCGCTGCGGCGCGACGGGTTGTGCGAGCCGCTGCCGCTGGCCACGCAGACCGGGGCCGAGTACGCGCGGCGCCGCCTCGGCGGGGCCGATCCCGACATCGCGCTGGTCGACGCGCTGCGCAGCTGGACCGGCGGGATCGGCGAGTGCACCGACGCCGCCCACGAACGGGTCTGGGGTGCGGGGGCCGACCTGCCCCTCGGGGACGGCCGGTCGGGCGGCGAGCCCACGCGGTTCGGCGAGCTGGCGATGGGTCTGTGGACGCCGCTGCTGGCGCACGAGTCGGTGGACTTCCCGTGAGCGCAGTCCTGGCCCCGTCGCCGTTCGTCGTCACCGGACCGCTGCCCACCGGCACCACCGTGCTGGAGGCCAGCGCCGGCACCGGCAAGACGTTCACGATCGCCGCGCTCGCCGCCCGCTACGTCGCCGAGGGCCGGGCCACGCTGCCCGAGCTGATGCTGGTCACCTTCGGCCGCGAGGCCACCACGGAGCTGCGCGAACGCGTGCGCGACCGGCTGGTCTCGGCCCAGCGCGGGCTGGCCGACCCGGCGGCGGCGCGGGCGGGCGACGACGCGGTGCTGGCGCTGCTGGCCGACGCCCCGGAGGCGGAGATCGCGGCCCGCCGCGCCCGGCTCACCCGCGCGCTGGCCGGGTTCGACGCCGCCACGATCGCCACCACCCACCAGTTCTGCCAGCAGATGCTCGCCGGGCTCGGGGTGGCCGGCGACACCGACCCGGCCGCGGAGTTCGTCGAGTCGATCGAGGACCTGATCTCCGAGGTCGTCGACGACTTCTACGTGCGCAAGTACGGCGCCCGCGGGGCGGGCAACCCGGCGTTCGGGCGCGTCGAGGCCGGGAAGCTCGCGCGGGCCGCCGTGCTCGACGGCCAGGCCCGCCTCGAACCCGCCGACGCCCCCGACGGCTCCCCCGCCCAGGTGCGCCACCGGTTCGCCACCGCGGTGCGCGGCGAGGTCGCGCGCCGCAAGCGGGAGCGGCGCCTCTACACCTACGACGACATGCTCACCCGCCTGTCGGCGGCCCTGCGCGACGCCGACGGCACCGCCGCCCGGCGGCTGCGCGCCCGCTACGGCGTGGTGCTGGTCGACGAGTTCCAGGACACCGACCCGGTCCAGTGGCACATCCTGCGCACGGCGTTCCACGGGCACACCACCCTCGTGCTGATCGGCGACCCCAAGCAGGCGATCTACGCCTTCCGGGGCGCCGACGTCGTCAGCTACCTCGACGCCACCACCACCGCCGACCGGCACGCCACGCTGGGCCGCAACCACCGCAGCGACGCCCCGCTGCTGCACGCGCTCGACGCCCTGTTCGACGGCGCCGCGCTCGGCGACGACCGGATCCGGGTGCACCCCGTCGAGGCGGCGCACCCCGCCCCGCGGCTCGCGGGCGCGCCCGTCGACACGCCGCTGCGGATCCGGGTGCTCGGCCGCGACGGGCTGCCGCAGTCCGGGCGGCGCCTCGCGCTGGCCGCACCCGCGCGCGCCCGCGTCGCGCGCGACTGCGCCGCGGAGATCGCGGCCCTGCTGGCGAGCCCGGCCCGGCTCGACGGGCGGCCGGTGCAGCCCGGTGACGTCGCGGTGCTGGTGCGCACCAACGAGCAGGCGTCGGTGGTGCGGGCGGCGCTGACGCGGGTCGGCGTGCCCGCGGTGTCCTCGGGCACGGCGAGCGTGTTCGGCACCCCGGTCGCCGGGGAGTGGCTCACGCTGCTGGAGGCGTGCGCGCAGCCGCGCGCGTTCCGGGTGCGGGCCGCGGCGCTCACCTGCTTCGTCGGCGCCACCGCGGAGCAGCTGTGCGCGCCGGACGCCGACGACCTGCTCGACCGGCTCGGCGGCACCCTGCGCGACTGGGCCGCGGTGCTGCACCGGGGCGGGATCGCGGCGCTGCTCGAGGCCGTCACCGGCACCGCCTGGCAGGGTCGGGGGCTGCCCGAGCGGATCCTCGCCACCGCCGACGGCGAGCGCACCCTCACCGACCTGCGCCACGTCGCCCAGTCCCTGCACGCGGCGGCCGTCGCGCAGCACCTCGGGCCGTCGGCGCTGGTCGACTGGCTGCGCCACCGCATCGCCGACGCCGCGGCCGACGTGGGCGCCGAGCGCAGCAGGCGCCTGGAGTCCGACGCCGCCGCCGTGCAGATCATCACCGTGCACCGCAGCAAGGGGCTGGAGTTCCCGGTCGTGCACGTGCCCTTCGCCTGGGACCGCTTCGTCGGCGACCCGCCGTTCCCGCTGCTGCACGACGAGGGCGGCGCGCGGGTGCTCGACGTCGGCGGCCCCACGGGAGGGTCGTGGGCCGCGCACTGCGCGCGGCACCGCGCGGAGGAGGCGGGCGAGGACCTGCGGCTGCTCTACGTGGCGCTGACCCGCGCCCGCAGCCAGGTCGTCACCTGGTGGGTGCCGGCCACGACCGTCGCGTCCTCGCCGCTGCACCGGGTGCTGTTCGGCCGCGGTTCCGGGGGCACGCTCGCCGAGTCCTACTCGGTGCCCGCCGACCGCGTCGTGCTGGACGCGCTGGGCGCGCTGGCGTCGTCGACCACCGCGGTGGAGGCGGTCGGGCCGGCCGCCGACCCGGTGTTCGCCCCCCGGGAACGGGCCGTCGCGGAGCCCGCGGTCGCGGCGTTCGACCGCGTGCTCGACACCGCGTGGCGGCGCACCTCCTACACCGCGCTCACGGCCACCGCGGGCCACCATGCCCCGGTCGCGCTCACCGAACCCGAGCAGACCGGCACCGACGACGAACCCGAGTTCGACCCGTCCGACGACCCGGTGGGCCCGGCCGAGCCGTCCCCGATGGCCGCGCTGCCGCTCGGGGCGGCGTTCGGCACGCTGGTGCACTCGGTGTTCGAGGCGGCCGACCTCACCGCGCCCGACCTCGCCGCCGAGCTCACCGCGCACGCCGCGGAGCAGCTCGCGTACCGGCCGGTCCCCGGGCTCGACGCCGCGACCCTCGGCGCCGCGCTGCTGCCCTCCGTGCGGACCCCCCTCGGCCCGCTCGCCGACGGGCTGCGGCTGGCCGACATCGCCCCGCGCGACCGCCTCGCCGAGCTCGACTTCGAGCTCCCGCTGGCCGGTGGCGACGACGCGGCGGGCCCCCCGCTCACCCTCGACGCGCTGGTCCCGCTGCTGCGCGCGCACCTGCCCGCCGCCGACCCGCTGCACGCCTACGCCGACGACCTCGCCGCGCTCGACCCGTCCCCGCTGCGCGGCTACCTCACCGGCAGCATCGACGCCGTGCTGCGCCTGCCCTCGGGCCGGTTCGCGATCGTCGACTACAAGACCAACTGGCTCGGCGCCCCGGCCGAGCCGCTCACCGCCGCGCACTACACCCCGGCGCGGCTGGCGACGGCGATGCGCGGGGCCCACTACCCGTTGCAGGCGCTGCTCTACGGGGTGGCGCTGCACCGGTACCTGCGCTGGCGGCTGCCCGGCTACGAGCCGCGCCGGCACCTCGGCGGGGTGCTGTACCTGTTCGTCCGCGGCATGTGCGGGCCCGACACGCCCGTCGTCGACGGGATGCCGTGCGGGGTGTTCGGCTGGGCCCCGCCGCCGGAGCTGACGACCGAGCTGTCCGCGCTGCTGGAACGGGGCACGCCGTGACCGCCGCACCCGGTGTCGAGACCGATCCGCACGACGCGCGGTTCGTCCACGGCGGAGACGGCCTGCTCGCCGCGTTCAACGCGGCCGGCGTGCTCGACGCCGCCGACGTGCACACCGCCGAGCGGGTCGGCGGGCTCGGCGGCGAGCCCGACGAGGCGGTGCTGCTCGCGCTCGCGCTGGCCGTGCGGGCGGTGCGGCTGGGGTCGGTGTGCGTCGACCTCGCCGCGGCCGACCGCACGGTGCTGGGCGAGGGCGACGAGCTCGTCGACGTCTCGGCGCTGCCGTGGCCCGAACCCGGCCCATGGCACGACGCCTGCCTGCGCAGCCCGCTGGTGGCCGACGGCGCACAGGCGCCGGCCGGTCGGCCGCTGCGGATGGTGGCGGGACAGCTCTACCTGGAGCGGTACTGGCGCGAGGAGGAGCTGGTGCGCCTCGCACTGCGCGAGCGGGCCGCCGCCGCGCCGCCGCCGCACGACCTCGACGCCCTGCGCACCGGGCTCGACGCACTGTTCCCCGACCCCCGCGCGCTGCGCCAGCGCCAGGCCGCCGCGGTGGCCTCGCTGCGGCGGGTCACCGTGCTGGCCGGCGGGCCGGGCACCGGCAAGACCACCACCGTCGCCGCGCTGCTGCGGCTGCTGCTCGCGCAGCCCGGCCCGCCGCTGCGGGTCGCCCTGGCCGCACCCACCGGCAAGGCGGCCGCGCGGCTGCAGGAGGCCGTCAGCGGCGACCTGCCCCCGGAGAGCCGCGGGCGGGTCGCCGAGGCGTCCACGCTGCACCGGCTGCTGGGCTGGCGCCCCGGCGGCGGGTCCGGGGTGTTCCGGCACCACCGCGCGCAGCGGCTGCCGTTCGACGTCGTGGTGGTCGACGAGACCTCGATGGTGTCGCTCACGATGATGGCGCGGTTGCTCGACGCCGTCCGCCCGGACGCGCGGCTGGTGCTCGTCGGCGACCCCGACCAGCTCGCGTCGGTGGAGGCCGGTGCGGTGCTGGGCGACCTCGCCCGCGCCGCCGGGCGGCCCGAACCCGCCCTCGACGCCGCCCTGGCCGCGCTGGGCCTGCCCACCGGGGTCGTGCACGGCGTCGTCACCCTCGACCACACCTGGCGCTTCGACGGCGCGATCGCCGACCTGGCCCGCGCGGTCCAGCGGGGCGACGCCGACGCCGCGGTCGCCGTGCTGCGCCGGGGCGACCCGCAGCTCGCCTTCGCCGAGACCGCATCGGGCGCCGCGACCGCCGGGGGCGGCGACACCGACGGGACGAGGGCCGACGTCGTCGCGGCCGGCCGGGCGCTGGCCGACGCGGCGCGGGCGGGCGACGTCGACGCCGCGGTCGCCGGTCTCGACGCCCACCGGGTGCTGTGCGCGCACCGGCGCGGACCCTACGGGGTGGCGCGCTGGACCGCCGACGTCGACCGGTGGCTGCGCGGGCCGGGCCGCGACGCCCGCGAGGCGTGGTACCCGGGCCGCGCGGTGCTCGTCACCACCAACGACTACGACGCGGGCCTGTTCAACGGCGACACCGGCGTCGCCGTCGAGACCCCCGACGGCCTGCGCGTCGCGTTCGCCCGCGGCGGGCCGCCCACGCTGTTCGCCCCGTCACGGCTCTCCGAGGTCACCGGCGTGCACGCGATGACCGTGCACCGCGGGCAGGGCAGCCAGTTCCGGCGGGTCACCGTCGTACTGCCCCCCGCGGAGTCGCCGCTGCTCACCCGGGAGCTGCTCTACACCGCCGTCACCCGGGCCCGGGAGTTCGTGCGGGTCGTCGGGTCGGAGGAGGCCGTCCGGGCCGCGGTGGGCCGCCCGGTCGCCCGCGCGAGCGGGCTGCGGCACCGGCTGGACTCCTGACCCTCACCACCCGGCGGTGCCGATCCCGGGCCCGTCCCGGGCGACCACTCGCCCCCGGCCGCCGGCCGGCCCGGGCCTGCTCGCCGGGGGTCCGGGACGCACGTCGGGTCCCTCACTCCGGCGCCGTGACGACCCCGTTCGCGGCGGCCCCTACGTCGGGGTCGGGGTGGGCGCGCAGGGCGTCGAGCCGCCGCAGCCAGCCCGCCGCCCACCCGGTGGCCGGACCGACCGCCGCCACCAGCGCGACGGCGAGCAGCCCGGCACCCGGGCCGTCGACGGCGGCCGCCGCGTCGACCCCTGCGGCGGCGTCGGCGGGCTCCCAGCCGGTGGTGTCGATCCCCGGGCCCGCGGCGAGCGCGGCCACCGGGCGGTCGGCGACGAGCCCGGCCAGTGCCACCAGGTCGGGGACCAGGCCCGGCCCGGGGCCCACCAGCACGGCGAGCAGGCGGGCCGCGGCGGGCACCGTCTCCGGGTCGGCGGCCAGAAGGGCGGCGACCTCCCGCACCGGGCCGGGGGTGCGCCGCGCGACCGTGCCCTGCGCGGCCAGCCCGTCGACGATCCGGGCCAGCCGTTGCCCCGCCGGGCGGTCGCGCCGTGCCCCGGGCGCCGGTCCGGGCACGGGGGCGGCGGCGTGCAGCGTCGCGACGGCCACCGGCACCAGGTCCGGCAGGACCGTCCAGACGTCGGGGCGCAGCGCCGTGGCGGCGGCGGCCCGCCAGGTGGCGGTGCCGCGCAGGTCGGTGAGCGCGGTGAGCAGGGCGTCGCGGGCGCCCGGGTCCCACGGCACCCAGTCCCCGACGGCGGCGAGCGCCGCGCGGGCGACGTCCGGCTCGGGATGCGCGACGACCCTGCGGACGAGCCCGGCGTGGCGCGCACGCAGGGCGGGCGCGGTGCGGGCGGGCGACGCGGCGAGCACGGCGAGTGCGAGGTGCCGGTCGCCGTCACCGGCCCGCGCGAACACCTCGAGGACGCGGTCGTCGGCGAGCCAGGGGCGCAGCGCCGACAGGACGGCGAGCCGCACGTCGCGGTGCTCCCCCGGCCGGGCCCATGCGGCGAGGAGCGTGTCGAGGGCGCCGTCGGGGCGGAACACCCGCTGCCAGCGCGCCAGCTCCTTGCGCGCCGTCACCTTCACCGGCACCTCCGGGACGGCGAGCAGCTCCGCGAGGCGGGCGGGCGCGACGTCGCGGGCGCACCGCGCGGCGGCGGGCAGGGCGACCCGGGCGCGGTCGGTGCCGATCTCGGGCAGCAGCCGCGCCAGGCCCTCCTCCGGTGCCCCGGCCCGGCCGAGCGCGGTGAGGGCCGCTTCCGCGACGAGCACGTCGGGATCGGCCGTCAGGTCGTCGACGCCGGTGGGGTCCAGCTCCGCGAGCCGGGCCGCGAGCCGGGCGCGGCGGTGGCGCACCAGCCCGGGATCGGCGAGCGCCGCCCGCAGCAGCCCCCGGTAGGTCTCGATCTGTGCCGGGCTCCAGCGCCGCAGGTCGCGGGCCCGCAGCTCGGGCAGCCACCACGCACCCCGGGTGCCGAACCGCCCGCGCAGCCGCCGGCCGGCCCGGTCGAGCACCCGTGCGGGGCGCCGGCGCACCAGCACGGCCAGCACCGGCGGCAGCGTGATCGCCGAACGGTCCCGGGCGACGAGCTCCTCGGCGCGTGCGAGCCGGGTGCCCGGCGCGTCGAGCCAGGCCGCCACGGCGCGGCGCTGCACCCGGTCGTCGCGGACGGTGGTGGCCTCGGCGAGCAACTCCTGCAGCTCCGGGATGCCTCGGGCCCGCCTGCCCAGCCCGGTGGCCAGGCCGAGCACCGCGGTCGGCTCACCGCGGCGCAGCGCGTCCCGCAGCCGCGGCAGCACCCGGGCGACGACGGCCCGCTCCTGCCCGCGCGGGAGCGCGCGCAGCGCCGGTCCCAGCAGGGCGTCGTGACGCCAGGCCCCCAGCCGGTCGATCGCGTCGAGCGCCCACCCGGCGACGGCCGACCCGTCCGGCCAGGGGTGCCCGAGCAGCCCGAACGCCACGCGGTGCAGCGCCGCCCGCGACGCTGCGGAGGTGTCGCCGGCGTCGACGGCGGCGGTGACCAGGGCGTCGAGCGCGGGCAGCACCGCGGCCTCGACGAGGGCGGGGCGGACCCGCGCGAGCGCGGCGAGCAGCCGGGCGCGCACCGGGTCCTGCTCGTGGGCGACACGGCGCAGCCCGGTGAGCACGGCGGTGAGGGTGCCCGGGTCGCCGGTGGCGGCGCCGGCACGCACCAGCAGCTCGTACCCGGCGGCGCGCCGCTCGGCGTCGGCGCTGCGGGTGGCCTCCTCCAGGACCGGCCGCGCATCGACGAACGGCAGCGACGCGCTCACCCGCAGCGTCGCCGCCGGGTCGTCGCGCACGGCCGGGAGGTCGAGCATCCGCCGGGCCTCGGCGTGGCGGCGGGCGTGCGGCAGCCGGGCCAGCTCGGCGTCGGACAGCACGTCGAGGGACCGGTCGCGCCCGGCGTGCGCGAGGTCGTACACCGCCTCGCGGCGGCGCGGCGGGAGGGCGTGCAGGACGGTGCGCAGCAGCCGCACGTCGGGGCCCGACTCCCGCAGCAGCGCACCGAGCTCGGCGTCGGGCAGCGCGGTGAGCCGGACGCGGGCCGAGCGGCCGGGCAGCCGCGTGGCGAGCTGCCCGACCCGCTCCGGTTCGGCGCGGACGAGCGCGGCCGCCCGCCCGGCGTCGACGGCGAGCAACCGGTGCAGCCCGTGCAGCAGCACGGGCGGCAGCGGGCCGGTGAGCAGGCGTTCGGCGAGGTCGAGCACCACGTCGGGCCGCCGCCGCAGGAGCGCGCCGAGCAGCCCGGCCGACCCCTCCCACCACGATCGCCGCCGCTCGGGCCCGCGCTCCGCCAGCTCCGCACGCGCGTGGGCGGCGACCGCCTCGGCGTGCCGTCCGACCAGCGCACCCCAGCTCGTGACGGCGTGCGCGAGGCCCGGCAGCGCACCCGCGACCACGTCGGGCGAGCACCCGGGCAGCACCGCGGCGGCCTCGCCGTCCCCCCACCGCTCCCGCACCGCCGGGAGCAGCGCGTCGGCGACGTCCTCGTGACCCCCACGGCGCAGCCGCGCCGCGACGCGCGCACGGTCGGCGAGCGAGCCGTGCGCGGCGACGGCGGCCAGCGCGGCCCCGGGCAGCGCGGCGGCGCGCAGCGCCCGTGCCCGGACACCGGGGTGGGGCGACCCGGTGGCCGCGGCGAGGTGTGCGGAGTCGCCGCAGGCCACCGCCATCGTGACCGCCAGGCCCGCCGCGTGGGCGTCGCCCGCGCCGAGCTCGGCCAAGAGGCGGGCCCGGGTGCCGGCGTCGGCGGACCGGGCCGTCGCCACGACGCGGCGCAGCCGCTCGTCGGGGTCGAGCCGGTCGACGTCGGCGAGCAGCCGGGCGGCGGCACTCATGCCGGGGCCGGCACGCCCGCGGCCCGGCGCAGCGCCCGGTAGAGCAGCGCGGGCTCGCCCAGGCGCCGGCGCAGCGCACGCTCCAGGCCGGCGATCGGGTAGAGGTTCTGCGGCGCGCGGGAGTCCTTGTAGGCGACCGAGGCGAACCGCGGGAGCGTGACCTGGCTCAGGTCGGCCAGCGCCACCGCCAGCTCGACGGGCACCTCGCCGCCGCACTCGATCCGTACGATCCCCGCCCACGGCGCGCCCGCCGGACCGGGCAGCCGCAGGTACCAGGTGTGGCGGTGCAGCGCGCGGTCGCTCTCGGGCTGCTCCAGCCGGAACACCGGCGTGCGGCGGCCCGGGCCCAGCGCGGCGACGACCCCGCCGAGCGCGGGCGGCAGGTAGGTGCGCGCGTGCGTCTTGACCAGCCCGATCGCCCGCGGCAGGTGGAGGCGGCCGAGCGCCCCGTCGACGACGACCAGGTCGTCGTCGCCGCCGTGCGCGTCGCGGACCGCCGCGGCGACCAGCAGCTCGGTCTCCTGCATCCGCGTCTGCACCGCGACGCTCAGCGCCACGCCGGGGTCCTGACCCGGGCGGCCGGGCTCGACGCGGGTGCAGGCGTAGGTGCCCGCCGGGGTGACGACGTCGGCCCCGTCGGCCGAGCTGGTGACCAGCGAGCGGCGCACCCGCGCCTCCACCAGGTGCGCGCCGTCGTCGTCGCAGCAGCACACGACGCCGGCCGCGTAGGACGCGCACAGCGCCGGTGACGCCGTGCCGTCGCCCTCGTCGACCCACACCTGCGCGTCGGTGCGCCGGACCCCGTCGACGAACAGCACCCGCGACGGCGCGACCAGGCCGGGCTGCGGCTCGACCGGCCCCCAGTCGTCGGCGGCCCGCTCCAGCCCGACCACCGCCTCGACCCGCGAGGGCTCCAGGTCGGTGCCGACACTGGTGCCGTAGGACGGGTCCCACGGGTCGACGGTGAACTTCACAGGTTCTCCCGCGCGACCGACGACGTGCGCTGGTCGCGTGCCACCCGGAACCGGACCGGTACCCGCTCGGCCAGCGCCGGGACGTGCGTGACGACCCCGACCATCCGGTCGCCGCGGGCCGCGAGGTTCTCCAGGGTGCTCGCGACGACCTCCAGGTTGGCCTCGTCGAGCGTGCCGAACCCCTCGTCGAGGAAGATCGACTCCAGGCGGGCCGCGCCGCGCGCCGCGAGCCCGGACATCTGCGCCGACAGCGCCAGCGCCAGCGCCAGGCTGGCCTGGAACGTCTCCCCGCCGGAGAGGGTCTTCACCGGGCGGCGCGCGTCGGCGTCGGCGTGGTCGATCACCAGGAACTCGCCGTGGTCGTGGGTGAGGGCGAACTGCCCGCCCGACAGCTCGGCGAGGCTCCGGGAGGCGTCGGCGACCAGCGCGTCGAGCGCGGAGGCCACCAGCCAGCGGGGGAACCCGTCGGAGCGCAGGAGCCCGCCGAGCATCTTCGCGACCTGCCCCGCCTCCTCGGCGGCGTCGCGGTCGGCGGCGAGACCCGCCGCGGTGGCCCGGCGCTCGGCCAGCCGCGCGAGCACCCCCCTGGCCCGCTCGACGGCCGCGGCCACCGTGGGGCGCGCCGCCCCCGCGTCGGGCCGGGGGTCGGTCGCGGCGCCGGCCGCGGACGGCGGGCGGGACGGCCCGGTCCCGGCGGGCAGCAGTACCAGGTCGTGGGCCGCCAGGTCGTCGACGATCGCGCGGACGGCGGCGTCCCGCGTCTCCCGGGCGGTGCGGGCGGCGGCGTCGGCCGCGGTCCAGGCGGTACGCCGGTCGGCGGCGGCCGCGGACGCCCAGCCCGCGAGCACGCCCCAGGCGGCGCCCAGGTCGTCGCCGGTGACGGCGGGGGCACCGAGGGGCACCAGCGGGTCGCGCGCCGCGCGCAGCGCCGACCAGGCCGCCCCGACCTCCTCGGCCACCTGCGCGGCGTCACGTTCCGCCGCGCGCAGGGCCGTGCGGGCCCCGCGCAGCGCGGCGTCGGAGGAGCGGGCGGCCTCATCCAGCGCGGTGCGGCGCTGCAGCGCGCGGGCGGCGTCGGCGTCGGAGGGGGCTCCCTGCAGCGCCGCGCGCAGCTCGCCGAGGCGCGCCTGCACGCCGTCGACGGCCCCGCGGGCCTCCTGCTCGGCGCGGGCCGCGGCGGTCTCCTCGGCGCGCCGGTCGGTGGCGGCGCGGTCGGCGGCGTGCAGCGCGCTCCCCGCGGCGTCGGCCTCCCCCTCCGCCGCGGCGACGGCGGCCCGGGCGTCGCCCAGCGCGGCGTCGCGGTCGGCGGCCTGCCCGGACGCCCAGGTGACCAGCGCCGTCCAGCCGGTGACGACGTCGTCGTCGGGGACCGCGGGGGCCCCGAACGGCACGAGCGGATCGCGGGCGGCGCGCAGCGCGGCGGCCGCGCCCCGGGTGTCGGCCCCAACGGCCTCGACCTCGCGCGCCTCGGCCTCGCGGGCACGGCGCGCGGTGCGGACCGCGGCGTCGGCGTCGCGGACCGCGCGCTCGGCCTCGTCGAGCGCGGCGAGGCGGTCCTCGACGGTGGCGGCGTCGGGCTCCGGGCGCAGGCGGGCCACGGCGGCGTCCAGCCGGTCGGCCTCGGCCGCGGCACGCGCCGCCGCCGCGGCGAGCGCCGCCTCCTCGGCCCGGGCGGCCTCGTGCGCCGCCGCCGCGGCCGTGACGGCCTCCTCGGCCCCCGGGTCGGCGGGGGCCCCGGCCGGCGGCAGCGCGGCCACCGCCTGCGCGCACACCGGGCACGGCTCCCCCACGGCGAGCGCGGGGCGCAGGGCCGCGGCCAGGTCGGCCCGCTGGCCCTCGGCCCGGCGGGCCTCGGCGTGGTCGAGCGCGTGCCGGGCCGTCCGCACCCGCTCGGCGGCGGCCGCGACGGCCCGTTCGGCGTCGGCCCGGGTCGTGGCCGCCACCTGCTGCTCCGCGGCGAGCGCCGCGCGTTCGGCGTGCTCACGGCGCGCCTGCTCCAGCGGGCCGCGCGCGGGGGCCGCGTCGAGCGCCTCACGGGCGCGGGCGTCGACCGCCTCGGCGGCGGCGAGCGCGGCGTCGGCCTCGGCCAGCGCCGCGGCGGCGGCGCTGCGGCGCCGGCCCAGCGCGTCGAGCCCGGCCGGGACCGCGAGGGCGCGCAGGCCGTCGCGTTCGGCGATCAGGCGGCGGACGGTGTCGGCCGCCGCGGCCGCGGCCGTGGCGGCGGCGTCGCGGGCGGCGCGGGCGGCGTCGAGCGCGGTGCGGGCGTCGGCGGCGTCGCGGGCGGCCGTGTCGTAGACGGCGAGCGCCTTGGCGTGCCGGTCGCGCAGGCCCGGCAGGTCGCCGGTGAGCGCGGCGAGCTCGGCGTGCCGGGTGCGGGCGAGCTCCAGCGGCCCGCGCTCCGGCGCCGCGGCCAGTGCGTCGCGGGCCGCGGTGTCGGCCTGCTCGGCCGAGGAGTGGGCGGCGCCGGCCGCGGTGAGGGCCGCGGCGGTGGCGGCACGGCGGGCGTCGAGACCGGCGAGGTCGTCGGGAGCGGTGAGCGCCGCGAGCACGGTGCCCTCGGCGCGGATCCGCGCGGCGTCGGCCTCGGCCTCGGCCTGGGCCGCGGCGGCCGCCTCGACCTGCGGCACCAGCGCGTCGACCCGCCCGGCCAGCGCCACCAGCGCCTCGACGCGCTCCCGCGCGGCCGCCTCGGCCTCCGCCGTGGCGTCGGCGTAGCCGCCGAGCTGCTCGGCCAGCACCTCGGCGCGCTGGCGCTGCGCGGCGGACTCGCTGTTGGCCTCCCGCGCGATCTGGTCGTAGAGGCCGAGCCCGAGGATGCGCACCAGCTTCTCCTGGCGCTTGCGGGGCTCGGTGTGCAGGAACTCCGCGAAATCGCCCTGGGGCAGCACGACGCAGGTCGTGAAGTCGCCGAAGGGCAGCCCCAGCAGCTCCTCCACCGCCGTGGTGACGCCGCCGGCGCCGTCGGCCAGCGGCTCGGTCTCCTCGTCGACGCCCGCCGTGCCCGACGGGTCACGCAGCCGCTCCAGCCGCGCCGAGCGCACCGACACCGACCCCGACGCGGCCCGGCGCAGCTCCCGCGCGGCCACGTAGCGCGCCCCGCCGACGTCGAACACCAGCTTGACCGTGCCCCGCCCGGCCGTCGGCGCCAGCGCCAGCGCCACCGTGCGCTGGTTGTCCCAGCGGGGCACCGAGCCGTAGAGGGCGAAGGTGATCGCGTCGATGATCGTGGACTTGCCCGACCCGGTGGGCCCGACCAGCGCGAAGTACTCCGCGTCGGCGAAGTCGACGACCGTGGGCTCGCGGAACGCGGCGAACCCGTCGAGCTCCAGGCGGACCGGCCTCACGTCGAGATCCGGTCGTGCAGCGTGCGGAACAGCGACTCGACCCGCGGGTCGGCGACCCCGCGCGTGCCCAGGTACTCCGAGAACAGCTCGGCCGGGCTCCGCTCGGCACCCCCGCCAGAGGGCCGCGACGCCTCGGGGACGGCCGCGAACTCCGGGTCGATCCGCACCTCCAGCGCGTTCGGCAGCACCGCCGTCACCTCCTCCCGCAGCCCGGCCCGCGCGGGCTCGGTCACCCACACCCTCAGCCAGTCGTCGCCGACGGTCTCAGACAGCACCGACAGTTCCGCGACGGTGCCGCGCACGGTGCGCAGCCGGCGCCCCGAGGTGACCGGGATGTCGGTGATCCGCGCGGGCGTCGACGGGGTGGCCTCGACCAGGCAGACGACCGGCTCGTTCTCCTGCTCCCCGAAGTCGACGGCCAGCGGCGCCCCCGAGTAGTGGACGGGGCACGGTGCCTCCATCCGCTGGCGGCGGTGCAGGTGTCCGAGCGCCACGTAGTGCGCCTCGATCGGGAAGATGCTCGCGGGCACCGCGTACTCGAAGATCGACTGGGCGGTGCGCTCGCCGCCGCCGAAGCGGCCGTTGAGCACGGTCAGGTGGGCCATGACGAGGTTGACCCCGCCGTCGTCGAACCCGGCGGTGAGGGAGGCGAGGACGTCGCGCAGGTTCTGGTCGTAGGCGTTCGTGTTCTCCCCGGCGGTGCGCGCGACCAGCTCGGCGGCGCGCACGGCGTAGCGCTGCGACAGGAACGGCAGCACGGCGACGGTGACGCGCTCGCCCGTCGACCGCGCGGTGAACCGCACGACCCCGCCCTTCTCCGCGGTGCGCACCTCGCCGACGAGGGTGATCCCGGCCTCCTGCGCGAGCGGGCGGTAGGCGTCGAGGGCGCGGGCGTGGTCGTGGTTGCCGGCGATGGCGACGACCTGCGTGCCCTCCTTCGCCAGCCCCATCAGCGTGCGCACGACCAGCCGCTGCGCCTCCGCGGAGGGGGCCGCGGTGTCGTAGAGGTCGCCCGCGACGAGCACCGCGTCGACCTGCTGCTCCCGGGAGATCGCGACGATCTCGCGCAGCACCTGCTCCTGCTCGTCGAGCCGGGAGCGGCCCTTCAGCGTCTTGCCGACGTGCCAGTCCGCCGTGTGCAGGAAGCGCATGGGGCGACGATCGCACCCTTCGGCCGACGCGTTCTGTCGGGGGTCGGTGCCACTCTGTCCGCCGTCGCCCGTCCCCGACCGAGGGAGTCCCCGATGCCCACCCGTGACACCGCATGGCCGGCCGGCACGCCGTGCTGGGTCGATCTCGCAGTCCCCGACCTGCCCGCCGCCACCGCCTTCTACGGCGCGGTGCTGGGGTGGGAGTTCGTCGACACCGGGGAGGAGTTCGGCCACTACACGCTCGCGCAGGTCGGCGGCCGCAGCGCCGCCGCGATCGCTCCCGTCCAGCCCGGTCAGCCATCCGGATCGACGCTGTACCTGGCCAGCGACGACGTCGACGCCACCGCGAAGCTGGTGGCCGAGCACGGTGGCACGGTCGCCGTCGAGCCGTTCGACGTGTCCGGCATGGGAAGGATGGCCGTCGCGCTCGACGCGTCCGGCGCCGCGTTCGGCATCTGGCAGCAGGCCGGGATGATCGGGGCGGAGGTCTACAACGAACCCGGCTCGCTGATCTGGGAGGACGCCCGCCTCACCGACGCCGCGGCCGGCCAGGCCTTCTACGCCGCGGTGTTCGGCCACACCTTCGGCGCCGTGCCCGGCGCGCCCGACGACTACGTGACCTTCGCCGTCGACGGCGAGGTCGTCGGCGGCATGGGCGGCATGATGGGCGCCCCCGAGGGCACGCCCAGCCACTGGCTGCCCTACTTCATGGTGTCCGACGTCGACGCCGCGCTGGCCGCGGTCGGCTCGGGCGGCGGCACGGTGCTGATGGAGGCCACCGACACCCCGTTCGGCCGGATGGGCATCGCGACGGACCCCTTCGGCGCCACCTTCGCCCTGCACGGCGGGATGCCGGCCGCCTGACCGCCGCACCGAGCCCGGGCGCGGGCCGGAACCGCCCACGGCGCGGCTCGTCGCACACCTCGGCGCTCGTCGCACAGGTCGCGGCTCGTCGCACAGGTTGCGGCACGTACGACCGACCTGACGATGTGCGAGCACGGGCGGCGGGTGAGCGCGGGCACCGGGAGGACGAACCGGCGCGCTCGCGCACACGTTCCCGCTGGTCGCACGTGCTCCGGTCCCTCGCACAGGTTCCACCCTGTGCGACCAGCCGCATCCCGTGCGACGAGCGCCGAGGTGGGCGCGGACACCGTCCACCCCGGTGCACCGGCGGGTGCGCGCGCGTCAGAAGGGGGCGTCGTCGTCCACGCCGGACGGGAGGCGGGCGAAGGGGTCGCGCGGCGCGTGGCCGTTCGACCCGGCCGGGGTCCCCGCGCTCTCCGAGAGCCTCGTCGCCCAGGCCGGGAACGGGAACTCCACGGCCAGCGGCACCGGGATCTCCGGCTGCGAGACGAACATCGTGCCCGGTTTGGCGAGCACCGCCCGGGCCCGCTGCGACGGGGGGAGGAAGCCGTACTCGGGCCGGCCGGCCTCGGCGGGGTCGAGCCGCCCGACCACCTTGATCGAGGAGTTCGACACGATCCGCCGCTCGACCTCGCTCGCGGTCTGCTGCGCGCCGATGAGGATGATGCCGAGCGACCGCCCGCGCTCGGCGATGTCGAGCAGCACCTCCTTGATCGGCGAGGACCCCTCCCGCGGGGCGTACTTGTTCAGCTCGTCGATCATGGTGAACAGCAGCCCCGCCGCCCCGGCCTGCTCCTTGCGCGCGGTCTCCGCCGCCAGCACCACGCCGACGACGAACCGCTGCGCACGCTCGGGGAGGTTGTGCAGGTCGACGACCGTGACCTGCTGGTTCTCGGTGCTCACCCGCCGCCCCGGCGCGTCGGCGAGGTCGCCGCGGACGATCGTGCGCAGCGGCTTGAGCGAGGAGCGCAGCCGGCGCAGGAAGGCGTTGATCGTGCCGATGCCGGTGACGGGCCCGGCCCAGTCGCGGCGGGCGTCCTCGTCGGCGAGGCGGTCGGCCACGAACTCGACGAGCGCGTCGTAGCTGCGCAGCGTCTGTCCTTCCACGGTGACCGCGCCGTCGGCGGCGGGGGTGGCGATCCGCCGCAGCCGGGCCGCGACCTGGTGGATGACCATCGTGTACTGGTTGCGCTCGTCCTCGGCGTCGGCGAAGACGTAGGGCAGCAGCTCCCCGGAGCAGAACTCGGCCAGCGTCCACCAGAACGCCGACACCCCGCTCGTGCGGCCGGTGACGTACGGGCGGCCGGACGGGTCGTCGGGGGTGGGCGGGGCGAAGAAGCCGGCGGAGGAGAAGGGCGCGGCGGGCAGGTCGAGGCGGGCGTAGCGGGTGCGCTGCTCGTCGTCGAGCCGGGCGTTGGCGTGGTCGAGGAACAGCAGGTCCTCGCCCTTGACGCTGAACACCAGCGCCTTCGCGTTCACCGCCCGCCGCCCGAGCACCCCGGACCGGAAGATCGAGTAGAGCAGGAACAGCGCGAAGCTGGTCTTCGTCGCCACCCCGGAGATGCCGCTGATCGAGACGTGCCCGCCGCGGGTGCCGTCGAGGAACTCCAGGTTGACGTAGATCGGCTCGCCGTCGCGGCCGAGGCCGACGGGCACCTTCTGGTCCATCTTGTCGAAGTACAGCGCCTGGGCGCGCTCCAGCCCGGTGGCCCGGCGCACCGCCGCCCCGGGCACCGGCGGCACGTAGACCTCGGGCTCGACCCGCGTCGTCGTGACCTCGGCGATCTCCTGGACCTGCGCGGGGAGCACGCCGTCGTCGATGAGGAAGACGTCGGAGCCGTACTGGGCGCCCTCGTGCCGCGCCCGCACCTCGGTGACGACGCCGGAGGTCGTCACGGCGCCGTGCCCGGCCACCGACCGCTGGGTGAGGACCACGTCGTCGAGCTGCAGGTACTCCCCCGGACGCAACGCCACCGAGAACTGCAGCGGCGTGGAGTCCTCGGTGCCGACGACGAGACCGACGGACGGCGCGGGGGGCGGGGACGACACGCGGCGAGCCTAGAGCCCCTCGACCCCTGCTCCCCCGCCCCCTACTGTCGGCCTTCCACGACGGGGAGGACGACGATGACCGAGCCCAGGTTCGATCTCGGCTGGATGGACGACGTCATCCGGGGCCTGCACTCGCTGACCGGCGACCAGGTGCCCGCGCTGGAGATCACCCTGCTCGACGCGGTCGTCGACTGGCTGTTCTCCCCGCAGAACCCGCAGAACGCGAACCCCGAGGCCGGCTACGACGAGTCGCACGCGGGCACACTGGTCTCGACGATGTTCACCGCCGTCGACACCTCCCGGACGTTCCTGCCGCGGCAGGAGCCCGCCGTCACCGACGCGATCACCGCGGCCCGCACCCGCATCGTCGACGGGGCGCACGAGCTGTCCGCGCAGGGTCCGGAGGGGATCTCGATCCTGGTGTCGCGGGCGATGCCCGCGGTGCTCGCCGAGCTGGGCAACAACTCCGGCGAGAAGGCCAAGCAGGCCCACGGCGTGTTCGTCTACCTGCTCTACACCCTCGCGCTGGGCACCCGCACCGAGCACGACACGGTCGTCATGGACGGGGTGGTCGAGGCGTTCGTCGGGTGGGACGGCGTGCTGCGCGGCGGGTACGTGCTGCCGTGGCGCCCGCTGCCGCCCTCGGACGAGCCCGCCTAGCCTCCCGCCATCGCCACGAGGTCGTCCCCGCGCAACCCCGGCCACCCGTGCACGGCCCGCCGCCACTCCACCGGCACGGCCGACGCCCCGTACCGCGCCCCGAGCAGCGCCCCGGCGATCGCCGCGACCGTGTCGGTGTCGCCGCCCCCGCGCACCGCGGCCTGCAGGCCGTCGACCAGGGAGTCGGTGTGCGCGATCGCCGACCACGCCGCCTGCAGCGCCGAGACCACCCAGCCGTTGGTGGCGGCGAACGCGGACGGCTCGCGGCGCTCCGCCTCGTCGAGCCACCCGGCCCAGGCGGGGTCGACGTGCGGCAGCCCGACCCGGACGTCGAGCTCGCCGGTGCGCACGGCGTGCGCGATCGCCAGGCACCACAGCACGCAGGCGTCGCCGGCCTGGCGGTCGTGGTGGGTCAGCGCGGAGACGGCCCGGGCCGCCTCGGCCACCCCGTCCGGCACGAGCGCGACCGGCCCGGTGCGCATCAGCGAGCCGTTGCCCGCGCTGCGCCCGGTCCGCGCGTGCACCCGCGTCGCGTGCTCGCGCAGGCGGGCGGCGGCCCCGGCCCGTGGGATGCCGTGCAGCGGGCCCAGCACCGCCGCGGTCTGGATGCCGACGTCGGGCGGCCCGGTGGCGTGCCAGGCCAGGAACCCGTGGGCGACGGCGTCGAGCGCGGCCTCGGTGCGCAGGTCACCGGGCACCCGCGCGATGACGCACGCCATCTCGGTGTCGTCGCTCCACTGCCCGGGCGCGTAGTTGCCCAGCCCGCCGCCGAGCATCTCCGCGCGCTCCCCCAGCGCCCGGGCGCCCGCCTCGTACGGGACGCCGAGCGCGTCGCCGCAGGCCGCGCCCAGCAGCACCCCGGCCGGGCGGTCCGCGCTCACGCCGCCGCCCGCTCGTTGACCGCCACCGTGTGCACGGCGCGACCGTGCCAGTGCAGCACCGCCACGCGCGACCCCGGATCGGCGGCGAACCGGCGCGCGTGCCGGCCCAGGGTGGGCACCGGGCGCCGGCCCAGGGCGTCCAGCGCGGCCGCGTGCAGCAGCCCGTCCCAGACGGCGGCGAGCGTCGAGGGGGCGTCGAACACCTCCAGCAGCACCGGGCGCCCGGCGATCCCGACCAGCACCCCGCACTGGAACGGCAGCGGCGCCAGGCCCCTGACCAGCGCGGACGCCGCGGTATCGAGGTGGCGGACGGTCTCGAACAGCGACTCGCCCTCGCCGTAGCCCGCCACCCGCTCCCACACCTCCCGCTGCCCCCGCGCCGTCCGCACCGCGAGCGGCGCCCGGCGCCCGCCGCGCGAGTGCACCGCGGCACCGGACCACCGGGCCCGCTCCACGCACCGCACCGCCAGCGCCACCGACGCCCCCGGCTCCACCAGCACCGACCGCGCCGCCACCCGGTCCTGCCGACCCCCCGCCAGCAGCTCCCCCTCCAGCACCAGCGCGGGCCGCTCCCCCGGGTTGTGCACGACCAGCTCCCCGACCACGGCGTCCGCCCGCTCCGCGACGAGCACCCCGCCGAGCGCGTACCCGGTGTCGGCGACCGCGGCCCCGTTGAACACGGGGAAGACCGTCAGCGCACCCCGCACGACCGGGTTGCCCACGTGGACGTCCATCCCGACCACCTCCTCGATTAGCGCGACCTCGCGCTAACCAATAAGAGCACATGTGCGCTAACTTGTCGAGCATGACCTGGCGCGACCCCTCCGGCCGGACCCTGGCCGACTACCCGCACCCCTCGGTGGCCGTCGACGTCGCCCTGCTCACCGTCGTCGACGACCGGCTGTGCGTCCTGCTGCACGAGGGTCGCGCGCTGCCCGGCACGTTCCTGCGCATCGACGAGACGCTGCGCGCCGCCGCGCTGCGGGTGCTGCGCGAGAAGGCCGGGGTCACCGGCGAGGAACCGCGCCAGCTCGCCGTGTTCGACGACCCCGCCCGCGACGACCGCGGCCGCGTGCTGTCCGTGGCGCACGTCGACCTGGTGCCCGCGCCGCGCCTGACGCGGCCGGTCACCCCGGTCGACGCGCTGCCGCCGCTGGCCTACGACCACACCACGATCGTCGAGGCCGCCGTCGCCTGGGCGCGCGACGCCCACCGCGACCGACCCGACCCCCGCGGCCTGCTCGACGAGGGGTTCACCCTGCTGGAGCTGCAGCGACTGCACGAGGCGGTGCACGGCGGACCGCTGCCCAAGGACGCGTTCCGGCGCCGGATGCAGGAGCACCTGATCGACACGGGCACACTGAGCCGCGGCACGGTCGGCAAGCCCGCTCGCGTCTTCCGCCGCGCACCCCGGGAGCACTCATGACCAACGACGACGAACGCATCGCCCTGTTCCTCGACTACGAGAACCTGGCCATCGGCGCCCGCGACGGCCTCGGCGTCATGCCGTTCGACTTCGGGCCCATCGCCGACGCGCTGGCCGAGCGCGGGCGGGTCGTCGCGCGCCGGGCGTACGCCGACTGGTCGTCCTTCGACGAGGACCGCCGCCTGCTCGCCCGCGCCCAGGTCGAGCTGATCGAGATCCCGCAGCGGCTCGGGGCGTCGCGCAAGAACGCGGCCGACATCAAGATGGTCGTCGACGCGATCGAGATGGCCTTCGAGCGCAGCTTCGTCACCACGTTCGCGATCTGCACCGGCGACTCCGACTTCACCCCGCTGGTCCACAAGCTGCGCGAGCTCGACAAGCGCGTCATCGGCATCGGCGTGCAGTCCTCGACGTCGGCCCTGCTGCCCCCGGCGTGCGACGAGTTCCTGTTCTACGACCGGCTGCCCGGCGTCGAGCCCTCGCAGGCCCCGCGGCGCCCGGCCCGGCGCGGCGGCCGCCCCGCCGCCGTCCCCGCGCCCGTCGAGCCGGTAGTGGAGGCCGCCGAGCCGGAGATCGTCGTCGAGGAGCCCGCGGCGCCGGTGGAGGACCGCGAGGTCGGCCCGATCGTCACCAGCACGCTGGCCGGCCTGCAGCGCCACGCCGACGGGCCCGTGCTCGCGTCCCGGCTCAAGCGCGCGATCCTGCGCAAGGACCCCACCTTCGACGAGGCCGACCACGGCTTCCGCGCCTTCGGCGAGCTGCTGCGCCACCTGGAGAGCGGCGGTGTCATCGAGCTGAAGAAGGGCTCCGCGCAGGGCGACCCCGAGGTGTCCTTCCCGCACGACGCCTCCGCCGACGACGACGCGTTCCGGCTGCTGGTCGAGGTCGTCCGCGGGCTGCAGGGCCCGCGGTTCCGCCCGCAGCTCAGCGGCCTCAAGGACCAGCTGCGCAAGCGCGAGCCCGGGTTCAGCGAGAAGCGCTACGGGTTCAACACGTTCCTGTCCTTCGCCAAGGCCGCCCGCGCCCGCAACCTGCTCTCCATGGACTGGGACGAGGACACCGGCGACTACCTGCTCCGCGTCCCCGAGGAGCTCTAGCCCGTCGACGGCAGGCGCGAGCGGTGCCGCAGGGCCGCCCGCCGTCGCTGGAACTCCGCCATCAGGTCCTCGCGCGCGGCGGTCTCGGCCCGCACCCAGTGCGCCGTCCGCCCCGCGCCGCGCCGCTCCAGGGCCCGCTCATCGACGAGCGCGTCGAGCAGCGCGAGCGCGGTGTCGGCGTCGACGCCGAGCAGGTTGCGCACGGCGGCCGGGGTGAGCGGCCGGTCGCGGACGACGTCGAGCAGGGTGGCGCGCCGGGCGGGGTCGGTGGCGCGCGCGGGCGCCTCGGCGAACAGGTCGACCTCCGCCGCCGGCCCGCGCGGGGGCTCGGTGGCCGGGACCGGGACGGGCTCGTCGGGCCGGACGGGACCGGGTGCGTCCGACGGTGCCGGCGGTCCCGGCTCGGCGAACAGCGCGGGCGGGTCGACGAGGTGCAGGGCGGGGTAGGCCCCCGGCCCGGCCCGGTCGTCCCCGGACCCGATCGGTGCCGGCTCGACGGGCGACGGCGCGGGGACCTCGCGCAGCGCGTGCCGGCCGGGCCCGTCGGCGGGGACCCGCGGCCCGGGCATCCGCACCGTCGCCCCCGCCTCCTCAGCAGGGGCGGGCACGATCCCGACCGCCGTCGTGGCCGGCTCGACCGGCGGGGCGCCGGTGGCCGGCGTCGTCACCTCGACGGGCGCACCGCCCGGCTCCGCGGGGCCGCCCTCGACCGCCCGGTCCGGGGACTCGCCGACGGCCGCGTCGACCGCGGGCCCGACGCCCGGGGCCCCGGCGGGACCCGCCGACCCCACGGCCCCGATCCCCGGGACCGTCGTCCCCGGACCCGCGGCGGCCACCGTCGCCACCAGCCGGGTGTCGTCCGCCGGCCCATCCCGGTCGGCGGGCGGGAGATCGGCGACCCGCGGGCGGGAGATCGACCCGCGTGGGTGGGGGGCGGGGGTGACGGCGGTCAGGGCCTCGGTCTCGGGCTGGAACGCCCTCCACTCCCCGTCGACGAGCTCCCCGAGCGGTGCGATCCCGCGCTCCGCCAGCGCGGCCCACACCGGGGCGAGGGCAGCGTCGCGGTCGAGCAGGTGCACCGACTCGCGGACCCGCACGAACGTCCAGCCGCACCGGGCCAGCTCCTGCTCTCGGGCCAGGTCGGCGGCGCGCTGGTCGGGCGTGGTGCGGAACGCCTCGCCGTCGCACTCCACCGCGACGACCCCGCCCGCGCCGGTGACGACGAGGTCGACGCGGCGCCCGTGCACCGTCACCTGCGGGAGGACGTGGTAGCCGCGCCCGGCCAGGTCGAGGAACACGGCCTGCTCGAACAGCGAGTCGAAACGGTCGTCGCGCCGGTCGGCCCGCACCCCGGACGGCACCGGCGCCGGGTCCGCGGCGTGGGCGAGGACGTGGTCGAGCAGCGAGCGCCGCACGTCGCCGGGCGGGAGCTCCGCGGGCGGCGCGCCGTGCATGACCCACAGCTGGTCACGGGCACGGGAGGCGGCGAGGACGTAGTCCTGCGCGGGCGCCGGGGCGCCCACCGCCAGGATCACGACGTCGCGCTCGTCGCCGCGGAAGTCCTGCGGGGTGCCGACCCTCAGCCGCAGCCGCGCCCACGCCGGGGGCGCGACCCGCGCCGTCAGCGCCGCGGTGATCTCCTGCACCCGTGCGCGCCCGGCGGGGACGACGACCCCGAGGCTGCGCCCGGCGTAGGCCGGGTCACCGGCACAGGCGGCGACGGTCGCGACGAGCACCCGCACCTCGTCGCCCGGGCCGCCCGGCACGTGGGTGGCCCGCAGCTCGGGCAGCCCGCCCGCGACGGGGCGGCGCAGCGGTGCGGGCGGGTCGTCGCGGCCGGGCGCCCACGCGGCGATCCCGGGCAGCCCGCGGAACTGGTCGCGCAGCCGCACGACCGGCCCGAAGCGGGTGCGCAGCATCGAGAACAGGCTGCTCCCCGGGCCGAGGGCCGCGCGCAGGTAGCCCGGCACGTCGGGCAGCGCGGCGTCGAGGACGGGCGCGGGGGCGGCCGGGGCGGGGCACTGGCCGTCGTCGCCGACGACCACCACGCGCGGGGCGAGCCACAGCAGGAACGCGCACGACGGGTCGAGGCGGGTGGCCTCGTCGACGATCACGACGTCGAACGAGTCGGGCCGGTGCGCGAGGGTCTCCAGCAGCTCCGGGACCGGCAGGACCCAGGCCGGCACCGCCGAGAGCGCCACCGCCATGGCCTCGCGGGCGCTGCGGCGCAACGCCTCGGCGGTCTCGCCGGTGCCGGCGCGGGCCCGGGCGACGGCGTGCCGGTAGGCCGCCAGTGCCTGGGCCTGACCGGTGTCGATGCGGCCCAGGCAGGCGCGCCGGGCGCGGGCGACGGCGAGGTCGGCGTCGAGCGAGGCCAGCGTCGCGCTCGCGACGGCCAGCTCGGCGTCCAGCCGCGGCCCCTCGTCGGCCCCGGGCTGCCGCGCCGTCCAGGTGGCCGCGACGGCCCGCGCCCACGCCGGGCCCCAGCGCTGCGGGTCGGGGGCGAACCCGCCGGCCAGCGCGTCGGCCAGGGCCGGGGACGCGGCGCGAACGCGGCCGAGCAGGTCGTCGGCGCGCAGCTGCGCGCGGTGCTCGCGGCGGGCGGTCTCCAGCGCGTGTCCGGCCGCGGTGTGCGCGGCGGGGTCCAGGGCGCCCAGCGCGTCGAGCAGGGGTGCGTGCTCGGGCATCCGCCGCTCGGGCGGCACCGCCTCCACCACCGCGGCCGCGGCGGCGACCTCCGCGCGGGCCAGGCGCGCCGCGCGGGCGGGCCGCGCGAGGGTGGCCAGCCGCGCGACCCGCTCCAGCTCGTCGATCGATCCCAGCGGCGGCCGCGCCTGCGGCGCCAGCTCGACCAGCACCCGTCCCACGGCCCCGACGGCGGCGTGCAGCCGCTCGACGACACCGCAGGCGTGCCGCAGGTCCAGCAGGTCCTCCACGGCGTGCGGCCCGTCGGGGATCCCGGTCCGCAGCGGGGTGAACGCCGCGTCGACGCGCTGCGCGATCGCGCGGACCGCGAGGTGGTGGACGGCGGTGCGCGCGGCGTCACCGGTGCGCGGCGGCAAGCCCTCGACGAGGACGGCGGCGCCGAGCCGCTCGGCGGCCCGCTGCTCGGGACCGCGCAGGACGCGCTTGAGCGCGGCACCCCGGTCGAGGTGGTCGGCGAACCGCTCCAGCACGCGGGTGGCGGCGGGCTCGTCGACGCCGGGCGCCACCTCCACCGGGGCCCCGACGCGGCGGGCGTGCTCGACGGCGGCGTCGACGGCGTCGAGCTCGGCCAGCGCGTCGAGCCAGGTGCGCGAGGGGCCCGAGGCCAGCAGCGCGTCGGCGTGGGACCGCGCCCAGCCGGACGGGTCGGACAGTGCCCGCAGCGCGGCCGCGGCCTCGCCCACCTCGACGGCCAGCTCCTCCAGCACGGCCAGCGACGCGGGCGGCAGCTCGCCCAGCGCGGTGACCAGCGCGTCGTCGGGGCCCGGACGGACGCGCGGGCCGCGGCCGATCGTGGCGACGAGCCGGGCGAAGCCCTCCGCCGACAGCGGGGCGGGTACGGGGAGGCGGTCGCGGCGCGCGGTGGCGCGGGGTCTGCTCGCGCAGCAGGTCGAGCAGCTCGGCGAACTCGGCGTCGTCGACGGGCGGGTCGCCCGCGACGTCGCCGGTGACCCAGCCGTCGCGCTCCTGTGTGGCGAGCAGCGCGCGGGCGACCTGGACGGGGGTGCCGCCGAAGCCCGGCGCGATCTCCGGGTAGACGCGCGCCTCGGCCTCGCGCAGCAGCCCGATGCGGGTCCGCAGGTCGTCGCGGGTGCGCAGGGCGTCGGCCCGGCGCGCGGTGAGGTCGGCGATCCGGCGGTCGGCGTGGACCGGGTCGTACTCGGTGCGCTCCCCGGCCAGCCGGGCGACCGCGTCGCCGTCGTCGGGCCCGACGCACAGCTCGCGCAGGCCGGCGGGCACGCGGTCGCGCAGCACCCGCAGCGAGCCGGCGTCGCCGCTGGTGACGAGCACCCGCCGGCCGTCGGCGAGCAGCGCCCCGAGCAGGGCCGCGGCGGCGTGGGTCTTGCCGGTGCCGGGCGGGCCCTCGATCACGACCCCGGTGTCGTCCCCGACGGCGGCGACGGCCCGGACCTGGTCGTCGGTGGCGGGCAGCGGGAGCAGCGGGGCGTCGAGGACGGCGCCGGCGCCGCTGCGCCGCAGCCATGCCGCGCGCTGCGCCGGGGGCACCTCGCGCACGAGCTGCACGAGCCCGAGCGGCAGGGGGCGGGCGGTGTCGCGGACGTGGCGGTCGATCTCGTCCCAGCACCGGTGCAGCGCCACCGCGCCGGTGCGGCGCACGACCAGCGCGGGCGCCGTGGCCAGCACCGGGTCCGGCCCCGAGGGCCGCGCCCAGCCCGGGTCGACCGCGCAGGCGGGCCCGCCCCACCCCGCCAGGATCTCGACGGCGTCGGTCACCAGCGCACACGTCCCCGGGTCGGACGGTGCGGGGGTGCGGGCGTCCTCCCAGGACGGCGGCCCGGTGACGGTGCAGACGATGTCACCGGTGCCGGGCTCGGTGCGGACCGCCACCGGCTGGCCCAGCACGTGGACGTGCGTGCCGGCGTCGGGCAGGTGCAGCAGCCCGGCGGCGAGCACCAGCTCCCGGCCGGGCGCGTCGGCGAGGCGGGCCAGCTCGGTCAGGCGGTCGGCGAGGCGCTCCTGACGGCGGCGGGCGCGCTCGCGGTGGGCCCACGGGCGCCAGGCCGCCGTCCAGGCGTCGTGCGCGTCGCGGACCCCGGGGGCGTCGACCAGGAAGGCGAGCTGCCCGTGCAGCGGGCCGCGGTCACGCAGCGCGGGCGGCTCCAGGTCGGCACCCGGCGGCTCGACCCACCCCGCCACCGCGGGCGGCACCGGCGGGGCCGGGGCCGGGGCGGGGCGGCGCAACCGCAGGACCTCCGGGCCGGTCCCGACCGGGCAGCCCAGCTCGTCGAGCCACAGCACGGCGTCGTGGGCGTCGACGTGGGCGACGGGCGGGCGCGCCGCCGGGGCGAGGGCGCGCAGCGCGCCGACCAGGCGGACCACCTGGTCGCGCACCTGCGCATCCCACTCCGGCTGCATCCCGTCCCCCGTTCGCCGCACCGCGCTCACGTCGCGTGATCGTTAATCACCCCAACGGGTGACCGGCAGCCGGGTTACGGCCGGAATTCAGGCGATCGTCGAGGCGTCGATCACGAAGCGGTACCGGACGTCGCTGCCGACCACCCGCTCGTAGGCCTCGTCGATCCGCGACGCGTCGATCACCTCGATCTCGGCACCCAGGCCGTGCGCGGCGCAGAAGTCGAGCATCTCCTGGGTCTCGCGGATGCCGCCGATCTTCGAGCCGGCCCAGCTGCGCCGCATCGGGATCAGCGCGAACGCCGGGACCTGCAGCGGCTCGGCGGGGGCTCCGACATTGACCAGCGTGCCGTCGAGGCCGAGCAGCGAGAGGTAGCGGTCCATCGGCAGCGGGGCCGACACCGTGTTGACGATCAGGTCGAACGACCCGGCGAGCTGCTCGAACGTGGCGTCGTCGGAGGTGGCGAAGTAGTGGTCGGCGCCGAAGCGGCGGCCGTCCTCCTCCTTCGACAGCGTCTGCGACAGGACCGTCACCTCGGCCCCGAGCGCGTGCGCGATCTTGACGCCCATGTGGCCGAGCCCGCCGAGCCCGACGATCGCGACCTTCTTGCCCGGCCCCGCGCCCCAGTGGTTCAACGGCGAGTACAGGGTGATGCCCGCGCACAGCAGCGGCGCGGCCTCGTCGAGCCCGATGCCCTCGGGGATGCCGAGCACGTAGTTCTCGTCGACGACGATCTTCTCGGAGTAGCCGCCGTCGGTCGGCTTCCCGTCGAGCACGCCGCCGTAGGTGCCGACGTTGCCCTTCAGGCAGTACTGCTCCTCACCGGCGAGGCAGTTCACGCACTCGCGGCAGGAGTCGACCATGCAGCCGACGCCGACCCGGTCGCCCACCCGGTACTTCGTGACCTCGGGCCCGACCTCGGACACGATCCCGGCGATCTCGTGGCCGGGCACCAGCGGGTAGGTGCCCTCGCCCCACTCGTCGCGGGCGGTGTGGATGTCGGAGTGGCAGATGCCGGCGAACTTGATGTCGATCATCACGTCGGCCGGCTTCAGGTCGCGGCGCTCGATCGTGGTCTTCTCGAACGGGGCCTTCGCGGCGGGGGTGGCGTAGGCGTGGACGGTGGTGCTCACAGTGGCTCCTCACGTGGATCCGGGCGGCGCGTCACGTCGTCGGGTGCGCACGCCCTCATGTGTCGGATGCCCCGATCATGTCGTGCACAACCGTCATCCGGGTCACGTCGTCGGGACACCCGGCCGGGTCCGCAGCTGCACCACCACGAGCGCGGCGACGGCCGCGGCCCCCAGCACCGCGACGCCGACCATCAGCGGCCAGCCGGAGTCGGGGGCCAGCAGGGCGCGGTCGTCGGTCTGCCAGGGCCACAGCGCCCGCAGCGCGCCGATCAGGATCCCGGTCATCAGCGCCAGCACGGTGCGGCGGTGGTGCTCCAGGAGCCATTCCAGGCCCTTCACGAAGAACGCCAGCCCCAGCACCGCGCCGAGCATGAAGGTGCCCACGTAGGCGAGGTCACGGTCGTCGACGGCGCGCAGGGTCGGCTCGTAGAGGCCCATCGCGAGCAGCAGGAACGACCCCGACAGCCCCGGCAGCACCAGCGCACAGACCGCCAGCGCCGCCGCGGGCGCGACCAGCCACAGCGGCGGGTCGTCGAGGTCGCCCGGCGGCAGCCCGGTGACCAGCCCCGTCGCCACCGCCCCGGCGACGACCAGCGCCCACTCCCGCACCCCGCGCAGGCCGCCGAGGTCCAGCAACGGCACCGCGACCGACGCCGCGACCATGCCGAAGAACAGCGCCGAGGTGCCGACGGGGTGCGCCTCGATCAGCGGGGGCAACAGCCGCGCGGCCACCAGCACCGCGGCCACCATCCCGGTCAGCACGGCCAGCACGAGCCCCCACTCGACGCGCCCGACCTCGGCCCGCGCGCGGGCCCAGCCCAGGCCGCGCGGCACGTCGGAGGTGGCGCGGGCCGCGGAGACCAGGTGCGAGGCGGCGGCGATCAGCCGCTCGTAGACGCCGACGACCAGCGCGACGGTGCCGCCGCTGACGCCGGGCACCACCTCGACCGAGCCGATGGCGACGCCACGCAGGACATGGGTGGGGCGAAAGGACGACACGCGTCCGAAATTTACCGCTGCGTCCGATCCACTCCGGCGACAGGGCGGCCCGTAACCTGTCGCCGTGCAGCTGACGAAGGGCGCCAACCTGGCCCTCCCCGCGTCCCGCACCGTCTCGGTGACCTGCACCTGGACGCCCCGCCCCGGGCTCGAGGCCGACCTGTCCGCGCTGCTGCTCGCCGGCGGCCGCGTCCGCGGCGACTCCGACTTCGTCTTCTACAACCAGCCCGCCTCCGCCGGGCGGCAGGTCGTCCATGCCGGTCGCCGCACGGCCGCCGGGGTGACCGACCGGATCGACGTCGACCTCGCCGCCGTCGACGACGCGGTGGACACCGTCGCGTTCGCGGTCAGCGTCGACGGCGGCCCGGTGGCCGGGCTCGGGCCGGTGCGCGCGGCCGTGGTGTCCGGGTCGGGCGAGCCACTGGCCGCGTTCACGATGGACGGGCTGAGCACCGAGACCGCGGCCGTCGTCGTCGAGCTCTACCGGCGCGGGGCGCAGTGGAAGGTGCGGGCCGTCGGTCAGGGCTACCACGACGGGCTGGCCGGGCTGGCGCGCGACTTCGGCGTCGACGTCGTCGACGAACCGCCCGGGACCGACTGGCGTCACCCGCCCGTCCCCGCCGGATACGAGCTGTAGGGGGCACCGTGGGCTTCTGGCTGCACAAGAGCATCAAGATCCTGCCCGGCGTGCACGTGACGGTGGGCAACGGCGGCGTCAGCTACTCCGTCGGGCCCCGCAACATGCGGCTCACGCGGCACCCGGGCGGGCGGATCAGCACCAGCGTCGGGTCGGCGCGGATGGGGTTGATGCACTCGACGACGCTGCGCGAGGCCAGGTCGCGGCGGCCCGCGCCGCCCCCGGCCCCTGCCCCACCGCCGACCACCCCGCCACCGCTCGACGCACCCACGTCCGCACCCACCCCCTTCCCGGTCGACCCGCCCGCCTGGGAACGCGACCTCCTCGACGCCATGCGCACCGGCCGCTACGCCGCCGTCGCCCGCACCCACGGCCGGACCGATCCCACCCTGCGCCTGCTGGCCGCCGCGCTCGACGGCCTCGGCGAGCCCGACCCCGTCCGCGCCCGGGAGCTGCTCGGCTGGGTCACCGCGCAGGGCACGACGGCGCTGCACCACCACCCGTTCACCACCCGCCACCTCGCCGACCGGACCTGGCCGGTGCCGATCGCCTACGGCGCCACCGCCTACCTCGGCATCACCACCGACGTCGTGCTGCTCGCCGTCGCCGAGCTGCACCAGGCCGCGGGCGACCTCGACGCCGCGATCTGGACCGTCGAGCAGGCCGAGCCGACCGCCCCCGCCGCCCTGTCGCTCACCGAGCTGTACGGGGAGGCGGGCCGGTACTCCGAGGTCGTCGACCTGACCGAGGGCACCGTCAACGCCGACGACGCCACCGCTCTGCTGCTGGTCTTCCGCGGCCGCGCGCTCGCCGCGCTCGGCCGCCCCGACGCCGCCCGCGACGCGCTGGAGGAAGCCCTGCGCGTCCCGCAGCGCGCGTCCTCGGTGCGCCACCGCGCCCTGCTGGAACGTGCTCGCCTCGCCCAGGGTGACCCGGCGGCGGCCCGCCGCGACCTGGAGACGATCCGGGCCGCCGACCCCGGCTTCCCCGGCCTGGCCGACGCACTGGCGCAGCTCCGATGAGCTGGACCGCGCAGGAGTGCGCCGACGCGTGGGGCGTCAAGCTCGCGACCTGGCACGGTTACGTCTCCCGCGGCCAGGCCCCCGCCCCGCTGCCCGACGGCCGGACCTGGGACCCCGACGCCGTCCGCACCTTCCCCCGCCCCGGCGTCGGCCGGTCCCGGGCCGGGGCCACGCCGCAGGCCCAGGCCCTGCTCGCCGAGATGGCGGAGGTCGCCGCCGGGATCGAGGAGCTGCGGGCCCGGCAGCGGGAGTTGCTCGTGGCCGGGAAGCGGGAGGGTCTGGAGGTCGTGGCGATGGCCCGGGCCCTGGGCATCTCCCGGCAGACCGCGGCGGGCTGGCTGCGGGACGCCTGACCGGCCGGGCGCGACCGCCCGCCTCACGCTCGGGAGGTACTGACGGCGTCGCGAACGCGGCCGCCGTCGACCGCTGAGCGCCAGGCCGCGCACCTTCGGTCCCCACGCGCACCCTCGATGGTGCGCGGCGGATGGCGAGGTGCGCGGCGGGTCGGAAGGCACGCGCCTCGCCGAGCGGGTCCGCGACTGGGAGAACGGCGCCCGCCGGGGACGGAAGGTGCGCGCCGGCCGCAGCGCCCGCCCGCCGTCGACCGCTGCGCGCCCGGCCACGCGCACCGTCGCGCCCCGCGCGCACCCTCGATGGTGCGCGGCGGGCCGCACGGTGCGCGCCGGGCCGGACGTCGCGCAGGTGGGTGCGCCGGATCGGACGGGTGCACCGGGACGCAGGGTGCGGCCTCCGGGTGAGGTTGTCCCGGTTGGGCCGCGCCTCGATCCCGGGCCTGCCCGTCGATCTCCGCAGCCCGCCAGACCGGGCGCGGCAGCCGCACGCGACGCCCCGTCGGACTCGGCTCGGGTCGTCCGCTTCACTGGGGTCATCGGTGAGGTGCGGTCTGATCGATCCGGGACCGCCCGATCACCGACGGACCCACCCGGCCGATCAATGGAGTCGCATGGACCCGCACGTACGCCCCGCTGTCGTCGTTCCCGTCGACGGCCGACCGGTGCATCCCGCGGCCAATCCGTGGGAGTCGCTCGCCCGGGGCGAGGGGATGCTCGTGAGCTGGTCCGACGGTCCGGTGCCCGCTGAACGCTCGTGGGGCGCCCCGCTCCGGGCGTCCAGTGCTCTCGGCCGACAGCTCGCCGATATCGCCGCGCGGACGGGTTCTTCCGCCCAGGCGAGCCGGATCTTCCGGATGGAGCTTCCGGTGGGGTACGGCGTGGACGACCTGGTCAGGACAGTCGGCGGTGGCGTCAGCAGCGCGGTCCGCGGCGCAGGCGGACGGATCGTCGGCCAGGCGAGGCTCGTCCCGATGTCCCCGGCGCGGATGGCGGCCGGACTCAACCCGGCGGCCCTCGGGTTGATGGCCGTCCTGGTCGTGGCCGAGATGGCCGGCGGCGACGAGCAGGAACGCCGGCTCGACGCCATTCGCGACGGCGTCGACCGGCTCAACGCCAGGTTCGACATGGACGACGACGCCCGCCTGCACACCGCCGAACAGGCCATCCGCCAATCCCATGCCGCCCTGCTCGACGGGGCGACCATCCCGGAGAGCATCGGGTTGGGCACCGCGATGAGCAACCTCCAGGTCATCCGGCACCGGTCCGTGACGCTGCTGACGGGATGGGAGCGGGTCGTCGCCGGGCTCGGTCCGGCGGACGTCTCAGGTTCCACCGTGCGCGAGGCACTGGGCGCCGTCGGGTCGCTCGGCTGGGACTCCTTTCCGAGCGCTGTCCGCACCGCGTACCTCTCCCTGAACCTGGACGCTCGGCGGATCATGCTGACGACAGCCGAGGCGCAGCTGCGCAACCCGGGGATGGCCCTCGCCGCGTTCCGTGAGGGCGTGGAGGCCGACCTCGCCGTCCGGCGCGCCGAGCTGCGACGGCTAAGGGCGTTGTTCGTCCGCCTGTCCACCGTGCCACTGGGCACCTCCGGCTGGGCGCTGCCCAATGTCGTGGCCGACAGCGCCGCCGAGAACGCCCGGACCCAGGTGCTGTTCGCGACGTTGGCCACCGCACTCAGCTCCGGCGACACACCGGCCCACCCGGCCGTGGTGGAGGCCGAACTGCGGTCCGACGGCACCGTCCAGCTCCTGCGTCCCGCCCAGTGACCGACGTCGACGGCCCAGCCCGGTAGCTGCGCCGCCGTGCAGAGCCGGGTGCGGAAGAACAGATCACGAGGACCCGTCAGCTCCGCGTCAAAGAGGTCGAGCGCTCGACGGGTGTCGAGCAGAGAGGAGCATCTGGAGTCATCCGTTGGTCGGAGCCTCTCCCGTCGGGTTCACGACGCCCGCGTCCCGCAACCGTTGCCGGGCCGTAGCCAGCTCCCCCGGCGTGAACGAGCCGGCGAACTCCAGCGCGACCGCCTCGACGGCCAGGTCGAGCCGCTGCTCGTCCCACAACCGCCGGAACCCGTCGCTCGGGGTCGGCGCGTTGAGGATCCGGCGCACGGCGTCGAGGGCACCCAGGTCGTGGATCATCCTCCGCAGGCCGACGGGGTTGTAGCCCAGCTCCACCCGACACAGCTCGATGCTCCGGAACAGGGCACTCTCCAGTGTGCCGTCCGCCAGACTCTGCTCGGCGAACCCGCCCGTCGCCTCCCGCTCCCCCGACGCCACCTCCCCGAGCCGCCGGACGTAGCCGCGCAGCGCGTCGACCGAGGTGAACACCTCGCAGCCCAGCTCCGTCAGCCGGGGGATGTCGGCCTCCTCCGGATCCAGCTCCAGCACCACCGGCTTGCCCTGCCCCACCTGCAGTCCACCGGCCCAGAACGCCTCGGCGACGGCGAGCACCCGCCCGGTCTCGGCGTCGGTGATCTCCTCGTCCAGCGACGGTGTCGCGAAACCGAGGGCCTCCAACTCGGCCACCAGTGCGGCGACCTCGGCGGCGCGGGGGTCCGGCTCGGCCGCTTCCGCGGTGACGGCCACGGGCGCGAGGAGCCGCTCCGCCGGCAGGACACCGGCCATCAGGTCGCCGAGGAAGTCGTTGGCCGCGGCGGCGAGCAGCTTGCGGCGGGCGGCGAGGAACTTGGGGTAGGAGTCCAGGCGCCACGGGCCGTCCGGGATCCACTGCGCGGCGCGGGCGTCCGCGTCGAGCGTCGGCAGGTACTCGCCGGGTTCCCGTCCGGACAGCGCGGTGGCGCTCGACGGCGTGACGAACGCGTAGTTCGCCACCGAGTTGACCTCGGCGCGGGAGTACCCGAGCGTGGCCAGCGCGGCGCGCGGGAAGATCTCGTGCACCTCGATCGCGCCGGTGTCCTGCCCGAGCGCCCGGCCGGTGACCAGGTCACGAGCTCCGGCGGCGCGGCTCACCAGGTACAGCAGCGGGTAGGAGCGCGAGCCGCGGCCTGCACCCTCGAAGTCCTGCGGATCGATCGTCAGCCGGCCCTTGCGGGTGCGGCGCAGCGCCGCGACCAGGCCGTCGACACCCTCGCGGTCGACCGTCTCCAGGTCCTTGGCCAGCATCGTCTCCGTGGAGCCGGTGAAGCGGCCACGGACGGCGGCGTGCACGAACCAGCACAGCGCCCGGTCGGCCTCGGCCGCGTCGGTGAACCGGCCGCCGCGGGCGTGCAGGGCCCGGGCCAGCACCGGGAGGGCGTACTTGCCGAACAGCACGCGGTCGTGGTCGAGACCCAGCCGCGAGGAGACCAGGTCCAGCAGGTGGTCGATGTTGTGGAGGCTCTTCATGAGCGCGTCGGAGAACTCGGCGGCCGTCACGTTCTCCAGCGCGGAGAACGGCGCCCGCCCGGTCGCCACGGCGTTGACGGTGCGCAGCAGCCAGTCGGGGGCGAAGCGCAGGTCGCGGTCGGCGGCCCAGCGGTCGAGGTTGCGACGCATCGTCGGGCGCGCGTCGGCCCACTCGGAGCAGATCCGGGCCAGCGCCAGGTCTCCCTTGGACAGCTTCGTGCCACCGGAGTTGACGCGGTTGAAGATGTCGACGACGACGTCGACGGTCTTGTCGGTGCCGGTGATCGCCTCGACGTGGAACACGCGCTCCAGCACGTTGCGCAGCAGCTGGACGCGGTCGACGTACTCGGCGAACCGGGGCTGGGTGTCGGGGTGGGCGGCGAGCGCCGAGTAGACCGGCCCGGTGCCGTCGAGGAACAGCGCGGTGACGTCGATCCAGCGCGGGTCGTCCTTCATCTTCACCGGGCCGTAGAACTCGAAGGCCTCGGTCTCGACGTTGAACCGCAGCCCGCGGAACGCCTCCGGGTCGCCCTCGAAGAACGCGGGCGGTCGGCCGCGGACGACGCCGTAGAGCGTCGTGACCCGCTGCTGGCCGTCGAGCAGCAGGGACCTGGTGCCGGAGACGCCGGAGCTTCCCCGCACGGCCTGACCTGCGGTGTCGGTCTCCCACACCAGCAGCGCGCCGACCGGATACCCCTTGTAGAGCGACCGCATCAGGCCGCGCACCTGGTCGCGGTTCCACACGTACCCGCGCTGGAACTCCGGCAGGAGCATCGTCCCGCCGTCGATCTGGTCCAGGATCGCGCTCAACTTCGCCATGCAGTGGTTTCCCCCCGACGTGCCGTGCTCCCCCCTGCATCGGCCTCGCAAAAGGCGACGTTACGGACGCAGCACCAGGTTCCCCACCTTCCGCCCCGAGTCCACCCGCCGGTGCGCCTCGACGATCCCGTCCAGCCCCACGACCTCCTCCACCACCACCTCCAGCTCCCCCTTCGCCACCCGCCCCAGCAGCAGGGCGAAGTCCTCCGCCCGCTCCGGTGTGACGCCCGCCCGCACCCGCCGCCGCGGCAGCACGGTCTCCCCCAGGCTCGCGACGGCCAGCGTCAGCACCCCGTCGTCGGTCAGCAGCCGCCGCCCGGTGGCCGGGGTGAGCGTGCCGACGGCGTCGAGGACGTGGTCGAACCGCCCGGTCAGCGGGGTGGTCGTGTGGTCGACGACGTGCGCCGCGCCCAGCCGGGTGGCCAGTGCGGCGTTCGCGCCCCGGGTGACGGCGGTGACGGTCGCGCCGGCGTGGGCCGCGACCTGCACGGCGCTGGTGCCGACCGCCCCGGACGCGCCGACGACCAGCACCGACTGCCCGCGGCGCACGTCGCGCAGCAGGTGCAGCGCGGTGGTGCCGCCGAACAGCACCCCGGCGGCGTCGTCGTGGGACACCTCGGACGGCTTGCGGACCACCCGCGCCGCCGGGGCCGCGACGAGCTCGGCGTGCGCGCCCATCCGCGCCCCGGTCATGCCGCACACCTCCTCTCCCACGGCGAACCCGCCGCCCGCGACCTCGACGACGCCGGAGAACACCACCCCCAGCACCGGTCGCCGCGGCGCCCGGAGCCCGAGCGCGAGCCGGGCCGGCACGCCGAACCCCCGCGGGAAGCGGGCGCCGCGGATCCGGGCGTCCCCGGAGTTGACGGTGGTGGCGACGACCCGCACCAGCACGTCTCCGCGGCGCGCGACGGGCGCGGGCACGTCGACGACGCGCACGACCTCCGGCGGTCCGTACCGGGTCACGACGGCTGCCCTCATGATGTCTCCTTACGCCTGTAAGTCCGTGGGGAGGACGGTAGCCTTACAGTCGTAAGCCCGCAAGGAGGTTCCCGTGCCCCGACCCGCCCTGACCCGCGACCGCGTCGTCGACGCCGCGGTCCGCGTCGCCGACCGCGGCGGCCTCGCGCACGTCAGCATGCGCAACGTGGGCCGCGAGCTCGGCGTCGAGGCGATGTCGCTCTACCACCACGTCGCCGGGAAGGACGCCCTGCTCGACGCGCTCGCCGACCGCGTCTACGGCGAGATCGCGCTGCCCGCGCCCGACCTGCCGTGGCGCCCGGCGATGGCCGACCGGGCCGCCTCGGCCCGCGCCGTGCTGGCCGCGCACCCGTGGGCGCTGGGCCTCATCGAGTCGCGGCGCGACCCCGGCCCCGCGCTGCTGCGCCACCACGACACCGTGCTGGGTTGCCTGCGCCGCAACGGGTTCAGCGTCGCACTCGCCGCCCACGCGTTCTCCGTGATCGACGCCTACGTCTACGGATTCGTACTCACCGAGGTCAATCTCCCGTTCTCCCCCGGCGAGGGGGCGGACGCGTTCGTCGACACGCTCGGCCTGCCCGTCGAGGAGTTCCCGCACCTGGCCGAGATGATGGCCGAGCAGGTGCGGGGCCACGACTACTCCTACGCCGACGAGTTCGGCCCCGGCCTCGACCTCATCCTCGACGGGCTCGCCGCCCGGCTCGCGGCCGCGCCGACGTAGGGTCCCGATCGTGGACGAACTGGCCTCGGTCGACGGTGTGGTCGGCCCGGCGGGGACGATGACGATCCCCGTCACCGACGAGGGACTGCTGCGCGGCGACGGGGTGTTCGAGGTCGCCCGGCTCTACGGCGGCCGCCCCTTCGCCTGGGACGAGCACCTGGCACGGCTGAGCCGGTCGGCGGCCAACGTGCACCTGGAGTTCGACCTCGACGCCGCCCGTGCCGAGGTCGAGGCCCTGCTGGAGCGGGCCGGCGCCGTCGACGGGACGGTGCGCCTGCTGATCACCCGCGGCGGGCGGCGGGTGGTGCTGCTCGCGCCGCTGCCCGACACCGCGCCCACGATCGCGCTCGCGACCGTCGAGTACGCGCCCTCGCGGGTGCTCGACGCGGTGAAGTCGCTGTCCTACGCCGCCAACATGCACGCCACGCGGCTGGCCCGGGAGACGGGTGCGGGCGAGGCACTGCTGGTCACCCCCGACGGGCGGGTCCTGGAGGGCCCCACCTCGGCGTTCTTCTACGCCCTCGGCGGCCGCCTGCACACCCCGCCGCTGCGCGACCACGTACTCGACTCGATCACCCGCCGGCACGTCCTCGCCGTCACCGGGGCGACGGAGCGCGGCCTCGCGCTGCACGAGCTCGACGGCCTGGACGAGGCGTTCCTCGCCTCCACCACCCGCGAGGTGCAGCCGGTCTCGGCGATCGACGGCCGGGGGCTGCCCGCCGCGCCGGGCCCGCTCACCGCCGCCGCGGCCGACGGCTTCCGCCGCCGCGTGGCCGACCTGCTCAGCTGACCAGCGCGTCGATCTGGTTGATCGCGCTCGACGCCCCCTCGACGACACCCATGTCGAGCACCTGCTGCAGCGCGTCGGCCGTGGCGTAGGTGCTGACGTAGGTCGCGCGCGTGCCGCCGTCACGGGCGGCGAAGCGGAACTCGTTGCGCGACACCGGCATCTCGGTGTTCGGGGTGAAGTCCAGGTGGGCGAAGCCGTCGTCGAAGGTGAAGCCCGCGGGCTCGTCGACGGTGGCGATCTCCCAGTACCCGGCGAACTTCTCGCCCTCCGGAGAGGTCATGTAGTAGGTCATCCGGCCGCCGGGGCGCAGGTCGTGGTCGACGACGGTGGCCGGGTAGGTCGGCGGGCCCCAGACGCGCTCGAGCTGGCGCGGGTCGGCGTAGACCTGCCAGATGCGCTCCGGCGGGGCCGCGAAGTCCGCGACGATCGTCAGGGTCAGGGCGTCCATGTCGTGGGTGACGTCGGTGACGGGCATGTCGGTGCTCCTCTGCTCAGGATGGTTCTTCGGCGATCAGTTCGTCGATCCGGGCGATGCGGCCGCGCCAGACCTGCTCCAGCTCGGTGAGCATCGAGCCCACCGACCGCACGGCCGCGACGTCACCGCTGGCCAGCTGCTCGCGGCCGTTGCGCCGCTTGGTGAGCAGGCCGGCGCGCTCCAGCACGGCGACGTGTTTCTGCACCGCGGCGAAGCTCATGTCGTAGCCCGCCGCCAGTGCGGAGACCGAGTGCTCCCCGGCCAGCACGCGGCGCATGATGTCGCGCCTCGTGCGGTCGGCGAGCGCGTGGAACAGGGCGTCCGCCCGGTCCTCGTCGTCCTCGGCCATGCGACAAACATACAACCAATCAGTTGTATGTCAAGATGCCCCATGGGCTTCCTCGACGGAATCATGGGCAACGCCTCGCGCATGGACCCGGCCGCGGCCGCGCAGGAGTACGGGCGGCTGCTGGGCCAGGGCGAGCAGGTGCACGCCGCGTACCTCCTGGTGCGCGACGCGTTCCTGTTCACCGACCGGCGCCTGATCCTGGTCGACAAGCAGGGGCTGACCGGGAAGAAGATCGAGTACCACACGGTCCCCTACCGCGCGATCACGCACTTCAGCGTCGAGACCGCCGGCACGTTCGACCTCGACGCCGAGCTCAAGATCTGGCTCTCCGGCAGCGCCGCGCCGATCGCGAAGCAGTTCGGCAAGGGTGTCGACGTCTACGAGGTGCAGGCCCTGCTGAGCCACTTCGTGGCGCGCTGACCCGGGCACTCCGGTGAGCGTTCCGCGGAACGCTCACGGCGGTCGCTACGACGCCACCACCGACGCCGTCCGGAACACCTCCGCCGGCATGGTCCGGTCCAACGACCAGGTGATCGCGATCGGCCGCTCCCCGGTGTGCTCGACGTAGCGGCACAACCCCAGGCACAGGAACGGAGCCGGGCCCAGGTCGTCGGTCGGCGTCTCCCGCACGAACAGGGCCACGTGGGAGGTCCCGGTCAGGTACCGCTGCCCCGGCCCCGACGCCACCGTGGTGGCGTTGGGCGACTCCCAGTGGAACCGGTCCGGGCTCAGCGCGAAGTCGCGGTACATCGTCGTCGGGGAGAAGTCGCGCTCGGTCTTGCGCAGGTTGACCAGCAACGCGTCGGTCCCCGTCTCCGGCGCCCACGCCACCCCCTGCGCGTGGCCGTGCGCCTTGCGCGTCAGCGACGCCCAGCCCAGCGCGGCGAGGACCTCCTCACGGCGGTAGTGCGCGTGGCTGAGCAGCGGCACGTGCAACAACCCCTCCCCCAGCGGGCGCGGCACGTGCCGGGCACGGTCGAACGACAGCGCCACCAGCTCGCGGATCTCCGCGCACACCGCCGGGTGGCGGCGCAGGTGTGCCAGTCCGTCCTGGTAGGAGGCGTGGCCGCCGCGGTCGGGCCAGAGCAGGAAGAACAGCATCCGGGCGAGGCACTGCTCGCGGGTGGTGAGGTCGTCGTAGGCCGGGCTGTCCGGCCGGGTCAAGGCGGAGTAGACGAGCGCCCGCTCCCGGTCGTCGACGTGGGCGAACGCGACGGCCTTCTTCAGCAGTGCCGCCTCGTCCGGCCCGGCGGGAAGGGTGGGCAGGCCCGCGTCGCGCCGCAGCCCGGTCCACGAACCCGACCGGTACACGTCGACGAGCTCGCGCCCCGACTCCTCCAGGTAGCGGGCCAACGCGAGGTCGCCGTGCGATCGGACGTCCGCGACGAGGGCCCGGCGCGTGGTCCGCAGCTGCTGCTTCACGTTGTCGAGCACGATCCTCTCGACGACCCGGTCCAGCACAAGCTGCGATCCCGACGGGAGGAACGGGAAACCCCGCTCGATGTCGTCGACGAGCCCCTTGCGCGTGCTCCCGGTCAGCGCCCGGTATCGGACGTCGAACCGGAACTCCTGACGGTGCCGGCCGATGAAGTCCAGCACGGTGAGCACCGCCTTGCCGCGCGCCCGGCGCAGGCCGCGGCCGAGCTGCTGCAGGAACACCGTGGCGCTCTGCGTCGGGCGCAGGAACAGGACGGTGTCGATCTCGGGGAGGTCGAGGCCCTCGTTGAACAGGTCCGCCGAGAACAGGCAGTTGACCTCCAGGCTCCGCAGCCGGCGCAGCGCCTCGGCCCGCTCGGCCGGCGGCGTCGAGCCGTCGACGGCCAGGCTGGGAATCCCGGCCTTGACGAACGCCTCGGCCATGTACCGGGCGTGCGCCACCGAGACGCAGAAGCCCAACGCCCGCATCCGGCGCACGTCGGTGACCTTGTCCCGGGTCTCCCGCACGATCTTCATCGCCCGCGCGTCGTTGCCGGTGTACACCGCATCCAGCGACGCGACGTCGTAGGTGCCGCGCCTCCACTCGATCCCCTGCAGGTCGACGTCGTCGGCCACCCCGAAGTAGTGGAACGGCACGAGCAGGTCGGCGCTGAGCGCGTCCCACAGCCGCAGCTCGTAGGCGGTGCGGCCGCCGAACCGGTCGCGGACGTCGGTGCCATCGGTGCGCTCGGGGGTCGCGGTGAGACCGAGCAGCTCGCGGGGTGCGAGGTGGTCGAGCAGCCGTCGGTAGGTCGGCGCCTCGGCGTGGTGGAACTCGTCGACGACGACCACGTCGAAATGGTCGGCAGGCAGCCGCTCCACCCCGTAGGCCGCCAGTGACTGCACGCTCGCGAACACGTGCTCCCAGCGCTCCGGCCGCTCGCCACCGACGTACACCTCGCCGAACGCCCCGTCGGCCAGCACCTCCCGGTACATCCGGCGGGACTGCTCCAGGATCTCCCTGCGGTGCGCGACGAACAGCAGCCGGGCGCGGGGAAGGGAGTTCCGCAACCGCGCGTAGTCCAGCGCCGCCACGACGGTCTTGCCGGTGCCCGTGGCGGCCACGACCAGGTTGCGGTGCCGGTCGTGCAGCGTCCGCTCCGCGTCGAGTGCGTCGAGGATCATGGTCTGGTGGGGGTGCGGTCGGACCTCCAGGCCCGACACCGGGGAGACGTCGATGCGGTCGCGACCCAGCGCGTCGCGCAGGCGGTCGTGATCACGGTCCGGGTCGTAGTCGACGAACCGCGGGTCGGCCCAGTAGCTGTCGAACGTCCCGGCGAACTTCCGCAGGAGGTCGGGCGTCGCCACCGACGACAGGCGCACGTTCCACTCCAGCCCGTCCACGAGCGCCGAGCGCGACAGGTTGCTGCTGCCGACGAACGCCGTGTCGAACCCGGAGTTCCGTCGGAACAGCCACGCCTTCGCGTGCAGCCGCGTCGTCGTGGTCTCGTAGCTGACCTTCACCTGCCCGCCGTAGCGCCGGACCAGCGCGTCGACGGCCCGCTGCTCGGTCGCGCCGACGTAGGTGGTCGTGATGACGCGGAACGGGACGCCCCGGCGCCGCAACAGGTCGAGCTGGTCCTCCAGCACGCGGATCCCGGCCCAGCGGATGAACGCGCACAACAGGTCGACGCGGTCGGCGGATCCCAGCTCGGCACGCAGCTCGGCCATCAGCGACGGCTCGCCGTGCGCGTTGGTGAGCAGCGCCGCCGAGGACAGCGGGGTGACCGGGCGCTCCAGCCGGTGCACCCCCGGCGCGGTCTCCCGGCTGAGGGTCACGAGGTGCTCGGCGCTGCCGGCGATCCGCTCCTGCTCGGCGGCCACCCGTCCGAGCAGGTCGTCGACCAGCGCGAGTCGGCGCGCCGGGTCCCGTTCGGCGTCCAACGCCCGCTCGACGGCGGTCGCGACGTGCCGGGCCAACACGTGCGGCTCATCGGCCGGGTCGACGGCGGCGAAGCGCGGCGTCAGCTCCGGGGAGCGGGCGAGGTCGGCGTCGAGGGCCGCGGTCCGTAGGGACTCGTAGACACCCTCGGGCAGTGGCAGCATCGTCGCGGACCCTAGCCGGCGGGCCCGCGATCGGCTCGACGCACGGCCGGCCGCCCCTTGCCGTCCCCTCCACCACTCACCAGGATTCCCCCGTGACCCACCCCCTGGACCCCCTCACCGCCGACGAGTTCCGCCACGCCGCCGCCCTGCTCCGCCGGGAGAAGGGGGTGGCCCGCCCGACGTGGCGGATCGCCGGGATCGAGCTGCGGGAGCCGTCCAAGGCCGCGGTGGCCGCCCACCGCGACGGCGACGAGGTCCCGCGCCGCGCCCGCGCCGTGGTCTGGGACACCACCACCGGCGTCCCCTACGTCGCGATGCTCGACCTCACCGGCGACTCGCTGGTCGCCTGGGACGCCCACCCCGACCGGCAGCCCAACGCCACCGTCGACGAGTGGCACGACTGCGACGAGGCCATGCGCGCGCACCCCGACGTCGTCGCGGCGCTGGCCGCCCGGGGGATCGACGACCCCTCGCTCGCGCTGGTCGACGTCTGGACCTACGGCGCCGCCCGCCTCCCGCAGGCCCACCGCGGGCGCCGCGTGGGCTGGTGCGACGTGTGGGTGCGCGACGCGCCCGACTCCAACCCCTACGCGCACCCGGTGGCCGGGCTGCGGCTGATCGTCGACCTGAACACGATGGAACTGCTGGAGATCGTCGACCACGGCGACCCCGGCCGTCCCGACGTCCAGGGCGAGTACGCCCCCGCCCACGTCCCCGGCCACCGGGCCCGCACCGACCGGAAGCCGTTGGAGATCACCCAGCCCGAGGGCGTCTCCTTCTCCCTCGACGGCCATGCGCTCCGCTGGCAGAACTGGCGGCTGCGGATCGGGTTCACCCACCGCGAGGGCCTGGTCCTGCACCAGGTCGGGTGGCACGACGGGACCGCCACGAGGCCGATCGCGCACCGGCTGTCCTTCGCCGAGATGGTCGTCCCCTACCGCGACCCCACCCCGCAGCACGCCGACCGCACCGCCTTCGACATCGGCGAGTGGGGCCTGGGCTTCATGACGACGTCGCTGGAGCTGGGCTGCGACTGCCTCGGCGAGATCCGCTACCTCGACGCCGTCCTGCACGACACCGCGGGCGAGCCGCAGGAGATCCGCAACGCGATCTGCCTGCACGAGGAGGACAACGGGGTCCTCTGGAAGCACGTCGACGGCCGGGCGGGCGCCGAGGTGCGACGGATGCGCCGCATGGTGATCTCCACCCACGTCACCGTGGCCAACTACGAGTACCTCGTCTACTGGCGCCTCTACGAGGACGGCTCGATCGAGTGCGAGGTGCGCGCCACCGGGATCATGGTGACGACCCCGTTCACCGGTGACGCCCCGCCCTACGGCGTGGTCGTCGACCGTGACACCTACGCCCCGATCCACCAGCACTTCATCGTCGCCCGGCTCGACATGGAGGTCGACGGTCCGGCGAACACCGTCGTCATGACGGAGGCCGCGCAGCCCCCGATCGGCCCCGACAACCCCGACGGTCTCGCGCTCGTGCTCCGCAACGAGCCGGTCACCGTGGAGGGCCCGCAGGACTACCGCTGGGAGACCCAGCGCGCCTGGAAGGTCACCAACCCCTCGCGCCCCAACGCCCACGGCACGCCCGTCGCCTACAAGCTCGTGCCCGGCGCGGCGATCCCGCCGATGCTCGACCCCGCCTCGTCGGTGTTCGCGCGGGCGCAGGCCATCGGGCACACGCTGTGGGTCACCCCGTTCGACGCCGACGAGCGCTGGCCCTGCGGCGAGTTCGTCAACCAGTCCGCCGTCGACGAGGGGCTGCCGGTGTGGACGGCGCGACAGCGGAGCGTGGAGGACGCCGACGTCGTGCTCTGGTACGTCTTCGGCATCCACCACGTGCCCCGCGTCGAGGACTGGCCGGTGATGCCCGCCGACACGGTGAGCTTCTGGCTCAAGCCGGCGGGGTTCTTCGACGCCAACCCCGCCCTGGACGTCGCGCCCTGACCCCGGTCAGCCGTCGTAGACGCGCTGCCAGCCGGCCAGCCGGTCCTCGGGACGGCGGACGTCGCGCAACGCGTCGAGCGCGGCCTGCTGCGCGGGGGTCGCCGCGTGCCGGGCCTCGGCGCGCTCGGCCTCGGCCAGCTCGGCCGCGGCGCGGGCGCTGCCGGGGTCCTCGATCCGCACCGGCTCCGGCCGGCCGTCGGCGTCGACGGCGCCGTGTCCCGTCGCGTAGGGGTTGCCGTCGGGGAGCCGGCCGGTGAAGCGCCCGTAGGCACCCAGGGTCAGCAGCAGCCCGCCGGAGACCAGGCTGAACACCACGTTGGACATCCGGAACGCCAGCAGGTTGAGCGGGGTGCCCAGCACGAGCACGTTCGCCACCCCGGAGAGCAGGAACGCCACGCCGACGACGGCGAGCACGGTCGAGGCCGTCCGCCCGCCGCGCAGGCCGCCGGCGATGAGCAGCGCCCCCACCACCAGCGACACCCAGGGACAGCAGGCCGTTGGAGGACAGCCCCAGCACCGGGGCGCCCGCGGTCGAGAACAACGGCAGGCCGTCCGCGAGGCCGAGACCGCCGAACACCCACAGGCCGAGTCCGAACAGCACCGCACCCGCGCGGTGGACCACGTCGAGCCGTCCTGCCGAATCGCGCCGAAGGTTGTTCATGAGGACAGGGTGCTCGCCTCGCGCGATGCCCGCCACTCGACCTCGGGCGGCGAGCCGATCACCGTGCGGTGCCGCAGCACCCTCGGTGGGGACCCGGCGCGCGCGGTTCAGGCGGGTCGGCGGGTGAGCAGCCCGGTCACCCCGACGACCAGCGCGAACAGCGGCCACACCAGCCCGGCGCTGTAGGGCAGGCCGAGCACCACCGTGGCCGCGGTCGACGCGGCGGCGAGCACGAGCGCGACCACGCCGACGCCCAGCGGCAGCACCCGGTCCCGCACGGCGAGCAGCCCGACGACGGTCATCACGGCCAGGCCCGGCAGGTAGGCGCCGAAGGCGGCCTGGTCGGCGAGCACGGCGAGGGTGACGGCGGCCTCCGGGGAGTAGAACGCGGAGTCGGTGCCGCCCGGCACCCCGCTCGCCGCGACGTAGCGGAGCAGGACCCCGATGGTCCCCGCGCACAGGAACGCGATCGACGTCCAGCGCAGCGCCTCCACCAGCCCCTCGCGGTGCGGCGCGTGCCGGGTGTGGAACCGGACGAGCCCGAGCAGGAACACCAGGGACGCGGCCAGAACCACGAGCGCCAGCGTGCCGCCGAGCTGCACGGCCACGGGCTCGGAGAGGCGATCGCGGAGGAACTCGGTGGTGGGCTCGGGCGGGCCGCCGAAGCTGTCCGGCGACATGGCCAGCAGGAACGTGGACCCGGCGGCGGCCAGCCCGGACACGAGCGCGGCGGCGGGCCAAGGGGGTGCGCCGAGCCGGAACGGTGCCGGCGGGGGCGGGGGCGTGGGTGGTCATCGAGACTCCTGGGGGGGGTTCGTCCGGTATGTGACCCGAGCATCCCCACCCGTGGAGTCCGGCCCCAGGAGGACAGCGGGCCGGTCGACGGTGGTGCCAGCACCACCCGGGGGTCCGGGATCAGCCCCCCTCGCGCATCCCCCACGGCGAGCCGTAGGACGTCAGGAGGTCGAGGAAGGGCACCGCGTCGAACGCCTCCGGGCCGAGCACGCCCCGGCCGGACCACACCCCGGTCGCCAGCAGCTCCAGCGCCACCACCGGGTTGACGGCGGTCTGCCACACCACGGCCTGGCAGCCGTACTCGCGCATCGACCACGCGTTGTCGACGACGTGGTGCAGGTAGACCTGCCGCGGCGCGCCGTCGACGCCGGTCCCGCTCACCCACAGCCCGGCGCAGGTGCGCCCCGTCATCGTGGGCCCCAGGGTCGCCGGGTCGGGCAGGCAGGCGGCCACCACCTCCCGGGGCGACACCGACACCTCCCCCACCCGCACCGGGACCGTCGACGACAGGCCCAGCTCGTGCAACGTCCGCAGCACCCCGATCACGTGCGACCCGAGCCCGTACTTGAACGTCACCCGCTCCGCGGAGATCCACCGCGGCATGAGGAGCACCTCCTCGTGCTCGACGTTCACGCACTCCAGCGGCCCGATGCCACCGGGAAAGTCGAACACCTCGGGCTCGCTGAAGGGCTCGGTGGTGAACCAGCCGCGGTCGCGCTCCCACACCACGGGCGGGTTGAGGCACTCCTCGATCAGCGTCCAGATCGAGAACGGCGGGGCGAACCCGCGACCCGCGACGGCCAGGTCGGACCCGTCGCGGACGCCCAGCTCGTCGATGCGGGCGAACAGGTGGTCGGCGGCGAACCGGGCGAACACGTCCGACAGCCCCGGTTCCACCCCGATGCCGACCAGCGCGAGCACCCCGGCGTCGGCGAAGGGGTCGTGCAGGGCGAACTGCTCGTCGCCGAGCTTGACGCCGCACCGCTCGTAGGGGGCGGCGGGGTGCGGCGCCGACATCGACATGGCCATGTCCAGATAGGTCACCCGCGCCGCCAGGCAGGCCCGGAACAACGGCATGACGAACCGCGGGTCGGTCGCGTTGAGCAGCGCGGTGCAGCCGTGCTCGGCCAGCACCGCCGCCACGGCGTCGGCATCGGCCGCGTCCAGCCGGGCCGCGACGAACCGGGCATCGCCCACCCGGTCGACGACCGCACGCGCCCGGGCGTGGTCGAAGTCGGCCACGACCAGCCGCTCCACGAACTCCCGCCGCGCCGCGATCGCGGCCACCGACCCACCCACCCCACCGGCACCGATGAGCAGGATCCGCACGACGCACCTCGCTCCGGGAGAACGCAACGGCTACCGCGAGCAGCAAAGTAGCCGGAGTGGCTCTTGTGGGTGAACCAGGACTGGTGGAATAACTCTCCGATGAGTGCCGAACCCGCCGCCGCGCCGGAGGCACAGCTCAAGCCGGGCGCCATCTCGTTCCTCGACGCGCTGGTGATCGGCCTCGCGTCGACGTCGCCCGCGTACTCGCTCGCCGCGATCATCGGGCCCGTGGTGGCGCTCGTCGGCGTCTACGCGCCCGGCGTCCTGCTGGCGTCGTTCGTGCCCATGCTGCTGATCGCCTCCGCGTTCTACTACCTCAACCGCGTCGACCAGGACTGCGGCACCACGTTCTCCTGGGTCACGCGGGCGATGGGCCCGTGGCTCGGGTGGATCGGCGGCTGGGCCATCGCGATGACGGGCGTGCTGGTCACGGGCTCGCTGGCCGACACCGCCGTGCGCTTCTCGCTGCTCGCGCTGGGCCTGGACGACCTGGCGAGCACGAACGGCGTCGTCATCCCGATCGTCGTGGTCGTCGTGCTCGCGATGACGGCGCTGTGCGTGCTCGGCACCGAGATCTCCGCGCGGTTCCAGAACGTCCTGATCCTCGTGCAGGTGCTGTCGCTGCTGGTGTTCGCGGTCGTCGCGCTGGTGCGGGCCTCCACCGGCGACACCCCCTTCGACGCCGAGACGCCGTCGTTCACCTGGCTCAACCCGTTCGCCGAGGGCGGCGCCGCGCTCACCGCGGGCCTGCTGCTCGGGGTGTTCGCCTACTGGGGCTGGGAGTCCGCGGTCAACCTCACCGAGGAGACCACCGACTCGGCCTCGACGCCGGGGCGCGCCGCGATCGTCTCCACCGTCGTGCTGCTGGTGACCTACCTGTCCGTCGCCTACGCGGTCGTCGCGTTCGCGGGCACCGGGTTCCTCGCCGACAACCAGGACCAGGCCGAGCTGATCTTCGCGCTGCTCGGCGAGGAGGTGCTCGGCGGCTGGGACTGGGTGCTGCTGGTCTCCGTGGCCACCGCCGCGCTCGCCTCCACCCAGACCACGATCATCCCCGCGTCGCGCACCGGGCTGTCGATGGCGCGCCGCGCCGCGCTGCCGAGGCGGCTCGCGCACATCCACCCGCGTTTCCGCACCCCGGACGTGTCGACCTGGACCGTCGCCGCCATCGCCATCGGCTGGTACGTCCTGATCTACCTGATCAGCGAGAACGCCCTGTTCGACTCCCTCACCGCGCTGTCGCTGCTCATCGCGTTCTACTACTCCCTCACCGGCATCGCCTGCGCGGTCTACCACCGCAGGCAGCTGCTGCGCAGCGCGTCGAACCTGCTCCTGATCGGCGTCGGCCCGCTGCTCGGCTCCGCGCTGCTGATCTACCTGCTGGTCCTGTCGGTCACCGACCTCAACGACCCCGAGGCCAGCTCGTCGGGCACCTCGTGGTTCGGCTTCGGGCCGCCGCTGGTGATCGGCGTCGGGATCTTCCTGGTCGGTATCGTCTTCATGATCGCGTGGCGGTTCCACGACGCGCGGTTCTGGCAGGAACGGCCCGGCGTCGCGCCGGAGCCGTCGGAGACCGGGAAGGGCTGACGGACGTGGCCAGTGGGAAGAGCATCGTGCTCGGTTACGACCGGTCGCCCGGTGCGCGGCGGGCCCTCGACATCGCGATCGAGCTGGCCGGCAGCTTCGACGTGCCGCTTGTGCTGGTGCACGGCATCGCCCCGCCGAGCACCGTCGGCGAGGAGGCCGACGAGGCCCGGGTGGCCCTCGACGAGCTCGACGAGCGGATCGCCGCACCGGCCGTCGCGGCCGCGGAGGCGGCGGGGGTGCGCGTCATCGTCGACGTCGTCGACTCCCGTCCCGCCCCGGCCCTGATCGCGGCGGCCGAGGAGCACGACGCGCTCGTCATCGTGGTCGGCACCTGGAACGAGAGCCCGCTGCGCGGCGCCCTGCTCGGCTCGGTGTCGCACAAGCTGCTCCAGCTCTCCGCCCGCCCGGTGCTCTGCGTACCGGCCACGGCGCCGGTGGTGGAGGGATGACGCCGGCCGCGGTGCTGGTGCTCGTCGCCGGGGTGGTCGTGGTGCTGGCCGTCGCCGCGGTCGCGTTCGCCCTCGACGCCCGGCGCCGGCGCGCCCGGCAGGCCCCCGCGGCCCCGCCCCGGCCCGCCCGCCAGGTCGAGCCGATCGACACCGCGCAGGCCCAGCAGGACCCGCCGACCGTCCTGCACCGCACCGCCCCCACCGACACCGGCGCCGAGGACCCGACGGTGGTCACGCCCGTTGGCGAGGAACCCGACGACGGCGCGCCCCGCCGCTGAGCCGACCCGACCGGCGACGGCCGGCGACGTCAGCGGTGGACAAACGGGGCATACGTAGCCGATCCTGGCCCGGTCGACGTCACGCCGCGTCATTCCGTACGCCCGACGCAGACCCTGTCCGCGCGCGGCCGGCGTCGCGGATCGGAGTGCGTGGTCGTGGAGGATCTGGCTCGTCGGCTCGGGTTGCGGACCAACCCGCACATCTTCTTCTGGTCGGCGGGCCTGATGGTCGCCTTCCTCGTGCTGCTGCTGTCGTTCCCGGGCCCGATCGGGACGGCGTTCGGCGCCGGGCGGGAGTGGATCGTCACCAACCTCGGGTGGTTCTTCATCCTGGGGGTCACCACCTGGCTGGTGTTCCTGGCCTGGGTCGCCCTGAGCAAGTACGGGAACCTGCGGCTGGGCCACGACGCGGACACACCGGCGTACTCGAACCTGTCGTGGTTCGCGATGCTGTTCGCGGGCGGCATCGGCACCGTGCTGATGTTCTGGGGGGTGGCCGAGCCGATCTCGCACTTCTCCACCCCGCCCTACGCCGGCGTGGAGCCCTACAGCGTGCAGGCCTCGCAGGACGCGATGACGATCTCGCTGTACCACCTGAGCCTGCACACCTGGGCGATCTTCACCCTGCCCGGGCTGGCCTTCGGCTACTTCATCTACCGCTACGACCTGCCGATGCGGGTCTCCTCGGTGTTCTACCCCTTCCTCAAGGAGCGGATCCACGGCCCGATCGGCAAGACCATCGACGTCTTCGCCGTGCTCGGCACGCTGTTCGGGCTCGCCGTCTCCCTGGGCCTGGGCACCTCGCAGATCAACGCCGGGCTGACCGCGCTGACCGGCATCCCGGACGCGGTCTGGCCGAAGGTCCTCATCATCACCGCGCTGACGCTGGTCGCGACCGCGTCGATCGTGGCCGGGCTGGACAAGGGCGTGCGGCGGCTGTCCAACCTCAACATCCTCATGGCCGTCGGGCTGATGATCTTCGTCCTGATCGCCGGGGACACCGTCTTCCTGCTGCGCCAGATCTTCGAGAGCGCCGGCCTCTACGCCCAGCAGATCGTCCCGCTGTCGTTCTGGAACGACTCCATGGCGCAGTTCACCGACGAGGGCGGCTGGGGCTGGCAGGGCGGCTGGACCGTCTTCTACTGGGCCTGGACGGTCACCTGGGCCCCGTTCATGGGCGTGTTCCTCGCCCGCATCTCGCGCGGGCGCACCATCCGCCAGTTCGTCGGCGGCGTGCTCATCGCCCCGTCGCTGTTCACCCTGGTCTGGTTCGTGATCTTCGGGTGGTCGGCGATGCAGATCGACGGGATCGGTGGGACCGGCGGGACCATCTCGGCGGCGGTCGCCGACAGCGTGCCGCTGGCGATGTTCGCCTTCTTCGACAACTTCCCGGCCGCGACGCTGATCTCGGGCATCGCGGTCGTCGTGGTCGCCCTGTTCTTCGCCACCTCGTCGGACTCGGCGTCGCTGGTCGTGGACATGCTGTGCTCGGGCACCGGCGAGGCGGGCCCCACCCGCCAGCGCGTGTTCTGGGGGCTGTCGGAGGGGGCGCTGGCCGCGTCGCTGATCATCATCGGCGGTACGGCAGGGCTCGAGGCGCTCCAGCAGGTCATCACGGTGATCGGCCTGCCGATCTTCCTGATGGTCTTCGCGATGATGTTCGCGATGATCGCCGGGCTGCGGCAGGAGGTGTTCCCGTCCGCACCGGTGCCCGCCGCGCCCGCCGTCAACGGGGACCGGCCACCCGGCACCCCGCCCAGCGGCACCCCGCCCGTCCCGGCGGCCCCCGCGGACGGTGCGGCCGACCGTACGTCGACCACACCGCGCGGCTGACCCGGCGGCCCCGGGCCCGGCCGTGCGCCGGGCCCGGGGCACCCGCACCTATGCCGTCAGCGAGCGCTCCAACTGCGCCGCGAGTGCGGCGGCGAACGCCGCAGGGTCCGGCAGGTCGCCGCCCTCGGCCAGCAGCGCCGTGCCGTGCAGCAGCCGGGCCAGCCCGCGCAGCTCCTCGTCGCCCGGACGCTCGGTGTGCGCCCGGTTCAGGGCGAGGACCAGCGGGCTCTGCGGGTTGAGCTCCAGGATCCGCTTGACCTTCGGCGGCTCCTGCCCCATCGCGCGGTACATCTTCTCCAGCGTCGGGGTGAGGTCGCCGGGGTCGCCGACCAGGCACGCCGCCGACGTCGTCAGCCGGTGCGACAGGCGCACCTCCTTGACCTCGTCGGCCAGCGTCTCGCCCAGCCAGGTCAGCAGCCCGTCGAAACCCTGCTTCGTCTCCTCGTCGAGGTCGTCGCCGCCCAGGTCGACGTCGCCCTTCGCGATCGAGGCCAGCGGCGTGCCGGCGAACTCCGGCACCATGTCGACCCACACCTCGTCGACGGGGTCGGTGAGCAGCAGCACCTCGTAGCCCTTGGCGCGGAACGCCTCCATGTGCGGGGAGCCCTCCAGCGCGGCCCGCGAGTCGCCGGTGGCGTAGTAGATCGCGTCCTGGCCCTCGGGCATCCGGTCGACGTAGTCGCGCAGGGCCGTCGGCTTCTCGGGGTCGTGGGTGCCGGCGAACGAGCAGAGGTCGAGGATCGCCTGCCGGTTGTCGCCGTCGGAGAGCAGGCCCTCCTTGACCGCGCGGCCCATCCCGTCCCAGAAGGTGGCGTACTTCTCCGCGTCGGCGTCCATCATCGTGCGGATCGTGGAGAGCACCTTCTTGACCAGGCGCTTGCGGATCAGCTGGATCTGGCGGTCCTGCTGCAGGATCTCCCGCGACACGTTGAGCGAGAGGTCGGCCGCGTCCACGACACCCTTGACGAACCGCAGGTACTCCGGGACCAGCGCCTCGCAGTCGTCCATGATGAACACGCGCCTGACGTAGAGCTGCACGCCGCGGCGGGCGTCGCGCATGAACAGGTCCATCGGCGGGTGCGAGGGCAGGAACAGCAGCGCCTGGTACTCGAAGGTGCCCTCGGCGGAGAGCCGGATCGTCTCCAGCGGGTCCTGCCAGTCGTGGCTGACGTGCCGGTAGAACTCGGTGTACTCCTCCGCGGTCACGTCGCTCTGCGGGCGCGACCACAGGGCCTTGCGCGAGTTGACCGTGTCCTCACCCATGCGGATCGGCCACGTGATGAAGTCCGAGTACCGCTTCACGAGCCCGCGCACGACCCCGTCGTCGGCGTAGTCGTGCAGCCCGTCCTCGGCGTCGACGGGCTTGAGGTGCAGGGTGATCGTGGTGCCCTGCGGGGCGTCCGGCTCGTCGGTGACGGTGTAGGTGCCCTCGCCCGCCGACTCCCACCGCACCCCGGCGTCCCCGCCGGCCCGGCGGGTCAGCATCTCGACGCGGTCGGCGACCATGAAGCTGGAGTAGAACCCGACACCGAACTGGCCGATCAGCTCCGCCGAGGCCTCCGGCGAGGTGTCGCCGCCGTTCTCCTTCGCCGCCCGCAGCTGCGCGATCATCTCCGCGCTGCCGGAGCGGGCGATCGTGCCGATCAGCCCGACCACGTCCTCACGGCTCATCCCGATGCCGTTGTCGCGCACGGTCAGCGTGCGGGCCTGCGCGTCGGTGACGAGCTCGACGTGCAGGTCGGAGACGTCGACGTCGAGGTCCTTGTCGGTGTACGACGCCAGGCGCAGCTTGTCGAGCGCGTCGGAGGCGTTGGAGACCAGCTCGCGCAGGAAGACGTCCTTGTTCGAGTAGATCGAGTGGATCATCAGCTGCATCAGCTGGCGGGCTTCCGCCTGGAACTCGATGGTCTCGGTCGACATGGCTCCAGAATATCGACGGGCCGGGGTGTAACCGGACGGCCCCGGCGGCCCTCCTCCTGGTGACGACGCCGGACGACCGGCGGAGACCACCCCACCAGCCCGAGGAGCCCACGATGTCCGTCGCCACCCGCATCCGCCGCATCGCCCAGCTGACCCTCGGCGGGATCCTGGCCGCCGGCCTCATGGCCGGCCTCGCCACCCCCGCCTCCGCCGCCCCGCGTGACTGCGCGTACATGGGCTACGGCAGCTACGTCGACGGTCTCGCCCTCGACCACCGCGACGGGGAGGTCGTGCTCGCCAACGCGATCAACGCCTACCGCGCCCAGCACGGCCTGCGCCCGCTGACCTACTCCCGCACGCTGGCCCGCCCGGCCATGTGGGCCAGCCTCGACAGCTTCAACCGCGGGTTCTCCCCCAGCAACCACATCGACACCCGCGGCATGAACGTCGCCCAGCGCGTCCAGTTCTGCTCGGGCTACACCGGCTACCTCGGTGAGATCAACTTCTGGGGCTACGGCTCCTCCCCCTCGTACAGTTCCCCCGAGGCCGCCCTGAACTGGTGGAAGAACTCCCCCGGCCACAACGCCCGGCTGCTCGACCCGAACGCCACCACGTTCGCCGTCGGCCAGGCCTACAACGGCTACCCGACGATCGACCGGGCCCACTACACCGTCGTCTTCGGCGACCACTGAGCCGGCCGGCCGCGGCCCCGCCTGCCCCCGGGCAGTGCGGGGCCGCGGTCGTGTGTGACGGCAGGGCATCCCTACCTGCACGGCCGATTGCCCGCGCCCCCGGACCTCACGAGACTGGCGCGATGTCCGACAAGACCCGGCTCCTGAACTTCGTCGACGGCGGGTTCACACCCCCCGCCGAGGGCGGCTGGTCCGACGTGGTCGACCCGGCCACCGGCGAGGTCTACGCCACCGCCCCGCTGTCCACCGCCCCCGACGTCGACGCGGCGTTCGCCGCGGCGGCCCGCGCGTTCGGGCAGTGGCGGCGCACCACCCCCGGCGAGCGCATGGAGAAGCTGCTCGCCATGGCCGACGCCGTCGAGGCCGGGGCGGAGCGGCTGGTCGAGGCCGAGGCCCGCAACACCGGCAAGCCCCGTGGCCTCACGGCGTCGGAGGAGATCCCGCCGATGGTCGACCAGATCCGGTTCTTCGCCGGGGCGGCCCGGATGCTGGAGGGCAAGGCCAGCGCGGAGTACATGCGCGGGTTCCAGTCGACGATCCGGCGCGAGCCGGTCGGGGTCGTCGGGTCGGTGGCGCCGTGGAACTACCCGATGATGATGGCGGTCTGGAAGTTCGCGCCCGCGCTGGCGGCGGGCAACACCATCGTCCTCAAGCCGAGCGACACCACGCCGGCGAGCGCGGTCCTGATGGCCGAGCTGTTCGCCGACATCCTCCCGCCCGGGGTGTTCAACGTCGTCTGCGGCGACCGCGGCACCGGTGCGCTGCTCACCGCGCACCCGACGCCCGCGATGGTGTCGATCACCGGCAGCACCCGGGCCGGCAAGGCGGTCGCGCAGGCCGCCGCGGCCGACGGTCAAGCGGACGCACCTGGAGCTGGGCGGCAAGGCGCCGTGCGTGGTGTTCGCCGACGCCGACATCGCCGCGGCCGCCGAGGGCATCGCCGTCGCCGGGTACTTCAACGCCGGGCAGGACTGCACCGCCGCCACCCGCGTGCTGGTCGCCGAGTCGGTCCGGGGCGAGCTGGTCGAGGCGCTCGCCGAGCAGGCCGCGGGCGTGCGCCTGTCCCGCGACGAGGTGGCGGGCAGCGAGGACCTCTTCATCCCGCCGGTCAACAACCCCACCCAGCTCGCGCACGTGTCCGGCCTGGTGGAGCGGGCCCCGTCGCACGCCACGGTGGTGTCCGGCGGCGGCGCGGCCGGGGGCGGCGGCTACTTCTACACCCCCACGCTCGTCGACGGCCTGCGCGCCGACGACGAGCTGGTCCGCACCGAGATCTTCGGCCCGGTGATCACGGTGCAGACCTTCGCCGACGAGGCCGAGGCGGTCGCGATGGCCAACGACACCGACTACGGCCTCGCCGCCAGCGTCTGGACCCGCGACCACGGCACCGCGCTGCGGGTGTCGGCGGCGATCGACTCCGGCTGCGTCTGGGTCAACTGCCACATCCCACTGGTGGCGGAGATGCCGCACGGCGGGGTCAAGCAGTCCGGCTACGGCAAGGACCTGTCGGCGTACTCGCTGGAGGACTACACCCGCGTCAAGCACGTCATGTCCTACGTCGGGGAGTAGCGCCGCGGCGTGACAGGATGGCCGGTGTCCAGGTGACGGCGGTACGAGGAAGCCGGTGCGAGTCCGGCGCGGTCCCGCCACTGTGATCCCCCCGCGGGGAGAGCCAGAGACTCACGTCGTCACCCCTCCGTGATCCGGGGCGGATATCCCCGTGAGGAGTCACCCGTGCGTCTCGTCCCTGCCCTGCTCGCCGGGGTCGTCGTCCTGTCCGCCTGCGCCGCGGCCCCGCCCGCGGCGCCCGCCGCCTGCGTCCCGGGCACCGGCGGGCGCTCCACCGTCGAGCACGCCGAGAACTTCTCCCTGACCTACGCCGAGGGCTACCAGGTCCTCACGGTGGACCAGCCCTCCCCCGGCGCCGAGCCCGAGTCCTACGTGCTCGTCACCTGCGGCGCCACGCCCGAGCTGCCCCCCGAGCTGGCGTCGGCACAGCGGATCACGGTGCCGGTCGACAGCCTCTACTCCGGCTCCACCACGCACCTGCCCCTGCTGGTCGACCTCGGCCGCGTCGACGTCCTCACCGGCGTGGCGACGGCCGCGTTCGTCAGCTCGCCGGAGGTGCTCGCGGCGATCGACGCCGGGGCCGTGGCCGAGTACGCGCCCACCGAGCAGATCGACGTGGAGCGGGTCGTCACCGGGCGCCCGGACGTCCTGATGACCGGCGGGTTCGACGACCCCGCCCACGCGACGCTGCGCCAGGCCGGCATCCCGGTCGTCGCCAACGCGGAGTACCTGGAGCCGACGCCGCTCGGCCGCGCCGAGTGGATCAAGGTGATGGCCGCGCTGACCGGCGACGAGCTGCGGGCGGCCGCGGTGTTCGACCAGGTCGAGGCGGCGTACACCGGGACCGCGGCGCGGGCGGCGGGGGCGGAGCCGGTGCCCGTCCTCGCCGGGTCGCTGTTCCAGGGCACCTGGAGCGTCCCGGCCGGGGGCAGCTACCTGGGCCGCCTGCTCGACGACGCCGGGGGCGCGAACCCGTGGTCGGACGACCCGTCGACCAGCAGCCTGACGCTGGACTTCGAGACCGTCTACGCCACCGCCGGGCAGGCCCCGGTGTGGCTGGCCACCCAGGACTGGGCCGACCGGGCCGCCGCACTGGCCGCCGACCCCCGCTACGGCGAGCTGGCCGCGATGCGCGAGGGCCGGGTGTGGACGGCCAACCGCGCCATCGGGCCCGGCGGCGGCAACGACTTCTACGAGCGCGGGGTCACCCGCCCCGACCTGGTGCTGGCCGACCTGGTCGCGATCCTGCATCCCGAGCTCGCCCCGGCCCACGAGCAGACCTTCTACACCGAGCTCCGATGACCCCACCCGCGAGTCCCCCGTTTCCCGCGCGCGAGTCCCTCCGGATCCGGCCCCGAATCCGGCGGGGACTCGGGGCCGGGGAACGGGGGACTCGCGGGAGGGGGGCGGTGGCGGTCGGGCTGCTGGGTGTGGGTGCCGTCGTCGCGCTGGTGCTGGCCGTCGCGGTGGGGCCGGTCGTCGTGTCGCCGTACGACACGGTGGCCGTGCTGCTCGGGCTCACCCCCGCCGACCCGGCCGCCCCCGTCCTGATCGGGACGGTGCGCGTGCCCCGGGCGCTCACCGCGGCGCTGGCCGGGGCCGCGCTGGGCGTCGCCGGGCTGCAGCTGCAGACGCTGTTCCGCAACCCGCTGGCCGAGCCCTACGTGCTGGGGGTCAGCGCGGGGGCGAGCCTGGGCGTCGCGCTCGCCGTTGCCGGGACGGGCGGCGGGGCCGCGGGCACGTTCGCCGCCGGGCTCGCCGGGGCCGGGCGCGCCGGGACGGTCGTCGCCGCGGCGCTCGGGGCCGGGATCGTGCTCGGCGTCGTGCTGCTGCTCTCGCGCTGGGTGCGGTCGGGGGTGGTGCTGCTGATCGTCGGGGTGATGCTCGGGTCGCTGGCCACCGCGGCGGTGAGCCTGCTGCTCACGCTGGTCGACCCGCAGCGGGCGCAGCAGTTCGTCGTCTGGGGGCTGGGCAGCTTCTCCGGGACCTCGGGTGCCGACCTCGCCGTGTTCGCCCCGGTCGTCGCCGTCGGGCTGGTCGTGGCGCTGGCCGGGGCGAAGGCGCTCGACGCCCTGTTGCTCGGCGAGGACCACGCCCGCTCGGTCGGGGTGCGGATCGGGCGGGTGCGGCTGGTGGTCCTGGCGTCCTCGGCCGTGCTGGCCGGGGCGGTCACCGCCTACTGCGGGCCCGTGGCGTTCCTCGGGATGGCCGTCCCGCACCTCGCGCGCCTGGCCGTGGGCAGCTCCGGCCACCGGGTCCTGCTGCCCGCGGCGCTGCTCACCGGCGCGGGCGTCGCGCTGGCCTGCGCGGTCGCCGCGCACCTGCCGTGGCTGCCCGGGCCGGTGCCGGTCAACGTCATCACCTCCGTGGTCGGGGCGCCGGTCGTCATCACGGTGCTGATCCGCAGCCGGACGGTGAACGCGTGAGCCTGCGCCTGCACGACCTCACCGTCGGGCACCGCCGTGGCCCCGCCGTGCTCACCGGCGTCACCCTCGACGCCCGGCCCGGCGAGCTGACGGCCCTGCTCGGGCCGAACGGGGCGGGCAAGTCGACGCTGCTGCGCACCGTCGCGGGCCTGCTCCCCGCCGTCTCCGGGACGGTCGCCCTCGACGGCGCCGACCTGCTCGCCCTCTCCCCCGCCGCCCGCGCCCGCCGCGTGGCGGTGGTGCTCACCGAGCGCGTCGATCCCGGCCTGCTGACGGCGTGGGAGCTCGTCGCGCTCGGCCGCCACCCGCACACCGGGGCCCGCGGCACGCTGCGCCCGGCCGACCACGCCGCCGTCGACGCCGCGCTGGTTGCGGTCCGCGCCTCGGGGTTCGCCGACCGGCGGGTCGGGCGCCTGTCCGACGGCGAGCGCCAGCGCGTACTGGTCGCCCGCGCGCTCGCCCAGGCCCCCGACCTGCTGCTCCTCGACGAGCCCACCGCGTTCCTCGACGCCCCCTCGCGCGTCTCGGTCACCGGGCTGCTGCGCCGGCTGGCGCGCGAGCGGGGCATCGTCGTGGTGGTCTCGACCCACGACGTGGAGCTCGCGCTGCGCGTCGCCGACCGGGTGTGGCTGCTCGACCGCGACGGCGGGGTGCGGTCCGGGCCGCCTGCCGCCCTGGTGGACGGCGGGGCGGTCGGGGCGGCGTTCGACAGCGACGAGCTGCGCTTCGACGCGGGGTCGAGCACCTTCGTCATGCGCTGACCCCGGACGGGCCGTCACCGCACCGCGACCGGGAGGCTCTCGACGCCGCGCAGGACCATCCCACCCCGCCACCGGAGCGCGTCCTCGGGCACGGCCAGGCGCAGGTCGGGGACCCGGCGCAGCAACGCCGGCAGTGCCACCCCGGCCTCCAGGCGCGACAGCGGCGCCCCGAGGCAGTAGTGCACGCCCTGGCCGAACGAGAGGTGCCGGTTTGGGCTGCGGGCGAGGTCGAGCCGGTCGGGGTCGGGGAACCAGCCGGGATCGCGGTTGGCGGCGGCGACCACGAGCAGCACCAGCGATCCGCGCGGTATGAGCGTGCCGGCGATCTCGAGGTCCTCGCGGGCGTAGCGCTCGGTGGCGGTCTCGGCCGGCACGACGTGGCGTACGAGCTCCTCGACGGCGGTCGGGACGAGCGCCGGGTCGTCGCGCAGCCGGGCGAGCTGGTCGGGATGGCGCAACAGGGCCAGCGTCCCGGTGCCGATCAGGTTGACGGTGGTCTCGTGGCCCGCGGTGAGCAGCAGCACGATCATGGACAGCACCTCGTCGGCGCTGAGCCGGTCGTCGGCCTCGCGGGCGGCGGCCAGGGCGGAGATCAGGTCACCGGTGGGGCGCCGGGTCCGCTCGGCGACGAGCCGCCGCAGGTACCGCAGGAACAGCAGCACCGAGGGGATCCTCGGCAGCGGGTTGCCGCGGGCCAGCGACAGCAGCGACACGGTCCAGGACCGGAAGCGCGCGCCGTCCCGCTCGGGGACCCCCAGGATCCGCGCGATGAGCGTCAGCGGCAGGGGCAGGGCGTAGTCGGCGACCAGGTCGAAATGCCCGGTCCGGGCCGCCTTCGCCAGCGCGGCGTCGAGCAGCTCGTCGGCGAGCCGTTCGGCCTGGTCGCGCATCTCCTCGACGCGGCGCGGGGTGAAGGCCTGGTGCACCAGGGCGCGCAGCCGGTGGTGGTCCTCGCCGTCGAGGGACAGCAGGCCGCGTTCCAGGGCGGACAGCGCGCGGGGCAGCCGCGGGCCGCGGGCGAGCTGCCCGGCGGTCAGCGCGGTGCGCCGGTTCTTCACCAGCCGGTCGTCGCGGAAACCGGCGGCGACGTCGGCGTAGCGGGTGACGAGGTACGCCCGGCCGAACCGCGGCAGCTCGACGGGGTGCACCGGCGACTCGTCGCGCAGCCGGGCGTACAGCGGGAACGGGTCGGCCTTGAACCCGGGGTCGGTGATGTCGATGCGGGGCAGCGGTGACGGTGCTGCGAGGGGGCGGTCGCTCACGGCGGGCTCCTGTCCGGGGGTGCGCGTCAGCGGGCGAAGGCGGGGGCGAGCAGCCCGAAGGCGTCGCGGACGTCGGCACCGGGTGGGCCCTGCCAGCCCCCCGCCGTCCAGGCCTGCAGGCCGACCCGGACGGCGGTGATGCACGCACCCGACATCAGCCCGGCCCGCAGCCTGCCGTCGCGGTCGTCGGGCAGCCGGGCCGCGATCGCCGACGAGAGCCGGCCCTCGAAGAGGGTGAACACGCCCATCTGCCGGGCCTGCAGCCCGGGGTTGCGCCGCTGCAGCTCCATGAACCGGGGGACGTCCGCGCCGTCGCCGCCGAGCCGCTCGACGTCGGCGGTGAACAGCTCGGTGAGCGCGTGCCACAGCCGCGGTGCCGGGCCCTCGAGCGCGGCCAGCTCGTCGTCGGGGACGACGAACAGGTCCAGCAGCGCGGCGTCCTCCTTGGTCTCGAAGTAGTTGAAGAACGTGCGGGCCGACACCCCGGCGCGTTCGGCGACCTCCTCGACCCGCACCTCGGCCCACCCGCGCTCCAGGCCGAGCTCCAGCACGGCCGACCGCAGCGCCCGACGGGTGGACCGCTTGCGCCGCTCTCGGCCGTGCATCGGTGTCGTGACGACCCCAACATTGCACTGCCTGCAAGTTGCGTCAACTGAAAGTTCGGGCGGGACGGCAGGTCCGGGGCCCTACCGCTCCAGCACGACCTCGCCCATCTCCGACCAGTCCACCCCCGGCGGCAGCTCCTGGTAGACGATCCGCGGCACCGTCGCCACGACCGAGGGCAGCCAGCCGAAGAACCACTGCGCGTGCGCGGAGCTCACGTGCGCCTCCCCCGCCGCCTGGTCGACGTAGTTGGCGAGCACCGCGTACTCGTCGGGCCGCTCGACGCTCGCGAAGCAGGAGAACATCAGGTTCCCGGGCTCCTCGCGCACCTGCGCGGAGTACTTCGTGATGCCGGCGAGGAAGTCCTCCCGCTTCTCCGGGCGGATGTCGATCCTGATCACGATGAAGATCATGACGCCTCCTTGCGTCCGGGAACCCGTGCCGCGTCAGGGATACCGCATTCCGCGCCCCCGCGGTGTCTCATCCCGTGACCGGCAGCGTGCTGGGCGCCGGTTCCTGCGGGCAGACGGTGCCCTCGGCGGGCAGCACCCCGTCGACGAGGTACCGGTCGACCGCGGTGTCGACGCACGGTCCGCTCGCCCGGTACGAGCCGTGGCCGTAGCCCTCGCGGGTGAGCAGGACACCGGACTCCAGCCCGTCGGCCATCGTCTCCGCCCACGCGTAGGGGGTCTGCGAGTCCTCCCGGCCGCCGACGACCAGGATCGGCGGGGCGCCCGCACCGTCGAGCGGCCCCTCGAAGCGGTCCGGGTTCGGCACCGGCCAGGAGGCGCAGGCGAGCATCAGGTAGCTGGACAGCGTGCCGAAGCGGGGCGCGGCCGCGACGATCTCGGCCGCGTTCGCGTCGTGCACGGCCGGGTCGGCGGGCACCGTACGGTCCAGGCAGTTGACGGCCATGTTGGCCTCGCCGAACCCGGCCGGGGAGCCGTCGGGCTCGCGCGCCAACGCCGTCGACAGGTTCAGCAGGATCGACCCGTCACCGGCCTCCGCGGCGAGCAGACCGGTCGTGAGCACCGGCCACAGGGCCGGCCCGAACATCGCGATGCGCGCCGCCGACAGCACCCCGGCCCCGTCGAGCCGCCCGGCCGGGGCCCCGTTCGCCGCCGGCACCTCCAGCGGCTGCGCCTCCATGCGCGCCACCAGCGCGTCGAGCGCGGCGCCCGGGTCACCCGCCCCGAACGGGCATCCCTGCTCGACGCAGGTGGCCAGGTAGGCGTCGAGCATCCGCTCGCCGGAGAGTGCCTGGTCGGTCGTCGCGGCGACGGGGTCGAGCTGCCAGCGGGCCGGGTCGACGGGCGCGTCGAGTGCCATGTGCCGTACGCGGTCGGGGAACAGCGTCGCGTAGGTCGCGCCGAGCAGCGTCCCGTAGGAGGCGCCGAGGTAGGTGATCTCCTCCTCGCCGAGCGCGGCGCGGACCAGGTCCATGTCGCGCGCGACGTCGTCGGTGGCCATGTTCGCCAGCAACGCGGGGTCGACGTTCGCGAGGCAGCCCTCGGCCAGCTCGCGGACCTCCGCGTCGAGGGTGCCGCGGGGCAACCCGCCGGGCAGCGCCGGATCCAGGTCCGTCGCCAGGTTCGCCTCGCGGGTCGCGTCGTCGAGGCAGCGCACGCCCTCGCTCTCCCCCACCCCGCGCGGGTCCATGCCCACGACGTCGAAGCGGGCCAGCAGCTCCGGCGACCACGGCCCCGTGCCCGCGGCCGTGTCGATCATGCGGACGGAGTCGGTGGCCGGCCCGCCGGGACCCCCGGGGTTGTAGAACAGGCTGCCGATCCGCTGCGCCGGGTCGGTGGCGCGGTGGCGGACCAGCGACAGCGCCACGGTGTCGCCTCCGGGGTCGTCGTGGTCGACGGGGACGTCCACCGTCGCGCAGTCGAGGTTCGGGCCGCACTCCCGCCAGTCGACGGGCGCGGCCGACCCCCCGGCCGCCACCCCCGTCGCACATCCGGCGGCGAGGGCACCCGCGGCGAGCAGGACCGTGAGGTTTCGTGATCGCATGCCCCGATGATCGGGACGCGGGCTCCGCGACGGCAGTCCCGCCCGTCACCGGGGGACGTGACGCCCCGGCGGCCCGCCGATGACACGTGTCATCCGCTCGAGAACGACGTCCCGTCGGTACCGGAGACGATGAGGCCGTCGCCGGTGTCGGTGATCGTGCCGCCCGGGTAGAACTGCACGTCACCGCCCTCCGAGGACGACTCGGTGTAGTACGGGTCCTCGTAGGCCGAGGCGTCGCAGCCGGCCAGTGCCGCCCCCGTGACGGCGACCGCCAGCAGGAGTCCGAGGGTGCGGGGGGTGGTGCTCATGGCTGGCTCCGATCGCCGGTCCGGGTGGTGGGACCAGCCTGCGGCGCAGCGGCCCGCGCGTCTGTGTCGCGGTACGCACTCCGACGCGTTTCCCGGCGCAGGCCCCTCAGACCCCGCAGGAGCCGGTGTCGATGCGCAGGCGCGTGGTGACCCGGCGGCACAGCCGGATGCCGACGACGATCCCGGCGATCGACACCAGCGCCGGCAGGTACCCGCTCCCGACCTGGATGATCGGGATGGCCGGGCAGCCGCCGGAGATCGCCCAGCCGACGCCGAACAGCGCCGCTCCGGGCACCACCCCGGCGTGGATGCGGGTCGGGGTCCGGCGCACCCCGGCGATCGCGAAGACCGCCACGATGATCGCGACCGCCCCGGCGAAGGCCAGGAACATCCGCAGGTCCTGGAAGGTGAACATCCGGTTGAGCTCGGCGAAGTCGCCGAACCCGATGCTGGTGACCACGAAGCCGAGTGCCAGCCCGGCGCCGATGTTGGCGAACAGGATCCCGCCCTGGGTCCGCATCAGACGACCTTCCACAGCAGGAACGACACGACGACGGCGGTGCCGAAGAACACGGCGGTCGCCACCAGGCTGACCGGGTAGAGCCGGCCGCAGCCGTGCAGCCCGTGGCCCGAGCTGCAGCCCCCGGCGAGACGGGTGCCGAAGCCGACGAGCACCCCGCCGACGAACAGGACCACGACCATCGTCAGCGGGTCCGCGGTGACGATGTCGGCGAAGCCCGCGCCCATGTCCAGACGCAGGTCGAAGCGCCCGGAGACGGTCGCCGCGACGAACCCGCCGACCAGGATCGAGACGAGCAGGGCCGCCTGGCTGACCAGCGACGCCGGGCGCGGCGGCGGCTCGGGCACCGGCGCGTGCGGCCCCGCCGGTGGTCCGGACCCGGCCCCGGCGAGCGCGTCGACCAGTGCCCGGCGCTCCACCTCGTCGCGCGCCCGCCGTCGCTCCAGGTCGCGCTCGGTGCGCCAGTGCAGGACCCGGTCCCAGGCCCCGGACACCCCGAAGGAGCGGTCGGCGGCGAGCGAGTAGGCGATCGTGACCAGGGCGAGCCCGATCGCGCCCGCCCACCACGGCCAGTAGTCGGTCATGCGGGGCTCCTCATCCACTCGGCCAGCCGCGTCCACCAGGGGCGCGGCCGGTCGGGTTCGTCGACGGGTCGTGGGGTCGGGGACGGGCGGTGCCGCTCGGTGAACAGCGGTGTGTCGTCCGGGGTGGGCGCGTGCTCGAACAGCAGCTCCAGCAGCGTCGGGGCACTGCCCGGGACACCGCTCGGCCCCGGCGCCGCGGGGCCCTGCACGGCCGCGCTCTGCAGGTGCTGGGCGTCGTGGCCGTTGGGGAGCAGGCTGAGCGGGACGTACTGGCCGCGCAGCGACTGCTGGTAGCGGGCACAGCCGCGCCAGCCGTCGTCGCTGTCGCAGTAGCAGCGGCGCCACCCGTCGAGACTGGCGTTGAGCAGGGGGAACAGCGGGCACCCCGCTGAGTGTGAGCAGGCCATGTCGGTCCGATCCGGTCGGGACGTGCGGTGGGCGGGGACGGCGGTTCTCAGGGCGGCCCACCCCGATCCGCGCCGGCCACGACGTCGACCGCCGCGCGCGCGAACCGCTGCGGGGACCCGCTGCGCTGACCGGGCACGGCCGCGCCCTGCAGCTCCGCCAGGCACGAGCGCAGCAGCTCGGCCTGCTCGACGACGACCTCGTCGCAGTCCTGGAGCGCGGCCGTGACGACGTCGAGGGCCATCGCCGTGTCGCCGGCCGCGGCGAAGGTCAGCCCGAGCCCGAGGCGGGTGGTCAGGGTGTGCGGGTGGGAGGGCCCGAGGACGCGGTTGCGCTGCGGCGCGACCCGGGAGTAGAGCCACAGCGCCTCGGGCAGCCGCCCCGCCAGCCGGTGCGTGGCCGCCACCGCGTCCCGGGCGGTGAGCGTCTGCGGGTGCTCGTCGCCGAACACCCGCTCGCGCCGGGCGAGGTTCGCGGACATCAGCATCGCGCCCTCGTCCTCGTGTCCCCCCATCACCAGCGCGACGGCGAGGTTGCCCTCCACGACCAGCGTGTCGACGTCCTCCTCGCCCAGCTGCGCCCGGCAGTCGTCGAGCAGCGACTCCAGTGCCCGCACCGCACGGTCCAGCCGACCGTCGGCGAGGTAGCCGGCCGCCACGGTGTTGCGGTGCGCCAGATCGGCATCATCGGCGCCGCCCGTGTCGTCGACGGGCCGGGTCCCGGGCCATCTGGCCGACCGCCGGCTGCTCATCCCACTCCCTCGCCTGATCACTCGATCGAGGCAATTGCCCCGCTGGGGTGACTGAAGGTATGCACGGTATGCGCGGACGGTGATCACCTCGATCCGAGTCGATCCCCGTACGACGGGCGGATCGGCAGATGCGCCCACCGGGCCGTGACGTGCGGGATCGGGCGAACCCGACGGCCGAACGGCGCACTCCCGGACTGGGCCGTTCGCCGACGGCCGGTCGGCGGTCGGGTCCGGGGGGCGTGCGGCGGGCCCGGGACCGGCAACGACCAGCGGGTTCGTCACCCTCCGGTAGGGTTCCGGCGCGCGAGGGGCGGTAGCTCAGCTGGTCAGAGCAGCGGACTCATAACCCGTCAGGTCGTGGGTTCGAACCCCACCCGCCCCACTTTCCGATCCACACGTGGAGCGGGCACCAGCGGCCGGGTCGCACCGGAGGATGTCGAAGTAGTGATCGACCAGGCGGTCCCGCATCCGAGCGGCCGCGGCCCACGGCACGCCAGCGCGCGCAGCACGGAGCTCGGGACCGATGTGCTCGGCCGCTTCGCAGCTCCACGTGCTCACGATGCCCCAGAAGGTGCCGGGACGAGGCGACCGGCCGCGAGCGGCGTCCCGGCGGGCGTCACGTCCGCCTGACGATCCCCGTGAACCCGGCGACGAACAGGGCGGCGAGGGCCCAGGCGATCACCTGCATGACCCACGTCCCGATCGTCAGGACCGTGGCCGCGTCGGTGGCGGTGACCGTGCACGTCGAGGACGCACTCCGCGGCAGGAACGGCGCGCCCAGATCCAGCCCCCGCCCGACGGTCTCGATCACGGTGCAGGGCCGAGGCGGAGGACCGGCGGCGAGCGCGCCCGCCGCGCCCAGGCCGATCGAGAGCGCCACGGACAGCACCAGGACACCGACGAGGACGATCAGGGCCCGCCAGGGCTGGTAGCCGAAGCCGAGCAGCGCGCCGGTGAGCCGGGCCCACCACAGGTCGGCTCCGGACAACCCGCCCCGCTCGATCTGGTCGCGCCGCTGGGCCATGAGGATCACGCGCACGTCGGAGTCGTGGCCCTCCGCGCGGTGGACGGCCGCGAGCTGCTGGTAGGGCTGCGCCGAGTACCGCGGCGTCGCCCTCCGGAGGAGGTCGATCCATCCGTCGCGGTCCCGCCGGTCACCGAGCAGCGGGACGCCCGCGTAGGTGAGTCCGTCGACCGACCACCGGTGCCGGTCGTCGTCGTGTCGCACACCGCCGCGGGTGACGTACAGCAGTCCGCCGACCTGGGCCGCGGAGAGATGGACCGTCGATCGGACGAGGCCGGACCCGACCGCCGAGAACCCGCCGTCGAGGTACAGGTCGCGGCCGATCCGGAGCCCGCCCCCGTGGACGGCCGGACCCGCGTCGTTGCGGATGGTGGCGTCCCGCGCCCAGAGGACGCCGTCGATCCGGGCGTCCAGCAGGACGAGCGCGCCCAGCACGCTCGAACCGTCGATGGTGCACGTGCCGTCGGCGAGCAGGTCGCGCGCGACCGTCACCCCCTCCGCCGCGACCGCGGGGCCGACGGGGTTCCGCACGGTCGTGCTGCTGAGGTGCAGGCTGCCGCCGATCCCGGCGCCGACCAGCCCGATCCCGCCCTCGACGCACGAGCCGTTCAGGTACAGCGATCCGTCGGTCCGGAGCCGGTCGGCGTGGAGGGCGATACCGGACGGGTCCGAGATGCGGCACCTGGCCAGCGCCAGCGCCGGGAGGTGGGCCTGTTCCGCGCTCATCCCGTCCTGGAGCAGGCAGTCCTGGAGCTCGAGCCGGACGGGTGTCGCCACGTGGTCCAGGTCGAGCCGGCCGCGGATCCGCACACCGCGCAGGCGCAGTCCGCGGGGGTCGGGCGGCGCTCCGGGACCGACGCCTCTCAACAGGTCACGGAGGAAGTCGGCGTCGACGTCGTGGGCGGCGCCCCAGCTCCGCATCGACGATCCGTCGATGAGGGTCCGAGGCAGGTCGGGGATCAGGTCGACGACCCGGCCGGCCGCCAGTGCGGCCGCGATCCGCGACCGGAGCGGACCGTCCACCACGGAGCGGGATCGTAGGGCCGGGCGCCCGCTCGGGTGAACCCCCGCGCGGCGATGACGCCAACCGGTGGAACGCCCTTGCCACCGGCCCGCTGATCGGGCGATCATTTTCGAGCACCGTCCGAAGTACATCGGTCACGGAGCGTCAGTACGCGACGACGTTCGAGGAGACGACCATGCCGGTCAACGATGATCTCAGCGGTGATTACGGATACGACCTGGCCCACGAGGTGAGGTCGGCCCTACAGCTGCCCGCCAGCCGCCGCCGCACCCCCGTCTCCGGCCGGATGGCGGGCCGCGATCTCGACCTCGACGGCGGCGACCTCGGCTACGACCAGGCCCACGAGCACTGATCCCGCCTGGCACCATGGGGCGATGACCTCGACTTCGACCCCCACGACCTCGACCCCGAGCGGTCTGGACCTCCAGTGGGTCGACCCGGCCGTCCGACCGCAGGACGACCTGTTCTCCCACGTCAACGGTCGCTGGGTCGCCACGCACACCATCCCCGACGACCGCGCGCAGGACGGCGCCTTCCGTGCCCTGCGCGACAACGCCGAGGCCGACGTCCGCGCGATCGTGGAGGAGGCCGGGTCCGGTCCCGTCGCCGACCTGTACGCCTCGTTCATGGACGTCGAGCGGGTGGAGGCCGCGGGCGTCGCCCCGCTCACCCCCCTGCTCGACGAGGTCACGGAGGCCACCGACCGCGCCGCGCTCGCCGCGGTGCTCGGCCGGCGCCAGCGGGAGGGGCGGGCCGCACTGTTCGGCGCGTTCGTCTCCACCGACGCGAAGGACTCGACCCGCTACCTGGTGCACCTGTCGCAGGCCGGGCTCGGGCTGCCCGACGAGTCCTACTACCGCGAGGAGGGCTCCGCGGAGATCCGCACGGAGTACGTCGCCCACCTGCGGCGGCTGTGCGCGCTCGTCGGCCTGCCGGACCACGCCGACACCGTGATGGAGCTGGAGACCGCGCTCGCCGCCGCGTCGTGGGACCGCGTCACCAACCGCGACGCCGAGAAGACCTACACGCTGATGACGCTGGGTGAGCTGCGGGAGTCGGCGCCCGAGTTCGACTGGGAGCCGTTCCTCGCCGCCATGGGCGCCCCCGACGGCGCGTTCGACGAGGTGGTCGTGCGGCAGCCGAGCTTCGTCGCCGCCGCCGCGCAGCTGTGGGCGCAGCGCCCGCTGGAGCAGTGGCAGGCGTGGCTGGCCGTGCACACCGCGTCGTCCTGCGCCGAGTTCCTGAACGCCGACGTCGTGGAGGAGGACTTCGCCTTCCACGGCCGCACGCTGTCCGGCACCCCGACCCTGCGGGAGCGCTGGAAGCGCGGGGTCGCGCTGGTCGAGGCGGCGCTGGGCGAGGAGGTCGGCAAGCTCTACGTCGAGCGGCACTTCCCGGCGTCGTCGAAGGAGCGGATGGTCGAGCTCGTCGCGCACCTCGTCGAGGCCTACCGGCAGTCGATCTCCACGCTGGACTGGATGAGCCCGGAGACCCGGCAGCGCGCGCTCGACAAGCTGGAGCGCTTCACCCCCAAGATCGGCTACCCGGACGTCTGGAAGGACTACTCGTCGCTGGTCGTGCGGCCCGACGACCTGCTCGGCAACGTCGGACGCGCCGGTGAGTGGATGACCGACTTCCAGCTGGCGAAGATCGGGCAGCCGGTCGACCACGACGAGTGGTTCATGACGCCGCAGACCGTCAACGCCTACTACCACCCGCGGATGAACGAGATCGTCTTCCCGGCCGCGATCCTGCAGCCGCCGTTCTTCGATCCCGACGCCGACGACGCCGCCAACTACGGCGGGATCGGCGCCGTCATCGGTCACGAGATCGGCCACGGCTTCGACGACCAGGGCTCCAAGTACGACGGCGACGGCAACATGACCGACTGGTGGACCGACGCCGACCGCACCGAGTTCGACCGTCGCTCGGCCGCGCTGATCGCCCAGTACGACGCGCTCTCCCCGATCGGGCTGCCTGAGCACAAGGTCAACGGCGCCCTCACCGTCGGGGAGAACATCGGCGACCTCGGCGGGCTGACGATCGCCCTCAAGGCCTACGCGATCGCCACCGCCGACGAGGAGCCGCCCGTCATCGACGGGCTCACCGGGGTGCAGCGCGTGCTGTTCGGCTGGGCCCAGGTGTGGCGGGCCGTCACCCGCGACGCGGAGGCGATCCGCCGCCTCACGCTCGACCCGCACTCGCCGCCGGACCTGCGGTGCAACGCCGTGGTCACCAACCTCGACGCCTTCCACGAGGCGTTCGACGTCCGGGAGTCCGACGCGCTGTTCACCCCGCCCGGCGAGCGGGTGCGCATCTGGTGACCTCAGTGGTCGGTGTCGCCCTCGCCACCGATCACGCCCGGCGTGTGCTCGGGGATCCCGGAGAACCAGAAGGCCTGCGGGTCGTCCTCGAGCAGCCAGGACGGGCGGGTGTGCTCGGACTCCTGCCCGCGCCCGGCACCGGCCATCGGCATCAGCGGCATGCCGGTGGTGGCGGGGCGACCCGCAGCCGCGGCGCCGGGGGCTGACCCACCCGGGCCCGTGCCCGGCCGTGGCGGGACGGGCGGTTCCGCGGGGACGGCCCGGGCCGCCGTTCCCGCGTCGGGCTGCGGGCGGCCCGACCACGGGGTGCCCGGCACCCATCCGCCACCGGTGCCGCCCGGCTCACCCGGGGTCGACCGGCCGATCGGGACCGCTGCGGGCCGGCCGGACGGGACCGCACCCGCACCGGGTGACGACACGCCGGAGCCGCGTGCTCCGCCGCCGACCGGCACCGCGCCCACTCCCCCGGGCCCCGTCGCCGCGTTGCCCGGCGCCCCGGCCCCCGGACCGCCGACCCCTGGGCTCCCGGCGCCCGCGCTCCCGGCGCCCGGACTCCCGAGGCCGGAGCTCCCGATGCCCGGTCCGCCGGCACCGGCCACGCTCCCCGCGCCCGCCACGCCGGACCCGGCACCCACCCCGGAGCCGGCGGCCGGGCGCCCGCCGACGAGCCCGGCCGCACCGGCGTCCGTCCCCGCGGTCGGCGCACCCGGACCGGTGCCCGCCCCGACGACCGACGCACCGGCGCCGCCCGTCCCGCTCCCGCCGGACCCGAGCGCCGCGGACCCGATCCCCCCGACCGACGCCCCCGTGACGGGCACCCCGCCGCCCTCGCCCGGCGCGGCGAGCGCCGGCGCGTCGAACGCCTGGAAGGTGCGCCCGGCCGACCAGTTGGCGTTGGACTCGTAGCGCTGCGCCGCCTCCACCGCCAGCACGCGGAGCTCGTCGACGGCCCGGGCCTGCGCCTCGGCGTGCGCGACGTTGCGCGGCGTGGGCAGGTCGGTCTGCAGCGCACGCATGTCGTCGGCGACGCGGCTGTAGTAGGAGGCGCCGTCGTCGAGGGCACCGACCGCGATCCGGGCCTGCCCCGCCCCGAGCTCCCCCACCGCCGCGAGCCGCTCGACGTACTGCCGCGACGCCTCCGCCGCTTCCCCATCGTGCGCTCCCTGCGCGCCCCGCATCGCGGCCCTGAGGTCGTCGGTGGCGCGCTGCAGTGTGTCGGCGAGATGGCGGTAGCGCTCGGCGGCGTCCCCCATCCCCCCGATGCCCGGACCGGCCAGGACGGGATCCCGCAACGCGGCGAGCGGCAACCGGTCGAACGGGACGGCGGTCTGGGCGTAGGGCTCGGCCATCGTGCGTCCTCAGGTCAGGGGCGGGAGGTTGGCGAGGATGAACGCACCCATCCGGCGGGGAATCTCGCAGGGATCGGGCAACGGCCGGTTGGCCGCGTTGTACTCGATGCTGATGCCCTGGTGATCGGCGATGGCGATGTAGAGCGCGCAGCCGTTGTCGGGCAGATCATCCGCACGGATGGCGGGGTGACCGCCAACCTCGGTTGGCTCGAATCTGGCGAACGTCTCGCGCAGGTTGTGGACGATGTCGAGCGCCGCCAGGTTGCTGTCGCTATTGATCTCGAGGCCGACCGGATTCGTATCGTCGGTCGCCGAGGACCAACCACAGCTCTGCGTCGTGGAGTTAATGGACTCAACCGCCGTATCCGGCAGAAATCCCAGTTCCCTGATCTGTTCCTCGGACAGCACATCGCACGGAGGGACACCACGCGCATCTCGCGGAGAACGCACCGACGGCGCCCACCGCGGTGGCTCGCCCTGAGCGGGCACGGGTGATACGGACTCGACCGGCGCGCCGACGCCCGGCACCGTAGCGGAGCTGCATCCCGTCGTCGCGAGGACGATCGAGAACGTCAGGAGCCACACGAGTTTCACAGCAACCGCCGGTTCGTGTCCTCGGTGGTGGAGTAGCCATCGAGCTGCAGCTGGAGGGCGTCTCGGGTCGCCTCAATCTGATCGGCCCATGCTCGGACGAACTGCTCCGCTCGTTGCGCCATCACGCGCCCGTTCACTGCCAGGTTCAAGCTCACATCGTCGTAGCCGGGCGCATCGAACGCGCAAGCCGCCTGCATCATGGCCTGTAGGCGCAGGTCGTTGACGATCCGCGTCAGCTCCACGATGCACGCCTCCGCCCGCTCCGGATCCACCACGAACCCACCGGCACCACCCCCACCGACCACCGGAGCGGCCAGCCGCGCCTCGGCCCAGCCCACGGCGGCGTATCCCCGCGCGCTCTCGCTGCCCTCGACCCCGTCGTCCGCCGCCACGCCAGCAGGATGCCAGCCGGGCCCGTCCGCGAGGGTCGGAACGGAGAAAGATCCGCAACGCGCCGCCGAACTGTCGCCCGAACGGAACCAGGTGGCTCCCGGGAGCCGACGTCACAGCGATGGCCGATCGTCGGCGCCGTCAGATGAACGGAGGGAGAGGGGAAAGGACGGATCGCGTCCCTGCCCTCGACCCCGACGTCGGCCGCCCCGCCCGCAGGTTGCCGGACGGGCCCGTCCGCGAGGGTCGGACCGCCGAGAGATCCCCGACGACACGCAGCCTCGCCCGGCCCGGACGGGGAAGGAGCGGGAGGATGCAGATCCCTGCACCCACGAACGGAGACCCGATGAGCCGCGACGTCCAGATCACCTTCGACGCCCACGACCCCCGCGCGCTGTCGACGTTCTGGCGCGACGTGCTCGGCTACGTCCACCCGGGCCCGCCCGGGGTCGAGCTGGCGGAGGGGGCCGACGCGCTGGCCGCGTGGGACGAGTTCCTCGCCCGGACCGGCGTGTCGCAGGACGAGTGGAACAGCAGGTCGGCGATCGAGGACCCGGACGGCCGGGGGCCGCGGCTGTACTTCCAGCGGGTGCCCGAGGACAAGGTCGCCAAGAACCGCCTGCACATCGACGTGCGCGCGGCACCGGGGCTGCAGGGCGACGAGCGGATGGCGGCGCTGGAGGCGGAGTGCGCGCGGCTCGTCGCCCGCGGTGCCACCCGGATCCGGCGCGACGAGCCGCACCTGCCGATGGGCGCCGGGCACATCGTGATGGCCGACCCCGAGGGCAACGAGTTCTGCCTGGACTGAGCAAGGAGCCGGGCACCCCGTCGGGGTGCCCGGCTCCGGTGGACGGGTGGGCTCAGGCGGTGAGGGCGTGGACGCGCTTGCGGGCGTCCTTCGCGGCCCCCTCGGCCTGGTGGGCGATCTCGGCGCCGACGGCGGAGGCGCGGGCGGCGATGTCGTGGCCCAGCGTGCCGGCCTGCGTGGTCACCTGGTCGAGCACGGCGGGGCCGCGCTTCTCCAGCTCCTTGCGCTTCTTCGCCGCCTGCTTGGCGAGCTGCTTGCGCTGCTTCGCGGTGCGCTTGAGCAGCTCGGCGCGGCGCTTGTCCGCCGCCTTCTGCAGCTCGGCGCCGCGCTGCTCGGCGACCTTCTGCAGCTCGGCGCCGCGCTTCTCGGCCTTCTTCGCGGCGCGGGCGGCACGGACCGACAGGTCCTGACCCAGCTCCGACGCGCGGGACGAGGCGTCGGTCCCCGCCGCCGAGAGCTGGGTCCCGGCCTTCTGCGCGAAGGACGAGACGGCCGCGCCGGCGACGGGCGCGGCACCAACGATGCCGGCGGCGACACCGCTGAGCGCACCGGAGGCATCGTGTGCCACCGAGCTGACCCGGTCACCGATCCCCGGGCCCGAGGTGTGGGTGAGGTCGGCGACCGCGGCCTGCGCGCGCCGGGCGGCCCGCTTGCCGCGGTAGGCCACCGACGGCTTGCCGTGGGTGTCGGCGGCGGCGATGAGCAGGCCGCCGAGCAGGCCGACGTTCTTGAAGAAGTGGATCTGCTGCTCCGCCTTCCTCGCCTCGTCGGTCTCCTCCCAGAACCGGTGGCCGGCCAGGGTGGTGGGGATCAGCGACGCGGCGAGGGCGGTGGAGGCCAGACGCGGGAACTTGCCCAGCGCCAGCATCGACCCGGCGACGATCTTGACGCCGGCGTCGATCTTGATGAGCATCTCGTCGTCGGGGCGCTGGTCGATCGGCGCCACCTCGACGGCCTTGTCCACGGCCGGGGCGACGGCGTCGAGCACGGGCTTGGCCGCCTCGACGTGGCCCTGGGGCGCCTTGAGCGCGGTGATACCGCCCTGGATGAACAGGGCGGCGAGCATGGGTCGAGCGACTCGTCGAAGGAGCATGTCGGGCAGTTCCCCGTCCGGGCCCGGGCGAAACACCGGCGATGCCATAGTTCGGGTGTGAGCACGAAGCGGGCGATCGGGCTGGACGTCGGCGGTACCAAGATCGCGGGGGGTGTCGTCGACGCCGACGGCACACTGTCGACCGAGATCGTCGAGCCCACACCGGAGGACTCCGACGCCGAGGCGGTGTCCGCGGTGCTGCTCGACATCGTCGGGCGGCTGCGCGAGAAGCACCCCGACGTGTCGGCGATCGGCGTCGGCGCGGCCGGCATCGTGCAGTGGCCGGAGGGCCGCATGCTGTGGGCCCCGAACAACGCCTACCGCGACTGGCCGGTGCGCGAGCAGCTCGAGGCCGCCACCGGGCTGCCGGCCGTCATCGACAACGACGCCAACGTGGCGGTGCTCGCCGAGGCCCGGCTGGGGCCCCGGCCGTACCGGGAGCTGGTGCTGGTCACCGTCGGCACCGGGATCGGCGGCGGCCTGGTCCTGGACGGCCGGATCTACCGGGGACCCACCGGCCGCGGCGCGGAGCTCGGCCACATCGTCCTCAACCCCGACGGCCCCGTCTGCGGCTGCGGCAACCACGGCTGCTTCGAGGCCTACGCCTCGGGCACCGCGCTGACCAGGATGGGCCGCGAGGCCGCCGACGACGACCCCCGCGGGCTGATCGCGCGGCTCGGCGCGGAACAGGGCGAGGTCACCGGCCGGACGGTCACCGCGGCGGCGACGCAGGGCGACGCCGTCGCGCGGGACCTGTTCGGCCGCCTGGGCCGCTGGCTCGGCGTCGGCATCGCGTCGCTGGCCAACATCTTCGAGCTGGAGGCGGTCGTCGTCGGGGGCGGCCTGGTGAGCACCGGCGATCTGCTGCTGGAGCCCGCTCGCCGGGCCGCGCGCGAGTTCGCCTACGCCACGCAGGTCCGCGAGCCGGTGCCGATCCGGCCCGCCGTGTTCGGTGGCGACGCCGGGATGATCGGCGCGGCGTTGCTCGCCCTCGAGGACGCCCGTCCCTCGGTAGGGTGACGAGGTGCTCGTCCTCGGACCCGTCCTGCGCCACGTCGGCGAGACCACCGCGCAGGTCTGGGTGCAGACCGACCGCGCCTGCACCGTCCGTGTCCTGGGTTGCGAGGCACCCACCTTCGAGGTGCGGGGGCACCACTTCGCACTGGTCGGCGTCACCGGGCTGACGCCGGACAGCCGCACCCCCTACGAGGTCCACCTCGACGGCGAGCTCGCCTGGCCGCAGACCCCGAGCCCGTTCCCGGCCAGCCTGATCCGCACGCGCGGGCCGGAGTCCGACGGGTCCAACCGGATCATCTTCGGGTCGTGCCGCTACGCGAAGGTCGCCGATCCCCGGATCGCCGCGCGGCTGGGCATCGACGCGCTCGACGCCTACACCGGCCGCATGCTGGGGCGCGATCCCGAGGAGTGGCCCGACGCGCTGCTGCTGCTGGGCGACCAGGTCTACGCCGACGAGCTGATGCCGGCGATCCGCCGTCGCATCGCCGGGCGCCGCGACGCCCACCCCGACTGGCCCGACGACGAGATCGTCGACTTCGACGAGTACGTGGGCCTCTACCGCGACGCCTGGTCCGACCCGGAGATCCGGTGGCTGCTCTCCACCGTCCCCACCGCGATGATCTTCGACGACCACGACGTCCGCGACGACTGGAACACCTCCGCGGCCTGGCGCGACGAGATGCGGGCGACGACCTGGTGGGAGCACCGGATCCGGGCCGGTCTGGCGTCGTACTGGGTGTTCCAGCACATCGGCAACCTCCCGCCCGACGAGCTCGCCGCCGACGCCGACTACCAGCGCGTCGTCACGGCCACCGGCGACACCTGGCCGTTGCTGGCCGACACCGCCGACCGCGCCGACGCCGAGACCGACGGCGCCAAGGGCGTGCGGTTCAGCTTCCGGTGGGACCTGGGGCGCAGCCGGTTCGTCATGATCGACTCCCGGAACGGGCGCATCCTGGACGACGGGCAGCACCTCATGCTGGGCGATCCGGAGTTCGACTGGGTCGAGGCCGCGGTGCACGCGCCCGGCACGGTCGACCACCTGGTGCTGGGCACGTCGCTGCCCTGGCTGCTGCCGCACGCGATCGGCGAGCTGCAGACGGTCAACGAGATCGCGGCGGCGAAACCGGGTTGGCGGGGGCGCCTGGGCGAATGGATCCGCCAGGAGGCCGACCTGGAGCACTGGGCCGCGTTCCGCGAGTCGTTCGACCGGCTCACCCGCATGATCGAGCGGGCCGCGGGCAGCGGGGTGGCCTCGGTCAACGTGCTCTCCGGCGACGTCCACCACAGCTACGCCGCGCGCGCCGACCTGGAGTCACGTCCGCCCGCCGCGGTGCACCAGCTCACCTGCTCGCCGGTGCACAACCACGTCGAGTGGTTCGTCAAGCCCGGCTTCCGGCTCGGCTGGTCGCAATTCACCCGGCGGCTCACCGAGCGCTGGTCGGAGCGGGCCGGGGCGCCGCCCAAGGCCGTCGACTGGGAGCGGCTCGCCGGGCCGCTGTTCGGCAACACGATCGCCACCCTGGACATCAGCGGGCGCCGCGCCGAGGTGTTCTTCGAGCAGCCCACCTCGGCGGCCACGCTGGCCGAGCGCGCCCGCCTCGACCTCACCGCGGAGGCCGCCCCGTGACCCCCACCCCGCCGGCCGCCATCGCCGGGCAGACCGTCGTGCTGCGCCCCACCACCGCGGAGCACGTGCCGCGGTTCCTGGAGATCCTCTCGCACCCCGAGGTCGCGAAGTGGTGGGGCGGCTACGACCTGGAGCGCGTGCGCCGGGAGCTGCTCGGGCCCCAGGGCTACGCGGTGGAGCTGCACGGCGAGGTGGTCGGGCTGATCATCTACTACGAGGAGGACGACCCCGACCACCGGCACGCGGGCCTCGACCTCGCCCTGCACCCCGACGCCCACGGCCAGGGCCTGGGCGCCGACGCGATGCGCACGATGGTGCGCTACCTGTTCGACGTCCGCGGGCACCGCCGGATCGTCATCGACCCGGCCGCCCACAACGAGCGGGCGATCCGCAGCTACACCCGCGTCGGGTTCCGCCCGGTCGGCGTCATGCGCGGCTACGAGCGCCGCCTCGACGGCAGCTGGCACGACGGCCTGCTGATGGACCTGCTGGTCGACGACCTGACCTGATCAGGGCCTCAGAACGCGGCACCTCAGAACACGGTGCGCGCGAGCCAGGTGTCGAACACCGCGGCGTCGCCGAGCACCTGCACGGCCGACGCCGGGATCCGGCGGTGGACCGCGAGCAGCAGGTCGGCCGCCGGGCCCCGGACGGCCGCCGCGCCCTTGCCGTGCCCGTGCTCCCAGGCGACGCCGCCGTCGTCGGTGCCGCGCACCATCCACTCCCCCGCCTCGCCGAGCCCGTCGTCGGTGGCGTGCAGGTGCAGGACCGTGCCCGCGGGCAGCGGCGGGGCCTCGGCGGGGGGTCGCTCGGCCGTCAGCGCCAGCGTCTCCGACACCCCGTCCGCCGCGACGGCGGCGTCGATCGCGTAGGCCTCGCCCAGCGCGAGCGCCGCGTCCGCCCGGTGCACGGTCGACTCGTGCAGCCGCCGCCGGATCCACCAGGCGGCCGGGCGCGGGCCCAGGAACGTCCAGACGGGCACGTCCGGCCCGGTCTCGGCGACGGCGTCGAGCAGCGTCCGCGGGCTCTCCCGCAGCCAGCCGGTGACGTCGTCGCCGGGCTTGCCGCCCGGCACCTCGCGCGGGTCGACGAACTCGCCGGTGCGCACGATCGTGGCCGCCCAGCGGTCGCCGCGACCGACGTGGCGGACCAGCTGCTGCAGCGTCCAGCCCGGGCAGGTCGGGACGGCGGCGTCCGGCGCGCGGTCGTGGACGAGCTCGGCGAGCAGGCGGTTCTGCTCGGTCAGGGCGGCGGCGTGATCCATGCCGGAACGCTAGCGTCCCGCCGCGCGCGCATGGATCCCGGAGGCAGTGGGTAAGGGCAGCACATGGCCTCGGATTCACCCGACTGGACGGTTCCCGCCCCCCTCCGCGCATTGTTGTGGTGGCCCGGGGTGGCGTTCGTGCTCGTACTGATCGCCCCCGACGCGGCCGTGGGATCGATCGCCACGGCGGGGCTCGTCCTGGTGACGCTCGGTGCACTGGCGGGTGCGGTCGGGCGCCGGGTCCGGGGCACCGCGGCGGACGCCGGTGGGCTCGAACCGGAGTACGAGGCGGCCGGTCGCACCGCGTGAGCGACGGGAGGCATGTCACCCGGCATGCCGCTTGTACGTCCGATAGTCGGATGTCAAACTAAATCCGTCGGCCGGGGTTCGCCCGAACACCGGAGGCTACCGGCGAGAGGACATCCCCGATGACCGACCTGCACGTGCCCGCGAACCCGGTCCGCTTCGTCACCGCGGCCAGCCTGTTCGACGGCCACGACGCCGCGATCAACATCATGCGGCGCATCCTCCAGCGCCAGGGTGCGGAGGTCGTCCACCTGGGGCACAACCGCTCGGTCGACGAGGTGGTCGCCGCCGCCATCCAGGAGGACGCGCAGGGCGTCGCGATCAGCTCCTACCAGGGCGGTCACGTCGAGTACTTCACCTACCTGGTCGAGCTGCTGCGCGAGCGCGGCGCGGGCCACATCAAGGTCTACGGCGGTGGGGGCGGCGTCATCGTCCCCCGGGAGATCGACCTGCTGCACTCGCGCGGCGTCGCCCGGATCTTCTCCCCCGAGGACGGCCAGCACCTCGGCCTGCCCGGGATGATCAACCTGATGATCCGCGACTGCGACACCGACCTCGCGGCCACCCCTCCCGCCTCCTTCGACGGCCTGCGCACCGGCGACCACACCACGCTCGCCCGCGTGCTCACCCTCGCCGAGGCCGGCCGGCTCCCGGCCGACCTCGACCTGGAGCCGCGCCGCCCCGTCCCCGTGCTGGGCATCACCGGCACCGGCGGGTCGGGCAAGTCCAGCCTCACCGACGAGATCGTGCGCCGCTTCCGCCTCGACCAGGAGGACAAGCTCCGCATCGCCGTGCTCGCCGTCGACCCCACGCGGCGCAAGGGCGGCGGCGCGCTGCTCGGCGACCGGATCCGGATGAACTCGCTCGGCGGCGAGCAGGTCTTCTTCCGCTCGATGGCCACCCGCGGCGCCGACGCCAGCCTGCCCGAGCACCTCACCGACGCCATCGCGGTGCTGCGGGCCGCCGAGTTCGACCTGGTGATCGTCGAGACGCCGGGCATCGGCCAGGGCGACGCCGGCATCGCGGGCCTCGTCGACCGCTCGCTGTACGTGATGACGCCCGAGTTCGGCGCCGCGTCGCAGCTGGAGAAGATCGACATGCTCGACTTCGCCGACGTCGTCGCGATCAACAAGTTCGAGCGCCGCGGCGCCGAGGACGCCCGCCGCGACGTCGGCCGCCAGCTCGTGCGCAACCGCGAGGCGTTCGGGTCCTCGTGGGAGGACATGCCGGTCTACGGCACGTCCGCGGCCACCTTCAACGACCTCGGCGTCACCGCGCTCTACCAGCACCTGCGCGAGATGCTCGTCGACGACGGCCTGGTGGCGGGCGAGGGCCGGCTGCCGCGCACCGACCGCAAGACCTCCGCCGAGCACGCCGCGGTGATCCCCCCGCAGCGCACCCGCTACCTCTCCGAGATCGCCGAGACCGTGCGCGGCTACCACGCCGACACCGAGAAGGCCGTCGACGCCGCGCGCATCCGCCAGCACCTGCGCACCGCGCGCGAGCTGGTCGGCGAGGCCGTCGACGAGGAGCTGGCCAAGGCCGAGAAGGCGCTGCCCGCCGACGCCGCCGAGCTGCTGGACACCTGGCCGCAGGTCGTGCAGGACTACTCCGGCGACGAGCTGGTCGTGACGATCCGCGACAAGGAGCTGCGCACGCAGCTGACCCGCGAGACGCTCTCGGGCAACAAGGTGCGCCGCGTCGCGCTGCCGAGCGTCACCGAGGACGCCGACCTGCTGCGCTTCCTGCGCCGGGAGAACCTGCCCGGGCGCTTCCCGTTCACCGCGGGGGTGTTCCCGTTCAAGCGCGAGGGCGAGGACCCGGCCCGGATGTTCGCCGGCGAGGGCGACCCGTTCCGCACCAACCGCCGGTTCAAGATCCTCTCCGACGACTCCGACGCCAAGCGCCTGTCGACGGCGTTCGACTCCGTCACCCTCTACGGCCGCGACCCCGACACCCGCCCGGACATCTACGGCAAGGTCGGCACGTCCGGCGTCTCGATCGCGACGCTGGAGGACATGAAGGTCCTCTACGGCGGCTTCGACCTCACCTCGCCGACGACCTCGGTGTCGATGACGATCAACGGCCCGGCGCCGACGATCCTGGCGTTCTACCTCAACACCGCGATCGACCAGACGCTGGAGCGCTTCCGCGAGGAGGAGGGCCGCGAGCCCGACGAGGCCGAGCGCGAGGAACTGACGGCGTTCACGCTGGCCAACGTCCGCGGCACGGTGCAGGCCGACATCCTCAAGGAGGACCAGGGCCAGAACACCTGCATCTTCTCCACCGAGTTCAGCCTGCGGATGATGGCCGACATCCAGGCCTGGTTCATCGATCACAAGGTCCGCAACTTCTACTCGGTCTCGATCTCGGGCTACCACATCGCCGAGGCCGGGGCGAACCCGATCAGCCAGCTCGCGTTCACGCTGTCCAACGGGTTCACCTTCGTCGAGAGCTACCTCGCGCGGGGCATGTCGATCGACGACTTCGCCCACAACCTGTCGTTCTTCTTCTCCAACGGGATGGACGCGGAGTACACCGTGATCGGGCGGGTCGCCCGCCGGATCTGGGCGATCGCGATGCGCGAGAAGTACGGGGCGAGCGAGCGCAGCCAGAAGCTCAAGTACCACGTACAGACCTCGGGCCGGTCGCTGCACGCGCAGGAGATGAACTTCAACGACATCCGCACCACGCTGCAGGCGCTGTGCGCGCTCTACGACAACGCGAACTCCCTGCACACCAACGCCTACGACGAGGCCGTGACGACGCCGACCGAGGAGTCGGTGCGTCGCGCGATGGCGATCCAGCTGATCATCAACCGCGAGTGGGGCCTGTCGCTCAACGAGAACCCGCTGCAGGGCTCGTTCGTCGTCGACGAGCTGACCGACCTCGTGGAGGAGGCGGTCCTGGCCGAGTTCGACCGGATCTCCGAGCGCGGCGGCGTCCTCGGCGCGATGGAGACCGGCTACCAGCGCGGCCGCATCCAGGACGAGTCGATGCTCTACGAGCACCGCAAGCACGACGGCACGCTGCCGCTGGTCGGCGTCAACACCTTCCTCAAGCCCGACGACCCCGACGCCGGGCCCGTCGAGATCGAGCTGGCCCGGGCCACCGAGGCGGAGAAGAAGAGCCAGCTCGACCGGCTCGCCGACTTCCAGGGCCGCCACGGCAGCGAGGCGACCGAGGCGATCCGGCGGCTGCAGGACGTCGCGACCGGCGAGGGCAACGTGTTCGACGAGCTCATGCGCGCGGCGCGGGTGTGCTCGCTGGGCCAGCTCACCGAGGCGTTCTTCGAGGTGGGCGGGCAGTACCGGCGCAACATGTAGTCAGCCGTTGACGTCGTACGTCGCGACCCCGAGTCCGTGCCAGGCGTCGAGCAGTCTCCTGTCGCCGGCGGCGGCGACCAGATCGGGCGCGCTCAGCTCGAGGGCCGCCGCGCAGTGCACGGCGTCGTAGCCGCGCAGCGCCTGGTCCACGGCGTACGTCGCTGCGGCCAGGACGAGCGGTTGGTCCAGCTCGACGACCTCCATCTCGGCCCACAGGTCGTCGAGCAGGCCCCGCGCCCGGTCGTGGCCACCCGGGTCGAGCCGCCCCATCCGGACGGCCTGGGCGAGCGCGGCGGCGGTCTCGACGTAGAGCAGACGGCACGACACGACGGCGTCGGCGGCTTCCCAGAAGCGCCGGCACGCGCCGGTCGACGGCTCCGCGATGATCAGCGGGACGAACGCCGACGTGTCGAGCTATCCGATCACCGACGCTGGTCGTCGATCAGGTCGCTGACGGTGCCCGCGGACGGCACGGGGTCGGGGGTGGCGCGCCGGGGAGCCGCCGCGGGCCGGACACGGCCCTCGGCCACGAGCCGTTCCAGCGGCGAGGGCGTGTCCACGGGCACGATCCGCGCGACCGGGCGGCCGTGGTCGGTCACCGTGAGGGTGCGACCGCCTCGTACCGCAGCCAGGTGCCTACTGAGCCCGTCGCGCAGCTCCCGGATGCCGATCTCCATACGACACCCCCCCCACTTGTGGCCACTGACAACGTGCCCATTATGGCCACTTCGGCCGGCGCGTTCCCGGAAGCGTGCGCGACGGTCACGGCGCGGGGACGTGCCGCAGGTGCACCGCCAGCACCAGAGCCGTGCCGAGCAGGACCGTCACGTAGCCGACCAGACCGGGCCAGCCGGCGAGGTCGAACGCGACCCCGCCCAGCAGGCCGCCGACGCTGGAGCCCGCGTAGTAGGCCAGCAGGTACAGCGACGAGGCCTGGCTCGGGTCGCCCCCGGGCAGCAGCACCGACCGGCGCCCGACCCAGCTGCTGGCCACCGAGTGGGCGCCGAAGAAGCCGATCGTCAGCAGCAGCACGCCGGCGAGCACCAGCGGCAGGACGTCGGGCACGGTGACCCAGGCCCCAGCCAGCGCCATCAGCACGGTGCCCCACAGGACCTTCCGGCGGCCGAACCGGTCGCCCAGGCGCCCCGCCGTCGTCGACGCCCCGGTGCCGGCGAGGTAGCCGAGGAACACCAGCCCGACCAGCGCCCCGGGCAGCAGGAACGGCGGGGCGAGCAGGCGGAAGGACAGGAAGTTGTAGACGGTGACGAACGTGCCCATCAGCGCGAACGAGATCCCGAACAGGCAGCGCAGGCCGGGGTCGCGCAGGTGCACGCGCAGCGGCGCGCCGAGGTCGCGCAGCCGGACCGGGGCCGCCGTGACCCCGATCGAGGGCGGTAGCAGTGCGCGGAACGCCACCGTGCACGCCAGCGACACGATCCCGACGGCCGCGAGCCCGGCCCGCCACCCGCCGAGATCGGCGACGGCCCCGGCGATCAGCCGCCCGGACAGCCCGCCGACGGTGTTGCCCGCGATGAGCAGCCCGACCGCCCCGCCGAGCCAGCGGGCCGCGACCTCGCGCGTCACGTGGGTCATCAGCAGCGCGGGCAGGGCGGCGAGCGCGACGCCCTGCAGCGCCCGGATGCCGACGAGCACCCCGAACGTCGGCGACAGTGGGGCCAGCAGCGCGAGCACCGCCGACGCCGCGAGCGCCCAGGTCATCACCCGCGCCCGTCCCCAGGACTCCGCCACCGCTGCCAGCGGGACGATCGCCAACGCCAGCGTGCCGGTGGTGGCCGAGAGCGCCAGGCTGGACATCGACGACGAGATCCCGAACTCCGCGGCCAGCGTCGGCAGCAGCCCCTGCACCGCGTAGACCAGCACGAACGTCGCGATGCCGCCGAACCACAGCGCCGCGCCCAGGCGCCGGTAGCCGCGGGTGCCGCGTTCGTGGCCGGCGGGGGCCGGTGCAGTCGTTGTCATCGCTATCGACCCTACGTCCGGACCGCCCGTTCAGCCCTGTGAGCCGCACCTCCGGAACTCCGCGAACTCCAGCCTCCGGCGCAGCGTGAACCCGAGGTGTTCGTAGAGCGCCACGGCCGCGACGTTGTCGGCGGCCGCGTGCAGGAACGGGACGTCGCCGCGGGCCCGGATCGCCGCACCGACCGCGCGCACCAGGCGGGAGGCGAACCCGCGACCCCGCGCGGCAGGCGCCGTGCACACCGCGCTGATCTCCGACCAGCCCGCCGGACGCATCCGCTCCCCCGCCATCGCGACGAGCGCGCCGCCCTCCCGGATCCCGAGGTAGGTGCCCATCTCGATCGTGCGCGTGGCGAACGGGCCCGGACGGGTGCGGGCCACCAGGTCGAGCATCTCCGGGACGTCGGCCGGGCCCAGCACGACGGCCCCGGGGTCGGGCACGACGGCCATGCCGGACCCGTCGAGCTGCACGCCGGGCAGCCGCATCGTCGCCTCCCAGCCCTCGCGCCGCGCCCGCGGCTCCCCGGCGAGGGAGACCGTGCCGAACGCCTCCGCGTCGCGCCACCCCTGGGCGTCGTCGGGGAACACCGCCCAGATCGACACCTCCGGCGGGTAGCGCAGCGCGGTGCCGCGGCGCTGCGCGAAGCGGGCGTGCGGTCCGGTCAGCGCGGCCAGTACCGGGGCGTCGAGCGGGTGCATGACGCCGATCAGATCATCAGGCCGCGTGCGCCTTGCCCACGGCCGCCGCCCGCAGCAGCGCCTCGGCCCGCGACGCCTCGGCCAGCGGCACCAGGTCGGCCATCGCCGGGGTGACGGGGGCGAGGGTGAGCTCGGCCTCCACGACGGAGAGGTCGGCACCCCAGACGTCGGCGAGGATGCGGCGCAGGTACGGGGTGGCGTGGTCCCAGCCCTCGCGCGGGGTGCCGACGCCGTAACCGCCGCCGCGGGCGACGACCAGCGTCACCGGGCGCCCGGCCAGCGGCGAGGTGCCCGGGCCGAAGCGCGGGTCGGTGATCAGCAGGTCGATCCAGGCCTTGAGGTGGGCCGGAACGCCGAAGTTGTACAGCGGGGTGGCCACGACGACGACGTCGGCGCGCAGCACCTCGTCGGCCAGCCCGGCGGCGACGGCCAGCGCCGCGCGCTGCTCGTCGGTGCGCTGCTCGGCGGGGGTGAACCCGGCGAACGCGGCGACAGGCCAGACGTTCGGCAGCGGGTCGGCCACCAGGTCGCGACGGGTGACCGTGGCGTGCGGGTGCTGCTCGACGTAGGCGGCCTCCAGGGCGTCGGCGACCTCGCGGCTCACCGAACCCTCGGTGCGGATGCTGCTGTCGAGACGGAACAGGCTCATCGGATCTCCTCGTGCGTGCGGTACTGACGATGTTCTGTCTAACAGACGATCGTTGCAACAGACAATATGGGGGTGGGCATTCCGGGTACGCTGCGACCGTGACCACACCGCCCCGCCTGGAGTCCGATCTGGGCTGGGCGCTGGGCACGGTCATGCGGAGCTACCTGCGGGCGATCGACGAGGTCGTCGCCGGGGTCCCCGGCGGCCCGCGCGGCTACCAGGTCCTCGCCGCCGCCGGCCGCGGCGAGGCCGGCAGCCAGCTCGCGCTCGCCCAGCACCTGGGCGTCGACCGCACGGTGATGACCTACCTGCTCGACGACCTGGAGTCCGCGGGCCTCGTCGAGCGCCGTCCCGACCCGGCCGACCGCCGCGCCCGGCGCATCTCGCTCACGACCGACGGCGGCGCGCGGCTCTGCGCCCTGGAGCGCGCGCTGCGCGGCGCCGAGGAGGCCGTGCTGGCCCCGCTCGCCGAGGACGAGCGCACCGTGCTGCGCGAGCTGCTGGCACGCATCGCGCTCGGCTCCGCCCCCGTCAACCCCTGCCAGGTGGCGGAGGAGCTGCAGGCCGCCGAGCTCAGCGCACCCCGAGGTCGAGCTCCCCGGCGATCCGCCGCTGCACCGACGCCACCGCCCGGAACGCCTCGCGCAGCGACGCCCGCGTCACCGCGCTGAGGTCGGCGGGCCGCACCAGGTCGTCGGGAGCCTCCCCGTTCCGCAGTTGCTCGACCTGGTGCGCCAGTCGCAGCCCCAGCACGCCGCTGCCGTCGTCACCTGCCTCCGATCCCGCGCGGGCCCGCCATGATCACCAGGAGTGGGACATGAGCGCCATGGGTGGCGGTCATGTCCCACTCTCCGCGATCATCGTCGCGGATCCGGCTCCGGTGATGCGTATCGGTGAGCAGAGCAGCTCTGCGCACCCGGCCGCATCACCGCCGGCCCGACCAGTAGGCGTGGTGGGCGTCGTGGAGCAACAGGAACGCCCCCTGGACCACGATGCCGGCGCTCGCCCCCGCCGGGCCCGGCCGTCCGCGCCGCCACCGCCACAGCGCCGCGCCACCCGCGACGTAGCCCGCGTCGAGGGCCACGTTGAGCAGCAGCACCCGGCGCAGCTTCCGTCCCTCGGCGGCGATCGCGTCAGGGGCGTACGGGTCGGGCACTCGCGCCATCCGGCGGGCCTTGAGTCGGCCGGCGACCACGACGACGGCCAGGTCCACCGCGCCCCAGCCCGCGTTCTGCCACCCGAACGCCGTGGCGAACGGGCCGCGCCGGGCCGCGGCCAGCCCCAGCCCGGCGACAACGCTCGCCACGCCCCACACGGAGGTGGAGCGGGCGAGCGCCTCCTGACGGGCCCAGGGATCACCCACGGAGCAGGTCCGCGGCCTTCTCGCCGACCATCATGCAAGTGATGTTGGGGTTGATCGCCGGCAGGAACGGCAGGATCGACGCGTCCGCCACCCGCAGCCCCTCCACCCCGCGTACCCGCAGCTGCGGGTCCACCACCGCCGCCGGGTCGGAGTCCGGACCCATCTTCGCCGTGCACGCCGGGTGGTAGACGGTGTTGTGGGTCTTCGTGATGTAGTCGACCAGGTCGTCGTCGGTGACGGCCTCGGGCCCGGGCGTCAGCTCCCGGGTGATCCACTCCTTCAGCGAGGGCTGCTCGGCGATCCGCCGCGCCAGCTTCACCCCGTGCAGCATCACCGCCATGTCGTGGCCCTCGGGGTCGGTGAAGTACCGCGGGTCGACCCGCGCCCGGTCGCGGAAGTCGCGCGTCCGCAGCCGGACCGTGCCGCGCGAGCGACCGCGCGTCACGTTGGGCGTCAGGCAGAAACCGTTGTCGGTGGTCGGGTAGCCCCAGCGCACGGTGTTGAGGTCGAAGGGCACCGAGCCGTAGTGCATCATCAGGTCCGGCCGGTCCAGGCCGGGCTGCGTGCGGGTGAACAGCCCGATCTCCCACCACTGCGTGGAGCGGGTGACCATCGGCCGCGCGGCCTCCCACATCACCAGCCCCTCGACGTGGTCGTCCAGGTTGGCCCCGACGCCCGGCGCGTCGACCAGCACGTCGATGCCGAACTCGCGCAGGTGCTCCCCCGGCCCGATGCCCGAGAGCATGAGCAGCTTCGGGGTGTCGATCGCGCCCGCGGAGAGGATCACCTCGCGCCGGGCCGTCACGGTGCGCCGTCCGGGGCCGATGTCCTGCTGGTACTCCACCCCCGTGGCCCGCCTGCCGTGTCCGTCCTCCTGGCCGAACAGCACCCGGGACGCCCACGCCCCGGTGAGCACCGACAGGTTCGTGCGGGTGTCCAGGATCGGGTGCAGGTAGCTCACCGACGCCGACGCGCGGGTGCCGTCGGGGAACCGGTTGACCTGGAAGAACCCGGCCCCCTCCGTGACGGTGGTGCCCTCGTTGAACCGCACCGTCGGCATCCCGACGGCCGCCGCCGCCGCCAGGACGGCCGCCCCGCACGGGTCGTCGGGCGGGATCTGCATGAGGTTGACGGGCCCGGAGCGCCCGTGCCCGTCCCACTCGCCGTCGTTGGTCTCCAGGCGGGCGATCAGCGGCCAGCACTCGTCAGCCGACCAGCCGTCGCACCCGTTCGCCGCCCACTCGTCGAGGTCCTCGCGCGGGGTCCAGAACGCGATGCACGAGTTGTGCGACGAGCAGCCGCCCAGCACCTTGGCCCGGGCGTGGCGCAGGAACGAGTTGCCGTGCTCCTGCGGCTCGACGAGGTAGTCCCAGTCGTATCCGGAGTCCAGCAGCGCCATCCAGTCGGTCAGGCGCAGGATCGCCGGGTCGTCGACGTCCGACGGGCCCGCCTCCAGCAGCGCGACGGTGACCGACGGGTCCTCCGAGAGCCGGGCCGCGAGCGCGCAGCCCGAGGACCCGCCGCCGACGATCACGTAGTCGTAGCTGTCGGTCACGGGGCCTGCTCCAGGTTCTTCGCCATGTGCTCGGGCAAGGTGCCGACCTCGTGCCGGCCGCGGGCGAGGTACCAGGTCAGCCCGATCAGGATGACGGCTCCGATGAAGATCGGCGCGATGAAGCTGAGCACCCCGGCGCCGTAGACGTCCTCGCGCGGCCAGGCCGGGTTGACCGCCATCGCGGCACCCCAGACCACGGCGAGGATGTTCACCGGCATACCCCAGCGGCCGAGCGAGAAGTAGCCGTCGGTGCCCGCGTCCGGCCCGGGCCACTCCCCTTTCAGGCGCTTGCGCAGCATCGGCACCGTCACCAGCAGGTACGCGATGTAGATCATGAGCATCGGCAGGGTCGCGCGTCGCCCGCCGCTGTGCCGATGATCCGTTCGCTGACGCCCGCTCATGCCTGACCTCCCCGGAACCAGCCCGCGGGTTCGGGCGCGGTGTTGTGCCAGACGTGCTTGTGCTCCTGGTACTCGGCCAGACCGGTCGGTCCCAGCTCCCGGCCGTTGCCGGAGGACTTCATCCCGCCCCACTCCGCCGCGGGGACGTAGGGGTGGTAGTCGTTGATCCACACCGTGCCGTGGCGCAGCGCGCCCGCCACGCGGTGCGCGCGGGCCATGTCGGTGGTCCACACGGCCCCGGCGAGGCCGTACTCGGTGTCGTTGCCCAGCGCGATCGCCTCGTCCTCGGTGCGGAAGGACTCGACGGTGAGGATCGGCCCGAACGTCTCCTCCCGGATCACCCGCATGTCGCGGGTGACGTCGGCGAGCACGGTCGGGCGGTAGAAGAAGCCGTCCTTGAGCTCGGGCTCGTCGGGCCGCCGGCCGCCCGCGACGAGGCGCGCGCCGTCGGCCAGGGCGTCGGCGACGAACGCCTCGATCTTGTCGCGCTGCGCGGCGGAGACCAGCGGCCCGGACTCGGTGCCCTCGACGAGCCCGCCGCCCAGCCTGATCAGCTCGGCGCGGCGGCCGATCTCGGCCACCAGCTCGTCGTGCACCGACTCCTCGACGATCAGCCGCGCCCCCGCCGAGCACACCTGCCCGGCGTGCAGGAACACCGCGGTGAGCGCCCAGTCGGCGGCGAGGTCGAGCGGGGTGTCGGCGAAGACGATGTTGGGGTTCTTGCCGCCGAGCTCCACGGCGACGCGCTTCACCGTGGCCGCGCTCGCGCGGATGATGGCCTGCCCGGTGGCCAGGCCGCCGGTGAACGACACCATGTCGACCGCCGGGTGCTCGGTGAGCGGGGCGCCCACGTCGCGCCCGTTGCCCAGCACGATGTTGACGACGCCCGGCGGCACCCCGGCCTCCTCGCACAGGCGCACGAGCAGCACGCTGGTCAACGGGGTGACCTCACTGGGCTTGATCACGCAGGTGTTGCCGGCGGCCAGCGCGGGCGCGAGCTTCCAGGACAGCTGCAGCAGCGGGTAGTTCCAGGGCGTGATCAGCACGCAGACGCCGACCGGCTCGTGCACCACGCGGGAGAGCACGTGCGCCTTGCCGACGTCGACGACCCGGCCGGGCTCCTTGTCGGCGAGGTCGGCGTAGTAGCGGAACACGGCGGTGACGTCGTCGACGTCGATGCGCGACTCGGTGATCGTCTTGCCTGTGTCGAGGGTCTCGGTGCGGGCGATCGACTCCTTGTCGCGCACCAGCAGGTCGGCGATCCGGCGCAGCAGCGCGCCCCGCTCGGGGGCCGGAGTACCGCGCCACGGGCCGGCGTCGAAGGCGGTGCGCGCGGCGGCGACCGCGCGCGCCACGTCGTCGGAGCCCGCCTGGCCGACCGTCTCGACCACGCTCCCGTCGAACGGGTTGACCACGTCGTCGGTACCGCCGGAGCCGGCGGTCCACTGTCCGTCGATGAAGAGGCTGTGTCGAAGAGGGCTGGGCACGTCGTAGATCGTCCTCGCCCCGGACGCCACGTCAAGCGCCCTGTTCGGATTGATGCCCATGGTTTCGTCATGAGCAACAGTGCTGGTCGCGATGGGGGCGTCCAGTCGGTCGATCGGGCAATCACGGTGGTCGAGATCCTGGCCCGGCGCGGCGAGGCGGGCGTCAGCGAGGTGGCCGCCGAGATCGACGTGCACAGGTCGACGGCCTTCCAGCTGCTAGGGGCGCGGGCTCGTCGAGCAGGCGGCCGACCGGGGCAAGTACCGGCTCGGCTTCGGCCTAATACTCCAGCCGTAGATCGTGATCTTGCGGCGTGGCGGTCCCGGACGTAGGACGGCCACCGCTTGATGATCGTCCGTTGTGTCGACATCAGATGATCAAGCGGTGGCCGTGGGCCACAGCGTAGAACCAGGCCGGTGGCAGGCCGAGACCGACAGGCTGCTCGATCAGATGGCCGGGCGGTTCGCTCGCGTGGAGACCCGCCGGCGGGCCGGGAAGTTCCTGCTCGGGCTACTGGCCGACCTGCCACGGAAGAACTGCTGGACGATCGCCGAGCACGCCGGTGACCTGGATCCGCATGGCATGCAGCACCTGCTGGGCCGCGCACGCTGGGACACCGACGGTGTCCGCGACGACCTGCGCGACTACGTCACCGGCCAGCTCGCCGACAGCGACGCGGTGCTGGTGGTCGACGAGACCGGCGACCTCAAGAAGGGCACGTGCACGGTCGGGGTGCAACGCCAGTACACCGGCACCGCCGGACGGATCGAGAACGCCCAGGTCGCGGTCTACCTCACCTACGCCGCCGCCCGTGGCCACGCCATGATCGACCGCGAGCTCTACCTCCCGCGCTCCTGGACCACCGACCCAGACCGGTGCGATCGCGCCGGCGTCCCGGACGACATCGAGTTCGCGACCAAGCCCGCGCTTGCCACCGGGATGCTCACGCGGGCGCTGCGGGCTGGGGTCGCGGCCCGGTGGGTGGCCGCTGACGAGGTCTACGGCGCCGACCCCGCCCTGCGCACCGAACTGGAACTCCAGCAGATCGGCTACGTGCTGGCGATTGGCTGCGACCGGCGCGTCCCGACCGGAGCCGGGCTGTTGCGCGCCGACGCGCTCACCGCCGGTTTGCCGCGACATGCCTGGCAGCGAGTCTCGGCTGGTGCCGGTGCGAAGGGGCAGCGGTTCTACGACTGGGCGTTGGTCACCCTCACCCCGCCCGCCGACGCGCCGGACACCGCGTGTTGGTGGCTACTCGTGCGCCGCCACCGCGACACCGGCGAGCTGGCGTTCTACCGTTGCTACAGCCCACACCCGGTGCCGCTGCGCGAGCTGGTCCGCGTCGCCGGCCGCCGCTGGACGGTCGAGGAATCCTTCCAGGCCGCCAAGGGCCTGGCCGGGCTCGATGAGCACCAGGTCCGCCGCTGGACCTCCTGGCAGCGCTGGACCCTGCTGGCCATGCTCGCCCACGCGCTGCTCGCGGTGATCGCCGCGAACGAGCACGCCGACCGGCCCGCCGTCCTCGGGTTGATCGCGCTGACCTGCAACGAGATCCGACGCCTGCTCACCGTGCTGGTCATCGACCCCGCCCGCACCCTCGCCTGCCCACACGCCTGGTCCCACTGGCGACGTCGTCACCAGCACCGAGCCCGAACCAGCCACTACCGGCGACAGCAGACAACCCTGCGACCGTCATAACGATCTACGGCTGGAGTACTAATCCCGCTCGCCGGTGCCGTGTCCGACCGGCTCGACGTCAGCCGCCAGGGCCGCGCCGTCTGCGCCCGCCTGGCGTCGGAGCTGGGTGAGACGATCAGCCTCGCGGTGCTGCAGGGGCACTGGGCGGTGAACGTCGACCAGGCGCTCGGCCCGTCGACGGTCTCCTCGCACAACTGGATCGGCCACCTCACCCCCCCTGCACTGCACCGCGGGCGGCAAGATCCTGCTCGCCCACCTCCCGGAACCCCGCCGCGCCGAGCTGCTCACCGCGTCGGGGATGGAGCGGCTCACCGAGCGGACCGTCACCCTCGCCGGCGCCCTCGAGGCCGAGCTCGCCGAGGTCCGCTCCGCGGGATACGCCGTCGCGGTGGAGGAGTACGAGACCGGCCTCAACGCCGTCGCCGCGCCGGTGCGCGACCGCAGCGGATCGGTGGTCGCCGCCCTGAGCGTCAGCGGCCCGGCCTACCGCTTCGACGAGGACCGCCGGGCGGACCTGACGGTCCCCCTGCTCCGGGGGCGGGCGAGATCTCGCGGAGGATGGGCTGGTACACCGCCTGAGACGCCCGGAACGCCGATCCGGCCGGTGTCCGATCCCGTCCCCGTGGCGCGGTCGTCCGCGGTGACAGGGCCGGGCGGGGTGGTGACACGGCCCGCCGTCGCCCGGCGCCGTAGGGTCGGCCCGGTGTTCGTCGATGATCTCGGGACCGGGGTGGCCGTGCCGGACGCCGTGGGGCGGGTGGTGTCGGTCGTCCCCTCGCTGACCGAGGCCGTGGCCGCCACCGCGCCGGGTCTGCTGGTCGGCGTCACCGACTGGTGCACCCACCCCGGCGACCTCGACGCCGCCCGGATCGGGGGCACCAAGAACCCCGACGTCGACGCGATCGTCGCGCTGCGGCCCGACCTCGTCGTCGCCAACCAGGAGGAGAACCGGGCACCCGACCTCGACGCGCTGCGCGCCGCGGGCGTGCCCGTGTACGTCACCGACATCCGCACGCTCGACGACGCCTTCGGCTCCCTGGCCCGCATGCTCGCCGCCTGCCGGCTCGACCGTCCCGCGTGGCTCGACGAGGCGGAGGCGGCGTGGGTGGCGGTCCCCGTCCCCTCGCGGCGGCGGCGCGCGGTGATCCCGATCTGGCGCCGGCCGTGGATGGCGGTCGGGTCCGACACGTTCACCGGTGCGCTGCTGGCCCGGCTCGGCGTCGACAACGTGCTGGGCGACGACCCGGAGCGCTACCCCCGGTTCGACCCGGCGACCCTGCCCCCGCACGACCTCGCCGTGCTGCCCGACGAGCCCTACCTGTTCACCGCCGACGACGGGCCCGAGGCGTTCCCCGGCGTCCCGTCCGCGCTGGTCAGCGGGCGGTTGCTGACCTGGTACGGCCCGAGCCTCACCGAGGCCGCCCACACCCTCCCCCAGGCCCTGACCCCGCCCCCCTGACCCCGCGAGTCCCCCGTTCTCCGCCCGCGAGTCCCCCGTTTCCCGCACGCGAGTCCCCTGGTTTTGCGCCTGCGAGTCCCCCGCTTCTCGGCGCCCGCGAGTCGCGGCCCGCTGCGCTCGACCCGGTCCGGCGGGTGATCCGCCGTCGGCGACGGATCGCCGCATGATCATCGTCTCGGCGCATTTCCGGCGATCCTCCGCCGCATTCGCGCCGAGACGGTGATCTTGGCGCGGCCGTCGCACCGGACGGAGCTGGGAACGCCGACACGACCCGTAGGCCACGACGGAATCCGGGAGCCACGGGCGGAGGCCCCGCCGCCCGCGGGCACACCCGCCCGACCTGTCGACGCGACTCCCGCGACTCACGGGCGCAGAACCAGGGACTCGCGGCGAAGAACGGGGACTCGCGGATCTAGGCTCGGCGCGTGCTCATCGTCCTCGACCTCCTCGGCGTCGCCGTGTTCGCCGCGTCCGGCGCGCTGGCCGCGGTGCACGCCCGGCTGGACGTGTTCGGGGTCGTGGTGCTGGCCGCCGTCACCGCGCTAGGCGGGGGGATCGTGCGCGACGTGCTGCTCGGTGTCACGCCGCCCTCGACGCTGCGCCAGTGGCCCTACCTCGTGGTCCCGGCGGTGGTGGCGCTGCTGGTGTTCCGGTGGCATCCGGCGGTGACGCGGCTGCGGCGCGGGGTGCAGCTCGCCGACGCGCTCGGGCTGGCGCTGTTCGTCACCACCGGCACCGCGGTGGCGCTGGGCACGGGCGCCCCCGCGATCACCTCCGCGCTGGTCGGGGTGATCACCGGCATCGGTGGCGGGGTGCTGCGGGACCTGCTGCTCAACGAGATCCCGACGGTGCTTCGCCGCGAGATCTACGCCCTCGCCGCGGCCGGGGGTGCCGTGATCGTGGTGGCCGGGGACGCCGCAGGTCTCCCCGAGCTGCCGGTCGCCCTCGTCGCCGCGGGGCTCGTCGCCGGTGTCCGGGTGCTGGCCCTGTGGCGACGCTGGAACGCGCCGGTCGCCTAGGACCCCGCGCCGCCGCCACCGTCGCCGCCCGCGCCCGACGCCGGCACGGTTGCCATTCTCCGCCCGCTGCGCGGCCGCCACGACCGCGGCGACGGCGCCGCCCACCGGGGCCTCCTCGGTGAACGCCGTCTCCACTTTCCGGCGCCGCGCCGCTCGGGCAGCTCGCCGTAGCGGTGCGGGACGACGCGCCCGTCCTCCAGGGTGATCGCGGCGGCCACCACCAGCGTGATCAGCAGCGGGCGGCACGTCGATGCCGACGGAGCCGCGGTCGCGGCCCGTCAGCGGGTCGCGCGGGATCACGAACAACTCCTCGTCAGCGCCGTGCCGGTTCCACGGGGGCCGCCCCGGCGGTGGGCCGGGCCGCACCGGTGGCCAGCAGGCCCACGACCAGCGCCCCGAGCACGACGAACAGCGCGGTGAGGATGCCCGCGTCCTGGGCCAGCAGGCCGATCAGGGGCGGGCCGGCCAGGAACGCGGTGTAGCCCACCGAGCTGACGACCGACACGCGCGCCGCGGCCTTCGCCGGGTCGTCGGCGGCCGCGCTCATCCCGACCGGGAACCCCAGCGACGCGCCCAGCCCCCACAGCAGCGCACCGGCCAGCGCCACCGGCACCGACCCGCCGACGAGCACCAGCAGCAGCCCGACCAGCGCCAGCCCGGCCGCCGCGCGCAGCACCGCGACCCGCCCGTACCGCTCCAGGGCGGACCCCCCGAACGTGCGCCCGACCGTCATCGCGCTGACGAAGACCCCGAACGCGATCGCGCCGACGGTCTCGCTCGCGCCGTAGCCCTCCACCAGCGCGTAGGCGATCCAGTCGTTGGCCGAGCCCTCGGTGAAGGCGAAACCGAGCACGAGCACGCCGATCAGCAGCGTGCGCGGTTCGCGCCAGGCCGCCAGCACGCCGGTGCCGCCCTCGGCCCGCGTCGGCGCGGGCACCGACGGCAGGAAGCCGCGCACGGCCACCGTCATGACGAGCGGGATCAGCACCACGACGCCGAGCACCTGCGCGGCGAGCGGGACGCCGGTGGCCGCGGTGGCCGCGCCGATCCCGGCCCCGACCACGGTGCCGATGCTGAACGCGGCGTGCAGCCGCGGCATGAGGGTGCGGCCGCGGCGCTGCTCGACCTCCGCGCCCGCGACGTTCATCGCGACGTCCCAGACCCCCGTGCCCAGCCCGGTGACGGCGAGGCCGATCGCCGCGGGCAGCACGGACGCGGTGAGCAGGCCCAGCGCGAGCAGCGCGAGGCCGACGGTCTCGGTGAGCGCCGCGACCAGCACCGACCGCCCCGGCCCCAGCCGAGCCACGAGCGGCCCGGCCAGCGGCAGCCCGGCCACCGAGCCCGCCGAGAGGCACAGCAGCATCAGGGCGAGCTGCGCGGTCGTCAGACCGAGGCCGTCGGCGATGGCCGGTGTGCGGCTGATGAACGACGCGAACGCCAACCCGTTGACGGCGAAGGCCACCACCACCGCGTTGCGCGCCCGGCGCAGATCGGTCGTCACCACGAGCTCCCATCGAATCGATTCGATACGCGGGCCAGCGTACGCCCCGGGTACGGTCCGGCGTGCCCTGGTTGCTCGTGCATCTCGTCACCACCGCGGTGCTCACCGGCGTCGGCTGGGTGGTGCAGGTGGTGGTGTACCCGGCGTTCGCGCTGGTCGGGCCCGATCAGTGGCCCGCCTACCACCGGGCGCACCTGCGCCGGATCGGCTGGGTGGTCGGGCCGCCGTGGCTGCTGCAGGGCGTGTCGGCCGGGGCGCTGCTGCTGGCGTCGCCGACCGGGTTCGCCGCCCTCGGGGTGCTCGCCGCGGCGGGCGCCGCGCTGACGGTGCTCGGCGCCGTCCCCGCCCACACCGCGCTCGACGCCGACCGCGACCTGCGCCCGCTGCTGCGCGCGAACCTGGCGCGCACGCTGGTCTGGACCGCCGCCACGGTGCTGGCGGCGGTGCAGCTCGGGCTACCGTGACGCCCGTGAGCGCCCGCCCGACCCTGGCCACGGTGGCCGCCCGCGCCGGGGTGTCACCGTCGACGGCGTCGCTGGCGTTCTCCGGCAGCCCGCGCGTCGCGCCCCCCACCCGCGAGCGGGTCCTCACCGCCGCGGCCGAGCTGGGCTACGCGGGCCCCGACCCGATCGCGGCGTCGCTGCGCCGCGGCCGCAGCGGCGTCATCGGGGCGTTCGTCGGCGAGCGGCTGCTCTACGCCTTCCGCGACCCGGTGGCGATCCAGCTGCTCGACGGGATCACCGAGGTGCTCGGCGCCCACGACGTCGGGCTGCTGCTGCTCGCCGGCGACACCGGCCGGCCGTCGGTCGCCCAGATCGCCCGCATCCCCCTCGACGCCGCGATCTTCGCCACCTGCGGCCTGGAGGACGACCCCGCGCTCGACCTGCTGCTCGCCCGCGGCGTCCCGGTGGTCGCCGTCGAGGGGCCGGTCGTCGACGGGGTGGTGCTCGTCGACGTCGACGACCGCGCAGGCACCGCCGACCTCGCCCGCCACCTGCACGGGCTCGGCCACCGCCGCGTCGAGATCGTCGCCATGCCGCTGCGCCTGGACGGGCGGCGCGGCCCCGTCGACGCCGCCCGGCGCGCCCGCGCGCACTACCGCGACGTGCGGCACCGGCTGGAGGGTGTCGAGGAGGTCTTCGGGCCGGTGCCGGCGTTCGAGACCGCCAGCAACGCCGTCGACGAGGGGGTGCACGCCGGTCGCGTCCTGCTCGACGTCCCGCCCGCCCGACGGCCCACCGCCGTGCTCGCGCAGAGCGACGTGCTCGCCGCCGGCGTGCTCCAGGCCGCCGCGCAGCTGGGCCTGGACGTGCCGGGCGACGTCAGCGTCGCCGGGTTCGACGGCGCCGACCTGCACTGGCTCGGCGCCACCCGCCTCACCACGGTCGTCCAGCCGACCGACGAGAAGGGCCGCCGGGCCGCGCAGGCCGCGATGGACCTCGTCGACGGGACCCGCCCCGCCGACACCGTGCTCCCGGTGGCGCTGCGCATCGGCACCACGACCGGACCACCGGCCCGCTGACCGCTACGAGGCGGGCGTGTGCGGGACGGGGCAGCCCCGCGGGAAGGTGCCGAGCGCGGCCACGTCGTAGCCGTCGGGGTAGCTGCGGACGTTGGGCAGCTGGCGGGCGTACTTCGGCTCCGCCCGCGGCGCCATGCGGCGCACCACCGCGCTGCGCGCCCGCACCGCGGCCCGGGCCGCGCGCTGCTCCCACGCCGGGATGCGGGGGTAGCGGAAGGCGGCGCGCAGGGCGTCGTCCATCAGGCCGTAGGAGAAGCGGGTGACGACCTTCGCGGGCGCGAGGTGGTTGGGTGGGAAGGTCGTGAACAGCGCCAGCGTGGCGTCGGCGACGGCGCGGGCGCCCGGGTCGTAGCCGAAGTGCTCGCGCTCGTAGTCGTCCATGTAGGTCGCGAACTCGCGGTGGGTCTCCGGGATGTCCTTCATCCCCATCAGCGCGCCGAGCTTGCGGTAGTTGTGCGCGGCGGCGATGCGCTCGTGCTCGGAGAGCCGGCGCCACCCCATGTCGTCGATCCACCGGATCGGCACGACGACGAACGTGGACAGGACGTAGAGGAAGTCGGCGTTGGAGATGTCGTACGCGCCGTGCATCTGGTTCATCCGCCGGATCGCCGCACGGCCCTGGGTGCTGTCGTGCCCGTGCTCGAGCACCGCGTCGAGGATCAGGGCGGTGTCGTCGTAGCGCTTCTGGACCCGCTCGGTGAACTCGCCGGTGGACGCCAGGAGCTTCCCGATGCTCGGCACGGCGTAGGTGCGGAACAGCGCGAACGACAGGGCCTGGTTGTAGTCCCACGGGAACTCGTGGGTGGCACTGATGCCGTAGATCTCGACGGCGTCGGCGACCGGGTCGAGCTCCTCGATGCGACGCAGCCAGTGGTGGCGATCCATGCGCGCAGGCTAGGTCGCCCGCATGGATACGGTCAACGCTGACCGTCCCCTGTCACCGGTGCGGGTCCATGCTGGTGGCATGGACACGGACATCGACCCGACCGTCCCGCCCAGCGGGCCCGGCTGCCTCGACTGCGACGCCGCGGGCGGCTGGTGGGTGCACCTGCGCCGGTGCGCGCGGTGCGGCCACGTCGGCTGCTGCGACTCCTCCCCCGCCCAGCACGCCACCGCGCACTGGAAGGCCACCGGCCACCCGGTCGTGCGCAGCTACGAGCCGGGCGAGAGCTGGTTCTGGGACTACGCGACGGGCACCGCCGCCCGGGGCCCGGAGCTCGCCCCGCCGCTGCACCGCCCGGCCGACCAGCCCGTGCCCGGACCGGCCGGGAGGGTCCCCGCCGACTGGCGTGCGCACGTCCACTGACCCGGGCGCACCGTCGACGGGCCGCTCACCGCGGGGCGGGTACCTCCAGCGGGAGGGTCGTGACGTGCCCGAGGAACCACTCCCGGCGTGCCGACATCGCCCCGGACGCCGTGGCCGGCCGCGGACGCCCGATCCAGCCGCAGGCGCACCGCCCGACGTAGCGGACGAACGTGCCGGGCGCGCAGCGCGCCACGTCGGTCCAGCCGTCGCTGAGCGAGCCGTCGCGGTAGCGGCCGGCGACGTAGCCGCCGTGCTAGTCACCGTTCGTCGTCACGGTGGTCATGGTGCCCACGGATCGTGACGGTCATGTGAACCCACGGTGAGACGACCTGGTCGGGTGACCCCGTTCCGGGCCGCCGTGCGGCGCCGGGGAGGATCGGGCGGTGACCTCCGATGCCTTCGCCGCGTCCGTCGCCGACGCCGCGCACCGGCTGGCCGGCGTCGCGCGCACGACCCCGCTGCAGCGCAGCGCCCGGCTCTCCGACGCCACCGGCGCCCACGTGTGGCTCAAGCGCGAGGACCTGCAGGTCGGGCGCTCCTACAAGCTGCGCGGCGCCTACAACCTGCTCGCCGGTCTCGACGCCGGGGCCCGGGCGGCAGGCGCGGTCTGCGCGAGCGCGGGCAACCACGGCCAGGGCGTCGCCTACGCCTGCGCGCGCCTGGGCGTGCGCGGCCGCGTGCACGTGCCGCGCACCACCCCGCGCCAGAAGCGGGAGCGGATCGCGGCGCTGGGCGGCGGCGCGGTCGAGCTCGTCGTCGACGGCGACACCTACGACGAGGCCGCGGCCGCCGCGGCCGAGTACGCCGCCCGCACCGGCGCCACCGTCGTCCCCGCCTTCGACGACCTGCGCACCATCGCCGGGCAGGGCACCGTCGCGGTGGAGGTGCTCGACCAGCTCGCGCGCGAGCCCGACGTCGTCGTGGTGCCGGTGGGCGGGGGCGGGCTGCTCGCCGGCGTCGGCACCTGGCTGGCCGCGCGGCACCCCGGTGTCCGGGTGGTCGGGGTGGAGCCCGCGGGGGCGGCGAGCATGACCGCCGCGCTGGCCGCCGGTGCCCCGGAGACGCTCGTCGACCTCGACACCTTCGTCGACGGCGCGGCGGTGCGGCGCGTCGGCGACGTCAGCTTCCCGCTGGTGCGCGACTGCGGCGCCGAGCTGGTCACCGTCGACGAGGGGCGGGTCTGCACCGAGATGCTCGACCTCTACCAGGTCGACGGCATCATCGCCGAGCCCGCGGGCGCGCTCGCCTGCGCCGCGCTCGAGGAGCTCGACCTGCCGCCCGGCGCCACCGTCGTCAGCCTGCTCTCCGGCGGCAACAACGACGTGAGCCGCTACGCCGAGGTCGTGGAGCGCTCCCTGGTGCACCGGGGGCTCAAGCACTACTTCCTCGTGGAGTTCCCGCAGGAGCCCGGGGCGCTGCGCCGCTTCCTCGACGAGGTGCTCGGCCCCGACGACGACATCGTGCTGTTCGAGTACGTCAAGCGCGACAACCGCGAGACCGGGGCGGCGCTGTGCGGCATCGAGCTGGCCGGCCGCGAGGGCTACGAGCCGCTGTGGAAACGCATGGAGGCCAGCCCGCTGAAGATCCAGCTGGTGGCGCCGGGGTCCACGGCGTACCGCTTCCTGGTGTGACCCGAACCGCATCCGCCCCCGCGTGCGAACGCCCGGGCGGACCGGCGGCCGTCGGGGCGGAGGGGACAACCACACGGCGGCCGCCGGTGCGCAACCCCCGAGGGGCACCCCAGGTGGGTGCGCGTACCCGAGGGTAGGCGCGAGGGGGGCCGAACGCGCGACGATCGGCCCCCGCGGGGGGCCTGCTGGGTACGGATGGCGGCCGGGGTTCGGCCACCTGCCGCGCGTGACGGTCCGCGCGTGACGGTCCGGGCGCTCAGTCGGCGACGGGCGGCCTGCTGCTGGTGCGGACGTTGCGGACGATGTCGCGCCCGAAGGTGACGTCGAGCCGCTCGGCGACCGCGAGTTCCAGCACCGCGAGCATGGCGTCGCCGGAGACCTTGCGCAGGTTGCCGATCACCTCGTAGAGCCGCGGCCACTGGTCGTCGGGGCGGCCCTCGGCGTCGAAGGGCTGCCAGACCTCGCCGAGGAACAGGTCGACGTAGACCTTCGCGATGCCGTCGGCGTGCTGGCGCAGCTGGTCGACGACGTCGAGCGAGCGGCTCATCGGGATGCCCATCTCGGTCATCGCCTGGGCCGCGGCCATCAGCCGCGGGCTGGTCTCCTCGTACTGGCCGTCCGCGATCTCGGTGAGCAGGCCCATCTTCTGCGCCCGCTTCACCAGGTTGGGGTCGGTCTCGGAGAACCGCTCCACCAGCTCCGCCAGCGTGACGATCTGCCGGTCCTCCACGGCGAACAGGCTGCGGACCGTGCGGATGAAGCGCACGACCTGCTCGGTGGAGCCGCCGGTGGTGTCGAGCAGCTTCCTGATGACGTCGAGCTTGACGCCCTCGCCCTGCAGCTCCTTGATCAGGTCCAGGCGGGCCTCGTGACCCGGCCCGTAGTAGCCGGTGCGGGCCCGGACCTGCGGCGGGGGCAGCAGGCCGCGGGCCTGGTAGGCCCGGATGTTGCGGACGGTGACGCCGCTGACGCGGGCCAGCTCGTCGATGGTCCGCCATTCGACATCGTCATCGTCCTCGAACATGTGACACAGACTAGCAGGGCCCCCGGTTGCTATGTGACATCAAATTGTGCTGAACTGATGTCATGTTCAAGGCGCTGGTCGCACTGACCACCCCGCTCCTCCCCGAGGACTACCTGTCGCTGGTCGACCCGCTGTGGTCGACCACCGAGCTGCGTGGCCGGGTCGTCGCCGTCCGCCGCGAGACCGCGCGCGCCACCACCCTCGTCATCCGTCCCGGCCGCGCCTGGACCGGGCACCGCGCGGGCCAGTACGTGCGCATCGGCGTCGACGTCGACGGGGTGCGGCACTGGCGCACCTACTCGCTGTCCGGGCCCGAGGGCGGGCAGGACATCACGATCACCGTGCAGGCCGTGGCGGACGGGCTGGTCTCCCGGCACCTCGTCGACGCCACGCCGGTCGGCACGATCGTGCGCCTGGAGCCGGCCGCGGGCGACTTCGTGCTGCCCTCCCCCGTGCCGTCGAAGCTGCTGATGATCACCGCGGGCAGCGGGATCACGCCCGTCATGAGCATGTTGCGGACGCTGGGCGACCATCCCGACGTGGTCGTGCTGCACAGCGCCCCCACCGCCGACGGGGTGATCTTCGCCGACGAGCTGCGGGCGCGCGGCGCCGTCGTCCGGCACACCGGGGAGCAGGGCCGGCTCGACCTCGCCGAGCTCGACGTCCGGTGCCCGGACTGGCGCGAGCGCGAGGCCTACGTCTGCGGCCCGGCCGGGCTGCTCGACGCGGCCACCGCCCACTGGGCCGACCACCTCGACCGGCTGCACGTGGAGCGCTTCACCCCGCCGGCCCGCTCGGCGGGCGGCGAGGGCGGCACCGTGTGCTTCGGCGACCGCGAGGTCGACGTCGACGGCGGCGCCAGCCTGCTCGAGGCCGGCGAGGACGCCGGGGTGCTGCTGCCCAGTGGCTGCCGCATGGGCATCTGCTTCAGCTGCGTGCTCCCGCTGCGCGACGGCCAGGTGCGCGACCTACGCACCGGCGAGATCCACGGCGAGCCCGGCGACCTCGTCCAGACCTGCATCAGCGGCGCCACCGGCACCGCCCGTCTCGACCTCCCGACCACGTGAGGAGCCACCCCATGACCGCCGTCCTCGACACCCCCACCGGCACCCCCACCCCGCCCGTGCGCACCGTCGCCTCCCGCCCGTCGCCGGTGGCCGCCGGGCTCACCGCCGCGCAGGTGGAGGAGCTGGGCAGGCGCCTGGACGCGATCCGCGACCGGGTCGTCGCCTCCCGGGGCGCCGACGACGCCGCCTACATCCACTCCGTGATCCGCAAGCAGCGCTACCTGGAGATCGGCGGCCGCGCGCTGCTGTTCGCCGGGGTCCTGCCGCCCGCCTGGGTCGCCGGCACCGCGATGCTCGCGGCGTCGAAGATCCTGGAGAACATGGAGCTGGGCCACAACGTCATGCACGGCCAGTGGGACTGGATGCGCGACCCGAAGATCCACTCCACCACCTGGGAGTGGGACAACACCAGCCCCGCCGCGGCGTGGAAGTACACCCACAACTACGAGCACCACACCTACACCAACGTCGTCGGCCGCGACCGTGACGTGGGCTACGGGATCCTGCGGATGTCCGACGAGCAGCCCTGGCGGCCCTACTACCTGGGCAACCCGCTGTGGAACGCGCTGCTCGCCACGTTCTTCCAGTGGGGCGTGGCGCTGCACGACCTGGAGGCGGAGAAGATCGCCTCGGGGGAGAAGTCGCTGAAGTCGATCTGGCCGCAGCTCAAGGCGATCGGGCGCAAGATGCGCCGGCAGTTCACCAAGGACTACCTGGTGTTCCCGGCGCTGGCCGGCCCGTTCTTCCTGCCGGTGCTGGCCGGGAACGCCACGGCGAACCTGGTGCGCAACCTGTGGTCGCACGCGATCATCTTCTGCGGGCACTTCCCGGACGGCGCGGTGCAGTTCACCGAGGAGCAGCTGGCCGACGAGACCCGCGGGCAGTGGTACCTGCGCCAGATGCTCGGCTCGGCCAACCTCGACGGCGGCCCGCTGTTCCATCTGATGACGGGCAACCTGAGCTTCCAGATCGAGCACCACCTGTTCCCCGACCTGCCCAGCAACCGCTACGCCGAGATCGCCCCGGAGGTCCGCGCGCTGTGCGCGGAGTACGGCCTGGAGTACACGACCGGCCCGCTGTGGAAGCAGTACGGGCAGGTCCTGCGCACGATCAACCGCCTGGCCCTCCCCCCGCGGGTCGCCGGATCCCCGCCCGCGAGTCGCTGACCCCCGCGCGCGAGTCCCCCGATCTCCGTCCGCGAGTCCCCCGACCTCCGCGCGCGAGTCCCCCGATCTCCGCGCGCGAGTCCCCCGACCTCCGTCCGCGAGTCCCCCGATCTCCGCGCAGGCACCTCGGGACTCGCGGGCGCAATCGGGGGGACTCGCGGACGTGATCGGGGGGACTCGCGCGACGGGGACGGGGGACTCGCGGGTGGGTGAGACGGGGGTCGCGCCCGGTGGGCGAGCCGGGGGCCCCGCCCGCCGGGATACTGGGAGCCATGTCCGTGCCTGACGCCCCCGCCCCCACCTCCACCGACGTGCTGGTGGTGGGGGCCGGGCCGGCGGGTGCGGCCGCCGCCGCGTGGGCCGCGCGGCACGGGCGCGACGTCGTCCTCGCCGACGCCGCCGTGTTCCCCCGTGACAAGGCCTGCGGCGACGGCCTCACCCCGCGCGCCATCGCGGAGCTGGAGAAGCTCGGCCTCGGCGACTGGGTCCGCGCCCACGGCACCAACCGCGGTCTGCGGGCCACCGGGTTCGGGCAGGTGCTGGAGCTGCCGTGGCCCGGCGGGTCGCTGCCCGACCACGGCGGCGCCGTCCCCCGGCTGGAGCTCGACGCCCGCATCCGCGACGTCGCGCTCAAGGAGGGGGCCACGCCCGTCGAGGGCGCGAAGGCGGTCGACGTCGTGCGCGACGGCGACCGTGTCACCGGCGTCGTGTTCGACGACGGCGCGACGATCGGCTGCGAGCGCCTGGTCGTCGCCGACGGCGCGCGCTCCACCCTTGGCCGCGTGCTGGGCCGCGAGTGGCACAAGGACACCGCCTACGGCGTCGCCGCGCGCGGGTACGTGCGCTCGGGCCGCAGCGACGACCCGTGGATCTCCTCGCACCTGGAGCTGCGCGGCGAGCAGGACGAGGTGCTCGCCGGCTACGGCTGGGTGTTCCCGCTCTCCGACGGCGAGGTCAACATCGGCGTCGGCACGCTCGCCACCGCGAAGCGCCCCGCGCAGATCCGGCTGCGGTCGCTCATCGAGCACTACACCGACGCCCGCCGCGAGGACTGGCAGCTCGACGGCCCGGTGCGCGCCCCGATGTCGGCGCTGCTGCCGATGGGTGGCGCGGTGTCGCACGTCGCGGGCCGCAACTGGGCCCTGATCGGCGACGCCGCGGGCTGCGTCAACCCGCTCAACGGCGAGGGCATCGACTACGGCCTGGAGACCGGGCGCCTGGTCGCCGAGCTCATCGCCCAGGACCGCGACCTGTCCGTGGCCTGGCCCGCCACCCTGCGCACCCACTACGGCCAGGCGTTCTCCATCGCGCGACGGCTCGCGGGCCTGCTGACGCTGCCGCGGCTGCTGCCGCTGGCGGGCCCGGTCGGGATGCGGTCGCGGGCGCTGATGACGGTGGCGCTGCGCGTCATGGGCAACCTCGTCACCGACGCCGACCGTGACCTCACCGCCCGCGCGTGGCGCGCCGCCGGGCGGCTGAGCCTGCGGCTCGACGACCGGCCGCCGTTCCCCGCGGCCGACCTGCGCACCGGCTGAGGATCGGGTGTAACTTCCGCGGCCCACCGCGACTCCTCCAGGTGACATCCCCCCGAGCCACCCGGAGACCACGATGACCACCTCTCCCCGCATCGCCGCCGCCATCGGTGCCGCAGCGCTGCTCGCCCTGCTCGGCACCGGCTGCCAGCGGCCCGTCGACCCCGCCGCCGGCACCGCGTCGTCGCCGGCCTCCGCGGCCCAGGAGGCGGGCAGCACCGAGCCGCTCGACGCCTGCGCGCTGCTCCCCGCCGGCCAGGTGGAGGAGCTCATCGGCCCCCACGACGGCGGCACCCCGAGCAGCGCGCCGAACAGCAACGGCGGGGGCTGCGTGTGGGAGAACCCGGACAACTACTACTCGGTGTCGATCGACTGCGGGCAGACCGGGACCGCCGTCAACGGCCTGCCGGAGTGGGAGCCCGCGCTGGGCCCGGAGCGGCCCCTGCCCGACGAGATGCGCGAGTTCGGCGCGAACAGCGGCAGCGTCCAGTTCGTCGCCGACACCCGTGACTGCCTCACCCAGGTGGTGCGCAGCAGCAGCGGCGGCGACCTCGACGCGGCCGTCGTGCTCGCCCGCCAGATCCGCGACGACCTCGGCTGAGCGGTGCGCCACGCCGCCCCGGTGGTTCGTGGGGGGACCACCGGGCCGGCGGGGACGCCCCGTCAGCCGCCGGCCGCGCGCAGCCGGTCCTTGATGTCGGTCTTGAGCACCTTGCCGACGGTGGAGCGCGGCAGGTCCGGCCAGATCTCGACCTGCTTGGGCGCCTTGACGCTGCCGATGCGCGCCTTGACGAACGCGATCACCTCGCCCGGGTCGACCTGCGCCCCGGGCTGCGGCTGGACCACGGCCACCACCCGCTCGCCCCACTTGTCGTCGGGCAGCCCCACCACGCCGCAGTCGCGGACGGCCTCGTGCGCCATCAGCGCCTGCTCCACCTCCGCCGAGTAGACGTTGAACCCGCCCGTGATGATCATGTCCTTGGCCCGGTCGACGACGAACAGGTAGCCCTCGTCGTCGAGGTAGCCGATGTCGCCGGTGTGGTGCCAGCCGTGCGCCGACGCCTCGGCCGTCGCCTCCGGGTTCTTGTAGTACCCGGCCATCACCAGCGAGCTGCGGACCACGATCTCGCCGCGCTCCCCCGTGCCGAGCAGCGACCCGTCCGACGCCATGATCCCGACGGTGACCAGCGGGCCGGGCCGCCCGGTGGAGGCCAGCCGGTGCCGCGCGACGGACCCGTCGGGCAGGAAGTGGTCGCGTGGGGCCATCATCGAGACGAACATCGGCGCCTCGGACTGGCCGAACAGCTGCGCCATCACCGGCCCGATGTCGGTGAGCGCCTGCTCCAGGCGCGCGGGCGACATCGGCGCCGCCCCGTACCAGAAGCACTGCAACGAGCTCAGGTCCGTGGACGCGAGTGCCTCGTGCGCCAGCAGCATGTAGATCAGCGTCGGCGGCAGGAACGTGTGCGTGACGCGGTGCCGCTCGACGTGTTCCAGGAACCCGCCGACGTCGGGGGCGGGCATCACGACGATCTGCCCGCCCAGCGCCATCACCGGGAAGCAGAGCACCCCGGCCGCGTGCGTGAGCGGGGCCATCGCGAGGTAGACCGGCCGGCCCCCCGCCGACGCGCTCCCTCCCGCGGAGGCGGCATCGGCGCCGAAGGGGTAGCCCATCAGCGCCAGCGCCGTCATCGTCTCGATCGCGCGGTCGGTGAGCTGCACGCCCTTGGGCCGCCCGGTCGTGCCGCCGGTCCCGACGATCATGACCGTGTCGTCGGGGACGTCCGCGGGGACGTCGACGCCGTCGGCGAGCCAGCCGTCCAGCTCGTCGAGGCACACCACCGTGGTGACGCGCGGCAGGTCCATCTCCGCGACCATCGGGGCGTAGGCGCGGGAGTGGAACAGCGCGACGCAGTCGAACAGCTCGAGCAGCTCCGCGTTCTCGGCCGCGCCGTTGCGCGGGTTGATCGGGCACCACACCGCGCCCCGGCGGGCGATCCCGAACACCGTGGCGAACGCGACGGGGTCGTTGCCGGACAGGATCCCGACCTTGTCCCCCGCCGCCACGCCCGAGCGCGCGAGCGCCCGGGCGACGGCGTGGCTGTGGTCGACGACGTCGCCGTAGGTCAGCGTCGTCGACCCCATGACCAGACAGGGCGCGTCGCGTCCGAGCGACGCCCCCTTGTCGAGGTATCTGGCCAGACTCATGAGGGGGGCCTCACATCCCCATGCCGCCGTCGACGGGCAGCCCGGCCCCGTTGACGAACCGCGACGCGTCCGAGGCCAGGAAGACCACCGCGTCGGCCATGTCGGCGACCTCGCCCAGCCGGCCCGACGGCGTCAGCTCGACGACGGCGCCGACGGCGGCCTCCGGGCTCTCGAACAGCCCGAGTCCGCTGGTCTCCACGGCCAGCTTGACGCCCATGTCGGTGGCGACGAGACCGGGGTAGATGCAGTTGACGCGCACGCCGTAGCCGAGCTTGCCGGCCTCCATCGCGGCGACGCGGGTGAGCCGGTCGACCGCGGACTTGGTGGCCGAGTACCCCGCGATGGCGGGGAACGCGATGGTGGCCGCGACCGAGGCGATGTTGATGATCGAGCCGCCGTTGCCCGCCGCGCCGCCCGGGCGCATGGCCCGCAGGCCGTGCTTGAGCCCGAGCATGGTGCCCAGGACGTTGACCTCGAGCATCCTGCGGATCTCGTCGGGGTCGGTGTCGACGATCAGCTGCGTGACCTCGATCCCCGCGTTGTTGACGACGATGTCGAGCCCGCCGAGCTCGGCGACGGTGTGCGCGACCGCGGCCTCCCACTCGCCGTCGTTGGTGACGTCGAGCGACACGAAGCCCCCGCCGTCCAGGCCCGCCGCGGTCTGTTCGCCCAGGTCCTTGAGCACGTCGGCGATCATCACCCGGGCCCCCGCCGCCGTCAGCGCCTGCGCCATCCCGGCGCCCAGCCCGCGGGCGCCGCCGGTGACCAGCGCGCGCCTCCCCGTCAGATCGAACGTGCTCATCCGTCGTCCTCTCGCCATCGCCGGTGATGCGGACCACAACCTAGAAGTGGACCTTGACGACTGTCAAGGACTTCCTGGACGACTGTCCAGAGCAGCTCGCGGGGTACTCTCGCCCGGACATGGCCACCGCAGCGAAGGTCGAGCCCCAGCGGGTCGACCGGTTCGAGGAGCGCCGCCGCGAGCTCGCGGACGCGGCGCTGGTCACGCTGTCCGAGCTCGGTTACGCCCGCACGAGCCTGCGCGAGATCGCCCAGAACTCGGCCTTCAGCCACGGCGTCCTGCACTACTACTTCCGCGACAAGGTCGACCTGATCACCTACTGCGTGCGGCAGTACAAGGCGGCGTGCGTGCTGCGCTACGACCGGATCGTGGCCACCGCACGCACCCCCGAGGGTCTCGCGCAGGGTTTCGCCGACGGGCTGGTAGCCACGCTCGTCGAGGACGCCCGGATGCACCGGCTCTGGTACGACCTGCGCTCGCAGGCGCTGTTCGAGGAGTCCTTCCGCGCCGACGTGCTCGACATCGACGCCACGCTGGAGCGCATGATCGACCGGATCGTCGGCCGCTACGGCGAGCTGCGCGACCGGCCGGCGCCCGCCCCGTCCGCCATGACCTACGCCCTGTTCGACGGCCTGTTCCAGCAGGCCCTGCTCCGGCACTTCGCCGGCTCCCCCACCGCCGCCGACGACCTGCGCGCCCGCGTGCTCGGACTCCTCGACCGGCTGTTCCCCCCGTGACCGACCGGGCGGCCGACATCGCCGCCGCACGCGCGGCGGCGGTCGAGCGCGCCGCCGCGCTGAGCCGGCAGGTCCAGGGACTGGCCGAGCAGCAGGCGCACACCACCCACGACGACGAGCACGACCCCGAGGGCGTGACCATCGGGTTCGAGCGCGCCCAGCTGCAGGGCCTGCTCGCCGGCGCACGCGAGGAGATCGAGGCGCTGGACCGCGCCGCCGCACGGCTCGCCGCGGGCACCTACGGCCGGTGCGCGGTCTGCGGGGGGCCCATCGCCCCCGAACGCCTCGACGCGCTCCCCGCCACCGAGACCTGCATCGCCTGCGCGTCGCGTCGCCGTCGCTGACCTTCACCCGAAAGTCGCGTATCGGCGGGCCGAACGGTCCCGTTGGTCCGGTGAGTGACCGGACCGCCGGTCACCCGACCGTCGAGGAGGACGGCCAGGTGTCGACCGCTCAGCATCGTCTCGCAGGCCTGGGCCGCCGCGCGCGTCTCGCGATCGTCGGGGGTGCCGCCGTCGTGCTGACGGCCGCGACCCTCGCCGTCCCGGCGGTCGCGCCGCGGGCGGCCGCGGCACCCGACGACGGTGACTGGGTCTCGGCCTGGTCGGCCGCGCCGCAGGGCCCCTCGACCCTGGGCGACTTCGGCGCCGAGACGTTCTCCGGCACGCAGCAGGTCAACGCGGTGCAGGACGTCGTGCCCCCGCCCACCACGTTCACCGACGAGACCGTCCGCCAGGTCCTTTACCTGCACCACGGCGGCAGCGCGGTGCGGGTGCAGCTGTCCAACGAGTTCGGTGACCGCGACGCGACGTTCCCTGCGGTGACGGTCGGCGTCCGCGACGGCGACTCCGGCGCGGCGGTCGAGCCCGGCACGCAGCGCGACCTCACCTTCGACGGCGAGCCCGCCGTCACGATCCCGCCGGGTGCCACCGTGCTCAGCGACCCGGTCGACCTCGACACCGAGGCGTTCGACCACCTGGTGCTGAGCATGTTCGTGCCCGCCGGGAACGGTGCGGCCACGGTGCACGGCAACCACATGCAGACCTTCTTCACCGCCCCCGGCGACGCGACCGCGGCCGAGGGCGACGGGGCCTTCGCCGAGCGCGGGGTCGTGCTGAACAACTACACCTCGACGTTCACCACCGCCTCGTACTACGCCACCGGCGTGCACGTCGAGGGCGAGCCCGGCGACCGCACCCTCGTCACGTTCGGCGACTCCATCACCGACGGGTTCCTGTCCACCGGCAACACCGACAGCCGCTACCCCGACGTCCTGGCCCGCCGGCTCAAGGCCGACCCCGCCACCGAGCACCTGTCCGTGACCAGCCAGGCGATCAGCGGCGGCCGCGTCACCGGCGACGGCATCGGGCCGTCGGCGCTCTCGCGGATCGACGAGCAGATCCTCGCCCAGCCGAACCTGGGCGGCGTGATCTTCCTGCAGGGCATCAACGACCTGGGCACGGCCGTCCTGCAGGGCGCCCCGGCCACCGCGGACGACCTCATCGCGGCCTACCGCGAGATCGCCGACCGGGTGCACGCCGCGGGCGTCCCGATCTACATCGGCACCCTCACCCCGGCCGGCAACCTGCTGCGCCCGGCGCCCTACGGCGTCTACTCCGCCCCGTCGCAGGTGGCCGAGCGCAACGCCGTCAACGAGTGGCTGCGCACCGAGGGCCGCGAGGTCTTCGACGGCGTGATCGACTTCGACGCCGTCATCCGCGACCCGCTGATCCCGGACTGGATCGCGCTGCAGTACGACGCGCTGGACAACCTGCACCCCAACGACGCCGGGTACCGGGTCATGGCCGAGTCGATCCCGCAGGAGTTCCTGGACGAGATCGCCGCGGGAGGGCGCTAGCCGCGACCGGCCACCTTGCGCGCGAGCTGGGCCAGCAGCGCGAGGGCCGGGAGCGGGTCGCGCAGGGCGAGGGCGCCGGTGTCCCGGGTGCCCCGCCAGCTGCGCCCGACCTCGCGCAGCGTCGTCTGCCGCGCCCGCATCCGCGCGGCCACGGCGGCCACCTCCTTGTGCGGCAGCATCACCTTGCGCCCGTCGATCTGGGCGGGCTGCGGTTCGAGGGGCAGGTCGGCGAGCGTGGCGTAGAGCCGCCACGGCCCGTCCACCCCGCACGCCTGCGACAGGCCGAAGCTGCCCGGCACCCGCACGTTGATCTCGATGAGGTACAGCTCGCCGGTGTCGGCGTGCCGCTTGGTCTCGCACGCCGAGATGCCCACGTAGCCGGTGTGGTCCAGCAGCCGGCGGTTGATCTTCAGGGTCTCCGGGACGTCGGCGGACTCCATGAGCGAGGCGACCCCGTAGTCCAGCGGCCACTGGCGGAGCTTGCGGCGGCCGTACTCCAGCCGGTACGCGCCGTGGCGGTCGCGCACGGCGACGCTGCCCTCCAGCGCGGTCTCCGGCCCGGGGACGAGCTCGGTGACCAGCAGCGCGACCCCCAGATCCAGCAACCGGACGGCGTGCTCGAGCAGCTGCGCGCGCCCGTCGATCCGGACGGTGCCCACGCCGACCAGCTCCTTGGCCAGGTGCCCCAGCGTCGGCTTGAGCACACAGGGGTAGGTCAGCTGGTCCAGGTGCCGGTCGAGGTCGGCGCGGGTGGCGACGTGGCGCATCCAGGGTGCGCGGACCCCGGCCAGCTCCGCCGTGCGGTAGAGCAGCTGCTTGTCCATCAGGTCGACGTGCACGCGGTCCGCCGACTCGAAGGTCCGCAGGCCGGGCGCGAGGTCGGCGCGGTGCTCGGTGAGGAACTCGGTCGCGGCGTCGGAGCCGCTGAGCACGACGGCGTCCCCGATGCCGTTCAGCTCGGCGAGCCAGGACTCGGGGTGTCGGCGGACGTCGGGCAGGACCCGTCCCGTGACCGCGCGGCTGCGCAGGACCCAGCGGTAGTCGGGGGCGGGCAGGACGTGGGTCTCGACGCCCCGCCTGGCCAGCGCCCTGGCCATGGTCAGGCACCCGTCGTTCGGGTGGAGCACGACGAGACGGGGCAGTGCCATGGTGGTCCTCGGTGCGTAGTGCGTCGCAGCACCCGGATCGGGCGCGCTCCCCCTGACGGTAGGCAGCCCGCCGCGATCCGTATCTCCCTAGAGTTGAGGGGAGCGGTCCAGCACCGCCCCGGCGGGGAAGGTGGCCGTCACGGTGGTCCCCGCGCCTGCGGCGCTGGTGACGGTCAGCTCGCCGCCCGCCTCCTCCAGCGCGCGCCGCACCAGCCGCAGGCCGATGTGCCCGCCCTCGGGGGCCGAGCCCGGGTCGAAGCCGACGCCGTCGTCGGAGACGGTGAGGACGAGCCCCCGGCCGGTCGGCACCACCCGGACGTCGATCCGGGAGGCCCCGCTGTGGCGGAAGGCGTTGCGCAGCAGCTCGCGCGAGATGCGGTGCAGCAGGGCCGCGGTGTCGTCACCGAGGCCGGTGCTCTCGACCTCGACGGCCACCGCGGTGTCGCCCCCGCCGCGCAGCTGGGCCACCAGGTCGGTGAGGGCGGCCCGCAGGTCGGCGGCGCCGAACGTGCTCGGCAGCAGGCTGGAGGCCAGGTCGCGCAGCTCGCGGACGTCCTGTTCGACGAGCCGCTGGGCCTCCTCCAGGAGGCCGGGCCGGCCGTCGAGGACGGTCCGGGAGCCACCGGCCGACCGGATCGCCTGCAGCAGCATCCCCGCTCCGGCGAGGTCCTGGATCACGCCGTCGTGCAGCTGCTGGGCCAGCTCGCCGCGCTCCCGGTCCGAGGCCGCGAGCCCGTAGCGCAGCGCGGCCCGGTGCTCGTCACGGTCGCGCTCCATGCGGCGGGCCAGCGAGACCGACAGCGGGACCGTCGCGATCCCCAGCGCCAGCAGGCCGGCCAGGGTCATCGGCAGGAGCACGGCCGCGGTGCCCCGCGTGGTCGCCGCGACGTCGAAGGGCACGTAGATCTCCAGCCGCATCTGGTTGCCCGCGGCGTCGGTGAAGCCGGTGAAGACCTCGATCAACGGCATGCCGGCGGCGATCTCGTAGCGGTGCTCGTCGTCGTCGGGCAGGCGCAGGGAGACCATCTCGCCCGCGTCGACCCGCCGGGCAAGGTCGGGGTCGAGCACGCCGGACTCACCCTCGATGCGGGGCTCGTCGGAGAAGACCACCGTGCTCCGGTCGCCGTCGACGATCCACACCTTGACCCGGTGGATGATGCCGGCCTCCAGGAACGGGGCCAGGTCGGCCAGCAGCACGTCGTGCCGCGTGGCCTGCGGGCTCCGGAAGTCGATCTCCGCCAGTGACGCCGTCAGGCCGCCCGCGGCCTGTTCGGACACCAGCCGCGCCGTCGCATGCCCCTCGGCCTCCGCGACCCGCCAGACGCCGACGACCAGCAGCCCGCCCAGCACGGCCGCGACGACCGCGGTGAGCAGCGCGTGCCGCACCAGTGCGCGCTGGACGGAGCGGCGCAACGGCGGGGCGGGCATCAGGACCGCCCGCCCAGGTCGACCAGACCGAGCCGGCCCGCGGTCACCACGGTGTCGAGCTGGGTGTGGGTACCGAGTTTGGCCATGATCGCCCGGATGTGGTCACGGGCGGTGTGGACCGAGATGCCCAGCGCCCGGGCCACCTGCCGGGCGTCGTGGCCGTCGCCCAGGCCGCGCAGGACGTCGGCCTCCCGGGGGGTGAGCCGGATCCCGCCCGAGCGGTCCACCCGCGCCGCCGGGGTGACGATCGGGCTCGCCGCGTCGGCGTACCGGATCGCGTGCAGGATCTCCTCGAGCGCGCCCTCCTTGGCCAGGAACGCGACGGCACCGGCCGCGATCGCCCGGGCGGCGGGCGCGGAGCGGGGGTAGCCGGTCAGCATGACGACGCGGGCGTGCGGGCGCAGCTCCCGCAACCGCCCGATCGCGTCGATCCCGCTGCCGTCGGGCAGCTGGAGGTCGACCAGTGCCACGTCGAAGTCGGTCGTCGCGGCGAGGGCCAGCCCGTCGGCGAGGGTGTGGGCGACGGCGACGCAGTGCAGGTCGGCGTGCAGGTCGAGGGCGATCCGCAGCGTGTCGGTGAACGCGCGGTGGTCGTCGAGCACCAGGACCGCACGCCGCGGGCCGTCGCTGCACGGGAGAGACACCCGACCAGCGTACGGAGCCCCGCCGACACGTCCGTGTGAGCTACCCCGGATCGAGGTGCTCGTGCTGCAGGATCCCCATCCGCAGGGCGTTGCGGTAGCGGCCGTCGGCGAAGAACTCCTCCCGCAGCTCGCCCTCGGTCACGAAGCCGACCGTGCGGTACACGTGGATGGCCGCGGCGTTCTCGACGTCGACGACGAGGTACACCTTGTGCAGGTTCAGCACCGCGAAGGCGTAGTCCAACGCCCTGCGGGTGGCCTCGCGGGCGTACCCGCGGCCCTGGTGGGCGGGGTGCACGATGATCTGGAACTCGGCGCCGCGGTGGATGTAGTCGATCTCCACCAGCTCCACGATCCCGGCCGGCTCGCCGTCGGCCTCGATGACGAACCGGCGCTCCCGGTTGTCGTGGACGTGCCGGTCGTAGATGTCGCGCAGCTCCACCAGCGCCTCGTAGGGCTCGGTGAACCAGTAGGACATGATCCGCGAGTCGTTGTTGAGCGCGTGCACGAACCCGAGGTCGTCGCGCTCGAGGGCCCGCAGGCGGATGGTCACGGCGCCGTGCCGGCCGACCGCGCCCGCACGGCGGGCGCCACGGCCGTGCCGAGCAGCTCGATGCCGTGCAGCAGGTCCTCGTGGGCCAGGCGCACGTTCGTCATCTGCAGGGAGATCCGGTCGACGCCGCCGAGCGCGTCGGAGACGGCCAGCATCTTCGTGGCCACGGTCTCGGCGTCACCGATGAAGTAGGCGCCGGTCGGGCCGGTGGTGGCCTCGTAGGCCATGCGGGTGGGCGGCGGTCCCCCGCGCTCGCGGGCGATCTTGGTGAAGATCTCCGACCAGCCCGGGTAGAACAGGTCCTTCGCCTGCTGGTCGGTGTCGCCGACGTAGCCGAACACGTGCAGGCCGACCTTCAGCGCCGCGGCGTCGTGGCCGGCGCGGCGGCCGGCCTCGCGGTAGGCGTCGACCAGCGGGCGGAACCGGTGCGGCTCGCCGCCGATGATCGCCACCATCAGGGGCAGGCCCAGCACCCCGGCCCGGACGAACGACTCCGGGGTGCCGCCGACGCCCAGCCAGATCGGCAGCGGGTCCTGCAGCGGCCGCGGGTACACGCCCTGCCCGGTCAGCGGGGGCCGGTGCCGCCCGGACCAGGTGACCGTCGGCGACTCGCGGATGCGCAGCAGCAGGTCGAGCTTCTCGGTGAACAGCGAGTCGTAGTCGCGCAGCGACAGCCCGAACAGCGGGAACGCCTCGGTGAACGACCCGCGCCCGACGACCATGTCCATCCGCCCGCGCGAGACGAGGTCGAGGGTGGCGAAGTCCTGGAACACCCGGACGGGATCGTCGGCGCTGAGCACGGTGACGGCGCTGTTGAGGCGGATCCGGCTGGTCCGCGCCGCGGCCGCGGCGAGCAGGATCGCCGGGGCCGAGTCGTAGTACTCGCTGCGGTGGTGCTCGCCGATGCCGAAGGAGTCGAGCCCGACCTCGTCGGCGCGCTGCACCTCCTCGAGCAGGTGCGCCACCCGGTCCGCCGGGCTCACCACCTCACCGGTGTGCGGGTCGGTGACGGCGGAGACGAAGCTGTCGATCCCGATGTGCATGGTTCCCATCCTGGCCGCATGGAACTCGGGTTCGCCGGTGAGGTGTGGCACTGGAGGGGTCCGGCGCCGTGGTACTTCGTCACCGTGCCCGATCCGGAGTCGGCCGCGCTGGAGTCGGCGTCCACGCTCGTCACCTACGGCTGGGGCATGATCCCGGTGCACGCCCGGATCGGCGCCACCGCGTGGACGACGGCGTTGTGGCCCAAGGACGGGCGCTACGTCGTGCCGTTGAAGGCGGCGATCCGCCGGGCCGAGCGGATCGACCTCGGCGACGTCGTGCAGGTCGGGCTGACGGTCGACCTCTGACGGTCACCGGCCCAGCGCCGCGAGCCTGGTCGCCACCGCGTCGACGCCGAGGGGGTCGGGGTCGGGGTCGAGGGGGTCGGGGTCGAGCCCGAAGTGCCCCGCCAGCTCCGCACGCAGGAAGGCCGCGATCCCGGCGGCGTCCGCGCCGGCGGCGAGCCGCCGCAGGAGCGGGGCGATCAGGCAGTCGTACTCGTCGGCCGGTACGCCGTGCTCGATGACGCCGATCGGGTTCCAGGCGTTGAGGACGTCCCGGACGGCCGATCCTGCCGGACTCTGCATCCGTGCAGGCTAGGCCCCCCGGGACGTCCCGCGCTCAGCTGTTGCGGGCGTCCAGCCAGGCGTCGACGTCGGCGACGACCTGCTCGTGGTTCGCCTCCAGCACCGGGTAGTGCGACGCGTCGGCGATGATCGACTTCGTCACCTCGGGGCTGCCCAGGTAGCGGGCGGCCTGGAGCTCGGCGGCCGGGGGCGGGAAGATCGCGTCGGCGTCACCGAACTGGACGAGCACTGGCACGTCGATGCGGGCGAGCAGCAGGCTGTCGACCGTCAATGCCGGGCCGAGGGAGAGCAGCTGGCCGCACGGGTCGGCGTTCGGGGCCGGCACGGCGTCGCGGACGGCCTGCTCGGCGCTGTTGAAGTAGAAGGTGTCGATGCTGTCCTTCGCGAACACCGCGTAGTGCGGCTCCGCGCCCGGGTCACCGCCCAGCAGGCAGCGCCGCGAGACGTCGGCCACCTCCGCCGCGGCGTACGGGGAGGCCGCGAAGTCGCCCCAGGCGAAGTTCAGCACGCCGTCGACGTTGCCGTAGTGCGAGGCGGTGAGGTTCGAGATCAGCCCACCGACCGACGACCCGCCGAGGTAGACGCGGTCGAACGCGGGCGCCTTGGCCTTGTCCAGCTCGTAGTCGCCGGTGCGCAGCGCCTGCACCATCTGGTGGGCGACGTCGGCCTCGGAGCCGAAGCAGGTGTCGAGCCCGGCGGGGCGGTCGCTCTCGCCGTAGCCGAGGCGGTCGACCGCGACGATCGCGTGGCCCTCCTCGGCGAGCTGCCGGGCGACGTTGTAGCCCTCCACGCCGTCGAACTGCCAGTAGTCCTGGTCGAAGGTCACCGCGTGCAGCAGCAGCGACACCGCTCCCCCGGACTCGACGGCCTCCGCGGGCGCGACGAGCGTGCCGCGCACCGTGTACTCCGCGCCGTCGGACGGGCAGGGCACGGTCGTGGTGTTCGTGTTCTGCACCGAGAACGAGATCGGCACCTCGACGACCTGGCCGTCGGCCATGGCGAGGGGCGCGGCGGTGACCGTGGCGGTGACCGCCGCACCGAGTGCGGCTATCAAGGCGATGTGGCGGCGCATGGGGCATCCTCGGGTTTCGCTGGGGAGCGGTTCGCTCACTCAACGCTTCCTGAGCCGCGCCGATGCGGTGACGGGCCGGGTTCACCTGTTCGGGCACCGGGGTCGCGCGGGCGGGGCCGTGGCGACGGCCCGCTCTGCCGGACCGACCGCGGCCGTCGGGTTGGCACTGCCAGGCCGAGGACCGGGCGGGGGCCGTGGACGGAGCATCGCCCCATGACCAGCTGGCTGGACCACGCGGCGTGCCGAGACGTCGACCCGGAGATCTTCTTCCCGACCGGTGTCGGAGTGGTCGCCGACCGTCAGGCGGTCCGGGCCAAGGAGGTCTGCCGGCGCTGTCCCGTCGCCCCGGAGTGCCTGAGCTGGGCCCAGGTCCACGCGTCGGCCGACGGGGTCTGGGGAGGACTCGACGCGGGCGAGCGCCGGGAGCTCCGCCGGAGCAGGCGCCGGCAGGCCGAGCAGGGCGCGGCCTGATCCCCGCCGCCGGCACCGCAGCGGTGCGACACGAGACACCGCCCCCCGTTCCGGGAGGACCCGGGACGGGGGGCGGGTTCCACGCTCCGCGGCGTGCGCGGCGTGCGCGGGCGTCCGTCAGAATGCCGCCGAAGCGGCGTCGGCCACGGTCTGGTCCTGCTCGCCGCTGCCACCGCTGACGCCCACGGCCCCGACGACCCGGTCGCCCAGCCGCAGCGGGACACCGCCCGCGAAGATCATCACGCGGCCGCCGTTGGAGACGTTGATCCCGAAGAACTGCGCACCGGGACAGGCGTTCACCCCGAGGTCCGCGGTGGTGATGTCGAACGCCCGGGACGTGAAGGCCTTGTTGATGGAGATGTCGACGCTCCCGATCCACGCCCCGTCCATCCGGACGTGCGCGACGAGGTTCCCGCCCACGTCGACCACGGCGATGTTGCTGGGCTGGCCGATCTCGCCGGCCTTGGCCTCCCCGGCGGCGATGATCCGCCGAGCGTCTTCCAGGGAGACCGATTCGTACTTGAGGGTCATGGCGACGTCCCGTCCGTTGTGAGGGTTCCCCCGATGCGTGCCGGCCCAGGCTGTCCAGCGCCGATCCCCCGCACCTCCGCCTGCCGGGCCGAAAGCTGCACCGTCGGATGCGCACGACAGATCGACCCGGAGCACCGGTCGCTCCGCGTCGCCGCGACCTGGCCCGGCACGCCCAACGACACCGGCGAGATCCGGCCTGACGGGCGGATGCCGTGGCCGACCGCACCCCCGATGCTGATCTCCACAGAGATCGAGAACCGAAGTCGGACCCACCCGGAGGAGAGAATCATGTCGGTCACCAAGGGACTGTTCGTGACGCTGGAGGCGCAGCCGGGCAAGGAGTCCGACGTCGAGGAGTTCCTCCAGGCCGGGCGCTCGCTGGTCGGGGAGGAACCGGCCACGGTGGCCTGGTTCGCCGTCCAGCTCGGACCTTCGACCTACGCGATCGTCGACTTCTTCCCCGACGACGCGGGCCGCACCGCCCACCTGCAGGGCAAGGTCGGGCAGGCGCTCGGGGAGCGCGCCGACGAGCTCTTCGCGAAGGCGCCCGACATCCAGCAGCTCGACGTCGTGGCGTCGAAGCTGCCCTGACCGGTGTGCCTCGGGCGCTCCGGCCGAGGAGCGTCCCCGACGACCTGGGAGATCCCATGACCACCACGTCCGACCGCCCGAGGCACAGCCAGCCCTGGTTGCACCAGCACGGTGTGGAGGTGCAGGCCTACGGCACCGTGCGGCAGTTCCCCCTCGGCCTGTCCGCGGACGCCCGCGGCTACTCGTGCCAGCGGGTCAACCGGATACTCGCCGACTCGCAGATCCTCTACGCGCACTACAAGAAGCACCACTGGCTGATGCGCGGGCCCACCTTCTACTCCCTGCACCTGCTGCTCGACAAGCACGCGGGCGAACAGCTGGTCATCATCGACTCGCTGGCCGAACGGGTGCAGAGCCTGGGCGGTGTCGCGGTGGGCGACCCGAGGCACGTCGCCGAGATCACCCGCATCCCCCGCGCCCCGGACGGTGTGGAGGCGGTCCCGGCGATGCTGTCGCGGCTGCTGGAGGGGCACGAGCAGATCCTCATCGACGCGCACGACGCCGCCTCGCGGGTCGGTGCCCTGGGCGACGACGGCACGAACGACCTGTTGGTGTCCGAGGTCATCCGGACCGGCGAGCTGCAGGCCTGGTTCCTGGCCGAGCATCTGGTCGATACGCCACTGGTGCGCCTCGACGAGCGCGAGGGTCGGTGAGGGCGGTCCCGGGTCAGTGGCTCGATCAGGATCTGCCAGGCCCGGGACGCCACGTGCAGGTTCAGCCGGCTCTCGACGGCGCCCAGGTCGTGGCCGGACAGGTCACGGATGCGGCGCAGCCGGTAGCGCAGGGTGCTGCGGTGGATGGTCAGTGCGCGTGCGGTGGCGTCGTAGTTGCCACCGCACTCGTAGTACTGCCACAGCGTGACGACCAGCTCGGACCGGTTCGCCGCGTCGTAGTCGATGAGCGGCCCGAGCCACTCCCGGACGAACGCCCGCACCTCCCCGTCGCCCGCGCCGGCCGCGAGCAGCCGGTAGATCCCCAGCTCGTCGAAGGTGGTCGCGCCGCCGGGCCCCCCGGCCGCCACATTGACCTCGAGGGCGCGCACGGCCTCGGAGTACGACCGCGGGAGCTCCACCGGGTCCTCGCACGGCCGGCCCACGCCGATCGACCCGTCCGCCGACCGCACCAGCGACGCCAGGGTGTCGTGCAGCTCCGCCCAGGGCGGGTGGCCGGCGGCGTCGTCCGGGCGCGGCACCACCAGCACCGCCGCGCCGCGGCGGCGGGTGGTCAGCAGGGCCGGCCCCAGCACCCTGGCCGCCGCCCGGCCGAGGGCGACGACCACGGCCTCGTCACGGACCGAGGCGGCCCACCGCGCGACGACCACCTGGTGCGGTCGGTGCAGGTCGTGCCCGATGGCCGCCGCCCGCGCCCAGGCGCTCTCGTTGTCCACCCCGTTGAGCAGGTCGTCGACGAGGTCCCGGCGCAGCCGCAGCTCGGTCTCGGCCAGCGCGCGCTGATGGGCCAGTTCCATGGCCAGCGCGACCGCGGCGTACTCCAGCGCGAACACGTCCCGCTCCCCCGCCCGCAGACCGGGGTCGACGAGACTGAGCACGCCCAGCACCTCGTCGCGCGGCTGGGCGACCGCCACGATCCGGTCGCGGTGCCGCATGGCCCGGCCGGTGCGCTGGATCCTGGTCAGCATGTCGGCCCGGATCCGTGGCTGCGGTCGCGGGTAGGTGCGCGGGCGACCCGGGCCGGCCCAGGCGAGCAGGTTGCCGAAGCGGTCCTCGACCACGACGGCCAGCCCGGTGAGGTCGTGCACCGCGTCGGCGACCCCGCCCGTACCGCCACCGAGGGCCGCCACCCGGGCGAGGACCTCGTGGATCCGCTGGCGCTTCTGCAGGTCCGTCACCGCGTTCTGGAGCTGCTCGTTGATGGACTCCAGCCGGGTGTTGAGCTCACCCAGCTCCGCGGAGCCGGCCTGCGCCCGACGGTGCAGGTCGGCCCTCACCAGCGCCGCCCCCGCCAAATGGGCCAGCGTCGCCAGCAGGAACCGCTGGCCGACCGGGGGCTCCCGGTCGGCCGAGACGACCAGGTAACCGGAATGCCCGGCGACCGCCCGCATCGGGAAGGCCCAGGACCACGCGGCCCCGGTCACCTCGACCTCGCCCTCCGCCCCGCCCAGCTCGATCAAGGGGACGATCAGGCTGCCGTCGCCGTCCGAGGTGCGCATCCCGGCCTCGTCCACCAGGTACGTGCCCCGCGCCCGGTAGGGGCCCAGAGCGCCGACCGAGCTGACCGCCAGGCGGAGGATGTCCGCCTCCTGCGTGCGGTCGAACATGACCATCGCCAGCGCGAACATGCTGCACACGTTGGCCATCTGGGAGCGGAGCGCCGCCGCCTCCGGTCTGTCGCCCTCCGGCCGATCGTCCATGGGGGCTCCTCGACCCACCGGCTGTCGCGGTTCCGGCCATCCGGCCGTCCCCGCCGGGACACTACTCCGCTCCGGCCGGGCGGGAGCCCGTCCAGCGGCGCGGCCGGACCACGGATCCGACGACGTCGGCGCGGGCCCGCACGGGCCACGGAGGTCCACCATCGTCGATCTCCCGTCGCCCCGCTGCTCGTCCGCCTGCCCGATCACCGTGGCGGTGATCAGGTCCGGACGGCGCGGGCCGCCCGGTACTAACCCGCCCGCTCCCGTTCACCCCACCAGGCCGGTCCTCGTCGCGGCGCGGTCCGCAGGCCGGGGCACCCCGGTCGGCCTGCCGGGCCGAGGTCCCGCACCGAGATTGCCTCTCCGGGACCGAATCGGAGCCGACGCGGCTTTGCCAACGTCATCACCCCGCCGACCGGGTCTGCACCGACCCCACGCCGGCACCGGCACCCACGATCCCCTTGGAGTCCCCGTGGCGCTCATGCGATTCGACCCCTTCCGAGAGCTCGACCGGCTCGCCGAACGCACCATCCCCCCGCTCACCCGCACGATGCCGATGGAGGCCCTGCGCCGGGGCGACGAGTTCGCCGTGCACCTGGACCTGCCCGGGGTGAGCCGCGACGACGTGGACATCACCGTCGAGAACAACGTGATCACCATCCGGGCCCGGCGCATGCCGCAGCGCACGGAGGGCGACGAGGTGATCGCCGACGAGCGGACCTATGGCGAGTTCAGCCGGCAGCTGTTCCTCGGCGACAACCTCGACCCCAGCGGCCTCGCCGCGGACCTCGCCGACGGCGTGCTCACCCTGCGCATCCCGGTCAGCGAGGCCAGCAAGCCCCGGCGGGTCGCACTCGCCTCGTCCTCCCAGTAGACGCCTGGCGCGGCCGCGTGCGGACCATCGCGGCCGGGCCCCCCGGATCGGAGATCACACCATGACCGAACAGTCCATCCCCGTCGCCGACGGCCAACCGGCCGGCCGCAGCGCCGTGGACGACGCGAAGCGCCCGTCGCGGACCGACGTGGCCCGGTACCCCGCTCGCCGGCGGATCGCGACCTTCGACGACTACCGGGAGGCCGAGCGGGCCGTCGAGCGGCTCACCTCCCGCGGGTTCCCCGTGGAGCGGGCCGCGATCGTCGGCCGTGACATGCGGTGGGTCGAACAGATCACCGGGCGGCTGACCCTGCTCTCCGCCACCTGGCGCGGGGCGCTGGCCGGCGCGCTGCCCGGTGCCCTGATCGGCTGGATCTTCGGCCTGTTCTCCTGGGTCGACCCGCTGATCGGAGCGCTGCTGGTCGCGCTCTACGGCCTGATCTTCGGTGCCCTCCTCGGCGCGGTCATGGGCGCGGTCACCTACGCCCTGCAGCGCGGCAGGCGCGACTTCGCCTCCGTGGCGGTCCTGCAGGCCCAGCACTTCGACCTGCTCGTCGACGACGCCGCCCGACTGCTCGACCGGGGGGTGTGACCCGTGGCCCGAGCCGCCGGCATCGACCTCGGCACCACCAACTCCGTCATCGCCGCCTGGGAGAGCGGGCAGTCCGACGTCGTCCCCAACGCCGAGGGCACCCGCACCACGCCTTCGGTCGTCGCGTTCACCGAGGACGGCGAGCGGCTGGTCGGCCAGCTCGCCCGCCGCCAGGCGATCCTCAACCCCAAGGGCACGATCTCCTCGGTCAAGCGGTTCATCGGACGCAAGTTCGCCGAGGTCGAGCAGGAGGCCCGGCAGGTCCCCTACGACGTCGTGCCGGACGAGAACGGCAACGCGCGGATCGAGGTGCGGGGCAAGCTGTACGCGCCCGAGGAGATCAGCGCGATGATCCTGCGCAAGCTGGCCGACGACGCCGGCCGCAGCCTCGGGGAGAAGGTGACCGAGGTCGTCATCACCGTCCCGGCGTACTTCAACGACGCCCAGCGCACCGCGACCAGGGACGCGGGGCGGATCGCCGGGCTCGAGGTGCTGCGGATCATCAACGAGCCGACGGCGGCGGCGCTGGCCTACGGGATGGACAAGCAGGAGCACGAGACCGTGCTCGTCTACGACCTCGGCGGCGGCACGTTCGACGTCAGCCTGCTCGACGTCGGCGACGGGGTGGTCGAGGTGCGGTCCACCGCGGGCGACACCCACCTGGGCGGCGACGACTTCGACCGCCGGATCGTGGACCACCTCGCCGACCGGTTCCAGAAGGACAACGGCATCGACCTGCGGGCCGATGCGCAGGCCCTGCAACGGCTGTTCGAGGCCGCGGAGAAGGCCAAGGTCGAGCTCAGCTCGGTCACCCAGACGCAGGTCAGCCTGCCGTTCGTGACCGCGGACGCGACCGGGCCCAAGCACCTCACGACCTCGCTGATGCGCTCGACCTTCGAGGAGCTCATCGCCGACCTGCTCGAACGGACCATGGGCCCGCTGAAGCAGGCGATGAGCGACGCCAAGGTGAGCCCGGCCGACATCGACCAGGTCATCCTGGTCGGCGGCTCGACGCGGGTCCCGGCGGTGCAGAACCTGGTCCGGCGGCTGACCGGCGGGCGGGACCCGAACATGACGGTCAACCCCGACGAGGTGGTGGCCGTCGGCGCCGGGATCCAGGCGGGGGTGCTGAAGGGCGACGTCTCCGACGTGCTGCTGCTCGACGTGACCCCGCTGTCGCTGGGTGTGGAGACCCAGGGCGGGGTGATGACCCGGATCGTGGACCGCAACACGACCGTGCCGGTGCGCCGCAGCGAGACCTTCTCCACCGCGGCGGACGACCAGCCCGCGGTGGACGTGGTGGTGCTGCAGGGCGAGCGCGAACGCGCGGCGGACAACCGGGTGCTCGGGCGGTTCCAGCTCGGCGACATCCGGCCGGCGCCGCGGGGCGAGCCGCAGGTCGAGGTGACCTTCGACATCGACGCCAACGGCATCCTCAACGTCACCGCCCGCGACCAGGACACCGGCCGGGAGCAGCGGATCACGATCTCCGAGAGCTCCAACCTGGACACCTCCGACGTCGAGCAGATGGTCGCCGAGGCCGAGCAGAACCGGTCCGCCGACCAGAGGCTGCGCCAGGAGGTCGACGCCCGCAACGAGCTCGACTCGCTGACCTACCAGGCCCAGCGCCTGCTGGACGAGCTCGGCGACGCCGTCCCCGCGCACGAGCGGTCCCGGGCGGAGCTCCTGATCACCGACGCGCGGCAGGCCGTCGGCGAGCAGGCCCCGGTCGACCGGGTCCGGGAGCTGACCACCGAGCTGCAGAGCGTGCTCGGCGGGCTGCAGGCCCAGCGCGGCGGTGGCGGTCCGGGCGCGGGCACCGACCCCGGGGACACCGCGGACACCGGTGACGCCATGGACGAGGACGTGATCGACGCCGAGTTCGACCGGGCCTGACCACCACCCGGAGCCGACCCGAGAGGACACCGATGAGCGTCCCACCAGTGGACGACCACGACACCACGAGCGGCACCGGTGTCGACACCGAGGAGGCGACCGCCGCCGCCGTTCCGGAGATCGACGTCGAGGACCGGTGGCGGCGGGCGGTGGCCGATCTCGACAACGTCCGCAAGCGCCACGCCCGCGACGTGGCCCGGGAACGGGCCACCGAGCGGGCGCGGGTGGCCGCGGCGTTCCTGCCCGTGCTGGACACGATCGACATGGCGCTGGCCCACGCCGACGCCGATCCGTCCGCCATCGTGGCGGGGGTCCGGGCCGTGCGGGAACAGGCGCTGGCCGTGCTCGCCGGCCTGGGCTACCCGCGGCAGGACGACGTCGGCGTCCCGTTCGACCCGCTCCGCCACGAGGTCGTCGCGGTCGTCAGCCCGCAGGAGGCCGGGCAGCCCGCCGGGTCGGTCGCCGCCGTGCTGCGGCCGGGCTACGGCGAACCCGAGCGGCAGCTGCGACCCGCGGCCGTCACCGTGGCCGACGGGTCGGGGCGGTAGCCGTGGCGCGGGACTACTACGAGGTGCTCGGTGTCGGTCGCGACGCGGGCCCGGAGGAGATCCAGGCCGCGTACCGGCGGCAGGCCAGGGCCAACCACCCCGACGTGAACCGGGACCCGGCGGCCGAGGACCGGTTCAAGGAGGTCAACGACGCCTACCACGTGCTGTCGGACCCGTCGGCGCGCCGCCGCTACGACCGATTCGGCGACGACTTCCGGCGGGTGCCCGAGGACTGGGAGGACCGGGTGTCACGGACGGGGGGCCGCGGTGCCCCCCGCGGGTCCCGGGACGGCGGCTTCTCCGGCTTCGGGGACGTCGGCGTCACCGACTTCGGTGCCACCGACTTCGGCGACGGGGTCGGGGTCGACCTGGAGGACCTGCTGGGCGGGTTGTTCGGCCGGGGCCGGGCCGCCCGGGCGACCGGTGGCGCCGACCAGCAGGCCGAGCTCCCGCTGACCGTCGAGGAGGCCTACCGCGGCGGACGGCGGGAGGTGCAGCTCTCGGGCACCTCCGGCCCGCGCACCTACACCGTGACGATCCCCGCGGGCGTCGTCGACGGGCAGCGCATCCGGCTGGCCGGCGAGGGCGGCCGCGGCCTGGGTGGCGGCGCGGCGGGCGACCTCTACCTGGTCGTCCGGATCCTCCCGCACGAGCGCTACCGGCTCGTCGGCCGGGACGTCGTCGTGCGGCTGCCGGTGAGCCCGTGGGAGGCCGCGCTGGGCGCGACGGTGCCGGTGACCACCCCGGGCGGCGAGGTCGAGGTGACCGTGCCGTCGGGCTCCTCGACCGGGCGGCAGGTGCGCGTGCGCGGCGAGGGCATGCCCGGCCGGCGGGGTGCCCGCGGTGACCTCGTCGCCGAGGTCGCCGTGATGGTCCCGCCCCGGCTCACCGCGCGTGAGCGTGAGCTGTTCACCGAGCTGGCCGACGTGTCGGCCTTCGACCCGCGACGGGAACCCACCCGCGAGGGAAGCCACGGCCGACGGCGACGGAAGGCGGCGGCGTCATGACGGTCCATCCCCTCCTGGTCCGGCCGGGCCGGCCGCTGAGCCAGGCCGAGTTCGCCCGCCGCAGCGGGCTGCACCCCGAGCAGCTGCACCGCCTGTTCGCGCTCGGCCTGCTGCGGGCGGTCCCCGACGCCGACGGTGGGCTGGCGTTCCCCCTCGGCGAGCTCGCCGAGGTCCGCCGGATCGAGCGGCTGCGCGCCGAGCTGCCGGTCAACTACGCCGCAGTGGGCCTGATCGTCGAGCTGCTCGACCGGATCGGCCGTCTCGAATCGGCGCTGCGCATGCAGCGCGCCGCGCAGGAAGCGACCCGGAGGTGGATCTCCTGATGGACCCCGAACGCCTGACCCAGAAGTCCCAGCAGGCCATCGCCGCGGCGCAGGATGCCGCGACCCGCGCCGGCCACGTCGAGGTGGACTCGCTGCACCTGCTGCTCGCGCTGCTGCAGCAACCCGACGGGCTGGTGCCGCGCCTCGTCCAGGCCATGGACGTCGACACCGAACGGCTCGAGTCCGACGTCCGGGCCGAGCTGGCCCGCGTCCCGCGCTCGACCCGCGCCGGCGGCGCCCCGCAGGGCCAGGTCGTGGTCTCACCGCGGCTGGCCACGCTCCTGGACGAGGCCGAGAAGGAGGCCCGGCGGCTCTCCGACGAGTACGTCTCCGTCGAGCACCTGCTGGTGGCGATGGTCGCCGAGGCCGAGCGCAGCCCGGCAGGCCGGGTGCTGAAGCGCCACGGCATCACCCGGGACGCGTTCCTGGGCCGGCTGGCCGAGGTCCGCGGCAACCAGCGGGTCCGGTCGGCGACGCCCGAGGGCACCTACGAGGCGCTGACGAAGTACGGGCAGGACCTCGTCGCGGCCGCCCGCACCGGGCAGCCGGACCCGGTGATCGGCCGCGACGCCGAGATCCGCCGGGTGGTGCAGATCCTGTCCCGCAAGTCCAAGAACAACCCGGTGCTCATCGGCGACCCCGGCGTCGGGAAGACCGCGATCGTCGAGGGCCTGGCCCAGCGGATCGCCCACGGCGACGTCCCGGAGGGGCTGCGGGACCGCACCGTCTTCGCCCTCGACATGGGCCTGCTGGTGGCCGGGGCGAAGTACCGCGGCGAGTTCGAGGAGCGCCTGCAGGCGGTGCTCGCCGAGGTGAAGGCGGCCGAGGGACGGGTCCTGCTCTTCCTCGACGAGCTGCACACGGTGATCGGGGCGGGCGCCGCCGAGGGCAGCATGGACGCCGGCAACATGCTCAAGCCGATGCTGGCCCGCGGCGAGCTGCACATGATCGGCGCGACGACGCTCGACGAGTACCGCAAGCGGGTCGAGGCGGACGCCGCGCTGGCGCGCCGCTTCCAGCCCGTGCACGTCGACGAGCCGAGCGTCGAGGACGCCGTGTCGATCCTGCGCGGGCTGCGCGAGCGGTTCGAGGTGTTCCACGGCGTCCGGATCCAGGACGCCGCCCTGATCGCCGCGGCCACGCTCTCGCACCGCTACCTGACCGAGCGGTTCCTGCCCGACAAGGCCATCGACCTCGTCGACGAGGCCTGCGCCCGGCTCCGCACCGAGATCGACTCGATGCCCGCCGCGCTGGACGAGGTCACCCGCAAGGTGCTCCGGCTGGAGATCGAGGACGCGGGCCTGTCGCAGGAGGACGACCCGGCGAGCCGGGCCCGGCTCGACCAGCTGCGCGCCGAGTTGGCCGACCTGCGGGCGCAGGCCGACGCGATGCGGGCCCAGTGGGAGGCGGAACGGCAGGCCATCCGGCGGGTCCAGGAGCTGCGGGCCGAGCTGGAGCAGGTCCGTCACGAGGTCGAGGAGGCCGAGCGCGGCTACGAGCTCAACCGGGCCGCCGAGCTGCGCTACGGGCGGCTCGCCGAGCTGGAGCGGCGCCTGCAGGCCGAGGAGTCCCGGCTGTCGGCCAAGCAGGGCGAGTCCCGGCTGCTGCGCGAGGTCGTCACCCCCGAGGAGATCGCCGAGATCGTCTCGGCGTGGACGGGCATCCCGGTGGTCCGGCTCACCGAGGGCGAGCGGGAGAAGCTGCTGCGCCTCGACGAGGTGCTGCACGAGCGGGTCGTCGGCCAGGACGAGGCGGTCCAGGCGGTCGCGGACGCCCTGATCAGGGCCCGCTCGGGGGTGAAGGACCCGCGCAGGCCGACCGGCTCGTTCCTGTTCCTCGGCCCGACCGGGGTGGGCAAGACCGAGCTGGCCCGCACGCTCGCCGAAGCCCTGTTCGACACCGAGGAGAACATCGTCCGGCTGGACATGAGCGAGTACCAGGAGCGGCACACCGTCTCCCGGCTGGTCGGGGCCCCGCCCGGTTACGTCGGCTACGACGAGTGCGGCCAGCTCACCGAGGCGGTGCGCAGGCGGCCCTACGCGGTGGTGCTGTTCGACGAGATCGAGAAGGCGCACTCCGACGTGTTCAACACGCTGCTGCAGGTGCTCGACGACGGCCGGCTCACCGACGCCCAGGGCCGCACGGTCGACTTCCGCAACACCGTGATCATCATGACGTCGAACATCGGGTCGCAGTACCTCCTCGACGGCGTCACCCCGGACGGGCAGATCAAGCCGGACGCCCGCGACCTGGTGCTGGGCGAGCTGCGGACCCGCTTCCGCCCCGAGTTCCTCAACCGGATCGACGACACGGTGCTGTTCACCCCGCTCACCCGCGTCCAGACCGAGCGGATCGCGGAACTGCTCGTCGCGGACCTGGGGCGCCGCCTGGCCGCCCGCGGCCTGGACCTGGAGGTGAGCCCGGAGGCGCTGGCGCACATCGCCCGGGCCGGGTACGACCCGGTGTACGGGGCCCGGCCGCTGCGCCGCTACATCGCCCACGAGGTGGAGACCAGGGTCGCGCGGGCGCTGCTGCGTGACGCGGTGCCCGACGGCGCGACGATCCACCTGGACCTCGGCGAGGACGGCGAGCTGGTCGTCTCCCACGAGGTCCCGGCCGGGGCGCCGGCATGACCGCCGACGTGCTCGTTCCCGCGGAGGCGGCGTCGTGACCGCCGACGTGCTCGTTCCCGCGGAGGCGGCGTCGTGACCGCCGACGTGGCCGTGCGCCGGCCCGTCGTCACCTGCCCGCACTGCGGCACGCGCAACCGGGTGCCGTCGGTGGCCGAGGGGTTCCCCCGGTGCGGCAGCTGCCACAACCCGCTGCCCTGGATCGCCGAGGCCGGCGACGACGACTTCGCCGCCGTCGCCGAGCAACCGTCGATCCCGGTGCTGGTGGATCTCTGGGCGACCTGGTGCGGTCCGTGCCGCATGGTCAGCCCCGTCCTGGAGCAGCTGGCCGTCGAACGGGCCGGCGTGATCAAGCTCGTGAAGGTCGACATCGACCGGGCCCCGGAGCTCAGCCGGCGGTTCCAGGTCCAGGCGGTGCCCACGCTGCTGGTGCTGCGCGGCGGGGAGATCGCCGCCCGGCAGGCCGGGGCCGCCCCGGTGGCGATGCTGCGCCGCTGGCTGGACGACGCCCTCGCCGAACCCCGACCCCCGGAAGAGAAGGAGCAGTCATGAACGCGCGCGACCTCACCTGGCAGCTGCCGTTACGGCTGACGGCAGGCACGTACATCGTGGACTCCGGCCTGCACAAGTGGAATCCCGACGAGGAGACGGCGAAACAGCTGCACGGCTTCGCCGCCGGCACCTACCCGTTCCTGGGCGCCGTCCCGCCGGTCACCTTCAGCAAGGCGCTGGCCGCGGGCGAGACCCTCCTCGGGGCCGCGCTGCTCGTCCCGGCCGTCCCGGCCCGGCTGGCCGGCCTCGGGTTGCTCGGGTTCGGGGCCGGGCTGCTCGGCCTGTACGCGAAGACCCCCGGGATGCGCAGGCCCGGGACGCCCTTCCCCACCCAGGACGGCGTCTCGCTGGCCAAGGACTCCTGGCTGGTGGCCATCGGAGCGGCGCTGGTGCTGGGAGACCGCCGGTGACCGCCCCCCGCGCGGTCGTCACCGATCCGCACGTGGGGTGGATCCGGGACGTCGTCCCGCGCAGCCGCGGGTGCGAGGAGTGCCTGCGCATGGGCACCCCGTGGCTGCACCTGCGGCTGTGCCTGACCTGCGGTCACGTCGGGTGCTGCGACTCGTCCCCGATGCGGCACGGCCGCGCGCACGCCGGCGTGCGCGGCCATCCGATCGTCCGCTCGTTCGAACCGGGCGAGAACTGGCGATGGTGCTACGTGGACGAGGCGTTCGCATGACGCGCGGGGCCGACGTCGGCCTTCCCGACGTCGAGGACCTGCTGGCCACGGTGCCGCAGGGCGAGACCCCGGACCTGTCCGGTGCCTACCCGCGGCTGGACGACGACCGGATCCGGATGCTGAGCGGCCAGGGGTCGCGGCGGCCGACCGCGCGCGGCGACGTGCTCATCGTCGAGGGCCGCCCCGACGAGGCGTTCGTCGTCGTGCTGTCCGGCCGGGTCGCGATCGTCAAGGAGTTCGGCACCCCGGAGCAGCAGGTCGTGCGGGTGCACGGGCCGGGCCGGTTCCTCGGGGAGCTGGGCCTGCTCACCGGGCAGGTCGCGTTCTTCACCGCGATCGTGGCGGAACCCGGCGAGGTGCTCGAGGTGCCCCTGGACCGGCTGCGCGCCTGCCTGATGCGGGATGCGGCCCTCGGCGACCAGATCATGCGCGCCTTCCTGACCCGCCGCACGCTGGCCATCGGCGAAGGGCACGGCTTCCGCATCGTCGGGTCCCGGTTCTCGGCCGGCACCCGGGCGCTGCGCGAGTTCGCGGCGCGCAACCGGCTGCCGCACCGGTTCGTGGACCTGGAGGCCGACGCGGACGCCGAGTCGCTGCTGCAGGCCGTCGGCATCACCCCCGCCGAGACCCCGGTGGTGGTCTGGCGGGACACGGTGCTGCGCAACCCCGACCCGGCCGCGCTGGCCGCGCTGATCGGACAGCGCCCCGCCCGCACCCCGTCCCGGCTGCACGACATGGTGGTGATCGGCGCCGGGCCGGCAGGCCTGGCCGCCGCGGTCTACGGGGCGTCGGAGGGCCTGCTCACGCAGGTCCTCGACTCCGTGGCGACCGGCGGCCAGGCGGCCACCACCTCGCGGATCGAGAACTACCTCGGCTTCCCGGCCGGCATCTCGGGCACGGAGCTGGCCGAGCGGGCCGTGGTGCAGGCCCTCAAGTTCGGGGCGACCACCTGCGCGCCGGCCGAGGCGGTGGCGCTGGACACCTCGGGCCTGCAGCACGTCGTCCGCGTCCGCGGCGGCGACACGCTCGTCACCCGGTCCCTGGTCATCGCGACCGGGTGCCACTACCGGCGGCTGCCCGTGCCCCGGCTGGAGGAGTTCGAGCCCACGAGCATCCACTACGCGGCCACGCAGATCGAGGCGCAGCTGTGCGTCAACGACCCGGTCGTGGTCGTGGGCGGTGGCAACTCGGCCGGCCAGGCCGCCCTGTTCCTCGCCGACCACGCCCGGAAGGTCCGGATGGTGGTGCGCGAGCACGGCCTCGAGGAGTTCATGTCGCGTTACCTGGCCGACCGGATCCTGCGCGATCCGCGGATCGAGGTGCACCTGCACACCGAGGTGTGCGAGCTGGTCGGCGACGGCGGCCAGCTGGAGGCCGTCGTCGTGCGCGACCGCGACGACGGCTCCCGGTGCACGCTGCCCGCGCGGGAGCTGATGGTGTTCATCGGCGCGGACCCGTGCACCGGCTGGCTGGCCGGCACCGTCGCCCTCGACTCCGGCGCCTACGTGCGCACCGGGCGGGCCGCCGGGTCCGACGACGGCGACCGGACGGCGCGGCGGACGCCCGCACTGCTGGAGACCAGCATCCCGGGCGTCTTCGCCGCGGGGGACGTGCGCAGCGGGTCGACCAAGCGGGTGGCGTCCGCGGTCGGCGAAGGAGCGATGGCGGTCCGCCTGGTGCACGAGCACCTGGCTCACGTGAGGTAGCGAGGAGGTACGGACATGGCCGGACCGTCGGGCGTCCCGGTGTTCGAGCGGTTCTTCCGCTCGGTGGCGCAGCTGAAGGTGGACAAGAACGACGTGAAGCGGTTCCGCGAGTTCGTCGACGAGATGGTCGACGACATCGCCGTCGCCGGGCGGAACTCCGCCAGGGCGAACGGTCGGGACGTCATCGCCCCGATGGACCTGCCGATCACCAAGGGCATCCAGGAGCGGATGCGCGAGTTCGACAAGCTGGAGGAGGCGGACGACATCCGCGCCCTGCTGGGCCAGGTGGTGCGCAGGCCGCCGGCCGAGGTGACCTTCTCCGCGGAGACCGAGGCGATGCTGCCGGAGCTGTTCGGCGGGCTGGGCGTCGCCTTCGCCCGGGCCCTGCGCCTCGCCGATCCCGACGTCGTCCACCCCACGACCGATCTCTGGGACCGCGTCACCGACCTGTTCCGGCAGGTGTACTGATGACGACCCCGACCTTCGCCGACCTCCACGTGACCGACGTCGGCCGGGTGGACGCCCAGCTCCCGCCGGACGTGCACCTCGACCACGTCCCGACGGCGCCGTTCGCGTTCCACACCCACCGGGTCACCCGCGGCCCGCTCGCCGTCGAGCAGACCCACGCCACCGACGGGATCCGCCTACGGCTGCCCGACCGCCCGAGCTACCAGTTCGGGGTGCCGGTGCGCGGGCCCCTGCACGCCGACCACCGCGGCGAGGAGCTGGACCTGGGCCCGGGCGATGCGGCCGTCTTCTCCCCCTGGCCGGAGACCACGGTGGTGACCGGCGACCGCTTCGACCTGATGGTGGTCGACGTCGGATCGGCGGCGCTGGAGGACATGCTGGAGGCACTGCTCGGCCGGGCCGTGCCCCGCCCGCTGCGGCTGCCGACCTCGATGGCCGTCGGCACCGCGGTCGGCCGGATGTGGGCGGACATGGTGCGGCTGGTCGCCGACACCACCGCCGACACCGCCGCGGTGCTGACCAACCCGATGAGCGCCGAACCGCTGCAGGACACCCTGCTCGTCCGGCTGCTGCTCGCCACCGACCACGCGCACCGCGACGCGCTCGACGAGCGGGTGCCCACGTTCGGCCCCCGGGCCGTGCGGCGATGCGTCGACTACATCGAGGACCATCCGGAGCGCCCGCTCACCCTGGCCGGCCTCGCCGCGGATGCCGGGCTGAGCATCCGGGCCCTCGAAGGGTGCTGGCTGCGGCACCGGGAGGTGCGCCCCGGGCACGACGTCGGCCGGGTCCGGCTCGGGCGGGCGCACCGCGACCTGCAGTTCCACCGGCCCGGGGAGACCACGGTGACCGCGGTCGCCCGGTCGTGGGGATTCCGCCCGCAGCCGTTCGTGGCGGCCTACGGCATGCGGTTCGGCCACCCCCCCGGGCAGACGCTCCGCGGTCCCGTCTTCGCCTGAGCGCCCGCCCGCCTTCGGGTGAGCCCCGCCTTCGCCCCGGCGGGGCCGGGGTCACCCGAACGGCACGGGCAGCATCACCGTGACCCGGCCCGGGCCGTGCTCGACCACGATGCCGGTCCCGGGCTCGCGCCCGCCCGGCGTCGCGGTCGGGTCGACCAGCCGCAGCCGGTCCGGCTGCGGTGCGGTCGCCGCGGCCACTGCGCCGTGGGCGACGTGGCACACCAGCCGGCCCGGCTCCTCCCACAGGTCGAACGTGCACTCGCCCGCCGTCACGACGGTGGCGGCGGCCGTCGCCACGCTCCGGGCGAACCGGTCGGCCAGGTCGTCGACCACCCAGCGCGTGGCCAGCGCGCGGGCCAGCACGACGAGGACGTCGAGTGCGGTCCCGTCGATCCGGGCGTGGGCCCAGAACGGCTGGTGGCCGCCGGGAGCCCCGCCGGGATAGGCGACGTGGAGACCGTCATCGGGTTGCCGCGGCATGGCCGGTCAGCTCACGGGTCTCGGCATCCGACAGGTACTCGCTGCGCAGGTGGTACGGGTTGGTGAGGACGACACCGTTCATCCACACCTTCGGGTGCGCGCGGACGATGGGGACGATGACGTCGCCGTCGAACCTGTCCAGGTCGTACATGCACGCCGTCACCTGGGGGTGGCGCGACGCCCAGACGGTGAACCGGGTCTCGTAGCGCGCCAGGTCCATCACGAAGCCGTCGTCGTCGACGAGCGCCTTGGCCCAGCTCATGTCGGCGATGATCCGCGCGTGGGCCACGCCGTCGCGGTCGAAGGTCGCGATCGCCCAGTCGTCCCAGAACTGCAGCATCCGGTCGGACACGAAGTCGCCACGACCCAGGTGGCTCCCCTCGGGCGCGACGAAGTCGATCCGGCCCGCGGCCCCGGGCACCGCGCCGTCCGGGACCCGCCCGGTGCGCGCGGACACCGCGTCCGCGATCCGCTGGTGCTTGTCGGAGGCGATCATGCAGTAGCACCGGTCGCCCGTGCGGAGGCCCCCGGAGAGGAACTCCGCCATCAGATCGTCGCGCTGGCACTGGCCCCGGTACAGCACACAGAGATGGTCGTGCGTGCGTACCGGCAGCCCGCCGATGGTGGCGACCTGCTCGAACCTCGACGAATCGTCTGCAGATGTCACACAGCCACCGGCCTTCCGTTGCCCCATCGGTAGAGGAGTTCTAGCGGCTCCGCCCGCCTTCCGCACCGGCCCGGCAGGCCCAAACCACGCGGCGCCGGGGGCGTCCGGGCCGGGGCTCCCCGCACGGGCGACCCACGGATCGCCGTCGTCGGTCCCGGTCGCCCCGGGTGTCCTCGGAGACCGAGCGGCGCCGCCCGGGTTGACGCTGCGGAGTCCAAGCCCGGGACGGTCCGGCCCCGCGATGCTGCCCCGATGACGACACTCAGCTTGGTCGGCGCACGGCACGCACGGGGCGACGACGGCGTCGGGCACACCGCGGCCGTGCGTCTGGTGCGGCTCCGGGGTGAGATCGACGCGTTCAGCGCGCCGTTCCTGCGCGACGACCTGCGCCGGGAGGTCGAGGCGCGCCCGGCACTGGTCGCCGTCGACCTGTCGGACCTGGAGTTCATGGGGGTGGCGGGGCTCAACGTGCTGATCGAGGTGCGGCAGCTGGCCGACGAGCGCGGCACGGCGCTCATGCTCGTCGGGTCGCCCAGCCCGCCGGTGGAGCGCCTGCTCGGGCTGATCGGGTGGACGGTCGTGGACGAACCGGTCAGGAGCAGCCGGGGAGACCACCGCCGGACCCCGTAGCACCGGGCCCGGGCGCGGATCCCCGGGTGGGGACCTCGGGGCCCGACCGACCCACGGTGACCACACCCGGCGCCCGATCCTGCGCCGCCGGACCGGTGTGGCCGCGCGCCCGACCCGGCAGCTTTCCCGGGATGGACACCGTCGTGCGGGAGCAGACATGAGGATCTCGGTCATCGGAGCGGGGCCGGTCGGCGCGGGCGTGGCCGCCGCGGCGGTCAAGGCGGGTCACGAGGTCGTGCTGACGAGCCGGCGCGCCGAGCACGCGGAGGCGGTGGCCGTCGACGTGGGCGCCCGCCCGGCCGCGACCCCCGACGCCGCGGCCGACGGCGCGGACATGGTGGTGCTGGCCGTCCCGTCGACGGCCGTCGCGGACGTGTGCGACCGGATCCGCCGGCACGTCACCGGGAAGATCGTCGTCGACCCGACCAACCCGCTGGAGCCCGACCTGTCCGGTCTGCTCGACGCCACGCGGTCAGTGGCCGAGGTGATCGCCGCCCTGCTGCCCGGGGCGTCGGTCGTGAAGGCCTTCAACACCGTGCTGGGCTCGCGCCTGACCGACCCCGTCGTCGACGGCGTACGGCTGGACGGCCTCTACGCGGGCGACGACCCGGAGGCCACCGCGGCCGTCGCGGAGCTCGTCGCCGCGATGGGGTTCCGCCCGCTGGACGCGGGCCCGCTGCGGGCCGCCCGGTCGCTCGAGCACCTGGCGTTCCTCAACGTCAGCCTGAACGCCCGGCACGGGTGGTCGTGGTCGTCGGGGTGGAAACTGCTGGGCGACACCGGCGGCGGCTGATCCCGTCCGCGACCCGGGTCACCGGTCGGCCCCCAGCACGTCCGTGACGTCGATCGTGATGCCGCGCGTCGTGAGCGGGTGGCCGCCGGGCACCACGCGTCCCGTGCTCTCCAGACGGCGCGTCGTCCCGTCCGGGGCGAGCGTCCGGAAGCGGATGCCGTGGGCGTCGCCGTCGGCCAGTCGGGCCTGCCGGACCTGCTCCACGAGCGGGCGGTCCCCGGGGGCGACGCGGGACATGACCAGCGCGTCGGTGAGCGCCGTCCCGAGCGGGATGCCGAACAGGGTGTACATCTCCTCGGACCAGGTCGCCGTGCCCGCCCCGCCCTGCCGGACCCACGTGCCCACCAGCCGCCGGGGCCGTCCGTCGGCGCACTCGCCGACCTCGATCCGGGTGCCGATGCCGCACATGAGCTCGGCGTCGTGGTCGGCGACGACGTCCCACATCAGCCGGTGCCAACCACCGTCGCGGCCCAGCACCCTGACCTCGCGGCCCGCCAGCCGGCCCGACGCGGTCATCGTCTCGTCGAGGCCCTCCACGAGCGGGTCCCGGTCCTCCGGATGGACGAAGTCCCAGTACGAGGCGCTCGACAGCTCGGCCTCGGTCCAGCCGAGCAGCCGGAGGAAGCCCGGGTCGGCGGCCCGGAAGTAGGAGTCGAAACCCCAGACCGTCCATAGTGTCCCGTCGTCCTCCCGGGCCGGCCGCAGCGCGGTGAAAGGCGCCGGCAGGGGTTCGACCTCGACGGGGTGCAGTGTCGGATGTCCCGACCCCGGCTCGGACGGGGCGTATCCCGTCGGTCGTGTCATCGTCGTCGACCTCTCTCCCGGTCACGGTTCGGCAGTGCGGCGCGGCCCCGGGTACCAGGGTCCGCCCCTCCCGGTGGGTCCCGCAGGACGGGGTCGCCCATGTGCCCCACCAGGCCCTGTCCCCGGCCGGTGACCTGGCGATGGACGGCACGGTACCGGCCGGACAGGACCAGGAGGGGCACCTCGACGTCATTTCCGTGACGCCGGCGCGGTGTGCGATCGCCACGCCCCCCTCCCCCGACGGGAGCCGGCGGTCGGTCACCGACCGTGGACGTGCACGCCGGGTCCCCGGAGCCCTAACCTGGGGTCGCGTGGGTCGGACACCTCCACACAACCGGCGGGAGCAGCATGGCGACGACGGTGCGCGTCGATCTCCGACGGGAGTTCGCGGACGCAGGCTCCCGGGCCGACCCGGGTCCGGTCTACGCCCGGCTGCGCGACCTCGGACCGGTCCTGCGGTCGAAGGACATCCTCGGCGGCGGATTCCTCCTGCCGCGCTACGAGGAGGTCTCCCGGGTGATCAAGGACCCGAGATTCGCCAGCGACCGTCGGAACGTCGGGCTCCGTTCCCTGGACCAGTGGTGGACACCCGGGCTGTTGAGGTTGCTCATCTCCAGCATGGTGCTCAAGGACCCGCCCGAGCACCGCCGTCTGCGCAACCTCGTCCAGAAGGCCTTCACCCCGGCTCGGGTGGAGAAGCTGGCCGGGCGCGTCGAGGAGATCACCGACGAGCTGCTCGACGCCGCCGCTGCGAACCCGGTGATCGACCTCATGGGGGATCTGGCACTGCCGCTGCCGCTCACCGTCATCGCGGAGATGCTCGGCGTCCCCCCGGCCGACCGCGTCCGCTTCCGCACCCTCTTCGCGGCGATCCAGGACAACTCCGAGATGACGCCGGCCTCGATCGTGCGCAACTACCCGCGGATGCGTCGGCTCACCGGGTTCCTGCAGGAACTGGTGCGACTACGTCGCGAGCAGCCGGGGGACGACCTGGTGAGCGCGCTGGTCCACGCCGAGGAGGCCGGCGACCGGCTCGACGAGGACGAGCTCATCTCCATGGTCTTCCTCCTGCTCTTCGCCGGCCACGAGACCACGGTCAACCTCATCGGCAACGGCGTCCTGGAACTCGTCCGCCGACCCGACCAGCTGCAGATGCTGCGTGACGACCCGGACCTCATCGGCACCGCCATCGAGGAGATGCTGCGGTTCACCAACCCCGTGGGGTTCGTGGCGCCGCGGTTCGCCACCGAGGACGTCGAGATCGCCGGTGTCCCGATCCCCCGGGGCAGCATGGTCACCCTGCTGATCGCCTCGGCGAACCTGGACGAGGCCGCCTTCCCCGACGCGGACACGCTGGACATCACCCGCAGCCCGAACCGGCACGTCTCCTTCGGCCTGGGCACCCACTTCTGCCTCGGCGCCCCGCTGGCCCGGCTGGAGGCCCGCATCGCCATCCCCGCGCTGCTGCGCCGTTTCGGGCACCTCGAACTCGCCGTGCCGGCCGACCAACTGCCCTGGCGGCGTCACATCGCCCTGCGTGGGGTGGAGCACCTGCCCCTCGTCGTCACGCCGGCGGGCGCATCGGCCGGTCGGTCGACAACGTAGGGGCCCGACTGCACGGATCTCCCCGACCGGCGTGAGCGCTGATCGCGGTACCCGGATCTTGAAGAAGGATCAGCCGCGAGACGCTGACCTGGGGTTATTGCTCCTCCGGCTGGATTCGAACCAGCAACCACTCGATTAACAGTCGAGTGCTCTGCCGTTGAGCTACGGAGGACCGTCTCCGGGGCGCTGCCCCGACCGGCCCGGAAACCATATCGCACGGCGACCGGCGGACCGGGCGGGGGTGGGTCGGGCCGGACGGGGGTGTGCGGGGCGTCGGGATGCCCGCGTCGGACGGGGCGGCGCGCTGAGCGCCGGGGCTGGTTCGTCCGCCACGTCGCCCTCGACGACGCCACCCGCGCCCTGCGCGACCCACCCCTGGCCCACCCCGCGCGCACCCCGTCCCCCCGCGCGCACGCTCGACGGTGCGCGCGGGGCGGGACGGTGCGCGCCGGGCCACACCCTGCGCGCGGGGCCACACCGTGCGCGCCTCACCGACCCCGCCCACGCGCCGCGTACCCCGCCCGCCCCCACGCGCACCCCCGTACCCCGACGCGCACCCTCGACGGTGCGCGCGGGGCGAGACGGTGCGCGCCGCGCCACACCGTGCGCGCAGGTCACACAGTGCTCGCAGGTCACAGTGCGCGCTGGGCGGCAGGAGCCCCCGACGACCGCGGGCTCAGCGGGGCTCGACGTGCAGCACCACCGCCTGCCCCGGAGCCAGCAGCGGGGCGGCCACGCCGACCCGGCCCAGCACACCCCCGGTCAGCTCGACGCCGGTGTCGAGCCACGCCGGCTGCCGGACCGCGAACGACGGCCGCAGCTCCCCCGCCTCCGGGCGCAGGCGCAGGTGGTAGCGGCGGGCCGGGTCGAGGCCGGGCAGGCGCAGCCGCGGCGGCACCGCGTCCGCACCGGAGTGCAGCCTCAGGTAGGCGTACACCGCACCGCGGGGACCGACGACGCCGTGCAGCACCAGCCCCTCACCCGGGTCGTCGGCGCGGACGGTCCGCCCGGTGTGCAGCAGCCCGCGCAGCTCCTTGTGGAGCCCGGCCCAGGCGCGCAGCCGCGCGAGGTCCTCCGGCGGCACCGCCGTGAGGTCCCACTCGATCCCGGCGTGCCCGAACAGCGAGCTCACCAGGCGCAGCGGCAGACCGGAGGCCCGTCCGGTGGTGTGCGAGACCGGCGCCCCCACGTGCGTCCCGACCAGCTCGGGCGGCAGCAGCAACCCGGTCCAGCGCTGGATCGACTGGCGTTCCACGGGGTCGGTCGTGTCCGAGGCCCAGACCCGGTCGGTGCGGGCCAGGATGCCCAGGTCGGCGCGCGCGCCGCCGGAGGCGCAGGACTCGATCTCGCAGCGCGGGTGCCGGGCCCGCAGCTCGTCGAGCAGGCGGTAGAGCGCGTGGGTCTGGGCGTGCGTGCCCGGCACCCCGTCGTGCACGGGCTCGTGCAGGTCGCGGTTGTGGTCCCACTTGAGCGCGTCGAGGTCGTAGGTGCCGACCAGGGCGTCGAGCGCGTCGAGGACGTGGGCGAACGCCTCCGGGCGGGCCAGGTCGAGCACCTGCTGGTGGCGCCACGACCGCGGGATACGCCCGGGCGCGGCCAGCAGCCAGTCGGGGTGGGCACGCGCGAGGTCGGAGTCGGGCGAGACCATCTCCGGTTCCACCCACAGCCCGAACTGCATGCCCAGCCCGCGGACGTGGTCGACGAGCGGGTGCAGGCCGTCGGGCCACACCGAGGGATCGACGGTCCAGTCCCCCAGCGCCGTCGTGTCGTCGCGGCGGCCGCGGAACCAGCCGTCGTCGAGGACGAACCGCTCCACGCCGACGGCCGCGGCCCGGTCGGCGAGGTCGGTGAGCCGGGCCGGGTCGTGGTCGAAGTAGACGGCCTCCCAGGTGTTGCAGGTCAGCGGCCGCGGCGTCCGGGGATGCGAGGCCCGGGCGCGGACGTACGCATGGAGCCGCGCCGACAGGCCGTCGAGACCACTGTCCGACCAGGCCGCCACCAGTGGAGGCGCGTCGTAGGAGGCCCCGGGCGCCAGCACCAGCGGCCGCACCAGCTCTCCCCCGCCCAGCACCGTGACGCCCTCGGGCACCCGTTCGACGACGTGCTCGGCGTCGCCGCTCCACGCCACGTGCACCGCCCACACCTCGCCGTGCCCGAACCCGAAGCCCGGCGTGCCCGCCACGAGCAGCGGCGTGCCGTCGTGGCCGGGCCGCCCGCGCCACGACTCCCGCGACCGGATGCCGACGTGCAGCGGCGAGCGCTGCGGGGAGTTCTCGCGGCACCAGCGGCCGGTCAGGTCGAGCAGCTCGCGCGCGTGCCCCGGTAGCGGCAGCAGCGGGGTGAGCCCGTCGAGGACGTAGGGGGTGGCGCCGTCGTTGCGCAGCGCGACGCGGACGACGAGCACCCCGGACGGTTCCAGCGACAGCCGCAGGTCCAGGGCCAGCCCCTCGGCGGCGGCGGTCACCGCCAGCTCCGGCCCGTCGACGGCCACGCCCGACACCGACCAGCGGGGGAACGCGCCGCGGCCCGCGCGGTGGCCCCGCACGGCCGGCCGCCCGGGCCACCCGTCGGCCGCCCCCGGCAGCACCGTGAGCGGCCACGGCTCGTCGAGCGCGCTGTGCGCGACGGCCGGGACCAGCGCCGCGGCCGTCGCCGCCGGGTCGTCGCCGGGCACGTCGGCACCCCAGTGCAGGACCCGGGGCAGGGCGTCGGGCGAGACGTCGAGCAGGAGGCCGACGCCGCCGGCCCGGAGCCGCACGATGTTCGAACTTGTCGGCATATGGCGCCTTCCTCTGTTGGACTCTGTTGAAAAGTATTGACTTTACGGGAGCATTACGCCATCGTTCGGCGATCCGACCACCTCACCGTCGAGGAGCCGCTCCATGTCCCCCACCCCCTGGCGTCGTCGCCTGCTCGCGACACTCACCGTGGCCCCGCTCGTCGCACTCGCCGCCTGCAGCGGCGGCGGCGGCGGTGACGGAGGCGGTGCCGCGGCCGGCTGCGAGCCGTCCGACGGGCCCGTCGAGCTGACGTTCACCTCCTGGGTGCCGGGCGTCGAGGAGGCCGTGGCGCTGTGGAACGAACAGAACCCGAACGTCCAGGTCCGGGCCGAGAGCGTGCCCGCGGGCAACGCGGGTACCTACAGCAACCTGTTCAACGCGCTGCAGGCGAACACGGCACCGGACCTGAGCCAGGTCGAGTACGACTCGCTGTCGAGCTTCCGGCTGCAGAACGGGCTCGTCGACATCGCGGCGTGCGCCGGTGTCACGGACGCGCAGTCGCAGTTCGTCGACTGGACGTGGTCGCAGGTGCAGCTCGGTGACGAGGGCGTCTACGCGGTGCCACAGGACACCGGCCCGATGGCGCTGTTCTACCGCAAGGACCTCTTCGACGCCGCCGGCATTCCCGCCCCCACCACCTGGGAGGAGTACTACCAGGCCGCCGTCGCGCTGAAGGCCGCGAACCCCGAGGCCCGGATCACCCACTTCCCGCAGCAGGACGCCAACTGGTTCACCGGGCTGCTGTGGCAGAACCGGGCCGGCCTGTTCGACATCGAGGGCGACACGCTGTCGGTCACCGTCGACAGCCCGCAGAGCCGCCAGGTCGCCGAGTACTGGCAGCGGATGATCGACGAGCAGCTGGTCGCCACCAACCTGCAGGGCTTCTCCACCGAGCTGTACTCCGCCTGGAACACCGGCACCGTCGCCACCTGGGTGTCGGCGGCGTGGGGCTACTCGACGATCCGCGACAACGCCCCCGACACCGCCGGGCAGTGGGCCGTCGCGCCCATGCCGCAGTGGGAGGCGGGCGGCGCCAGCGCCGGCAACTGGGGCGGTTCGACCACCGCGGTCTTCTCGGGCACCGAGCACCCCTACGAGGCGGCGCAGTTCGCGCTGTGGCTCAACACCGACCCCGCGTCGCTGGAGATCCTCAACGCCGAGGGCGGCCTGTTCCCCGCCGCGACGGCCGGGCAGGACCTGCCGGCTCTGAGCTCGGGCGTGGACTTCTACGGCGGCCAGCCGATCTTCGACGTGTTCACCGAGGCGTCCGGCCAGGTCGACACCGACTTCACGTGGGGCCCGACCATGACCGACACCTACACCGCCCTGTCCGACGGCTTCACCGCCGCGCTCAACGGCCAGGGCACGCTGTCCGACGCACTGGGTGCGGCGCAGGCGTCCTCGCTGGACGCCCTGCGGGCCCAGGGCATCCAGGTGGAAGGCTGATCATGGCGACCCCGGTCGTCACCACCTCGTCGGGGCCGTCGCGCACGGCCCCGGCGGGGCGCCGCCCGGCCGCCCGTCTGGCCGGCCGCCGTGCGTGGGTCGTGTTCGTGGTGCCCTTCGCGATCCCCTTCGTGCTGTTCTACCTCGCGCCCATCGGCTACGCGATCGTCCAGTCGTTCCTGCGCACCGAGCGCTCGGGCGGCATCTTCGGGCAGGCGCGCACCGTGTTCACGGGGTTCGACCAGTACGCCGCCGTCTTCGCCGACCCGGTGTTCCTCCAGGGCATCGGCCGGATGCTGCTGTTCGGCGTCGTCCAGGTGCCGATCATGCTGGCGCTCGCGCTGGGCCTGGCCCTGCTGCTGGACGCGGGCGTGTCGCGGTTCAAGCGCTTCTTCCGGATCGCCTACTTCCTGCCCTACGGCATCCCGGGCGTCATCGCGGCGCTGATGTGGGGCTTCCTCTACAGCCCGCAGCTCTCACCGATCGTCGACCTGTTCGACGCGATCGGCCCGCGGCCGGACTTCCTGGGCGCGGGAACGATCCTGTGGTCGATCGCGAACATCGTCACCTGGACCTACACCGGCTACAACATGCTGATCATCTTCGCGGCGCTGCAGGCGGTGCCGCCGGAGGTGTCGGAGGCCGCGTACATGGACGGCGCGGGTGCCTGGCGGATCGCCTGGAGCATCAAGATCCCGCTGGTCCGGCCCGCCCTGATCCTCACCGCGGTGTTCTCCATCATCGGCACGCTGCAGCTGTTCACCGAGCCGATCGTGCTGCGCGCCATCTCCACGAACGTGACCAGCGGCTACACCCCCAACCTGCTCGCGTTCACGATCGCGTCGGGCAACAACTACCCGCTCGCCGCCGCCACCTCGGTGGTGCTGGCGCTCGGCACGTTCGTGCTGTCGTTCGGGTTCTTCCGGTTCGCCCAGCGGAAGGGGTGGTCATGACCACCGCGACGAGGGAACGGGCCGCGACGAAAGACCGGGCCGCGAAGGAGCGCAAGCCGGGCACCGAGGGCCCGGTGTCCGTCGGCGTCGCGCTGGTGTTCCTGACGCTGATGGCCGGGTACTTCCTGATGCCCGTCTACTGGCTGCTGGTCAACGCCACGAAGTCGCAGCGCGACCTCGTGACGACCAACGGGTTCGCGTTCGCCGAGGTCCAGCTCGGGCAGAACCTCGCCGACCTGTTCGCCCGCGACGACGGCGTCTTCGGCCGCTGGGCCCTGAACTCCCTGCTCTACGCCGGGCTGGGCGCGGCCGTCGGCACGATCCTGGCCGCGATGGCCGGGTACGGGATCGCCAAGTACGAGTTCCGGGGCCGCGAGCTGCTGTTCGGCTTCGCGCTCGGCGGCGTGCTCGTCCCGGCCACCGCGCTCGCATTGCCGCTGTTCCTCATGTTCGCCGGCGTCGGGCTGACCAACACCTACTGGGCGGTGTTCCTGCCGAGCATCGTCAGCCCGTTCGGGGTGTACCTCTCGCGGGTCTACGCGGCGGCGAGCGTGCCCGACGAGCTGCTCGACGCCGGGCGGGTCGACGGCGCGAGCGAGCTGCGGATCTTCTTCACGGTCTCGATCCGGCTGATGGCCCCGGCGCTGGTGACGGTGTTCCTGTTCCAGTTCGTGGCCATCTGGAACAACTTCCTGCTGCCGCTGATCATGCTCCAGGACACCTCGCTCTATCCGCTCACCTACGGTCTGTACACGTGGGCGTCACTGGTGTCGCGGGACCCGTCCCTGCAGGTGCTGGCCATCGTCGGCTCCCTGGTGTCGGTGATCCCGCTGATCATCACATTCGTGACCCTGCAGCGGTTCTGGCGCAGCGGGCTGGCCGCGGGGTCGGTGAAGTGAGCGCGTTCCCGTTCCGGGGCGTCGCCATGGGGTGCGACTACAACCCCGAGCAGTGGCCGCGGGAGGTGTGGCGCGAGGACGTCGCGCTGATGCGGGAGGCCGGCGTCGGGTTCGTGACGCTCGGGGTGTTCTCCTGGGCGTTGCTGCAGCCCGCGCCGGACCGCTGGGACTTCGGCTGGTTCGACGAGGTCGTCGAGCTGCTCCACGGCGCCGGGATCGCGATCGACCTGGCCACGGCGACGGCGTCCCCACCGCCGTGGCTGACCGCGGCGTACCCGGAGATCCTGCCGGTCGACGAGTCGATGCGGGTGGTCTGGCCGGGCAGCCGGCAGGCCTGGTGCCCGAGCAGCCCGGTGTTCCGCGGCCACGCCCTCGCGCTCACCGAACAGCTGGCCTTCCGCTACGGCGACCACCCGGCCGTGCGCCTGTGGCACGTGTCCAACGAGCTGGGCTGCCACAACGGCCGCTGCTGGTGCGACGTGTCGGCGGCGGCGTTCCGGCGCTGGCTCGCCGACCGGTACGGCTCGGTCGAGAAGCTGAACGACGCCTGGGGCACGGCGTTCTGGTCGCAGCACTACGGGTCCTTCGACGAGGTGCTGCCCCCGCGGCTCACCGGCGCCTCCCCCAACCCCGGCCACGAGCTGGACTTCGCCCGCTTCTCCTCCGACGAGCTGCTGGCGCACTACCGGGCCGAGCGCGACGTGATCCGCGCGCACTCGGCCGTGCCCGTCACCACCAACCTCATGGTGACCGCGCACCAGGACCAGCAGGACAACTTCCGCTGGGCCCGCGAGCTGGACCTGGTGTCCAACGACCACTACCTCGACGGGCGGCTGCCCGACCCCCGCGCCGAGCTCGACTTCGCCGCCGACCTCACCCGCGGGGTCGCCCGCCGCGAGCCGTGGCTGCTCATGGAGACCGCCACCTCCGCGGTGAACTGGCAGCCGGTGAACCTGGCCAAGCGGCCCGGCGAGCTGCTGGTGGACGCGCTGACCCACGTCGCCCGCGGGGCCGACGGGATCGGGTTCTTCCAGTGGCGGGCCTCGCGCGCGGGCGCGGAGAAGTTCCACTCCGCGCTGGTGCCGCACGCGGGTGCCGACTCGGCCCGGTTCCGGGAGGTCGTCGCCCTCGGTGACGCGCTCGCCCGGCTCGCGCCCGTCGCCGGGTCGCCGGTGGAGGCCGAGGTCGCGCTGCTGTTCGACTGGGAGGCCTGGTGGGCGTGCGACCGGCCCTCGATGCCCAGTGGCGAGCTGCGCTACCTCGACGCGGCGCACCGCTGGCACGCCGCGTTCACCGGGCTCGGGGCAGGGGTCGACGTCGTGCACCCCTCGGCCGACCTGGACCGCTACGCCGTCGTCGTCGTCCCGACGCTCTACCTGTGCGCCGACGCCGACGCCGACGGGGTCGCCGCCGCCGCCCGGCGCGGGGCGCAGGTGGTCGTCACCTACTTCTCCGGCATCGCCGACGAGCGCGACCACGTCCGTCTCGGCGGCTATCCCGGCGCGTTCCGCGAGCTGCTGGGGGTGCGCGCGGAGGAGTTCGCGCCGCTGCCGCCCGGCGTCACCGTCACCCTCGACGACGGCGCCACCGCCGACCTGTGGACCGAGGTCCTCGCGGCCCCGGACGCCGAGGTGGTCGCGTCCTTCGTCGACGGCCCGGTCGCGGGTGCGCCCGCGCTCACCCGGCGCGGGGTCGACGCGGGCGCCGCCTGGTACGTCGCCACCCGCCTCGACGCCGCCGCGACGGCGGCGCTCGCGGCCCGGGTCGCCGCGGCCGCGGGGATGCCGGCGACGGCGCTGCCCCCGGGCGTCACACTGACCCGGCGCGGCCGTCACGCGTTCGTCCTCAACCGGGGCGACCGGCCCGCGCCCGTCGACGTGCGCGGCACCGACCTGCTCACCGGCGCGCCCTTCCCCGGCGTCGTCGCCGGCCGGTCGGCCGCCGTCGTGGAGGAGGTGTAGATGCTCGCCCGGCAACGCCAGGAACTGATCCTCGACGCGGTGCGGACGACCGGTGGCGCACGGGTGTCCGAGCTCGTCGACACCCTCGGCGTGTCCGACATGACCGTGCGCCGCGACATCGAGGTGCTGGCCCGGCGCGGGCTGGTCACCCGGGTGCACGGCGGGGCCACCGCGGCCGGGTCGAGCGTGGAGGAACCCGGGTTCGCGGCGAAGTCCGGCCGGAACCCGGCGGCGAAGCAGTCGATCGCGACGGCCGCCGCGGCGCTGATCGAGCCCGGCGCGTCGGTCGCGCTGTCGGCCGGGACCACCACGCACGCGGTGGCCACGGCCCTGCTCGGCGTGCCCGGGCTGACCGTCGTCACCAACTCGCTGCGGGTGGCGGAGGTGCTGTGGGCGGGTGACGCGACGGTGGTGCTCACCGGCGGCGAACGCACCCCGTCCGACGCGCTCGTCGGGCCGGTGGCGGTGGCGGCGCTGCGCGGCCTGCACGTCGACTGGTTGCTGATGGGCGTGCACGGGATGGACGTCGAGGCCGGGTTCACGACACCGAACCTGGCCGAGGCGGAGACGAACCGGGCGCTGGTGGCCACCGCGAGGCGGGTGGCCGTGGTGGCCGACAACTCGAAGTGGGGGGTGGTGGGGTTGAGCACGATCGCGGCCCTGGACGAGGTCGACGTACTGGTCAGCGACGACGGGCTGGAGCCGGACGCGCGGCGGACGCTCGACGAGTGCTGCGGACGGCTGGTGCTGGCGTGATCCGCACCGACGCCCCGATGGCCGACGGACGCGTCCTGCGCTACTACGACGAGACACCCGGGAGGGTCCCACCGCCCGACCCGCGCGACCTGCCCGCCGTCGAGCACGGGTCGGTGATGCGCTTCGACGTGCTCACCGGCGAGTGGGTGACGATCGCGGCGCACCGGATGAACCGGACCCACATGCCGCCGGCCGACCAGTGCCCGCTGTGCCCGTCGCGGCCCGGCGGCGAGCCGTCGGAGATCCCGGCCGACGCCTACGACGTGGTGGTCTTCGACAACCGCTTCCCCTCGTTCGGCGAGACGATGACCGAGGTCCCGGCCGAGGTGGACGGGAACCCGCTGTGGCCCCAGCGCCCGGCCACCGGCCACTGCGAGGTCATGTGCTTCACCTCCGACCACGAGGCGGCGTTCTCCTCGCTCTCGCTCGAGCGGGTGCGCACCGTGATCGACGTGTGGGCCGACCGCACCGCCGAGCTGTCGGCGACCGAGGGCATCGAGCAGGTGTTCCCGTTCGAGAACCGGGGGCGCGAGATCGGGGTGTCGCTGCAGCACCCGCACGGCCAGATCTTCGGCTACCCCTACGTCACGCCGCGCACGGCGCAGCTGCTGACCCGCGCCGGGGCGCACCGCCAGCGCACCGGGCGCGACCTGATGGAGGACGTGCTCACCGGCGAGCGCAAGGCCGGGCACCGCGTCGTGATCGACGGCGAGCACTGGACGGCGTTCGTGCCGGCCGCGGCGCGCTGGCCGGTGGAGGTGCACCTCGTCCCGCACCGCGCCGTGCCCGACCTCGCCGCGCTGTCCGACGAGGAGCGCACCGAGCTGGCCGTGGTGTACCGCGACCTTCTCGGGCGGGTGGAGCGCTACTTCGGCCCCGAGGGTGCCGACCCGCCCTACATCGCCGCGTGGCACCAGGCGCCGGTGCACACCGGCCGCGACCTCACCCGCCTGCACCTGCAGCTGTTCTCCCTGCGCCGCGCCCCGGGCAAGCTCAAGTACCTGGCCGGGTCGGAGTCCGGGATGGCCGCGTGGCTGGGCGACGCCTCCCCCGAGCGGATCGCCGAGCGGTTGCGCGAGGTGGGCGCGTGAGGTGGGCCGCCCCGGGGCGCGTCAACCTGATCGGCGAGCACGTCGACTACGCCGGCGGCGTGTGCCTGCCCTTCGCCCTGGCCGAGCGGACGGTCGTGGAGGCGCACACCCGGGCCGACGGCCGGTTCACCGCGCGCAGCACCGCCGAGGACGGCGTCGTCGACGTGGCGCTGGACGAGATCGCGCCCGGATCCCCCGCCGGCTGGGCCGGGTACGCCGCCGGGGTGCTCTGGGCGTTGCGCGCGGCCGGGCACGCCGTCGGCGGGCTCGACGTCGCCGTCACCGCGACGGTGCCGCTCGGGGCCGGGCTGTCGTCGTCGGCGGCGCTGGAGTGCGCCGTCGCGCTGGCCGTCGACGACCTGTACGGGCTCGGGCTCGCCCGCACCGAGCTCGCGGCCGCGTGCGTCCGGGCGGAGAACGAGATCGTCGGCGCGGCGACGGGCGGCATGGACCAGGCGGCCGTGCTGCTGGCCACCGCCGGGCACGCGCTGCTGCTCGACACCCGCGACGGCTCGACCCGCCAGGTCCCCTTCGCCCCCGCCGACGACGGCCTCGCCGTCCTGGTGATCGACACGCGGGTCCGCCACCACCTCGCCGACGGGCGGTACGGCGCGCGGCGGGCGTCGGTGGAGAAGGCCGCCGCCGCACTGGGGCTCGCGACCCTGCGCGAGGCGACCCTGCGCGATCTGGAGGGCCTGCGGGACGTGGAGCGGCTCGACGTCGACCTGCTGCCCCGCGCCCGGCACGTCGTCACCGAGATCGCCCGGGTCGCCGAGGTCGTCGCCCTGCTCGACGACGGGCGGCTGCGCGAGGTCGGCCCCCTGCTCGACGCCTCGCACGAGTCGCTGCGGGTGGACTACGAGGTGTCCTGTCCGGAGCTGGACCTGGCCTGCGCGGCCGCCCGCGCGGCCGGTGCGCTCGGGGCCCGGATGACCGGCGGCGGGTTCGGCGGCTCGGCGATCGCACTCGTCCCGCTGGGCCGGGTCGACGACGTCACCCGGGCGGTGTGCGACGCCTTCGCCGCGGCCGGGTACGGCGGGCCGACGGTCCGGACCGCCGAGCCCTCGGCGGGCGCCTCGCGCGTGGGGTGAGGGCCCGCCCGCACGCCGGACCCGGAGCCCGGACGGTCAGTTCAGCACCTCCCCCGCGTGCTCCACCGCCGTGCGGATCTGGAACGACGGGCGCAGCAGCAACGTCAGCTCGGTGCGTTCCAGCGCGTCGGCGAGGCGGTGGGCGTCGGCCGCCGACAGCCGCCACGGCAGCAGCACCCGCCGGTAGAACAGGGTGGGCGGGCCGGCGTCGAGGGTGACGACCACGTCGAGCTCGCCGACGTCACCGTCGCGGGCCAGGTGGGTGCGCGCCGTCATCGCGCTGCACGCGGCGAGCGCGCCCGTCATCAGCTCCAGCGGGGTGGGCCCGCCGTCGTGGTCGACGACGACCGTGTGCCGCCCGAGCGCCAGCGCGACGGGGCCGGACGGTGCGGCGTGGGCGTCGGCCGCCGCCATCGGCATCTGCATCGTCACGGCGCCACCTCGGCGATCGGCAGCCGCACCTGGAACCGGGTGTCGCCCGGCTCCGAGCGCACCGCGATGTCGCCGTGGTGGCGCGAGACGACCACGCGGTAGCTGACGTCGAGCCCGAGCCCGGTGCCCTTCCCGACGCCCTTCGTCGTGAAGAACGGCTCGAAGATCCGCTGCCGCACCTCGGGCGGGATGCCGGGGCCGGTGTCGGCGATCTCGACGAGCACTCGGTCCTCCTCGCGCGCCGTGCGGACGGTGAGCGTGCCCGACCCGTCCATGGCGTCGATCGCGTTGTCGACGATGTTGGTCCACACCTGGTTCAGCTCGGCGGCGTAGGCCGGGATCGGCGGGAGCGTCCGGTCGTAGTCCTTGACGATCCGCACCCCGCTCCCCGTACCGTCGGCCGGAGTCCCGAGCTTGCGCCCGAACATCACCAGCGTGGCGTCGAGCCCCTCGTGGACGTCGACGAACCGGTGCGGCGCCCGGTCCATCTGCGAGTACTGCTTGGCCGCCAGGACCAGGTCGGAGATCCGCGCGGTGGCGTCGGTGATCTCGCGCAGCAGGCTCTCGGTCTCCACCGTGTAGGCCAGCCAGCGGATCGCACCCTCCAGCACCGCCGGGTCGGACGCCGTGCGCACCGCCTCCAGGTCGGCGACCTCGAGCCCGCCCGCGACGAACACCGGGGCGAGGTCCCAGCCGCCGGTGATGCCGGCGTCGTCGAGCCAGTCGCCCAGCTCGTCCTCGCGGTCGGAGGTCTCGATCGGCGAGAGCGCCGGGGCGTGGCGCACCTTCTTGACGAACTCGTCCTGCGCCACGACCAGCTTGTGCAGCTGCGGGCCGGCGATCCGGCCGTCGGCGATCATGGCCAGCTTGTGGCGCATCCCCTCGACCTTGTCGCGCAGGGCGTCCGTCGCCCGCCCGGCCGCGGCCGCCGGGTTGTTCAGCTCGTGGGTGAGCCCGGCCGACAGCTTGCCCAGCGCGAGCAGCCGCTCCCGCTCGGCGGTGATCTGTCCGCCCTTGCGGAGCCCGAGGATCATGCCCTCCAGCAGGTGGACGGCCATCGGGAACCACTGCTGGAACCGCACGGCGAACTCCGCGGCCGGCAGCGCCAGCACGCAGCAGTCGGTGACGGCCCGCACCGAGGCCGGGTAGGTCCGGGCGCTCTCGTCGTCGAGGTAGAACTGCACCGCCCCGAAGTAGACGCCGCGGTGGTCGGTGCGGGTGGTCTCCACCGGGTCGCCGCCGATGATCCGGCTCATCGCCACCGTGCCGGAGATCAGCACGTGGAAGCAGTCCGCCGGATCGCCCTCGGTGACGATGTCGCGGCCCGCGGCCACCGTCACCTCGTCGGCGTGCTCGGCGATCCACGACAGCTGCTGCTCGTCGAGGGCCTCGAACAGGAACAGGGACCGCAGGTCCACCTGCGTGCTCACTGCTCCGCCAGGTACCGGTGCACCAGCGTCACCGCCATCGCACCCTCGCCGACGGCCGAGGCCACCCGCTTGACCGACTCCGACCGCACGTCGCCGGCCACGAACACCCCGGGCACGCTGGACTCCAGGTGGTAGGGGTCGCGGTCGAGCGACCAGCCCGGCGGCGGGGCACCACCGGTGACCAGGTCGGGGCCGGTGGGGACGAACCCGCGGGCGTCGCGGACGACCACGCCGTCGAGCCACTCGGTGCGCGGGGCGGCGCCGATGAACACGAACATCGCCCCCGCGGTGACCGTCTGCTTCTCCCCGGTGGTGCGGTCGGAGAGCACCAGCCGCTCCAGGTGCCCGTCGCCGCAGGCCTCGGCGACCTCGGTGCCGGTGCGGACGACCACGTTGTCGATCGCGTCGAGCTGCTTGATCAGGTAGTGCGACATCGACGCCTCCAGGTCCGGGCCGCGCACCAGCACCGTCACCGTCGCGGCGTGCCGGGAGAAGAACACCGCGGCCTGCCCCGCCGAGTTCGCCCCGCCGACGATGTACACGTCCTGTCCCGCGCACGCCGGGGCCTCGGTGGCCGCCGAGCCGTAGAACACCCCGCGGCCGGTCAGCTCGGCGACACCGGGGGCGTCGAGCGAGCGGTAGGCCACCCCGGTCGCGAGGACGACGGCGTGCGCGGCGATCTCGCTGCCGTCACCGAACCGCACCACCCGCGCCGAGCCGCGCGCCTCCAGCGCCACGACGTCGCGGGCGGTCAGCACCTCGGCGCCGAACTTGGCGGCCTGGCGGCGGGCCCGGTCGGTGAGCTGCGAGCCCGACACGCCGTCGGGGAAGCCCAGGTAGTTCTCGATCCGGGAGCTCTGCCCGGCCTGCCCGCCGGTGGCCTGGCGCTCCACGAGCACCGTGCGCAGCCCCTCCGACGCCCCGTAGACCGCGGAGCCCAGCCCGGCCGGGCCGCCGCCGATCACGATCAGGTCGTAGAAGTCGGCCACCGGGTCGACGGTGAGCCCTACCGCCTGCGCGATCTCGGCGTCGGTCGGGTTGCGCAGGACGCCGCCGTCGGTGGTGATGATCACCGGCACGTCGTCCTCGGAGGCGCCCGCCACCTCCAGCAGCCGCGCCCCCTCCGGCTCGTCGGTGGAGTGGTAGCGGTAGGGCACGGAGTTGCGGGCCAGGAAGTCGCGCGCGGAGAAGCACTCCGCCGACCAGCGGTGACCCACCACCCGGATCTCGTCGACGGGCCGCTGGCCGACCGCGCGCCAGGTCTCGATCAGCGCGTCGACGACGGGGTAGAGCTTCTCCTCCGGCGGGTCCCAGGGCTTGAGCAGGTAGTGGTCGACGTCGACGACGTTGATCGCCTGGATCGCGGCGTCGGTGTCGGCGTAGGCGGTGAGCAGCGCGCGGCGGGCGTGCGGGGCGACGTCCATGGCCTGCTCGAGGAACTCGATGCCGTTCATCCCGGGCATCCGGTAGTCGGCGAGGATCGCGGCCACCGGCTCGCCGCGCAGCGTCAGCTCGCGCAGCGCCTCCAGCGCGTCGGCGCCGGACTCGGCCCGGACGATCCGGTGGTCGGCGCCGTAGCGGCGGCGCAGGTCCCGTGCGACCGACCGGCTCACGCCGGGGTCGTCGTCGACGGTGAGCAGGACGGGCTTGGTGGGGGTGGGCTGAGTCATCGGGCTCCCGGCGGCAGGGCGGCGGCGGAGTGCGTGCGCGGCTCCCCCGAAACTAGCGCCGACGGGGCCCACCCGGCCACGACGGCCCGCGCACCGGGCGTCAGGGGGTGCGGGCCACCGCGAAGACCCGGCGGAACGGGAACCAGGTGCTCCCGTCCGGGCGGGCGGGATAGGCGGCGCGCAGGCGCGGGGCGAGCTCGTCGCACCACGCCGCGTACTCGACGGGCGCGAGCGCGTCGCGGACCGGCCGCAGGGTCGTGGCGCTGATCCAGCGCAGCACCGGGTCGTCGCCGGTGAGGCGCTGCAGGTAGGTGGTCTCCCAGGCGTCGACGGCGGCGCCCGCGCCGGCGATCAGGTCGGCGTACCCGGCCGGGTCGAGGACCGCCGTGCCGTCGCGCAGGTCGACGCGGCCGCGCCAGCCCGGCTCGTCGAGCAGCTCCCGGACCAGTGCGTGCGACGGGGCGTCGAGGTTGCCGGGCACCTGCAGGGCGAACCAGGCGCCGGACGGCATCGCGGCGAGCCAGCGCGGCAGCAGCGTGAGGTGCTCGGGCACCCAGTGGAGCACCGCGTTGGTGACGACGACGTCGGTGTCGCCGGTGGGCGTCCAGTCGCGGACGTCGAGGCGCTCGGCGTCGACGTCCCGCGCCCGCGCCGCGTCGACCATCTCCTCCGAGGAGTCGAACGCGCTCACCGCGGCGCCGGGCCAGCGGGCCGCGAGCACCGCCGTCAGGTGGCCCGGACCGCACCCCATGTCGACGACGCGGCGCGGCGCGGCGTCGCCTTCCCTCGGGGCCCCGACGCGCGCGAGGAGGTCGTGGAACGGGCGGGCTCGGTGGTCGTCGAAGCCCAGGTAGAGCGCCGGGTCCCAGGTCGTGGTCACCGGGCCAGTCCCAGGGCGGCCGCCGCGTCGGCGCCCACCTGGCGGGCGGCGGCGAGGTCGGTGCCGGGGTCGGGGCGCACCTGCAGCACGATGCCGTCCCGCCCGGGGATCTTGCGCTGGACGAACCACGCGCCACCGCCGGGCAGGTCGCGGTGGTGGCGGCTGCGGATCGACGCCGTGACGCGCTCGTGCACGATCTCGGGCACCCGGCCCGGCTCGGCCAGGCGCAGTCGGCGCACCGGCAGGTCGGTGAGCAGCACCGCCGCCCCGGCCGGCTCCTCGACCGCCTCCACCAGCTCCAGCGCCCCGTTGCCCCACGCGGCCCGGCTCACCAGGTGCCAGCCGACGCGGCGCACCGCGCCGTCGGGTGCGGGGATCCACAGCCCCCAGGAGGTGACGACGACGTGCCCGCCCCCGCTGAGCACCGCGACGGCCAGCACCCGCTCGTCGGGCTCCAGCTTCGCCCCGAAGCCCTCGGGCAGCTCGTCGCGCCCGAGCGCCCTGCGGATCGCCTTGAGCGGGCTGAGCCTCGGCGGCCTCATCGCGCCGCCTGCTCGCGCAGCGCGATCCGGTACTGCTCCAGCGGCACGAGGTCGCCGAAGAGCTGGTGGTAGGCGTCGGCGTCCTCCAGCGGGTTGGTGCGCTGCAGCCTGCCCTTCAGCTCGGCCACCTGTGCCTCGACCAGTGCCAGCTTCACCCCGGCGACCACGCTTCCCACGTACCGAGCCTCCTCCATCCCGCGCCGCGGCATCTGCAGCGGCTCGACGGCCAGCTCGTGCACCAGCGGCCGCACCTCCGGCACGCACTCCACGCTGACGGCGTCGAGCCACGTCGGCCCCTCCAGCCCGGCGCAGACGCCGCCCGCGGCCTGCACCGCGCGGTGCACCCCCGCGAGGTCCGGGTGGCTGAACACCTGCTCGGGCAGCTCGTCGTAGGCGGGACCGGCGATCGCGGGCAGCTGCAGCGCGGCCTTGAGCGCCTCGCGCTGCAGGTGCAGGCGGGGGTCGTTGCGCGGCGGCGGGGCCGGGGCGTCGCGGCGGCCGCGGACCTTCTCCGGCGGCACCCCGGCCTCCTCGCGCACCCGCCGCACCACGGCGAACTCGTCGGGCCAGCCGGTCCAGCCGGCGAGACGGCGGGCGTACTCGTCGCGCAGGTCCTCGCGCTTGATCCGGGCGACCAGCGGGACCGCGCGGCGCAGCGCCGCGGTCTGCCCCTCGGGGGTCTCCAGGTCGTGGTCGCGCAGCATCGAGCGGATGACGAACTCGTAGAGCGGCTCCCGGCGCGCCACCAGGTCGCGGACGGCGGTGTCGCCGTGCGTCTGGCGCAGCTCGCACGGGTCCTGGCCGTCGGGGGCGATGGTGACGTAGGTCTGGCCGGTGTAGCTCTGCTCCCCCTCGAACGCCTTGAGCGCGGCGGCCTGCCCGGCCGCGTCGCCGTCGAAGGTGTAGATGACCTCGCCGAGGTCGAACGAGTCGTCGCCGATCAGGCGGCGGATCACCGCGATGTGCTCGGTGCCGAAGGCGGTGCCGCAGGACGCGACGGCCGTGGTGACGCCCGCGAGGTGCATCGCCATCACGTCGGTGTAGCCCTCGACGACGACGACCTGGCGGCGCTTGGCGATCTCGCGCTTGGCCAGGTCGAGCCCGAACAGCACGTTGGTCTTGCGGTAGACCGGCGACTCGGAGGTGTTGAGGTACTTGGCGTCGATGCCGTCGTCGTCGAAGATCCGCCGCGCACCGAAGCCGACGACCTCGCCGCCCAGGTCCCGGATCGGCCACAGCAGCCGCCGGTGGAAGCGGTCGATCGGCCCGCGCCGCCCCTCCTTCGACAGGCCCGCCTTGATCAGCTCGTCGAGCGAGAACCCGCCCGCGAGCAGGTGCTTGGTGAGGGTGTCCCAGCCCGCGGGGGCCCAGCCGCAGCCGAAGGTGGCGGCCGCGGCGGCGTCGAACCCGCGGGAGGTGAGGAACTCGACGCCCTTGGCGGCCTCGGGCGTGCGCAGCTGGGCGGCGTAGAACTCCGCGGCCCGTTTGTTGGCCTCCAGCAGCCGCGAGCGGGTGCCCTTGTCGCGCTGCACCGACGCGCCGCCGCCGGTGTAGGTGAGCCGGAAGCCGATGCGGTCGGCCAGGCGCTCCACGGCCTCGGCGAACCCGACGACCTCGATCTTCATGATGAAGTCGAAGACGCTGCCGCCCTCGCCGCAGCCGAAGCAGTGGAAGGTGCCGTGCGTGGGCCGCACGTTGAAGCTCGGCGACTTCTCGTCGTGGAAGGGGCACAGGCCCTTGAGCGACCCGGCGCCCGCGCGGCGCAGCGCCACGTAGTCGCCGATCACCTCGTCGATGCGGGTGCGGTCGCGGACCTCGGTGATGTCCGAATCCCTGATGCGTCCCGCCACGGGCCCGAGTCTAGGCGCGTGCGGTGAACCGCAGCTCCACGGCGTCGAGCACCGGGCGGTAGCCGATCCGCGGGTAGATCTCGTTGCTCACCGGGTTGGCCAGGTCGGTGAGCAGGACGACGTCACGGGCCCCGGCGGCGCGGGCCCACGCCGTCGCCGCGGCCGTCACCGCCGTGCCGTAGCCGTGGCCGCGTTCCTCCGGCGGGGTGTAGACGGGCCCGACCCGCGACATCGACCCGATCGGGCGGCGCGCGCCCGCGACGGCCACCGGGACGCCGTCGACCTCCCACAGCAGGTACCCCGCACCCTGCGTCAACGCCTCGAGGAGCCACGGCCGCGGGTCCGCAGGCGGGTCCAGCGCCTGCACGGCCTCGGCGGTGAACGCGGTCATGAAGGACACCAGGACCTCGAGGTCGGCCGCACCGGCGACCCGCGCGACCCCCCGCACGCCGCGCGGCGGGGTGAGGGTGACCAGCCGGAACAGCCGCATCCGCATCGCCACCTCGGCGCGCTGCCCCGTCCGGGCCGTGTACGCGGCGGCGAAGGCCTCCGCCTCGGGCACCGGCCCGTGGACGGCGGGCAGGGTGCTGCCCGCCCGCTCCGCGGCCGCCGCCGCGAGGGCGGGCGGCAGCGCGGAGACCGTCGCGGGACGCCCGGCCTCCTGCAGCAGCGCACCGGCGGTCTCCCCGCGGTGCGCGACGGTGAGCAGCAGCCCGGCGAGGTCGGGACGGCCGCGCAGCCGCACGAGCGCGGTGTGGGCGAGGGTGTGCCGGGCCGGGTCGGCGTCGTAGAGGGGCCCGGCCGCGGCGTCGAACGCCGCGACCGTCTCGTGCACCGTGACCCGCACACCCCCATGGTCGCACCGCGGGGGAAGCGGTTTGCTACAGAACCGGCAGGTAGGTGGCCAGTTCGTAGGGGGTGACGTTGCGGCGGTAGGCGTCCCACTCGGCGCGCTTGTTGCGCAGGAAGAAGTCGAACACGTGCTCGCCGAGGACCTCGGCCACCAGCTCGGAGCCCTCCATCGCGTGCAGCGCCTCGGTGAGGTTCTGCGGCAGCGGCTCGTAGCCCAGGGCGCGGCGCTCGGTGTCGGTGAGCGACCACACGTCGTCCTCGGTGGCCGGGCCCAGCTCGTAGCCCTTCGCGACGCCCTGCAGCCCGGCCCCGAGGATCACCGCGAACGCCAGGTAGGGGTTGCACGCGGTGTCCAGCGTGCGGATCTCCACCCGCCGCGTCGAGGACTTGCCGGGCGAGTACATCGGCACGCGCGCCAGTGCGGAGCGGTTGGCGTGGCCCCATGACACCGCCGTCGGGGCCTCCCCGCCGGTGATCAGGCGCTTGTAGGAGTTGACCCACTGGTTGGTGACGGCGCTGATCTCGCGCGCGTGCCGCAGGACACCGGCCACGAACGCCTTGCCCGTCTCGGACAGCTCGTAGGGGTCGTTCGGGTCGTGGAAGGCGTTGCGGTCGCCCTCGAACAGCGAGAAGTGCGTGTGCATCGCCGAGCCGGGGTGCTGGGAGAACGGCTTGGGCATGAACGACGCCCGCACGCCCTGGGTGATCGCCACCTCCTTCACCACGTACCGGAAGGTCATGATGTTGTCGGCCATCGTCAGGGCGTCGGCGTAGCGCAGGTCGATCTCCTGCTGGCCCGGCCCGCCCTCGTGGTGGCTGAACTCCACCGAGATGCCCATCGACTCCAGGGTCTCCACCGCGTTGCGCCGGAAGTGCGGGGCGACGTCGTGGCTGGCCTGGTCGAAGTAGCCGCCGGAGTCGGCGGGCACCGGCGGGGTGCCGTCGGCGGTGAGCTCGCGGAGCAGGTAGAACTCGATCTCGGGGTGGACGTAGCAGGTGAAGCCGGCCTCGGCGGCCTTGCTCAGTGCGCGGCGCAGGACGTGGCGGGGGTCGGCCCAGGACGGCGAGCCGTCGGGCATGGCGATGTCGCAGAACATGCGGGCGGAGTAGTGCTCGCCCGAGGAGGTCTCCCACGGCAGCACCTGGAAGGTCGACGGGTCGGGGCGGGCGACCATGTCGGACTCGTAGACCCGCGCGAAGCCCTCGATCGCCGACCCGTCGAACCCGATGCCCTCCGCGAAGGCCCCCTCCAGCTCGGCGGGCGCGACGGCCACCGACTTCAGGTAACCGAGCACGTCGGTGAACCAGAGGCGCACGAAGCGGATGTCGCGTTCCTCGAGGGTGCGGAGCACGAACTCCTGCTGGCGATCCATGGCCCGGAGAGTAGGAACGTCGCGTTACGAACGTGTTTCGTCGCAGGTCGGATCGGCGGCCGGGCTCAGATCACGCAGGAGGCCCCGTCGGCGGGCACCTCGAGGTCGACCAGGTACCGCGTGACGAGGTCGTCGACGCACGGCACCCCCGACAGCGCGACGGTGTGCTGGTTGCCCTCGACCGACAGCAGCGTGCCGCCGATCTGGTCGGCCAGGCGCACCCCGGCCTCGTAGGGCGTGGCCGGGTCGCCGGTCACCGAGATCACCAGCACCGGCGGCAGGCCCTCGACGACGGGCAGCGCGGGCTCGGTCGTCGGCGGCACCGGCCAGAACGCGCACGGCGGGCGCGCGGAGCTGGGGCCGCGGCCGTCGTCGCGGAACGGGGCGACCTCGCGGTAGCGGGTGTCGATCTCCAGGAACACCGCCGGGTCGGTGATGCGCTCCTCGTCGACGCAGCTGATCACCGGGAACGCCTCCAGGTCGTTGCTGTAGGACCCGTCCTCGGCCCGGCTCTCGTAGAGGTCGGCCAGCAGCATCAGGACCCGGCCCTGGCCGACCGTCAGCTCCTGCAGCCCGATCCGCAGGATCTCCCACAGCTCCTCGCTGTAGAGCGCCTGGACCACCCCGGTCATCGCGTCGGTGTAGCCCAGCCGCCGCCCGTCGCCGACGGCCGCGGGCGCGTCGTAGAGCGGCAGGACCAGCGCCCGGAACCGTTCGACGGCCGCGGCCGGGTCGGGCCCGATCGCGCAGCCGGGCTGGGCGGCGCAGTCGGCCGCGAACGCGTCGAAGGCCAGCTGGAACCCGGCGCCCTGCGCGACGAGGCTCTCCACGGCGTCCTGCGCCGGGTCGACCGCCCCGTCCAGGACGAGCGCGCGCACGTTCGCCGGGAACGCCTCGGCGTACTCGGCGCCGATGAACGTGCCGTAGGAGTAGCCCAGGAAGGTCAGCTTCTCGTCGCCCAGCGCCGAGCGCAGGACGTCCAGGTCGCGCACGACGTCGCGGGTGCCGACGTTGGCGAGCACGTCGAGCCCGACCCGCTCCACGCAGCGGTCGACGAACTCCTGCGAGTCGGCCTCGGCGATGGCGACGCCCTCCGGGGAGCCGTCGACGTCCAGGTCGGCCCGTTCCTCGTCGCGCTCGGCGTCGGTCTCGCAGTCGATGGCGGGCTCGCTGGACCCCACCCCGCGCGGGTCGAACCCGATGAGGTCGAAGCGCTCGGCGAGCGGGGTGCCGGCCAGCGACCCGGCCAGCGAGGGCGCGAAGCTCATCCCCGAGGCCCCCGGCCCGCCCGGGTTGGTCAGCAGCGAGCCGATGCGGTCGCCGGTGGCCCGCTTGCGCAGCATCGCGATCTCGGCGGTCCGGCCGTCGGGGTCCGCGTAGTCCAGCGGCACCGTGACCCGCGCGCAGTCCAGGGCCGGGTCGGCGTAGGCGTCGGCGTCGTCGGGGGTGACCGCGAACGGTGCGCAGGGCCCCCATTCGGGCTCCTGGCCGTAGAACGCCTCCAGGCCGGGCGGCGCGGCGGTACCCGCGGCGCTGCCGCGGCCCGCCGTCGTCGTGGTGCATCCGGCCACCAGCGCCACCACGGCGAGCGCGGCGGCGGGGGCGGCGACACGTCGGGCGTCCATCTCGCCGAGCATGCCAGCCCCGCGGCGCCACCCGTTCGGCGCATCACCCGGCCGGTGTGAAGTCCGTCGCTCACCGGTGCCGCGGGCGCCGCGGGCTGTCACGCTCTCCCTCGTCACCACCGGAACACCCGGGGACCCGCGAGGGCCTCGAGGGAGGACGGACAACGATGTCTGACGATGCGACCGCCGCCGAGGTACAGGCCCCCTACCGGGCTCCCGAGCGGCCGAAGCGGACCCGCGTGCACCACCTGCGCGAGATGAAGGACCGCGGCGAGCGCTGGCCGATGCTCACCGCCTACGACGTGTACTCCGCGGAGATCTTCGACGAGGCCGGCATCCCGGTCCTGCTGGTCGGCGACTCGGCGGGCAACAACGTCTACGGCTACGACAACACCATCCCGGTGACCGTCGACGAGCTGATGCCGCTGGTCAAGGCGGTGGTCCGGGGGGCGAAGAGCGCGCTGGTCGTCGCCGACCTGCCCTTCGGCAGCTACCAGGTCAGCCCCGAGCAGGCGCTGACCACCGCCTTCCGGTTCATGAAGGAGGGCGGCGCGCACGCCGTCAAGCTGGAGGGCGGGGCGCGCTACGCCCCGCAGGTCGAGGCGCTGACCGGTGCCGGGATCCCGGTGATGGCCCACCTCGGCTTCACCCCGCAGAGCGAGCACGCCCTGGGCGGTTTCCGCATCCAGGGGCGCGGCGACCGCGGCGAGAAGCTCATCGAGGACGCGCTGGCCATGCAGGCCGCCGGCGCGTTCGCCGTGGTGCTGGAGATGGTGCCCGCCGACGTCGCCAAGCGCGTCACCGGCGAGCTCGCCGTCCCGACCGTCGGGATCGGCGCGGGCCCGGACTGCGACGCGCAGGTCCTGGTCTGGTCGGACATGGCCGGGATGAACCGCGGCCGCAAGCCGCGCTTCGTCCGGCAGTACGCCGACGTCGGGTCGATCCTGCACGACGCCGCCCGGCGGTTCGGCGACGAGGTGCGCGGCGGGGAGTACCCCGACGCCGAGCACTCGTACTCCTGAGGCCTCCCGCACGGGCGCGCGACGTCGCGCGCCCGTGCGGTGACCAGAGGGTCAGCGCGCGGCGCGCTTGGCCGCGCGGCGCAGCTGCAGGATCCGCAGCCCGCCCGGGATCGCGACGAGCAGCAGCCCGGCGATGGCGGCCAGCAGCAGCGCGACGCCCGCCGGCAGCGACCCGGAGAAGCCCAGGAAGTTGATCACGATCGGCGTGTTGTTCTGCAGGATGAACACCAGCAGGAAGATGCCGACGATCGCCGAGAGGATCAGCCCCGTCCAGAGCCCGCCGCTGCGGCTGTGGGCCACGATCGGGTCGCGCGCCGGCGTGGTGGGCACGGGGGCGGTGTCGGGGTCGGTGTCCGCGGGGACGGCGACCGTGCGGCCGTCGGGGTCGGTGACCGGGCCCACCGGGCGCATCCCGGGGTTGGTGGCCGGGTCGGCGTGCGGGTCGTGCGGCCCGACACTGCCGTAGCTGGGTCCCCCGGTCCGGGTCGCCCGCGTCGGGTCCTCGGTCATCGCCGCCACCATCCCTGTTCGTCCCACCGGTTGAGCGGCGAAGTATCCCGCAACGGCCGGTGTGACGCGGAGCACGGTCGGTTAACGTCCGGCCATGGACTACGCCGCCGCGCTGGACACCTTCTTCACCGAGCCTCCCGACTCCACCGCCGCCGTCGCCGCGCCCTCCCCCACCCCCGCCCGCGTCCTGCGTGACGCCCTGGAACCGGTCGCCATGCACGGCGTCTGGTCCGAACGGGTCAACCGCGCGCTCGCCGCCCGCGGCCACGACTTCCTCACCGGCTACGTCACCGGCCGCGCCGCCCCGCTGGGCGAGGTGCCCTCGTCGGTGGTCGCGGCGACGTTCGCGGTGTTCGAGCCGAACGTCGTCGACGCCCTGTGGACCGCGGGCCGGGCGCTGGTCCCGCTGCCGGAGCTGATCGCGCTGCGCGACGCGGAGGCCGCGGCCAGCCTGCGCGCCGTCCTGGGCGACGCCGCGGAGCCCGAGGTCGCCCGCGTCGCGGGGATCCTGGAGGACGCCGTGGCGGGCCTGGACGGGACCGGCCGGGTGCTGTTCTCGGCGCTGCGCTCCCAGCCGCGCCTCCCCGACGCGTTCGGCCGTCTCTGGCGCGCGGCCGACCTCGTCCGCGAGCACCGCGGCGACGGCCACGTCGCGGCCTGCATCGCCGCCGGGCTCGACCCCGTCCGGATGGGCGTGCTCATGGAGGTCTGGCTCGGCTACCCGGTCGGCGAGTACTCGGGCACCCGCGCGTGGCCCGACGAGGCCGCCGCGGCGGGCGTCGCCCGGCTGGAGGCCGACGGCCTGATCGCCGACGGCGCCATCACCGAGCGGGGCCGCGCGGTCCGCGACGCGATCGAGGCCGCCACCGACGCCTCCCAGGAGGCGCTGGTCGCGGCACTGGGCGCCGACCTGGAGCCGGTGGCCGCCGTGGTCGCCGGGTGGTCGGAGCAGTGCGTGCAGGCCCGCCAGTTCCCGCCGGACCCGCGCAAGCGCGCCGCGGGCTGAGGCCCTACCGGACGGCGCGGCGCATCGGCAGGTGCGTCACACCGTCCCAGTCGTAGGGCTCGCCCGCGACCTCGAAGCCGAACGAGCGGTAGAACGCGACCAGGTGCTCCTGGGCGTCGAGCACGCACGGCCGGTCGCCGACCTCGCCGAGCACCGCCGCCACGAGCCGCCTGCCCAGCCCGTGCCCGCGCGCCGACGGGGCGGTGCACAGCCGCCCGATCCGGTACCCGCCGTCGCGCTCCTTGAGCAGCCGCAGCGTGCCCAGGACCGGCTCGGGCCGACCCTCGCCGCCCAGCCAGTAGTGGCGGGCGCGGTCCTCGAGGTCGCGCCCGTCGAGCTCGGGGTAGGCACAGGACTGCTCGACGACGAACACCTCCACCCGCAGCCGCAGCAGCGCGTAGAGGGTCTGCGGATCGAGGTCGGCCGCCCAGGCCCGGTGCACGGTCGCCGCGATCAGGTCGTTGCTCACCCCCTCTCCCTACCAGACCACCCCCGCCCCCACCCCCCGCGAGTCCCCCGGTTCCCGCTCGCGAGTCCCCCGGTTCCCGCCCGCGAGTCCCCCGATCCGGTCGGACCCCGCGGCCACCCGCCGACCCGGCTAGCCTCCACCGGTGCGCCACCACGATCTCGTCGTCATCGGCACCGGCTCCGGCAACTCCATCGTCGACTCCCGCTTCGACCACCTCGACGTGGCGATCGTCGAGCACGGGGTGTTCGGTGGCACCTGCCTGAACGTGGGGTGCATCCCGACGAAGATGTACGTCTACCCGGCCGACGTCGCCCAGCACATCCGGCACGCGTCGCGCTTCGGCATCGACGCCACGGTCGACAAGGTGCGCTGGACCGACATCCGCGACCGCGTGTTCTCCCGCATCGACCCGATCGCCGCGGGCGGGCGCGAGTACCGCGTCGAGCGCTGCCCGAACGTCACCGTGTACGAGGGACACGCCCGGTTCACCGGGCCACGCGAGCTCTCCGTCGACGGCGGGGAGCCGTTCACCGCCGACCGGGTCGTGATCGCCGCGGGGGGCCGCGCGGCGATCCCGGAGGTGATCACCGCCTCCGGCATCCCGTACGAGACCTCCGACACGATCATGCGCATCGACGCCCTGCCCGAGCACCTGCTCATCGTCGGCGCCGGCTACATCGGCGCCGAGTTCGCCCACGTCTTCTCCGCGCTCGGCTCGCGCGTCACGATCATCGGGCGGGGGCGGCACCTGCTGCGCTCGCAGGACGAGACGGTGGCGGAGCGGTTCACCGCGGCCGTCCGCGACCGCTGGGACGTCCGCCTCGGACAGCCGATCACCGCGGCCCGCCACGGCGCCGACGGCGTGGAGCTCACCCTGCAGGACGGGTCGGCCGTGCGCGGCGACCTCGTGCTCGTCGCCACCGGGCGCGAGCCCAACAGCGACCTGCTCGACCTCGACCGGGCCGGCATCGCCGTGCACGCCGACGGCCGGATCGTCGTCGACGGGCACCAGCGCACCACCGTCGACGGCGTGTTCGCCCTCGGTGACGTCAGCTCGCCGTTCCAGCTCAAGCACGTGGCCAACCACGAGGCCCGGGTCGTGGCGCACAACCTCGCCCACCCCGACGACCTGCGCACCACCAACCACCACGCCGTGCCCGCCGCGGTCTTCACCGACCCGCAGATCGCGGCGGTCGGGCGCACCGAGGCGCAGTGCCGGGCCGAGGGCCTGGACCACGTCGTGAAGATCCAGGCCTACGGCGACGTCGCCTACGGCTGGGCGATGGAGGACACCACCGGCTTCTGCAAGGTCATCGCGGAGCGCGGCACCGGCCGGATACTCGGCGCGCACGTGATGGGGCCGCAGGCGAGCACCGTGATCCAGCCGCTCGTGCAGGCCATGGCGTTCGGGTTGGGGGCCCGCGAGATGGCCACCGGGCAGTACTGGATCCATCCCGCGCTACCCGAAGTGGTCGAGAACGCACTGCTCGGGCTCGATCTGTAGGGCGCCGGGCGCCGAATACCGGATACTGGGTGGCGCAGTGAGGCCACCCTTCCTCCGACCCACGAGGTGCCGCCCGTGTCCGTAGCCGAGAGTCCCGCCCGCGCGGCCGGTCCGAAGCCCCTGCTGGACGGGCAGCGCGGCGTCGCGTCCACCGTCGCCGTCTACGTCTTCGTGATCGTGCCGCTGCTCGCGCTGCTGGCCGCGGTGCCCGCCGCCTGGGGCTGGGGTCTGAGCTGGGTCGACGTCGCGATCGCCCTGCCGTTCTACGTCGTCAGCGGCCTCGGCATCACCGTCGGCTTCCACCGCTACTTCACCCACGGCTCGTTCAAGGCCACCCGGCCGCTGCGGATCGCGCTGGCGATCTCGGGCAGCCTCGCGCTGCAGGGACCGGTGATCGACTGGGTGGCCGACCACCGCCGTCACCACGCGTTCTCCGACAAGGAGGGCGACCCGCACTCCCCGTGGCTGTTCGGCACCGGCCCACGCGCGCTCGCGAAGGGCTTCTACCACTCGCACATGGGCTGGCTGTTCGGCCGCGACCAGACCAACGAGCGGCGCTTCACCCCCGACCTGCTCGCCGACCGCGACATCGTCACGGTCGACCGGCTGTTCGTCCTGTGGGCCACGCTCTCGCTCGTGCTGCCCGGCGTCATCGGCGGGCTGGTGACGATGTCCTGGGCGGGCGCGCTCACGGCGTTCTTCTGGGGCGGGCTGGTGCGCGTGGCGCTGCTGCACCACGTCACGTGGTCGATCAACTCGATCTGCCACATGATCGGCGATCAGCCGTTCGCCTCCCGCGACCACTCCCGCAACGTGTGGCCGCTCGCCGTCCTGAGCTTCGGCGAGTCGTGGCACAACCTGCACCACGCCGACCCCACCTGCGCCCGGCACGGCGTGCGGCGCGGGCAGGTCGACATCTCCGCGCGGGTGATCCGCATCTTCGAGAAGCTGGGCTGGGCCCACTCGGTCCGCTGGCCCACCGCCCGCCGGCTGGAGAAGCTGGCCCGGTGATCGTCGTCTGCGGTGCGATCCGGCCAACCGTGGCCGCTGTGCACCGCAGGCGGTGATCATGCAGCGTCGGCCAGGGTGCCGGCGATCTCCCGGGCCGTGCCGACCGGGTCACCGTCGAGGGCATGCCAGGTGTAGCGCAGCAGGGACCACCCCGCGCGGGTGATCGCGTTGCCCTTGCGCCGGTCGTCGCGGAACCGCTCGGCGTCGACGTGCCACGCCCAGCCGTCGACCTCGACCGCGACCCTCCGCGCCGGGAACGCCAGATCGATCCGCCACGGCCCGAACGGGTGGCCGAGCACCCAGCCGCCGATGCCCGCGTCGCGCAGGATCGTGACGAGCAACCGTTCGGCGGCCGAGTCGGCGCGGTCCGCCGACGCCGTGATCAGCTGCCGGGCCCGCGAGGAACCGTGCCGGTCCAGGTTGCGGCAGTAGGCGCGGTGGAGCGCGGCGAACCGCACGTGGCGCTGCAGCGCCCGGTCCAGGAACACCGACCCCCCGAGCGGGCCGGTCGCCGTCTCCAGCGCGGTCAGCGGCTCCGCCGTCAGGACCAGGTGGCGGTCCTCGACGCGATCGACGGGCGAGAGGTCGCGGCGGCGGAGCACGACGCCCGGCTGCGGACGCAGGTGCCGGTGACGGGGCACGGTCACCTCGATCTCGTCGGGTGCCCGGTCGAGCATCCGGTGCCAGTACGCCGCCGCCGGGCCGCTGACCAGCGCCGAGCTCCCCGCCCACAACCACGCTGCCCGCACCCGCGCCTCGTCGGTGAGCCGGTAGCCGCCGGCCAGGTACACCCCGGGGTGCAGCACCTCCCACTCCTGCCGCTGCACGCGGCGACGCACTGTGCGGGCGCTGATCCCGGCGTCGACGGCCTGGGCGGTGGTCAGCACGCCGGCCTGGCGGACGAGCAGATGATCGAGGCGCACCCCCGGAGGATCGCGGACCGACCGTGATCACCGTGGCCGTTCACCGGAACCCGAGCGCCATGATCACCCCCAGCGGTGCAGGGCGGCCACGGTTGGCCGGATCGCACCGCGGACGACGATCACCGCGGGCGGGCGTCAGGCCGGGGGGCGTTCGTCCGCCACCGCCGCGGGCGGGCCGGGGAGGGCGGGGGCGGAGGCCGGGTCGTGGGGCACGGCGGGGGGCTGCTCGCCGCGGATGCCGGCCAGCAGCGCGGTCACGTCGGCCATGATCGCGCCGGTGACGCCGTCGAGCGCGGTGCGGGTGCGGGGGCCGCCGAGCCACGGCGTCAGGTCGACGGGCGGGCCCGCGACGATCGTGACCCGCCGGCGCGGGAAGAACAGGCGGGGGCGGTTCGTGCCGGGCGGCAGGACGTCCTGGGTGCCCCAGTTGGCGACCGGGATGACCGGCGCGCCGGTGACCAGGGCGATCCGGCCGATGCCGTTCTTGGCTCGCATCGGCCAGCCGTCGGGGTCGGCGGTGTAGGTGGCCTCCGGGTAGAACGCCACGATCTCGCCGCGCTGCACGGCCGCGATCGCCTCGCGGTAGGCGTCACCGGCCCGGGCGGAGGACCGGTACACCGGGATGTGGCCGCCCTTGCCCAGCACCGACCGGACGACCGGCACGTCCCAGAGCTCGGACTTGGCCAGGAACCGGGGCATCCGCCCGTGCGAGATCGTGAACGCGACGTCGAAGATCGGGTCGGCGAAGGAGACGTGGTTGAGCGCCAGCAGGGCGCCGCCGGTGCGCGGGATGTGCTCGCCGCCGCTCCACCCGATCCGCGTCCCGAACATCGTGAACGGCCACAGCATCCAGATCGCGAAGCCGAACCAGAAGCCCGACGTGCTCCACCGGCGCGTGACGGTGAGTCGCAGCTTCTGCCACGTCGACAGCGGCCTCATCGATCCTCCTCCTGTACCCGGGCAGCGATCATGTCCCGACAACGTCCCCGGCGACCACGGTGAAGCTACGCAACCGCTGTGACCTACGTCCCAGCGGTCATCCGGCGACGCGCCCGCGACGGAATGTCCGGCGACACTGGTTTCCGCCCCGTCCCGTCGCCCGTGAGGTGGTCGTGCCCGACAAGTCCGGTCTGCCCCGTCTGGAGCCCGTCGGACGGGAGCAGGACAGGCCGTCCGCGCTGGTCCTGGTCCTGCACGGCGGCCGCGCACACAGCCGCGAGAGCGGAGAGCCCAAGCGGCTCACCTACCGCCGGATGGTGCCGTTCGCCCGCGCGCTGAGCCGCCGCGGGCCCGCGGTGTACCTGTTGCGCTACCGCTTCCGGGGCTGGAACGCCCCGGCCAGGGACGCCCTGCGCGACGCCCAGTGGGCGCTCGGCGAGCTCGCCGAGCGGTTCCCGGGGGTGCCGGTGGTGCTGGTCGGTCACTCGATGGGCGGACGCGCCGCGCTCGGGGCCGCCGGGGCGTCCAACGTGGTCGCGGTGTGCGCGCTGGCCCCCTGGCTCGACGGCTCGGACCCCGTCGTCCAGCTCGACGGCCGCACCGTGCTGATCGCCCACGGCGACCGCGAGCGCTGGACCGACCCCGGCGAGTCCTACCGCTTCGCCGTGCGCGCCAAGGAGCGCGGGGTGGCCGTGTGCCGCTTCGACGTGCCGGGGGCGGGTCACTTCATGCTCACCCGCATCGGGGTGTGGAACGCACTGGTCCGCCGGTTCGCGCTCGGCGTCCTGGGCATCGAACCCGTGGACCCGGTGATTGCGAATGCTCTGCACCAACCCACCCCGAGCGGCCTGCGGGCCGTACTTCATGGAGCCCACACATGAGCCCGACCGCAGCCGTCGTCGGGTCCGGCGTCGCCGGGCTCACGGCCGCCTACCTGCTGCAGCGCCGTTTCGACGTCACGCTGTTCGAGGCCGACGGGCGCCTGGGCGGGCACGCGCACACCCACGAGCTCGCCACCCGCGACGGCGGCACCGCCTTCGTCGACTCCGGGTTCATCGTGCACAACGAGCGCACCTACCCGAACCTGCTGCGGTTGTTCGCCGAGCTCGGCGTGGCCACCCAGGAGTCCGACATGTCGATGTCGGTGCGCTGCGAGGGCTGCGGCCTGGAGTACGCGGGGGCGCGCAGGCTGGGCGGTCTGTTCCCGCAGGCGTCCAACGTGGCGCGGCCGCAGTACCTGCGGATGCTGGGCGAGGTCGTCCGGTTCCACCGGCACGCCCGCCGGGTGCTGGCCGACGAGCGCGCGGGCGACGTCACCCTGGGCGCGTTCCTGGCGATCGGCGGCTACTCGCGCTACTTCGTCGAGCACTTCATGCTGCCGGTGGTGAGCGCGGTCTGGTCGGCGGGCGAGACGGTGTCGATGGCGTACCCGGCGCGCTACCTGTTCACCTTCCTCGACCACCACGGGCTGCTCTCCATCGGCGGCTCGCCGCAGTGGCGCACCGTCACCGGCGGGTCCCGGTCCTATGTGGAGAGGGTGGTCAAGGAGCTGTCGGCGGTGCACGTCTCCACACCGGTGCGGGCCGTGCGGCGGGTCGGCGGGGGCGTCGAGATCACCGCCGACGGCACTCAGCGCTTCGACAAGGTCGTCGTCGCCACCCACCCCGACCAGGCGCTGGCCCTGCTCCCCGAGGCCACCGACGACGAGCGCGACGTGCTGGGCGCCTTCGCCTACTCGGCGAACACCACCCAGCTCCACCACGACACCTCCGTGCTGCCCAGCACCGCGGGCGCCCGGGCGTCGTGGAACTACCTCAAGCCCTCCTGTTCCAGCCGCGACGCGCCCGTGCTGGTGTCCTACGACATGAACCGGCTGCAGCGCCTGGCCGAGCCCGACGACTACGTGGTCACGCTCAACGGCACCGACCGCGTCGACCAGGACTCGGTCGTCGCGACGATGCACTACGAGCACCCGATCTACACCCCGGAGTCGGTGGCCGCGCAGCGCCGCCTGCCGGCCCTCAACGACGGCACGGTCGCGTTCGCCGGCGCCTACCACGGCTGGGGCTTCCACGAGGACGGCTGCGCGGCCGGGGTGCGGGCCGCGGCGAGCCTGGGAGCCGGCTGGTGACCTCGTCGCAGCGGGAGATCGTCCGGACGCCCGTGGCCGTGCCCTCACTCTACGACGCGCGGGTCCGCCACGTGCGCCGCAGGGCCATGGACCGCAGCTTCGGCCACGCCGTCTACCTGTGGCTCGTCGACCTCGACGCCCTGCCCCAGCTGCCCCGGCCGCTGCGCCCGTTCGCGCGCTTCGAGGCGCGCGACCACCTCGGCGACCCGGCGCGGACGATCCGCCAGAACCTCGACGCGTGGCTGGCGACCCGCGGCGTCGACCTCGCCGGTGGGCAGGTCCTCATGCTCGCCAACGCCCGCGTGCTCGGCTACGTCTTCAACCCGATCACCGTGTACTGGTGCCACCGCCCCGACGGCACTCTGGAGTGCGTCGTCGCGGAGGTCCACAACACCTACGGCGAGCGGCACTGCTACCTGCTGCGCACCGACGACGCCGGCCGCGCCGAGACCGGCAAGGACTTCTACGTCTCACCGTTCCTCACCGTCGAGGGCACCTACCGGATGACGCTGCCGGTGCCCGGCGAGCGCCTGTCGGTCACCGTGACCCTGCGGCAGGACGACACCACGGCCCTGACGGCCACCGTCACCGGCCGCAGGCGGCCGGCCACCCCCGCCGCACTGGTCGGGATGCTGCTGCGGCGCCCGCTCATGACCCACCGCACGTCGGCGCTGATCCGCCGCCACGGCATCACGCTGTGGCTCAGACGCCTGCCCGTGATCCGCCGGCCGAAACACACACCTCAGGAGGGCGTCCAGTGAGCACCGAACCCGTCAGTCCGGCGCCCGTGCGGCGCTCCAACAACCACCTCGTCCCCCGGCCGAACGAGGGGGTGTGGCCGGGCCTGGCCACGCCGCCGCGGGCACCCGGCAAGGCGCGGATCGCCGAGGCGCTGTTCCGGCGCGCGGTGAGGCCGCTGCCGGTGCGGGTGGTGTTCCCCGGTGGCGAGCGGATCGGCGCGGGCGGACCGGACGCCCCCGTCATGCGGATCGTCCGCCCGGAGGCGTTCTTCCACCGGCTCGGCGCGAACTCCAAGATCGGGTTCGGCGAGGCGTACATGGTGGGCGACTGGACCACCACCGACCTGGCCGACCTGCTCACCCCGTTCGCCGCGAAGCTGTCGACGCTGATCCCGCCCACGCTGCAGCGCATCGGGCGGCGCTTCGCCGAGGCCCGCCAGCCGAGCGAGGAGGTCAACACCGTCGAGGGGTCGCGGGAGAACATCCAGCGCCACTACGACCTGTCCAACGACCTGTTCGCCACCTTCCTGGACGAGACGATGTCCTACTCGGCGGGTTGGTTCGCCGAGGGCAGCGACGACCTCGTGCTCGCCCAGGAGCGCAAGATCGACGGCATCCTGGACATGGCGGGCGTCGGGCCGGACAGCCACGTGCTGGAGATCGGCACCGGCTGGGGCGGGCTCGCCACCCGGGCCGCGCAGCGCGGCGCCCGCGTCACCACGCTGACGATCTCCGCCGAGCAGGCGCGCCTGGCCGAGGAGCGGCTGAGCGCGGCCGGGGTCGCCGACCGCGTCCAGGTGCTGCTGCGCGACTACCGCGAGGCCCAGGGCAGCTACGACGCCGTCGTCAGCGTCGAGATGATCGAGGCCGTCGGCGTCGCCTACTGGCCGACGTACTTCGCCGCGCTCGACCGTCTCCTCAAGCCCGGCGGCAAGGTCGGGCTGCAGGCGATCACGATGCCGCACGACCGCCTGATGGTCTCCAAGAACGACTACACCTGGATCTCGAAGTACATCTTCCCCGGCGGGGTGATCCCGTCGGTCGAGGCGATCGAGCAGAACCTGCGCGACCACACCGGCCTGCGCATCGCCGAGCGCCGCAGCCTCGGCCCCGACTACGCACGCACGCTCGCCCACTGGGGCGAGAGGTTCCGCGCCCGCTGGGAGACCGTCGCCGGCCTCGGCTTCGACGAGACGTTCCGCCGCATGTGGGAGTTCTACCTCGCCTACTGCGAGGCCGGTTTCCGCGTCGGCTACCTCGACGTCCACCAGCTCTCGCTGCAGCACCGCCGCCCGTACTGACTCCTGGAGACCACCGTGCCCACCCCTGTCGCCCCGCAGCTCGCCGGGCTCGTCGAGCGCCTGATCGGCGCGCCGCTGCCCATCCGCCTGCGGGCCTGGGACGGCTCCGAGGCCGGCGCCCCGGACGGCCCCGTCGCGATCATCCGGCACCGCCGGGCGCTGCGGCGCCTGCTGTGGAACCCGGGCGAGCTGGGGCTGGCGCGCGCGTTCGTCGCCGGGGAGCTCGACGTCGAGGGCGACGTCGCCGAGGGACTGTCCCGCTTCTGGAAGCTCGCCCGCGCCCAGAACCTCGGGGCGCTGCGCCTGAGCACCGCCGACAAGGTCGACGCCGCGAAGCTGGCCGCCCGCCTGGGCATCCTGGGCCCGCGCCCGAAGCCCCCGGCGTCGGAGGCCCGGCTCGACGGCCGGCTGCACAGCCGCCGCCGCGACCGCGCCGCCATCGCGCACCACTACGACCTGTCCAACGACTTCTACGAGTTCCTGCTCGACCCGCAGATGGCCTACTCCTGCGGCTACTGGACCCGCGAGACGAGCCCGTCCTACGGGCTGCAGCAGGCCCAGACCGACAAGCTCGACCTGATCTGCCGCAAGCTCGGCCTGAAGCCCGGGATGCGCCTGCTCGACGTCGGGTGCGGGTGGGCCTCGCTGCTGATCCACGCGGCCGAGAACTACGGGGTCACCGCCGTCGGGGTCACGCTGTCGGCGCAGCAGCGCGCGTTCGGGATGGCCCGGGTCGCGGAGCTGGGGCTGGCCGACCGGGTCGAGATCCGGTTGCAGGACTACCGGGAGATCCCCGACCAGCCCTTCGACGCGATCAGCTCGATCGAGATGGGCGAGCACGTCGGCCAGGACAACTACCCGGTCTACGCCGCCCAGCTGCACAAGCTGCTGCTCCCCCACGGCCGGCTGCTGCTGCAGCAGATGTCGCGCGGCGCGGCCGGGGCCAACACCGCACCGGGCGGCGGGGCGTTCATGGAGGCCTACGTCGCCCCGGACATGTACATGCGCCCGCTCGGCGAGACGCTGAACTTCCTGGAGGCCGCGGGCCTGGAGGTCGTCGACGTCCACTCCCTGCGCGAGCACTACGTCTGGACCGTGCGGCCGTGGCTGGACACGTTGCAGGACAACAGGGCCGAGGCGGTCCGGCTCGTCGGCGAGGAGCAGTTCCGGGTCTGGCTGCTCTACCTCGCGGGCGCCGCGCTCGCCTTCGAGGAGAACCGGATGGGCGTGCACCAGATGCTCATGGTCCGCCCCGACGCCGAGGGCCGGTCCGGCCTGCCGCGCGGCCGGACCTCGACGCTGGGCCGCGACCCCGAGCTCGATCACGTCTCGATGACGAACGGCAGCGCGGGCAACGGCTCGGCGCGCGCGGTCACGGCCGACCCGACACGATGAGCGCATGAGCGACTACCCCTGGGGCGCGGCGCTGACCAACCTGTGGGTCAGCGCCGTCGTCGTGCTCGCGCTGTTCGCCGCCTCGCTGTTCGTGGCCGTGCGCGTGCGCGGCAACCGCCACGACGGCATCGACGTGGTGTGGGGCGCCGGGTTCGGGATCGTCGCGATCACCTCGCTGATCCTGTCGGTCGGCGAGGGCGACCTGTGGCGCCAGCTGCTGATCACGGCCCTGACCTGCATCTGGGGCTTCCGGCTGGCCTGGCACATCGAGCGGCGCAACCGGGGCAAGGACGAGGACCAGCGCTACGTCGAGATCATGGAGCGCGCCAGGGGCAACCCGCTGCTGCACATCGTCCGCAAGGTCTACCTGCCGCAGGCGGTGATCATGTGGGTGGTGTCGTTGCCGGTGCAGCTGGGCCAGTACGGCTACGCCTCCGGCGCCCTGGCCGTCACCGTCACGGTGCTGGGTGTGCTGTCGTGGGCGGTCGGCTTCTTCTTCGAGACCGTCGGCGACGCCCAGCTGGCCGCGTTCAAGGCCGACCCGGCCAACAAGGGCCAGGTCATGGACCAGGGCCTGTGGCGCTACACGCGCCACCCCAACTACTTCGGCGACGCCGCCGTCTGGTGGGGCCTCACCCTGCTCGCCCTGCACCACCCGGCGGGGTTGATCGGGCTGGTCAGCGCCGCCCTGATGACGTGGCTGCTGGCCAAGGGCACCGGCGCCAAGCTGCTGGAGTCGACGATCGGCAACCGGCGCCCCGGCTACGTCGAGTACGTGAAGCGGACCAGCGGGTTCTTCCCGCTGCCCCCCAAGAAGACGGTGACCTGAGGTAGGGGCTCCTGAACCGTCCGCGCCGCTGCTGCGAAACACCGAGCAACATCCCGATCCGTGAGAGTGAGCGTTCATGAACACCGGTGACCAGGTCAGCGACTTCGAGCTGAAGGACGAGACGGGCACCCCGCGCCGCCTGTCCAGCCTGCTGGAGAACGGGCCCGTCGTGCTGTTCTTCTACCCGATCGCCTCCAGCGGCGGCTGCACGCAGGAGGCCTGCCACTTCCGCGACCTGGCCGCCGAGTTCGCCGCTCTGGGCGCGCAGCCGGTCGGGATCAGCGGCGACGGCGTCACGGCGCAGAGCACCTTCGCCTCGGCCCACTCCCTGGGCTACCCGCTGCTGTCGGACACCGGCAAGAAGGTGGCCAAGGAACTGGGCGCCAAGCGGTGGTGGCTGCCCGGCGGGCTGCAGACCAAGCGCATGACCTTCGTCATCGGGCAGGACCGCCGGATCATCGAGGTCATCGCGAGCGAGACCAAGTTCGACATGCACGCCGACGACGCGCTGGCCGCGCTGAAGAAGCACCAGGCGGCTGCGTGAACGACGACCACGCCGTCATCGACGGCCGGACGGTCACCGCCTCCACGGTGGTGGCCGCCCCGCCCGCCGAGGTCTTCGCGCTGCTCGCCAACCCGCACCGCCACCACGAGTTCGACGGCTCGGGCACCGTCCGCGGCGCCACCTCCGGCCCACAGAGGCTCGCGCTGGGCGACCGGTTCGGCATGGACATGAAGATCACGTTGCCGTACCGGATCACCAACCGGGTGGTGGAGTTCGAGCAGGACCGGCTCATCGGCTGGTGCCATCCCGCGAAGGCGATCTGGCGCTACGAGCTGGAACCGGTCGACGGCGGCACCCGCATCACCGAGACCTTCGACTACGCGGGCTCGCCCGTCGCGTGGGGCATCGAGCTGTTCGGGATGCAGAAGGGCAACGCGAAGTCGATCCGCGACACGCTGCGCCGGCTCGTCACCATCTTCGGGGCGCCCGCCTAGGG
>NZ_BJNG01000017.1 GCF_006539565.1 Pseudonocardia hydrocarbonoxydans
AGTGACGAAGATCGTGAAAGCGCAGCCCGCCGGCGGCGTGCTCGGCGACGCACCCGACCGCAGCGGGCTCCGTGTCGAAGGGCTTGCTCATGGTCGTGCCGTCCGGGTCGACCCACGTGGCCAGGTAGCGGTCTCCGCCGGTCTGTGTGACGCGGCCGAGAAGCCCTGCCCGGACAAGGGCCGGTCGCCAGACTCTGGCTCGGAACAGCGTTCGTCGCAGTGGCTTGCCGACCTGATTGCCGAAGATCAGGCCGTTTTCGCCGGGTGGGTACTGCTCGAGATGCGCGACGAGGACCGGACGTAGCCACGACGGGACCGGGATGGCCCGCCGGCCGGCCGCGGACTTGGGGAAAGGCTTGAAGCTCGTGTTCCCGCTGACCTCGACGACGGTGCGGATCACGCGGACGGTCCGTAACCCGTCGTCGATCGCGTCGTCGCACAGCCCGGCCAGCTCACCCCAACGCATCCCAGTGCCAGCGGCGGCGGCGATGACAGCCCGATAGCGGAGCGGTACGACCGGCAGCAGTTGCTTGCGAACGACGTCCCGACTGACTATTTGATCGGCTGTGTCGCGCTTGCGACGGCGCGGGACCTTGACGCCGTCGCACGGGTCGTACGCGATCAGTCGATCGCGTACAGCGGCCCGCAGAACGGAGGAAAGGATGCGGTGGGCCTCCGCGATGGTGGCGGGGGAGCGCCGCTCACCGAGCTCGGTGATCCACTCCTGGACGCTGGTGTGATCGATCCGCCCGAGCGTCCACGTGCCCCATGCCGGGATGATGTGGGTTCTCATGACCGACGCGTCGCGAGCGCGTGTCGTGATCTCGTCGTTGCGGCTCGCGAGCCAGCGGGTGGCGTAGGGATCGAACAGCATTCGGCCGGCGTGCGGGTCGACGTAGAGCCCACGGGTGAGGCTGGTCTCGAGCTCGGCGAGGAAGCGCTTCGCCTCCCGCTTCGTGGCGAAGGTCTTCGCCCGTTGCCGGCCTGCCGGGTCGCGCCAGTTCGCTCGCCAGCCGCCTGCGGGTGTCGGGGTGATGTGGGCCATCAGGCTGTCTCCGGTAGATCGTTGAGCCACGCATGGAACCGGGCTCGGGGGATGATCCAGCGCCGACCGAGTCGCTTCGCTGGAATCTCGCCTTCCTTCACCATCTCGTAGGTGAGGCCGACACTGATGCCGAGTCGGGCAGCGACCTGGTTGACGGTGTAGATCTCTAGGGGCGGAAGGTCATGGACAGACGTCGGGTCCGTGGGGTCGATCAATGTCGAATCCCATCGCCGGCGATGAAATGATCTGGAGATCGGCTCGCTGTTCACGTTCTCCTCCTCGCTTGCGCGGCCGGGCTGGCGGGAGCATTCGTTCGAGAACGCCGGACGATCGCTTGGACCGCCGCATGCGGAAACTCCCCAGCTCTAGCCTTGCCATCGAGGTGGTGCGGACTGTTCCCCGCTCACGCCGGCAGACCCGTCGTTGCCCCGGCCCGGGGTCATGCTGTTCCCCTCCTGCGCGGTCCAGGTTTCCGCCGTGGTCCGACGCTCCGACGCGTCTCCCCGGCAGGCGAGAAGGCGGCCGACGCAGCAAGGAGTATCGGACAGCACGGCGGTGGAGGCCAAGGCCGGCGGAGGCGATGTGGATGACGGAGACCGGTGTGGATCCATCAATCGCCCTGCCAGTCGAAAAATGCTGTTGATCATTCTGCGTCACCCAGAACCGCAGCGAAGATCCGGCCAGGCATAGTTCCACAGAATGTTGGTGACTGGCCTCCTGTTCCCTGGCAATGCCCCCGGCGGAGCAAGATATGCGCTAAGTAGACCTTCGGTCTACTCATGCGCTGTGTGACGTCCGGAACCGGGGGGTTCCGGACGTTCCTGTCCACAGCGAACACGACAGTGCAGACCTGTCCACAGATCCCTCGGTTCTGACCCGCGCGAAGGCCGCCACTTGCTGTCAACGGCGCGCTAGAACTGACCCCCTCGCGACGGATTGGGGCTGACCCCCCGAGGTCCGGTTCGTCCTAGTTGTTGCGGTCCTTGGCGAGGAGTTCGCGGCGGGCGCGGGTGCGGTAGGAGTCGCCGGAGAGGGTGAGGACCTCGGCGTGGTGGACGAGTCTGTCGATCATGGCGGCGGCGACGATCTCGTCGCCGAAGACCTCGCCCCAGCGGCCGAAGGGCAGGTTGGAGGTGACCATGACCGAGCCCTGTTCGTAGCGCGACGCGATGAGCTGGAAGAACAGGTTCGCCGCGTCGTGGTCGAAGGGGATGTATCCGACCTCGTCGATGATGATCAGCTTGTAGCGGCGGATCTTGCGTAGCTCGGTCTCGAGGTTCCCGGACTGGTGGGCGCCCGCAAGGCGGGTGATCCAGTTGCTGGCGGTGTCGAACAGCACCGAGTAGCCGGCCTGGGTGGCTTTGACCCCGAGCCCGATCGCGAGGTGGGTCTTCCCGATCCCGGGCGGTCCGAGCAGGATCACGTTCTCGGCCTTCGCGACGAACGTGCCCGTTGCGAGGTGGGCGAGCAGGTCGCGGCGCAGCGAGGGCAGGTGGTCGAGGTTGAACTCCTCCAACGTCTTCACGGCCGGGAAGTGCGCGGTGCGGATGCGCATGGTGGTGCCGGCGGACTCGCGGTCGGCGACCTGGCGTTCCAGGACCGCGGTCAGGTACTCCTCGTGCGACCAGTTCAGGTCCCGGGCCTGGGCGGCGAGGTCCTCCCAGACGCGGGTGATCGTGGGCGTCTTCAACGCCCGGGTCAGATAGGCCAGCTTCGAGCCGAGCTCGGTCGTGGTGTTGGTCGTGGCGGTCATCTAGTGCCTTTCTGCGGTGGTCGCGGGGGTGTCGGGGGTGACGGGGGCGGGGTCGAAGGCCACGCCGAACAGGGCGTCGTAGTCGGGCAGCGCGCGCAGGGCCACGACGTGTCCGTCGGAGTGAGAACGGGTGTCGCGGCGGACGCGGGTGGCGGCGAACTCGGTGCGTAGAGCCCGGGCGATGGACCGGTGCTCGGGATCGGTGATCGTGGCGCCACTGCCCCAGCTGCGCTCATGGGTGGCCACGATCTGCCCGGCGCAAGTGACCGCGACCAGGGCGGGGGTGGCGATCCAGTCGACGAACCGGCCGATCGCGGCCGGGTTGACCGAGTAGTCGTTGCCGTCGACGCGCACGTAGTAGTCACGCGAGAGCCGGATCCGCCCGGTCAGCCCGACCTGCGGCGCCACCGGCGGCAGCTCGACCATCCCGGCCCGGTCGACCGGCCACCGCGTGGCGGGGGTGGTCCCGATCGAGCGCAGGTGCCGGGCGTTGGCCACCCCGGTCAGCCAGTCCTGGATCTGGGCGTTGAAGTCGAACGGTGAGACGAAGGAGCGGCCGGGCAGGAACGAGGTCTCGAAGTAGCCGTTGCGCCGCTCGACCAGCCCCTTGGACTCCGGGTCCCGCGCCGGGGTCAGCTTGATCCGGATGCCGAGGGTTCCGGCGAACGCGGCCGCCGGGGCGCTGAGCCGCCCGGTGCCGCCGATCGCGGCCTCGCGGTCCCAGACCAGCGTCCGGGGGCAGCGGCCCCACCCGCCGATGATCTCCCACATCCCGGCCAGGATGTCCCCGCCCTTGCGCGAGGGGATCATCACCGCATCCGTCACCCGGGAGTAGCCGCACGTCATCGCCAGCACCGGCACCACCCGCGTCCCGCTGGCGCCGATCGGGATCGGGACCGGCGGGAACCACAGGTCGCACTGCGCGAGCTCGCCCGGTCGGTACTCCAGGCGATCGGCGGGGTCCGGCGGCAGGAACAACGGCCGCAGCTCACGCACCCGGTCCTTCAGAACGGTCAACGAGTGCGTCCAGCCGATCCGCTCCGCGATCACCGTCGCCGGCATCCGCGGGAACTCGGCCAGCAGCGCCCGGACCTGCGGCTCCACCGCGTCCACGAGCGACCCCCGCGGCCCACGCTCACGCGAGGGCGGCACGTCCGCCCGCAGCGCCGCCCGCACGGTGTTCCGCGCCAGGCCCAACCGGCGGACGATCTCCTTGATCGACACACCCTCCGCGCGGTGCAGACGACGGACCTCAGCCCACTCCTCCAACGTGATCACCCCTCCAGCCTCACGGAGGGGGTCAATCCCAACCCGTCGCTACAGGGTCAGTCTCAGCGCGTCGTCGACAACCTGTAACCCGCTAGCCCCTCCACGACGGTCCACAGCACGGGCGTCGTCACGCTCCGGGCAGGAGCCAGCGGGCAGAGCGCGCCGTCCACCGGTAAGGCCTATCTACCGCCGGGGAACTACCAGTGGTCCGTGGACATCTACTACGCACCGTTCGACCATCAGGAGAAGGTGACCCTCGACTTCTCCGTGGTCGCTGGCTAGATCGTGCGTCAGGCGGCCCTTCCTGTGTTGTTCTGCCTCCGCGGACCGGGCCGCCTGGTCGGCAGCTCGCTCACGGCGAGCCCGGGTTTCGAGATTCTGCCGATTGCCGCAATCTCGGCTGCGCGCTTATCGCCGAGCTTCTCGACTACATGCGTCATGAACTGGAGGTAGGCCCGGTATTTGAGCCAGCCAAAAAAGCCGAGAAGTGCTGAACCGGCGACAGGCACGATAATCTCGATGGGCACGGGGAACCAGACCCTCCGTGGGCGTCGTTCCCGGGCGTCCATCTCCGGGCGGCTGCGGCGGGGCCTCTTGGACCACACGCGCCTTAGGGCAGCGCGGACTCGTTGTTTGGTTTGACTTTCATCGTACCGGACGGGTCCGAGGGGTTGGCTGCCAGATGCTCCGAGGTGGGTGGAAGACCCCGCTGTTCCGGCCGTTGTATATGTCCGGTGGCAGCTTCCACTCGAACTCCTCGACGGTCTCCAGCCCGTGCTTCCAGCGGCGGTGCGCGCCCACGCAGTCGAAGAGCCAGCCAGTGCCGAGCCGAGCCGTGCCGTGCCGGCAACCACTGGGCAGGTAGCCCGGCATGCAGCGGTACTCGTCCGAGAACGCCCAATTGAGGAACGCCGCATGGCTTCTACCTCGCCTGACGTTGGTCATCGCTAGGTACCGTTCACCCTCCCGAAGCGGAAATCGATATACGTCGGCGAGGTAGCAGCCGTGTTCGCGGCAGCGCACGACGATGACCCTCAACTCGAGAGCGAGACGTCGACCTTCACCGACTATCAGAAAGTTTCCTGCTCTTATCGACAGCTCACGGTGCAGGGTTCGCTCGAACTCGATATCGCCGTAGTACTCGTGCTGCGGAGAGACACCGTAGTCAAAGATAGTCGAGGATTCCGCTTCCACCAACGCGTGGAACGCCCGCTCGCGCTTTATCCGGTATTCGTCGTCTTCAGGCGAGGACCCAGGCTCGTCCGCCACACCGCCTCCTTGGGCTAACTCGCGCCATCTTAGCGGATCTGGGAATTCCGATTGGCGCCCCCAATAGATGCTGACGGACTCCTCCTCGAACCGGTCGGGCAACCGGTGCGGTCTAGGTTCAGGGCGGCCACGAGGGCAAGATCAGGCGACCGACGGGCACCGGATCGGGAGGCGTCGGATGGACGGGTTCCAGGACGAGATGGCCCGGATGGCCGAGCACGCCGTGGAACTCGTGCGCGGCCACCGCGGCGGCACCCTCGACTTCTCGGCACGCAGCCTGGCCGATGTCGAGGACATGCAGGAAGACGCCACCGAGTGGTACGCCGCCTTCGACGAGGACCAGGCCGTGAAGTTCGTCCAGTGGTTCGGCTGCTACGTCCTGGAGGTCGGACGGCGAGAACTCGGCGGCCAGTACTCGCGGCACGGGGAGCACGCCCAACCCGTCCTCGTCGTGGGCGAGCCCGAGTTCCGCGTCGCGATGATCACGTGGGACCGGGTGCGGGCAGGGTCTCCGGTGGACGAGGCCGGCAACGTGCCGTTCTTCTACGAGGGATTCGCCGAACGGGCGCGCCGCGGCCGGCCCGGCGACGACGTGCTCTACGTCTGAACCCATCAGCACTGCCGCTAGGGCTGGCCGGGATCCACCGTCGTCACGACAACGGCCCTCTCGCTGCCGCCACGCGACGCCCCGTCGCTCCGCCAGCCGTCAGCAACCAGTCAGCAAGACCTACGGCGTTCGGGCAGATTCGCAGCTTCTGGCCACGACGGACGCCCTAGCTGACCAGCATCAACGTGCCCCAAGAGCACGAGCCGTTGATCCCGATCAGCGTTCACACCGAAGAGGTCACTGGTTCGATCCCAGTATCGCCCACAGCCGAACGGCCTGGTCGCAGCGTCTAATGAAGCTGTTGACCAGGCCGTTCGTCCGTTCCGGGACGGACCGGTGACTACCGCTCCCGGTGCGGAAGACCCGGTTCACGACGGTCGCGCCATCGTCGATGATCGGCCGTGGCTGCTTGCGGTAGACCGTCTCCGTCACGGCCGAGCCGCCGGCGTGGCCGACCGGTCGGGCGATCTGCTCGATCGGCACGCCTTCGTCGGAGAGCAGGGAGACGAAGCTGTGGCGCAGCTCGCGGTGTCCGGTTCGTGGCATCCAGCCCTGCGGCCGCGGTGGCCCGGCGGAAGTCCCGCCAGAGGTTCGCGGCATCGAGTTCGGTGCCTCAGAGCCGCCAACGCGCACGACATCTGCAGCTCTGGCATCCCCGACGAGTGCGACGTTCCCGCGGAGCTCGCGAGTGGGTCAGCTCCGTCACCCTCAACCGCTCGCTGCTGCAGTTCTGACCCGGGTCCGCGGGTCGGCATGACGCTGACGAAAGCCTGGTCAGGCTGCGACCGAGGCGGAGACGTGGGCGTCGAGGAAGGCGATCTGGTCGGCGACCATGCGCTCGAAGTGGTCGCCGGTGTAGATGTCGAAGTGGCCGGCCGGGTAGCGCTTGATCTCGCCGCGGGGGGCTCCGGCGGCGTGGCGGAGGGTGGCCTCGGCCGGGGCCACCGAATCGTGGTCGCAGACGCAGAACAGGATCGGGCAGCGGACGTGCCGGGCCTGCCGTCCGGGCCGGTGGACGGGGATCTCGAACGCGACGCGGGCGGGCACCGCGTTGCGCGCCTCCTCCTCGGTGAGACCGGAGGCCGCCAGGAGCGTGAGGAAGCCGTCGGTGACGTCCGGTGCGTCCATCAGCCCGATCTCCCCGGGGCGGGCCGCCACCTTGACGCGGACCGGTGACCGGCCGAGCAGGCGCGCGATCTGGTCCCGGACCGCGGCCACGCCCAGCCGCGCGGTCGAGCGCGGCGAGAGCTGCCGGGCGGAGGCCAGGCCGTCGACGAACGGGCACTGCGCGATCGTGGCGACGACGCCGGGGTCCTCGGCGGCGGTGGTGATGGCGTGGCCGCCGCCGAAGGAGGTCCCCCACAGGACGACCCGGTCGCCGTCGACCTCGGGGAGCGAGCGCGCGCACGCGATGGCGGCGTGCCAGTCCGCGCGCTGGCGACGGATGCTGAGCAGCTCCCGTGGCCGGCCCTCGCTGTCGCCGAAGTGGCGGTAGTCGAAGACCAGGCAGGCGTAGCCGGCGTCCCGGAACCGCTCCGCGAACGCCGCCAGCCGGAGCGTCTTCACTGCGCCGAGACCGTGGGCCATGACCACCACCGGCGGGGGCCCGGTCGTCGCGTCCGCGACCGGCAGGTAGAGCCAGGCGTGACAGCGGTCGGCGCCGGAGGGGAAGTGCAGCTCACGGCGCCCGGGGACGGCGTCGGCGGTCATGTCGCCCACCTTTCTTGATTGCTGTTCAAGAGCATGTTGCAGGCGTCTTGAATGGCCGTCAAGATGGTGGTGTGCCGCGGAACCGTCGCCCGGTCCCCCGGGAGGAGAAGCGCGAGGAGCTGCTGGCCGCCGCGGCCGAGCTGTTCGTCGTCGACGGCTACGAGGCCACGTCGATGACCCGCCTCGCCCGCAGGGCCGGCGTCACGCCGAACACCCTGTACTGGTACTTCCGCGACAAGGACGAGCTGCTCGTCGCGGTCGCCGACCGGTTCACGGACGCGCTGCTGCACGAGCACGCGTCGCTGACGGGTCGCCCACTCGCCGCGCAGCTGTCGTGGCTGATCCACAGGCTGCGACCGGTGCGGCATCTCGTCGCCACGATGCACGGCCGGGTGGCCGTGTCCGACGCCGTCCGCACCTGGCACACCGGATTCCACACGACCTTCGAGGCCCTCTTCACCCGGCAACTTCCCGGCCCCATCGCCACGGACCGCCGTCCCGCGGAGATCGCCGTGGCGACGTTCGCGCTCGAGGGCGCGATCACCCACGACCTCGACGACGAGACGACCCGGCAACTCTGCGCGGTCGTCGCCGACCGTCTCCACCACGCGGCCACGGTCGCCACGACACCTCGGCCGGAGTGACGGCGCGAGCGCGCGCCGCACCGTCGTCGACGTCGCGCTCCACGCGCTCGTGCTCGCCTCAGCGGTCTACCTGCTCGTCCAGCCGGGTGACTCCTGGGTGGCGGCGGCCAGTGCCTCCGGACCGGTCCGCCGCCGATGATGAGGCGCTGGATCTCGCGTCCCTCGTAGAGACGCAGCAGCCGGACGCCGCGGTGGATCCGCTCGACGGGGATCTCGCGCATGTACCCGGCGCCGCCGTGGTGTTCATGGCGGTGCCCGGGCGGCGACTACTGCCGGTTCCGGCGGCTCGATGGGCCGGCCCTTCTCGCAGGGTGTCGGCCGCCCGGTGGAGCGCCGCCAGCATGGCCATGGCCGCCGGGGTGGGCACCTCGCCGGTCAGCAGCAGGGTGGTGCGCAGATGGTGTCGGGGGTCGTCGACGTCGATGACCCGCACGCCGGTCGGGACGGCCGGGGCGGCGAGCGCGGGGGAGTGCGCACAGACCCAGCCCCGCGGCGACGTAACCGAACCGGGCCTGCCGGCTCGTCGCGGTGTGGGCGACGTGCGGTGCGCCGAGGGTGGGCCACGCCCCGGACTGCGGATCCTCGCCCCGGCCCCCACCCAGGTGCCACATCGCACGCCGGGTGGTCAGCTCAGGGAGCTGCGGCCGCCGTGAACCCGGGCCGGGTGTAACTCCCCCCGGGCCCGGAGCATCCGTCCTGACATGACCGCCGTGATGTTCGTCCTCGTGCCCCTCGTGGTGATGCTCCTCGCGCTCGGGATGGAGCGGGTCGAGGCGATGCTGGGGACGCCCGCACGGCGTACCGGCGAGCCGGCCCGGCCGGTGGGCGGCGCTGCCGCCGAGATGACGACCTGACCCGTCCGGCACCGCCCGACCCGGAGCCTCTGCCGCTGTTCCGCCGGTGGCGCGTGCGGGAGAGTGCCCGGTGGAGGTGCGGGATGACGGGCTGGTCCGGGGCGACCGACGAGGTGCAGGGCGTCGTCGACGAGCTGGCCGAGCGGCTGGGGCGCTCGGTCGTCGTCAACGACCCCCTGGTGCGACCGCTGTGCAGCAGCCGCCACTTCGGCGACGCCGACCCGGTGCGGATCCGCGCGATCCTGCAGCGCGACCCCGGCGACGAGGTGCGCGCCCACGTCCTGGGCCAGGGCGTCACGCGCTGGACCGCGCCGGCGACGGTTCCCGGCGACCCCGCACTGGGCCTGCTGCCCCGGCTGTGTGCGCCGCTGCGGGTGCGCGGGGAGTTCCTCGGCACACTCATGGTGATCGACGCCGACGGCTCGGTCACCGACCCCGAGCGGGCGGCCGTGGCGGTGGCCGCCGACGCCGCCGCCGCGCTGCTGGCCGCCCGCGCCGCGGCGGCCGCCGCGGGCCGGGCCGGTCGGGAGCGGGCGGTGCGCGCTGCTCGGGCCGGACGCCGACGCCCGCGAGGCCGCGCTCGGTGACCTGCGGGCCGCCGGGGTGGTGCTGCCGGAGCGGGTCGCCGTGGTGGTCGTCGAGGCCGGCGGGCCGGTCGACGCGGCACTTGCCGAGGTCGCCCTCACCGGTGCGGTGCTGCGGCCGGGGACCGGGCGCGCCGGCGGTGCGGTCGCCGTCGACGGCACGCGCGCGGTGCGGGTGGCGCCCGCCACCGGGCCCGAGCGGCTCGCCGCCGACGCCGCCGCGCTGCGCGCCGAGGTGGGGCGCGCGCTGGGTCGTGACGCGCGGGTCGCGGTGGGGGTCGGCGCCGGCGTCGGGCCCGGCGCGGCGTGGCAGTCGGCGCGCCAGGCCGAGGTGGCGCTGCGCGCGGCCCGCCGCGACCCGGGCGGCGTCGCGCTGTGGGAGCGCCTGGGCGAGCTGGCCGTGCTGCTGTGCCTTCCCGACGACCTGCCGCCCGACACCCCGCCGCCCGCGCCCTGCGCGCCCTGGCCGCCCACGACCCGGGCGACCGGCTCCGCGAGACCCTCGCGGTCTACCTCGACGAGGCCGGGTCCGCGCCGCGCACCGCGAAGGCGCTGGCGCTGCACCGGACCTCGCTCTACCACCGCCTGCGGCGGATCGAGGAGATCACCGGCATGGACCTCTCCGACGGCCGCGACCGCCTGGTCCTGCACCTCGGTCTACGGCTCGACTCGTGGCGTTGAGCTGCGCTCTTCGACAGAACGAGCACGCCGTCGTGCCGGATCCGCTACGGATCGCGGTCGCGCGGGCGCAGTGACCCGGAGCACGCTCCCGGTCGACGCGGACGACGGCCGAGGGGGTGCGATGGGCAGGCTCGACGGGCGCACCGCGCTGGTCCTCGGCGGCGGCCACAGCCCCGGCGGCCCCGCCGGCGTCACCGGCATCGGTTTCGCCTGCGCCACGACCTTCGCCGCGCACGGCGCCCGCGTGGTCGTCGTCGACCGGGACGCCGACGCCGCGGAGCGCACCGTCGACGCCGTGCACGAGGCCGGCGGCCGGGCCCGGGCGGTGGTCGCCGACGTCACCGTCGCCGAGGACGTCGACCGCGCCGTCGCCTGCACCGTGGAGGCGTTCGGCGGGATCGACGTCGTGCACAACAACGTCGGCTCGGCCCGGCTCGGCGGCATCGAGGACCTGACGCTGGACCAGTGGCGGGCCGCGGTGAGCGTCAACCTCGACAGCGTCTTCCTCAGCGCCCGCGCCACCCTCCCGCACCTCGTACGCCGCCGCGGCTGCATCGTCACCGTCTCCTCGACGGCGTCGATCCGCTGGACCGGCTACCCCTACCCGGGCTACGCGGCGGCGAAGGCGGCGGTCAACCAGCTCACCCGCAGCCTCGCCGTCGAGTACGCGGGACGGGTGCGCGTCAACGCCGTGCTGGCCGGGCTGATCGACACCCCGCTGGTGTACCGCCAGCTCGCCGGCGCCGACGATCCCGCCGACGTCCGCGCCCGCCGCGACGCCCTGAGCCCCACCGGCGCGATGGGCACGGCGTACGACGTCGCGCACGCCGCGCTGTTCCTGGCCTCCGACGAGGCCGCCTACGTGACGGGCGCACTGCTGCCCGTCGACGGCGGGTTGCACGCCCGCGCCGTCTGACCCGCCCCGACACCCACACAGGAGTGGCCATGCCGACCTTCACGACCCGCGACGGCGTCGAGCTCGCCTTCGAGGACACCGACCCGGCGGCGGGCGGCGTCCCGCTGGTGCTGCTGCACGGCTGGGGCCAGACCCAGGCGATGTTCCGCCACCAGCTCTCCGGGCTCGCGCCGGGCCGCCGCGTCGTGACCCTCGACCAGCGTGGCCACGGCCGCTCCGCCAAGCCGCACCACGGCTACCGGATCGCGCGCCTGGCCGCCGACGTCCGGGAGCTGCTCGACCACCTCGGCGTCGAGGAGGTCGACGCGCTGGTGGGTCGATGGGGGTGTCGGTGTGGTGGAGCTTCCTCGACCAGTACGGCAGCGACCGGGTCCGCCGCTTCGTCGCGGTCGACCAGCCCGCCGCCGTCGCCGCCGTGCCGTGGATGTCGACGCAGGAGCAGCAGGAGAGCGGCGCGATCTTCGACGTCGCCGCGCTCGTCGGGCTCGCCGACAGCCTGGCGGGGGAGGACTCGGAGAAGGCGACGACGGCCTTCGTCCGCAGCATGTTCAGCGGCGAGCCCGACCCCGCGGTGTGGGACTTCGTCGCCTCCGAGCTGGGGACGATCCCGCCGCGCGCGGCCGTCCCGCTGCTGTTCGACCACTGCGCCCAGGACTGGCGAGACGTCCTGCCCCGCGTCGACGTGCCCACGCTCGTCGTCGGCTGCGACGGCAGCCACGTCAGCCCCGGCTCGCAGCGCTACATCGCCGAGCAGGTGCCCGGAGCGCAGCTCTACGTCTTCCCCGTGACGGAGGCGAACTCGCACTTCCCGTTCCTGGAGAACCCCGACCGGTTCAACGCCGTGGTGGCGGAGTTCCTCGACACGTGATCGCGGTCGGACGGGGCCGCGGGATCGCACCCGTCGTCGCCGACCGGGTACCGGAGCTTCATCGGTCCGGGACCCGTCGTCGCCGCGTCGGGCCGACGCGGCCGGTCACCGCGGCTGGGCGCGTCCGTCCAGCAGCGGGACCACCTTCGACCCCAGCAGCTCGATGCTCCGCAGCATCGTCTCGTGCGGCATCCGCCCGTTGGTCATCTGGACGGTCAGCCGGGAGACGCCGCCGAGCTCGGCCGAGATCTCCCGGGCCCGCCGGGCCACCGTCTCGGGGTCGCCGATCAGGTACGGCCCGCCCGGCCCGCGCTGGGCCTCGTACCCGGCGCGGGTGACGGGCGGGAAGCCCCGCTCGCGCCCGATCCGCGTGAACATCTCCGCGTGGCCGGGGTAGAAGGCCTCGGCGGCCTGCTCGTCGGTGTCGCCCACGAACCCGATGAGGTGCGCGCCGACCTTCAGCTGCTCCGCCGGGTGTCCGGCCCGCCGCCCGGTCTCCCGGTACAGGTCGACCAGGGACCGGAAGCGGGCCGGCGGGCCGCCGATGATCGCGACCATCAGCGGCAGCCCGAGCACGCCTACCCGCACGAACGACGACGGGGTGCCGCCGACGCCCAGCCAGATCGGCAGCTGCGCCTGGTGCGGGCGGGGGAACACTCCCTGGCCGGTCAGCGGCGCGCGGTGGCGGCCCGACCAGTGCGGGTGTGCGTCGTCGCGCAGCGTCAGCAGCAGGTCGAGCTTCTCCTCGAACAGCGCGTCGTAGTCGGCCAGGTCCAGCCCGAACAGCGGGAAGGCCTCGGTGAACGACCCGCGGCCGACGACGAGCTCCGCGCGACCCTGCGAGATCAGATCGAGCGTCGCGTAGCTCTCGAAGACCCGCACCGGGTCGTCGGCGCTGAGCACCGTGACCGCGCTGCGCAGCCGGATCCGCTCCGTGATCGCCGCCGCCGCGGACAGGATGGTGGCGGGGGCGGAGTCGAGGAACCCCTCCCGGTGGTGCTCGCCGATGCCGAACGTGTGCACGCCCGCGCTGTCGGCCCGGGCGATCTGGGCCAGCACGTCCTGCATCTGCCGGGCGGGCTCGACGGCCGGGTCGGCCGCCACGAAGTTGTCGATCCCGATCTCCATCGCACCCACCTCCTGGTCGCTCGTGCTCATCGGTCCAGGCCCATCGCCGCGGCCATCCGCAGCGGCCCGCCCGCCTCGGCGTGCCGGCTCTGACGCTCCAGGGTCCGCCCGAGGAGCAGCCAGGCGTAGGCGTTGGCGGGGTCGGCGGCCAGCACCGCGCGGGTCTCGGCCTCGGCGTGGTGCAGCTGGGCGGAGTGGTAGTAGGCGCGGGCCAGCAGCAGCCGCACGGCGAGGGTGTCGGTCGCCGACTCGGTGGTCGCCACCAGCTCGGCGAGCAGCGCCGCGGCCGCGTCGAACTCCCCGGTGTCGAAGAGGCCGTGTGCGCGGGCCCACCGCTGGTTCGGCGATGTCTGCGTCGTGGTCATTCCGCCACCCCCTTGAGTGTGAACGTTCAACTATAAGGGGAGGTAGCGTTTCCGGCGGGCGTCCTATTCCACCGCCCGGCCCGGCCCGACGGGCCGCGAGACCGGTCGGGGAGACTGGGGTCATTGCCCGCCCTCCCGATCTGGAGCCCTCGATGCCGCAGGGGACCGTCCGTTGGTTCGACGCCGAACGGGGCTTCGGCTTCCTCGCGCCCGAGGACGGCTCGCCGGACGTGTTCGTGCACGCCTCCGAGATCGTCGGGGACGGCGCCGCGAAGGTGCTCCGCGAGGGCCAGGCCGTCGTGTTCGAGGCCGGCGAGAACGACCGCGGGCCCCAGGCGCTGCGCGTCCGCGTCACCGCCGACGTGGCCGCCGGCAGCGCCGTGGGCCTGCTCGGCACCGTCACCTGGTACGAGCCGGGCAAGGGGTACGGCTTCGCGTCGCCGGACGGCGGTGGCGCCGACATCTTCGTGCACAGCTCGGCCATCGTGACCGGCGGCGTGGTCACCGAGGGGCAGCGGGTGGCCTTCCTGGTCGTCGAGGGCGAGCGCGGCCCGCAGGCCGGGAACGTGATCCCGCTGGGAGCGGGGGCCGGCCTGCCCGCCACGGCCGGCGCGGACGGTGCCGACGGCACGGTGGCCTGGTACGACGAGGACAAGGGCTTCGGCTTCATCAGCCCCGACTCCGGCGCCGAGGACGTCTTCGTGCACGCCCGCGCCCTGGCCGAGGGGCTGACGTGGCTCACCGAGGGTGACCGCGTCGACTACGCGGTGGTCAGCGGCGACAAGGGTCCGCAGGCCCGCGACGTGCACCTGGTCCGGGGCGCCGAGCCCCCGGCGTCGCCGCAGCGGTCGGCACCTGCCGCGGCCGCGGCGCCCGCGTCGCGGGACGTGCCCGTGCGAGGCGGCGAGGGCGTCGTCGCACGCTTCGACGGCGACCGCGGATTCGGTTTCATCACCCCGGACGCGGGCGGCGACGATCTCTTCGTGCACGTATCGGTGATCACGGGGTCGGAGCCGCTGGAGAGGGGCGACCGGGTCCGGTACGCGGTGCGTCAGAGCGACCGGGGCCCGCAGGCCGACCGGGTCGAGCGCCTCTGACGAGGCGGGACCACCACCGCTGTTCGTCTTCCCGATGACGGCGCCCGCGCACACCCGTCGGCATCGCGGCTGCCGACCACACCGATGCGCAGGCGCAGGACCGATCGGTGCTCCGGATGGGTCTGCCGTGCGCACTGACGGCGCAACGTTGAGCCCGACAGGCGGAGGTGCGGGGGGTCGGCGCTGGACAGCCTGGGTCGGCACACATCGGGGAACCCCACAACGGACGGGACGTCGCCATGACCCTCAAGTACGAATCGGTCTCCCTGGAAGACGCGCGGCGGATCATCGCCGCCGGGGAGGCCAAGGCCGGCGAGATCGGCCAGCCCAGCAACATCGCCGTCGTCGACGTCGGCGGGAACCTCGTCGCGCACGTCCGGATGGACGGTGCGTGGATCGGGAGCGTCGACATCTCCATCAACAAGGCCTTCACGTCCCGGGCGTTCGACATCACCACCGCGGACCTCGGGGCGAACGCCGGGCCCGGTGCGCAGTTCTTCGGGATCAACGCCTCCAACCACGGGCGCGTCATGATCTTCGCCGGCGGTGTCCCGCTGCGTGTCGGCGACCGGATCGTCGGTGCGGTGGGCGTCAGCGGCGGCAGCGGCGAGCAGGACCAGACCGTGGCCGAGGCCGCGGCCGCGGCCCTCTGAGTGCCGCGCAACGCAGCGGAGACGCCATCGTGACGGCGACGAGGATCAGCACACGGCCTCTGGGCTGCACCGGCAACGGCAGGCCCCGTCCGCCGCCACTCCCGCCGCCGAGGCCGGCAGGCGGTCCGTGACCGCGCGGTCGAACGCAGGGGGCCGCCCGGCGGCCTACCGACGGTGGTGCGCACACCCGGCCAGGGATGCCGCGAGAAAGGGGGACACACCGGTGGGACGAGGCGAGACGGAGACCCTCGACGGCGCCCGCGGCGTGATCACCGCGGCCGAGCGGAGGGCCCACGGGATCGGTTCTGCGGGCCACGCCATGACCATCGGGGCCCCTGGGCCGTGGGCCCCGCTCGCCCGGCCGCGCGGCGGGGTGGCGGCATGACGACGGCGGGCATCCCGAGCATCACGCTGAACGACGGCACGTCGATCCCGCAGTTCGGTCTCGGCGTGTGGCGGGTCCCGCCGGAGGACACCGCCGCCGTCGTGCGCACCGCGCTCGAGGCCGGCTACCGCCACGTCGACACCGCGCAGATGTACCGCAACGAGACCGGCGTCGGACAGGGCATCCGGGACGCCGGCGTCGCCCGGGAGGACGTGTGGGTCACCACGAAGCTCGCGGGCGCCGACCACGGGTACGAGCGCGCGAGGCGTGCCCTGGACGCCAGCCTGCGACGGCTCGGCACCGGCTACGTGGACCTGTACCTGATCCACTGGCCGGGCCGTGACGGCGACGTGGACACCTGGCGGGCCTTCGAGTCGCTGCGCGACGACGGCCGGGCGCGCTCGATCGGGGTCTCCAACTTCGGGGAGGCGCAGATCGACCTGCTCGTCGACCGGACCGGCACCGTCCCGTCGGTCAACCAGATCGAGCTGAACCCCCGCATCCCGCAGGAGTCCCTGCGCGCGTACCACCGGCGCGCGGGCATCGCCACCGAGTCGTGGGCGCCGCTCGCGGAAGGCGCGCTGCTGCGCGATCGCACCATCGGCCGGATCGCGCAGGCCCGCGGCCGCACCCCGGCCCAGGTCGTGCTGCGCTGGCACCTGCAGCACGGGTTCGTCGTCATCCCCAAGTCGGTGAACCCGACACGGGTCCGCGAGAACATCGACATCACCGACTTCGAGCTCTCCGCCGACGACATGGCCGCGATCGACGCGCTGGGGAGGAACCGGTGAACGTCCCCGGGCTGGCGTCCCCCGTCGACGCCCTCGACCACAGCCGGGGACCGGCGCGCGCACCGGTGACCCTGGTGGAGTACGGCGACTACCAGTGCCGGCACTGCTGGCGGGCCCACGGGGTGCTGGAGGACCTCGTGGACCGGGTCGGGGACGGCATGCGGTTCGTGTTCCGGCACTTCCCGTTGGTCGACCTCCACCCGCACGCGTGGCCGGCCGCGCTGGCCGCCGAGGCCGCCGCCGACGCGGACCGGTTCTGGGTGATGCACGCGCTGCTCTTCAGCCACCAGGACCGGCTGGCCGAGGGCGACCTCGCGGGCTACGCCCGGCGGCTGGGCCTGCGGGACGCGGGAGCGATCGGCTACCGGGCCCGCGAGCATCACGAGCGGGTGAAGCGGGACCTGGCCAGCGGGGAGGCCAGCGGGGTCGCGGGCACGCCCGTGCTGTTCCTCAACGGCCGGCGCTACCGCGGCCCGGTCGACCTCGACAGCCTGACCGAGGCGGTACGGGACACACCGACGGGGTGACGGGCCGCACTCAGCCCCTGATCGTGCGGATCACGTGCCGGTAGGGACCCGGGTCGACCCGCGCGTCGACGAGCAGCGGCCCGCGTCGCACCGACCCGAGCGCCCCGCGCAGCTCCTCGACGCTCCTGGCGACGACGCCGGGCACGCCCATCGCGACGGCGACCGCGGCGAAGTCCGTCGGCGCGTACGTGACGGCCGGGCCACCGCCCTGGGCGTCGCCCTGCTTGAGCGCGATGAGGGTGAGCGCCGCGTCGTTGAACACGACCACCGTGACGTCCAGCGCCAGCCGGGCGAGCGTCTCGATCTCCGCCATGGCCATGCCGAGCCCGCCGTCACCGGTCAGGCAGGCGACCCGGCGTCCCGGGCGGGCCAGGGCGGCCCCGATCGCCGCGGGCAGGGCGAACCCCATGGTGGCCAGGCCGTTGGAGATCAGCACCGGGTCGGGCCCGTCGGTGGACCACAGCGGCATCGTGACGAGCATGTGGGCACCGGCGTCGACGGTGAGCGGGACGTCGCCGAGCACCGCACGGGTCGTCCGCACCACGTCGAGCGGGCCGAGGGTGCCGGCGGCGGCCGGGGCGTGCGCGCCGAGCCGCTCGACGACGGCGTCGTGGGCCCGGCGGCCCGCGCCGGGCGGCCAGTCCGGTGCCGCGTCCGCCAGCAGGGCGGGCAGCAGCGTGGCGTAGGGGCCGACGAGCAGCAACGGGTCGCCGAAGTAGGCGGTCTCGACGGGATGGGAGTGCGCGAGGACGACGGGGGCCCCGGTCGGCCACGGCCCCGGCACCGCCTCGACCGCGTCCAGCCCGATGCCCAGGACCAGGTCCGCGCCGGCGAGCAACGGCCGTTCGACGGCGGCTCCGGTGAACAGCCCGGCGAAGGTCGGCCCGGACTCGGGCACCACGCCCTTCGCCGCGTAGGTGACGAGCACCGGGCAGTCCAGACCCGCGAGAGCCCGCCGGACGGCCGCCCCGTCGACGGTCGCGTCGACGCCCACGACGACCACCGGCCGTCGCGCGCCGGCGACCAGCGCGCGGGCCCTCGCCAGGGTGCCCGGGTCGACGACGGACGGGCCCGTCGCCGTCGGTGGCGGGTCGCCGGCCGTCGTCGGGTCGAACGCCAGGTGCACGGCGCCGGGCGGGGACCGCAGCGCCAGCCGGGCCGCCGCCTCGGCCACGGCCGCCGGCTGCGTGTGGCCGAGGGTGCCGCTCCACCTCGTCAGGGGTGCGGCGGCGCCGACCTGGTCCAGCCGCTGGTGGGCGGTGCGCGCCGCCGTCGCCGCCGTGACGGTGTCGCTGACCACGAGCAGCGGCGCCCGGTCGAGCGTGGCGTGGGCGAGGCCGTTGGCCGCGCTGGTCAGGCCGGGTCCGCGGGTCACGAGCGCGGTGCCGGGGGTCCCGGTCAGGCGGCCGTAGGTCGACGCGGCGATGCAGGCGGCCGTCTCGCCGTGGGTGAGGACGAAGCCGATCCCGCGCTCGGCCGCGGCCCCGACCACGTCGAGGTTCGGCCCCCCTCCCGGGACCCCGAAGATCCGCCGGACGCCCGCGGCGAGCAGCCCGTCGGCGAGCGCGTCGGCCAGCCCTCGGGTCGTGGTCGGATCCACGTTCGCACCCCCAGGTGTCGACACTTGCCCGGCCGGATGACCGTCACGGCGGAGAAGTGGTCTGTTCACAGCCTGGACACGCCGGGGCCCTCACCCTAGCTTCGGTCGCAGTGTCAGCAGTAGTGCGCGTCACACCCCGAAGGAGCCGACGATGGCGATCACAGTGGCTTCCGGGACGTCGCCGAGGGCGTCCAGCCGGGACAGTTCGAGGTCGGTGACCGGGACTCGGTCTCCAGTCTCGCCGATCTCGACCCGATCTACCGGCGGCTGCTCGACGAGCCGGTCACGGCGGTCGTGTCGGTCACCGGCAGCACCGGGCGGTCGAACCTGACGCCGGTCTGGTTCGACTACGAGGGCGACACCGTGCTGCTCAACCTGGCCACGCACCGCAAGAAGGTCGACTGGCTGCGCAAGGCGCCGCAGGCCACGTTCCTGCTGATGAACCCGGCCAACGCCTACCACTGGATCAGCATCAAGGCCACGGTCGCCCGGGAGATCTCCGAGGACGACCCGGAGGAGGGCCCCCGCGTCACGGCCCAGCTCGACCGGATCTGGAACAAGTACACCGGTGACCCCGGCTCCTACGCCCTGCGTGACCCGGGCCGCGAGGAGCGCCGCGTGCTCTTCGAGCTCGCGGTCGACTCGATCGCCACCTTCGGCCGCCCCTGACCGTGGTGTCCCGGACCGTGCCGTCCCCGTCCGGGCCGTCCCCGTCCGGATCGACGCCGTGGCCCGCCGTCGCGGTCGTCGGGGGATCGCTGGGCGGGCTCACCGCCGCGTTGCTGCTGCGCGACATCGGCTGCGACGTCACGGTGTACGAGCGGTCGCGGGAGACGCTGCAGGCCCGCGGCGCGGGCATCGCGGTCCTGCCGGAGACGCTGCGCTACCCGGTGGAGCGGCTCGGCGTCCCGGTCGGGCGGATCACCTCCAGCACCGGGTGGATCCGCTTCCTCGGACGCGACGGCGGTGTCCGGCACGCCCAGCGGCACCGGTACCGGTTCTCCTCGTGGAACACGATCTACGGCACCCTGCTCTCGGCGTTCGGTACCGAGCGGTACCGGCTGGGCCGGGACATGACCTCGTTCGCCCCGGACGGCCCGGGCAGCGTGCAGGTGCGCTTCGCCGACGGCGAACCCGCGCACGCGGACCTGCTCGTCTGCGCCGACGGGATCGGGTCCGGCGCGCGGTCCGCACTGCTGCCTGAGGTCGGGCCGCGCTACGCCGGATACGTCGCGTGGCGGGGGACGGTGCCCGAGCGCGAGCTCGGCGGGCCGACGTTCGAGGCGCTGCACGACGCGTTGACCTATCAGTTGCTGCGCGGCGGCCACGTGCTGGTCTACCCGATACCCGGGCCCGACGGCGCGGTCGAGGTGGGCGAGCGGTTGATCAACCTGGTCTGGTACCGCAACGTGGCGGAGCCCGACCTGGCCGCCTTCCTCACCGACCGCGACGGGCAGCCGCGGCCGGTGTCCCTGCCGCCGGGCTCGGTGCGCGACGAGCTGGTCGGGGAACTGCGCCGCTCCGCGGCGGCGCTGCTCGCGCCCCCGATCGCGGAGGTCGCCGCCCGCGTCGAGCAGCCGTTCGTCCAGGCCGTGTTCGACATCGGGGTGCCGCGCATGGTGTTCGGCCGGGCCTGCCTGCTCGGCGACGCCGCGTTCGCCGTCCGCCCGCACGCCGCGGCCGGGACGGCGAAGGCCGCCGAGGACGGCTGGGTCCTCGCCGCCGAGCTCGACGCCGCGGGCGGCGACCTGCCCAAGGCCCTCGCGGCGTGGGAGGCCTCGCAGCTCGCGCTCGGCTCCCGGCTGCTCGAGCGCAACCGGGAGATCGGCGACAGCTCCCAGTTCGCCGGCACGTTCCGGCCGGGCGACCCGCGGTTGATCTTCGGACTGCACGGGCCGGGGCGATGACCCGCGCCGCGGCGGCCGGGACGATCCTGGTCGTCCCCGGGGGCCGGGACGCCACCGACGTCATCCACGCCGACCTGCGCGGGCGCATCCTGTCCGGCGACATCGCGCCGGGGGCGGGGCTGTCCCAGGCGCGGATCGCGAAGGAGTGCCTGGTCAGCAGGGGGCCGGTGCGCGAGGCGTTCCGGTTGCTGCAGCGCGAGGGCCTGATCGAGGTGGAGGTCAACCAGCGGGCGCGGGTCACCGACCTGTCCGTGGAGGAGGTCGAGCACCTCTACGCGCTGCGGGTGTCCAACGAGACGCTGGCCCTCGGGTTGAGCGTGCCCCGCTTCGGCCCCGCCGAGCTCGACGAGCTCGACCGGCTCGTCGGGGAGGTCGCCGCGGCGCAGACCCGCGGCTTCGACGTGTGGGAGGCACTGCACCACCGCTTCCACATGACGTTGGTGGCGCACGCCGGGCAGCGGATGCTGAGCTCGATCGTCCTGTGGGCCGAGCACACCGGCCGCTACCGCAAGGTCTACGTGGGCCGGGACGACAGCGGCTGGACCCTCGGGGCCCGCGAGCACGCCGAGCTCGCCCGGCTGTGCCGCGAGCGCGACGCGCGGGCGGCCGCCAGGCTGCTCGCCCGGCACCTGTCGCGGGCCGGGCTCGCCCTGATCGCCTCGATGGACCCCACCCACGAGCCGGCGCTGCTGCGCGCCGCCATCCGCCGGGCGCTCGCCGCCGAGGGCGGGACCCCGCCGTGACCGGCCCCGGCGCCGCGGCCGCACCGGCAGGGTGCGTTCGGCCCCTTGCGGTTCCGCCACCGCGCGGTCACGGTACGGCGGTGGGCTCACCCGAGGCGCCGTCGACACTGCGTTCGTGGATGAGCGCGGTGGGCGAGATCGCCCGGGCCGTCAACGCCGCCGAGCCGCTGGACGGGTTGCTGGCCCGGGTCGCCGAGCAGGCCTGCGCCCTGATCGGGTTCGACTGCTGCGCCGTGCTCCTCGCGGAACCGGACGAGGCGCGCCTGCGGGTGGCCGGCTCGTCGGGGCTGTCCCGCGACTACGTCGCCCTCGTCAGCGACACCGGCTCCCTGCTCATCCACCCGGCGGACCCGACGCTGGACTCACCCGCCGCCGAGGCCTACCGGGCCGGCTGCACCGTCACCGTCACCGACGTCGGGAACGCGGCCCGCTACGGGCGGCTGCGGCACCTGGCGCCCAAACAGGGCTACCGGGCACTGATCGCGGCGCCGCTGCACGCCCCCGTCGCGGGCACCCTCGGCGTCGTCGTCGCCTACTCGGAGGCCGCCCGCGAGTTCGGTGCCGCGGAGGTGGAGCTCGTCGAGCTGCTGGCCGACCAGGCCGCGCTGGCGTGCGAGGCGGCGCGGCTGCGCAGCGACCAGCAGAACGTGATCACCGAGCTGCGGCGCAGCCGCACCGTGACCGAGTGGGCGGAGCAGCAGCACCGCGCGCTCATGCGGCTGGTGCTCGACGGGGTCGGGCTGGCCGAGCTGGTCACCGCGCTGGCCGACACGCTCGGTGCCTCCGTCACCGTCGAGGACCGCCACGGCGGCGTGCTCGCCAGGGCACCGGCCACCGGCTACCGCCCGCCCCCGGAGGCGGCCGCCCGCCGGAGGGGACCGGTCCGCGACGCGCTGGAGGCGCTCGTCCGCCGGAACGAGGTGGTGGAGGTGCACCCCCACCGCTCGGGCCGCCCGGGTGCGTCGGCCGTGGGTCATCCCGTGGAACACGCCCACGGCGTCTGGGTGGCCCCGGTGGTGGTCGGGGGGGAGCTGGCCGCACGGCTGTGGGTCACCAACCCGCGCGCGGCGCCCGCACCCGTCGAGCGCCGGGTGATCGAACGGTTCGCGCTGGTGGTGGCCATCGAGGTGCTCAAGCAGCAGAACCTGGTCGACGTCGAGGAGCGGCTCTCGGGCGACCTGATCGGCGACCTGCTGCACCCCGGAGGGCCGCAGCACCCGCAGGGCGTGCTGGACCGGGCGGCCGCGCTGGGGCACGACCTCGCCCGGCCGCACGTCGTCGCGGTGCTGGCGCTCGACCCGCCGGGGCCCGCGCCCCGCCTGACCGAGGTCGTCCGGGCGGCCGCGCGGCGGGCGCCGCCACTGGCCGGTCCGCACGAGGACGTCCACGTCCTGCTGTTCCCGGACGGGCCCGGCCTCGACGACGTGCTGCGCGGCATCCTCACCCAGGTCGAGCTCGCCCTGCCGGGCCGCACCGCGACGATCGCGATCGGCCCGGTGGCCGAGGGCCCCACGGACCACGTGTCCGCCTACCGGGTGGCCCGGGGCGCCGTCCGGCTGCGCCGCACGGCCCGGCCCGGTGGCCTGGTCGACGTCCGGGACCTCGGCCTGGCGGCGTTCCTGCTGGAGGAGGGCGCCCCCGACGCGCTGCGGCGCTTCGCCCGCAACCTGCTGCGGCCCGTCGTGGCCCACGACGGACGCCGCGGCGGCGACCTGATCCCGACGCTGCGGGTGTGGCTCGCCGCGGGCTGCTCGACCTCGGCCACGGCGCGGGCGCTCGTCGTGCACCCCAACACGGTGGGCTACCGGATCGCGAGCATCGAGAAGCTCACCGGTCGCAGCCTGCGGCGTAGCGACACCCGGCTGGACCTCCAGCTGGCCCTCACCGTGCGCGACATCGTGCGGGTCGAGGGACACTAGGGGCCTGTGGGCCCGCCCAGAACATCCCCGGTTGTTCTGGGCGACCACACATGGTCCGCCGGTCGACGGACTCGGGACCCTCGACGGGCGCCGGCGACCGCTCCTTCCCGTCCGCCGCGCACGGATGACGAGGAGGTCGCCGTGAAACCGCCCCCGTTCCAGTACGCCGCGCCGACGAGCGTGGCGGAGGCCGTCGAGCTGCTGGCCGCACACGCCGACGACGACGCCAGGACCCTCGCCGGAGGGCAGAGCCTGGTGCCGTTGATGAACTTCCGGCTGGCCCAGCCCGGCTACCTCGTCGACCTGGGGCGGATCGAGGAGCTGACCCGGATCCGTACCGACGGCGACACGCTCGTGATCGGCGCGATGGTCCGCCAGTCCGACGCCGAGCACGCGCCCGAGGTCGCGCTGCGAGCGCCCCTGCTGGCCGAGGCCCTCGGGTACGTCGCGCACCCGCCCGTCCGCAACAGCGGCACGGTCGGCGGCAGCATCGCGCACGCCGACCCGGCCGCCGAGCTGCCGGCCGTCGCCCTCGCGCTGGACGCCGAGCTCGTGGTCGTCGGCCCGCAGGGGACGCGCACGGTCCGCGCCGCCGACTTCTTCGTCGGGCCGTTCGCGACCGCGATCGAGGCCGGCGAGATCCTCACCGAGGTCCGGTTCCCGCGCCGCGACGGAGGGCAGTCCTTCGTGGAGTTCGCCCGCACCCACGGCAACTTCGCGCTGGTCGGCGTCGCGTCGGTGATCGAGACGGACGGCGCGACGATCGCCCGGGCGTCGATCGCGATGAGCGGTGTCGCCCCGGTTCCGGTGCGCGCCACCGCGGCCGAGGAGACGCTGGCCGGCAGCGCGCCGGACGACGCGTCGATCCGGGCGGCGGTGGACGCCGCCGTCGCCGGGCTGTCCCCGTCCGGGGACGCGCACGGCAGTGCCGAGACCCGCACCGACATCGCCCGCAGCTACCTGCGCCGCGGCATCGAGCTGGCGCTGACCCGCGCCCAGGACCGGAGGTGAGCGCCGTGCAGCGCCACGAGGTGACCCTGACCGTCAACGGCCGCACGTCCACCGTGTCGGTGGAGCCCCGCAAGCTCCTCGTCGACGTGCTGCGGGAGGACCTCGGGCTCTCCGGCGCCCACATCGGGTGCGAGCACGGCGTCTGCGGCACCTGCACGGTGCTGCGGGACGGGCGGAGCATCCGCTCCTGCACGACGTTCGCCGTGCAGGTGGACGGCGCGGAGATCCGCACCGTCGAGGGCCTGGCCGACGGCGCGGAGCTGCACCCGCTGCAGGACGAGTTCTGGGACAAGCAGGGCCTGCAGTGCGGCTTCTGCACGCCCGGGATGCTCATGCGGGCCTGCGAGATCGTCGAGCAGAAGCCCGACGTGTCGCGCGAGGAGGTGCGCGAGGGCATCGCGAGCAACCTCTGCCGGTGCACCGGCTACCAGTTCATCACCGACGCCGTGTGCGCCGCCGCGGCGCGCATGCACTCCGGTTCCTCCGAGACGAGCGGGGCCCAGGCATGACCACCACCGACCGGCCCGCCGCCCCGCCCGTCCGCACCCACAAGGAGGACCGCACGTGGGTCGGCCGGTCGATCCGGCGCGTCGAGGACCCGAAGTTCCTGCGCGGGCGCGGCGGCTACATCGGCGACATGACGGTGCCCGGCATGCTGTACGCCGCGGTGCTGCGCAGCCCGCACGCGCACGCCGTGATCGCCGGGATCGACGTGGTCGAGGCGCTCGCCGCGCCGGGGGTGCACGCCGTCATCACCGGTGAGCAGGCCGCCGAGCTGTGCGACCCGCTGCCCGACTTCGGCCCGAACCCCGCCGCGCACACCTGGCGCTGCCTGGCCGTGGACAAGGTCCGCTATGTCGGCGAGGGCGTCGCGGTCGTCGTCGCCGACAGCCGTTACCTCGCCGAGGACGCGCTCGCGCTGATCGAGGTGGAGTACGAGCCCCTGCCCGCCGTGGTCGACCCGGAGCGGGCGCTGGAGGACGGTGCCCCGCTCGTCCACGACGATCTGGGCTCCAACTGCGCCTACGAGCGCACGTTCGACTTCGGCGACGTCGAGCGCGACTTCGCCGAGGCCGACGTGATCGTCACCGACCGGCTGCGCTGGCACCGCTCGGGCGGCCAGCCGCTGGAGACGGTCGGCGCCGTCGCCGACTTCGACCACGCCACCGGCGCGCTCACCGTGCACACCAACTCGCTGAGCTTCACCAGCTACCTGTTCATGGTGGCCGGCACGATGAAGATCCCGGCCAACAAGCTCGACATCCGCCCCGTCCCCGCGGGCGGCAGCTTCGGATCGAAGCTGTTCGCCACCAAGCCCGCGGTGATCGCGGGGATGTGCTCGCGGCAGGTCGGCCGCCCGGTCCAGTACCTGGAGGACCGCGTCGACAACATGTCCAACTGCGACCACCACGGCTCCGACCGCGTCTACGACGTGCGTCTCGCGGTGATGCGGGACGGCACGATCCGCGGCGTCGACATCGACACCGTCGAGGACTACGGCGCCTACATCCAGTTCGGCGTCGGCCACCACGGCAACGCCCTCGCCCAGGTCGTCGGGCCGTACGCGATGACGAGCGTGCGGTACCGGGTGCGCGCGGCGCTGACCAACAAGAACCAGCAGGGCGCCTACCGGGGCTTCGGTTCCGAGGTGAACAACTGGATGCTCGAGCAGATGGTCGACAAGGCCGCCCGCGAGCTCGACCTCGACCCGGTCGAGCTCCGGCGGCGCAACTTCATCCGCGAGTTCCCGCACTTCATCCCGACCGGCAACGTCTACGACTCCGGCGACTACGACGCCGTGCTGGACAAGGCGCTGGAGCTCTCGGAGTACAAGCGCTGGCGGATCGAGCAGGCGAAGGCCCGCGAGGAGGGGCGCTGCATCGGCATCGGGCTGATCACCGCGCAGGAGCGCTCGGTGTTCTCGGCGACGGAGTTCTGGTTCTGGTTCGACGAGCCCGGCGCCCCGGTGACGTCGATGCCGGAGAGCGTGACGCTGAAGGTCGACGCCACCGGCGGCATCACCGCGACGCTGTACTCCTGTGCCTTCTGGGGCAACTCCCCGGAGACGATGGTGGCGCAGCTCGTGGCGGAGGAGTTCGACTGCGACCCGCACGACGTCTCGATCGTCTACCAGGGCAGCAAGAACGGGCTGCCCGCGACGGGCCCCGGAGGCTCGCGCACCACGGTGATGCTCGCCGGCGCGGTCGAGGGGGCCACGGCGAAGATCAAGGCCAAGGCGCTGCGCGCGGCCGCGCACCTGCTGGAGGCCAACCCCGACGACCTGGAGTGGGTCGACGGCGGCTACCAGGTCAAGGGGGTGCCCGAGCAGCGCAAGAGCCTCGCCGACATCGCGGTGATGCTGCACCTGTTCAAGCACAGCTTCCCCGAGGACATGGAGAGCGGGCTCGAGGACTCCAAGGTCTTCGACCACCCGTACACGACGATGCCCTCGGCCGACCGGACGGACCTCGGCGTCTTCTACCCGTTCATGGGCCACGCCTGCCACGTGCCGGTGGTGGAGGTGGACCTGGAGACCGGCAGCGTCTCGTTCCTCGCCTACGCGGCCGTCCACGACTGCGGCACGCTGGTGAACCCGCGCTCGCTGGCCGGCCACATCGTCGGCGGCACCGCGCAGGGCATCGGCACGGCGCTCTACGAGGAGTTCGTCTACGACGACGACGGGCAGCTGCTCACCTCCAGCTTCCTCGACTACCTCATCCCGTCGGCGATGGAGGTGCCGGAGCTGCGGATCGCCCACCACGAGACGCCGTCGCCGTACACGTTGCACGGCATCAAGGGCGGTGGCGAGGGCGGCCGGATGATGGCCCCGGCGGCGATCAACGTGGCGGTCAACGACGCGCTGGCGCACCTGGGCGTCCGCGTGACGGAGCTGCCGATCACCCCGGACCGCCTGCGGGCGGCGATCCGCGCGGCCGAGTCCGCACGGGGTCGGGAGTGACCGGACGGGTCGCGGTCGTCACCGGGGCCAACCGGGGCATCGGGCGCGCGATCGCCGTCGCCCTCGGTGCCGCGGGGTTCGCCGTGGCCGCCACCGCACGGGACCCCACGACGCTGAAGGAGACCGTCGAGGACGTCGAGGCCGGCGGGGGCACCGCGCTCGCGCTGGCCTGCGACGTCCGCGACGAGTCGTCGGTGGCGGCGATGGCGGCGGCCGCGTCCGGGCTCGGGCCGGTGCACACCGTCGTCGCCAACGCGGGCGTCGCCGGGCCGACGGCGCCGCTGCACGAGATCGCCCTCGCCGACTGGCGCGACTGCCTCGCCACCGACCTGGACGGGGTGTTCCTCACCTTCCGCGCCTTCGTCCCCGCGCTGATCGAGGCGGGGGAGGGCAGCCTCGTCGCGGTCTCCTCGATGACGGGCAAGCGCCCGCTGCACGGCCGCACGCCGTACGCGGCCGCGAAGATGGGCGTGATCGGCCTGGTCCGGACGCTCGCGCTGGAGCTCGGGCCGCACGGGATCCGCGTCAACTCGGTCTGCCCCGGCGCGGTGGCCGGACCCCGCATCGACGACGTGATCGCCCGCCAGGCCGCCGCCAGGGGCATCAGCGAGGCCGAGGCGCTCGCCGCGTTCACCGGGGCGTCGCCGCTGGGACGGCTGGTGGAGGCGGGGGAGGTGGCCGCGGCGTGCGCCTACCTCGCCTCCGACGCGGCGGCGTCGATCACCGGTGAAGACCTGAACGTGACCGCAGGCGTCGTGATGTTCTAGGAGTGGACATGCAGCTGATCGATCTCTCGCAGGACATCTACGAGGGCATGAAGGTCTACCCGGGCCACCTCAAGACCGTGCAGTTCGAGCACGCCACGCACGAGGAGACGGCCCCGCGCTTCGACGGCGGGTTCTCGTTCCAGACCACCGGGTTCATGCTCAACGACAACGGGCCGACCCACGTCGACTCCTTCTCCCACCTCGACCCGGACCCGTCCGCGGAGACGATCGAGAAGATGTCGCTGGACCTGTTCTACGGCACGGCCGTGTGCCTCGACGTCACCGGGTTCACGCCCCGGACCGACATCACCGCCGCCGACCTCGACCGCGTCGTCGCCGACTCGCCGGTGGACGTGGAACGCGGCGACATCGTGCTGTTCCACACGGCCACCTGGAACCGGTACAACGGCGACAAGCGCTACCTCAGCGAGTTCCCGGGGCTCGGGGAGTCGGCCAGCGAGTGGATCGTGGAGCGGGGCATCAAGACGTTCGGCGTCGACAGCCCGACGCCCGACAACCCGGCGAGCACCAGCTACCCGTGCCACATGATGTGCCGGCGCGAGCACATCACCCACTACGAGAACCTGGCCAACCTCGACAAGGTCGTGAACACCCGGTTCACCTTCGTCGGGTTCCCGCTCAAGCTGCAGGGGGCCCACGGCGGGCCGACCCGGGCCGTCGCGCTGGTGGGGTGAGGCGGCACTCGACGTAGCGGAACCGCCCGCGGGTCGGCGACACCGCCTCGTGGCTTCGTCGGGTCGCCCAGGGCGGGGAACCCGCCCCTCCGACGTTCCGGCCGAGGAGCGTCCCGGTGATCGGTCCGCCGAACGGGACCGGTCAGTCGTGCGAGCCGGTCGCGCCGCGGTCGAAGGCCGTCGGCTCGCCCGGGGCCGCGGAGCGCTCCCGCTCGGCGGCCACGTTCGCGGCGATCGTGGCGTCCCACCGCCGTGGTGAGGCGCGGCGGCGTCGACGGTCGGCGGCGACGGCGGCCACGGCGGGGGTCAGGAGCGCGGTGCCCGGGGCGGACGCGGGGATGCCCAGGTCCCGGCACATCCGCGGGCCGTGGATGCGGTGGGTGATGGCGTCGAGCACCGGGCGGGTGAGCCGCGGGGGGACCCGCAGGAACTCCTGGAGCAGGGAGGCGACGGAGTCCAACGTCGCGTCGGCGAGTCGGGCGGACTCCTCGGTCGCGGGGCCGGTGACGGCCTGGACGAGGTCGTCGACCCGGCGGGCGCCGTCGTGGTCGATGATCCCCTCGATCAGCCGCGCGTCGATGCCGAGCAGGTGCCCGAGGTACCACCAGTACCGGTACAGGCCCGCGAGCTCCGGGCCGGTGAGGTCGAACCCGAGCAGCTCCTCGGCCCGGTAGGCGGTGAGGGTGAAGTCCATCCAGGTCCGGACGAGGTCGGCCTGGTTGACCGGCACGCCGTCGACGGAGCTGTCGTAGCCGCGGTCGAGGGCCAGCCGGCGCATGTGGGCGTGCAGCATGCGCACGTTGAGGGTGTCGACGTAGCCCCGCTCGCCGCGGCGCAGGCTGCCGGGCAGCATCGCCCCGGTCAGCCAGGTCCCCGTCTCGACCAGGCGGCGTTCGGCCCGGTCCACCAGCCTGCCGGTCGTGGCCAGCACCGTCGCGATCGACGGCGACTCGTACACGCGGACCAGCGCACCGGCGCTGAGCGAGATGATGTGGACGGGGGTGGGGGAGGAGAAGTAAGGCAGGCTCAGGGAGTCGAGCAGGGTGTCGTCGACATAGGCGGGTGGGGTCTCGGTCGCGGTGAGGAAGGCCGCGATGGCCGGCGGTGGGGCGTCGAGGGAGTCCAGACCCTCGCTGATGCCCCGGGCCAGGATCGGGCGCGCGCGGGCCATGCCGATCTCGTGCATCTCGGTCACCACCGCGTCGGCGAGCGGGTCGCCGGTGGTGAGCGCCCAGCCCATGAGGTCGGCCCGGCCCTCGCCGAACTGGGCGAGCACGGCGCTGTGCCGGGAACGGCCGCTGGGCCAGGTCGTGGTCGTGGTCATCGGTGCTCCTCGTCGTCGCGGGGTGCGGGACCGGTGACGCCGAAGGCCCGGAAGAGCCGGTGGACGTCGGCCCGCACCGTCTCGGTGGGCGTCGCGGTGCCGCGGGCCATCTCGTGCAGGATCAGCCCGGACAGCGACCGGGCGAGGGTCCGCGCCGCGTCGGCCGACCCCGCGAGCGGGCCGAACAGGCCGGCCAGCTCCTCGACGAACGTGTCGACGAGGGGCCGCAGGCGGGGGTTGTGGACGGCGCTGAGGGTCAGCTGGATGACGCCGTCGGCGGGCAGGCGCGGGCCGTACGGGGCGCGGGAGACCAGCGCGGTGACGGCGTCGTCGATCCCGAGCCTGCCCGCCGCCACCTCGCGGGCCAGTGCGCGCATGTCGCCGATGGTCCGGCTCGCCGTGAGCTCGAACGCCGCGACCAGCAGGTCGTCGGCGGTGCGGAAGTGGTAGGTGGTCGAGGCCAGGGAGGTCTCCGCGCGGCGGGCCACCGCCCGCTGGGTCACCGCGGCGACCCCGTCGGTGCAGATGATCTCGACGGCCGCCTCCAGAAGGGCGGCACGGGTCCGCGCGCTGCGCCCGTGCCGTCCGTCCACATTCTGTACGCTAGTACAGATTGATGGCGGGGTGCCAGCCCGAGGACCGGCTGCAGCGCATCGAGCAGCTCACCCCGCCGCGCCTGGTCGACCCGGAGACCGGTTGCCGGCGCATGACGCGGTGAGGATCCTGAAGCCGCAGCAGCTCAGTCGCGGCCGCCGTGCGCCGCGCCGCCGAAGAAGCGCCGCAGGTCGTCCACGACGTCGCCGGGGCGCTCCATCGCGGCGTAGTGACCGCCCTTGTCGAAGTGGCTCCAGTGCACGACGGCCGGGTTGTCCCGCTCGGCGAACGCGCGGATGGTGCGGAAGTCGTCGGCGAAGACCGCCACACCGGTGCGGGCCCCGCTCACCCGCGGCTCGCCGCCCGCGCGGGCGTCCTCCAGGTAGAGCCGCCCCGCCGACGCCGCGGTGTTGGTCAGCCAGTACAGCGACACCTGCGCGAGGATCTGGTCGAGGGTGAGCAGGCTCGTGCCGTTGCCGAAGGAGTCGAGCAGCTCGCTGTAGGCCAGCTGCCCGACCGGCGAGTCGGCCAGGGCGGCGCCGACGGTCTGCGGCCGCGAGGCGTTCATGCCGTTGTAGCCGCCCACGGACCGGAACCACTGCATGTGCTCCAGCCCCGCGTGGTCCTCCGGGGTCAGCGACGCGAACTCCGCCGGGTCGCCGGAGGGGAACGAGAACAGCTGCAGCACGTGCAGGCCGAGGAACCCGGGCGGGTCGAGCAGCCCGATCTCGCGGGCGACGTTCGCTCCGACGTCGCTGCCGTGCGCGCCGTAGGAGTCGTACCCGAGCCCGCGCATGAGGGCGTCCATCGCGCGGGCCGTGCGCGCGGTCGTCCAGCCCCGCTCCCGGAGCGGCGCGCTGAACCCGAACCCGGGCAACGACGGCACCACCACCGAGAACGCGCGGGCCGGGTCGCCGCCGTGCGCGGCCGGGTCGGTGAGCGGGCCGATCATGTCGAGGAAGTCGAGGACCGAGCCGGGGTAGGAGTGCAGCAGCAGCAGCGGGACGGCCCCCGGCACCGCCGACCGGACGTGCAGCACGTGCAGCTCCTGCCCGTCGACGTCGGCGACGAACTGCGGGTGGGCGTTGAGCCGGCGCTCCACGGCGCGCCAGTCGAACGCGGTGCGCCAGTGCTCGACGGCCGCGGCGAGCCAGTGGTTCGGCGCGCCGGTGTCGCCGTCGTCGCCGGGGGCGGGCTGGGGGAGCCGGGTGCGGTCGAGGCGCCGGTGCAGGTCGTCGAGGTCGGCCTGCGGGATCGCGATGCGGAACTCACGGATGTCCATGCCGGTCAGCGCACCGTCCCGGGGCCGTCGCCGCCATCGTTTCGACGCGGCTCGAAACGGCGGCCGGTCAGTCCGGGACGTCGAGCAGGCCGAGCAGCGACTCGCCGCGCTCGGTGCGCCGCAGCACCACCGCCCGTCCCTCGCGGCTGCGGCTGAGGAGCCCGGCCGCGACGAGGTGGTCGCAGTGGTAGGTCAGCGTCGACACCGCGCACCCGACCCGGGCGGCGACCCGGCCCGTGCTGACGCCGTCGGCCCGGCGCAGGACGTCCGCCCGGACCTCCCCGAGCACCAGGTCCAGCGCGGTGTGCCGCGTGGGGGGGGGCGGTGCTCCGAACAGCTGCCGCACCCCCGGCACCGGGTAGCCCAGCCACACCTCGTCGGGCCGGTCGACGCTGAACACCGAGGCGCCGTACCCGGAGACCAGCGGCAGCAGGGCGACCGGCCGCCCGGCGCGGTCGAACGTCTCCGGGTTCGGGTCGGGCAGCCCGATGCGCCCCGGGCGGGCGCGCAACCGGGTGTGGGTGCCGGCGAGGACGAGGGTGAGATCGGCCCCGCAGCGCTCGACCCGGGCCGCCTCGCGGTCGAGCAGCTCGCCCGCCTGCCGCCACACCGGGGCGACCGCGCACCACGCGCTGTCGAGCACGTCGGCGTACGCGGTGAGGAACCGGCGCGGGGCCGCGAGCACCGGCCGCCATCCGGGCGGGGGCAGGCCGCCGCTGTCGGCGTGCAACTGTTCGAGCAGCATGTCCGGCGGGAGCTCCCGCAGCCCGCCGAGCTGCTCGTCGATCGGGATGCGCCCCATGTCCGTGCTCAGCGTCAGGCAGTCCGGCACGGCCACCGTCCCCGGGGCGAACAGCGGGCCCAGCACGCCGGGAGCGCGCCGGCCGGCCGACCGGCGGACGGCGGCCACCCAGGGCGGGGGCACTCCCTGGCGTCGCCCGCCGAGTGAGTCGGCCACGATCGACATCAGGCTGGGGCCGGGATGGGTGAGCAGCCCGAGGTCGCGCGGCGTCAGCGACCCGAGAACCAGCTCCGAGTACACCGCTCCCGCCCCCCCCGCGATCGCTCCCCCCGCGATCGTCGGGACGGAGGGCGCAGGCGTCAAGGGAGATCGGTGCCCGACGGCCGCGACGGCGGGTGGGGCCGCGGTCCGCCGGGGCCCGGTGCGGACCCCGCCGCGGTCACGGGCCGAGGAGCCGGCGCACCGCGATCGCGGTCGCCTCGGCGACGGTGGCGTCGCCGGCCGTCGCGTCCGCGACGTCGGGGTCGGTGTAGACGGCGAGGACCAGCGGCGCGCGGTCCGGGGGCCGGACGATCCCGATGTCGTTGCGCTCGCCCTGCGCGCCGGTGCCGGTCTTGTCCCCGACCACCCATCCGCCCGGTACCCCGGCCCGGATGGCGGTGTCCCCGGTCGTGTTGGCGACGAGCCAGGTGGTCAGCCGGTCGCGGGCTGCCGGGGGGAGGGCGTCGCCGAGGGACACCGCCCGGACCGTCGCGACGATCGCGGCCGGGGTGGTGGTGTCGCGCTCGTCCCGTGGTCCGGTGGAGACGTTGAGGTCGGGTTCGGTGCGGTCGAAGCGGGAGGTCGGATCACCGAGGCCGCGGACGAAGGCGGTCACCGCGGCGGGGCCGCCGAGCAGGTCGAGCAGCAGGTTGGCCGCCGTGTTGTCGCTGACGGTGAGCGCGGCGTCGCACAGGTCGGCGACGGTCATGCCGGTCGCCACGTTCGCCGTCGTGACCGGGGCGTACTCCAGCAGTGCCCCGGGGCCGTAGCGGACGAGCCGGTCCAGCAGCGCGGGGTCGGTGACGGCGCGGTCCAGCACGGCGGCGGCCAGGGGCAGCTTCGCGGTGGAGGCCATGAGGAACCTCTCCCCGCCCCGGTGCGTCACGGTCGCACCCGTTCCGGTGTCGAGGGCGTGCACGCCGATCCGGCCGCCGAAACGGCCTTCGAGCGCGGCCAGGTCCGGATCGTCCGCCGGGGCGGGCGGTGGCGGTGCGGGAGGGGTGGCCGCGGGCGTCGCGGTGCTCCCGCACCCCGTCAGGGCGGCGGCCAGGGTCGCGGTGAGGACGCTGCGTCGGGTGAGGGATCGCGGGTTCATGGCCTTCCGGGGATCGTGGACGGGTGGCTGCGGTGATCACGTCGGTGATCACGTCGCAGTCCACACCGTGCCGTCGCGGCACGGTCAAACGGGGGGCGCCCACCCGGCACCGGTCGACGCCGACCTGCGGCGGCCACCCGGGGCCCGTCGTGGTGCTGGGACCGGATCACCGCGCGGACCACCGGTGCGAGCGCGGCTGCGCGGCCCCGTCAGGCGGCGGGTGCCCACCCGGTGCCCATCGCGATGCGGCTGGTGCGCTGGGAGGCGGCGGCCATGATCGCGACGGGCGAGGAGATGCCGGTCTGGAAGTGGCGGTGGCGCAGGTAGACGCTGTCGAACCCGAGCCGCTCGCCGAGCTCGATGACCTGCGGGACGCTCTCGTGCCCCGGGCCGGGGTCGTCGCCGTCGAACAGGCCGATGGTCAGGAAGCCCAGCTTCTCCAGCGGGACGTCGGGGTCGGCACAGCCCCGTCAACAACGGCGCGACGGGAGCTGTTCCGGGGGTTGGACCGCCCACGCCGGGGTACGCCGGGTCGACGGGCGCGGTGCACACCGCTCCCGACACAGACCCACATCGAGGTACCGCATGTTCCTGCACGTCCAACGAATGATCAACGAGATCGTCCCCGACGAGCCGGACCCGGCCGCCGCCAACGCGCTGCAGGAGGGCCTGGGCGGCCAGTTCGGCGAGATGCGCACGATGATGCAGTACCTGTTCCAGGCGTTCAATTTCCGTGGCGCGACCGGCAAGCCCTACCGGGACCTGCTCTACGGGGTGGGGACCGAGGAGATCGGGCACGTCGAGCTCATCGCGACCACCATCGCCCGGCTCACCGACGGCGCGCCCGGCTACTCCGGCTCGGCGACCAAGCCGGTCGACGAGCCCGGGAAGAAGGGGGCGACCCCGCTGGCGAGCGCGCTGGGCGCCGGCAACATCCACCACTACCTGGTCGGTGCCCAGGGAGCACTGCCGGTGGACGCCGCGGGCAACCCGTGGTCGGGCTCCTACGTCTACAACAGCGGCAACCTGGTGCTGGACCTGCTCTACAACCTGATGCTCGAGTCCACGGGCCGGTTGCAGAAGTGCCGCCTCTACGAGATGACGGCGAACAAGACGGCGCGGGCGACGATCGCGTACCTGATCGTCCGCGACCAGGCGCACGAGAACGCCTACGCCAAGGCGCTGGAGTCGCTGGGGGTGAACTGGGGCGCCACGCTGCCCATCCCGAAGACGAACGCGGAGCGGTTCCCCGAGGTGAAGAAGCTGCTGGACCAGGGGCTGCACCTCACGCAGTACACGTTCAGCGCCGACGACCTGTCCGAGGCGGGCAAGATCTACCGGGGTGAGGCCCCGGCCAGCGTCGGCGGCGGGACGCTGACCACCCAGCGGGCGCCCGAGGGCTTCCCGATGGACATCGCGGTGGAACGCCCGGAGGAGTTCTCCCCCGGCCTGGACCCCGAGCTGCTCGCGCTGGTGCAGGCCACCGCGGAGCTGGAGCTGGCCGACGCCGACAACCCGGCGGGCGGGTAGCCGAGGGGGAGTAGCCGCGCCGCTGGTGGGTACGCCGTGGGCATGACCGACGACAGCACGCCCACCGCCCCGCTGCGACTCCGCCTGGGCGCCGTCGCCCTCGCCTGCTGCGCCCTGTTGCTCACCGGGGCCGCCTCGTGCGAGGGCGACGGCGGCCCCGGCGTACCCGAGCAGGGTGAACAGGGCGACGGCTCCGGCAACGGGGGCGACCGCGGCGAGGAGGGCGAGCCCGGTGAGGGCGGCGCGGGCGACGAGATCGGCGGGGGTAGCTGAGGCGTGGGGGATGGCTGAGGGCACGACGACGAGCTCCTCGACGCGGCGGCCGGGTTCGATGAGCTCGCGCCGCCGGGGCAGGTCGGCGCGGGAGAGCAGGATCGGCCCGGACGGGATGGTGACCCGGGCCAGCACGGCGGGCAGGGACCCGGCATCGGCCGGCGCGTCGTCGATGGCCCGGGTGTTGCTCAGCGTCGAGTGCACCAGCAGGACCCGTCCGTCCGCGGTGAGGACGTCGCCCGGCTCGGCGCAGATGCGGTCCAGGACCGTCCGCCCGGCGTCGCGGCTGCGCCGCGCCGACCCGTCCGCCCGGGTCAGCCCTCGGCGACGAGGTCGGCGCGGCGCCGGCGCCGGACGTGGCGTGGGGCCGGAACCATCCGGGCGTCGACGACGGGGCGGGGCGCCGGTGCGGGTAGTGCCGACAGGGCGTCGACCGCCTCCTCGAGGGAGTCGGGACCGCCCAGATCGGCGAGCATCACGCCGACGTCCGCCGGGAGGACCCCGATGCGGGAGGCGACCCCCGTGACGTGCAGCGTCATCGACGCGTGGGCACACACCTGCGCGGCTCGCCGGACGACCTGCAGCCCGGCGACGGAGAACGAGCGCACGTCCCCGAGGTCGACGACCAGGTGCCGGCGTCGCACGACGCCGGACGGCGGGGCGGTGCACCTGTCGAGCAATCGGGCCAACCGGCCCACCGCGCAGCCGGTGAGATCCCCGGCCACCCGGACCACGGTGATCCGGTCCCGTACGTGTTCGACCGCGAGCAGGAGCGCATCGTCCGCAGCCATCGATCCTCCCGGTGCCCGGCCGCTCCGTCGCGGCCCGGCGGACCGGGGGATACCCCGCGTGCCGCGGCGCCACACCGCCCGGGTCAGGCGGCCCCGGCGCGGACCGGGGTGAAGGCCGCCGTGTCGTAGTAGGTGCGCAGGGCCACGATGTCGTCGCCGTCCAGATCGATGACGGTGACGCCCCGGTACCGCAGCGGGCGGTCGTCGGTGAGGGTGGCCGTGGTGGTCCACTCCAGCGCCACCTGGTCGTCGTCCTCCACGGCGTTGACGAAGGTGGTGGACAGCTCGTGGAACTGCTCGCGGTACTCGGTCCAGAACGCCGCGACGTCGGCGCGCTCCCCGCGGGCGTCCAGGCGCATGGCGGTGGCGTCGGCGGAGAACAGCCGCGCGAGCGGCGCCGGGTCGGCGTCCTGCTCGAACCGGCGCAGGGCCGCCACGAACGTGCGGGCCCGGGGATCGGTGATGTGGTTGTCTTCCATCCCCTCCGGCTACCCGCTGTCCCGCGCCCCATGCACCGGTCCCGTTCGTGGCCCCGGGACCCGCAGGGCATCGCCACCCCACGCCGCGTCCCGCGTTGCAGTGGGGTGGCTCCACTCCGATCCGGTTGCAGTGGAGCCACCCCACTGCGGTGGCCCATCCGTCGCGCGGTCAGCTCGCCGGGACCCCGGGGAAGGTGACGACCCGGGCCTGCAGCACGCCGTCGACGGTGCGGTGCTCGAAGCGGGGCAGCGGCGCGGTGGCCGGGCCGTGCACGACGGAGCCGTCGTCGACCCGGAACACGCTGCCGTGCCACGGGCAGGTCAGCACCGCGCAGCCGCCCTCCTCGCCGAGCTCGGCGTCGTGCATCGGGGCGGAGGCGTGCGGGCAGCGGTCGGCCAGCACCGAGACCTCGCCGCCGGAGCGGACGACGACGACCGGGGTGTCCCCGGCCAGCCGCCGCACCGGCCGTCCGTCGGGGACGTCGGCGGCGGCGCCCAGCGGCTGCCAGTCGCCGGGCCCGGTGTGCGGGACGGCCTCGGCCTGGTTCGGGCCGAGCGCCTGCCGGAACGCCAGGTGCCCGCCCAGGTAGGCGCTGAACCCGGACAGCGCACCCCCGGCCGCGCTGAGCGCGCGCCCGCCCCCGCCGCGCGCCCGCGCGACCAGCGCGCCCCCGTAGCAGGCGACGGCGGCGGCGTTGAGCGCCGCGTGCACGACACCCACGCGCTGCTGCTCCTCGTGGGCGTCGGAGTAGTCGGCCCAGCCCGACGCCACCGTCGGCAGCGTGCCGGCGAGGCCTGCCGCGATCAGGGTGCTGGACGCGCGCCGCTGCCCGCCCACGAGATCCAGCAACGACGCGGACAGGAACGACCCGAGGGTGAACTGGGCCAGCGAGGGGTGCAGGGCGTGTCCCAGCCACACCCCGTGCAGGGCGTCCTTGACGCCGCGGTGGGTCAGCACGCCCTGCACGGCGTCACGCGCCGCACCGGCGGGCCGGTCGAGGGCTCGGGTCCGTTCCAGCTTCTCCGGGATGCTCATGTGCCCGGGGTCGTCCGGACGGGGCCGGGTCAAACCCGTCGCCGCCGGGCGGTGCGGTGTCGGCGCGTCCCGGTGACCTCGTCGACACCCGCCGCGTGCATGACCGCGCCGACACGGGGTAGCCCCCTGGCATGACCGACGCTCCCCAGCCCGCCCAGCAGCAGGACCCGCCCGGCCGCACCGCCGACATGGAACCCGCCCCCCGCGACGAGATGCGCGCCTACCGCGGCCGCGACCTGCTCGACGGCCAGGTCGCCCTGGTCACCGGGGGCGACTCCGGGATCGGTCGGGCGGTCTGCGTCGCGTTCGCCAAGGAGGGGGCCGACGTCGCCCTGTCCTACCTGTCCGAGGACGACGACGCCGAGCACACCGCCCGGCTCGTCCGGGCGGAGGGACACCGGTGCGTCCTGCTGCGCGGCGACCTCGGCGACGCGCGGCACTGCACCGCCGTCGTCGACGCGACGGTGGCCGAGCTGGGTCGCCTCGACGTGCTGGTCAACAACGTCGCCACCCAGGAGCCGGTCGACGCACCCGAGGACATCGACGACGAGCGCTGGCTGCGGACGTTCGAGGTGAACGTGCACAGCTTCTTCCGGGTCACCCGGGCCGCGCTGCCCCACCTCGGCGAGGGCTCCGCGATCATCAACACCGGTTCGGTCAACGGGCTGCGCGGCAACCGCACGCTGATCGACTACTCCGCGACAAAGGGCGCCGTGACGGCGTGGACCTACTCGATGGCGCAGGCGCTCGTCGACCGCGGTATCCGCGTCAACTGCGTCGCGCCCGGCCCGGTGTGGACCCCGCTGATCCCGGCCACGATGCCCCCGGACAAGGTGGGGTCGTTCGGGGAGCAGGTGCCGATGGGGCGCGCGGCCGATCCCGACGAGATCGCCCCGTCCTACGTGTTCTTCGCGGCGCAGGCGCTGTCGTCCTACTACACCGGCGAGGTGCTGGCCCCGCTCGGCGGCGAGACCCTTCCCGGGTAGGCGCTCAGGCCGGCGGGAGTCCGGTCGGGAACATGCGCAGGTGGCCCTCGGTGGACCAGTCGAGCATGACCAGGGTGGCGTCGTCCTGCAGGCGGCCCTGCTGGTGGTCGAGCACGGCGGCGGTGAGGCGGCGCAGCGTCTCGGGGGCGGACAGGTCGTCGGCCTCCGCGTGTTCGACGAGCTCGACCAGCCGGTCCTCGCCGAAGAAGGCGCCGTCCCGGTCGCGGGCCTCGACGATGCCGTCGGAGTAGAGCAGCAGGCGGTCGCCCGGTTCGAGCTGCTCGCGGCCCACCACCGGCGCCGGCGCCCCGGGGATCCGCAGCCCCAGCGGGAGTCGCGGCGCGGTCGACAGCTCCTTGACGACCCGGCCGTCGCGCACCAGCAGCGGGGCGGGGTGCCCGGCCAGCAGGTAGTCCAGCACGCCGGTGGCGGTGTCGAAGCGGGCCAGCACCGCGGTGGCGAACTGGCGGGGCCCGGACTGGGCGAGGATGGCGTCGTCGGCCCGCGCCGCGACGGCCTCCAGGTCGGTCTCGCCGTCGCGGCGGGCGTTGCGGACGGCGGTGACGGCCAGCGCGCACGTCAGCCCGGCCCGGATGTCGTGGCCCAGCGCGTCGAACACCGCGAGGTCGATGACGTCGCCGTCGATGTTGAAGTCGTAGGCGTCGCCCGCGACGTCGTCGTGCGGTTCTAGCAGGGCGGCCACCACCACCCGCTCGGTGGCGAAGGTCCGGGGCGGCAGCAGCTGCCACAGCAGCTCGGAGGCCAGGGAGAGCGGGCCGTTGCTGCGCCAGCGGCGGAGCCGGTCGCTGTAGGCGATCTTGGTCATCAGCAGGTGCCCGGAGAGCCCGGCGAGGGTCCACATGCGCGCGCGCAGCTCGTCGCCGTCCTCGACGTCACCGAGGCCGACCCGCATGACCCCCGCCCGGTCGGTCCCGTCCAGGACGGGCACCCACAGCACGCGGCCCCCGTCGTCGTCGAGGCCGGGGAGGATCTCGCCGAGCTGGTAGGCGCGCCCGGCCATCGTGCCGACCACGCCGATCCGGGTCGGCGGGCCGGTCCGCACGGCGGTCAGCGACCGCTGCGCCAGGTCGACCACGTGGAGCTCCGCGGTCAGGCCCAGGGGCCGGACGGCGTCGTCGAACAGCTGTGACAGGTCCTCACCCCGCGCCAGGTGCCCACCCTCGATGACGTGCGAGAGCGCGTCTGCCCAGCTCGCCGTCCGGGCCGTCTGAGCAGGTTTGTCGGGTTCCACCACCGGGGACAGTACGGGGCCCCGTGGGCGGGGGGCACCGCGCCCACGGCGGCGGCCGACTACCCCGGCGGCGCGGCGCGGTCGGCGCGGAGCAGCTCCTCGGTACGGCGCAGCACGTCGAGCTGCGCGGGGTTGTAGAGATCGCGCAGTGCCTCGCCCACGGTCCGGGCGGCGGAGCGCGGGTCGCCAGGGGCGTCGGACGGCGGCCCGTGCAGGTCCGGATGCCGCGCACGCAGGGCCCGGACGTAGGGGACCATGCGCCGGGCGACGTCCTGCCGGGTCGACTCGTCGGTGTCGGCGGGGAGATCGTCGAACTCCGCCGCGACCGGGTCGTCGGGCAGGTGCAGCAGCATGTCCGCCCAGGCCCGCCGCGCCTGCGGGCCCATGACCCGGCCGATCACCGCGACGAACGAGCGGTCGGCCCCGGACAGGTCGACGCGGGCGACGGGGGCGAGCTCGGGGGGCAGGTCGGTGGGTGCGGCCTCGTCGAGGATCCCGCGCAGCTCGACGCGGACCCGCTGCAGCCGGTCGATCGTCGCGGCCAGTTCGGCGTCCAGTGCGCGCAGCGCCTCGGCGGGATGGTCGTCGCGCTCACCGAGTTCGGCGATCTGCGGCAACGTGAAACCGAGGTCGACCAGGCGTTTGATCCGCAGCAGCCGGACCAGGTGGGCCACGCCGTACTGCTTGTAGCCGTTGGAGCGCCGCTCCGGCTCGGCGAGGAGCCCGACCTGGTGGTAGTGCCGCACGGCGCGCAGGGTCGTGCCGGCCAGCTCGGCGAGCTCACGGGTGCTCCAGGCCACGAGCGCACCCCCCTCCGCCGACGCCCGTCGTGAGCCGGACGGTACGGGACCTCCCGGGGGACGGCGCCGCGGCACCGGAGGGGGGCCGGCACGGTCACGCCGGTGTGGTGGGGTCCTCGTCCGCCCGGCGGCCGCCGAGGTGCTCGGCGAAGTGGTGCTCGATCGCCCGGTTGAGCCGCATCCGGTTCTCCGGGTTGGCGAAGCCGTGGCCCTCGTCGTCGGCGACGAGGTAGGTGACCGGTACCCCGCGCTCGCGCAGCGAGGCGACGATGTTGTCGGACTCGGCCCGGACGACGCGGACGTCGTTGGCGCCCTGGGCGACCAGCAGCGGTGTGCGGATCCTGTCGACCATCGTGATCGGTGAGCGGGCCCGCATGTCGGCCTCCTGCTCGGGGATCTCGGGGTCGCCGACGTAGGCGTACCAGCTGTTGACGTTGAACGCCCGGGTGAAGGGCGGCAGGGTGCGCAGGAAGTGGGCCAGGTCGGAGACGCCGACGTAGTCGACGGCGACGGCGAACTTCTCGGGGGTGAGGGTGACGCCGAGCAGTGCGGCGTAGCCGCCGTAGGAGCCCCCGGCGACGGCGAGCCGCTCCGGGTCGGCGTAGCCACGGGCGACGGCCCAGTCGACGGCGTCGATCAGGTCGTCGTGCATCGCGCGGCCGATCTCGCCGATCGCGGCGGTGAGGTGGCGGCGGCCGTGGCCCAGCGAGCCGCGGAAGTTCACCTGGAGCACGGCGTAGCCGCGGTTGGCGAGGAACTGCACGTCCGGGCTGAAGCCCCAGCCGTCGTGCATCCAGGGACCGCCGTGCACCAGCAGGACCAGCGGCAACCCCCGCGGCTCGACCCCGACCGGGAGGGTCAGGTAGCCGTGCAACGGCAGGCCGTCACGGGCGGGGAAGGCGACCGGGGTCATCGGGGCCAGCGAGGCGGGGTCGAGGTCCGGGTAGGCGCGCCACAGCAGGCGGGCCTCGCCGGTGGCGTGGTCGTAGAGCCAGGCGACGCCGGGGTCGCGGTCGTGGGTGAAGGTGGCGACCCAGCGCCTGCCCGCCTCGTCGCAGGACAGGGTGCCCAGCACCCCGTCGGACAGCGTCGACAGCGCCGCGTACACGTCGGCGAAGTCCGGGTCGAGGACCTCGACGTGCGGCCGGTCGGCGACGAAGCGGGCGGCGAGCGCCTTCCCGGTGCCTCGATGCGTGTAGACCACGGGCGGGAGCACGCCGGGCACCATCGCGCCGGAGATGTCCAGGTCGTGGCCGCCGACGGCGGCGACGACGGTCTGTTCGCCGGTCGCGTGGTCGATGCGGACCAGCCGCAGGTCGTCCGCCCCCTCGTCGTCGGTGGAGTCGAAGGAGCCGACCAGCAGGCCCTTCCCGTCCGGGGTGACCAGTTGGGGGTGCACACCCATGGGGTGCTCGGCGCCGCCCGTCCGGTGCAGCAGCCGTCGCCGCCCGCCGGGGTCGATCGCCGAGAACTCCACCGTGCCGTCGGCGGCCAGCGCCGTGTGGAAGGCGGGGGTGCCGTCGCGGTCGAGCAGGACGCCGCCCGTCGGGTCGTCCTGCTCGAGGTGCAGGACGGTCTCGCCGGTGGCGACGTCGACGCGGAACAGGTCGAAGAACAGCGGCCGTCGGTTCATCGCCACGAGCACGGACCCGGGTACGGGCGGGAACGGTTCGACGCCGACGACGCGGGAGCCGGGGTCCATCGGGGTCAGGTCGACGGCCTGCGCGTCAGGTTCCTCCAGGTCGACGCGGTAGAGGTGCCAGTCCTCGTTGCCGTCGGTGTCCTGCTGGTAGAGCAGCCAGCGGGGGTCGTCGGTCCAGTGGTGGGTCGTGATGCCGCGGCGGGTGTCGCCGGTGACGCGGACGGCGTCGGCGTGGTCGTCGTCGATGCCGCGCACCCACACCTGCCGACGGCCCTGGTGCGGGGCGAGGTAGGCGATCCGGGTGCCGTCGGGCGAGAGCGACGGGTTCGCGAACCGCGGATCGGCGAAGAGCTCCTCGAGGTCGATGAGGCCGGGCGGTGCGGCTCGGGGTGGTGCCGTGGACATCGGGTCTCCGTTCGGGGTGCGTTCACGGGCGGGCGCCAGCCCACACCGTGCCGTTGCGGCACGGTCAAGTCCGCGGCCGCGGTGACGTCGCGGGCCCCGGGCCCAGGTGTCGCGGCACCACCGGGACGGCCGCGACGGTCGGCGGCGTATCGCCTGCCGGCGGCCTCGGGAATCACGTCCGGATCACGACGATGCATTTGCGGTCGACCCGGGACGCGACCGCGCATCTGCCCGGTGCCGGACCGTCATGTCGGAATCCGGCACGTGTTCCGGGCGTTCGGCGTGTGCGTCGGAAAGGGATGATCCCGGCGCCTCCTCCGGAATGGGTGGCAATGGTCCTAGTTGCATTCCGGCCGGCAGGCCCGCAGCAGCAGCGCGTCGAGGAACACCCCACGGATCTCCGCGGGGTCGACGGCCTGATAGGCCCGGCCGTCGGTGACCTCGGCGATGGCGCGCAGCGCCTCCATGTCGGCGTCGGGCCCGATGCCGATGGTGATGACGGCGACCGGCCGGCGGGGGTCGGCCTCGGCGCGCAGGGTGGACAGCAGCTCGTCGAGGCCGGGTCCGTCGTCCCGCTCGTCGCGCCCGTCGGTGAGCAGGACGACGCTGTGCTCCTTGCCGGGCACGAAACCCGCCCGCATCGCGCGGACCGCCTCCAGCGCGGTCTGGTGCAGCGCGGTGCCGGCGCCGTCGACCGCGTCCAGTCGCCCGGCGCTGCCGGCGAGCACCTCGGCGCGGGTGGCGCCCCCGGGCAGGGGCCCGCGCAGTGGCCCGACGGGGACCAGCACGCTGAAGTCGGGCTCGGGGGCGGGGCGGGCGGAGAAGGTCCAGAGCCCGATCTCGGTGGAGGGCGGGAACAGGCCGAGCCCCTCGCGTGCGGCGTCGGCGGCGAGCTGGATGCGGGTCCGGGAGCCGGCCGCGGACTGCATGGAGCCCGACACGTCGATCACCGCGAGCAGCGCCGACCCCGTGGTCAGGGTGCGCCACAGGTCCAGGACGCGGGACACCCCCGGTGTCGGGGCGGGGGCGTCCCCGGCGCGGGCCGCGCCGAACCCCGCGTCGTCGAGGACGTCGCGGGCGGCCGGCCCGCGCCGGGCGTCGAGCACCCGGGCGCCGGTGTCGGCCAGGCGGGGGTCCGCACCGGGGCGGTCGAGCACGACGAGCGGGTAGTCGGCGGGCGGCACCCCCGCGACCGGGGTGGTGGTGACGGTGTCGTCGCGCGCGGTGTGCGCGGTGACCGAGCGCGCGGTCGCGACGAACGGGACCCCGCCGTCGAGCTGGCGGAACCCGGCCGCGACGTCGGGGAGCACGCCGCGCCCGAGCGCGACGAAGGCGGCCGCGACCCGCGGGTCCGGCGCGGCCACGTCGCCGCCCGAGAGCGCGGTCGCGGCGGCGAGCACCGTCAGCGCCCCGCTCGCGTCGCGTTCGGGCGCCACCAGCCCCGTGACCTGCGGCGAACCCACCAGGTCGGCGAGCGGGACGGGCCCGGCGGACGGGGTCGCACCGACCACCACGACGGGCGAGGTCGCGACGGAGCCGAGCGCGCGCACCGTGCGGTCCGGCGCCGCGGCGACCCGGGCCGGCCAGATCCCGGAGTCGGGCAGCCACAGACCGGGCAGGGTGCTGCTGCCCGCGGCGAGCAGCGTCGCCATGGCGGCGGGGTCGCGCTCGGTGACGTCGATGCGGGCGCACGGCTCCAGCTCGCCCGCCGCGGTGGCCGCGGCCAGCGCGGACCGCAGCACCGGGGCCGTCCCGGCGTCGGTCGCCACGGAGGTGTCGGCGAGGGGGCAGGCGGCGACGAGGTCGTCGACGACCACGACCGCGGCGGCCAGCAGGGCACCGACGACGGCCGCGGCCAGTGCGGGCCGCGCGGACCGGCCACGGCCCGTCGGCCGGCGTCGACTCCGCTGCACCGTGCTCAGGGTCGCCGAGGGCGACGTCGTCGGCGCCGACGCCCGGGTGCTGACGGCCCACGACCTGCAGGTCGACGAGGCGCTGCTCACGGGGGAGGCGCAGCCGGTGCAGCGCCGACCCGACCCGCCCGCCGACCCGGGCGCCGGGCCCGGCGAGCGGACCACGATGCTGCACGCGGGCACCCTGGTGGTGCACGGGTCCGGCACGGCCGTCGTGGTCGGCACCGGTGCGGACTCGGAGCTGGGCCGGATCGCCGGCCTGCTGCGCGAGCACTCCGCGCCCGACACCCCGCTGCAGCGCCGGCTCGCCGCACTCGGCAGGCGGCTCTCCGCCGCCGCCGTCGCCGCGTGCGCCCTCGTGGTGGTGCTCGGGCTGCTGCGCGGGGAGCCCTGGGGGATCATGCTGGTCGCCGGCATCTCGCTCGCGGTGGCCGCCATCCCCGAGTCGCTGCCCGCGGTGGTGGCGCTGGCCCTGGCCGCGGCCACCCGGCGGATGGCCGACCAGGGGGCGATCGTCCGCTCGCTGCCCGCCGTCGAGGCGCTGGGGTCGGTGACGGTGCTGGCCGCGGACAAGACCGGCACGCTCACCACCGGGCATCCGCGCGCGGTCGCGGTCTGGACGCGCGAGGGGGTGCTCGAGCTGCCGGCCCCCGGTGTCGGCGGCGTGGGGGTGGCTGCGGGCGGGCGGGGCGGGCGGGCCCTGCTGGAGGCCGTCGTGCTGTGCAGTGACGCGGAGCCCGGCGGCGGGGGGACCGAGGGGGCGCTGGTCGACGCCGCCGCCGGGGCGGGCGTCGACGTGCCGGGGCTGCGCGCCGCGCTGCCGCGCACCCACGTCCGCCCCTTCGACGCCGCGCACCGGTCCATGCGGACGACCCACGCCGGGCCCGCCGGTCCGCTGGAGGTCGTGAAGGGCGCACCGGAGGTCGTCCTCGCCGGCGAGGAGGACGCCGGGCGGACGGTCGCGGCGTGGGCGGGGGAGGGGCGCCGGGTGCTCGCGGTCGCCGCGGGGCCTCCCGGGGCGGTCCGTCTGCTCGGCCTGATCGCCACCGCCGACCCGGTGCGGCCGGACGCCGCGGCGGCGGTGCGCGCCGCCCGGGCCGCGGGCATCCGCCCCGTGATGATCACCGGTGACCACCCCGGCACCGCGGCGGCGGTCGCCGCCGCCGTCGGGGTCACGGTCCCCGGCGACCCGCCGGACGCCCCGGGGCACGGGCTGCGCCCGGTGTACGCGCGCACCGACCCGGCGGGGAAGCTCGCCATCGTCACGGCCTGGCAGGAGGCCGGTCACCTCGTCGCGATGACCGGGGACGGCGTCAACGACGCGCCGGCCCTGCGCGCCGCCGACGTGGGCGTGGCCATGGGCAGGCGCGGCACCGAGGTGGCGAAGGAGGCCGCGGACCTGGTGCTGACCGACGACAGCCTGGCCACCGTCGTCGCCGCCGTCGCCGAGGGCAGGCGGGTCTTCGACAACGTGCGCCGGTTCGTCCGCTACGGGGTGTCGGGCGGGCTCGCCGAGCTGCTCGTGATGCTCGTCGGGCCGCTGGTGGGGTTCGTGCTGCCGCTGCTGCCCGGTCAGGTGCTGTGGGTCAACCTGGTCACCCACGGCCTGCCGGGTGTCGCGATCGGGTCCGAGATCGCCGAGCCCGACGTGCTCCGCCGCCCACCGCGGCCCCCGTCGGAGGGCCTGCTGACCCGGCGCGGCGCGTTCGACGTGCTGTGGGTGGCCGCTCTCATGACCGGGAGCTGCCTGGGCCTGGCGGTCTGGTCGGCGGCGCGGGGCGGCCCGTGGCAGACCGTGCTGTTCGCCACGCTCGCGCTGACCCAGCTGGGCATGGCCCTCACGACCCGGTCCGACCGCACCCCGTTCTGGCGGATGGCCCCGGCGGGCAACCCGTTCCTGTTCGTCGCGGTGGCGACGAGCCTGGCCGCGACGCTCGCCGCGGTCTACCTGCCCGGGCTGTCGGACCTGCTCGGCCTCGACCCGCTCCCGGCCGCCGACCTCGCACTGGTCGCGGCGGTCGCCGTGGTACCGGCGATCCTGATCGAGCTGGTCGAGGCGGCCCGGGCCCGACGGTCCGGGTGAGCGCCGGTCGGAACAGGGCCGGTCAGAACAGGGCGCCGCGGTCGTGCGGGTGGTCGAGCAGGGGGTCCCACGGCGCCGCGTCGTCCGGGACGGCGTCGTCCGGGACGGCGGTGTCCGCGACGGCGTCCGCGGCGGCGGGGTCGACCACCACGACGGTCACCGGGCTGCGCCGCAGCACCTCCCGGCTGGTCGACCCGAACAGCGACCGCGCGTAGGCGCCGTGCGCCCGGGTCCCGACCACCACCAGCCGTGCCCCCTCGGCCGCCCGCAGCAGCGCGAGCGCCGGCACGTCGTGCACCACCGTCACCTCCACCGGGACGCCGGGGAACCGCGCCGTCCACGGTGCGAGCGCGGCGCGCAGCCGGTCGCGCTCCGCGACGTCGGACGCCTGCTCGACCGCCGGGGGGACCGGTGGGTCGGCGGTGGCGCGGGCGTGCAGGACCGCCACCCGTCCGCCGTGGCGGCGGGCGTCGGAGAAGGCCAGCGTCAGTGCCGGCGCGTCGCCCTCGACGGTGTCGACGCCGACGAGCACGGGGCCCCGGGGCGGCACCGGCGCCCCGCGCACCACGACGACCGGGCAGCTCGCCCGTGCGCTGACGTCCAGGGCCACCGAGCCGGGGAGCACCCGCTGCGTGTCGCCGCCCATGCCCACCACGAGCAGGGCCGCGCCGGACGACGCGTCGAGCAGTGCGGGCACCGGCTCCGCCGGGGACCGGGTCGTCGTGACCTCGATCCCGGGCTCGGCCCGCCGGGCGACGGCGAAGGCCCGCGCCAGCACCTCGAGGGGCCACGGGGCCGCGGGCGGCTCGTCGCCCGCGTGCACCAGCCGCAGCGCCGCGCCGCGCAGGCCCGCCTCCGCGGCGGCCCAGCCCACGGCGTGCAGGGCGTGGTCGCTGCCGTCGACACCGACCACGATCTCGGTCCGTCCCATCGCCTGCTCCCGTCCGGGTCAGTCGCCGGGGAGGATGCGGGCCATGAGGTCGAGCAGGTCGATGGTGCGCTGGGTGTAGCCCCACTCGTTGTCGTACCAGCCGAAGACCTTGACCATGCTGCCGACCGCCTGGGTCAGGCCGAGGTCGATGACGCACGACGCGGGCTCCCCGATCACGTCGTGGGAGACGATCGGCTCGTCCGTGCAGCGCAGGATGTTCTTGAGCGGGCCGTCGGCCGCGGTGCGGAACGCCCGGTTGACCTGCCCGACCGTCACCGAACCGCTCAGCCCGACGGTGAGGTCGACCAGCGAGGCGTCGACGACCGGGACGCGCAGCGCGACCCCGTCGAGCCTGCCCGCCAGCTCCGGCAGCACCTCGCCGATGGCCCGGGCGGCCCCGGTCCCGGTCGGGATGATGTTGACCGCGGCGGAGCGGGCCCGGCGCAGGTCGTTGTGCGGCGCGTCGAGCAGGTTCTGGTCGCCGGTGTAGCTGTGCACCGTCGTCAGCAGGCCGTGCTCGACGCCGAACGCCTGGTGCAGCACCTGCACCATCGGGGCCGCACAGTTCGTCGTGCACGAGGCGTTGGAGACGAGGTGGTGGGTGGCGGCGTCGTAGGTGTCCTGGTTCACGCCCATCACGATCGTGGCGTCGAGGCCCCGGCCCGGGGCGGTGACCAGCACCTTGCGGGCGCCGGCTGCGAGGTGCCCGGCGGCGGCGTCGCGGTCGCGGAAGCGCCCGGTGGCCTCCACGACCAGGTCGACGCCCACCGCCGCCCAGTCCAGCCGGGCGGTGTCGGCCTCCTGCGTGGCCCGCAGCGCGTGGTCGTCCACGGACAGGAAGCCGTCCGACACCTCGACCCGGTGTCCCCACGCCCCGTAGGTGGAGTCGTGCCGCAGCAGGTGGGCCACCGTCGCGGGTGGGGCGAGGTCGTTCACCGCGACGATCTCGAAGGCCGGCTCCGCCCGCACCGCGGCCGCGCGGAGCACCGCGCGGCCGATGCGCCCCATGCCGTTGACACCCACCCGGACTCGCATCGGTCCACCTCGCTCGATCCGCCGGTCACCTGTGCCGTCGAGCGTCCCTGCCCGCCGCAGGCGCGACCACCGTCGACCGGAGCCTCCGACGGGGACCCTCGTCGGGTGGGGGTCGGGACCATCGGCCCCTGCCCGGCCCGTCCCGGCGCCCCGACACTGCCCGCACCGGCGTCCGCCCGGGACGCGCGAGGGGAGTGGCGGCATGGAAGCGCTCGTGGTCGTGGAGTCCGTGTTCGGCAACACCCGCGCCGTCGCCGACGCCGTCGCGGCGGGGCTGGGCGGCCGGATGGACGTCCGCACGGCCGACGTGGCCACGGCCCCGGACGAGCTGCACAGGGTCGACCTGCTGGTCGTCGGCGGGCCCACGCACGCCTTCGGGATGACCCGGGCGTCGACGCGGCGGTCGGCGGCCGAGCAGTCCGGCGGGGCCGTCCCGGTCGCGGACACCGGGATCCGGGAGTGGCTCGACCGCCTCCCGGCGGGCACCTGCCCAGCCGCGACGTTCGACACCCGCGCGGACCGTCCCCGGCTGCCCGGCTCGGCCGCGGCGGCGGCCGCCCGTCGCCTGCGGCGCCAGGGGCACCGGGTGCTGGCCCGCCCCGAGTCCTTCCGGGTGACCGGCACGCGCGGCCCGCTGGTCGACGGCGAGCTGGAGCGGGCGCGGCAGTGGGGCGACGCCCTGGCCGCGCAGTTGGTCGGTGCCCGGTGACGTCGTCCGGCCCCCCGGCCCCTGTGTCGGTGTCGGTGTCGGATTCATGACCGCACCCACCGTCGCCGTGTCCGGCCTGGTGAAGTCCTTCGGCCGGGTCCGCGCCCTCGACGGCCTCGACCTGCGGGTCGAGACCGGGGAGGTGCACGGGTTCCTCGGGCCCAACGGGTCGGGGAAGACGACCACGCTGCGGGTGCTGCTCGGCCTGCTGCGGGCCGACGCCGGCGCGGTCCGGCTCCTCGGCGGCGACCCGTGGCGCGACGCCGTCGCCCTGCACCGCAGGCTCGCCTACGTGCCCGGGGAGGTGGTGCTGTGGCCGAACCTGACCGGCGGCGAGGTGATCGACCTGCTCGGGCGGCTGCGCGGCGGGCTGCACCCCCGGCGGCGCGCGGAGCTGCTGGAGCGCTTCGACCTCGATCCCACCGTGGCGGGCCGCGCCTACTCCCGGGGCAACCGGCAGAAGGTCGCCCTGGTGGCGGCGCTGGCCAGCGACGTCGAGCTGCTGCTGCTCGACGAGCCGACGGCGGGGCTGGACCCGCTGATGGAGGCGGAGTTCCGGCGCTGCATCGAGCAGGAACGCCGGGCCGGGCGCACGGTCGTGCTGTCGAGCCACGTGCTGTCGGAGGTCGAGGCGCTCTGCGACCGGGTCAGCATCATCCGCGCGGGGCGCACCGTGGAGTCCGGGACGCTGGCCGACCTGCGCCACCTCTCCCGCACCGCGGTCACCGCGGAGCTCGCGGCCGAGCCGCCCGACCTGGCCGCGCTCCCCGGCGTGCACGACGTCGAGGTCTCGGGCCGGCGGGTCCGCTGCGCCGTCGACGCGGACGCGCTCGACGACGTCGTCACCGCGCTGGCCCGGGCCGGCATCGTCGGGCTGACCAGCCGTCCGCCGACCCTGGAGGAGCTGTTCCTGCGGCACTACGCCCGGACCGCGCACCCGGCAGGCCGCACGTGAGCACGCTGACCGGGACCGGCCCGCTCGTCCGGCTGGCACTGCGCCGCGACCGGGTCGTGCTGCCGGTCTGGATCGCGGTCTTCGCACTGGTCGCGGCGTTCGCCGCGGCCGCGACCGCGTCGCTCTACCCGGACGCGGCCACCCGCGTCGAGGCCGCCGCCGCGATCAACGCGGCGCCGTCGTTGGTGGCGTTGTACGGCCCGCTCCACGACCCGACCTCCCTCGGGGCGCTGGCGCTGTGGAAGCTGGGCGGGTTCGGCGCCGTGCTGGTCGCCGTCCTGGCGGTGCTCACCGTGGTGCGGCACACCCGGGGTGACGAGTCGGCGGGCCGCCGCGAGCTGGTGGGGTCGACGGCCGTCGGTCGCGGCGCGGCCCTCGCCGCGGCCCTGGCCGTCGGGTGGGGCGCGTCGGTGACGCTGGGGGCCGCCACCGCCCTCGGCCTGGCCGCGGCGGGGCTGCCGGTCGCCGGTTCGGTCGCGTTCGGCGCGGCGTGGGCCGGGGCCGGTGTCGTGTTCGCCGCGGTCGGCGGGGTCGCGGCCCAGCTCGCCCGCAGCGCCCGGGCGGCGAGGGGCCTGGCGATCCTCGTGCTCGGTGCGGCGTTCGTGCTGCGCGCGGCCGGTGACGTCACCGGGCCGGGCTGGCTGACCTGGCTGTCCCCGATCGGGTGGGCCCAGGAGACGCGGCCCTACGCCGGCGAGCGGTGGTGGGTGCCCGCGCTGTCCGTCGCCGCCGCCCTGGCGCTGGCCGTGGTGGCCCACCTGCTCGACGCCCGGCGCGACCTGGGTGCCGGCCTGCTGGCCGACCGTCCCGGCCCGGGGGCCGCCGCGGCCGGGCTGCGGAGCCCGCTCGCGCTCGCCGCGCGCCTGCACCGCGGCGTGCTCGCCGCATGGACCGTGGGGTTCCTGCTGATCGGGGCGCTGCTGGGCAGCGTCGCCTCGGCCGCGGACGAGCTGCTGGCCGGCCCACGGATGCGGGAGGTCCTCCGTGCGCTCGGCGGCGAGCAGGGCCTCACCGACGCGTTCCTGGCCGCGGAGTTCGGCGTGCTCGCGGTGCTCGCCTCGGCGTTCGTCGTGCAGGCCGCCCTGCGCCTGCACGCCGAGGAACGGGCCCGGCGGGTGGATCTGGTGCTGTCGGCCCCGGTCGGCCGGGTCCGGCTCGCCGCGGGCCACGTCGCGGCCGCCGCCGGGGGCGCCGTGGTGCTGCTCGTGGCGGCGGGCGCCGGTGCCGGTCTGGGCCACGGGCTGCAGACGGGTGCGGTGGGCGCCGAGCTGCCCCGCCTGGTCGGGGCGGCGCTGGGGCAGCTGCCCGCGGTGTGGGTGGTCGGGGGCCTGACCGTCGCGCTGATCGGCCTGGCGCCGCGCGCCGCCGCCGCCGCGTGGCCCGCGCTCGTCGCCTTCCTGCTGATCGGCGAGCTGGGGCCGCTGCTGCGGCTGCCGTCGTGGGTGCTCGACCTGTCCCCGTTCACCCACCTGCCCCGCTGGCCCGGGCCCGTGCAGGACCCGGTGACGCCGCTGCTGTGGACGACGGTGGTCGCCGCCGCCCTCACGGCGGCGGGGCTGGCCGGCTGGCGCCGGCGCGACCTGCAGTGACGCCCCGGGGCCCGGGGCTCAGGCGGGCGCGGGTTCGGCGACCGGACGGACGACGGTCACCGGGCACGCCGCGTGCAGCACGCAGTGCATGCTCACCGAACCGAGCACGGCGCTCGCGACCCGGCCGCGCCCGCGGCTGCCCACGACCAGGAGGTCGGCGGTCCGCGCGGTGTGCACCAGCACCTCGCCCGCGTCGCCCGCGACCGCCAGTACCGTGACCGGGGGCGGGTCGTCGCCCGCCATCTCGGCCAGCGCGTCCTCGACCATCCCCGTCGCCGCCGCCCGGACCGCCGCGGCGACCTCGCCGACCGGGCGCTGCGGTGCCCGTGCCCCGGACGCCGGGTCGTCGGCCGGGCCGAACGCCGCGACGACGTCGACCCTGGCCCCGCGGCGGACCGCGTCGCGCAGGGCGAAGCGCAGCGCCGCCCGACCGCCCACGCAGTCCCGGAGCCCGACGACCACCAGGTCGCGCGTCATGGTCCCTCCCCACCCGGCCGGCCACCCGCCGCGGTCCCACCGTCGCGGCCCGGCGGCTGCGGCGGCAGGACAGGAGGTCCCGGGAACGGCCGCCGAACGACCGTGGCGGCGGGCCCGGACGGCGGGCGGCCGGCCGGGGACGGCGAGCCGTTCGCCCCTGTGCCGTGCCGGGCACCGGGACGCAGACTCGCCCCATGCCCACACCGTCCGCCCAGGCCGTGGCCGAGGCACTGGCCCACGCTCCGTCGGTGCACAACACCCGTCCCTGGCGGCTGGCCGGTGACGGCCGGGTCTTCGAGCTGCGGGTCGACGCCCGCCGCCGCCTGACGGCCACCGATCCCGACGACCGCGAGCTGCGGATCTCCTGCGGCGCGGCGCTGCTCAACGTGAGCCTCGCACTGGCCGTGGGCGGCCGGCGGTCGCTGGTGGGCCTGCTCCCCGACCCGACGAGCCCGGGGCTCGTCGCGACGCTGCGCCCCGCCGAGCACATGGCGCCGACACCGGAGGAGACCGCGCTGCACGCCGCGATCCCGCTGCGGCGCTCGCACCGCCTGCCCTTCGCCGACCGGCCGGTGTCCGGCAGCCACCGCATGCTGTTGCGCCGGGCCGCGGAGACCGAGGGGGTGTGGCTGCACGCGGTACACGAGCCCGCCGAGCGCAGGCGACTGCGCGCGCTGCTGACGACCGCCCACCGGCGGCAGTGGGCCGATCCCGGCTTCCGCGCCGAGTGGGAGCGGTGGACCGGGCGGCCCGACGGGGAGCCCTACGGCGTGCGGGCCGACGCCGGAGGGGCGCCGCCGCAGCACAACGACGTGTGGATGGTGCGGGACTTCACCCACGGGACCCCGCCCGCCGACGGAGCCCCGGCGGCCGGGCACGACCCGGAGCCGCTGCTGCTGGTGATCGGGACCTCCACCGACCTGCCCACCGCCCACCTGCGGGCCGGGATGGCGCTGCAGCGGGTCCTGCTCACCGCGACCGCGCTCGGCCTGGCCACCTCCGTGATCTCGGCCCCCACCGAGGTCCGCGAGACCCGCGCGGCTCTGGCCCGGATGTACGGGCCGGGCGTCCACGCCCAGGTACTGGTCCGGGTCGGGCACGCCGCGCGGCCGGAGCCGGGCCCGGACGCCGGGACACCGGACCGGCCCTGGCGCGGACCGGCCCTGGCGCGGACCGGCCCTGACGCGGACCGGCCCTGACGCGGACCGGCCCTGGCGCCCGGCCTGCGGGCGAGGTCCCGCGGCGGACCGGCCCGGCTCAGCCGCGGGGGTCCGCGGCGTGTCCGGCGGCGGCGCGCCACCGCGCCGCCGCCACGTCCAGCGCGTCGCCCAGCTCGCCGCCGGTCGGGACGGTGCCCGCCGTGGGCCACGGGTCCAGGGCGTCGCGCATCGCCTCGGCGACAGCGGCCGTCGCGTCCGAGGCGCCCGCCGCGCGGGTGGAGATCCGCCGTCGCGCGGTGCCGCCCGGCGCGTCGCACCGCAGCTCCACCAGCTCGCTGCTCGTGCGCCGGGCCAGCTCGGCGGCGTCGGTGCGGTGCCGGGCGTCGGTGAAGGAGGCGTCGAGCACCACCGACTCGCCCCGGACGAGGAGCATCCCGGCACGGCGCAGCAGCTCGCCGTAGGTCCGTCCGGTGTGCTCCGGGGTGTAGAGGCCCTCCCGGTAGGGCGCGGCGGCGGGGGCGGCGGGGTCGAGCCCGGCGAGCTCCTTGCGCACCCGGTCGCTGGAGAGCAGCACCGCCCCGAACCGGTCGGCCAGCGCCCCGCCCAGCGTCGTCTTCCCCGTGCCGGGCAGCCCGCCGACCACGGCCAGCCGGACCGCGCCCCGCTCCAGGTGCCGCAGCCCGAGGGCGGTGTGCTGTTCGGCCTCCGCCGCGGCCCCCGCCTCGCCCTGGCCGTGGCGCAGGCAGGCCACCTTCGCCCGGACGACCGCGCGGTAGGCGACGAAGTGGTGGCGCAGGGCGGCCGGGGCGGGGTCCCCGGAGAACTCCAGGTAGTCGTCGAGGAACGCGGTCGCCAGGTCCGGGCGGCCCAGCCGTTCCAGGTCCATCGCCAGGAACGCGACGTCGTCCAGGCCGTCGACGTGGCGCAGGTGGTCGTCGAACTCCAGGCAGTCCAGCGCGCGGGGACCGTCGTCGAGGCAGAACACGTCGCCGGCGGTCAGGTCGCCGTGCCCGTCGACGATGCGGTGCTGCGCGATCCGCTCGGCGAACAGGGGGCCGCGGCCGTCCAGGAAGCGCGTCGCGAGCCGGCGCACGGCACGGACCAGTGCCGGGTCGAGCACCGGGAGCGCGGCCTCGTCGAGCACGGCGAGGTTGGCCGCCCAGCGGGCCGCGACGGCGTCCCGGGTGGCGTCCGCGGTGACGGAGGCCCCCCGCAGCGCCCCCGCGTGAAACCGGGCCATGACCCTGGCCAGTGCGCGCAGGTCGTCGGCGACCGGGGCGCCGGAGGTCACGAGGGTGGCCAGGCGCCGCTCCTCGGGCATCCGGCGCATCACCACCAGCGGCTCGTTCGGCCCGGCCTGCGCGACCGGGCGCCCCGACGGGTCGGCGGGCCGGAGCACCTCGCTGATCCCCAGGTAGACGTCCGGGGCGAGCCGCCGGTTGAGCTCGATCTCGCGACGGCAGGCGGCACGACGCCGCTCGGCGGTGCGGAAGTCCAGGAAGTCGTTGTGCACGGCCTTCTTCATCTTGTACGCCCGGTCACCGACCAGGAACACGACGCCGGTCTCGCGCACCGCGGCCGGCAGCTCCGGGCTCACGACCCGACCGCGCCGGAGCGGGCCGGTGCCCCGGTGGCGGTGACGTCGAGGTCGCGGCGCACGACCGTGACCGGGCAGGGGGCCAGCCGCACCAGCACCCGGCTCGTGGACCCCAGTGCCGCGCGGGCCGCCAGGTTGTGACCGGCCGATCCGAGCACCAGCGACCGGGCCCCGCGCGCGGCGCGCAGCAGGTGCTCCTCGGCCCCGCCGTGCACCAGCCGCACCTCGACCGGCACGTCGGGCCGGGCGGCCCGCCACGGGTCCAGGGGCAGCGTCTCGCCTGCGGCGGGTGCCCGGTGCTGCGCGTGGACCACGACCAGCCGGGCGCCGTGGCGCGCGGCGTCGGCGAACGCGACCGTCAGCGCGGCGGCGTCGGCGTCGACGTCCTCCACCCCGACGACGACCGGGCGCCCGGCCCCGGACAGGTCGTGGTCGCTGTGGACCACGGTCACCGGGCAGTGCGCCCTGGCGGTGAGAGCCGGAGCGATGGAGGGGATCAGCCGGTCCCCGGGATGACCGCTGAGCAGGCCCACGACCAGCAGTTCCGCGTCGGCGGAGGCGTGCACGAGTGCGGTGACGGGGGACTCGCCGGACAGCTGCGTGTGGGCCTCCACCCGCGGCTCGTGGCGGCGGGCGACGGTGAACGCGCGGGCGAGGACGGCCGAGGCCCGGCGCCTGCCGGGGGAGAGCTCCCGGGTGACGTCGTAGGGACCGGCGTGCACGATCCGCAGCGGCCGGCCACGCAGCACCGCCTCGCTCGCCGCCCAGGCGACGGCGTGGAGCGCCGTCGGGGTCCCGTCGGTGCCCACCACCACCGGCGGCGCGGCACCGTCCGCCTCCGTCGTCGCCGCACGCGTCCCGCGCGGGTCCTGCTCGCCTGCGTCCGTCACGGCCGGTCCTTCCCTCGGGAGGTCCAGGATCGCCGCCGACCGGTCGTCACCGGCAGGGCCGGACGTCACCGGGTGGGCGGCCGGGCGGCCCGGGGGCCACGGGCGCCGGGGACCCTGTGGTCGCCGCACCAGGGCCGTCCGCCACTACCCGCGGCCCCGGCCGGCGGGGCAGCGTGGGTCCGTCGACGACGGAGGTACCCGACATGGAGGAGCCCACGATGCCCGGCCAGGAGACCCCCACCCCGGACCGGACCCGGTCACCCGAGGGCGACTGGCTCGTCGTCCCGAGCCCGCCGGTCGAGCGCGGCTGGCGCTGGGCGCGGATCGTGGCCCGGATCCCCGGTGACGGCCCGGCGCGCTTCCGCGTGCGCTGGGTCGGCAACGACCGCGACTCGGTGGTCACGCCGCCGCCCGGGTACCGGATCGAGAGCGCGGCCCGGTGGCCGCACGCCCCGAGCAGCGCGATCGGCCTGTGGCCCCATCCGGCGGTCCATCCCGACACCGACGCGGAGCGGACCGATGAGCACGCCTGAGGACGGGGGAACGGTCGTGGTGGGCGTCGACGGGTCGGTGGGGTCGCGCGCCGCGCTGGAACACGCCCTCGCCGACGCCGCCCGCCGCGGGGCCCGGCTGCGGGTCGTGACGGCGCAGGCGCAGCCCGAGTTCTGGGCGACCGCCTACGGCCCGGTGCCGATCCCGGCCGGTGCGGCGGAGCTGCACCGGATGCGCGTCGCCGCCCGGGGGTGGGTCGACGACGTGCTGGCGGCCCACCCGCGTGAGGCGGCCGCGGTGCCGATCGAGGTGTCCGCGGTGCCGGGCCCACCCGCGGACGCCCTGATCGCCGCGTCCGGTGACGCCGACCTGCTCGTGCTCGGGCACCGCGGGCGCGGCGCGCTCGCCGGTGCCGTGCTGGGCTCGGTCGGCATGCGCTGCGCACTGGGGGCGGCGTGCCCGGTCACCGTGGTGCGCCCGCGGCCCGCGCCCGCCCGCCCGAGGCCGTCGGTGCGCCGCAGCACGGTCGCCGACGTGATGACCACCGACGTGGCCACGGTGTCGCCCGACGCGACGTTCGCCCAGGTCGCCGACGTCCTCGCGACGCGGCGGGTCCGGGCCGTCCCGGTGTGCGACGACGACGGGGTGCTGCTGGGCGCGGTGTCGGAGGCCGACCTGCTCGTCACCGCCGAACGCACCGACCCGGCTCCGGAGCGGCGGTGGTGGCGCCCGCGCCCGCGACACACCGGCCGGTCGGCCCCGGCCGGCGCGGCCGGGGCCACGACGGCGGCCGGGCTCATGTCCGCCCCCGCCGTCGCCGTCGGGCCGGGCGCGACGGTGGCCCACGCGGCGCGGCTGATGCGCGAGCACGGGCTGGCGTGGCTGCCCGTGGTGGAGCGGGACGGACGGGTGGTGGGCGTGCTGGGCCGCTCGGACCTGCTGTCGGTGTTCGACCGCGACGACGACGGCATCCGGGCCGAGATCGTCGTCGACGTGCTGGGCCGGCTGCTGGGCGTGGGTGCCGACCGCGTGTCAGTGGATGTCACCGACGGCGTGGTGACCCTCGACGGCGAGCTGGACACCCGGGCCGACGCCCGGCTCGCCGTCCGCTCCGCCGAGCGGGTGGAGGGTGTCGTCGCCGTGGCCGACCGCCTGGGGTTCCGCGTGGACGAGCGGTCGGCCGACCTGTCGGAGGTCCGGCGCTACTGAGCCGCCGGGGGCCGGTCACCGCTCCAGGGAGTCCTCGAGGGGGCGGCGGGGGGTCAACGGGAGCGGCGGACCGGCCGGCGCCCAGCCCACCCGCAGCACCAGCTGGGGATCCAGGGTGCCGCCGAGCACCTCGTCGCGCAGCATCGCGCGCGTGCGCGCGACCTCCAGCGGCTGGCTCAGCGGGCAGGTGGCCAGGCCGAGCCGGGTGGCGTGCAGCAGGACCGCGCTCAGCGCCTCTCCCGCCCGCAGCTGCGAGAGGGTGTCGTCGGACGCCGTGCCGAGCACCATGAGCAGCGCCCCGTCCGTCCCGTCGGCCGGCTGGGCGATCTCCCCCTCACCGAACCTGCGGGCGGTGTCGCCACCGTCCGCACGGAGCAGGTTGGACGCCGGTATCCCATCGTCGTGGGACCGGCCGCCGCCGCTCCAGACCGCCGTCTCCGTGTGGTAGCCGGGCGTCGCCTCCTGCTCCCGGGCCGCCGCCCGGATCGCGGCGACGGTGCGGTCGTGGGCCGAGGCCCCGGTGACCGGGCGCAGCAGCGCCCCGTGCTCCGCCGCCTGGCCGGCCAGCTCGGCGACGAACGCGTCCGGGACCTCCCAGTCCAGGTAGCGCCTGCGGTCGGTGCGCCGCTCCACGATGGCGCTCGCCGCGCCCAGGTCGGCCTCGGGGACCGGTCCGGGCGTCAGCTCCAGCGTGGCGAGGTGGTCGCCCCGGTCCGGGTCGGGCAACCGGTGGACGGTGGCCTGCAGGCCGGTCGCGGCGAGGGCGACGGTCAGGTGGTGCAGCGCCGCCCCGCAGCTCAGGGCCAGGTCCCGGCCGTCGGCGTCGGTCACCGGGATCCACCGGCGCAGGTCGGCGTAGAGGTGGATGCCGCGGGGGCGCAGCCCCCAGCGCCACGGCTGGCTGTTGTGGATCGACGGGGCGCGCGAGGCCAGCTCCAGCGCGCTGCGCACCGAGCGGTCGTCGACCCGGTCCACGATCACCGGTCCGCCCCGTCCGCGGCGAGCGAGCGGACGAGGTCGGTGGCGGTGACGATGCCGAGCAGCCGCTCGCCGTCGCCGACCAGCACGGCGTCGATCCCGCTCGCCTGCATGCCCCGGGCCGCGTCGGATCGCCTCGCCGTCGGCTCCAGCGCGGGGACCCGGCGGCACACGTCCCGCACCCGCAGCGGCGGTACCCCGGGTTCGGGGCGGGTGAGGGCGAGCAGCCGGGCGACGTCGGTGTCCAGCACGAGCCCGACGCAGCGCGCCCCGTCGAGGACCGGCAGGTGCCGGACGCCGCGGGCGGCCATCAGGCGCAGGGCCACCGACAGCTCCGCCTCCGGGACGATCGCGACGATCCGTTGGGTCATCAGCCCGGTGACCGGTGGGTCGTCGTCCAGGGCCTCGGGTGGTGCGGCGAGCCGGTGCGGGCGGGGGGTCATGGGGGTCTCCTCGTCGGACGTGCGGCGGGACCGAGCGTCCCCCCGGCGGGCGGGCGCCGTCAGCGGCACCCGGCCCGCGGCGGCGGGCCGTTGGGCCCCCCGGGGGGCGGGCATCCTCAGCGGTGGTCGACGTGGTCGTGCAGGACCGCGGCGTCGTGCAGGCCCGCGGCGGTGTCGGGGACCGTGACCGGTGCGCCGGCGCGGTCGAAGAAGCGCAACAGCTCCACCGGGAACGGCATGACGAGCGTGCTGTTCTTCTCGGCGGCGACGTCGGAGACGGTCTGCAGCAGACGCAGCTGGAACGCGCCGGGCGTGGTGTGCATGGTGCGCGCGGCGTCGGCGAGACGGGTGGAGGCCTGGTACTCGCCGTCCGCGGCGATCACGCGGGCCCGGCGCTCCCGCTCGGCCTCGGCCTGGCGCGACATCGAGCGCTTCATCGTCTCGGGCAGCGCGATGTCCTTGAGCTCGACCAGTTCGATGCGCACGCCCCACGGCTGCTCGGTCGGCTCGTCGATCACGGCCTTGAGCTCGGCGCTGATCCGTTCCCGGTCCGACAGCAGCGTGTCCAGGTCGGCGCGGCCGATCACGGTGCGCAGCGAGGTCTGGGCGACCTGGCCGACCGCGTGCTGGTAGTCCCGGACGTTGACGATGGCCTTCACCGGGTCGACGACCTTGAAGTAGACGGCCGCGTCGACCTGGACGGTGACGTTGTCCCGGGTGATCGCGCCCTGGCCAGGGACCGCCAGCACGATCACCTGCACGGAGACCTTCTGCATGCGGTCGGCGATCGGCACGATGAACCGCAGGCCCGGTTCGCGCACGCCGGGCAGCACCCGGCCGAAGCGGAACACCACGCCGCGCTCGTACTGCTGGACCATCCGGATGCTGCCCACGGCGAGCGCGACCGCGACGGCCGCCACGCCCACCAGCACGCTCTGCCACGTCTGCATGCGCCCGACGCTGCCGCACGGCGGCGGCCGCGGGCAGGACCGGACGCACCGTGGTCACGGGCCGTCGGACCCGGTGTGCGGGGCGCGGGACACATCGTGCGGCGAACGGGTTCGGGACCGACGGCCGTGCCCGGCGGCCCGCCCCGGTCCGATCGTGGCGCCGGCCGCGGGGACCGCCGTCGCGGCGCTCCGCCTGCCGGCCACCGCGCTCGTCGCGGGACACGGCATCGCCGTGGTGATCGGGTGAGCCTGCCGGTCGCCACCCCGGCGCGGGGCGTTCGGCCGTACCCCGGCGCCCACCCGGTGCCCGACGCTGGGACCGCAGAACCGCCCGATCCAGGAGGAAGCCCGATGCTGGTGCGCGACATCATGACCCGGCCGGCGCTGACGGCGTCCCCGGCCACCCCGGTGCGCGCGGCGGCCGCGCTGCTCGGCGGGCGGGGCTTCACCGCCCTGCCCGTCGTCGACGACGACGGCGGCCTGCTGGGCATCGTCACCGAGGCCGACCTGCTGCGCGACCGGATCCGGCACGACCCCCGCTCGCCGCTGCTGGGCGGGGAGCTCGCCGCGGGCGGCCCACCGGTGCGCGTCGCGGACGTCATGACCACCGACGTCGTGACGGCGCGGACCTGGACCGACGTCGCCGACCTCGTCGGGGAGATGGCGGCCCGGGGCATCCGGTCGGTCCCCGTCGTCGAGGCGGGCCGGGTCGTCGGGATCGTGAGCCGCCGCGACGTGGTCGACACCCTCACCCGGGCCGACGCCGCCATCGCGGCCGACGTGCGGCGCAGGCTGGAGCGCTACGCGGGCCCCGGTCGCTGGTCGGTGTCGGTCCACGACGGCGTCGTGACGCTGGCCGACCCGTTCGTCGACCCGGCCGAGCGGCACGCCGCCGCGGTGGTGGCCGCCGCCGTGCGCGGCGTCGCCGACGTCCGGGTGGTCCCGCAGGGATAGCGGTCGCCGAGGCGGATGCGGGTCAGCCCGGGGGTCTGCTCGGGACGGTGGGTCACGATCAGCGCGGTGCGCCCCTCGGTGACGGCGAGCAGCTCGCCGGCCAGCGCGTCGGCGGTGGCCGGGTCGAGGTGGGCGGTGGGCTCGTCGAGGACCAGGACGTTGCGCCCGGCGAGCAGCGCGCGGGCGATGCCGAGGCGCTGGCGTTCCCCGCCGGACACCGCGCCCCCGTGCTCGCCGACCGGGGTGTCCAGCCCGTCGGGCAGACCGGCGAGCCACGCACCCAGCCGGGACCGCTCCAGCGCCGCGACGAGCTGCGCGTCGGAGGCCCCCGGTGCGGCCAGCGCGAGGTTGGCGCGCAGGGTGCTGTCGAACAGGTGGGTGCGTGCGCCGCACCAGGCGATGCCGTCGCGGACCCCGTCCCCGGCCCGCTCGCGCACGTCACGGCCGTCGGCGCGCAGGACGCCCGCGCCGGGTTCGAGCGTGCGCAGCAGGGCGGCGACCACGGTCGACTTGCCCGAGCCCGACGGCCCGGTCAGCGCCAGCCGGGTGCCGGGGCGCAGGTCCAGGTCGACGCCGCGGACGGCGTCGGTGACGGCGCCGGGCCAGCGCACCGCGAGGCCGTCGGCGGTGAACCCCGACGGCGGGGGGAGCGGGGCCGCGCGCAGGGGTTCGGCAGCGCGGTGAGCAGCCGGACCGCGGCGTCGGGCAGCCCGGCCACGACGTCGGCCAGCGCGAGCGGGGTGAGCGCCAGCACGGCGAGCGCGGGCCCGGGCAGCGTCCCGGCCGAGACGGCGGCGGCGCCGACCGCGGTGGCCGCCACCGAGGTGGCGCCGGTGGTCAGCACGGCGATCCCGGCGCCGAGGCCGCGGGCCGTGGCGGCGCGGCGCAGCAGCACCCCGAGGCGGGCGTCGGCGGCGGTGAGCCGGTCCCGGAACCGGGCGGCGGCACCGAACACGATCAGGTCCGGGGCGGCCTGCACGAGCTCCACGGCCCCGGCGAGCACCTCCCCGCGGGCGGCGGCGGTGCGGCGCTCCGTGCGGTGCGCGGCCCAGGCGGTGGCCGCGGGGGCGAGCACCCCGGCGGCGAGCACCCCGGCTGCGACGACCAGGCCCGCGGCCGGGAGCAGCAGCCCGATCCCGAGCGCGGTGCCCAGGCCGACGGCGGCGGCGGCCGCGGCGGGCACCAGGACCCGCACCAGCAGGTCCTGCTGGGCGTCGACGTCGGCCACCAGCCGCGACAGCAGCTCCCCGCGGCGCAGGCGCGCGGTGGCCGCCGGTCCCAGCCGCACCAGCGCCTCCCAGATGCGCACCCGCAGCGCACCGGCCACCCGCAGCGCGGCGTCGTGGGAGACCAGCCGCTCGGCGTAGCGCAGCACGCCCTTGCCCAGGCCGAACGTGCGGACGGCCACGATGGCGACCATCAGCGCCAGCACCGGCGGGTGCAGCGCGGCGGAGGAGATCAGCCAGGCCGAGGTGGCGGTCAGGGCGACCCCGCAGCCGAGGGCGAGCGCGCCGAGCAGGGCGGCGAGCAGCAGCCGGGCGCGCCGGCCGCGGGCCGCCGACAGCGTCCAGCGCAGGGGGGTCCAGCGCAGGGGGGTCCAGCGCAGGGGGGTCCAGCGCAGGGGGGTCCAGCGCAGCGGGGAGGCGGAGGTGGGGCCCGACCGCGGCCCTTCGGGGGCTGGAGGTACCGCGGTCGGGGTCTCGGGGGAGGGGGTCGGGGGGACGGGTGGCCGGACGACGGGCGGGGGCACCGGGACCGGGTTCCCGGGGGCGTCCACGGTGTGCACCCGGTCGCAGGCGGCGAGCAGCTCGGCCCGGTGGCTGACCAGCACCACGGTCCGGCCGGCCGCGATGCCGGGCAGCGCCGCGACGATCGCGGCCTCGGTGTCGGCGTCGACGCCCTCGGTGGGCTCGTCGAGCAGCAGCAGGGGCCGGTCGGCGAGCACGGCCCTGGCGAGCGCGACGCGACGCTGCTGCCCGGTCGACAGCCCGTTGCCGTCCTCGCCGACGTCCCGGTCGAGCGGGACGTCCAGTGCGGCGGCGGCCGCGGCCGCGGCCACCCGGGCGTCCGGGGCGTCGGGGACGCCGGTGCGGATGTTGTCGGCCACCGTCCCGCGCACCAGCACCGGGCGCTGCGGGACCCACGCGACGCGGCGCGTCCAGGCGTCGGGGTCGATGTCGGCGAGATCGACCCCGCCGACGGTGACCCGGCCGCCGTCCGGGCGGCGCAGGCCCAGCAGCAGGTCGACCAGGGTGGACTTGCCCGACCCGCTCGGGCCGCGCACGCCGAGGACGGTGCCGGGGTCCAGCACGAGGTCGAGCCCGTCGAGCACCCGCCCGCCGCGGCCCTCGACGACGACGCCGTCGAACCGGACCGCGACGCGCGACGGGTCCGGCGCCGGGATGCGCCGGCCCGAGCCGGTGAGCGGCGTCTCCAGGACCGCGAACACCTCCGCGGCGGCCGCGAGCCCCTCGGCGGAGTCGTGGAAACGCGCGCCGACCGCGCGCAGCGGCAGGTAGACCTCCGGGGCGAGGATGAGCACGACCAGCGCGGTGACCAGGTCGAGCCGCCCGTCGACCAGGCGCAGCCCGATCGACACCGCGACCAGCGCCACCGACAGGGTCGCGAGCAGCTCCAGCACCAGCGCGGAGAGGAACGCGACGCGCAGGGTGCGCATCGTGGCCCGCCGGTAGGACTCGGCCAGCTCGTGCAGCCGCCCGGACTGATGGCGTGCCCGGCCGAACGCGACGAGCACGTCCAGCCCGGCGACGAGGTCGAGGAAGTGGTGGCCGAGCACGGCCAGGGTGCGCCACTGCCGGCGGGTGGAACGCTCGGTGTGCAGCCCGACCAGGATCATGAAGATCGGGATCAGCGGGACCGTCAGGCCCACGACCAGTCCCGAGAGCGGGTCGGCGAACAGGATCCGCCCGGCGACGGCGGCCGGCACGGTGGCCGCGACGAGCAGGGTCGGCAGGTAGCGGCTGAAGTAGCCCTCCAGCCCGTCGAGCCCGCGGGTGGCCAGGGTGGCCAGCTCGCCGGTGGGCGGCAGTCCGGGGTGCCGGGGGCCGAGCGCCAGCACGTGCCCCACCAGCCGCGACCGCAGCTGGCGGATCACGTCGCCGGACGCGCGGTGCGCCGCCACCTCGCCCGCCCAGGCCAGCACGGCGCGCGCGGTGACGGTGGCGAGCAGGCCCAGCAGCAGCGGGGCCAGGGCGCCGGGCCCGGCGCCGCCGAGGAAGGCCGCGTCGACGGCCCGGGCGAGCAGCTCGGCGGCCACGAGCACCAGGCCCGCGGTCGCCACGGCGAGCGCGGCGGCCAGCACGACGTAGCGCCGTGCCGCCGAGGCGTGCCGCAGCAGCCGCGGGTCCAGCGGTCTCATCGGACCTGCTCACCCTCCCGGTGCCCGCCCGCGGGCAGCCCGGCCGCGGCGGGGATGTCGGAGGTGCCGATGCGGCGGCGGAACACCCAGAACGTCCAGGCCTGGTAGGCCAGGACGATCGGGGTGAACACGACCGCCACCCACGTCATGATCGTCAGGGTGTAGGGCGTCGACGCGGCGTTGGTCGTGGTGAGGCCGAACGCCGGGTCGGTGGTCGACGGCAGGACGTCGGGGTAGAGGGAGCCGAACAGCGTCACCGTCACCGCGTGCTCCGCGCCGACCTCGTCGAGCGCGGCCGGGTCGAGCACCTGCTCCGCACCGCGCTGGCCGGGCGGGTGGGCCCGCCGCGGCCCGGGGCGGCGCTGTCGGTCGCCTACCAGCCCGTCCACGATCTCGACACCGGTGATCTGGTCGGCTTCGAGGCCCTCGCCCGGCTGCACGACGCGCCGGGTACGCGAGCCTGACCTACCTCGTGACGCTCCCGGTGACCGCCGTGAAGATCGACCGTTCGTTCACCGCCGGGATGACCACCGACCCGACCAGGGCCACGATCGTCCGGACGGTGGCGCAGCTCGCCTCCGAGCTGGGTCTGCGGTGCGTCGTGGAGGGCATCGAGTCCCGCAGCCAGCTCGACGCGCTGCCCCCGGGACTCCTCGGCCAGGGCTACCTGCTGGGCAGGCCCGGGCCGGATCCCGGTGTCTGGTGCGGGGCGCGCCGGCCCGGCCCGGCCGGCGGGGGCCGTGACTCAGCGGGGCCGTGACTCAGCGGGGCCGTGACTCAGCGGGGGCCGTGGCGCAGCTCGGCCGCGTACACGGCGGCCTCGGTGCGGCGGGCGAAGCCCAGCTTGTGCAGCAGCGAGGAGACGTAGTTCTTGACCGTCTTCTCCGCCAGGTACATCTCCGCGCCGATCTGCCGGTTGGTGAGGCCCTCGGCGATGAGTTCGAGGATCCGGCGCTCCTGCGGGCTCAGCGACTCGTAGCGCGGATCGGCCGGGGCGTCGCCGGTGCGCAGCCGCTCCAGCACCGCGGCGGTGGCGCGCGGGTCGAGCAGGGAACCGCCCGCCGCCACCGTGCGCACCGCCCCGACCAGATCGACCCCGGCGACCTGTTTGAGCAGGTAACCCGACGCCCCGGCCATGATCGCGCCGAACAGGGCCTCGTCGTCGGAGTAGGAGGTGAGCATCAGGCAGGCGGGGGGCGGGCTGACGGCCGAGCGCACGTCGCGGCACACCGAGACGCCCTCGCCGTCGGGCAGCCGGACGTCGAGGATCGCGACGTCCGGGCGCAGGGCCGGGATGCGGGCGAGCGCCTGGGCGGCGGTGCCGGCCTCGCCCACGACGGCGATGTCCTCCTCGGACTCCAGCAGCTGCGCGATGCCGCGCCGGACGATCTCGTGGTCGTCGAGCAGGAACACGGAGATGGTCACAGGCTGCCCTTCGTCGTCGACGGGCTCGACGGTACCGGGCGGCGACGGGCCGCCGCGGCGGCCGTTGGGCCCGCCCGGCAGGGCCGAACGGCCCAGTGCGCGCACCTCGGGACCGCCGCCCGCGGGGCGGCGACCGGGGCGGGTGGGCGATCACCGCAGCAGGACCGCCTCCAGGGCCCGGCGCGGCGTCCGCTCCAGCCGTCCCGGGTCCGGACCGGGGTGCCCGACCCGGATCACCAGCTGGGGGTGGTCCGGCGAGCGCAGCACGGTCGACGCCAGCTGGGCGCGGGTGGCCGCGACCTCCGACGCCTGGCTCAACGGCGTCGTGGCGAGCCCCCGCAGGGTCGCCGCGAGCAGGACGGCGCTGGTCGCCTCGCCGGCGAGCAGGCGGTCGAGCAGCCCGTCGCCCACGGTGGTCAGGACGAGCAGCACCGAGCCGTCGGGCGGGCCCACGGCGGCACCGGCACCACCCAGGTCGCCGCGGGGGAACGCGCGCAGGTCCGGCACGGCGCCGCGGGAGGTGCGGGCGGAGGCCGGCACACCGTCGCGGGCCGCGGCCCAGCGGTGGCTCCAGATCGTCAGCTCGGCGGCGTAGCCGGGGGCGAAGCGCTGGCGTGTCGCGGCGTCGGCCAGCAGCCGGTCGAGCCGGTGCCGGGCCTCGTCGCCGGTCACCGGGTGCAGCGTGGCCCCGCACCCCGTCGCGGCCGCGACGAGGCGGGCGAGCACGTCCGGGGCGACCGGCTCCGCGCCGAGCGGGCGGCGGTCGGTCCGCCGCTCGTCGACGGCGCGGCTCAACGCGGCGAAGCCGGGCTCGGGCGGCCCGTTCCCGACGCGCACCGAGGCCAGGTGGCCGCGGTCCTCCGGTGAGGGCAGCCGGCCGACGTGCGCCGACATGCCCGCCGCGGCGAGGGCGACGCGGAGGTGGTGCAGCGCCGCGCCGCAGCTCAGGATCAGGTCGCGGCCGTCGGGGTCGGTCCCCACCAGCTGCCGGGCCCGGTCGGCGTGCAGCTCCACGACGCCCGGGCGCAACCGCCACCGCCACGGCTGGGTGTTGTGCACCGAGGGCGCCCGCAGCGCCCGCTCCACCGCCGCGGCCAGGACACCGACCGGTACACCACCCATGCCCGCACCGTCCGCCCGTGGTCCGGGTCGACACAGAGGCGGTCGCCCCGGCGGGTGGCGACGACCGGCGACCGCGATCCGGGTCCTTGGTCCCGGCCCGGGCGGTCCGCCGCCCCCTGTGGGGCGCGGCGGTGCGGGGAGACGCTCGCCGGACCGACGACGACGGAGGCGCAGGCGCATGAGCTGGACCGGGACCGGACGGATCGTGGTCGGGGTGGACCCGTCGGACTCCGCGCGGGAGGCCGCCGAGTGGGCGGCCGACCTCGCGGCCGCGCACGGCGGGCACCTGCTCCTGGTGCACGTGGTGCGGGGGGCCTACGGGGAGCGGACGGCCGGCCCCGTGCCGGTCTGGCTGGACGAGCTGCGCGTCACGGCGCTGCGCCTGGGGGTGGGCGGCTGTGCCGTCGAGGTGCTGCCCGGCGAACCGGTCGGGGTGCTGGCCGCCCGGGCCGAGGACGCCGTGCTGCTGGTGCTGGGCAGCTACGGCGAGGCCGCCTGGACGGGGATGCTCGCGGGCTCGGTGGCGGTCTCGCTGCTGGAGCGCGTGCGGTGCCCGGTCGCGGTCATCCGCGGCCGCGCCCCGCACCTCCCGCCGCCGCGCGGCGGTCCCGTCGTGGTCGGCGTCGAGGACTCCCCGGCCGGCCGGGCCGCGCTCGACGTCGCGGCCGGGCTGGCCGGGGCGCTGGGCGCGCGTCTGGTGGGCACGCGGGCGTGGTCCGACGTCGTCGCCGCGGGCGACGGCTCCGCGCACCGCAGGCCCGAGGACCCGGCGGTGCTCGCGGCGGAGGCCCGGGACCTGCTCACCGCCGAGCTCTCCCGGGTCGCCGTCGCGCACCCGGACCTCGCGATCGAGCCCGACCCGGACGAGGACACCCCGCTGCGCGCCCTGCTCGACCGGGCCGCGGGCGCCCGGATGATCGTCGTCGGGCACCGGAGGGGCGCCCCGCAGCCGACCCCGCGCGGCGGGGTGCTGCTCGGGTCGACCAGCCGGGGTCTCGTCGAGTTCGCGGAGTGCCCGGTCGTCGTGGTCGGCCCCGCGATGGTGGGGTCGCGGGCCGCCGGGCCGGTGTCGGGGTCCCGTCCCTGACCCGGGTGCCGCCGGTCAGGGTCGCGCCGTCTCCTCCCGGTAGGCGGCCACCGCGGTGGGCAGCGTCGGGAAGATCCGGTCCTCGCCGATGCGCTCCCGCAGGCCGCTGCGGGCGAGGTCGCCGAGCAGCTCGTGCTTGGCGCGGGCCAGCGCCACGGTGATCCCGCGGCGCCGCAGGTCCGCGCACAGCCCGGCCAGCGCGTCCGCCGCCGTGATGTCGATCTCGACGACCGCCTCGAGGTTCAGCAGCAGCCAGCGCGGGTGCGGGTCGGCGTCGACGGCGGCGGTGGCCCGGGTGCGGAAGTCCTCCGCGTTGGCGAAGCAGAGCGGGGCGTCGTAGCGGTAGACCACCAGGCCCGGGACGGTCGTGGTGCCGGGGTGGTCGTCGACATCGTGCATGCCGGCGAGGCCGGGGGCGAAGCCGAGGACGCCGTCGTGCGGCCGGGACACCCGGCGGAGCAGGTCGAGGATCGACAGCCCGACCGCGGCGAGGACACCACCGAGCACGCCCACGGCCAGCACCGCCGTCGTGGTCGCGAGCGCCAGGAGCAGCTCGGACCGGCGGAACCGGGCGAAGCGGACGAACTCCCGCCGGTCGACGAGCCGGACCGCCGCGTAGACGACGAGGGCGCCCAGCGCGGCGGACGGGAAGGCGGCGAGCACGGGACCCCCGGCGCCGAGCACGACGAGGACGGCCGGCACGGTGACGACCGACGCCAGCTGGCTCCGCCCGCCCACCGCCGCGGCGATCGCCGTCCGGCTGCCGGAGCTGCTGACCGGGAAGCCCTGCAGGACCCCGGCGGCGATGTTGGCGGCGCCGAGCGCGAACAGCTCTCGGTCGGCGTCGACGCGCAGGCCCTCCCGGGCGAAGGCCCGCCCGGTCAGCACGTTGTCGGAGTAGCCGACCAGCGCGACGCCGAGCGCGGGCAGCAGCAGGGCGGCGAGGTCGGCCGGGCCGACCAGCGGGACGGCCGGCGTCGGCAGCCCCGGTGGTACCGGGCCGACCACCGACACCCCGTGGCGCGGCAGGTCGGCCGCGACGCTCACCGCCGTGGCGAGCAGCACCGCGATCAGCGGCGCGGGCAGCCGCGGGAGGAACGCCGCGAGCAGTACCAGTACGGCCAGCACCGCCGCCGAGACGGCGAGCGTGGGAGCGTGGACCCGGTCCAGCTCCCGGGCCATGCCGACGACGTCCTGCACGAAGGTGCCGCCCTCGTACCGGACGCCGGTGAGCCTGCCGAGCTGGCCGGCGATCATGATCAGCGCGATGCCGGCGAGGTAGCCGACGAGCACCGGGCGCGACAGCAGGTCGGCCAGGAAACCCAGCCGCGCCACCCGCCCGGCCAGGCACAGCACGCCGACCAGCACCGCCAGTGCCGCGGCGAGCACCGCATGGCGGGCGGGGTCACCGGCCGCGAGCGGGGCGATCGCGATGGCGGTCATCACCGCCGTCGTCGACTCCGGCCCGACCGAGAGCAGGCGGGACGACCCGAACGCCGCGTACGCCGCGAGCGCCCCGACCGAGGCCCAGAGCCCGACGACCGGCGGCAGCCCGGCGACCGCCGCGTAGGCGAGCACCTGCGGTACCAGGTAGGCCGCGACGGTCAGGCCGGCGAGCAGGTCCGCGGACAGCGCGGACCACTCGCGCCGGCGCAGTGCCGACAGACCCGGCCCGATCCCGTCCCCGAGCACCGGGCCGACGCGCCGCACCCCGATCACCCGCCGGGGGCCGGACGGCCCCGCGTGCCGTCGGTGCCGCGCATCGGTCCACCTCACCGGTTCCGGTTGTGCCGCCGTCGATCGTGGCCGCCGGGGCCGGGGCCTGCGACGGCCGTGCGGTGCGCCGCGGCAGGGCCGGTGGGCGCCCGGAGGAGGGGACCTTCGGCGCTGACGGGCGCGCGGATCCGGTGGGACGGTCCGGCCCCCAGAGGTTCCCCCCACACCGAGGTGATGATCATGCAGACGATTTCCGGCGGCACGGCGCTCGACGTGCGGACCGTCCTGGACCGGCTCGTGCAGTCCGGGATCTCGCCGGAGCGGGCGCTCGCGCACCTGCGCGGTGGCTGGGTCCTCGTCGACGGTGCCGTCGTGCGCGACCCCGCGGCCCCGGCCGAGCCGCCGGCCCGCGTCGAGCTCCGCTCGATCCCCCGCCGGTGACCCCGGTCCGCGGGCGGTGACCGTCCCCGACCCGGGACGGGAGCCCCGGCCGGACCGCGGGCCGGGCGTGGTCGTGGTCGGGGTGGACGGCTCGGCCGGGTCGCTCGCGGCCCTGGACCACGCCCTGGGCGACGCCGCGCGCCGCCGCGCCGGCCTGCGGCTGGTGGTCGCGGTCGACCCGCCGCAGCCGTGGGCGCCGACCTACCGCCCGACGCTGCTGCCGGTCCCGGACGACCTGCTCGACGCGGCCGTCCGGGTCGGCCGTGGCTGGGCGCGCGACGCGGCGGCGCGCCGCCGCCTCGCGACGGGCTCCGGGCCGGTCGACGAGCCGGGCGACGAGCCGGCGGTCGAGGTCCGGGCGGTGCCGGGGCCGGCCGCCGCCGTCCTGCTGGACGCCGCCCGCGACGCCGACCTGCTCGTCGTCGGCCACCGCGGCCGCGGTGCCGCCGCGAGCGTGCTGCTCGGTTCGGTCGGGCTGCTCGGTTCGGTGGCCCTGCGCTGCCTGCTGGAGGCCTGCTGCCCGGTGACGGTCGTGCCGCCCGTCCCGGTGCCCCGGCCCGTGACCGAGCCGGTGCCCCTGACCGTGACGCCGGTGCCCGCCGGCTGACGGTCCGGCACGCCGGGTGGGGCCCGGCCGGGAACGGGCCGGAGGGCCCTGCGCCCCGGGGCGTCGGCCCGTGCCGCCGGCCGGTGCGACGGAGCGACGATCGCGGCACACCGACGAGGGGAAGGTCATGGACGCTCGATCGAGCAGGACCGTGGTATCGGGCATCGACGGGTCGCAGAGCGCGCTCGACGCGGCGCGGTGGGCGGCGGACGAGGCGGCGCGGCGACACGACCGGCTGCGGCTGGTCTACGCGTTCGGCTGGACCACCGAGGCCGTCGGCCACCCGGGGCTCGGGGAACGCCGGCGCGACATCATGCTCGAGCACGCCCGGCGTGACCTGGCCGCCGCGGAGGCCGCCGTCGCCGCGCACGCGCCCGGCGTCCCCGTCGAGAGCGAGCTCGTCGTCGGGTACCCGATCGGGGTGCTGGTGCGGGAGTCGCGTCGCGCGGAGCTGGTCGTGGTCGGCGACCGCGGGCTGAGCCGCGTCGGCGGCCTGCTCCTGGGGTCGGTGGCGATGGCACTGGCCACCCACGGTGGCTGCCCCGTGGTGGTCGTGCGCGGCGCGGGGCAGGCGGTCGCGCCCACGGCGCCGGTCGTGGTGGGGATCGACGGGTCGCCGGTCAGCGAGCTCGCACTGGCCTTCGCCTACGAGGAGGCGGCCCTGCGCGGCGCCCCCCTGGTGGCGGTGCACACCTGGACGGACCTGGTCGCCGACCCCGTCATCGCGCCGCTGCTGGACTGGGAGGCCATCGAGGTCGACGAGCAGGTCGTGCTGGGCGAGCGGCTCGCGGGCTGGGCCGAGAAGTTCCCGGACGTCGTGGTGCGGCGGGTGGTCACCCGGGACCGCCCGGCGCACGCGCTGCTGGAGGAGGCCGTAGGCGCGCAGCTGGTGGTCGTCGGGTCCCGCGGGCGCGGCGGGTTCGCCGGGCTGGTGCTCGGGTCCGTCAGCCACGCCGTCCTGCACCGCAGCCCGTGCCCGGTCGCCGTCGTCCGGCCCGGGGAGCCCGGGTGACGGCGGTGTCCGCACCCGCCGCGGTGCGGGACCTCGCCGACCTCACCGCCGCCGACCTGCAGGAGGTCGGCGGCAAGGCGGCGAACCTGGGCGAGCTGCTGGGTGCGGGCTTCCCGGTCCCCCCGGGGTTCGTCGTCCCGGCCGCCGAGCACCTGGCCGCGCTGTGGCACGCCGGGATCGACGCGGACGTGGCCCGCAGCCACGGCGCCGCGCTGGCCGCGGCCACCGACGACCCGCAGGCGCTCGCCGGACTGTGCGCGCGGACGGCGGACCTGGCCCGCACCGCGCCCGTCCCGCCGACCCTGGAGGCCGCGGTCCGCGCGGCCTACGGGCGGCTGCCCGACCCCGGCGAGCGGGGGACGGTCGTGGCGGTGCGGTCCTCCGCGGTGGGTGAGGACGGCGCGCAGGACTCGTTCGCCGGCATGAACGCCACCTTCACCAACGTGCGCGGCGTGGACGATCTCCTGGCGCGTGTCGTGGACTGCTGGGTGTCCGCCTACTCGCCGCGGGTGGTCGCCTACCGGGCCGCGCGGGGGCTGGCCGCGGAGCCGGCCGTCGCCGTCGTGGTCCAGGTGATGGTGCCCGCGCAGCGGGCCGGGGTGGCGTTCACCGCCGACCCGGTCGGCGGGCGCACCGACGTCGTCGTCGTGGAGGCGGCGTTCGGGCAGGGCGAGGTGGTGGTGAGCGGGGCCGTCGAGCCCGACACCTACGAGTTCGACGCCGACGGGGTCCGGCTCATGGCGCTGCGGGTGGGGCACCAGACCCACGAGATCGTCCGGGGCCGCGACGGCGCCGACCTGACCGTGCCGCTCGATGCCGAGCGCGGGCGGGCGCGGGTGCTGTCCGACGACGAGGCCGGGGCGGTCGCACGCCTGGCCCTGCGGGTGCAGGAGCACTTCGGGGTGCCGCAGGACGTCGAGTGGGCCATGGTCGGGCGCCGGCTGTGGCTGCTGCAGTCCCGCCCGGTCACCACGCTGGGCCCGTCGTCCGGTTCGGGGGCCGGGACGGAACCGCTGGTCCGCGGCCTCGCCGCGGCACCGGGCCGCGCCGGCGGGCGCGTGCGCGTCCTCACCGCGCCGGAGCTGGGCGGGTCCCTGGTCGACGGCGAGGTGCTCGTCGCCCCCATGACCAACCCGGACTGGCTGCCGACGATCCGGCGGGCCGCGGCCCTGGTCACCGACAGCGGCGGTGCGACCTGCCACGCCGCGATCGCGGCCCGGGAGCTGGGCGTGCCGTGCGTGGTCGGGACGCGCCGGGCGACGACCGTGCTGCGCGACGGGACGGCCGTCACCGTCGACGGCGGCACGGGCGAGGTCCTCCCCGGGGTGCAGCGGCGCGCGCCCGCGACGACCGCGCCCGTCGCCGCGGCCCCGGTGCCGGCCGTGCCGCTGGCCACCCGGGTCTACGTCAACCTCGCGGCGCCGGACCAGGCCGAGCGGGTGGCCGCGGGCCCGGTCGACGGCGTCGGGCTGCTGCGCGCGGAGTTCATGCTCACCCGGGCGCTGGACGGCTGGCACCCCCGCGAGCTGGTGGCGCGGGGCGAGCAGGAGCGGTTCGTCTCGGCCATGGCGGGGTCGCTGCTGCAGGTGACCCGGGCGTTCGCCCCGCGACCGGTGGTCTACCGGGCCACCGACCTGCGCAGCAACGAGTTCCGGGGGCTGCGCGGCGGCGAGGCGCACGAGCCCGTCGAGCACAACCCGATGATCGGCTACCGCGGCGCGTTCCGGTACCTGCGCGAGCCCGACCTGTTCGACCTGGAGCTGCGGGTGCTCGACCGCGTCCGGGAACACACGCCGAACCTGCACCTGATGATCCCGTTCGTGCGCACCCGGTGGGAGCTGGAGGCGTGCCTGGAGCTGGTCGACGCGAGCCCGCTGGGCGCCCGTCGCGGCATGCACCGCTGGGTGATGGCCGAGGTGCCCTCGGTGCGGCACTGGCTGCCCGCCTACGTGGGGATGGGCATCGACGGGGTGTCGATCGGGAGCAACGACCTCACCCAGCTGGTGCTGGGCGTCGACCGCGACTCGGAGCTGTGCGCCGAGCTCTACGACGAGTCCGACCCCGCGGTGCTGGCGGCCGTCGGCGAGATCGTCGACACCGCGAACCTGCTCGGGATCACCTCGTCGCTGTGCGGGCAGGCGCCCTCGGCCCGGCCCGGGTACGTGGACCACCTCGTCGCCGCCGGGATCACCTCGGTCTCGGTGGACCCCGGCGCCGTCGACGCGGTGCGGGCGGCCGTCGCCTCGGCCGAGCGCAGGCTGCTGCTCGACGCGGCCCGGCGCGGAGCGGTGCCCTGATGCGCGCCCACGTCGGCGACTGGCTCGTCATCCCACCGGCTCCCGGTGAGCACGTGTCGCGGCGCGGCCGGATCGTCGGCGTGCCGCACGAGGACGGGTCACCGCCCTACCGCGTCCGCTGGCTCGACGACGACCACGAGTCGCTGCTGTTCCCGCCGCCCGACGCGCACCTGCGGTGCCCGGCGCCGACCAGCGGGGGGCGGTCCTGACGTGACCGGGCCGCCCGTGACCGGGCCGACGGGGGCGCCGCACGGGCCGCGACGTCGTCCCACCTCGGGCGGGCCGGTGGGTGGTGGGGCCGTGACCCTGCCGGACCTCCCCGGCGACCGTCCACCGGCCGGGCCCGACGGGCTCGGCACGGCGGAGGCGGCCCGCCGGCTCGCCGCGGACGGACCCAACGCGCTGCCGGTACCGCGCCCGCCCGCGCCGGTCCTGCTGCTGCTGCGCCAGCTCACGCACTTCTTCGCCGTCATGCTGTGGGTCGCGGCCGGGCTGGCCGTGATCGGCGGCATGCCCCAGCTCGGCGTCGCGATCGCGGTGGTGGTCGTCGTCAACGGGGTGTTCGCGTTCGTCCAGGAGTACCGGGCCGACCGCGCCGGGCAGCGGCTGCGCGACCTGCTCCCGGTCCGGGCGACGGTCCTGCGCGACGGGCACCGCGTCACCGTGGCCGCGGAGGAGCTGGTGCGCGGCGACGTCGTGCTGCTCGACGCGGGGGACCGGATCAGCGCCGACCTGCGCCTGGACCGCGTCGACGGCCTCGCCCTCGACGAGTCGCTGCTGACCGGGGAGAGCGTGCCGGTGCGGCCGGACACCGGCGGCCGGGCACTGGCCGGCACCTTCGTCACCCAGGGCACGGCCCGCGCGACGGTGACGGCGACGGGGGCGGCGACCCGCCTGGCCGGGATCGCGGCGCTCACCCGCGCCACCCGGCGCCCGCCCGGCCCGCTGGCCCAGCGGCTGAGCCAGGTGGTGCGGGTCGTCGCGGTGATCGCGGTGCTGGTGGGGGTGGTGTTCCTCGGCGTCGCGCTGCTGCTGGGGATGGACCCGACGGCAGGGTTCCTGGTCGCCGTCGGGGTGACCGTCGCGCTGGTCCCCGAGGGGCTGCTGCCGACCGTCACGCTCTCGCTCGCCCGCGCCGCCCACGCCATGGCGCGCGAGCGCGCGCTGGTGCGCCGGCTGGAGGCGGTGGAGACCCTCGGTTCGACGACGGTGATCTGCACCGACAAGACCGGCACGCTGACCGGCAACCGGATGAGCGTGGTCCGGGTCTGGACGCCGCCCGGCGCGGCCGAGGTGCACGGCAGCGGCTACGACCCGGACGGCACCGTCGACGCCGGCCCGGCCCGCGCCGCCGTCACCCGGCTGGCCGGCGCCGCGGCCCGGGCGGTCACCGGCCGCGCCGTCCTCCGGGAGGGGGTGTGGACCCCCGTCGGCGACCCGATGGAGGTCGCGCTGCACGTCCTGGCGCTGCGCTGCGGGCTGGACCCGGCCGCCGACGAACGGGCCCGGCCCGAGGTGCGCCGCGTGGTGTTCGACCCCCGGCGGCGGCGCACGCTCGCCGTCGTCGGCGGCCCCGGCGGCGCAGCCGAGGTGGTCGTCGTGGGGGCCGGCGAGACCGTGCTGCCGCTGTGCGGGACGGAGCCGGCCGCGGCGTCGGCGGTCGACGCGATGGCCCGGGACGGGCTGCGGGTGCTCGCGGTGGCGGCCCGCGTGCTGCCGCCCGGCACCGCCGACGCCGCGGCGCCGCCCGCGCTGGAGCGCGGTCTGGAGCTGCTCGGCGTCGTCGGTCTGCAGGACCCCCCGCGCGACGGCGTCGCCGAGGCGGTGCGGCGGTGCCGCGACGCGCACATCCGGCTGACGATGATCACCGGGGACCACCCGGCGACGGCGCGGGCCGTCGCCGAGCAGGTCGGGCTCGCCCTGCCCGGCAGCCCGGTCGTCGTCGCCGCGGACCTCCCTCCCGACGACGCCGCGCTGGGGGAGCTGATCGACCACGACGGCACGGTCGTGGCGCGGGCGACGCCGGAGGACAAGCTCCGGATCGCCCGGGCCCTGCGGGCCCGCGGCCACATCGTGGCGATGACCGGTGACGGGGTGAACGACGGGCCGGCGCTGCGCGAGGCCGACATCGGCGTCGCGATGGGGCGCAGCGGCACCGACGTCGCCCGGGAGGCCGCCGACCTGGTGCTCCTCGACGACCACTTCGCCACGATCGTCACCGCGGTCGCCTTCGGCCGGGCCACCTTCGCCAACATCCGGCGCTTCCTCACCTACCACCTCACCGACAACGTCGCGGAGCTGGCGCCGTTCCTGCTGTGGGGGCTCACCGCAGGCGGGGTGCCGCTGGCGCTGGGGGTCCTGCAGGTGCTCGCCCTCGACATCGGCACCGACCTGCTGCCCGCGCTCGCGCTGGGCGCCGAACCGCCGACCTCCTCGGCGCTGCGCGGCCCGGCCCGCACGGGACGGCTGGTGGACCGCCGCGTGCTCGGCCGCGCGTTCGGCGTCCTCGGCCCCACCGAGGCCGTCGTCGAGCTCGGCGCGTTCCTCGCGGTGCTGCTGCTCGGCGGCTGGCGCTGGGGCGCGACCCCGTCGGTGCCGCTGCTCGCCGCGGCGTCGGGAGCCGCGTTCACCGCGGTGGTGCTCGGCCAGCTCGCCAACGCCTTCGCCTGCCGCAGCGAGCACCGCCCCGCCGGGCGGTGGTCGCTGCGCGGCAACCGCCTGCTGCTCGTCGCGGTCGTCGTCGAGCTGGGGCTGCTCGGGGTCTTCCTGGCGGTGCCCCCGGTCGCCGGGGTGCTGGGGCACACGCTCCCGACGGCGGCGGGCTGGGCGCTGGCGGCCCTGGCCGTCCCGGCCGTCCTGCTGGTCGACCGGGTGCACAAGGCGGCGACCCGGGGGCGCGCCGCGTGATCCGCCGGGGGCCGGACGGCCCGCCCGCAGGTGCCGCGCGACCCCTGCCCGCCACGGCGGTGCGGCTCGATGCTTGCGGTGTGGGAGTCGAGGTGAGGGACATGCATCCATCGGGCACACGTCCACCGGCCGGCGCGCGGGTGACGGGGGCGCGCGACGTGCGCGCGGCCGGGCCCGTCGTCGTCGGGGTGGACGACACCGACCACGCGCGCGCGGCGGTCGCCTGGGCCGCGTCCGAGGCGGTGCGGCTCGGTGCGCCGCTGCGCCTGGTGGCGGCGACCGGCCTGGTCGGCGATCACCTGCCCGGACGCGCCGGGCGGGACCGCCGGCTGCACGAGGTGCTGGACGCGGCCCGTGGGTGCGCGGTGGCCGCGGGTGGGGGTGCGGTCGCCACCGAGCTGCGCACCGGCTACCCGGTGACCGTGCTCGCCGACGAGTCCCGCGCCGCCCGCCTGCTCGTCGTCGGCGACCGCGGCACGAGCCGGATCGAGGGGGTGCTGGCCGGGTCCGTGGCGGTGCCCCTGCTGGGCCGGTCGCGGTGCCCGGTGGTCGTCGTGCGCGGGCACCCCCGGGACCCGGCCGGGCTGCCCGTGGTGGTCGGCGTGGACGGCACGCCGGGCGACGACGCCGTCCTCGACGTCGCGCTGGAGCTGGCCGCCGCCCGCGGCGCGGAACTGGTCGTGCTGCACGGCAGCGGGCAGCCGCCCGACGGCCCGGCGACCGACCTGCTCGTCGGCCCGGCGGTCGCCCGCGAGGTGCTGGCCGATCTCGAGCTGCGGTCACTGACCGAGCACGCGGTCGCGCGTGGCGCCGGGTGCGGCGTCGACGTCCGGGTGGTGGGCGGGTCCGGTCGCGCGGTCGACCTCCTGCTCGCCGGGGCGCCGCGGGCCCAGCTGGTCGTCGTGGGGTCCCGCGGCCGGGGCGACCTCGCCGGCCTGCTGTTCGGATCGGTGAGCACGGCACTGGTGCACCGGGCCGACTGCCCGGTCGTGGTCGTGGGCCCGCTCGCCCGGCCGGTGCCGCAGGCAGGCTGACGGGGGCGTCAGCCCACCCGGACGCCGGTGATCGCGAACCGCTCGACGTCGGCCACGTGCCCGCCGGTGGACACGACGACGGTCAGGACGCCCGCCGGGGGATCGGTGAGCGGCACCCCGACCGACCAGCGGGTGGCCTCGCCGCCCGCGGGGGAGCAGCAGTGCTCCCCGACCGGGCCGTCCGGACCGAGGACGCGCACGCGCAGGCTCTCGTCGACGCCGGTGATCGTCCCGCCGACGGTGAGCGGCGAACGCACGGCGGCGCCGTAGCGGGGGGTGTCCAGGACGAGGTCGGTGTCGCGGGTGCCGACGACCTCCCACGGCGCGTCGTCCCCGGTGCCCAGGCGGGCCAGGTGCACCTGCGCGGCGGTCGAGTCGCGGCCGTCGGGCAGGGCGAGGCCGACGCCGACCCAGGCCTCGTCACCGGAGACGGTCACGCCCGTGACGCGGTCGATCCCGGAGAACCCGAGGTACCCGCCGGTGAAGGCCAGCGCGGTCGCGGCGGGGTCGAGGTGCCAGGGCTGGTGCCCGCCCGAGCGGGAGGACTCCTGCCACGCCCGCGCCTGTCCGGCGTCGGCGAACGGCCACAGCGGGAGGTGGTCGAAGGCGGCAGGCGGCGCCGGGGCGGCGGTGGGCGCGGGCTCGACCGGCGCAGTCGCGACGGGCGCGGACGGGGGCGCCGCCGGGACGGCGGGCGGGGGAGCGGTCGCGCCGCACGCGGCGAGGGTCACCGGGGCCGCGACCGCGAGCAGGGCCGCCGGCAGGGCCGTGCGGTACCGGGCGGGGGTCGGCATGGCGGGCTCCGCAGGTGTGGGGGTGGGACGGGGACGGACGGGCGGCGGGTGGACGGGCGACGGCCCGGTGCCCCGCGCGCGGCGGGACACCGGGCCGCGGGGACACCGGGCCGGGGATTCCGGGCCGGTCGGGTCAGGTGCTGATCGCGATCCTGGTCGGCTCGGACTTCTCGGGCTGCTCCGGCACGGGTACCCGGATCTCCAGGATGCCGTCGCGGTAGGTGGCCGCGATGTCGGCCTCCTGCACCCCCTCGGGCAGCGGGAGGGTGCGGGCGAGGCTGCCGTAGCGCATCTCGTGGCGGGTGTAGCCCTTGTCCTCGCTCTTCTCGTCGACCCGGCGCTCGGCCCTGATGCGCAGCACGCCGTCGGCGACGGTGAGCTCCACGTCCTTGGCGGGGTCGATCCCGGGCAGCTCCGCGCGGATCACCACGGTGGCGCCGTCGCGGAACTCGTCCACCCGGATCAGGTCCTCCCCGGGCCAGTCCCAGCCGAGCCCGAACGGCCGGCGCATGGGCAGCGACCGGAGCCACTCCTCGAAGATCCCGTCCATCGCCGGGAACCGGCGGCCAGGTCGGCGCCGCGCTCGCGGCGGCTCATCACACTGATCCGGAACTACCTCCTCGTTCCTGCCTCAGCGGACACCCCGAGCGTCCCCCGTGCCGCCGCGGCGCACCCGGGGCCGAAGGTCCTCCGCGGCACCGTCCTCGGTCTCCTCCCGCCCCGGCGCCCCGGTGGGGAGCGGCGTCGGGACGCCGGCGCGGGGACCGGTCAGCTCCCGGATCGACCGCCGGATCACCTCCACCAGCCGGCTGGTCGTGCACGGGTACCGCTCGGGCTGGCCGGTGACGTCGTGCACGGGGTGGCGGCACCACCCGTCGCCGTCGGCCTCGTGGCCGCGGTCGAGCGCGACGACGACCCGGGCCCGGTCGGGACGGGTGAGGAGGCCGTCCACGAACGAGGTGAACGCGGTGTGTGTCGTGGCGGTGCCGTGTGTCGTGGCGGGGCCGTCTGGGCGGGTCATGGGACTCCTCCTGCGGACCGGACCGGCGTGGAGCGCGGGACGCGCGGTCGTCACCGGTCGGGCCACCACGATGGCACCGGAACCGGGTCGGGGATCCGGGCACGAGGTCCCGGCGGACCGTCCGGAGGTCCCCCGTCCGGACGCCGACCGGTCCCGGCGCCGGGGCCGGGGACCCGCGACGGGCGGGACTTCGGACCGTGGTGGCGGGCCGGATCCGGGAGGCACGCTGGGCCCGCCGGCCGGATCGGCCGGCCGGATCGGACGAGGAGGACTCATGGACGACGCCACCGGCGCGGTCGTGGTCGGGGTGGACGGTTCACCCGGATCGACGGCCGCACTCGCGTACGCGCTGGAGGAGGCGGCCCGGCGCGGGGCGCGGCTGCGGGTCGTCGTGGCGGCCCAGGTGCCGGAGTACTGGGCGATGGCCTACGGGATGGTGGCGCCGCCGCCGATCTCCGAGGTCGTCGCCGGGGCGCAGGCGGCGGGTCAGCAGGAGGTGGACGGGGTCCTCGCCGCCCGGCCGGACCTGGCGTCGCGGGTGCCGGTGACGGTGGAGGCGCGGGCCGGGGCGGCGGCGCACGTGCTGCTCGACGCCGCCGAGGGGGCCGAGGTCCTCGTGATCGGCCACCGCGGGCGCGGTGCCGTGCGCAGCGCGCTGCTCGGATCGGTCGGGCTGCACTGCGTGCTGCACGCCTCCTGCCCGGTGACGATCGTCCGGGCGACCGACGTGACCGGCCATCCCGACCGGGCCGAGGAGGCGGCGGTCTCCGTGTGAGTCCCGCGCCGGCTCCGGCAGGCGCGCGGGACGGCGGGCGCACCCGTCCGGCCGGGCCCGTCGACGGTGCGCCGGGTAGCGGCCGCGACGTCCGTCCGATCGGTCGATGTCGGGATCGCCCCGGGAGGTGTTCACTGGCGGGCGTCGGGGTGGGTGTCGTGGCCCCCGCGGGGACGAGGCGCCTCGGAGGCCCGCCGGCGGCGCGCTCCGCACGTCCGTCCACCCTGGGGGAAGCCGTATGCCGTCCCACGAGTCCGTCCCGGAGGGCGGCCCCGGGCCGCCGTCCACCGCGCCGGGTGAGGCCCATCCGGCGGCCGGGGAGCCGGGCCTGGGGCTGCTGGACGTGCCGCGCCTGGAGCTGGACCAGCTGCTCGAGCAGCTGGTCGTCCGCGCCCGGGAGGTGATGGCCACGCAGGGGCGCCTGCGCGGCCTCCTGCGTGCCAACCAGATGATCACCCAGGACCTCGAGCTGGCGGTGGTGCTGCGCCGCATCGCCGAGGTGGCCCGCGACCTCGTCGGGGCGCGGTACGCGGCGTTGGGGGTGATCGCGGCCGCGGGCGGGCTGGCCGAGTTCGTCCACGTCGGGATGGAACCCGGCGACGTCGCGCGGATCGGGCACCTGCCGCAGGGCAAGGGTCTGCTGGGCGCGCTGATCGACGACCCGCAGGCCATCCGGCTGGACCGGATCGCGGACGACCCCCGCTCGGCCGGGTTCCCGGCCGGGCACCCGCCGATGCACTCGTTCCTGGGCGTGCCGATCCGCGTCCGGGGCGAGGCGTTCGGGAACCTGTATCTGGCCGAGAGCACCCGGGGCGGCTTCAGCGCCGACGACGAGCAGCTCACCACGGCGCTGGCCTCGACGGCCGGGATGGCGATCGACAACGCCCGGCTGTTCCAGGCCGCCCGTGAGCGGCAGGAGTGGCTGCGGGCCACGGCGGCGGTGACGCACCGGTTGCTGGCCGCCGACACCGACCTCGTGCAGCCGCTGCGGCTGATCGCGCGCAGCAGCCGGGACCTGGCAGGTGCCGACCTGGTGACCGTCGCGCTGCCGGACGGGGACGAGCTGCGGGTCGACGTCGCCGTCGGGGAGTCGGCGGAGACGCTGCTGGGCACGCGGGTGACGCTGGAGGGGTCACTGGCGGGGCGGGTGTTCACCACCGGCCGGCCGTTGCGGGTGGCCACCCCGCAGGAGCTGCCCGGCCTGGACGCGCTCACGGTGCGGCAGCAGGACATCGGTCCGGCCGTGGTGGTGCCGTTGCAGGGTTCCCGGCGCGCGCACGGCGTGCTGACGCTGGCGCGCACCTCGGGCCGCGTCGGCTTCACCGCCGAGGACCTGGACATGGCGGCGGGGTTCGCCAGCCAGGCCTCGGTCGCGGTGGAGCTCGCCGAGGCACGGGCGGAGCGCCAGCGGGCGGCGGTCTTCGACGACCGCGACCGCATCGCGGCGGACCTGCACGACCACGTGATCCAGCGGCTGTTCGCGACCGGGCTGTCGCTGCAGGGCGTCGCCGCGGTGACCGGCCCCGGTGCGCCGCGGGACCGGATCACCGGCGTGATCGCCGACCTCGACGCGACGATCCGGCAGATCCGCACCTCCGTCTTCCAGCTGCAGCGGACCCCCGACGGGGCGGCCGGGGTGCGCACGCGGATCCTGGAGGTGGCCGCCGAGGTGGCCCCGGCACTGGGCAGCGAACCCGTCCTGCGGTTCGGCGGGCTGCTGGAGGGCCTCCTGGCGCCCGGCCTCGTCGACGACCTGCTGGCGGTGCTGCGGGAGGCGCTGAGCAACGTCGCGCGCCACGCCCGGGCCCGGACCTGCGAGGTCGACGTCGTCGTCGAGGACGGGCGGCTGGTCCTGGAGGTCTCCGACGACGGGATCGGGCCGGCGTCCGGCGGGCGGCGCAGCGGGCTGGTGAACCTGCGCCGCCGCGCGGAACGGCACGGCGGCACGTTCACCGTCGAGCCCGGCCGGCCCGCCGGCACGCGGTTGCGCTGGACCGTCCCGCTCTGACCCGCCCCCCGCGGGTCGTTCGACCCTGATGCGGCCCGGCGGAGGGGCGCACGATGGTGGCTGCGGGCCCGGTCGGGTCCGGGGAGGAGCCGTCGTGCAGGCCCGTGACGTCATGACCAGCCCGGTGATCACCCTGCGCCCGGACACACCCGTCCGCGCGGCGGCGGCGCTGCTGATCTCCCACGGCTTCACGGCGTCCCCGGTGGTCGACGCGGACGGTCGGCTGCTGGGCATCGTGACCGAGGCGGACCTGATGCGCGGCCGGATCGTCCGCGAGGGCGGGGCGGTCACCGACGCGCCGGAGCCCGCGGTGGCGGCGGTCATGAGCGGCGACCCGGTGACGGCCGGTCCCGGCGACGACCTCGCCGACGTCGTGGCCACGATGCTCGAGCACGGGTTCCGGTCGCTGCCGGTCGTGCGGGGGACCGACCTCGTCGGCATCCTCAGCCGCCGCGACGTCCTGCGGTGCGTCGCCCGCGGGGAGCTGACCTCCGCCGACGTCGCCGCCCGGCGCCGGGTCGGTCCCGACCGCTGAGGTGTCTCCTCAGCCGCCCCCGGCCAGCAGCGCGACCCATCCCTCGAGGTCGCCCAGCCGCCCGTAGTCGTCCTCCTCGATGCGCCGGCCGGAGCGTTCGCTCACCCGCCGGACCACGGCGAGGAAGTCCAGGGAGTCCAGGCCCAGGGTGTCGCGGAGGTCGTCGTGGGGGCCCAGCGCGTCGAGCTCGGGCCCGGGCGCGACGGCGCGGAGGGCGTCGAGGACGATCGCGCGGGCGTCGTCGTCGGTCAGGGTGGTCATGGCGTCTCCTCCGTGCGGTGCAGCCGGTGGTCGATCTCGTGCAGCAGGCGCGCGCCGGTGACGCCGTCGGTGGCGCGGTGGTCGGCCGACAGCGTCGTGGTGACGACCGGGCGCACGGCGACGGTGTCGCCCTCGGCCCAGGGGCGCGGGCGCACCGTGCCGAAGCCGACCACCGCCACCTGCGGGGGGAAGATCACCCCGGTCACCGCGTCGACGCCGAGCTCGCCCAGGTCGGTGACGGTGAGCGTGGCCCCGCTCGCCTCGGAGGACCGCAGACGCCCGGACCGGGCCCGTTCGGCCGCCCCGCGCAGGGCGGCCATGAGCGCGTCGAGGTCGAGGCGGTCCGCGTGGTGCAGCACGGGCACGGTCAGCCCGCCACCGCGCAGCGACACCGCCACGCCCAGGTGCACGCCCTCGCCCGGGACGAAGCGGCCGTCCACCCAGTGTCCGTTGAGCTCGGGCACCGCGCGGGCCGCGCCCGCGACGGCGTGCAGCAGCAGCGCCGCGGGCAGCACCCGGTCGGCGACCGGGACCTCCCGGTTGTGCCGGCGCAGCCGCTGCAGCGCGTCGCCCAGCTCGATCTCGGTGCTCAGGTAGTAGTGCGGGATGTCGCGCTTGGAGCGGGTCATCAGGGCGGCGGTGGCCGAGCGGGGCCGCGGCGGCGGGGCCTGGGCCGGCGGGGCCTGGGCCGGCGGGGCCTGCGACGCCGGGGCGGCGGGCAGGTCGCGGGCCCGCAGCGGGTGCGGCCGCCCGGCGGCCAGCGCGGCCGGGTCGAGCCCGCGCTCGGCCGCCAGGCGGCGGGCGTAGGGGGAGATGCGGGGGCGGCGCACGGCCCGGTCGACGTCGGCGCCGGTGACCTCGCCGTGCGGGCCGGTGCCCGGCAGCGAGGCCAGGTCCAGCCCCGCCGCGGCGGCCCGCCTGCGGGCGAGCGGGGACCGGGCGGCGGGGTGCGGGACGGGCGCGGGCCGCGAGGGCGGGGGCGGGGCCGGCGCGGGTGTCGGGACCGGCGCGGGTGCGGGGACCGGTGCGGGTGCGGCGGCGGGCTGCCCGGTCGCCGCCCCGTCCGTCGCCGCCCTGTCCGTCACCGCCCCGTCCGGTGCGGTCGCGATCACGGCCAGCGGCGCGCCCACCGGCACCGCCGTCCCGGCGTCGACGAGCAGCCGCTCCACGGTGCCGGACTCGAAGCACTCGACGTCGATCAGCGACTTCTCGGTGTCCACGGTCGCGACGACGTCACCGCGGTGCACCTCGTCGCCGGGGCCGACCAGCCACTCGACCACCGTGCCCTGCTCCATGTCGGCGCCCAGGGACGGCATCCGGAACTCGCCCACCTCAGCCCACCGCCCGCCGGGCGGCCGCCACCACGTCCGCGACGCCGGGCAGCGCCGCCTCCTCCAGGTGGTGCGGGTAGGGCAGCGGCACCTCGACGCCGCAGACCCGCTCGACCGGCGCGTCGAGCTCGTAGAGGGCGTGCTCGGCGACGCGCGCGGCGATCTCGGCCGACGGGCTGCCGCTGCGCCAGGCGTTGTCGACGACGACCAGCCGGTGGGTGCGCGTGACCGAGGCCAGCACCGCCTGCTCGTCGAGCGGGCGCAGCACGCGCAGGTCGACGACCTCGGCGGACACCCCGTCGGCGGCGAGCTGCTCCGCGGCGGCCAGCGCCGGGGCGAGCGACCCGCCGTAGGCCACCAGGGTGACGTCGGTGCCGGGGCGGCGCACGGCGGCCCCGGTGATGTCGACCGGCCCGGCGTCGTCGGGCAGCTCGCCGGAGGCGCCGTAGAGCGCGATCTGCTCGAAGATCAGCACGGGGTCGGGATCGGCGAGTGCGGGGGCGAGCATGCCGCGGGCGTCGGCGAGGGTGGCGGGGGTGAGCACACGCAGGCCCGGGATGTGCGCGTAGAGGCCCTCCAGGGTGTGCGAGTGCTGCGCGGCGAGCTGGCGGCCGGGCCCGGTCGGGATCCGCACGACCAGGGGCACTGCCAACTGCCCGCCGGACATGTGCCGCAGCGTCGCGGCGTTGTTGAGGATCTGGTCCAGCGCGAGCAGGCTGAAGTTCACCGTCATGATCTCCACGACGGGCCGGGCGCCGCCGAGTGCCGCCCCGATCCCGGCGCCGACGAACGCCGACTCCGACAGCGGGGTGTCGCGCACCCGCCGCTCCCCGAACTCCTCCAGCAGGCCCTGGCTCACCGCGAAGCAGCCGCCGTAGCGCCCGACGTCCTCGCCCATGAGGAACACCCGCTCGTCGGCGGCCAGCGCCTCGCGCAGCCCGGCCCGGAAGGCCTCGCGGAACGTGGTGGCGGCCATCACCGCTCCGCCAGCACGTGCCGGGTGAGGTCGGCCACCGGCTCGTACGGCGCGGCCCGCGCCGCCTCCACCGCCCGGTCGATCTCGTCGGCGACGTCGGCCTCCGCCGCGGCGACGTCGTCCGGGTCCAGCTGCGCGACCAGGACGCCGAGCGGGTCGTGATCGCGCCAGCCCTCGATCTCCGCGCGCTCCCGGTAGCGGTCGGCGTCGTACATCGAGTGCGCCCGGAAGCGGTAGGTGCGCAGCTCCAGGAAGCAGGGCCCGCCCCCGGCGCGGGCGGTGTCGACGGCCAGCCGCGCGGCGTCGCGCACCGCGCGGGCGTCCATCCCGTCGACCGACCAGGAGCGCACCCCGTAGGACGCGGCCCGCAGCGCCAGGTCGGTCTGGGCGTGGCTGCGGGCCAGCGCCGTGCCCATGGCGTACCGGTTGTTCTCGCAGCAGAACACCATCGGCAGCCCCCACAGCGCGGCCAGGTTGAGCGACTCGTGGAGCTCGCCCTCGGCGAACGCGCCGTCGCCGAACAGGCACGCGGTGACCTGCGGGCGGGCGGCGTAGGAGTCGGCCAGCGCCAGCCCGACGGCGAGCGGGATGCCCCCGGCGACGATCGCGTTGCCGCCGTAGAAGCGGCGGGCGGCGTCGAACAGGTGCATCGAGCCGCCGCGCCCGCCGCTGCAGCCGGTGGCGCGGCCGAACATCTCGGCGAGCAGCGCCGCCATCGGGATGCCGCGGGCCAGCGCGTGCCCGTGCTCGCGGTAGGTGGACACGACCGCGTCGTCCGGGGTGAGCGCGGCCGTCACCCCGACCGCGACCGCCTCCTCCCCGATGCACAGGTGCATGAAGCCGCGGATGTCGCCCGCGCTGTAGAGCTCCACGCAGCGCTCCTCGAAGCGGCGGATCCGGGTCATCGCGACGTGCAGCTCCAGCGCGTCCTTCCCGTCGGGCCCGGCGGTCACCGCGCCGTCTCCAGGGTCGAGAGGTCGCCGTCGGGCAGGCCCAGCTCGCGCGCCCTGAGCAGCCGGCGCATGACCTTGCCGCTGCGCGTGTGCGGGAGCGCGTCGGCGAACACGATCTCCTTGGGCGCCACCACCCCCAGCGCCCGGCGGGCGTGCGCCAGCAGCTCGGCGCGCAGCTCCTCGGTCGGCTCCGTCCCGGCGCGCAGCGTCACGAACGCCTTCACCAGCTCGCCGGCGACGGGATCGGGCGTGCCGATCACCCCGGCCTCCACCACGGCGGGATGCGCGGTCAGCACGCTCTCCACCTCGAACGGCCCGATCAGGTGGCCCGCCGACTTGATGACGTCGTCGGCGCGGGCGACGAACCGGTAGTGCCCCTGCAGGTCGCGGCGGGCGATGTCGCCGGTGAGGTACCAGCCGTCGGCGAAGCAGGCCGCGTAGCGCTCGGGAGCGCCCAGGTAGGCGCGGAACATCGAGGGCCACCCGGTGCGCAGGGCCAGCTCGCCCTCGGCGACGCCGTGCAGCACGTGCACGCCGCCGTGCGCCCCGACCGCGGCCCGGCCGTCGGGCCCGCGGGCCAGCAGCCCCGCCTGCACCCCCGGCAGCGGGCGGCCCATCGAGCCGGGCACGACGTCGTCGCCGGGCCGGTGGGCGATCATGATCGCGCCGGTCTCGGTCTGCCACCAGGTGTCGTGCGCGGCCCGCCCGAGCACCCGTGCCGTCCAGCGCACCGCGTCGGGGTCCAGCGGCTCGCCCACGCTGGCCACCAGGCGCAGGCGCGGCAGCGCGGGGACGCCGTCCTCGCCCCGGCGCATGAGCATCCGGATCGCCGTCGGGGCGGTGTACCAGACCGTGACGCCCTCCCGCTCCAGCGTGCGGTACCAGCGCAGGGCGTCGAACTCGCCCTGGTCCGACAGCAGCGTGGCCCCGACGACCAGCGGCGCGACGATCCCGTAGGAGGTGCCGGTCACCCACCCGGGGTCGGCGGTGCACCAGAACAGGTCATCGGGCCGCAGGTCGAGCGCGGCGCGGGCGGTCGCCAGGTGGGCCACCACGGCCTCGTGCACGTGCAGCGCGCCCTTCGGCGTGCCGGTGGTGCCGCTGGTGAAGTGCAGCAGCGCCGGGTCCTGCGGGTCGGTGGGCCCGATCGTGAACGTCGGCTCCTCCGCGTCGAGCAGCGCGTCCAGGTCGAGCGTGCCGGGCTCCCCGCCACCGGACCCGTCGCCCCCGGTGAGCAGGACGTGGCGCAGGTCGGGCAGCCCGGCCCGGATCGGGGCGATCGTGCGCCGGTAGAGCTGCGGGGTCGTGACCAGCACCGCCGCCCCGCCCAGGCGCATCCTCTCGCGCACCGGTGCGGGGCCGAACGCGGAGAACAGCGGGGAGACCACGCAGCGCGCCTTCAGCGCGCCCAGCACCGTCACGTGGAGCGCGGGGACCCGGCCCAGCAGCGTGAAGACCCGCTCGCCCGGCCCCACGCCGAGCCGGGCGAGCAGGTGGGCGAACCGGGCCGTCCGCCCGGCGAGGTCGCGGTAGGTGAGGTCGTGCACGGTGTCGGAACGGTCGAGCCAGCGCACCGCGACGCGCCCGGCCCGGGCGGGGTCGGCGGCGTGCCGGTCGACCGCCTCGTGGGCGATGTTGAGCCCGGCCCCGCCGGGCAGCCCGTCCAGGTCCGCCCGGGCGGCCTCCCAGGCGGAACCCGGGTCGGCGCGACCCCGCAGGGGGGCCGGGCGGCGCGCGGCGCCGGGGCCGCGGAGGAGGTCCGGCTGCATCCGCCCAGCGTGCGGGCGGGGCCCCGGGACGTCCACGGGGCGATGGGTGGGCGACGACGGGTCTTCCGGCCCGGTCCGCCGCGGCGCCCCGGCCCGGCGTCACGCGGGCCGGACGACCTCACCCGGGGGGCGTCGCGGTGTCGGGGGCAGCGGGTCGTCGGGTGCCCACCCGAGACGCAGCACGAGCTGGGGGTGCAGCGCACCGGCCAGGACCTCCTCGCGCAGCACGGCCCGGGTCGCGGGCACCTCCAGCGGCTCGCTGAGCGGGCACGAGGCCATCCCCAGACGCGTCGCGAGCAGCGCCACGGCGCTGAGCGCCTCGCCGGCGTCCAGCCAGGACCGTGGGCCGTCCGACGCCGTGCCGAGCACCGCGAACAGGGCCCCGTCGGGCTCGCCGGACCAGGGCTGCTCGATGGTCCCCTCGGCGAGCCGGCGTGCCCCGGTCGTCGCCGCCGGGTCGTGCAGGAGGCTCGCGGCCGGGATGCCCTCGGCGCCGTCGGACCATCCGGTCCACAGCGCGGTCTCGATCCCCTTGCCGAGGGGGTGGTCCGGCCGCCGCGCGACGGCGGTGAGCGCGCCGAGCAGCACCGCCCGGGAGTGGGGTTCGGTCACCGGGTGCAGCGTCGCCCCCGCGGCGGCGGCCGCGTCGCGCAGGCGGCGCAGCAGGACGTCGGGGACGGGGCGGTCGCGGTAGCGGCGGCGGTCGGTGGTGCGGTGCGCGATGGCCGCGGCGGTCTCGGCGGCGTCCTCGCCCGGCACCGCCGCGCGGGTCTCGAGCACGGCGAGGTGGTCGGGGTCGGCCGGGTCCGGGAGGCGGGTCACGGCCGTACCGAACCCGGCGGCGGCGAGGGCGACCCGGGCGTGGTGCAGCGCGGCCCCGCAGCTCACGTGCAGGTCGCGGCCGTCGGGGTCGGTGGCGCCGAGCCGGCGGCGGCGGTCGGCGTACAGGTCGACGCGATGCGGCCCCAGCCACCACGACCAGGGCTGGGTGTTGTGCACCGACGGGGCCCGGCAGGCCGCCTCCACGGCGGCCCGGACAGCCGGGTGGACGGCGTCCTCGGCCTTCGGGCCCTCGGCGTTCGGGTCCTCGGCGTTCGGGTCCTCGGTCATCGGCGTCCTCCCGGGTACTCGGGTCGCGGCTGCTCGTCGGTTTCGGGGCGGGGTCCGGTTCCGGATCGGGGTTCAGGCGCGGGGGACGAGCAGTACCGGGCACGGCGCGTGCCGGACGGCGCTGCGGGACACCAGCCCGAGCCCGGCGCCCGCCCGGCGCCCGCCCAGCACCACGATGTCGGCGTCCAGGCCCTCGCCGAGCAGCTCGTGGGCCCAGCGCCGGGTCAGCGACGTGGACACCGCCAGCTCCGGGGCGAGCTCGGCCACCCGGGCGGCCGCGGCCTCCAGCGTCCGCCGTCCGCGGTCGAGGGCCGCGTCCATACCCACGCTGTGCTCCCCGAACGACAGCGGCACGGCGTGGGCGATCACGAGCTCGGCGCCCAGCTCGGCGGCCACGTCCGCCGCCTCCGCGAGCACCGGGAGCTCCGCGGGGAGGTCCCGGACCGCGGCGACCACCCGCAGCGGCCCGGCGCGGTCCGCGTCCGGCCGGGCGACCAGCACGACCGGGTCGTCGGGCCGCGGCACCGGGTCCGGAACCGGCCCGGTGAGCACGACCGGGCGGCCCGCCCGCCTCCGGTTGCGGGCGACGCGCCGTGCGAGCCGGGCGTCGGGGCGCGTCGGGGCCGGGTCCGGTGCCATGACCGCCTCCTCGCGCCGCGTGCCCCCCGTGCCGCCGGACCCGATCCTGCCCGCGGCACCGGTGGCCGAGCAGGGCCGAAGGTCCCCGCGTCCGCGGCCGGCCTCCCGGTCCGAGGCCCCTGCCGTCCGGGGCGTTCGTCGCTGCCGCGGGCCGGGTCCGCGCGGTCATCCTCGGTGGGCACGGGAAGGGACGATCATGGGCACACGGCACACCGGTGACACCGCCGTCGCCGCGGGACCGTCGTGACGGCGGGGCGCGGGCGCCCCGCCGGGCGCCGGCCGGGCCGGCGGTTCACCGACCTCGTCGAGGACCTCGCGGCCTGGGTGCTGACCGCGGCGGGGGCGTTCCTGGTGGTGGCGGCGGTCGCGGGCGGGACGGCGGCGCACGGGGAGACGGTGCAGCGCGCCCGCGCCGAGCACGCGACGCGCACGGCGACCGAGGCGGTCCTGCTGGCCGACGCCCCCGTCCTCGCCGGTGTCCGGGACTCCGCGCCGGCGGTGGCCCGGGTCGAGGTCGCCTGGTCCGCCGCCGACGGCACCTCGCGCACCGGGCTCGTGCAGGTCCCGGCGGGCACCCCCGCGGGCCGCACGGTGACCGTCTGGCTCGACCGCGACGGCGACCTCACGACCCCGCCACTCGACGAGGCGGGCGCGGTCATGGTCGGTGGGGTCGTCGCGACCGGTGTGCTGATGCTGGGCGGGGCGGTGATCGGCTCGTGCTGGGGCGGCGTCCGGTTCCTGACCGGCCGGGCCAACGCCCGGCGCTGGGAGCGGGAGTGGGCGCGGGTCGAACCGGAGTGGAGCCGCAACCTGCGGTGACCCGCCCCGGCGCGGCGGCAGGGTCGGGGGACCCGGGCCGGTGGGTCCGGACGGTCCGGCCGTCGGTCCCGGGGGGCACTGGCGGCGGGGCCACCGCCCGGGCCAGGGTCGGGGCATGCGCGCGTGGGAGGTCCGGCGGCCCGGCCCGATCGGCACCGGGCCGCTGCGGTCCGTCGAGCGGCCCGTGCCGCGGCCGGGGCCCGGCGAGGTCCGGGTGCGGGTGCTGGCCTGCGGGGTGTGCCGCACCGACCTGCACCTCGCCGAGGGCGACCTCGCACCGCGCCGGCCCGGCACGGTGCCGGGCCACGAGGTCGTCGGCGTGGTGGAGGAGCGCGGCGCAGGCGCCCTGCGCTTCGCCGTCGGCGACCGGATCGGGATCGCCTGGCTGCGCGGCACCTGCGGACGGTGCCGCTGGTGCCGGTCGGGCCGGGAGAACCTCTGTCCCGGCGCGGTGTTCACCGGCTGGGACGCCGACGGCGGCTACGCCGAGCACGCCATCGTCCCCGACACCTACGCCTACCGGCTCCCGCCCGGGCTCGGCGACGCCGAGGTGGCGCCGCTGCTGTGCGCCGGGATCGTCGGGTACCGGGCGTTGCGGCGGGCCGAGCTGCCACCGGGTGGCCGGCTGGGGATCTACGGTTTCGGCGCGTCCGCGCACGTCGTCGCACAGGTGGCGATCGCCCAGGGGGCGGTGGTGCACGTGCTGACCCGGTCGGAGCGGGCCCGGGCGCTGGCCCTGGAGCTGGGCGCGGCCTCGGCCGGGGCCGCCGACGCCGCGCCGCCCGAGCCGCTGGACTCCGCGGTGCTGTTCGCCCCCGCAGGGGAGCTGGTGCCGGTGGCGCTGCGGGCGCTGGACCGTGGTGGGACGCTCGCCGTCGCCGGGATCCACCTGTCCGACGTGCCGCGGCTGGTCTACGCCGACGAGCTGTTCCGGGAGAAGCAGCTGCGCAGCGTCACGGCCAACACCCGCGCCGACGGGGACGAGTTCCTGCGCCTGGCGGGGGCGCTGGGCGTCCGGCCGACCGTGTCGGTGCGGCCGCTCGCCGAGGCCGACCGCGTGCTGGCCGACCTGGCCGCCGACCGGATCACCGGCGCGGCCGTGCTCGTGCCCTGAGCCGCAGGGGGGCCTCCGCCCCCGGGCAAGGTGCCGGAGGACCCGCCACCGGGGGCGTTGCTGCCCTGCCGGGACCGGTCGTCGCCGGTCACGCTGGCCGGGCAGGCCACCGTGGAGAGGGGAGACCACCATGAGCCGACGTCGTGGGGAGCGTGTGCGATGAAGGGCGTCCTGGTGACGGCGGGTGCCGCGGTCGCGACCGCGGCGGTGCTGCGGGGGGCGCGCGACTGGGGGGCCACCGCGGCCGAGCGGTCGCTGCCGCTGCCGGGGGACGAGCTCGTGGCCGAGCCCGCCGACACCGTCACCCGCGCCGTCGGCATCGCCGCGCCGGCCGCCGAGGTGTGGCGGTGGCTCGTGCAGATCGGGCAGGGCCGCGGCGGCATGTACAGCTACGACCGCGTGGAGAACCTGCTCGGTCTCGACATCCACTCCACCGACGAGATCCGCGAGGAGTGGCAGCACCTCGACGTCGGCGACGAGGTGGTGCTCGTGCGGCCGGGCTGGGGTCCGCTGGAGCAGGGCTACGCCCTCCCGGTGGCCCGCGTCGTGCCGGGGGAGGCGGTCGTGCTGCTGCAGAGCCCCCCGCGGCACCCGTGGCGGGCGGTGTGGACGTTCGCGATCGTCCCCGTCGGCGACGACCACTGCCGGTTGCTGTCGCGCTCGCGGGCCGAGCGGCCGGCGTCGCGCGCGCAGCGCCTGGCGACCGCGGCGCTGGAGCCGGTGACGACCGTGATGACGCGGCGGATGCTGCTGGGCATCCGGGAGCGGGCCGAGAGGTCCGTCCGGTCCGGTGCCGGGGTGCCGGCGGTGGCGTCGTGACCGCGGCGGCCCGGACCCCGGTGCGGCTCGACGCGCGGCTCGACGACCACCTCAGCCGCTGGTTGTGGCTGGTCAAGTGGGTGCTGGTCATCCCGCACGTGCTGGTGCTGGCCCTGCTGTGGGTCGCGTTCGTGGTGCTGTCCGTCGTCGCCTGGTTCGCGATCCTGATCACCGGCCGCTACCCGGAGCCGATCTTCGCGTTCACCACCGGCGTGCTGGCCTGGTCCTGGCGCGTCGCCTACTACTCCTACGGCGGGCTGGGCACCGACCGCTACCCGCCGTTCGGTCTGGGGGAGCACCCGGAGTACCCGGCCACGCTGCACATCACCCCGCCCGCCCGGCTGTCGCGGGGGCTGGTGCTGGTGAAGTGGCTGCTCGCGCTGCCGCACTACCTGGTCATCGGCTTCTTCGCGGGCGGCAGCGTCTACATCGGTTCGCGGGCGGCCGGGAGCGCCGAGACGTGGCCGGCGAGCGCCGGCCTGATCGGGCTGTTCGTGCTGTTCGGTGCCGTTGCCCTGCTGTTCACCGGCAGCTACCCGCGCGGGCTGTTCGACCTCGTCCTGGGCATGCAGCGGTGGGTCCTGCGGGTCGTGGCCTACTGCGCGCTGATGACCGACGAGTACCCGCCGTTCCGGCTCGACATGGGCGGCGCCGACCCGGCGACGCTCGCGGTGGACCCGCGGGCGCCGGAGGCCCCCGGCCCCCGGCCCCCGCACGGCTGGACCGGGCTGCGGGTCACGGCGGTCGTCGTCGGGTCCCTGCTCGTCGCGACCGCACTGGGCACGGGCGCCGCCGCCACCGGCCTGCTGGTGGCCGACCGTGCGGGGCGCGACGCCGCGGGCTTCGTCGGCACCCCGGCCATCGAGGTGTCCACCGGTGGCCACGCGCTGGTGGCCGACCCGGTCGAGCTGTGGGTCGACGACGCCGGTGACCCCCTGCGGGTGTCGTCGGACCCGGCGGGCGTGCTGGGCACGGTGCGGCTCAGCGCGGAGTCGGCCGTGCCCGTCTTCGTGGGGGTGGGCCCGTCCGACGAGGTCGGCCGCTACCTGGCCGGGGTCGAGCACGAGACGTTCGGCGGTGACGGCCGCAACCCCGCCCGGACCGCGGGCGGGCCCCCGTCGACACCGCCCGCGGCGCAGCCGTTCTGGGTCGCCTCCGCGCAGGGCTCCGGGGCGCAGCAGCTGACGTGGACCCCCGTTCCCGGGCGCTGGGCCGTCGTCGTCATGGACGCGGACGGCGGGCGGCCGGTCGCCGCCCGGGTCGCCGCCGCGGTGACCGCTCCGGGGCTGCCGGCGCTGTGGAGCGCGCTGTACGTGGGCACGGCGCTGATGCTCGTCGCCGGTGTGGTGTGCGTGGGCCTCGCGGTACCGCGTGCACCGGCCGGGCCGGGCCCCGGCGTCACGGTCGGACCGGCGCCGCAGCGGTGACCCCGGGCCGGGACGCCCGGCGGGCCGGGCGGGGGCTTCCGGCCCTGCCCGGCCACGGTCGCACCGCGCGAGGATGAACGGGCCGAGGAGGGCACCGCAGGCGACGCGGCACCGGGACACCACCGGTGCGCGACGGCGCCGCGGCCCGGGGCGCCGCGTACCGCGGACGGACGCGCGCGCGGCGGATCCCCCGGCTCCCGGGGTCGCGGGCGTGCTGGGGAGCGGGGCCCGCGACCCCGCGGACCCCGTCGTGGCCGGCCCCGTCCCGGTGCACCGCCGGTGGACGCGGTGGGCGATCGGGTCGGCGGTGCTGCTGGTCGTCGTGGCCTACGGCGTCGCGCCGCTGGTGGGCGACGCCCCCGCGGTCGTGGAGGCCGCGCGCTCCATCGGCCCGTGGTGGTTCCTGCCGGGGCTCGTGCTGGAGGGGGCCTCGATCCTCGCCTACGGGTGCTACACGCGGTCCCTGCTCGACCCCGGCGCGCGCCCGCGCCTGTGGCGGCTGACCCTCGTCGACCTCACGACCTGGGGTGCGCAGCACGTCGTCCCCGGCGGCCCCGCCGGGACCGCGGCCCTGCGGTTCCGGCTGCTGCGGGCCGAGGGGGTCCCCGAGCCGGACGCCGTGCTGCTGGCGGGCGGGCAGGGGGTGGCCTCGGCGCTCGTCCTGCACGCGATGCTGTGGGTGGCGCTGGCCCTCACCGCGCTGCTGCCGGGCGCCGCCCGGCCGGCGGCGCTCGGGGCGCTGGCCGGGACGCTCGCGCTCCTCGACCTCGCCGTCGTCGCCGCCGTGGCGGCCCGGCCCGGCGGGCGGACCTCCCGCCGGTTGCGCCGGCTCGTCTCGCGCGTTCCGGGGGTCGACGGCGACCGGCTGGACCGGGACCTGCGGGCCATGGTCCGTCAGCTGCACCGCATCGTGCGCGACCCCCGGAGGGCGGCGGTGTCGGTCGGGTGGGCGGCGGCGAACTGGCTGCTCGACGCGCTGGCTCTGCTGGCGTTCGTCGTGCTGCTCGCCGGCCCGGTGGATCCGCTCGGGGTGTTCGTGGGCTTCGGCCTGGCCGCCGCGCTGGCGGTGCTGCCGCTCACCCCCGGCGGCGTGGGGATCGTCGAGGGGGTGCTGGTGCCGATGCTGGTGGTGGTCGGGGTGCCCGGCCCCGAGGCGCTCGTCGCGGTGCTGGGTTGGCGCGTCGTGGGGTTCTGGCTGCCGATCCCGGCGGCCGCGACCGCCTGGCTCTCGCTGCGGATCGGCCGCCGCCGCTGAGCGGCGGCGGAGGCCGTCAGGGCAGGAGCACCGCGCGCAGCGGGCGGCGCGGGGTGGCGGGGAGCGGGTCGGCGAGGGTGGCCGGCCAGCCCAGGCGCAGGACCAGCTGGGGCTGCTCGGGCACCCGCAGGACGCGCCCGGCCAGCGTGCGCCGGACCGCCGGTACCTCCGTCGCCTGGCTCAGCGGCGTCGTCGCGAGTCCGGCGAGGGTCGCCGCCAGCAGCACCGCGCTCGTGGCCTCGCCGGCCCGCAGCCGGTCGAGGACCCCGTCGCCGTCGGTGGCCACGACGAGGTAGGCCGCGGCGTCGTCGGGCCCGCCGTGCCCGGTCCGCTGGCGTCCCTGCGGCAGCCGTCCGCCGGGGAAGCGGCGCAGTGCCGGTGCCCCCTCGGTCTGCGCCCGCATCCGGGCGATCGCCGCGGCGGGAACCCCGTCCCGTGCGGCGGCCAGGCGGTGGGTCCACATCCGCAGCTCGGCCGGGTAGCCGGGGGCCGCGCGCTGCAACCGGCCGGCCCGCAGGAAGCTCTCGGCGAGCCGGGCCCTGGCGTCCGCACCCGTCACCGGCAGCAGGACCGCCCCCGCCCGCCGGGCCCGGTCCGCGAGCTCGGTCAGCAGCTCCTCGGGCACGGGCCGGTGGCTCATCCGCCTGCGCTCGGTCCGGCGCCGCCCGATGGCCGGGAAGAGCTCGGCGCCGGTGGCCGGACCCCGGCCCACCGACACCGTCGCGAGGTGGGTGCGGTCCTCGGGGTCCGGCAGCCGTTCGACGGCGGCGGCCACGCCGGACGCCGCCATCGCGACGGTCAGGTGGTGCAGCGCGGCGCCGCAGCTCAGGACGAGGTCGCGCCGGTCGGGGTCGGTCACCGGGAGGTGCCGGTCCGGGTCGCTGTGCAGCTCGACCCGGTCCTCCCCGATCCGCCACCGCCACGGTTGCGTGTTGTGCACCGACGGCGCCCGCAGGGCGTGTTCGACGGCGTCCGTCGGGAACGGTGGCACGGGACGGGGCCTCCTCGGTGCGGCGGGGCCCCAGCCTGGGCGGGGGCCGGCCGGGGGCGCCAGGTGCGTCCGGCCCTGGCCCCGGGGCCCTTCGGACCGGTCGGACCGGCTCCGTGGAGCCCTACGGTCCTGCGCGACGGGAGGGGAGCCGTGGACGCCTGGACGTGGGTGCTCGAGGGGTGGGACCCCGCCGACGAGGGACGCCGGGAGGCCCTGACCACGCTGGGCAACGGCCGGTTCGCCACCCGCGGGGCCGCACCGGAGTCCCGCGCCGACGGGGTGCACTACCCGGGCACCTACGCCGCGGGGGTGTTCGACCGCGCCCGCGACGAGATCGGCGGCGAGGTCGTCGAGTCCGAGAGCATGGTGAACCTGCCGCACTGGGCCGACCTCCGCGTCGCCGCCGACGACGGGCCGTGGATCGGCGCCGGCCCGGCCGAGGTGCGGGAGCACCGCGTGACGCTCGACCTGCGCCGGGGCCTGCTCGTCCGCCGGACCCGGTTCGTCGACGACGGGGGGCGGGTCACGACGGTGCACCAGCGGCGGTTCGTGCACCGGGTGCTCCCGCACGTCGCCGCGCTGCACACGGAGGTGACGGCGGAGAACTGGTCCGGACGGCTGCGGATCTCCTCCGGTGTCGACGGTGGGGTCACCAACGCGGGCGTGGCCCGCTACGCCGCGCTCGAGGGCCGCCACCTCGACGTCGTCGAGACCGGCGAACCGGACCCCTCGACCGTGCTGCTCGTCGCCCGGACCCGCCAGTCCCGGGTGCGCGTGGCGGTCGCGGCCCGCACCCGGCTGCACCCGGGGGTCGACGGCGGGGGGCGCACCCTGCACCGCGAGCCCGCCCGCGTCTCCCACCTGCTGGACCTCCCGGTGCAGGCGGGCGAGCCGGTCGCGGTGGAGAAGGTGGTCGCGCTGGTCACCTCCCGCGATCCCGCGGTGTCCGAGCCGGCCGTGGCGGCGGCGGCACTGGTCGCCGACGCCGCGGGGTTCGACGAGCTGCTGGCCGGGCACGAGCTGGCCTGGCGCCAGCTGTGGCGCCGCTACCGCCTCGACCTCTCCCGGCCCGCCGCGCCCGCCACGCTGCGCACCCTGCGGCTGTGCGTCTTCCACGTGCTGCAGGCGGTGTCGGAGCACAACCGGGACCTCGACGCGGGCGTGCCGGCCAGGGGCCTGCACGGCGAGGCCTACCGCGGCCACGTGTTCTGGGACGAGCTGTTCGTCTACCCGATGCTCACGCTGCGCGCGCCCGCGGTGACGCAGGCGCTGCTGGGCTACCGGGTGCGGCGCCTGGGTGCGGCCCGGCGCGCCGCCCGCGCCGCGGGCCTGCCCGGTGCGATGTACCCGTGGCAGTCGGGCAGCGACGGCCGGGAGGAGAGCCAGCGCCGCCACCTCAACCCGCGGTCGGGCCGCTGGATCCCCGACACCTCGCACCTGCAGCGCCACGTGGGGCTGGCCGTCGCCCACAGCATCTGGCAGTACTACCAGGGCACCGGCGACCGGGAGTTCCTCGCCGACCACGGCGCCGAGGTCGTGCTGGAGGTGGCCCGGTTCTTCGGCGCGCTGGCCCGCCACGACCCGGCGACCGACCGGTTCCACATCCGCGGCGTGATGGGCCCGGACGAGTACAGCACCCGCTACCCCGGATCCGACCGGCCCGGGATCGACGACAACGCCTACACCAACGTCATGACGGTGTGGCTGTTGCGCCGGGCCGAGGACGTGCTGGCCGCCCTCGAGCCGATCCGGCGCACCGAGCTCGTCGAGTCGCTCGACCTGGGCCCCGCCGAGCGGTCGCACTGGCAGGAGGTGGCCCGGCGGATGTTCGTCCCGATCGCCGCCGACGGGGTGATCGACCAGTACGCGGGCGCCCGCGAGCTGCCCGACCTCGACCTGGCCGCCTACCGGGCGCGCTACGGCGACCTGTCCCGGCTCGACCGCATCCTCGAGGCCGAGGGCCGGTCCGTCGACGACTACCGGGTCTCCAAGCAGGCCGACGTCCTGATGTTGTTCTACCTGCTCTCGGCCGACGAGCTGCGCGACCTCCTGGGCGGGCTGGGCTACGGCCTGCCGCCCGAGGCCATCCCGGCGACCATCGAGTACCACCTGTCCCGCACCGTGCACGGCTCGACGCTCAGCGCGCTGGTGCACGCCTGGGTGCTCGCCCGTGGCCACCGGGAGCACGCCGTGGAGTACTTCGAGCGCGCCCTCGCCAGCGACGTCGCCGACATCCAGCGCGGCACGACGGCGGAGGGGGTCCACCTCGGGGCGATGGCCGGGTGCGTCGACCTGCTCCAGCGGTGCTTCGCCGGCCTGGAGACCCGCCACGACGCGCTGTGGTTCGACCCGCACTGGCCGCGGCGCTTCGGCCGGCTGGTCTTCACCGTGCAGTACCGCCACCACCAGCTCACGGTCGAGGTCGGCGGCCGAAGCGTGCGGGTGGTGTCCGAGCCCGGGCCGGGGCCGCCGATCCGCGTCGGGAGCGGTGACCGCCTGGTCGACCTGCGGCCCGGCGGGTCCGTCGTCTTCCCGGCCCACCCCGTCACGGACGGCGGGGGACCGGACGGCGGGGGACCGGACGGCCGCCGCGGTGGCCGTCGGGCTGCACGGCGGCCGTAGGCGGCCCGCCGGTCGCACCTCCGATGCGGGCCGACCGGCCCCTGCCGGCCGGTGGCGCCCCGGCCGACCCTGGTGGCGGGCCGGGCGGGTGGAGGTGGCCGGGATGAGCACCGCGGGTGTGGCGGGACGGCGGCGGGCCGGGCGGGTGGCGGCGGCCGTCGTCGCCGGGCTGCTGGCGGTCGGCACCGCGGTGTTCACCGCCCCGGCGGCGGGCGCGGCCGACACAGCGCCCACCCGGGCCGCGGTGTTCACCCGGGGCGCGGACCCGGGGCCCCGCGTGGTGACCCTGACGATGGACGCGGACTGGTACACCCCCGGTGACGTGCCGCGGGTGCTGCAGATCCTGCGGGACAACGGGATCACCGCCGGGTTCGGCCTCACCGGCCGCTACGTCGAGCGCTACCCCGACCAGGTCCGGGCCATCGCCGCCGCGGGACACAAGCTGATCAACCACAGCTACGACCACCCGGCGTTCACCGGCCTGACCTCCACCGGGCGGGCCGACCAGCTCGACCGCGCCGAGGCGGCGTTCCGGCGGCTGGGGCTGGGCACCGACGGGTGGTTCCGGGCCCCGTACCGCGACGGCTACCTCGACGACGGGGTGCGGGCCGACCTCGCGTCGCGCGGGTACTGGATCAGCTACGACTGGACGTTCGACACGACCGGCTACCGCGGGGCGGGCACCGAGGTGATCCTGGACCGGGTGCGCCGCTACACGGTGCCGGGCGCGATCGTGCTCATGCACCTGAGCTCGGAGTCGACCGACACCGCGGCGCTGCCCGCCGTCATCGCGACGCTGCGCGGGATGGGCTACGGCTTCACCGACCCGTACCGCAGCGTCACCCGGGGGGCGATCGGCCTGCACTGGGCCGCGCTGGGCGGGCGGGGCTCGGTGCTGGGGGTGCCGCGCACCGAGGAGCGGGTCGCGACCACCGCGGGCACCGCCGTGCAGTGGTTCGCCGGTGGCCGCGTGTACTGGCGGGAGGGTACGGGCGCCCACGAGGTGCACGGGGCGATCGGGGCCCGGTTCGTGGAGCTGGGCTCGGTGACGTCGTACCTGGGGTTCCCGCTGACCGACGAGACGCCGACCCCGGGCCGGACGGGCGCGTACAACCACTTCGACGGCGGGTCGCTCTACTGGACGCCCGGCACCGGTGCCCGGTCGGTGTACGGCGCGATCCGGGCGAAGTGGGCGTCGCTGGGCTGGGAGCGGGGGTTCCTCGGGTTCCCGGTGAGCGACGAGGTCGGGGTCGTGGCGGGCCGGGCGTCGCAGTTCCAGGGCGGCAACGTCTACTGGTCGGCGACGACCGGGGCGCACGAGGTGCACGGCGCCATCCTCTCCCGGTACCTCGCCCTGGGCGGCACCGCGGGCCGGCTGGGCCTGCCGGTCTCCGACGAGTACCCGGTGCCCGGCGGGCGGCGCAGCGACTTCCGCGGCGGGTGGCTGCGCTGGGACGCCGCCACCGGTGTGGTCACGGCCGGGTACGCGTGAGCCGTTGGTCCCGGCGGGTCGTGACCTTCGCACCGGGCCACGGGCGCGTCCCGCCCCGGATCCTCGGCGCCGAGCCGGTCCACCCGACCCCGGAGGTGCCCGTGGCCGACGACGACCGATCGTGCGCGGAGCGGGAGCGGCCCGGTGTCGCGCTGCGGTCGCTGGCCCGCTGCGCGGGGGAGTCCGCCGTGCTGCTCGCCTCCGGACGGGTCCGCCTGCGCCCGGACCGTGTCGGGACGGTGCTGCGGCTGCCCGACGGCACCGCGTCGCGGGTGTACCGCGAGACGGTGCTCGACCGGGCGCCCGCGGCCGAACCCTGCGCGCTGGTCGTGCGGTTCCGGCTGCGGGCGGTGCGCGGCCGGGGACACGCGTGGTTCCGCCGCGAGAGCCTGCTCAACACGGTGCTGTTCGTCGGCTTCCCCGGCTTCGTGTCCAAGCTGTGGATGACCCACGACGACCACGGCGTCTACCGCGGGATCTACGACTGGGACGGAGCTCGCGCCGCGGAGCACTACGCCGGCAGCCTGTGGTGGGTGCTCGCCCTCGTCAGCGTGCCGGGCTCGGTCCGGCACCTCGTGCTGCCCGGCGTGCACCGCGACGAGCTGCTCGCGGACCCGGCCGCGGTGGCGCGCTGCGGGGAGGTGCGGCCGTGCGCGCCCGGGACGTGATGAGCACGCCGGTGCTCACCGCCCGGGGCGGGGCGATGAGCACCGACGTCGTCTCGGTGCCGGCGCACCTGGACGTCGCGGTCGTCGCGCACCGGATGCGGTCCCTCGGGGTGCGGGCGGTCCCGGTGGTCGACCACGGCCGGGTGGCGGGCATCATCACCCGCCGCGACCTGCTGGCGGCGCAGGGCTGACCGGTCCGCGCCGCCGGCCGTCCTCGACCCGCGGGCCGGGTGCTCCGGGACCCCGGTCCCGCCGGGACCGGGTCCACGGCCCCGCCGCGACCCGACGCCCGGCCGTGTCGCGGTCCCGGGCCCCCGGCACACGATGGGCTCCTCCGAAGGAGGCGCCCATGACGGCCCCGCACCCCGCCCGCCGGATCCTGACCGTGGTCGCGGCACTCGTCGCCGTCGTGGCCGTCGTCGTGGTCACCCTCCTGCTCGACGGGCGCTCCCGTCCCGGTGCGCCCGCCGGGCCGGGTGCGGGACCGGCGACCACGACGCCTGCCCCCGCCGGCACGACCACCGTGACCGTCTTCTTCCACCACGGCGAGCCCGACGACCCCCGGCGGGTCGTCGGCGTGACGCGGAGCGTGCCGGAGACCGGGGCCGTGGCGACGGCGGCGCTGTCCCAACTGCTCGCCGGGCCGACCGCGCCCGAGCGGGAGGCCGGGTACTTCTCGCCCTTCGACGCCGAGACCGCCGACGCCCTGATCTCCGTGCGGGTGGCCGACCGGGTCGCCAGGGCCGACTTCCACGACTTCCGCGCGGCCGTGCCGGAGGGCGGTGCGGCCTTCGGCGGGGCGGCGCTGCTGGCCGAGCTGGACGCGACGTTGACGCAGTTCCCCACGGTCACCTCGACCGTGTACTCCTTCGACGGCGACGTCGCGGCGTTCTACGAGTGGATGCAGCTGGTCCCACCGCCCGACGACGCCGCGGACGCGGTCCCCGTGGCGTCCCGGTTCCTCGCCGACGTCGCGGGCATGCAGCCGCTGGAGGGCACGTTCCGGTCCACCGGGGACGACCGGGGCGCGGTCGTGTTCCCGGGCCGGGGGCCGGACGGGCGGCCGCTCGCGGGTGTCGGCACGGTCGTCACCGTGCAGCGCGGCGAGCCCGGCTGGACCGCGACGGGCGCGCACACCGACACCATCGCCGTCGACGCGCCGTCCGCGGGGCAATTGCTGACCCCTCCGCTCGACGTCCGCGGCACGGCCGTCGCGTTCGAGGGCACCGTGACGGTCCGGATCGTGGCGGACGCGGATCCGGGCCCCGGCGAGCTGGGCCGGGGGGTCGTGACCGGCGGGGGCGACGGGATGCGCCCGTTCGCGGGGCGGATCGACTTCACCGCGCCCGGCGCGGCGACCGCGGGCTGGGTCGTGTTCGCCGAGGAGTCGGCGGCGGACGGGTCCGTGCTGCGCGCGACCGTCGTCCCCGTCGGGTTCGGCGCCGCGGCGCAGGCTCCCGGGGCGTGAGCCCGGGCCCCGTCCGGCCCCGGTTCCTCCGACGCCCCCCGGTGCCCGCTCCGGGCACTTCGGCCGTCCCCGGGGGGTCGAGCGGACCCTCCCGCCGGGGCGGGGGATCGGCATGCTCCGGGTCGGGCGGCGGGCTCCCGGTTCGCCGCAGACCGCGGCACAGGAGGTCCGCCATGGGTAACCCGGTCGTGCACTTCGAGATCGGCGGCGTCGACGCCGAACGCTCGCGCACGTTCTACAGCAGCCTGTTCGGGTGGTCGGTGCGGACCGACCACCGCGGGTACGGGCTGGTGGCCACCGGCTCCGACGACGGGATCGCCGGCGGGATCATGGCGACGCCGCCCGACGTGCCGCCGTGGGTCACCTTCTACGTCGGCGTGGACGACGTCGAGAAGGCGCTGGTCCGCGCGGAGGAGCTGGGTGGTCGCCGGATCATGGGGCCCGTGCCCGTCGAGGGCGTCGGCCGGATGGGGATGTTCGCCGATCCCGACGGCAACCCGATCGGCCTGTTCGCGGACGGCTGAGTGACGGGTCCGCCACCCGGCACCCGGCCGAGGACGCGGGTGACGACCGCAGTCACCGCCCCGGTCGTGGGGGCGGAGGTGGGGGCGGGGTCGGGGGCCGTCCGTTGCCGGTGCACATGCCGGCCATCCCACTCCACGCCCTGGGTGCCGGGCAGGGTCGTTCGGCCCTACCGGGCCGGGATTCCCGGATCCGGCGCCGCGCCGTGCCGTCCGGCCGGGCGGCCCGGGCCGTCCGCCCCTGACCACGTCCGGTGGGCGGGGTGAGGATCGGGGACGAACCCGTCCCGTCCGCAGAGGGAGCCCCGATGACCAGCACCGCCCGCCGCGTCCTGCCGACCGACCCCGTCCGCTCGATCATGGTCGACGGCCCGGCGACCGTGGACCCGGGCGACTCGCTGCTGGCCGTGGCCGAGGAGCTGGTCGCGGGGGAGATCGGGGCGGTGCTGGTGCGGGCGCCCGGCGGGCCGACCGGGCTGCTGTCCGAGCGCGACGTGGTGGCCGCGCTGGTCGCGGGCGGCGACCTCGGCGACGAGCAGGCGGGTGAGGTGATGACGGCCGACCTGGTGTCGGTCGGGACGGGCGAGACGATCGTCGCGGCGGGACGGCGGATGGCGGAGGCCGGCGTCCGGCACCTCCCGGTCCGCGACGGCGACGCCGTGGTGGGTCTGGTGTCGCAGCGGGACGTGCTGGCGGTGCTGCTGGCGGCGGCCCCGGACTGACCGGGGGCGCCCGGACCGGACGGCGGTCACGCCGGTCCCCGCAGCGCGGCCATGCCCCGCGCGATGCCCGCGGCCAGCACGTCGACGTCGGACACCGCCGCGTCGGCGTTGACGGTGACCGCCAGCGTCCCGGCGTAGGAGAGCGCGGCGACCCCGAGCGGCACGTCGGCCTGCAGCGGTGCGACCCCGGCGGCGTCGAGCAGCCGCGCCCCGGCGAGCCAGAGCGGCCGCGGCGGGCCGGGCACGTTCGTCACGAACAGGTTGACGTGCCGGGCGGCCCGGCCGCGCATCCAGCGCACCGCGAGCCGCGCGAGCGGCACCGGGAGGTGCAGCACGCCGAACACGTCCCCGCCGCCGTCGCGCAGCCGTGCCTTGAGGTCCGCGGTCGTCGCCGTGATCCTCGCCAGGCGCCGCCGCGGGTCGGGCTCACCGACGGGCAGGCCGAGCAGCAGCATCGCCGCGGTCTGCCCGGCACCGGGGACGCCGACGGGCACCGAGGCGCGCATCGTCAGCCCGTCGACCGGCTCCCCGCGGGCCCGGAACAGGTCGCGCAGCCCGGCCGTGACGGCGGCCAGCAGCAGGTCGTTCACGGTCGCGCCGGCGACCTGCAGCTCCGTGAGGGGGAGGCGGACCACCGCCACCCGCCGTCCCGGGCCGACCCGGCGGGGCAGCGACGTGCGGGGGGCGGTCGGGCGCAGGTCCGCGGCCGCGTCGCGGGCCCGGCGCACGGCCCGGCGCAGCGCCGCGGGCAGTCGCGGGACGCGCCGCAGCGCCGCCGCGAGGGCCCGGCGGCGGGCGCGCCGGGCGTCCGCGACCAGTTCCCGGTGCGTCGGCACCCGGCCCGCGACGGACCGGTCCCCGGCCGGGCCGACCGGGGCGCCGCCGTCCGGGGAGCCGTCGAGCAGGCGCCCGACGACCGCGACCCCGGCCAGGCCGTCGACGAGCACGTGGTGCACCACCACCAGCAGGCCGAACCGCCCGTCCGGGAGGTGGTCGACGACCTCGATGCGCCACGGCGGGCGGTCGGGGTCCAGCGGGCGCACGACACGGTCGGCGCACCACGCCGCGAGGTCGGCGCCCGCGGGCAGTGCGGCGGCGCCGATGTGGGCGGCCGGGTCGAACGCCGGGTCCCGGACCCACACCGGCAGCCCCTCGCCCCGGCGGGTGCGGTGCACGCGCCGGGCCAGTTCCGGGACCCGCCACGCCCGCGCGGCCAGCTCGTCGCGCACGCGCTCGACGTCGGGCCGGCCCGACGCGTCGCGCAGCGGCCCGGCGTCGAACTCGCCGACGAGCGCGATCTGCGACGGGGTGTGCGGGCCCTCGGCCCACAGGTTCGCGAGGTCGGCGGGCCGCAGCCGGCGGACGGGCCCCGTACGCGTGGTGCCCGGTCGCACTACTGCCGCGTGCGCATCCGGTCCATCTCGCGCCGGACGCGGTCCTCGCTGACGGTGCCGGGCCCGTAGGCGTCCCAGGCGTGCATCGCGACGCCGATGCCCCAGCCGACGATCGGGACCGGTGACCCACCAGATCACCACCAGGAACACGTTGACCAGCACGTAGAGCAGCAGGTGGCCGCGCAGGTCGACCTGGCTCTTGACCCGGCGCTCGGCCCGCTCGCGCAGGCGCTCCTCCGGGGTGTGGGGCTCGGCCATCGTCATCTCCTCCTCCGTCTCCGGGCCGCCAGCCTGCTCCGGGGCCGACCCGCGGGCAGGGGCGGACGGCCCGCCGCCCGCGGCGGAACGTCCCCGGTCACGACGTCCGCCGGGACCGGTGGGCCCCCAGGGCTCCCGCGGCCAGGGTCACCACCCCGATCGTGATCACGATCGCCGGCAGCACCATCGACCAGCGCAGGACCAGCATGTCGAGCTCCTGGAGCAGCAGGGCGACCCCGGCGAGCAGGAAGCCCACCGCGGCGCCCAGGACGGGGGCCGGGTGCTCAGGTGCGCTCACGGGTCACCTCCACCTCTCCGGCGCCGACGCCGATCTCGACGGCCACGGGCGCGGACCCGGTGCCGGGGGCCGTCCAGTCGAGGTCGACGCCCTGCGCGACGGGGGCCCCGTCGGCCACCACCGTGCCCATGACCACGCCGGTGTGCACCCGCACCGCGGGCTCGGCGGGCAGCCGCAGCTCGACCCGGCCGGCGCCGACGCTCACCTCGAGCCGGCCGCGGGCGGGCAGCGCGGCGTCGGTGAGGTCGACCGTCACCGTCCCGGCGGAGACCCGGGTCGGTGCGGTGAACCCGGCCGCCCCGACCGTGCGGTCACCGACCGGGCCGGCGAACCGGTCGACGCCGGTCCCCACCGCCGTCGCCGCGACGAGGAACACGACCCCGAGGACGACGACGTCGGCCCGACCGGTGCCCCCGGCCAGGCTCAGCAGCAGCACGAACCCGACGAGGATGAGGCCGGCGGCCGGGAGCAGGTGCCACGGCACGGCGACACCCTGCCCGGCGAGCAGCGATCCGGCGCCGACGACCACGAGCGTCAGTCCGAACACGATCCGGCCCCAGTGGGGCCCGCGTCGGCGGGCGGCCCCCGGGTCCGGCACCGGTGGCGCCGCGGTGCCAACAACGGTGGTCGAGGGGGTGGACGTCGGGGTGGACGTCGGGGTGGACATCGGGGTGGACATCGCGGTCACCGCCGGGCCGAGATCAGCACGAGGGCACCGGCGGCGACCACGACCAGCGGCCAGAACATGTGCGCGCCGAAGCCGGGGAGCCACTGGCGCAGGATCAGCAGCCCGCCGAGCCCGACGAGGGCGGCGCCGACCGCCATGGCCACGGCGTGCCGGTCGGCCGGGGCCGGCGGGCGGTCCGGCTCGTCGTCGGGGGCGTCCGGGATCACGATCCACGCCACCACGTAGGCCAGCACGCCGAGACCCCCGGACAGGGCCAGTGCCACCGCGGCGATGCGCGGCAGCACGGGGTCGACGTCGAGGTAGCGGGCGATGCCGCCGCACACCCCGCCCGCCATGCGGTCGCGGCGGGAGCGGTACAGCCGCCGCGCGGCGGGCTCGACCGGTACGGGCGGGGGTGGCGACGACTCGTGCGGAGCGGTCACGGCTCCTCCTGGGACGGAATCAGGGGGCCCCGGCCCCGTGCAGGGGCGAGACCCGGGTGGTCCTCGGCCGGTCGAGTTGGACGGCCGCGGGTGGGGGGAGAGCGGGGCCGGTGCACCGCTGCAGGGGGAAGCGCTCCTCGTCCAGGTCGACCACGGCGACCGTGACGGTGGCGGTCCGGGCGACCGTCTCCGACGTCGAGCCCGGTCCCGGGCCGGGGTGGTCGTCGGCGCCCCGGTGGCCCACGACCAGCAGTTCGCAGTCGCGGCCGAGGTCGGTCAGGACCTCCACCGGGTCCCCGGCCCGCACGACGGTGCGCACCGCCAGCCCGGGCGCCACGGAGCGGGCGAGGGCCCGGGCCTCGGCCACGATGCCCGCGGCGGGCAGCGGTCGCGGGCCGGGCCCGGTCACGCAGGCGACGGTCAGCGGGCGGCCGAGCCGGTCGGCCCTGGCCGCCGCCCAGGCGACCGCGAGCATCGAGGCGGCGGAACCGTCGGTCCCGGCGAGGACGGGCCGGACCGGGTCGCTCATGGCTGCTCCCTCCGCGGTGCGGCGTCCGTCGCGGGAGCTCGGGTCGTCCCGCGGGCGTCCATCGTCGGCGCGGCCGCGGGTGCGGGGCAGGGCCGTCGGACCGCGGAGGGCGGGCCGGTGTACCCCCCGGCCGCGACCGCGGCGGGGCCGGGGCGGTCGTGCAAGGGCCGGCCGCCCCCTTCCCCCGCGGTCCGGTCGCGCCGCAGGACGGGCCGCCCGCCCCGGGCGGCGGACCGCCGTCGTCGCGTGGGATCGGGGGAGCGGACCGAGGGGGACGACATGGGACGGAACGGGCGGCGGCCGGTGCGGCGGATGCTGCCGTGGCTGGTGCCGATCGTGGCGGCGGGCCTGCTGGCCGGGTGCGCGGCGGGTGCGAACCCGCAGCTGGTCGCGGCGCCGGTGGGTGCCGGGTTCTGGACCGGTCTGTGGCACGGCCTGATCCTGCCGGTCACGTTCGTCGTGTCGCTGTTCACCGACTCGGTCGGCGTCTACGAGGTCGGCAACTCCGGCGGCTGGTACGACTTCGGGTTCGTCCTGGGGGTGTCCGTGGCCTTCTCCGGCTCCGCGTCGAGCGGCCGGATGGTCCGCCGCCGCTGATCCCGCAGCGGGTCGGCCCGGTCGAGTTCGCCGAGCCAACCGCCCAGCAGGCGACCGACCCGCTCCGGTTCCTGCAGCTGGGGCAGGTGACCCACCCCGGGGAGCTCGACGTAGCGCCACCCGGGGTGCTGCGCGGCCACCGCCCGGGCGGCCGCCACCGGCACCAGCGCGTCGCGGTCGCCGTGCACCAGCAGCACGGGCACACCGACGGCGTCGCGGGCCGCGCGGTAGCGCCGCGTCCGCAGCAGCGCCCACGCCACCGAGCGCGACGCGGAGAGGAAGGCCCGGTCCATCCCGGTGACGTCGGTCTGCCGGGCGGCGAGGGCGACCGAGCGCCGCAGCAGGTCCGGCGGCAGCCGCGCCGGGTCCACCCCGCACAGCTCCAGGGTGTCCAGCACGGTGCGCAGCGGGCCCCGTCGGCGCCGCCGCGCCGCCCGGACCCGCTCGCCGACGCCCGGGACGGCGTGCAGCAGCAGCTGGGCCACCGCGGTCGGGGACCGCAGCACCCGGGACGGGGCGGGCAGCGCCGGGTCGAGCAGGACGAGACCGCGCACGAGCCCGGGGGACCGCGCGGTGAGCAGCACCGACACCAGACCACCCATCGAGTTGCCGACCAGCACGACCGGAGGCCGGGCCGTGCTCCGCAGGAACCCCTCCAGCGCACCGACGTTGCGCCCGACCCCCGCCGCCCGCCCGTCCGGTGCGCTGAGCCCGAAGCCCGGCAGGTCCAGCGCGAGGACGCGGCCGTACGGGGTGAGCCGGGGCGCGATGAGGTCCCAGTTCAGGTGGGAGCCGCCGAGCCCGTGCACCAGGACGATGTCGGGGCCCGCACCCCCGTGGTCCACGTGGTGCAGGGCCGGGTGCTCAGCCACCGGGCACCCGCCCGGCGGGGTGCCGCGCGCGTCGGGGTCCGGACACCGCGCGGCCGATGCCGAAGCACACGGCCAGTGCGGCGGCCGCGACCAGCGGGGCCTTGACCTCCGCCGGCGCCCCGAGCGGGCGCGCGAGCACGGCCAGGCCGAGCAGGACCGGACCCTGCACCACGAACGCCGGGAACGCGGCCCTGGCCAGCGCGCCGGCCCGGGGACCGCCGCCGAACCCGCGGCGCCCGGCCTGCCCGACCAGCCAGACCGACCCGGCGACCACCAGCACCGCCTCCACGGCGGCGGTGGCGAGCGCCGCGACGTGCCACCCGCCCAGGAACGGGCCCGCGTCCCGCGCGACGTCACGCACCCCGGAGGCGAGCGCCGCGACCGGCAGCACCACCAGCGTGACCAGCACCGCCACCCCGCTCCCGCGGCGGATCCGGTCGGGTACCCGCTGCACCCACCCGCGCCGGGCCGCCACGACCCCCAGCACGAACATCCCCGCGCACTGCGGCCACTGCCACAGGTGCAGGTCGGCGACCTGGCCGCTGCGGGCCGGGAACCACAGCCGGACGGCGAAGGAGAGCAGCGTGATCGCGACGGTCGCCCCGGCGAGGTACCGGCCGGTCAGCGGCCGCGGCGCGACCGGTGGCGCGGCCCCCGACCCCTGCCCCGTCAGGCGGTACCACGCGGCGAAGGCCACCGAGTAGATCAGCAGGACGAGCGCGAACCACAGCGAGCCCGCGTCCAGGAACGGTTCGCGGTGGGTGAGGACCCACGCGAAGGAGACGTCGTGCCCGGCCGCGGTGTAGGCGAACCAGACCGAGGCCGGCCAGACCAGGAAAGCCGACACCGCCCACGGGAGGCCGAGTCGCAGGACCCGCCCCCGGACGTAGGCCGACGCGCCGTGCCGGAGCAGCGCCCGCTCGGTGAGCAGCCCGGAGACGAAGAAGAACACCCCGATCACGAACAGGCCCGTCGGCCCGAGCACGGCGACGAGCACCAGCTCGACGCCGGGGGCGAACGTCACCTCGCGCACCTCGTCGTAGGCCCAGCCGCCCACCGCGGAGTACCCCATCAGGGCGTGCCCGGCGATCACCCAGGCCACCAGCGTCGTGCGCAGCGCGTCCAGGTGCGGCGCCCGGGGCGGTGTGTCGTGGTGCAGCACCGGCCCAGCGTGCGCGGGCGCGGGCCGGGGCGACCAGGGCCCGTGGACCCGTGCGCGGCCGGGGCCCGGAGCCCCGGGACGCGGGACCAACGGCCGCCGCCGGGTCGTCGCCGGAGCGCTCAGCGGCACCGGCCGCGCAGGATCGGGCGCACCGTCAGCGCCGCGGCGACCAGCACCACCGTGACGGCGCTGACCAGGCGGTTGACGTCGAGGGCCGGCACCCAACGGACGTCCCCGTCGCGCAGGACGACGACGCCGCAGGGGCGACCGGTCCAGCCGAGCCCGCCGCCGGACCCCTCCCCGGCCGGCCGCCCGGAGGTCTTCTCGTCGCCCGACCGGACCTCACGCCCGCCACCCCCGCCCGCGCCGCCGCCGACGTGGGAGACCGGGATGACCGTCACCCCGTCCATCGTCACCGGCTCGCCGAACACCCGGTTCACCCGCAGAGCGCCCTCGATCCGTTCCGCCAGTGCCGCTGCGTCCATGATCCGCCCCTCCGTCGTCCCGGTCCGTCCGGCGGTCCGAGCGTGACGCGCGCACGGTCCGCACCGGAAGGGCCGGAGGTCCCACGGGGCGTGCCGGGGGTCGACGGTCACCCGCACCCGGGCCGCACGACCCTGCTGCCGGCCCCCGGGCCCGCTGTGGGGTGGGCGCATGACCGGACCGGCCGATCGGGCCCTGCTCGCCGACGGTGCGGGCGTCGTCCTGCGCCGGCTGGCCGCCGCGGACGGACCCGCCGTCGACGCCCTGCACCGCGACCTGCCCCGGGACGACCGCTACCTGCGGTTCTTCACGGTGTCGCGGTTCGGTGCGGAGCGGGTGGCCGACGTCGTCGTCGCCCCGGACTCGACGGCGGTCGGGGCGTTCCGCGGCGACCGCCTCGTCGGGGTGGCGCACTACCGGCACGAACCGGCGGGTGTCGCGCCCGAGGTGGCGCTGGCCGTCGCGCACGCCGAGCAGCACCGGGGCGTCGCGTCGCTGCTGCTGGAGCGGCTGGTGTCCGCGGCCAGGGCCGAGGGCGTCGAGTGGTTCGTGGCCGAGGTCCTCGCGGTCAACGCCGACATGCTCGCCGTGCTGCGCGACAGCGGGCTGCCGATGCGCACCCGGCTCGAGGGCGACGTGTGCCGGGTGGAGCTGGACCTGCCGCCCACCTCGGGGTCCGGCCCGGAGGCGCAGCGGTACCTGGACGCGGTCGTCGAGCGGGCGGCCCGCGCCGACGTGGCGAGCCTCCGTCCGCTGCTGGCCCCGCGCTCGGTCGTCGTGTTCGGGGCCGGCCGGCGGCCGGACTCGGTGGGCCGCCTGGTGCTGCGCCGGATCGTCGGCGCCGGGTTCACGGGCCCGGTGCACGTGGTCCATCCGCACGCCGCCGCCGTCGGCGGTGTCCCGTGCGTGCCCGGGGTGGCGGACCTGCCCCGCGACATCGACCTGGCCGTGCTCTGCGTCCCGGCCGCCGCCGTCCCCGAGGTCGCCGAGCAGTGCGGGCGGCACGGGGTCCGCGGGCTGCTGGTGATCACCGCCGGGGTGACCGGCGACCCCGCGCTCGCCGGCCGCCTGTCCGCCGCGGTGACCCGTCACGGCATGCGCATGGTCGGGCCGAACTGCCTCGGACTGGCCGACACCGATCCCGCCGTGCGGCTGCAGGCGAGCTTCGCCGCGCCCCTGCCCGCCGGGTCGACGGGGCTCGCGGTCCAGTCCGGCGGCGTGCTGATCGCCCTGGCGGCGGCGCTGGACCGGCTGGGTCTGGGCGTCTCGACGGCGGTGTCGACCGGCGACAGCACCGACGTCAACGCCGACGACCTGCTGCTGTGGTGGGCCGCGGACGGCCGCACCCGCGCCGCCGCGCTGTACGTGGAGTCGATGCGCCGCCCACGCCAGTTCGCCCGGTTGGCGCGGCGGCTGGCCCGGCGCATCCCGGTGCTGACCGTCCGGTCGGGCAGCTCGGACGCGGGGCGCCGGGCCGCGGCCTCGCACAGCGCCTCCACCGCGACCCCGCGCGTCGTGCGCGACGCGCTCTTCGCCCAGGCCGGGGTGCTCGCCGTCGACGACCTCACCGACCTCACCGCGCTGCTCGCGCTGCTGCAGGCCCAGCCGCTGCCGACCGGCCCGCGGGTCGCGGTCGTGAGCAACGCGGGCGGGGCGGGGGTGCTCGCCGCGGACGCGTGCGCCCGCCACGGTCTCGAGACCGCCCCGTTGCGGGAGACGACCCGGGCGGCGCTGGCCGCGTTGCTCCCGCCCACGGCCGCGGTGGCCGACCCGGTCGACACCACGGCGACCGTCCCGGCCGCCACGTTCGCGCGCGCCGTCGGGACGGTCCTCGCCGACCCGGCCGTCGACGCGGTCGTCGCGATCTCGGCGGCGACGGCGCTCGGCGACCCGCTCGACGCGCTGGACACCGTCCTGGACGGCCGGCCGGGCAGGCCGGTCGTGGCCGTGCGGCTGGGGCAGCCGGAGGCGGTGGCGCGCTCGCACCGGACCGGGCCGTGGACCCCGTCGTTCGCCGATCCGGCCACCGCGGTCCGCGCGCTCGCGGGCGCGCTGGGCCGCGCCCGCTGGCTGGAGCGCGGCCACGACCCGGTCCCGGCGCCGCCCGGGGTCTGCGGTGCCCGTGCCCGCGCCGTCGTCGACGCGGCACTGGCCGAGCGCCGGGAGGGCGGCTGGCTCGACCCGGCGCGGACGGTCGAGCTGGCCCGCGCGGCCGGCCTGCCGGTCGTGCCGACGACCGTGGTGCACACCGCGCAGGACGCGGTGCGCTGCTGGGAGGGGGCCGGCGGGCCGGTCGCGCTGAAGGCCGACGTCGAGGGCGTCGTGCACAAGAGCCGGGCCGGGGCGGTGCGGCTGGGACTCGACTCGGCCCGCCGCGTCCGCGACGCCGCGGCGGGCCTGCGGGCCGCCTTCGGGGACCGGCTGCGCGGGATCGTCGTGCAGCCGATGCAGGAACCCGGCCCGGAGCTGCTCGTCGGGATCACCGGCGACCCGCTGTGCGGCCCGTTGCTCACCCTCGGGCTCGGCGGGACCGCCACCGACCTGGTCGACGACCGGACCCACTGCCTGGTGCCGGCCACCGCCGCCGACCTGGACGAGCTGCTCGGCGGGCTGCGTGCGGCGCGCCTCCTGCTCGGTCGCGACGACGCCGGGGCGCTGCGCCGCGCCGTGCGCGACGTCGTGACCCGGATGGGCTGGCTGGCCGAGCAGCTGCCGGGGCTGGTGGAGGCGGAGATCAACCCGCTGGTGTGGTCCGCGGGCGCGGTCCGGGCCGTGGACCTACGGGCCCGGGTCGTCCCTACGGCGCCGGACGACCCCTACCTGCGCGTGCTCCCGACGTGAGCGGTGCGCGGGGACCTTCGCCTCTGGCGGGCGCCGTGGGCCCGGACCACGGTGGCGGGATGGGAACCGAGCAGATCGCCCCCCTGCGGCGCAGCCGGTCGGACCGGGTACTGGGCGGTGTCTGTGCCGGGATCGCCGGGCGTCTGGACGTCGATCCGCTGGTGGTGCGCGCGCCCGCGGTCGTCCTGGGCGTCCTGAGCGGGGGAGTGGCGTTGCTCGCCTACCTCCTGGCCTGGGTCCTGATCCCGGCGGGCGACGGCGCCGACCCGGCCCCGGTGGACCGGGCGGTCCCGCGGTCCGCCCGGGAGGCCTGGGCCGCGGCGGCGGCGGAGCTGCGGACGCTGGCCACGGCGCTGCGGCCGGCACCGGCCCCGGCCGACCCGTCGCCGGTGCCCCGCCCCCGGTCGGCGCTGGACACCGTGGACGCCACGATGACGGCGGTGGGGGAGCGGCTGCGCGATCCGGAGGTGCAGGCGACGGCCCGTCGGGCGGCCCGGCACGCCTCGGACGCGGTGGCCGCCGGCGTCGCCGGGATCGGCAGGCGGACCCCGCACGACGGTACGGGCGCCGGGTGAGGCCCGCGACCGTCCCGCGTACCGGCGCCGGCACGCCCCCGGGCGGTCTCGCGGACCTGCACGCGTGGTGGCGCGCGGCGAACTACCTGGCCGTCGGCCAGATCTACCTGATGGACAACCCGCTGCTCGACGAGCCGCTCCGGCCCGAGCACGTCAAGCCCCGGCTGCTCGGGCACTGGGGCACCACCCCGGGCCTGACCTTCCTGTGGGCCCATCTGAACCGGGTGATCCGGGCGCGCGACCTGGAGGTGCTGTTCGTGGCCGGGCCCGGGCACGGCGGCCCGGCCGTGGTGGCCACCGCCTGGCTGGAAGGCACCTACTCGCAGCGCTACCCCGAGGTGTCGCGCGACCGGGCCGGGATGCGCAGGCTGTTCCGCCAGTTCTCCTTCCCCGGCGGCATCCCCAGCCACGCCGCGCCGGAGACGCCCGGGTCGATCCACGAGGGCGGGGAGCTGGGCTACTCGCTCGCCCACGCCTACGGGGCGGCGCTGGACAACCCCGGCCTGCTGGTCGCGTGCGTGATCGGCGACGGCGAGGCCGAGACCGGCGCGCTCGCGGCGTCCTGGCACGCGAACAAGTTCCTCCACCCGGTCACCGACGGCACGGTGCTGCCGATCCTGCACCTCAACGGCTACAAGATCGCCAACCCGACGGTGCTCGCCCGGATCCCCGAGCGCGAGCTGCTGGCGCTGCTGGAGGGCTACGGGCACGAGCCCTTCGTCGTCGACGTCGCGGCGGACGACGACCCGCAGGAGGTCCACGCGCGGACGGCCGCGACGATGGACCGGATCCTCGACGCGATCGCGGGGATCCGCGGCCGGGCGGCGGCGGGGCGGTCGGTCGATCGGCCGCGGTGGCCGGTGCTGGTGCTGCACAGCCCGAAGGGCTGGACCGGACCGGCGACGGTCGACGGGAAGCCGGTCGAGGGCACGTGGCGCTCCCACCAGGTCCCGCTCTCCGGCGTGCGGGAGAACCCGGAGCACCTGGCCCTGCTCGAGCGATGGATGCGGTCCTACCGGCCCCACGAGCTGTTCGACGCCGAGGGCGCTCCGCGGGCGGCGCTGGACGCGTTCGCCCCGGGCGGGAAGCGGCGGATGAGCGCCGTCCCGCACGCCGACGGCGGGTCGCTCCTGGTGCCGCTGCGCCTGCCCGACACCCGGGACCAGGCCGTCGCGGTGCCCGCTCCCGGGCGGGTGCGGGCGTCGGCCACCGGCGTGCTGGGGACCTGGCTGCGCGAGGTCATCCGCGCGAACCCGGACAACTTCCGGCTGCTGGGCCCCGACGAGGTCGCGTCCAACCGGCTGCAGGCCGCCTTCGAGGTGACCGACCGGCAGTTCGACGGCATCCGGCTGCCCACCGACGAGCACCAGGCCGCCGACGGCCGGGTGCTGGAGATCCTGTCCGAACACCTCTGCGAGGGCTGGCTGGAGGGCTACCTGCTCACCGGCCGCCACGGCGTGTTCACCTGCTACGAGGCGTTCGTGCACATCGTCGACTCGATGGTCAACCAGCACGCCAAGTGGATCAAGGTGAGCCGGGGGATCGCGTGGCGGCGCCCGATCGCCTCGCTCAACGTCCTGCTCACCTCGCACGTGTGGCGCCAGGACCACAACGGCTTCTCCCACCAGGACCCCGGCTTCCTCGACCACGTCGTGAACAAGCGCTCGGAGATCGTGCGGGTCTACCTGCCGCCGGACGCGAACACGCTGCTGGCCACCGCGGAGGGCTGCCTGCGCAGCCGGGACAAGATCAACGTCATCGTCGCGGGGAAGCAGGTCGAACACCAGTGGCTCGGCCCGGAGGCCGCGGCCGCCCACGTCGCCCGGGGCGCCGGGATCTGGGACTGGGCGTCGAACGACGCCGGGCACGAGCCCGACGTGGTGCTGGCCTGCTGCGGGGACGTGCCGACGGTGGAGACGCTCGCCGCGGTGATGCTGCTGCGCGAGCACCTCCCCGACGTGCGGGTGCGGGTCGTCAACGTCGTCGACCTGATGTGCCTGCAGGACCCGGTCGAACACCCGCACGGCCTGGCGCAGCGGGCCTACGACGCGCTGTTCCCGCCCACGACGCCGGTGGTCTTCGCCTTCCACGGCTACCCGTGGCTGGTGCACCGGCTGACCTACCGGCGCGCCAACCACGACGTGCTGCACGTGCGCGGGTACCGCGAGGAGGGCACCACGACCACCCCGTTCGACATGCTGATGCTCAACGACCTGGACCGTTTCCACCTGGCCGCCGACGTGATCGACCGGGTGCCCGGCCTGGCGGTGCGGCACGCGGCCCTGCACCAGCGCCTGCTCGACGAGCGCCTGCGGTGCCGTGCGCACACCCGGCGCACCGGGGAGGACGCCCCCGACGTGCGTGGCTGGGAGTGGTCGCCGGCGTGAGAGTGCTGGTGGTCAACGCCGGGACCGGCAGCGTGCGGGTCCGGCTGGTCGACGGGGACGGGACGGTGCGCGGGCGGGCCGACGTGGCCGCCGACCGGGGCCGTCCGGCGCCCGGCGCCGTCGAGCGGGCCGTGCGCCGGATCGGCGGGGCCGACGCCGTCGGCCACCGGATCGTGCACGGCGGGGCGGTGTTCACCGGCCCCGTGGCGGTGGACGACACAGTGCTGGCCGAGCTCGACCGGCTCGTCACCCTCGCTCCGCTGCACCAGCCGCCCGGCCTCGCGGCGCTGCGGGCGACGACCGCGGTGCTGCCCGGGGTGCCCGCGGTGGCCTGTTTCGACACCGCCTTCCACGCCGGCCTGCCCGCGCCCGCGGCGACCTACGCGGTCCCGGCGTCGTGGCGCGAGCGCCTCGGGGTGCGCCGCTACGGGTTCCACGGCCTGGCCCACGAGTGGGCCGCCCGCCGGGTGGCCGAGCTCGTCGGGCCGGGACGCCGCACGGTCGTCGCGCACCTCGGGTCGGGTGCCTCGTTGTGCGCGGTGGCCTGGGTGGACGGGCGCCCGTGCCCGGTGGACACGACGATGGGCGCCACGCCCACGGCGGGCCTGGTGATGGGCAGCCGCTGCGGCGACCTGGACCCGGCGGTCCCGCTGTGGCTGGTGGAGCACGCGGGCATGGCCGTGGGCGACGTCGCCGCCGCGCTGGACCGCGCCAGCGGCCTGGCAGGGCTCGCCGGCAGCGCGGACATGCGCGAGGTGCTCGCCGCGGAGGCCGCGGGCCGCCCTGAGGCGGCACTCGCCGTCGCGGTGTGGCTGCACCGGCTGCGGGCCGGCGTGGCGGCCATGGCGGCCGCGCTCGGCGGCCTGGACGCGCTGGTGTTCAGCGGGGGGATCGGCGAGCACGCCGCGGGACTGCGCGCCCGTGCGGTCGCCGGGCTGCGCTTCCTCGGACCGGAGCTCGACCCCGACGCCAACGCGGCCGCCCGTCCGGGGTGCGACACCGACCTCGGGGCACCCGGGGCCGCCGTCCGGACGCTGGTGGTGCACGCGCGGGAGGACCGCGTGGTGGCCGACCAGGTGCGGAGCGTGCTCGCCCCGCCCTGACCCGCCCGGGCGCCGCGTTCAGCGGCCGGCGGTCCGCCCGATCCGGACCCCGCTCCCGTCCACCACCGTGCCGTCGGGCCGGACCGTGCCGATCCGGACCCCGCTGTGGTCGACCACCTTCCCGGACGCGTCGGCGGTGCCGATCCGGACGCCCGAGTGGTCGACGACGATCGTGGCCATGTTCTGCTCCTCCGCTGGACGGGCCGGTGCCGGACGGCACCGGTTCAGTACGGGTGCGACGGCTCGTGCATGATCAGTGACTCGACCGGCAGCCGCGGCGTCGCCTCGACGGGCCAGCCCCGCCCGACCCGCAGCACGACCTGGGGCGGGCGGGTCGCGCCGATGAGCATGCGCAGCTGGTCGCGCGGGCCGGGCACCTCGACGATCTGCGACAGGAACGACGCCGCGAGCCCGTCCGCGGTGGCGGCGAGCAGTACCCGCTGCAGCGCCTGGCCCGCCTGCACCTCCGCGCGCGGCCCGCTCAGGTGCGAGGTGAGGACGGCGATCAGCGGGTCCTGCTCGAAGTCCTTGCCCGGCACGCGGTCCGGTGCGGTGCCCGCGCTGAAGTCGCGCAGCACCCAGCGGTCCTGCGGGGCGGGTTGCGGGCCGCCCGAGGACGCGGGGACCCCGTCGTGGCGGCCGGGGCCGGTGCCGGTCCAGCTCCGCAGCTCGGCGAGGAACTCCGGGTCGGCGGCCTGCTGCTCGTGGGCGAGCACGGCCAGGCGCTGCACGCGGGCGCGGTCACCGGGATCGTCGACGACGTGCAGCCAGGCGCCCTCGTCGAGGGCGGCGCGTCGCAGCGTGTAGCGCTCCTGCCGGGTGACCGCGGCGTCGGTGAAGGGATGCCGGTTCGTCCGCCGCAACGGCACCGCGCGCAGCAGCCGTTGCTGCTCCGGCGTGGCGGGGCGGGTGCCGCCGTGCCGGACGGCGGCGATCAGGCCGGGCCGGGCGGGGTCGGGCAGCAGGGTCACGATCGGCCGGATGTCGTGCCCGTGCAGGGCCAGGCGCAGGGTGAGCAGGGCGGCCCCGCAGGCGATGCGCTGCTCGCGGTCCTCGGGGTCGACGACGGGCAGGCGGCGGTGCGGGTCGGCGTGGAGCTCGATGACGTCGGGTTCCACCCGGAACAGCCACGGCTGGGCGTTGTGCAGCGACGGGGCTCGCCCCGCGGTCGTGAGCACGCCTGCGACCTGCTCGCCGGTGAGGCCGAGGGAGGGGGGGACGGGTGACGCGGCGGGCATCGGGCCACCTTCCCGGTCGCGGCGCGGTGTCGATACGGACCAAGGGCCCTTCTCCCGGGGCACTGGTACTCGGCAGACTGAGGGGACCATCACGAGGCGGGAGGACGAGCGTGGGCGACGGCGACCCCGATCCGGCGTCGCGCCCGGCGCTGGCCGGCGTCCTGTCCGGCCTGCGCCTGGACGAGCTGCTGCGCGAGGTGCAGGACCGGCTCGCGGAGATCGCCTCGACCCGCGACCGGATGCAGGGCCTGCTCGACGCCGTCCTCGCCGTCGGCGAGGGCCTGGAGCTGGACGCGACGCTGCGCCGGATCGTCGAGTCGGCGGCCGACCTCGTCGACGCCCGGTTCGGCGCGCTGGGCGTGCTCGGCCCGACCGGTGGGCTGTCCCGGTTCCTGCACGTCGGGATGGACGGTCCGACGGTGGCGGCGATGGGGCAGCTGCCGGAGGGGAAGGGGCTGCTCGGGCAGCTGATCCTCGACCCGCGGCCGCTGCGGCTCGCCGACATCGCCGCCCATGAGTCGTCGGTGGGGTTCCCGCCGAACCACCCGCCGATGCGCTCGTTCCTGGGCGTCCCGGTGCGCGTGCGCGACGCGGTCTACGGCAACCTCTACCTGACCGAGAAGGCCGGCGGCGGCGAGTTCACCGCCGAGGACGAGGCGGTGGTGCAGGCGCTGGCCGCGGCCGCCGGGGTCGCGGTGGAGAACGCCGACCTGTTCGAGCAGACCCGCCTGCGCCAGCACTGGCTGGAGGCCACGGCGGAGATCCGCAGCGAGCTGCTCTCCGGCGCCACCGACGACGACGCGCTGCGGCTGATCGCCCAGCGCGCGCAGGAGCTCACGGGTTCCGCCGCCACGCTGATCGTGCTCGGCCCGGACGGGCCGGGCGGGGACTTCTCGGTCCGGGGTTGGTACGGGCCCGATCCCGGCGCGGTGCTGGGCAGGCGCATCGGCGGCGACGACCCCCTGCTCCGCGAGGTGCTGGACAGCCGGGCCGCGGTGCTGGCCCCGTCGGCGGGCACCCTGCTGGACGGCGCCGCGGGCGGGGGAGGGGAGTCCGGCCCGACCGTCGCCGTGCCGCTGCGGTCCCACGACGCGGTGACCGGGGTGCTGGTGTCGATGCGCGGGCCCGGCGGTGCCCCCTACCTCCCGGGCGAGCTGCCGCTGCTCACCTCGTTCGCCGAGCAGGCCACGCTCGCGATGGACCTGGCGGAGAAGAACCGGGCGCTGCGCCAGCTCGACGTGTTCGCCGACCGCGACCGCATCGCCCGCGACCTGCACGACCACGTCATCCAGCGGCTGTTCGCGACCGGGATGCAGCTGCAGGGCACGATCCGGCGCACCACCGACCCGGACGTGCGCGACCGGCTCGGTCGCGTCGTCGACGAGCTGGACACGACGGTCCGCGAGATCCGCACCGCGATCTTCGACCTGCACACCGCGGGACAGGGCCCGGCGGGCGGTCTGGGCAGGCGGCTGCTCGACACCGCGGCCGAGGCCGCGGCCGGATCCGGGATGGTGCCGTCGGTGCGGATCTCCGGTCCGCTCGACGCGCTCGTCCCGCCCGCGGTCGCGGCCCACGCCGTCGCCGTCGTGCGCGAGGCGGTGAGCAACGTGGTGCGGCACGCGTCGGCGTCCGTGGTCTCCGTCACCGTCGACGCGTGTGACGACCTGGTGGTGGAGGTGGTCGACGACGGCGTCGGGCTCGACCCCGCCGCCGCCCGCAGCGGCCTGCGCAACCTCGACGACCGGGCCCGCGAGTGCGGGGGCGAGTTCAGCACCGCGCCGGCGGCACCGGGCACCCGCCTGCGCTGGCGCGTCCCGCTCTGAGGGCGGCGCGCACCGTCGTCCGGCGCGCGCACCGTCGACGGTGCGCGGGGGGCCGGAGGATGCGCGCGGGCCGGCCCGGCGGCCGGTGGCGCCCGGCCTACGCGGGAGTGGTCCGCTGCACCGGGCGCACGCCGTCGTCCCATGCGGCGAAGCCGCCGATCAGGTCGGACACGTCGGCGAAGCCGCGTGCACGCAGCGTCGAGGCCGCGATCGAGGAGCGGTAACCGCCCGCGCAGAACACGACCGTCGGCCGCGCGGGGTCGAGCTGCCCGAGCCGGGCGACGAGCTCGGGGAGCGGCACGAGCGCGGCCCCCGGCACCGTCCCGCCGGCCCGCACCTCGCCGGGGCCGCGCACGTCGACGAGCCGGACCCCGGCGGGGGCGGCGGTGACCTGGGCGGCGGTCAGCCGGCTGGCCGGGGTCAGGTGCTCGCCGGGAACGCCCGCGGCCCCGCAGGCGAGGTACCCCAGCACCCGGTCGAAGCCGATCCGGGCCAGCCGGTTGCGGGCCTCGACCTCGGTGCCCGGGTCGCCGACCAGCACCAGGTCGACGTCCGCGCTCAGGACCTCGCCGACCATCTCGGCGAACCGCCCGCCCAGGCCGACGTTGACCGAGCCCCGCACGTGCCCGGCCGCGAAGTCCTGGGGGTCCCGGGTGTCGAGCAGCGCGGCGCCCCCGGACTGGGCGGCCAGTACCTCGGTGGCCGTGAGCGCCGGCACCGGCCGGGTCTGGTCCAGGGTGGGTCGCTGCTGCCGGTTGCGCACCGAGGCGTAGGCGAAGTACGCCGGAGCGGTGCTCTGCCCCTCGCACACCGCGGCGACGAACGCGTCCTCGGTCATCGGGGCGAGCGCGTAGTTGGTGCGCCGCTGCTCGCCGACCGTGCTGGAGGTCTCGGTCGAGAGGTTCTTCCCGCACGCCGACCCCGCGCCGTGCGCGGGGAAGACGCGGGTGGCGTCGGGCAGGGTCAGCAGCTGCTCCCGGGTGGAGCGGAACAGCGCCCGGCCGAGATCGTCGGCCGACCAGCCGCCCGCGCCGAGCAGGTCGGGCCGGCCCACGTCGCCGATGAACAGGGTGTCGCCGGTGAGCACGCCGAAGGGCACCTCGTCGCCCGCGGCGGCCCGCACGACGATGCAGATCGACTCGGGGGTGTGGCCGGGGGTGTGCCGGATCTCCAGCTCGACCTCGCCGAGGGAGATGCGCTCGCCGTGGGCGAGCCGGTCGATGTCGAACTCGACCTGCGCCGCCGATCCGTACGCGATCCGGGCGCCGGTGGCCGCGGCCAGCTCCAGGTGCCCGGAGACGAAGTCGGCGTGCACGTGGGTCTCCAGCACCCGCTCGATCCGCAGGCCGTGCTCGCGCGCGTCGGCCAGGTAGGCGCCGACGTCGCGCTGCGGGTCGACCACGACGGCGCGGCCGGTGGTCCGGTCGCCGATCAGGTACGAGGCCTGCGACAGGCACCCGAGGTAGTACTGCCGGAAGGCGAGCGCGCCGGTGCCGTCCATGGCGTCCTCCGTCGAGCTGCGGTGCGCAGCGGTGCGGCGGCCGAGTGTCCCACCGGCCGCAGGTACGGACAAGCAGTCGACGGTGGTCATGCCGCGAGCACGCTCTGCGCCGTCACCAGCGCGGCCACGCCGATCAGGAGCACCGCGAACGCCGTCGTGAGGGTGTCGCCGGAGAACCGGCCGGCGACCCGCCTGCCGGCGACCGTCGCGCACACGGCGGCGAGCGTGAACGGCACGAGTACCGGCCAGTCGAACTCCGCCACCCCCGCGCGGGCCGCCAGCGACGCGCCCGAGTTGATCGAGATGGCCAGCAGCGAGGTCCCGACCGCCGCCGTCATCGGCATCCGCAGGCCGAGCACCAGCGCGGGGACGACCAGGAACCCGCCGCCGACGCCGAGCAGGCCGGTGAGGAAGCCGACGGCGAGACCGGCGGGTACGACGACGAGCGCCGCGGCGACGGGGGACGGCCCGACCGGCTCGTCGACGGCCGGGCGGGCGCCGGGTGCGAGCGCGGCGGCGGGGGAGCGGCGGCATCCGGCCAGCAGGAACCCGGCGACGACGAGCACCAGCGCGGCGAAGGCGAGCAGCAGCACCGTCGGGTCGATCCACTGGTTCACCGCGGTGCCGGCGAGGGCCGCCGGCACGCCCAGGGCCCCGAACGCCGTGCCGGTGCGCCACCGCACCCCGCCGGAGCGCGCCCTCGCGACCGTGCCGGCGAGCGCGGCGACCCCGACGATCACCAGGCTGCCCGTCGTCGCCTGCTGGGGTGTGGAACCGAGCAGGTAGACCAGCGCCGGGACGGTGAGGACCCCGCCCCCGCCCCCGAGGACGCCCATGAGCAGACCGATCGCCAGGCCCGCGGCGACCGTCACGGTCAGCACGGTGTCGCTCCCGAGGTGGTGTGGTCGGCCATGTGTCTAATGTACGGTCATTTTGTCTGCTGTCCAGACCCGACGGGCGGATCGGGTTCCGCATCACCCGGAATGTACGGACTCAATGTACGTTGACCCGGGCGAGAGCCGAAGGAGGCACCGATGGAGATCACCGCGTTCCGCACGCCCGGCCTGGGCGACACCAGCTACCTCCTCGAGCACGAGGGCCGCGCGGTGCTGGTCGACCCTCAGCGTGACGTCGACCGGTTCCTCGCCCGCACCGCCGAGCGCGACCTGGAGGTGCGGATGGTCCTGGAGACCCACCTGCACAACGACTACGCCTCCGGCGCCGGGCAGCTCGCGCGGCTCACCGGGGCCGAGCTGGTGCTGCCCGCCGCCGCGGCCCCCGCCTACCCCGGCACCCCCGCCTTCCACCACGAGGACATCGACGCGGGCCGGGGGCTGACCGTCCGCCCGTTGCACACTCCCGGGCACACCCCGGAGCACACGAGCTACCTGGTGCTGGTCGACGGCGAGCCGGTCGCGGTGTTCTCCGGCGGCAGCCTGCTGGTCGGCTCGGCGGGCCGACCCGACCTGCTCGGCCCGGAGCGGGCGCACACCCTCGGGGTCCTGCAGCACGGTTCGGTGCACCGCCTGGCTCGCCTGCCGCGCGCGGTCGGGCTCTACCCGACCCACGGGGAGGGCTCGTTCTGCACGGTCTCGGGAGCGGGTACCTACACCTCGACCATCGGTGCGGAGCGCGACGGCAACCCGATGCTGGCCCTCCCCGACGCCGACGCGTTCGCCGAGCGGCTGCTCGCGGAGCCGATGCCGATCCCGGACTTCTACCGGTTCCAGGGCCCGGCCAACATCCTGGGCGTGCCGCCGATGCCGCCCGTCGACGTCCCGGAGCTGCCGGAGTCGGCGCTGGCGGCGCCGGCGGTGACGGTCGTCGACATCCGGTCACGGGACGCGCAGGCCGCGGGGTACGTCCCGGGCGCGGTCGGCGTCGAGCTGGCCGAGGACTTCGGCAGCTGGGCGGGTTGGCTGGTCCCGCGGGGACGCGACATCGTGCTGGTCGCCGCGGCGGGCCAGGACGTGCCCGACGCCGTCACCCAGCTCGCGCGGATCGGCGTCGACACGGTGCGCGGGGTCGTGCACGACCCGTCGCCGCGGGTGGCCACGCAGACCTTCGAGCTGCTCGATCTCGACGGGTTCGCCGCGCACGCCGGGCGGCCGGGCGCGCAGCTGCTCGACGTGCGGATGCCGCACGAGCGCGCCCGGGAGCCGCTGCCGGGCGCGGCACAGCGGTTCGTCCCCGACCTGCGCGACGGCGCGCCCGCGGGCCTGGACCCGGCCCGGCCGGTGCTCGTCGCCTGCGGTTCGGGCCGTCGCGCGGCGATCGCGGCGACGCTGCTGGCCGCGCACGGGTACCGGTCGGTGGTGCTGACCGGCGCCGGGGCGCCCGACGTCGCCGCCCGGCGGGCCGAGCACGCCGCGGTCTGATCGGCCCCACGGATCCCGACGCGGGTCGTCGGCCGGGGGACGGGGGTCAGGCGAGGGCCAGGACGGCCGCCACACCGAGCACCGCGACGGCGACGAGCAGGGCCGTGCCGGGGACGGTGGCCCTCGACAGCGGCGCCCCGCCGGCGCGGACCACCCGCTCGATGTGCCGGTAGCGCACCGGGGCGAGCACCGCCGCCACCGCCGCACCCGCGACGAGCAGCACCAGCCCGGGCCACGGCGGCACCGGGTGCCCGGCGGGATGGGCGTGCACGACCAGGAGGCCGACGGCGGCGGCGGACAGTCCCGTGCGCTGCCACGCCAGCGCGGTGCGCTCGGCCTGCGCCCCGGGGTCGTGGACGGCCGCGGGCCCGGTCACGGCCCCGGCCGTCCGAGCACCACCAGCGCGGCCACCGCCACGACGACGACCAGCAGGCCCCCGACGAGCAGCCGGGGGAGCAGTCCGACCGGCAGCGGCCTGCCCTCCCGCAGCGCGCGCTCCGCGCCGTCCCAGCGCAGGTAGGCCCCGGCGGTGACGGCGAGCGCGAGGACGAGCAGCACCGCCGTCAGCACCTCGCGCACCACCGCCGGACCGAGGTCGGGGACCAGGCCGGCCAGCGCGACCGCCCCGGCCACCAGTGCGAGCGCGGTGCGGACCCAGGCCAGGAACGTGCGTTCGTTGGCCAGGGTGAAGCGGTAGTCGGGATCGGTGCCGACCGAGCGCAGCGGCGCGCGTCGTCTGACCATGGTCACCTCCGGGCGGGTCGTCGGCGCCGACGGTACCGGTGACCGCGCCGCCCCCACGGGTCATTGTCCGGACACGACGGCCCGTCCTTCCAGCCCCTGGTACGGGTGATCCTTTCCCGACGCCGACGGGGGCGGGCTCGTTAGCATCGTCCGGACAGCGAGACATTCGGTGAGCGGGAGACGTACGTGGCACGAGGCGTCAGGGCACGGCAGCCGGACCGCTCCCACCCCCTCCCGCTCTGGGCCCAGATCGAGGGCGACCTGCGGCGACGGATGCGCGCCGGGGCGTTCGACGAGCGGTTCCCCGGCGAGCACGAGCTCGTCGCCGAGTACGCGGTGAGCCGGCACACGGTCCGCGACGCGCTGCGTCGGCTGCGGGACGAGGGCGTCCTCGACTCGGGCCGCGGGCGCGGCACGTGGGTGCGCACGCCGCGCATCGAGCAGCCGCTGGGTGCGCTGTACTCGCTGTTCCGGTCGGTCGAGGCGATGGGCCTGGAGCAGCGCAGCGTGGTGCGGGCGCTGGAGGTGGTGGTGGACGCGCAGGTCGCCGAGCGCCTGCAGCGCCCCGCCACCACGGAGCTCGTGTACCTGGAGCGGCTGCGGCTGGCCGACTCCGAGCCCCTGGCGCTGGACCGGGCGTGGCTGCCCCGCTCCGTCGCGGGCCCGCTCCTGGATGCCGACTTCTCCCATTCCGGCCTCTACGACGAGCTCGCCGGGCTGACCGGCACCCGGCTGACCGGCGGCAGCGAGGTGATCACCGCCACGGTCCCGACGGCGGCCACGCGCCGGCTGCTGAAGATCCCGGCCGGCACCGCGGTGATGGAGGTCCAGCGCACCGGCTGCCTGCGGGACCGGCCCGTCGAGTGGCGGGAGACCCTCATCCGGGGCGACCGCTTCTGCGTCGCCGCGAGGTGGTCGGCCCAGGAGGGGTACCGCATGGACGTCGCCGGACCGGCACCGGAGCACGGGGCGGGCGCGGCCGGACGGTGAGCGCGGCTCAGTCCGCGTCCAGCTCCAGCGGGGTCCGCCGCGCCACCAGCTCCCGGGCCGCCTGCGGCAGCTCCTCGACCCCGGCCAGCAGCGGGAGCAGGTCGGGAGCGGTGGTGAACGCCCGGAACGCGGTGCCGATCGTGACGCCGTGCGCGGGCCGGTCGACCACCGTGACCGGGTCGCCCGCGCGCACCTCGCCCGGCTCGACGACGCGCAGGTACGCGCCGGGCCGGGCCGCGTCGGTGAAGGCGCGGACCCAGCCCCGCCGCTCGAGCCGGGTGGCGAAGGTGCGGCACGGGACGCGCGGGGTCGTCACCTGCAGCACCAGGTCCGGGCCGACCCGCCAGCGCTCACCGATCACCGCGCCGGTGACGTCGACACCGCGGGTGGTGAGGTTCTCCCCGAACACCCCGGGCGCGAGCGGGCCCAGGACGGGCTCCCAGCCGGCGAGGTCCTCGCGGGCGTAGGCGTAGACGGCCTGGTCGGCGCCGCCGTGGTGGCGGACGTCGCAGATGGTGTCACCGGCCAGGCCGCTGCCGCCCGGCTCGGGCGCCCGCACCGCGACCGGCCCGTCGACCGGGCGCTTGTCGATGCCCGACCAGCCCGACTTGGCCTCGATCGGCCGCCGGTCGCCGACGTTCACGGTGTGCACCACGCCCATGCCGACGACGGTAGGCCCCGCCGGGGGTCAGGGCGCCCCGCGGTAGGCCGGGGCCCGGCGCGGGGCGTCGAGCGGCCTGCTGCCCAGCAGCGGCAGGGTGCGGGGCGCGACGACCACCGAGAGCACGACCACGCTGGTCGACCGGCCGACCAGGGGCGAGCGGGCGAGCTGCAGCAGCGTCCGCTGCAGGTGCTCGTGCGAGCCGGCGGCCAGCTTGCACAGCACGTCCGAGGACCCGGTCGTCGCGTAGGCCTCCAGCACCTCGGGCAGCGCCGTCAGCTCCGTGGCGACGTCGTCGAGCGCGCCCTGCGCGATCTCCAGCGTGACGAACGCCTGCACCCCGAAACCGGCCGCCCCCACGTCGACGTCGGGGCCGTGACCGGTGATCACCCCGGTGCGCTCGAGCCGGTCGAGGCGGGCCGCCACCGTGCCGCGCGCGACGCCCAGCACGCGGGAGAGCTCCAGCACCCCGGCCCGCGGGCTGTCGTGCAGGGCGCGCAGCAGGTCGACGTCGAGCGAGTCGAGTTCGGTGGACATGGGCAGAACGTACAGCGGGATGCCGGATCCGCGGGGCGATCTGGGCAGTGGGACCAGTACCCGACGCACTGCTTGCGCAGCTGGACGGGGAGGGGGTGTGCTCTGCGTATCGCAGTGACCCCGGGAGGGCCCGTGAGCATCGACCAGACCCTGACCGGCCAGGAGCGCCTGGCCGAGCTCGACCTCGACCAGCTCCGCCGGCTGGTCGGCCTCGTGGAGCACGACACCGACCGCGACCCGTTCCCGGTGAGCGGCTGGGACGCGGTGGTGTGGGTCGTCGGCAACGCGACCCAGGCGGCCGCCCACTTCCGCCTGGTGTGGGGGATGGAGCTCGTCGCCTACTCCGGCCCGGAGACCGGCAACCGCGACCACCACGCCTACGTGCTGCGTTCCGGCGCGGTGCGGTTCGTGCTGCAGGGCGGGGTCGACCCGGACAGCCCGCTGCTCGACCACCACCGCCGCCACGGCGACGGCGTCGTCGACGTCGCGCTCGAGGTGCCCGACGTCGACCGCTGCGTCGCCCACGCCCGCGCCCAGGGCGCGACGGTCGTGCGGGAGCCGCACGACGTCTCCGACGAGCACGGCACCGTCCGGCTCGCCGCGATCGCGACCTACGGGCGGACGCGGCACACGCTCGTCGACCGCTCCCGCTACACCGGCCCGTACCTGCCCGGCTTCGTCGCGCGCTCCGCGCCCGGCGTGCCCCCGGTGTTCCAGGCGCTCGACCACGTCGTCGGCAACGTCGAGCTGGGGCAGATGGACCGCTGGGTCGACTTCTACCACCGGGTCATGGGCTTCACCGACATGGCCGAGTTCGTCGGCGCCGACATCGCCACCGACTACTCCGCGCTCATGAGCAAGGTGGTGGCCAGCGGCGACCACCGCGTCAAGTTCCCGCTCAACGAGCCCGCAGCCGGGCGCAAGCGCTCCCAGATCGACGAGTACCTCCAGTTCCACGGCGGCCCCGGGGTGCAGCACCTTGCGCTGGCCACCACCGACATCCTGGGCGCGGTCGACACCCTGCGGGCCCGCGGCGTCGAGTTCCTGCCGACCCCGGACTCCTACTACTCCGACCCGGAGCTGCGGGCCCGGATCGGCGAGGTCCGGGTGCCGGTGGAGGAGCTGCGCTCGCGCGGGATCCTCGTCGACCGCGACGAGGACGGCTACCTGCTGCAGATCTTCACCCGGCCCCTCGGCGACCGGCCGACGGTGTTCTTCGAGCTCATCGAGCGCCACGGCTCGCTCGGGTTCGGCATCGGGAACTTCCGCGCGCTGTTCGAGGCGATCGAGCGCGAGCAGGAGCGGCGCGGCAACTTCTGAGGCCATACTCACGGTGACCGGCATCGAGGAGGGGGCCATGGCGGCCAGGCCGTTCGCATCGTCGCAGGACACCGCACCCACCGAGCAGACGCTCGAGGTGCTCGCCGACGGCGTCTACGCGCTCACCGCGCAGGGCGACCCGAACGTCGGGGCGGTCGAGGGCGAGGAGTTCGTCGTCTGCATCGAGGCGCTCGCCACGCCCGTCGCGGCGGCGAAGTGGCTCGCGCGGCTGCGCGAGCACACCGACAAACCGGTCCGCTACCTGGTGCTGAGCCACTACCACGCCGTCCGCGTGCTCGGCGCGAGTGCGTTCGACGCCGACGTCGTCGTCGCGCACGAGAACACCCGCGCGCTGGTGGCCGAGCGCGGCGCGCAGGACTGGGCCAGCGAGTTCGCCCGGATGCCGCGCCTGGCCGACGGGGCGGCGTCGGTCCCCGGCCTGACCTGGCCGACGCTGACGTTCTCCGACCGGCTCGTGATCGACCTCGGCGGCGACCGCGGCGACCTGGTGCTGCAGTACCACGGCCGCGGCCACACCGAGGGCGACATCACCGCCTGGCTGCCGCGCCACCGCATCCTGTTCGCCGGCGACCTGGTGGAGGCCCAGGCCGCGCTCTACACCGGCGACGCCTTCCACCGCGAGTGGGCGACCACCACCCTCGACCGCGTCGCGGCGCTGGGGGCCGAGCAGCTCGTCGGCGGGCGCGGGGAGGTCAGCCGCGGGCGGTCGGCGGTCGACGCGGCGATCGCGACGACCCGCGGGTTCCTGGAGATCCTGCTGCGCGAGGTGGACGCGGTGCAGCGCCGCGGCGGCACGCTGCGCGAGGCCTTCGACGCGGCCCACGCGGCACTGGTCGACGACTTCGGCAGCTGGCCGATCTTCGAGCACTGCCTGCCCTTCGACGTCTCCCGCGCCTGGGACGAGCTCGCCGGGGTCGAGCGGCCCGTCATCTGGACCGCGGAGCGCGACCAGGAGGTCTGGGCGCAGCTGCAGGGCCGGGCCTGAGCCCCGTGTCGTCACCACCCGCCCCGTGGCCGCACCCGCCGGTCGCCGTACTCGGGGCGGGGCCGGTCGGGCAGACCACCGCGCTGCTGCTGGCCCGGTGGGGCGTGCCCGCCGTCGTGCTCGACCTGCGCCCCGCGCGCGACGCCGTCGGATCCCGGGCGATCTGCCAGCAGCGCGACGTGCTCGACGTCTGGGAGTCCGTCGGCGCCGGTCGCCGGATCGCCGACGAGGGCCTCACCTGGACCACCGCGCGCACCTTCCACCGCGACGACGAGCTGTTCAGCCACACCTTCACCGAGCCGGGCGCCCCGGCGTTCCCGCCGTTCGTCAACCTCTCGCAGAGCCGCACCGAGCAGATCCTCGACGAGGTGATCGCCGCGCAGCCGCTGGTCGACGTGCGCTGGGACCACCGCGTGGTGCACGTCGGGCAGGACGGGGGCGGCGTGACGGTCCGCTGCGCGACGGCGTCGGGGGAGGTGGTGCTGCGCGCGCCGTTCCTGGTGGTCTGCGGCGGCGCGCGCAGCGAGGACGTCCGCTCCCGGCTCGGGGTGCGCTTCGAGGGCCGCGGCTTCGACGACCGGTTCCTGATCTGCGACATCCGCGCCGACCTGCCCGGGTGGGCCGCCGAGCGGCGGTTCCACTTCGACCCCACCTGGCTCGATACGACCAGCTCGGCCGGCCGCCAGGTCCTCATCCACCCGTGCCCGGACTCGACGTTCCGGATCGACTGGCAGGTGCCCGCCTCGTTCGACCTCGACGCCGAGGCCGCGTCGGGCGCGTTGGACGAACGGATCCGGCGGATCGTCGGCGACACCGCCTACGAGATCGTCTGGATGTCGGTGTACCGCTTCCAGTCCCGCTGCGCCGACCGGATGCGGCGCGGGCGCGTCCTGATCGCGGGCGACGCCGCGCACCTGTTCTCCCCGTTCGGGGCCCGCGGGCTCAACTCCGGGGTCGCCGACGCCGAGAACGCCGCCTGGAAGATCGCCTGGGTCGGGCGCGGCTGGGCGCCGGAGCGCCTGCTGGAGAGCTACCACGACGAGCGGCACGCCGCGGCCGGGGAGAACCTCGCGGTCACCACCGCGACGATGGACTTCCTGGTCCCGCAGGACGAGCGGGCGGCCCGGCACCGCGCCGCCGTACTGGCCGCCGCGGCCGTCGACCCGGCGGCCCGGGCCCGGGTCGACTCCGGGCGCCTGGCCGAGCCGTTCTGGTACGTCGACTCGCCCCTGACCACGCCCGACCCCACCCGGCCCTTCCGCGGTCGCCCGCCCCGCGGGCAGGTCCACCCGGCCGGGCCGGGGGTCCTGCTGCCCGACGCCCCCGTGACCGTCCCCGGGGGCGGGCCGGTACGGATCCGGGAGCTGGCCCGCGACGGGTTCCTGCTGCTCACCGCGGGTGACGCGGAGCCCGCCCGGCGGGCCGCCGCGGCCGTCGCGGGCCCGGCGCGGGTGCTGGCGCTGCCCGAGGTCGACCCCGGCGGCACGCTGACCGCGGCCCTGGCCGCCCGGCCGGGGGAGGTCTGGGTGGTGCGGCCCGACGCGCACGTCGCCGCGGTGCTGCCCCGCCCGTCCACCGCACAGATCGTCGCGGCGCTGCACCGGGCCGTCGCGCACCCGGAGGAGGTCCACGATGGCGCACTACCGGCGAGCCGGTGACGTCCCGCCCAAGCGGCACACCCAGCACCGCGCCCCCGGCGGCGGGCTCTACCGCGAGGAGCTGATGGGGGAGGAGGGCTTCTCGGCGGACTCGTCGCTGCTCTACCACCGCGGCATCCCCTCGGCGGTCCGCGACGCGACCGTCTGGGACGTCGGCGACCTGTCCACCACGCCGAACCACCCGCTGCTGCCGCGCCACCTGCGGCTGCACGACCTGTCCGCCGGGCAGGACCGGAAGACCGCCGACGCCGTCACCGGCCGGCGGCTGGTGCTGGGCAACGCCGACGTCCGGCTGTCCTACGTCGTGGCGGGGGAGCCGAGCCCGCTCTACCGCAACGCCCTGGGAGACGAGTGCGTGTACGTCGAGTCCGGCACCGCGGTCGTCGAGACCGTCTTCGGCTCCCTCGACGCGCGCCAGGGCGACTACGTGGTCCTGCCGCGCGCCACCACCCACCGTTGGGTCCCGACCGGCGGGGAGCCGCTGCGGCTCTACGCGATCGAGGCGAACTCGCACATCGCCCCGCCGAGGCGCTACCTCTCGCGCTACGGCCAGCTACTCGAGCACGCCCCGTACTGCGAGCGCGACCTGCACGGGCCGGGGGAGCCGCTGCTGGTGGAGGGCACCGACGTCGAGGTGCTGGTGAAGCACCGCGACGGCACCGGGATCGCCGGCACCCGCTACGTCGTGCCCGAGCACCCGTTCGACGTCGTCGGCTGGGACGGCTGCCTCTACCCCTACACCTTCAACATCGCCGACTTCGAGCCGATCACCGGGCGGGTGCACCAGCCGCCGCCCGCGCACCAGGTGTTCGAGGGCGCCAACTTCGTGGTCTGCAACTTCGTGCCCCGCAAGGTCGACTACCACCCGCTGGCGATCCCGGTGCCCTACTACCACGCCAACGTCGACTCCGACGAGGTGATGTTCTACTGCGGCGGCGACTACGAGGCGCGCCGGGGCTCGGGCATCGGGCCGGGCTCGGTCAGCCTGCACCCCGGCGGGCACTCCCACGGCCCGCAGCCCGGGGCGGCCGAACGGTCGATCGGCGCCGAGTTCTTCGACGAGCTCGCCGTCATGGTCGACACCTTCCGACCCCTCGGGCTCGGCGCCGCGGGCCGCGAGGTCGACGACGGGGTGTACGCGTGGAGCTGGTCGCGGCGCTGACCGCCGCGGGCGTGGCACGATCTCCCGCGTGACCGGCCGACCCTCCGAGGCGGAGCGCCTGCGCGACCTGGCCCGGCTGCGCCGCGTGCGCGACCGGATCGACCGGGAGTACGCCCGCCCGCTCGACGTCGAGGCGCTCGCCCGCGGCGTGCACATGTCCGCCGGGCACCTGAGCCGGCAGTTCCGGCTGGCCTACGGCGAGTCGCCCTACAGCTACCTGATGACCCGGCGCATCGAGCGCGCGATGGCGCTGCTGCGCCGCGGCGACCTCAGTGTCACCGAGGTCTGCTTCGCCGTCGGCTGCTCCTCGCTGGGCACGTTCAGCACGCGGTTCACCGAGCTGGTCGGGGTGCCGCCCAGTGTCTACCGGCGCGAGCACGCCGACGCGGCGCAGGGCATGCCGCCGTGCGTGGCCAGGCAGGTGACCCGACCGGTCAGGAATCGAGAAGCACCGGCCCGAGAGCCGCACCTAGCGTGACCGTCATGGACCTCAGCATCTACCACTGCTTCCTCCCCCACGACGACCACGAGGCGTCGCTCGCCTTCTACCGCGACACCCTCGGCTTCGAGCTGCGCAACGACGTCGAGTACGGCGGCCTGCACTGGCTCACGGTCGGCCCCGTCGGCCAGCCCGGGACCTCGATCGTGCTGCACCCGCCCGCCGCCGACCCCGGCGTCACCGACGACGAGCGCCGGGTGATCTCCGAGATGATGGCCAAGGGCACCTACGCGAGCATCAACCTCGCCACGAAGGACCTCGACGGCACGTTCGAGCGGCTGCAGGCCGGCGACGCCGACGTCGTCCAGGAGCCGACCGACCAGCCGTGGGGCGTGCGCGACTGCGCGCTGCGCGACCCGGCGGGCAACATGATCCGCATCTTCGAGGTGCGATGACCGGTACGGACGGAGACCCGATGAGCGCCCACGTCGCCGACAGCCACGACCTGATCCGGGTGCAGGGCGCCCGGGAGAACAACCTCAAGGACGTGCACGTCGAGCTGCCCAAACGCCGCCTGACCGTGTTCACCGGCGTCTCCGGCTCCGGCAAGAGCTCGCTGGTGTTCTCCACGATCGCCGCGGAGTCCCAGCGGATGATCAACGAGACCTACAGCGCGTTCGTGCAGGGCTTCATGCCGACGCTGGCCCGCCCCGAGGTCGACGTGCTCGACGGGCTCACCACCGCGATCATCGTCGACCAGGAGCGCCTCGGCGCCAACCCGCGCTCCACCGTCGGCACCGTCACCGACGCCAACGCCATGCTGCGCATCCTGTTCAGCCGGCTCGGGCAGCCCTACGTCGGCTCGCCGCAGGCGTTCTCCTTCAACGTCGCCTCGATCAGCGGGGCGGGCGCGGTGACGTTCGAGAAGGGCGGGCAGAAGCTCAAGGAGCGCCGCGAGTTCAGCATCACCGGCGGCATGTGCCCGCGCTGCGAGGGCCGCGGCTCGGTCAACGACATCGACCTGACCCAGCTCTACGACGCGACGAAGTCGCTCAACGACGGCGCGCTGACGATCCCCGGCTACAGCATGGAGGGCTGGTACGGGCGCATCTACCGCGGCTGCGGCTACTTCGACCCGGACAAGCCGGTCGGGCGGTTCACGAAGCGCGAGCTGCACGACCTGCTGTACAAGGAGCCGACCAAGATCAAGATCGAGGGCATCAACCTCACCTACACCGGGGTGGTCCCGCAGATCCAGAAGTCCTACCTGTCCAAGGACGTCGACTCGCTGCAGCCGCACATCCGCGCCTTCGTCGAGCGCGTCGCCACGTTCACCACCTGCCCCGACTGCGACGGCACCCGCCTCGCCGAGCACGCCCGGTCCTCGCGGATCGGCGGGGTCAACATCGCCGACGCCTGCGCCATGCAGATCACCGACCTCGCCGCCTGGGTGCGCGACCTCGACGAGCCGTCGGTGGCACCGCTGCTCGGGTCGCTGCGCCACACGCTGGACTCGTTCGTCGACATCGGGCTGGGCTACCTGTCGCTGGACCGGCCCTCGGGCACGCTGTCCGGCGGCGAGGCGCAGCGCACCAAGATGATCCGGCACCTGGGCTCCTCGCTCACCGACGTCACCTACGTCTTCGACGAGCCGACGATCGGCCTGCACCCGCACGACATCGCCCGGATGAACGACCTGCTGCTCCGGCTGCGCGACAAGGGCAACACCGTGCTCGTCGTCGAGCACAAGCCGGAGGCGATCGCGATCGCCGACCACGTCGTCGACCTCGGCCCGGGTGCGGGTACCGACGGCGGCGAGGTCGTGTTCGAGGGCACCGTCGACGGGCTGCGCGCCGCCGGCACCCTGACCGGGCGCCACCTCGACGACCGCGCGCGGCTCAAGACCGCGGTGCGCACGCCGTCGGGGGCGCTGCAGGTGCGCGGCGCCGCCACCCACAACCTGCGCGACGTCGACGTCGACATCCCACTCGGCGTGCTGGTGGTCGTCACCGGGGTGGCGGGGTCGGGCAAGAGCTCGCTGATCCAGGGCTCGGTGGCCGGGCGCGACGGCGTGGTCGCGGTCGACCAGGGCGCCATCCGCGGCTCGCGCCGCAGCAACCCGGCCACCTACACCGGGCTGCTCGAGCCGGTCCGCAAGGCGTTCGCGAAGGCCAACGGCGTGAAGCCCGCGCTGTTCAGCGCCAACTCCGAGGGCGCCTGCCCCACCTGCAACGGGGCCGGTGTCGTCTACACCGACCTCGGGATGATGGCCGGGGTGTCCACCACCTGCGAGCAGTGCGGCGGCAAGCGGTTCGACGCCTCGGTGCTGGACTACCACCTCGGTGGCCGCGACATCAGCGAGGTGCTCGCGATGCCGGTGGCGGAGGCGGAGCAGTTCTTCGGCTCCGGCGACGCCCGCACCCCGGCCGCCCACAAGATCCTGCAGCGCCTCGCCGACGTCGGGCTCGGGTACCTCACCCTGGGCCAGCCGCTGACGACGCTGTCCGGCGGCGAGCGCCAGCGGCTCAAGCTGGCCACGCACATGGGGGAGAAGGGTGAGGTCCTCGTCCTCGACGAGCCGACCTCCGGCCTGCACCTGGCCGACGTGGAGAACCTGCTCGGCCTGCTCGACCGCCTGGTCGACGCCGGCCGTTCGGTGATCGTCATCGAGCACCACCAGGCGGTCATGGCGCACGCCGACTGGATCGTCGACCTGGGCCCGGGCGCGGGCCACGACGGCGGCCGGGTCGTGTTCGAGGGCACCCCGGCGGAGCTGGTCGCCGCGCGGTCCACGCTCACCGGGGAGCACCTGGCGGCCTACGTCGGCTGAGGCCGCCTTCCTTGCCGCGGCGGCGGGCACTACGTTCGGCGGCAGCCGTCCCCCGGAGGAGCCCGTGACCCCGCCCCTCGCCGACCTCGTCGCGGCCACCGGCCGGGCACTGGCCGATCCCGACCGCGGCCTGCTGGTGTTCCGGGCCGACGGCCGCGCCACGACCGGGGTGGCGAGCACCGTCACGGTGGGCCGGCACACCGTCACCGCCGACGAGCCCCCGTCGCTGGGCGGTGCGGACGCCGCCCCCAGCCCGGTGCACGCCGCATTGGCCGCGCTGCTGTCGTGCCAGGTCGTGACCTACCGGGTGTGGGCGGCGAAGCTCGGGATCGCCCTCGACGAGGTGCACCTCGCCGTCGAGGGCGATCTCGACGTCCGCGGCTTCCTCGGGTTCGACGACGCCGTCCGGCCCGGGCCGGGGGCCATCCGCGTCGCGGTCCGGCTGACCGGCCCGGAGCCTGCGGAGACCTACGCCCGCCTGCAGGCCGTGGTCGACGAGCACTGCCCCGTGCTGGACCTGTTCACCCGTCCGACCCCGGTGACCACCACGCTCACGACGGGCTGAGCCTGCTCAGGCGGGCGGGCGCCACGGCCGCGGCGGCAGCACCGGCAGCCCCGAGGGCGCGCACTGCCCGCCGCGCTCGCCGGCGAACCGGAAGATCGCCCAGCCGATCCCGGCGGCGAGCAGCGACCCCGTCAGGATCCCGATCTTCGCCTCGTTCACCAGCAGCGGGTCGTCCAGCGCCAGGTCGGTGACGAACAGCGCCACGGTGAAGCCGATCCCGGCCAGCCCGGCGCCGCCGAGGAGCTGCCCCCAGCGCAGCGTGTCGGGTACCCGCCCGATGCCGGTGCGCAGGGCCACCCAGGTGCCCGCGCTGACGCCGACGACCTTGCCGACCGTCAGCCCGACGATGATGCCCCAGGTCAGCGGCGAGGTCGCGGCGGCGGCGAGGGTGGCGCCGTCGAGCGGCACCCCGGCGTTGGCCAGCACGAACAGCGGCACGATGACGTAGCTGCTCCACGGCTGGATACGCAGCTGCAGGCGCTCGTTGGGCGACACCGCCTCGGTGACCGCCGCCTGCGTGGCCAGCGCCCGCTGTGCGCTGGGGTCGACCAGGAAGCTGCGGCCGAGCACCGCGACCTGGTCGATGTCGTCGCGGCGCGGCGCGTAGGCGTTGACCAGCAGGCCCAGCGCCACCCCCACGACGCTGGGGTGCACACCCGACTCCAGCACGGCCAGCCACATCACCAGCCCGATCACGACGTAGAGGGGGGTGCGCCAGAACTGGGCGTAGCGCAGCGCGAGCAGGGCCAGGAACAGCGCCCCGGCCAGCAGCAGCGGGGTGACCTGCACGTCGTCGGTGTAGAAGAACGCGATCGCGGCGACCGCGCCGATGTCGTCGACGATGGCCAGGGCCAGCAGGAACACCCGCAGCTGGTCGGGGCAGCGGGGCCCGACCAGCGCCAGCACCCCGACGACGACGGCGGTGTCGGTGGAGATCGCGATGCCCCAGGCCCCGGACGCGGGCCCGCCCGCGTTGAAGGCGAGGAACAGCAGCGCCGGCACGACCAGCCCGCCGACCGCCGCCAGGGCGGGCGCCGCGATCGCCCGGGCACCGCGCAGCTCGCCCAGCACCGCCTCGCGCGACATCTCCAGCCCGACGCTGAAGAAGAACAGCACCATCAGCCCGTCGTTGACCCAGTGCCGCAGGTCCTCGGTGAGCTCGGTGTCGCCGATCCGCAGCGAGAACTCGGTGTGCCAGAACTCCTCGTAGCCCCGGCCCAGGTTGACCCACAGCAGGGCCACGACGGCCGCGCCCAGGAGCAGCACCGCCGAGCCCGACTCCGTGCGCAGGAACGCCTTGGCGGCGCGGCTGAGTTCGCCCCGCTCGGCTAGTGTCGCGGTCGTCACGGGCTCGATCATTCCCTAGGAGGCCGACGATCAGCAGCGCGCCACTGGACCCGCCGGTCGGGCCCTACGACCATCTCAAGGGCGTGCTCGGCGCGGAGCTGACGCTCGTCGAGTACGGCGACTTCGAGTGCCCCTACTGCCGGGCCGCGGTACCGGTGGTCCACGAGGTGCTGGACCGGCTGGGATCGCGGCTGGTGTTCGCGTTCCGGCACTTCCCGCTCGCCGAGCTGCACCCCTTCGCGCTCCCGGCCGCCCTCGCGTCCGAGGCGGCGGCGCTGACCGGGCAGTTCTGGCCGATGTACCGCCTCCTGATGTCCGGCGACGAGCCCGCGCTGACCCAGGCCGACCTGCGCCGCTACGCCGAGCAGATCGGCGTGCCGCCGGACTCGGTGGTCTGGCCGGCCACCCAGCGGGTGGAGGACCGGGTCGAGGCCGACTTCAACTCCGGGGTCCGCAGCGGGGTGCGCGGCACGCCCGCGCTGTTCGTCAACGGGGTGATGTACCGCGGCCCGCGCACCGTCGACGACCTGGTGGCCGCGCTCGAGGCGGAGCCCGCCGGCTAGTTCGTCACGCGAAGTGCGCAACGCATCGCGCCCCGGGGCCGATACACCGGTGCGGGGCCGTGACACGTGCCCCGCACGGGGCGACGGGAGACGGTGTGGTGTGCGGTTCGAGGTGGGTGTGGTGAGCGGTCCGGGGCAGGTGCGGCCCCCGTCGCGGGCGGTGATCGAGGCGGTGCAGGCCTCGTGCGCGGCGGTGGCGCAACGGCCGGTCCGGCTCGCGGAGGTGTTCTACGCGAACCTGTTCGAGATGGACCCGCAGCTGCGCGGGATGTTCGCCGCGGACATGACCGACCAGATGCAGACCATGACCGACGTCCTGCTCGGCGCGATCGCGCAGATCGCGACGCGCGACACCGCGGAGCTGGAGGTCACCCTGCAGGCGCTCGGGGCCGCGCACCGCACCCGCTACGGCGTGCAGAACCGGCACTACCTCTACATCGGCCACGCGCTGACCCGGGCCGTGCGCGAGGTGGCGGGCCCGGCGTACTCGGGTGCGCTGAGCTCGTCGTGGATCGCGCTCTACCAGTGGGTCGCCACCCACATGGTCGCCGGCGCCGACGCGCTCGACGCCCCGGTGCCCGCCGCCGCGGCGGAGGTCCCCGTCCCGGAGGTCCCCGTGCCGGTCGCGGTGCCGCGGCCCCGCGAGCAGGTCTCGCCGGTGCCGGCCGGTGGCGAGGGCTGAGCCGGCCCGTCCTACCCGGCCGGCGTCCCGTCGGCCGTGCAGGCGACGATCTCGATCCGGTCCGCCAGTGCCGCCACGGCGTCGGCGCTGCCGGTGCCCAGGCCGCGGCGCACGACGTTGAGCGCCCCGCAGGCGGCGCCGACGCGCAGCGCGTCGACGGGGGAGTCGCCGCGGGCGAGCCCGGCCACCATGCCCGCGGTCATCGAGTCGCCCGCGCCCTTGGGCTCCGCGGGCTCCAGCGGCGGCATGTGCACCGCCACGACGTCGTCGTCGACCAGCGCCAGAGCCGGGTCGGCCGCGCGCGACACCACGACGGTGCCCGCGCCGTCGGCGCGCAGCGCCCGCATCGCGGCCGCCAGGCCGGCGGCCTCCGCGGAGTCGGCCCGCCCGTCGTCGAGGAGCTCCTCGTGGCTGACCTTCACCAGCGCCGGGCGCCCGCGCAGCGCGGCCGTGAGCCGGTCACCGGAGAGGTCGACGGCCACCAGGGTCCCGTTGGCCTGCAGGTCGGCGGCGAGTCGGCCGTACAGCTCGGCCGGGACGACGCGGTCGTCGTGCGGGCCCGACAGCAGCGCGGTCCCGTGCTCGAGCCCGGCGGTCAGCGTCAGCTCGTAGAGCGCGTCGTGCTCGTGGCGGTCCAGCGGACCGCCGGGGGCCTGGGCCACGACGGTGCGGTCGCCGTCGCGCCGGTCGTGCACGTAGCCGCCGTTGCGCGCACCCAGCCGGACCGCGCGCAGCTCCAGCCCGTCGCCGGGGATCAGGTGCTCCAGCACGTCGCCGGACTCCCCGCCGAGCCCGGCACACAGCACCACCCGCACGCCCAGCGAGGTGAGCATCCGGGCCTGCCAGATCCCCTGGCCGCCGGGGTGCACGTGGATGTCGGGCTCCCCGGCCAGGTCCTCGATGGTGACGGTGAGCAGCGGGGACGGCGCGAGTACGACGACGGTGACGGCCACGCGGCGGGATACCCGCCCGGTCCGTCGCGCATGCCGGCCGACCGGTCTTGCCGTGGGGGGCCCGGACCGGCAGAGTTCGCCGTGGCGGTCGAGCAGGTGCTGTCACCGTCCGACCTGTCCGGGGGGACCGCTCATGACCTTCGACCGGCCCGACGGCGCCCGCCGGCACCGTCTCGAGTCGCTGCTGCACGTCGACGTCGACGGGGCCGGTCCCGGTGTGCGGGTGGTCCGGCCCGACGGCGACGTCGACCTGGAGACCGCCCCGATGCTGCGCGCCGCGCTCGCCGCCGCCACCGTCGGCCGGGGGGTGCGCCTGGTGGTCGTCGACCTCGACGGCGTCGGCTTCTTCGGCGCGTCGGGCATCCAGATCCTGCTCGACGCCCGCGGCACCGCCGGGCGGCGGGGCGCCGGCCTGGTGCTGGCCGGCGGCCCGCCCGCGGTGCTGCGCGTCCTGGAGCTGGTCGAGGTCCTGCACACCGACCTGGCGCACGCCCCGACCGTCCGGGACGCGGTGGCCGCCGGGATCAGCGGGTGACGGTCTCCGCGACCCGGGGCACCAGCTGCTCGAGTGCGTAGTCCAGGCTCAGGACGGTGCCCCAGCTGAACGCGCCGGACACCACCGGGTCCTCAATCCACAGCACCCGCCCGGCCTGCACCACCGGCAGCGTCGGGTAGACCGGCGAGGCCTCGACGACGGCCCGCTGCTCGGGGTCGAACCCGACGTTCCAGACCAGCAGGTCGCGGGAGAGCTCGCCCATCAGCTCGTCGGAGACGACGATCTCGCCGAACTCGTCGGGCGTCACCCCGCCGATCTCGGTCGGCGTCTCGAAGCCCAGGTCGGCGAAGAACCGGGCGCGCACGTCGTTGCCCGACCGCACGACCGACCGGCCCGGTTCGAACCGCTCGCCCACCACGACCTGCTGACCGGCGAACCCGGGGTTCGCCGCGGCGGCGTCGGCGAAGCGCTGCTCCAGGCGGTCGACCAGCGCGAGTGCCTCGTCCTCGCGGCCCAGCGCCTCGCCGGTGGCGCGGGTGGCCTCCTGCCAGGTGATGGTGAAGTCCAGGAACTCCCGGTCGGGGACGACGGTGGGCGCGATCGCGGAGAGCTGCCGGTACTGCTCCTCGGTGGTGCCGTTGTAGAGCGAGAGGATCAGGTCGGGCGCCAGCGAGGCGATCTCCTCCAGCGGTGGCTCGGCCTCGTTGCGCACCCCGCCCGCCAGCACGGTGGGCCGGGCGTCGCCGAGCTCGTCCCGGGCCCAGGGCCAGGTGGCCGACTCGTAGTCGCCGTACCAGGGGTAGACCGCCACCGGCGCGACGCCGAGGGCGAGCAGCGGGTCCTGGTCGGACAGACCCAGGGTGAGCACCCGGACCGGTTCGCGCGGGATCTCGGTGGTCCCGTAGGCGTGCTCGACGGTCACCGGGAACGGCCCGCCGGCCGCCGGTTCCGGCGCGGCGGCGGTGTCCGGTGCGGCGCACGCCGTACCGACCACCGCGGCGGCGAGGACGGCGAGCAGCGACCGGGGGACGAGGTAGTGCATGCGCACCTCCGTTGAGGACAGCCTGTCCTCACCGATCCTAGGTGGCGCGGGTCTCCGTGGGAACGCCTCGACCTGTCCCCGGAGCGCGGTCGGGGTAGGGTCCGCCCGTAGATCGTTTTCTGAAAGCTATTCGCCGAATCACGAATGGGAGGCCGTATGACGTCGTCCGAGCCGGCCAGCCGGAATCCGGACAAGGGTTACGTCGCCGTTCTGGGATGGAGCCTCAACGCCGTCGAGGCGCTCGACCGGTTCGACCGCCGCTATGTGGTGGTGGCCCCGGACTGGGCGCAGGAGTACTGCACCGAACACGACATCCCCTACATCCCGTGGAACTTCGAGCGGCTCAACGACCGCTCCATGGAGATCGCCGAGACCCTGCAGCAGGCGGGCGTCGACGTCGCGATCCCGCTCTACGAGGAGACCGTCGAGTGGGCGGGCGCGATCAACGCGGTCCTGATGGGCAACCCGCGGTTGTTCGGCCAGGCCATGCTGCTGCGGGACAAGGCCCTGATGAAGCGCCGCGCCCAGCTCGGCGGCATCCGGGTGGGGATCTTCGAGGAGGCGCACGACAAGGCCGACGTGATCCGCTTCCTCAAGCGGGTCAACCAGACGCTGCTCAAGCTCGACGGTGACCCGAACGACCCGATCCACCTCAAGGCGTTCGACAAGGCGGGCTGCCTCGGGCACCGCGTCATCCGCACGCCCGACGAGGTCGACACCATTCCCGAGGAGGAGTTCCCGGTCCTCATGGAATCCCATCTGGACGGATGGGAGTTCGCGGTGGAGGCCTGGATCTACAACGGGAAGATCCAGTTCCTGAACATCTCCGAGTACGTCCGGCTCGGCTATTCGGTGTTCGTCCCGGCCACCCCCGAACTGGAGCGGTACCGGGAGCGGATCACGCGCGAGATCGAGAAGCTCATCAAGGCCTTCGAGATCGACTTCGGGTTCATCCACCCCGAGTACTTCGTCACCAGCGACGGCGAGATGTACTTCGGCGAGGTCGCCTACCGGCCGCCGGGCTTCAAGGTCTTCGAGCTGCTGGAGCGCGCCTACGGCTTCAACGCCTACCAGGCGCTGGTGCTGGCGTTCGACCCGAAGACCACCGAGGAGGAGATCGCGGCGTTCTTCCCCAAGGAGGTCGTCGACGCCCGCGGTTACGCTGGCTGCTTCGGGGTGTACCCGCGGCGCCGGGTCGTCAGCGAGCTGGCGATGCCGCAGGAGACCGAGGAGCACGAGTACTTCGAGTCCCACGAGCTCACCGCACCGCTGGAGGAGACCGTCACCAAGCGCACCGCCTTCGGCACGCACTGGGGCCTGGTCTACTTCTTCGGGGACGACCCCTACCAGTTGCGCGATCTGCTCGCGAGGCAGGAAGAACTTGACTTCTACGTCTGACGCCGGGGTGCTGGCCAAGCGGCTGGCCTCGCTCGACGACGCCGTCGCGGCCATGGCGGCCACCCGCGACTTCGGCAAGCACCTCAAGCTGCGGCAGGTCCTCGACGCACTGCGGCGGGTCCTGCTGCAGCCGGGGGGCTGCGCCGAGGTGCAGTCCCGCGCCGCCGCGCTGGAGGAGGCCGGGCTGTTCCGGGGCACCGACTGGGACTCCCCGGAGATCCTCGTCCCCGCGCTGTGCGGGGCCTCGCTGCACAGCACCGAGCCCGACACGGTGCTGCTGGAGGCGGCGAGCGAGCTGCGGTTGCTCGCCGTCGCCTGCGGGGGGTACGCGCACCCGTCGATCTCCGCGACCGACGCGCACGAGTTCCTCTCGCAGGTGCTGGCGCGCAACATCGAGCTGCTGTTCACCCCGCCCAGCGAGGCCGAGCGGTCCACCCAGGGCCGCACCGCGCAGCTGATCCGCGACCTGTTCCGGCACCTCGGGGAGACCGTCGGCTACGAGAGCATCCTCGACCACCTCGTCGAGGAGATCTGGCGGATCCTGCGCCAGCGGCCGATCCAGGTCGACCAGGTGCGCGACATGATCACCCAGATCGCGGTCTACCGCAGCGACCCCGACGTCGACCTGGGCGCCACCGGGCAGGGCCTGGACCGGCTGATCACCAGCCTGTTCGGCACCACCGACGCGTGCCGGGAGGACCCGGGCACCCGGGTCTACCGGTCGCGCCTGGAGGCGATGGACGCGGCCGGCCTGCAGTACGAGGCCACCGGGTTCGCCCGCGCGATGCACGACACCGGGCTGGTGTCGCCCTACCACGCGGAGCTGCTGCGCTTCCTGCTCGAGGAGGGCGACTACCTGCTCGCCGAGGCGCTGGGCCTGTCCGGCACCGGCCGCGACTGCATGCTGCGCTTCCACAAGCTGGTCCACCGCATGATCGACGTCGCGGTGCACCCGGAGACCGCGCAGTGCGTCTACGGGCTGGCGCTGCTGCTCGACCGCGGGATCCTCTACCAGCCCGCCGTCGAGCCCGCGCTGTGGCGCCAGATCGGCCTGGTCCTCTCGCCGTACACGCAGGAGCGGCTGACGCTGGCCTTCGGCCCGTCCCCGGCCCCCGGTGCCCGGTTGCTGTCGGGGGTGTTGTCGATGCTCGGGCTGCCGCTCGGGGTCGGCCAGGGCGACAACCCCACCTGCCAGTCGGCCCGGGCGCTGTCGATGTGGGCCTACAACGACCCGGACTACCTGCTGCAGGTCCTGGTCTGGGCCGCCCGCGACGACGAGCTGATCATGCACTTCGAGGGACAGCCGATCTCGTCGCGGGAGAGCACGGGCGGCGTCGCCACGACCCTGCCCGCCGATCTCGACCCGGTCTCGCTGATCGTGGTACCGCACCTGGACCGCATCTACGCCGAGATGGGCCGGCGCTGCGCCGACCGCCCCGGCGACCCCCACCGCTGGGTCAACCCCGAGTTCCACGGCTGGTGGTCCGGTCGCGGGTTCCGCATCAACGTCGACGTCGAGACCGGCAAGCTGATCGACGTCGACGAGTTCCTGCGGCACTTCTACGCCAGCTACCACCCGGCCTACAACGGCGACCAGCCGCTGATCCACCCGCAGCCGGCGGGCGTCGCGGTCACCGACAGCGCGGCGCGCTACGTCGGCTGGCACGCCATCACGATCCTGCGCGTGCACCCCGACCCGCACGACGTGATGCGGGTCTACTTCTTCAACCCCAACAACGACAGCGGCCAGGACTGGGGCGACGGGGTGGTGGTCGGCACCGCGGGCAACGGGGAGCGGTTCGGCGAGGGCTCGCTGCCGTTCGAGCAGTTCGCGTCGCGGCTCTACATCTACCACTACGACCCCTTCGAGCGGGGCGACGCCGAGCGCGTCCCGGCCGCGGACCTGGCCCGGGTCGTCGGGTACGTCGAGCGCAGCTGGGGGGCCGACCGGCTGCCCGCGGGTACGTTGCAGGCGGCACCCGAACGGTGACACCAGGTGTGAACCCGCGGCGTACGGGTACGCGATGGGCATGAGCACCGACACCGCCGACGGGCGGACGACCCCCACCCGGCATGCGACGGACCCGGAAGACCTGTCGACCGGCGAGCTGGTGACCCGGTTGTCGGCCCAGGTGACCGAGCTGGTGCGCGGCGAGCTGGAGCTGGCCCGCACCGAGCTGGCCGAGAAGGGCAAGCGGGCGGGCGCCGGCGCCGGGCTGGCCGGTGCGGGCGGCGCCGTCGCCCTCTACGGCCTCGGCGCGCTCGTCGCCGCGGCCGTCGCCGGGCTCTCGCTGGTCCTGGACGTGTGGCTGGCGGCACTCGTCGTCGCCGTCGTGCTGTTCGTGGTGGCCGGGGTGCTGGCGCTGGCCGGGCGCGCGCAGATCCGGCGGGCCGTGCCCCCGGTGCCGGAGCGCGCCGTCGACTCGGTCGGGCGCGACGTGGACACCGTGAAGTCGGCGGTGCGGCGATGACCGGCACGCACCGCACCCCCGACCCCCGCACCCCCGACCCCGGCACCCCCGATCCGGTGTCCGCCGCCCCGGTCGACCCGGACCGGCCGGTCGTCGACGCACGGTCGTCGCAGGAGCGGCGTGCCGCGGTCGAGGAGCTGCGCGCCGACCTCGGCGAGACCGTCTCCGAGCTGGCGCACCGCGTCGACGTCCCCGCCCGGGTGCAGGCCCGCCGCGAGGAGCTGACCGCGCAGGCGCGCGACGGCGTCGACCGGGCCCGGTCCGCGGTCGACCGCAACGCTCCGCAGGTCGTGCGCGAGCGCCCCGGCGCCGTCGCCGCGGCGGCGGTCGCCGCGGTGCTCGCGGTCGTCGTGGTCTCCCGGGTGCGCGCGCGCCGCGCCTGACCCCGGTCAGCCCGCCGCCCGGGCGCCCACCGGGTCGGTGTGGTCGGCCGGTACGACCCCGGACCACACCGCGGTCCAGCAGCCCGGGCAGCAGTACTGCCGGAACACCACGGGCGCGTCGACGTAGTCCGCCGCCGTCGCGGTGATCTGCGGTCCGGCGTCGGTCGGGGGGCCCTCGTAGCGCGCCAGCGTGAGCGCCCCGGCCGCGCCCAGCGACTCGCTGCAGTGCCGGCACGCCACGGTGTGGCCACCGTCGCGGGGCACCTCGACGAGGTTGTCGTCGAGCCTGCGCCCCGCGGTGACGTCGACCGGCCCGGCCGCCGCCGGGGCTCCGGACCGCTCCCGGCGGTGCGCGCGCCGGCGCTCCCGCTCGGCGGCGGTGGCCGCGTCGTCCACCGCCCCGTCCGCGAGCACCACGCCGTAGACGGACCGCGCGGCGTCCGCGGTGATCTTCTCCTCGCGCAGGTCGCGGGCCACCGCGGCCGGGTCGCGGGTGAGCGGGTCGCCGTACCCGCCGCCGCCCTGCCAGGTCATCGACAGCACCTCACCGGGCGCGAGGTAGCTCGACGCGTAGTTCTGGCCCGGCTCCAGCTCGTCGCTGAGCTCGGCCAGCTCCGTCGGCATCGTGCCGGCGGCCAGCAGCTCCGCGACCCGGCTGCGCCGCGCGACGACGTCGAGCCCGGTGTTGCCGGGGTGCCCGCCGGACAGCCCGGCGTTCTGCGAGACGGCCTTGCCCGCCGAGGCCAGCACCAGCCCCATCGGCAGCGACGTGCCGTGCGGGGTGATCGCCACCGAGGCGCCGACGCCGCCGCGGTGCCGCCCCGGCCCGCCGGAGTCGGGCTCCTCGCGCCGCCACAGCGTGAGCACCGGGTAGAGGAACTCGGTCATCTCGACGTCGGGGATGCGGCCCATCGGGATGCAGAACAGGCCGCCGGTGTCGATGCCGTCGGCGTGCGGGCGGGCGCCGTAGCCGCCCGCCATCGGCTCCATGATGATGTTGAGGAACGGCACCGGCTGCTCGCCGCGCTGGTCGAGCCCGGCGATGACGGCGGTGTCCCATGTGCCGCAGCAGGTGGCCTGCACGTTCTTCCCGAGCTCCAGGTCGTGGTCGAGCATCTGCGACAGGCACTCGGCCACCAGGCTGCCGGTGAGCCACGCGGGCCCGATCGGGCCGCGGCCGACCGCGGCCGGGTAGGTGGCGTTGTTGAGCGTGCCCTCCTCGGTGACGAGGTCGAAGCAGCGCATCAGCCCGCCCGCCGACCACGGGATGTCCCCGGCCAGGATCGGCAGCAGCGCCAGCATGACCCCGCCGCGCATCCCCGCGTAGGTGCAGTTCACGACGCCGGCCTGCGGGTCGGTGCCGGTGAAGTCGAACGTGAGGTGGTCGCCGGTCTTGGTCGTGGTCACCGTGATCCTGTGCAGGCCGCGGTCGCCCTCGTGGGACTGGTCCTGGTAGCCCGTCGCGGTCCACGACCCGTCGGGCAGCCCGGCGAGCTTGCCGCGCAGCCGGGACTCGGCGTCGCCCATCATCCGCTTCATCACGGCCTTGACGGTGTCGGCGCCGTACTGGGCGATCAGCGCCAGGATCCGCTCGCGGCCGACGTTGTTCGCGCCGACCTTCGCCCGCAGATCCAGCCCCACCAGCATCGGCACGCGGGAGCGCCGCACCCACAGGTCGGCGACGTCGCGCTGCAGCCGGAAGTCGCGCACCACCGTGACCGGCGGCGTCGGCAGCGACTCGGAGAACACGTCCTGCGCGGCGGGGGAGAAGGAGCCGAGCCCGACGCCGCCCAGGTCGGGCTCGTGGCAGATCGCGCTGGTCCAGGCGAACAGCTTCCCCTCGTGGAAGACCGGCTGGTAGACCATCGTGTCGTTCTGGTGCAGCCCGCCGCCGACCCACGGGTCGTTGGTGAGGAACATGTCGCCCTCGGCGATGCCGGGGTTGACCGCCCGGTGCCGCAGCGTCCAGTAGATGGCCAGGTCGACGGCGCCGACGAGCATCGGGTTGTACAGCCCGACCTGCACCTCCTGCCCGATCTCGTCGGAGACGGCGAAGTCGAAGTCGTTGGCGTCGGTGACGATCGGCGAGCCGGACATGCGCTTGAGCGCCTCGCCCATCTCGTCGGTGACCGACCACAGGCGGTGCCGCACGACCTCGTGGGTCAGCGGGTCGAGCCCGTCGACCTGCTCCTGCGTGACGGTGTGCGTGACCAGCGTCGAGGGCAGCGACGCCTGGAGCTCCGCGGGGTCGACGGGGCGGCTCGAGAAGATCTCGGAGCCGGGGATGGGCATGCTCACGACGCACTCCGGATGGTCAGGTTGCCGAGACGGTCGACGGTGCCGGTGTGCCCGGCCGGGATCACCACGGTGGTGGTGGGGACCTCCACGATCGCGGGGCCCGCGAGGACGTGGCCCGAGCGGAGCCGCCGGTAGTCGTAGACGGCCGTGTCGACGTACCCGGCGGCGGCGTCGAGGCACACCGGGCGGGTGCCGTCCCGTGCCTCGGCGGGATCGGCGGAGCCGGCGGCGGGCACCTCGGGCAGCGCCGGGGAGAACGGCAGCGCGCCGACCCCGCGCACCCGGAAGGTGATGGCCTGGATCCCGGCCTCGCGGAACCCGGCGTCGGCGCCGTAGAGCGCGGCGTAGCGCTCCTCGAACCCGGCGGCGGCCGCCTCGATCGCCGCGGTGTCCAGCGGCCCGGCGGCGACGGGGGTGGTGACCTCGGCGAGCTGCATCGTGTAGCGCATGTCGATCTCGCGGAACAGTTCGACGGTGTCGAACGCCAGCCCCTGGCGGGCCAGCCCGTCGCGCACCCGTTCCTCCAGCTCGGCGAAGTTGCGTTCCGCCCGCGCCGGGTCGAACGGGACGAACGTCGGGTCCGACAGCTCCGCGGCGAGCACGACGTCGGAGGAGGCGAGGCCGAACGCGGAGAACGCCGACGCGACCGGCCCGAGCGGGACCACGACCTCGGAGACGCCGACCTCGGCGGCGTAGCGCGCGCAGTGCGCGGGCCCGGCCCCGCCGAAGGCGTAGAGCACGAACCGGCGGGGGTCGTGCCCGGCCTCGACGACGGTCTTGCGCAGCAGGTCCCCGGTTTGGGCGTTCTGCACGGCGTGGATCGCGGCGGCGGCCTGCTCGACCGACAGCCCGAGCGGCTTCGCGATCTGCGTGTCGATCGCCTGCCGGGCGAGGTCGACCGAGAGCGCCTTCCGCCCGCCGAGCAGGCCGCGCTCGGGCAGGATCCCGAGCACCAGGTTGGCGTCGGTGTTGGTCGGCTCGGTGCCGCCGGTGCCGTAGCAGGCGGGGCCGGGCACGGCGCCCGCGCTGCGCGGGCCGACCCGCAGGTTGCCACCGCCGTCGAGCCAGGCGATCGCGCCGCCGCCGGAGCCGATCGCGTCGACCCGCAGCGTCGGGACGTTGATCGGGTGGTGGTTGATCACGGTGGTGGTGTCGCGGACGGGCTCGCCGTCGACGATCAGGCCGGCCAGGAACGTGGTGCCGCCGACGTCGGTGGAGATGATGTCGCGGTGGCCGAGCTGGCGGCCCAGCTGCACCGAGCCGACGACGCCGCCGGTGAGCACCGAGCCGACCGTGCTGATCGCGGCGGCCGGGGCCTCCGCGGCCGCCACCGCGCCGCCGTTGCTCTGCATGACCAGCAGCGGCCCGGCGAGCCCGCGCTCGCGCAGGGACGTCTCCAGCGTGCCCAGGTAGTCGCGCAGGCCGGGCCCGATCTGGGTGCTCATGATCGTGGTGGCGTTGCGGGCGAACTCCCGGATCCGGGGGCTGACCTCGCTGGAGAGCGCGACGTAGAGCTCCGGGTCCTGCTCGGCGACGAGCTCGCGCAGGCGCCGCTCGTGGACGGGGTTGCGGAAGGACCACAGCAACGAGATCGCGATGGCGCGCACGCCGTCGTCGCGCAGGGTGCGGATCGCGGCCCGGGCCTGGTCCTCGTCGAGGGCGACGACGACGCTGCCGTCGCGGTCGATCCGCTCGATGACCTCCAGCGCGTGCCGTTTGGGCAGCAGTGCGTGGTCCTTCGCCTGGCCCAGGACGTGCTGCAGCTCGTGCGGGCATCGCCCGAGGTAGCGGCCCTCCACGTTCATGATGAAGATCGAGTCGCGGTGCCCGCGGGTGGTGAGGAAGCCGACGTCGGGGACGTTGCCGGTGACCAGTGCGTTGAGCGACGAGGTGGTGCCGTGGGCGATGTGGTGGGTCTGCGCGAGCATCGTGGCGAGCGGCGTGCCGAGCTGCTCGGCGAGGCGCTCCAGCGCGTCGAGCACGCTCCGGGAGTAGTCCGGGGGAGTGGACGGCGACTTCGCGGCCACGACCGTGCCGGAGTCGTCGTCCAGCACGGCGTCGGTGAACGTGCCACCGACGTCCACCCCGATGACATAGGCCATGCCCCACGCTCCTTCGCCGGTGAGTCACTTACGCTTGCGTCGAGTATTCAACGTGGGTGACGATGGGTCAAGGATCGGACGAGGGAGGTCGGCATGCACCCACGCCGCATCGCGGTGCTCGGCGGGGGCCCGGGCGGGCTCTACGCGGCGCGCCTGCTGAGGCTGGCGCGCCCGTCGTGCGAGGTGGTCGTGCACGAGCAGGGCGCGCCGGACACGACCTTCGGCTTCGGGGTCGGCCTCGCCGCGGGCACGCAGCGGCGACTGGAGGCCGCCGACCCCGACACGCTGCGCGACATCGCCGCGACCGGGTGCCGGCACGACATGACGATGCGGGTCGGCGGGCGCACCGCGCGGGTGCGCAACGACCGGCTGATCGGCGTCGCGCGCACCGAGCTGCTCGCGATCCTGCAACGGCACGCGGAGAAGGCCGGGGTGCGCCTGGAGTTCGGGTCCCGGCTCGCCGCCGCCGACCTCGACGCCGACGTCGTCGTGGCCGCCGACGGGGTCGGCAGCGCCACCCGCGAGGCGGGCGGTTTCGGCGCCGACGTGCAGATCGGGCGCGGCCTGTTCCTGTGGTGCGGCGCCGGGTTCGCGCTGCCCGACGCCGTGTTCGCCCCGGTCGACACCGCGCACGGCACGTTCGTCACCCACGCCTACCCCTACTCGGGCGGGCACAGCACGTTCCTGATCGAGACCGACGAGCGCACGTGGCGCCGCGCCGGGTTCGACGCGACCACCGAGGCCCTGAACTCCGGCGCCACACCGCCCGACGCCTCCGACACCCGGTCACTGGAGTACCTGCAGGAGGTGTTCGCCGGGCAGCTGCGCGGGCACCCGCTGATCGGCAACCGGACGCGCTGGCAGCGGTTCCGCACGGTCCGCTGCGCGCGGTGGTCGGACGGGCGGGTGGTGCTGCTCGGCGACGCCGCGCACACCGCGCACTTCTCGATCGGCTCCGGCACGAAGCTGGCGATGGAGGACGCCATCGCGCTGGCCGAGGCGCTGACCGGGGAGAACGGCCCCGCCGAGGCGTTCGCCCGCTACGAGGCGGTCCGCCGCCCGGCGGTCGAGCGTCTCCAGGAGCTGGCCCGGCGCAGCCAGCTGTGGTGGGAGTCGTTCCCGTCCCGGACCGGGCTGCCGGTGGAGCAGCTGATGGTCGCGTACATGACCCGCGCCGGGAACGTGCCGCTCGACCGGTTCGCCGTGACCGCGCCCGAGGTCGTCGGCGCCGCGCTGGGCCAGTTCGCCGGGCTCGACGGCCCCGTCCCCGCTCTGCCGGACCTGACCGGCTGGGTACTGGACCGGCCGTTGCGGCACAGGCGGCGGACGTTCCCCGGTCGCGTACTGCCCGCCGGCGACGACCTCGGACCGACGACGCTGGAGGTCACCGCGACCGATCCGTGGGGCGGCGACGCGGACGCCCTGCTCGCCCGGGCGGCGGGCGCCGCCGGGGTGCGGCTCACCGGCCCGCCCGACCGGCCCTCCGTGCTGACCCGTCTCGACCTGGCCGAGCGGGTGCGCACGGAGACCGGCGCGGTCGTCGTGGTCCGGGCCCCCGCCGCGCTGCGCGACGACCTGGCCGCCGGTCTGGTCAGCGGCCGGGCCGACCTGGTGGAGTGGGCGTGACCGCCGGTCCGGTCGGCTACCCTGCCGACGCCGTGCGCCGCTACCGCGACGCCGGCCTGTGGGGCACCCGGACGATCGCCGTCGAGCTGCACGCCGTGGCGGCGGCGCACCCCGACCGGCCCGCCGTCGTCGCGCTGGACGGCCGGATCACCTTCCGGGAGCTCGACGGGGTGACCGACCGCATCGCGCACGGGCTGGCCGGGCTCGGCCTGCGCCCCGGGGACCCCGTGCTGTTCCAGGTGACCAACCGGCTCGGCGCCGTCGTCGCCTGGTACGCGGTGCTCAAGGCCGGGCTGGTGCCGGTCTGCACGCTGGCCCCGCACCGCGGTCACGAGATCGCGGCGATCAGCAGGCGGGTGGGGGCGGTCGCGCACCTCGTCGAGGCGGGCACGCGCGGGTTCGACCTGGTCGGGTTCGCCGTCGAGCAGGGCCGGGACCACCCGACGCTGCGCCACGTCCTCGTGCTCGGCGAGGCGGACCCGCGCGGCGTCGCGCTCGACGGGCTGGGCACCGGGGTCGACCCGGCGGACGCCCGGGCCACGGTGGAGGCGATCCAGCGCGGCCTCGACCCCGACGGCGTCGCGGCCTTCCAGCTCTCCGGCGGCACGACCGGGGTGCCCAAGGCGATCCCGCGGCGGCACGCGGAGTACTGGTACAACGCGCTGGCCTACGCCCGGTCGCTGGGCTGGACGCCCGACACGCGCGTCGCCCACCTGATCCCGGTCATCCACAACGCCGGGATCGTGTGCGCCGTGCACGCCCCGCACTCGGTGGGTGCCTGCCTCGTGCTCGGCACCGCCGACCTCGCGCGGTCGCTGCCGCTGATGGCCCGCGCGGGCGCCACGCACGTCCTGCTCGGTCACGGGCACTTCGGCGCCGTCACCGCGCCCGGCTTCGACGCCGCCGCCGCGTCGCTGACGCAGGTGGTGCTGTCGGGCACCAAGGTCCCCGCGGCGCTGTTCGAGGACCTGGAGCGGCGCGGGCTGTGGAGCGGGCAGCTGTTCGGGATGGGGGAGGGGCTGTTCCTCCTCACCCGCCCCGGGGCGTCGCGCGAGGCGCGGGCCACGACCGTCGGCACGCCGCTCTCGCCGCTGGACGAGATCCGGGTCGTCGAGCCGGGCACCGACGACGAGGTGCCCGACGGCGAGGTCGGCGAGCTGTGCTGTCGCGGGCCCTACACCCTGCGCGGCTACCTCGACGCCCCCGAGCACAACGCCAGGGCCTTCAGCGCCGACGGCTTCTACCGCACCGGCGACCTCGCCGCCGTCCGCGTGATCGACGGCGAGCGGTGCGTCAGCATCGAGGGCCGGATCAAGGACCTCATCAACCGCGGCGGGGAGAAGGTCAACGCCGAGGAGGTGGAGACGCTGCTGCTGCGCCACCCGCGGATCGAGGCGGCCGCCGTCGTCGCCATGCCGGACCCGCGCCTTGGCGAGCGCGCCTGCGCGTTCGTGGTGGTCCGGGGTGCGCCTCTGGGGCTGCTCGACGTGCAGCGCCACTTCGACGCCCTGCAGGTCGCGAAGTACAAGTGGCCCGAGCGGGTGGAGCACCTGCCCGAGCTCCCGCGCACCCTGGTCGGCAAGACCGACAAGGTGCGGCTGCAGGCCGTCGCGGCCGCTCTACGATCCCCCTCATGAGCAGTCCCCGGACCGGGAAGCCGGCCCGCGTGCCCACGGCGCGCCGCGAGCTCGTCGAGAACGAGCTGTACGAGCACGCCACGCGCCTGTTCGCCGAGCGCGGCTTCGCGGGCACCAGCCTGCAGGACATCGCCGACGCGCTGGGCATCACCCGGCCCGCGCTCTACTACTACGTGCGGAGCAAGGACGAGCTGCTCGCCAAGCTGGTCACCGAGGTCACCGACGGGCCGCTCACCGAGATCGAGGAGCTGATCTCCCGTCCCGGGCTCGACGCCGCCGACAAGCTGGCCGTGATCGTGCGCGTGATCGTCGTCCGCCGCGCGACCCAGCCCGCCCGATTCCGGCTGCTCATCCGCTCGGAGGCGGAGCTGCCCGCGGAGCTGACCGACGCCTACGACCAGAGCAGGCGCGCCGTGCTGCGGACGGTCGCCACCGTGGTGGAGGAGGGGGTGCGGGCGGGGCTGTTCCGGCCGGTCGACTCGCGGGTCGCGGCACTGGGCGTGCTCGGCATGTGCAACTGGGTGGCCTGGTGGTTCCGCCCCGACGGCCGCGACGGGGTGGACGCGGTGGCCGAGCAGCTCACCGGGATGGCGCTGGGGGCGCTGCAGCGACCCGAGGGCCGCGCCCTCGACGGCGGGGGCCCGGCGGCCGCGCTGGCCATGCTGCGCCAGGACCTCGACCACCTGGAGCGCATCCTCGACGTGTGAGTCAGCACAAGCGTCAAACTGTTGACGCTTCCGTCGATTCCCGCGTACCGTCGGGACCATGCTGGAGCACCGGGTCCAGGGCGTCGACCACGCGGCGTTCCCCACCTTCGACCCCGCGGGGACCGTCCGGTTCTACCGCGACGTCCTCGGCTTCCCGGTGGTGCACTCGATCTGCGCCGCCGGATGGGGCCCGGAGGACCACCCGGACTTCGTCCACTTCTTCTTCGACATCGGGCGGGGCGACCGGATCGCGTTCTTCTACTACTTCGGGCTGGAGCCGGTCCACGACGCCGGTCGCGGCGACGTCTACGCCCGCTTCGGGCCCGACGTCCCCGAGTTCTTCGTGCGGTCCCGGCACCTGGCGATCCACGTGCAGGACGAGGCCGACCTGCTGGAGTACCGCCGCCGCCTCGACGACAGCGCCTGGCCGGTGGAGATGCAGATCCGGCACGAGACCATCGAGTCGATCTACACCCACGACCCCAACGGCTACATGGTCGAGCTCACCCGCGCGATGCGGCCGGTCACGCCGCAGGAGGACCTCGACGCGAACCTGACGATCGACGCGCTGCTGGACGTCGTCGCGGAGCCCGATCCCACCTTCGGCAAGCTCCTGGCCCGCAAGGCCGAGCTGATCGTGGAGCGGGCCGCGGACTGGGAACCGGCCCGGTGACGGCGCTCTACGTCCTCGACGTCCCGGAGAACTCGCCGCTCGCGACGGTCGCCGCGCGGGACCCGGAGGTCCGGGTGGACCGGATCGGCCCGTACTTCGCGATCACCGCCGACGGCCCGATCGTCGTCGACCGGCGGGCCACCGGCTGCCGGCACGCGGTCTGGTACAGCGCGGTCGCCGGGGTGGCGCGCGACAGCCGGATCGTCCAGCACGACAAGGACGCGCTGCGGGTGGAGCCCGTCGCACTCCCGCCCGCGGGGGCGCCGTCGTGACGGCGGGGCCGGGCGGCTCGAGACTGGGGGCCGGGCGGTACCTCACGGCCGGGGGACGGCCGGGGTCGACGGTCACCTCGGTGCACGAGCTGACCACCGCCGACGGCGCCACCGTGCGCGGCGTGCTCGCCACGGTGCCCGGCGCCACGACGGTGGTCCATCTGATGCACCCGCGCCAGGACGTCACGCACCACCCGCTGGTCCCGCTGCTGCTCGCGGCCGGTGCCGCCGTGTGGACCCAGCACCCGCGGTCGGTGAACAACGACCTCGACCTGGTGCACGAGCAGGCGCTGCTCGACGTCGCCGCCGGGCTGGTGTTCCTGCGGGATGCCGGGTTCGCCTCGGTCGTGGTGCTGGGCAACTCCGGCGGCGGCCCGCTCTACGCCTACTACCTGGAGCAGGCCGGGCTCGCCCCGGACCGGCGGATCGCGACCACCCCCGGCGGGCGGCCCACCGGCCTGGCCGACGCCGAGCTGCCCCCCGCCGACGGCGCCGTCTTCCTCGCCCCCCATCCCGGGCAGGGCGAGCTGCTGCTGGCCTGCATCGACCCGTCGGTCGCCGACGAGTCCGACCCGCTGTCGGTCGTGCCCGAGCTCGACCCCTTCGACCCGGCCAACGGGTTCGCCGAGCCGCCGGAGAGCTCGTCGTACGCGCCGGGGTTCCTGGAGCGCTACCGCGCCGCGCAGCGCGCCCGGGTCGCCCGGATCGACGCCGTCGCCCGCGGGCACCTCGCCCGCGCCGCCGAGGCCCGCGCGGCGTTCCGCCGGACCGGGGCCGCCGCCGACCGCCGCCGCGCGATCGCCCCCCGGATCCTCACGGTGTTCCGCACCGACGCCGACCCGCGCACCGTCGACCTCTCGATCGACCCCAGCGACCGCCCGTACGGCTCGCTGTTCGGCCGCCGCCCCGACCTCATCGACTACGGCCGGGTCGGGTTCGGCCGCCTCACCACCCCGGAGGCGTGGCTGTCGACGTGGTCCGGGCTCAGCTCGCACGCGGGCTTCGTCCGCTGCGCCCCGGGGGTCACCGTGCCGACGCTGTTCGTCGAGCTCACCGGGGACCAGGCCGCGTTCCCGGCCGACTCCCGCCGCATGATCGACGCGCTCGGCGCGGCCGACCTCACCACGGCGACGGTGCGCGGGCTGCACTTCGGCGGGGCGCTGGCGCCCGGGGAGCCCACCGGCAACGAGCTCGCCGCCGCCGAGATCCTCGACTGGCTGGGATCGCGGTACGCGCTGGCCTAGGCTGGCCGAGTGATCGTCTGGCACAACCCCCGCTGCTCCAAGAGCCGCGGCGTCCTGCAGGTACTGGCCGAGGCCGGGGTGACGCCGGACGTGGTGCGCTACCTCGACACCCCGCCGACCCGGGCCGAGATCGAGGACGTGCTGCGCCTGCTCGGCACCGACGACCCGGCCGCGATCGTCCGCACCGGCGAGGCCGCCTACCGCGAGCTGGGCCTCGCCGGCGCCGACCGCGACACCCTGCTCGACGCCCTGGCCGCCCACCCCTCGTTGATCGAGCGGCCGATCGTCGTCGACGGCGACCGGGCCGTGCTGGCCCGGCCGCCGGAGCGGGTGCACGAGCTGCTCGACCGCTGATCATCCCCCGGCCAGCACCTCCCGCAGCCGCCGCGCGAACGCCTCCGGCTGCCCGGGGTAGCCGAACTCGCCGTCGAGGAAGCCGCCGTGGTGGCTGGGGAACACGGTGGCCTCCCGGCCCAGCAGCCCGGCCAGCGCCACCGAGGTGCGGCCGGTGAACACGCCCGCCGACTCCTCGCCGACCGCGACCACGACCCGGGTCGGCGCCGCGAGCAGCGCGTCGATCCGCGGGCGGTAGGCGGTGACGGGCGCGGAGCGGTCCGACAGCAGCGGGTCGTCGCGGCTGCCGTCGTCCTCGGTCGGCAGCCCGAACGCGGCCGGGTCCGGTGCCGGCGCGGCGAAGTAGTCGTCGGTGAACTCGCCCTGCCACGACGTCATCGCCATGAAGGCGGCCATCCCGGCCCCCGTGCCCTTGGCGTCGTAGGCCTCGCGGAAGCCGACCCGCGCCCGCTCGGCCGCGGCGGCGTCGGGCAGCACCTGGACCAGCGGAGGCTCGTGGGCGACCAGCGTCGTCACGTCGCCGGGGTGGGCGGCCACGAGCGCCAGCGCGGTGACCGCACCGCCGCTGCTGGCGAACAGCTCGACCGGGCCCGCGTCGAGCGCGTCGATCAGCGCGTGCAGGTCCTCGGCCTGGACCTCCGGGACGGCGTCGGTCCGGCCGTCGTGCCGCACGCTGCGGCCCAGCCCCCGCGGGTCGTAGGCGACGCAGGTGCGGTCGGGCAGCTGCGCGATCAGCGCCCGGAACCCGGTGGCGTCCATCGGCTGGCCGATCATCAGCAGCACCGGGCGGCCGTCGGCGGGCGGGAGCGGGCCGTGCACGTCGTAGGCGAGGTCGACGTCGGGGAGGCGGAGCGTGTGTGTCGTCATGCCGGGGGAGACGACGGCCGCGGCGCGGACTCATCGGTGCCGCCGGCAACTGGGCCGATCGGCCCAACTTGCCCGCCGGGCCGGTGGCCGGGACGCCCGACGGGTACCCGTCGCTCCGGACGGGTGGTGAGGGATGGCGATCGACGAGCGGGACCGCGTGCCGCGGACGCTGCGGGTGGCGGCCGCGCTGGGCTGGCGGGCGCTGGTCGTCGTGGCGGCGCTGTTCGTCGTCGGGCAGGTGCTCGGCACGCTCGCCTCGGTCGTGGTGCCGGTGGCGGTGGCGCTGCTGCTCGCGGCGCTGCTGGACCCGGCGGTCCGGTGGCTGGTGGGGCACCGGGTCCCGCGCTCGGTGGCGACGGCCACGGTGGTCGTCGGCGGGCTCGGCCTGCTGGGCGGGGTGCTGACGTTCGTCGTGATGGCCTTCGTCGACGGCGTGCCCGAGCTCACGGCCCAGCTCGTCGAGGGCATCGACACCCTCGTCGCCTGGCTCACCGACGGCCCGCTGCGGATCAGCGAGCAGCAGCTCGGCGCCGCCCAGCAGGACCTGCTGCGCCTCATCGGCGACAACCAGGGCGTGCTGACCACCGGCGCCCTCACCACCGCGGCGGCACTCGGCGAGACCGTCGCCGAGATCCTGCTCGCGGTGTTCACCCTGGTCTTCCTGCTGCACGACGGCGTGGGGATCTGGGGCTTCCTGCTGCGGGCGGTGCCCTCGGACGTGCGGACGCGGGTCGACGTCGCCGGGCGGCGCGGGCTGGCGGCGCTGGCCGGCTACACGCGGGCGACCGCGGTGGTCGCGGTGGTCGACGCCGTCGCGATCGGGATCGGGCTCGCGGTGCTCGGCGTGCCGCTGGCGGTGCCGCTGGCCGCGCTGGTCTTCCTCGGCGCGTTCGTCCCGATCATCGGGGCGGTGGTCGGGGGCGGGGCGGCGGTGCTGGTCGCGCTGGTGGCCCAGGGCCCGGTGTCGGCGCTGATCGTGCTCGCGATCATCGTCGCGGTGATGCAGCTGGAGGGCCACGTGTTGCAGCCGCTGCTGCTGGGCCGGGCGGTCCGGCTGCACCCGCTGGCCGTGGTGCTGGCCGTGGCCGCGGGCCTGGTCGTCGGGGGTATCGCGGGCGCCCTGTTCGCGGTGCCGCTGCTCGCCGTCCTCAACTCGGGGATCCGGTCGCTGCGCAGCCCGGCCGACGAGCATCTCGACCCCGCCGACGTCGACGGCAGCGAGCCGCAGGAGAGCGGCCCGCCCGAACCCGGCCACGACCGCCACCCCGACGTCGACGGCGACACCGGCCCGCCGGCGGTCGCGGCCGGGTCTACGGGGACGGCGCGGTGATCGCCAGGTGGCCGCGGACGACCTCCGCGGTGGTGGGCGCCTCGACGCGGCCCCAGGTGTCGGGCTCCCACAGCCCGGCGCGCCGCAGCGACGCCGCGCAGTGCACGAACACCGACTCGACGGTGACCCCGATCGCGGCGACCGGGCGCCTGCCCTGGTCGGCGGCACCGTCGAGAACGGCGTCGTCGACGGTGAGCACCGCACGGCCCTCGACCCGCAGGATCTCCGCCCGCCCGGGCAGCACGAACATCAGCCCGACGTGCGGGTTGGCGAGCAGGTGGTGCGCGGAGTCGAGCAGGTTGTTGCCCGCGTAGTCGGGCACGGCGAGCCGGTGCGGGTCCAGGACCCGTACGAACCCGGGTTCGCCGCCGCGCGGCGACACCGTGCACCGGCCGTCGGCGCCGGAGGTGGCCAGCAGCACGAACGGCGACGCGGCGATGAGGGCCGCCGCGCCCTCGTCGACGTGGTCGATCTTCTTGCGGGCGACGAGCTCGCTCGCCGGGCGGTAGTGCGCCGCCAGCTCCTCGGGGGTGCGCAGGACGTGCGCGAACCCGTTCACGCCGTCGCCAGCGCGGCGGCCCGACCGGCCACGCGCCCGGAGAACAGGCACCCGCCCAGGAACGTGCCCTCCAGCGAGCGGTAGCCGTGCACGCCGCCGCCGCCGAACCCGGCCACCTCGCCCGCGGCGTAGAGGCCGGGGAACGGCGAGCCGTCGGCGCGGCGGACCCGGCAGGACAGGTCGGTCTGCAGCCCGCCGAGGGTCTTGCGGGTGAGGACGTGCAGCTTGACGGCGATCAGCGGGCCGTACCGCGGGTCCAGGATCTTGTGCGGCGGGGCGGTGCGCACCAGCTTGTCGCCGCGGTAGCGCCGGGCGCCGTGGATCGCGGTGACCTGCAGGTCCTTGGTGTAGGGGTTGTCGATCTCCCGGTCGCGGGCGACGATCTGACGCTCCAGGGCGGCGGCGTCGAGCAGCGGCTCGTCGGTGAGCGCGTTCATGCCGGCCACCAGCTCGGGCAGGGTGTCGGCGACGACGAAGTCGGCCCCGTTGCGCAGGAACGCCCGCACCGGGCCGGAGACCCCGGCGCGGGCCCGGCCGAGCACGCCGCGCACGTCCTTGCCGGTGATGTCGGGGTTCTGCTCGGAGCCCGAGAGTGCGAACTCCTTGCCCGCGATCGTGTGCGTGAGCACGAACCACGAGTGGTCGTGGCCGGTGGCGGTGATCGCGCGGAGGGTGGAGAGCGTGTCGAACCCGGGGAAGTTCGGGGCACCGAGCCGCTTCCCGGTGGCGTCGAACCACAGCGACGACGGCCCGGGCAGGATCCGGATGCCGTGCCGCGCCCAGATCGGGTCCCAGTTGCGGACGCCCTCGGTGTAGTGCCACATGCGGTCGCGGTTGACGATCCGCCCGCCCGCGTCCCCGGTGATCCCCAGCATCCGGCCGTCGACGTGCTCGGGGACCCCGGAGATCATGTCCGCGGGGGGCGTGCCGAGCCGGGCGGGCCAGTTGGCCCGCACCAGGTCGTGGTCGGCCCCGATGCCGCCGCTGGTGACGACGACCGCCTGCGCGGAGAGCGCGAACGCGCCGGTCTCGACCCGGGAGCTCGCCGTGCCCCGCGGGGCGGCGCTGGGTTCGAGCACGGCGCCGTGCACGCCGATGACGGTGCCGTCGGTGACCGCGAGGCCGTCGACGCGGTGCCGGAACCGGAGCTCGACGAGCCCGCGCGCGGCCGCGTCGCGCACCCGCCGCGCGAACGGCTCCATGACGCCGGGCCCGGTGCCCCAGGTGAGGTGGAAGCGCGGCACGGAGTTGCCGTGCCCGTCGGCCAGGCCCCCGCCGCGCTCGGCCCAGCCGACCACCGGGAACCAGCGCATGCCCATCCCGTGCAGCCACGACCGCTTCTCGCCCGCGGCGAAGTCGAGGTAGGCCGTCGCCCACTGGCGGGCCCAGAAGTCCTCGCCCGCCGGGTCGTCGACGCCGCGGTCGAACCCGGCGCTGCCCAGCCAGTCCTGCAGGGCCAGCTCGGCGGAGTCCCGGATGCCCATGCGGCGCTGCTCGGGGGAGTCCACGAGGAACAGCCCGCCCAGCGACCAGAACGCCTGCCCGCCCAGGCTCGCCTCGGGTTCCTGGTCGAGCAGCAGCACCCGCCGCCCGGCGTCGGCCAGCTCCGCGGTGGCCACCAGCCCGGCCAGACCCGCCCCCACCACGATCACGTCGGCGTCCATGGTCCTCATCCTGCACCCCGCTCCCCGGCGCCGAGGTGGGTCAGGGTCTCGCGGGTGATGCCGATGCCGGGGAAGGCGGCGAGCCGGCCCAGCGGGAAGTTGCCGATCACCCGCAGCAGCTCCTCGTCCTGCAGGATCCCGGGGCCCGCGGCCGCGCGCAGCGCCGGACCGCCCACCGGGTCGGCCAACCACTCCTGCAGCGTGGAGTCCGCCGTGAGCGGCACGCGGGGGAGCGGGACGTCGACGGTGACGGTCCGGCACAGCCGCAGGTCCCGCGACGACGCCCCGACCGCGATCTCGAACTCCCCCGGCTCCAGCACCCAGCCCCCGCGCGCGGTCGACCAGAACGACAGGTCGCGGGCGCCGAGCGTGAAGGTGACCGTCCGCGACTCCCCGGGGTCCAGCGCGACCTTGGCGAACCCGCGCAGCTCGGCGGGCGGGCGCGCGACCGAGCACTCCGGGTCGCCGACGTAGAGCTGCACGACCTCGCGGCCCGCGCGGGCACCGGTGTTGGTGACGGTGGCGCCCACGGTGAGGTCGGTGCCGTCGACGTCGACGGTGAGCCCGGAGTAGCCGAACCCGGTGTAGGACAGGCCGTGGCCGAAGGGGTGCGCGACCGGCCGGTCGAGCGCGTCGAACCCGCGGTAGCCGACGAACACGCCCTCGCCGTAGCGGACGCGGCCCTCCTCACCGGGGAAGTTGAGGTGCGAGGGGGTGTCGGCCAGGCGCAGCGGGACGGTCTCGGCCAGCCGCCCGCCGGGGTCGACGGCGCCGGTCAGGACGTCGGCGAGCGCCCCGCCCCCGGCCTGCCCGCCCAGCCAGCACTCCAGCACCGCCGCCACGCGGTGCTCCCACGGGTCGGTGCGCACGACGCCGCCGTGGGCCAGCGCCACGACCACCGGCACCCCGGTGTCGGCGAGGCGCGAGAGCAGGGTCAGCTGCGCCGTGGGCAGGTCGATGTGGTCGCGGTCGAACCCCTCGGACTCCGCGGCGGCCGGCAGCCCGAGCAGCGCGACGACGACGTCGGCCCCGGTGGCCAGCGCGACGGCCTCGTCGGCCAGCAGGCGGTCCGGCGGCCCGTCGAGGGCGTAGCCGGGGGCGAACGACATCGTCGCCAGCGGCAGCGCGGCGGTGATCTCCTCGAGCGGCACGTCGAGCCGGGTGGGGTTGACCTGCGAGCTGCCCGCGCCCTGGTAGCGCGGGGTGCGGGCCAGCTCGCCGACGACGGCCACCCGCAGCGAGGGCGAGTCGTGCAGCGGCAGGACCCGGTCCTCGGGGTCGTGGCCCTCGTTCCGGAGCAGCACGATCCCGTCGGCCGCGGCCCGGCGGGCCAGCGCATGGTGGGCGTCCCAGTCGACGGCAGCAGGATCCGGGGAGGGCGGCCCGGCCCGCTCCACCAGCCGTCGCATCCGGTCGACGGCCCGGTCGAGCACGGCCTCGTCGAGCGAGCCGTCGGCGACGGCGTCGACGATCGCCCGGTCGCTGACCCCGCGGTTCGGCGGCATCTCCAGGTCCAGGCCCGCGACCAGCGCGGCGACCCGGTCGGCCACCGCGCCCCAGTCGGACACCACGACGCCGTCGAAGCCCCACTCGTCGCGCAGGACCGTGGTGAGTAGCCACCCGTGCTGCGAGGCGTAGACGCCGTTGACCTTGTTGTAGGCGCACATCACCGTCCACGGCCGGGCCCGGGTGACGACGTGCTCGAAGGCGGGCAGGTAGATCTCGCGCAGCGTCCGCTCGTCGACCTCGGCGCTGACCCGCAGCCGGTCGGTCTCCTGGTTGTTGGCCGCGAAGTGCTTCACCGAGGTGCCGACGCCGCGGCTCTGGATCCCCTCCACCAGCGCCGCGGCCAGGACGCCGGTGAGGTGCGGGTCCTCGGAGAAGTACTCGAAGTTGCGCCCGCACAGCGGGGAGCGCTTGATGTTGACGCCGGGACCCAGCACGACCCCGACGCCCTGCGCCCGCGCCTCGACGCCCAGCGCCGCACCGATCTCGCGGGCGAGCGCGGGGTCCCAGCTCGACGCCAGCGCCGCCGCGGTGGGGAAGCAGGTGGCGGGCAGGCTCCCCCCGAGGCCGACGTGGTCGCCCCCCGCGGGCTGCACGCGCAGGCCGTGCGGGCCGTCGGACACCAGGATCGACGCGACGCCCGGCACGGCGGCGGTGTGCCAGAAGTCGGCACCGAGGCACAGCGCGGCCTTCTGCTCCACGGAGAGGGTCTGCATGGGGCCAGATCATGCCCGCCGCCCCCGGGCTCCGCGACGGGCTAGGTTGCCACCGTGGACACGCAGCGAGACCGGCCCGGGACGCCGAGATGCCGGTACTGAGATCCGCGCTGGACACCGCGGGGGAGACCTACCGGGCGAACCGCGCCATCCAGCTCGACCTGCTGGATCGGGTCGCCGAGCAGCAGGCGGTCGCCGCCGCGGGCGGGGGTGCGGCCTACCAGCAACGCCACCGCGACCGGGGGCGCCTGCCGGTGCGCGAGCGCATCGAGCTGCTGCTCGACCCGGACTCGCCGTTCCTGGAGCTGTCCGCGCTGGCCGCGTGGGGCACCCCGTTCACCGTCGGGGCCTCCGTCGTCACCGGGATCGGGGTGCTGTCGGGCGTCGAGTGCGTGGTGATCGCGCACGACCCGACCGTCCGGGGCGGCGCGATGAACCCGTACTCGCTGCGCAAGACGCTGCGGGCGCTGGAGATCGCGCGGGTCAACCGGCTCCCGGTCGTCAACCTCGTCGAGTCCGGCGGCGCCGACCTGCCGTCGCAGGCCGAGCTGTTCGTGCCGGGCGGGCGGATCTTCCACGAGCTCACCGCGCTCTCGGCGGCCGGCGTGCCCACCGTCGCGCTGGTGTTCGGAAACTCCACCGCGGGCGGGGCCTACGTGCCCGGCATGTGCGACCACGCCGTGCTCGTCGACCGCCGGGCCAAGGTGTTCCTCGGCGGCCCGCCGCTGGTGAAGATGGCCACCGGGGAGGACGCCGACGACGAGTCGCTCGGCGGCGCCGACATGCACTCCCGCGTCTCGGGCCTGTCCGACCACTTCGCCGTCGACGAGCACGACGCCATCCGGATCGGGCGCGAGATCCTGACGCGGGTCAACTGGCGCAAGCTCGGCCCGGCCCCCCGCGGAGCCGCCGCGGAGCCGGTGTACGACCCCGAGGAGATCCTGGGCGTCGTCCCCGCCGATCCGAAGGTGCCCTTCGACCCGCGCGAGGTGCTGGCCCGCACCGTCGACGGCTCGGAGTTCGACGAGTACAAGCCGCTCTACGGGTCGTCGCTGGTCACCGGCTGGGCGCAGCTGCACGGCTATCCGGTGGGGGTGCTCGCCAACCACCGCGGGGTGCTGTTCGGCGAGGAGTCGAAGAAGGCCACCGAGTTCATCCTGCTGGCCAACCAGACCGACACCCCGCTGGTGTTCCTGCAGAACACCACCGGCTACATGGTGGGTACCAGCTACGAGCAGGGCGGCATCGTCAAGGACGGCGCCAAGATGATCAACGCGGTGGCCAACAGCACCGTCCCGCACCTGACGGTCAACATGGCGGGGTCCTTCGGCGCCGGCAACTACGGGATGTCCGGGCGGGCGTTCGACCCCCGGTTGATGTTCGCCTGGCCGGGCGCGAAGCTCGCCGTCATGGGGGCCGCGCAGCTGGCCGGGGTCCTGTCGATCGTCGGGCGGGCGTCGGCGGAGTCGCAGGGCAAGCCGTTCGACGAGGCCGCCGACGCCGCGCGCACCGCGGCGATCGAGGCGCAGATCGAGGCGGAGTCGCACGCGCTGTTCGTCACCGCCCGGCTCTACGACGACGGCATCATCGACCCGCGCGACACCCGCACCGTGCTGGGGATGTCGCTGTCGGCCACCCACTCGACCACCGTCGAGGGCCGTCGCGGCTTCGGCGTCTTCCGGATGTGAGCCCAGAGACGATGTGCACAGCATGATCCACAAGCTGCTGGTCGCCAACCGCGGCGAGATCGCCGTCCGGGTGTTCCGCACCGCGCGGGCGCTGGGCATCGGCTGCGTCGCGGTGTACTCCGACCCCGACGCCGACGCCCCGTTCGTCGCCGCCGCCGACGAGGCGGTGCGCCTGCCCGGCGCCGCGCCGGCCGACACCTACCTGCGCGGGGACCTCGTCCTCGACGCCGCCCGCGCCACCGGGGCCGACGCGATCCACCCCGGCTACGGGTTCCTGTCGGAGAACGCCGGGTTCGCCCGCGACTGCGCCGCGGCCGGGATCACCTTCGTCGGGCCGTCGCCCGAGGCGATCGCCGCGATGGGGTCGAAGACCGAGGCCAAGGCGCTGATGGCGGCGGCCGGGGTGCCGGTGCTCCCCGGGGCCACCGTCGGCGCGGACGACGACCTCGCCGCGCTGGGGGAGCGGGTGGGCTTCCCGCTGCTGGTCAAGGCCGCGTTCGGCGGCGGGGGGCGGGGGATGCGGGTCGTGCCCGACCCCGGCTCCCTGGAGGAGGCGGTCGCGAGCGCCCGCCGCGAGGCCGCCTCCGCGTTCGGCGACGGCACCGTGTTCCTGGAACGCCTCGTCGTCGACCCCCGTCACGTCGAGGTGCAGATCCTCGGCGACGCCCACGGCTCGCTGGTGGCGCTGTTCGAGCGGGAGTGCTCGATCCAGCGCCGGTACCAGAAGATCGTGGAGGAGGCGCCGTCGCCCGCCGTCGACGACGCGCTGCGGGCCCGGCTGTGCGCCGCCGCCGTCACCGCGGGCGAGGCGCTCGCGACGTTGGGGGCGGGGCCGTACGTGGGGGCGGGCACGGTCGAGTTCGTGCTCGACGCCGACGGGACGTTCGGGTTCCTGGAGGTCAACACCCGGCTGCAGGTGGAGCACCCGGTCACCGAGCTGGTCACCGGGCTCGACCTGGTCGAGCTGCAGCTGCGGGTGGCCGAGGGGGAGCCGTTGCCCCCCGAGGTGCACGACGCCCGGATCACCGGGCACGCGATCGAGGCGCGGCTCTACGCCGAGGACCCCTCCGCGGGGTTCCTGCCGGCCACCGGCACGCTGCACCGCGTCGCGGTGCCCGGGGACGTGCGCGTCGACACCGGGGTGGCCGACGGCTCGGTGATCGGCCCGCACTACGACCCGATGCTGGCCAAGGTGATCGCGCACGGCCCGACCCGCGCCGCGGCGGCCCGCACGCTCGCCGCCGCGCTGCACGGGGCCCGGCTGCACGGGGTCCTCACCAACCGCGAGCTGCTCGTCGGGATCCTGCGCGAGCCCGACTTCCTCGCCGGGGCCACCGACACCGGCTACCTCGACCGGCACCCCGCGGTGGCGCTCGGCGCCGACGACGCGGTCCCGGTGCACGCGGCCTGCGCCGCGCTGGCCCGCCAGGCCGCGCACCGCGCCGCCGCCCCGGTGCTGCGCGCCGTCCCGTCGGGCTGGCGCAACGTCGCGGTCGCGCCGCAGCGGGTGGCGTTCACCGTCGGTCCGCAGCGGAGCGTCGAGGTCGCCTACCGCGTCCACCGCGGCGGGGTCGAGGTCGCCGTCGACGGCGCACCGCTGGCGCTCACCGTCCACGCGGTGACGCCGGCCGCGGTCGACCTCACCGTCGACGGGGTGCGCCGCACGGTGTCGGTGCACGCCGTGGCCGGGGCCCACCACGTCGACAGCGCGCTCGGCTCGACGACGCTCGCCGAGGTCGCGCGGTTCGTCGACCCGTCCTCGGTGCAGGTACCCGGTTCGCTGCTGGCCCCGATGCCCGGCACGGTGCTGCGGGTGCTCGCCGAGCCGGGAGCCGCGGTCACCGCGGGCCGGGCGCTGGTGGTGCTGGAGGCGATGAAGATGGAGCACACGGTCGCCGCCCCCGCCGACGGGGAGCTGACCGAGCTGCACGTCGCCGCGGGCGACCAGGTCGCCACGGGCCAGGTGCTGGCCGTGGTGACCGGCGCCACGGGCTGACGGTCGGCGCCGACGGCTAGGGTCCGGGGTCAGTTCGCGAACGAGGCACGAGGAGACACCAGTGGACATCAACGGAGCTGCCGCGGTCGTGACCGGTGGGGCGTCCGGGCTCGGCCTGGCCACCACCGAGAAGCTGCTCGACGCGGGCGCGTCGGTCGTCATCCTCGACCTGCCGTCCTCGGCGGGCGCCGAGGTCGCGGAGAAGCTGGGCGACCGCGTGCGCTTCGCCCCCGGCGACGTCACCGACGAGGCTGGGGTGAGTGCCGCGCTCGACGTCGCCGCCGAGCTGGGCCCGATCCGGATGGCCGTCAACTGCGCGGGCACCGGCGACGCGATCCGCGTGCTGGGGCGCAAGGGCGTCTACCCGCTCGACAAGTTCGCCCGCATCGTGAACATCAACCTGATCGGCACGTTCAACGTCATCCGGCTCGCGGCCGAGCGCATCGCCGCCACCGAGATCGTCGACGGCGAGCGCGGCGTCATCGTCAACACCGCCTCGGTCGCGGCGTTCGACGGCCAGATCGGGCAGGCCGCGTACTCGGCGTCCAAGGGCGGCGTCGTGGGCATGACGCTGCCGATCGCGCGCGACCTGGCGAGCGCGATGATCCGCGTCGTCACCATCGCGCCGGGCCTGTTCGACACCCCGCTGCTGGCCGGGCTGCCCGAGGACGCGCGGATCTCCCTGGGCCAGCAGGTGCCGCACCCGTCGCGGCTGGGGCAGCCGGCGGAGTTCGGCGCGCTGGTCGCGCACATCGCGGCCAACCCGATGCTCAACGGCGAGGTCATCCGCCTCGACGGGGCCATCCGGATGGCCCCGCGGTGACGGGGCCGGGCGACGAGGTCCTCGTCGAGCGGCGCGGCGCCGTCCAGGTCATCACGATCAACCGGCCGCACGCGCGCAACGCGCTCGACGGCGCGGTGTCCCGGGGCATCGCCGCGGCGGTCGACGAGCTCGACGCCTCCGACGAGCTGCGGGTCGGCGTGCTCACCGGGGCCGGCGGCACGTTCTCGGCGGGCATGGACCTCAAGGCGTTCCTGCGCGGCGAGCGGCCGTGGGTCGAGGGGCGCGGCCTGTGCGGGATCACCGAGGTGCCGCCGCGCAAGCCGCTGATCGGCGCGGCCGAGGGCTGGGCGCTGGCCGGCGGGTTCGAGCTGCTGCTGGCGTGTGACCTGGTGGTGGCGTCGAGCACCGCGCGCCTCGGCGTGCCGGAGGTGAAGCGCTCGCTGGTCGCCGCGGCGGGTGGCGCGCTGCTGCTGACCCGCCGGGTGCCGCACGCGGTGGCGATGGAGATGCTGCTGACCGGCGACCCGATCGACGCCGCCCGCGCCGCGGAGATCGGCCTGGTCAACCGCGTCACCGACGAGGGCGGCGCGCTGGACGCCGCGGTGGAGCTGGCCACCGTCATCGCGGCCAACGCCCCGCTCGCCGTCGTGGCCACCAAGCGCATCGCACGGGGCAGCGCCGACTGGACCACCGCGCAGGGCTGGGCCGAGCAGGCGGCGCTGACCGCGCCGGTGTTCGCCTCGCAGGACGCCCGCGAGGGCCCCACGGCCTTCGCCGAGAAGCGCCCGCCGGTCTGGACGGGCCGCTAGCCCGCGCCGAGGCGGAAGCGGACCGTCGTTCCCGTGGGCAGGCGCTCGACCTCCACGGCGTCGGTCACCGCACGGATCATCGTCAGGCCGTGGCCGCGGTGGCCGTTGTCCGAGGGCACCGGCCGCCAGGTGCCCGAGTCGCGGACGGTCACCGCGACCGTGCCGTCCGCCGCCCGCTCCAGCGCGCACTCGACCTCCCCCGGCCGCCCTGCGGGGTAGGCGTGCTCCACCGCGTTCGCGACGGACTCGCCCAGCGCCAGCAGCAGGTCGTCGGTGACGTCGGCGGGCAGCGCGTGCCCGGCGGCCCAGCCGCGGACCGCCCCGCGCACCGGCCGGAGCTGCCCGGGCACGGCGGGCACGCGCAGGTGCAGCGCGGGCGGCAGGATCCGCGCGGCGACGACGGCGACGTCGTCGGAGGGGCGCCCGGCGGGCACGAGCCGGTCGAGCAGGTCGCCGAGCAGGGCGTCGGGGTCGCGGTGGGCCAGGGCGGCGGCGTGGTCGGCGAGCCGGGCCACCCCGTCGTCGATCACCTCGCCGCGCCGCTCGACCAGCCCGTCGGTGTAGAGCAGGACCGTCGCACCGGGGCCGGCCGCGACCCGGTTCTCCCGGTACGGCGGGCGGCCGGGCACACCGAGCACCGTGCCGGTGGGGCCCTCCAGCAACCGGACGCGCCCGTCGTCGAGCAGCAGCGGCGGGGGGTGCCCGGCGCGGGCCCAGCACAGCTCCCCGCGGGCCCGGTCCACGACGACGCAGGCCGCGGTGCTGCCCCGGGCCCCGGGGACCCGCGCGGCGAACCGGTCGAGCTGCTCCAGCACCCGGGCCGGGCCGTGCCCGTCCAGCAGGGCGCAGGCCACGGCGCTGCGCAGCTGCCCCATGACGGCGGCGGCGCCCGGCCCGTTGCCCACCACGTCCCCGACGACGACGGCGGCGCGGTGCTCGTCGAGGGCCAGCACGTCGTACCAGTCGCCGCCCGCCTGCGTCCCGGCCGCGCCCGCGAGGTAGCGCGACCCCAGGGTGAGACCCGGGAGCCGCGGGAGCTCCTGGGGGAGCAGGCTGGTCTGCAGCACCTCGGCGATGCGGTGCTCCGCCTCGTAGAGCCGTGCGTTCTCGATGGCCAGGGCCGCGCCGGTGGCGAGATCGCGCACGAACCCGACGTCCTCGGGCCGGTGGCGGCGCCCCGAGTCGGTGAAGCAGACCCGCAACGCGCCCACGACCGCGTCCCCGGCGCGCAGCGGCACCGTGATCGAGGAGACCGGGGCGAGGGCGGGCGGCACGTGCGGGTGCGGGACGAGGTGCTCGGAGAGCACGGCCCGGCCGGTGGCCAGCACGTCGGCGACGTCGGGCACCACCGCCCCGTGGCCGGGTGCCCACGCGGGGGCGGCCGCGACCTGCTGCGGCCGCCCGCCGCGCCCCGGGACGACGAGCACGGCGAGGTCGGCGATCTCCGGCACGAGCGCCTCCACCAGCAGCCGGCGGCGCAGCGCGGCGCCCCCCGCGGCGTTGAGCCGTTCCAGGACGTCGATGCGCACCCGCTGGCGGGCGGCCCGCCGCTCGGCGACCTCCCGCAGCCCGACCGAGAGCTCGTAGAGCCGGACCCGCTCCAGCGAGTTCTCGACCTGCAGGGCGACGGCCTCCAGCAGCGTCCGCTCGTCGGGCGGGAACTCCCGTTCCCCGACGAAGTGCGCGGCGATGTACCCGACCGGCTCGCCCGCCCGGTGCAGCGGGAGCACCGCCGCCGCGGCGTAGGCGGTGCCGTCGAGGAGCTCCGCGACCGCCGGGAACTCCGCGACGGTGCCGGCGCGGTCGCCGAACCAGCGGGCCCGCCCGTCCCGCACCGCGGCCGGGCCCGGCAGGTCGGCGTCGGCGGGCAGCGCCGCGTTCCGCAGCGCGACGGCGTCGGGGAAGCCGAGGGTGGCGACGCGGAACGCCCCGTCGGGGCCGAGCACCCCGACCGACGTCGCGCCCGCGTCGAGCGGGACCAGACCGGCGCCGTGCACCGCCCGCGCCACCTCGTCGAGCGTGCTGGCCGTGCCCAGGGCGGCGGTCACCGCGTGCAGCAGCTCGGCGCGGCGCAGCGCGCGGCGCTCGACGTCGTAGGCGGTCTCGGCGGCGAGGCGGTGGGAGTCGGCGGTGGCCGCGCGGAGCACGGTCCGCTCCCGCTCGCGGATCTCTGCGGCGAGCGCGGCGGTCGTCACCAGCACGACGGCGACCAGCGCCTGGACGTAGCTCAGGGCCAGCCCCGGCGACACCCCGAGGTCGGCCGCGATGCCGCGCTCGCCCGCCACCGACGCCGACGCGGCGAACGCCACCCCGAGCCCGGCGGAGGTGACCCCCGCGACGCCGAGCCGGAACGCGATCCACACCAGCAGGACGGCGACGAGGTAGGCCAGCGGCAGCGCGTGCCGGGAGACGACGGCCGCGGACCCGGCGGTCGCGAGCAGCACCAGCGCGACGGCCTCGGGGCGGCGGTGCGGCACCCGCCACACCGAGTCGGGCGAGCGGGTCGCCAGCAGCGCGCCGCCGACGACCAGTACGCCCAGGCCGTCGCCGAGCCAGATCCGCACCGCGACGTCCAGGAACCGGTCGGGGGCGACGAACAGCGCGTCGGTCGTCGCGGCCAGGACCGCCCCCAGGAGCGGGGCGACGAGCACCGGTCCGGCGACGAACCGGAACAGGTCCTCGCGCCGCTCCAGGTCCACCCGCCGGCCGCGGTGCGCGCCCAGCAGCAGGGCCCCGGCCAGCGGCTCGGCGATGTTGGCGAGCGCGAAGCCGACGCCGGCGGCCGGCCCCAGCCCGTTGACCGTGTCGAGCGCGACCTCGGCGACGAGCACCGCGGCGGCCACCGCGGGCCAGTGCCGCCGGCCGACCACCACGAACGCGGCCAGCGTGAGCCCCGCCGGGGGGAAGAACGTGCCGCCGAGCCCGAGCGCGCCGAACCAGCTGAAGGCCGCCTGGGATCCGGCCGCGTAGCCCAGGGCGACGACGACGAAGACCACCACGCCCCGTGGCGGCCGGCCGCAGGGCGGTGACATGGCGCAAGTATGGGTAGCGGCCCGGCGGTGTCAACGGCCGTCAGGGATGCTCGGCGCCCAGGGCGGCCTCCAGGTCGGTGAGGGCGAGGACGCGCCCCACCGGGCCGTCCGGTGCGGCGACGGTGCGCAGGCCGTGCGGCGCCCGCGCCGCGAGCTCCAGCAGCAGCCCGATCCCGGCGCTGGCCAGGTGGGTGACGGCGGTCAGGTCGACGACCGCGGTGCCCGCGGCGCCCCGGACCGCCGCCAGCGCCCGGTCGCGCATCCCCGGCACCGTGGACACGTCGAGCTCGCCGGCGAGCTCGAGCCGGGGCCCGTCGTGCACGCGCAGGCCGGCCCAGGGGGCCGACCGGTCGGGGGCGGCGGGGGAGCGGGGCGGCGACGCGACGTCGGCCGGGTGCACCGTGAACTCCAGGCGGGTGCCCGTGTCGGTGCGCTCGACGGACAGGTCACGGGCGAGCCGGTCGATCACCAGCAGCCCGCGGCCGCGGTACCCGGGGTCCTCCGGCGGGGGCCGCCAGCTGCCGTCGTCGCTCACCACGACCCGCACGGAGCCGTCGGGACGCTGATCGAGCAGGTAGCGGTACTCCCCGGGCGGGCGGTCGCGGTAGGCGTGCTCGACGGCGTTGGCCAGCGCCTCGCCGAGCGCGAGCTGCAGGTCCTCGCCGGTCTCCTCGGGCAGCGCGGCGGCGGTGACCCAGTCGGCGACCTCGCGGCGCACGACCGCGAGCCGGTCGGGCCGGGCGGGGCCGCGCCCGGCCAGCGCGGGCGGGCGCAGGCGCGCCACGATCAGCGCGACGTCGTCGGCAGGGCCCGCACCGTCGAGCGCCGCGTGCAGCACGGCGGGCACCAGCCGCTGCACGGGCTCGGTGCAGTGCCGGGCCGCGGCGGCCGCGAGGCGGTCGAACCCGTCGTCGACGATCTCGCCGCGGCGCTCGACCAGCCCGTCGGTGTAGAGGATCACGGTGGACCCGGGCGCGAGCGTGGTGCGCCCCTCGACGAACGGCGGCGCGCCCGCGACGCCGAGCACGGTGCCGCGGGCGTCCTGCAGGAACCGCGACGACCCGTCCGGGCCGAGGACCAGGGGAGGGGGGTGCCCGGCGCGGGCCCAGCGCAGGTCGCCGGTGCGGATGTCGACCACGACGCAGATCGCCGTGCTGGCGCGGGCCCCCGGCACACGGGAGGACCAGCGGTCCAGCCAGGTCAGGGCCTCGGCGGGCGCGTGGTTCTGCAGCAGGTACGCCGACAGCGCGCTGCGCAGCTGCCCCATCACGGCGGCGGCGCCGGGGCCCTGCCCGACGACGTCACCGACCACGATCGCGATGTGGTGCTCGTCGAGGGGGAGCACGTCGTACCAGTCGCCGCCGGTGTTGCTGCCCGAGGCCGCGGGCAGGTAGTGCGCGGCCAGGGTGACCCGGTCGTGCTCGGGGAGGGCGGAGGGGAGCAGGCTGCGCTGCAGGGTGTCGGCGAGCTCGCGGCGGGTGTCGGCGAGCGCGGCCCGCTCGAAGGCCAGCCCGGCGTCCCCGGCCAGTGCCGCCAGGAAGGCGCGCTCGTCGTCGTCGAAGGACCGGTTGCCGCCGAACCCGGCGGCCAGCGCGCCGACCACGCGCTCGCCCACCGCCAGCGGCAGCGCCACGCCCGCGTCGTCCGCGGCCCGCCACACGGGCATCCCGGTCCGCAGCGCCTCGGTCACCGACGGGACGCCGGCGGCGTCGCCGAACCGGTGCACGGTGTGCGGGCCCTCGGGCCCGGCCAGCGTGACCGAGACGGCCGCCGCCCCCGTGGCCTCCACCACCCCCGCGGCGAGGACGCGCGCCGCGTCGTCGACGGTGCCGGCCGCGGCGAGCGCGGCGGTCACCTCGTGCAGCCGCCGCTCCCGGGTGGCCAGGCGCTCGGTCTCGATCATCAGCGCGACCCGCCTGCCCAGCTCCTCGGCGGTGTCGACGTCGGTGTCGTCGTGCACCCGCGGGCCACCGGTGTTGGCGAACACCAGCGCCCCGAGCAGCCGCCCGGCCACGACGAGCGGCACGACCAGCGCGTCGGAGAAGACGGCGCCGCCGGTGTCGGTCTCCGGGTCCTGCGTCAGGTCCTCGAGGACGAACGCGCGCCCCCCGGCGAGGTCGACGGTGGGGCGGCGGGGCGCGATGGCGCGGATGGCGGCGGTGACGGCGGGGTCGTGGTGGTGCGCGGCCGCGACGGCGTACAGGCCGTCGGGACGGGCGAGGAAGACGGCCGCGAGGTCGCCCAGCACGGGCGCGGCCGCGGCGACGAGGTCGTCGAGGCGTTCGGTGAGGGTGCCGGGACGCCCGAGCAGGTGCCCGGTGTCGGCGAGCAGCCGGTCGCGCTCGGCGATGCGCCGGCGCCCGGTGACGTCGCGCAGCGTGCCCACCAGCGCCAGGCCGTCGCCGTCGCGGGCCGGTGCCTCGGCGACCACCACCTCGATCCAGAGCAGCCGGCCGTCGCGGTGGTGCACCGGGAGGACGAATTCGCCGCCGTGCTGCTCCTGCACACTGGCGACGGCGGCCTCGATCGCCGGGGCGTGCTCGGGATCGGTGGGCCACCACGGGTGCGGGACCGGGTAGGGCAGGCCGTCGGCCCCGTAGCCCAGGATCGCCTCGAAGGCGTCGTTGACCTCCACGACCGTCCAGTCGTCCCCGACGACGAACAGGCCGTCCTGCATCGCGTTGATCAGCGCGTTGCGCCAGGCCGACTCGTGGTTGCGCACCCGGGCGAGCTGGAGGTTCGAGCGGATGCGGGCCAGCAGGTCGGCCGAGGAAAACGGCTTGACCAGGTAGTCGTCGGCGCCCGCGGCGAGCCCCTCGATGGCCGCCTCCTCGCCCGCCCGCGCCGAGAGCATCACGACCGGGGTGGTGGCCGTCGCCGGGTCGGCGCGCAGGGCGGCGAGCAGGCCGAAGCCGTCGAGGCCCGGCATCATGACGTCGGTCAGCACCAGGTCGGGGCGCTCCGCGAGCGCGGTGGCCAGCGCGCTGTCGCCGTCGCCGACGACCAGCACCCGGTAGTGCGGCGAGAGCAGCCCGGCCAGGAACCGGCGCAGGTCGCTGTTGTCCTCGGCGACGAGCACGGTGTCGCCCGCGGTCGGGCCGGGGTCGAGGGTGGCGGCGGAGTCGGACGGGTCCGTGGTGGCCCACTGCAGGGCCTCCTCGCGGTAGCGCTCCACCGCGGCGGAGGCCCGGGCCCGCTGGGCGGGGGCGCCGGTGAGCGCCGCCGCGGGCAGCGTCACGGTGAAGGTGGATCCGCTGTCGGGGGTGCTCTGCACGCTCGTGGTGCCCCCGTGCAGGGCCGTCAGCTCGGCGACCAGCGCCAGCCCGATGCCGGAACCCTCGCGACTGCGCCCGCTCGACCCCTGCACGCGGTGGAAGCGCCGGAACAGCAGCGGCACGTCCTCGGCGGGGATGCCGATGCCGGAGTCGACGACGGCCAGCCGCACCCCGCCGTCCCCGTCGGGTCCCAGGGTGATCGAGACGCCGCCGGCCAGGGTGTACTTCACCGCGTTGGACAGCAGGTTGAGGACGATCTTCTCCCACATGTCCACGTCGACGGCGACGGTGGACGGCAGCGGCGGGCACTCGACGTCGAACCCGAGGCCGGCCCGGGTGACGGCGGGGGCGAACGACTCGGCGATCCCGCGGGTGAGCCCGGCCAGGTCGACGGCGGTGAGCTGCGGTGCGAGCTGCCCGCCCTCGAGCCGGGCGAAGTCCAGCAGCGTGTCGACGAGGCGGCGCAGCCGCCCGCTGTTGCGCCGGATGACCTCCAGGCGGGCCCGGTGCTCCGGGGGGAGCGGGTGCGCGCGGTCGGACAGCGCGTCCTCGGCGGGGCCCGCGATGAGCGTCAGCGGGGTGCGCAGCTCGTGGCTGACGCCGGTGAAGAACTCGGTCTTGGCCCGGTCGAGCTCGGCGAGCTCGTCGGCGCGGCGACGCTGGGCTTGATAGGCCTGCACGTCGGTGATCGCGGTGTCGACCTGCCCGGCGACGAGGTCCAGGAAGCGCCGGTACTCCGCGTCCAGCGCCCGGAACGGGCTCACCCCCGCGGTGAACACCCCGATCGGCGGACCGCTCCCGCTGCCGACCAGGGGCAGGCAGACCGCGGTGTCGGGCTCGATGGCGTCGTCGATGTGGCCGGTGGGCAGGAACAGCCCCCGGTAGCGCTGCGCGAGCCCGGTGAGCACGCGCGGCTCGCCGGTCTGCAGCACCGGCCACAGCGGGGAGCCCGCGTCGAGCTCCAGCGGCACGATCCGCGCGTCGTCGAGCATCCCGAAGTGGGCCGCCCGGCGGGCCGCGCCCCCCGGCCCGTCGAGCAGGTACACCGAGGCGAACGGGACGTCGCGGCGGCCGCGCTCCAGCACCGTCAGCGCCGCGCGGCAGGCCTGCCCGACGGTCGGCGCGGTCGCCGCGGAGACGTCACCCAGCTCGCCGAGCACGCGCAGCCGGCGCTCGCTCAGTACGCGCTCGGTGGTCTCGCTGACCACGCAGAGCATCCCGGCGATGCGGCCCCCGGCGTCGTCGAGCGGGCTGTAGGAGAAGGTGTGGTAGGTCTCCTCGACGTAGCCCGCCCGCTCCAGGGTGAGCAGCAGGCTCTCGTCCCAGGTGGCCTCGCCGGTGTCGAGGACGTGGCGCACACGCGGCCCGATGTCGTCCCAGATCTCCGCCCACACCTCGTTCGCGGGGCGGCCCAGCGCCCACGGGTGCTTGGCGCGCAGCGTGTCGCGCCGGTAGGCGTCGTTGTAGAAGAAGGCCAGCTCCGGGCCCCAGCCCATCCACATCGAGAACCGCGACGTGAGCAGGATCCGCACGACGCTGCGCAGCTCGGACGGCCAGGTGTGCGGCGGGCCGACCGGGGTGGCGGCCCAGTCGTGGGTCGCCATGACCCGCCCGACCTCCCCGCCCCCCGCGAACAGCGGGTTCGGTTCCGGGGTCGGGTCGGTGGACATCGCCGGTCAGTCTGTCCCTCCCGGGATCGGGACGCCATCCGGACCCGCCCGGGTCAGGACGCTCGCGCGGCCGCCGATCCCGCGACCGTCAGCACGGCGACGGCGCCGAGCACCACCAGCAGCGGCGCGGTCCAGGTGGCGGTCGCCTCGTGCACGGCCCCGACGACGGCCGGCCCGGTGGCCGCCACCAGGTACCCGCCGCCCTGCACCAGCGCCGACATCCGGCGGGCCTCGGCCGGCCCGCGCGCCGCCCGCACGACCATCGCGAAGACCACGGTGAACCCGCCGCCCTGCGCGACGCCGCCCAGCGCGCACCAGACCGGCCACAGCGCCGGGGCGAGCAGCAGCCCCAGCGGCAGCGCCGCCCAGCACGCACACACGGCCAGCAGCGCCGGGAGCGGGCCGGGGAACAGCCGCAGCAGCACCGGCACGCCGAACGCCCCGGCCACCGCGGCGACCTGGAACACCGACGCGCTGACGCCCGCGGCCGCCGGGTCCATGCCCAGCTCGTCGTGCAGCAGCAGCGGCAGCCAGGTCGTGACGCCGTAGTAGGAGAACGCCTGGCCGCCGAAGCCGATCGTCAGTGCCCAGACGACCGGGCGCCGCCACCACACCGGGCCGCCGTCGGTGCCCTCGTCCGGTGGGCCCGCGGCGGCCGCACGCCGGGCGCTGCCGCGCGTGCCCAGCCACCAGACGCCCGCCGCCACGACGGCCAGCCCGCCCCACACCGCCAGCGCGGCCCGCCAGCCCAGCGCCGCCGTCAGCGGCACGGTGAACGACAGGGTGATCATCGAGCCGACGTTGAGCGCCGCGGTATACCCGCCGAGCACCAGGCCGGCCCGGCGCGGGTCGACGTCGCGCCCGACCACGACCGGCACGGCCACATTGCCCACGGTGATCGCGATCCCGATGACGATCGTGCCCACGACCACCGCCTCCAGCCCGCCCGCGGACCGCACCAGGGTGCCGACCAGCAGCGCCCCGAGCGCGATGAGCACCCCGCGCTCCAGCCCGGCCCGGGCCAGCAGCAGCGACGCCAGCGGCGTGGCCAGTGCGAAGCACAGCACCGGCAGGCCGGTGACCAGGCCCGCGGTGGCGGCGCCGATGGCCAGGTCGGCGCCGACGGTGTCGAGCACCGGGGTGATCGCCACGATCGGTCCGCGCAGGTTGAGCGCCACGGCGACCAGGGCGAGCACCAGGAGCGCGGTGCCCCTGCGGGTGACGGGGGGAGCGGCCGGGGCGAGGGACACCGCCTCCATGCTCGTCGCGCGCGGCCCTCAGGTCACGTCGGGGTGAGCAGTTCCACCGCGCTGCACCAGCAGCGAGTGCCCCTGGTGCGGCTCCATGTCGACGGAGAACGCGTGCAGGTCGTCGACGGTGCCCAGCGGGCGGTCGGTGAACATGTCCGACACCTGCGCGCCCGGCGTCAGGTACTCGGAACGCACGGTGCCGGTGACCGGCTCGCCCGAGAAGTTGAGCACCGTCAGGTGCAGCCGGTCGGGGTCGGCGAGCTGGTGCACCAGCACGAGCAGCCCGCGGTGCGAGACGTCCGGGACGTCGACCTGCTGCGCGGTGGCGATGCCGTGGCGGGTGCGCACGGCCAGGATCGCCTGGAGCTGGCGGACGAAGCTGGCCTCGTCGTCGAGCTGGTCGGGGATCGGGCCGTAGAGGCTGCGCCCGCGCGGCAGCCCCGACGACGACGTGCGGGCCCCGGGGTTGGCCCCCATCAGGTCGTGCGCCGCGCGGTGGATCCAGCGGGTGTCGCCGTGTTCGAGCAGCTCGGCGACCTGGTCGGGGGCCAGCGTGAGCATGCCGCCCAGGTCCCAGCCCGACAGGGCGAACACCCCGGGCTGCAGGGCGTTGAACATCGCGAGCAGCAGGTGCACGCGCATGATCCGCGCGGTGTCGGCCTCCCCGATGTCGTCGAGGTCGGTGATCCCCAGCGTCGCCGCGATGACGGTGGCCGTGGTGCAGGCGATGCCGTTGGTCGTGAAGATGAGGTTGTAGGGCGCGTCCGGGCCGGTGAGGTGCTCGCACAGGTCGCGGCGCACGCTCTCGGCCAGCTCGCCGCCGGTGATCTCCGCGCCCCGGTAGGTGTAGAGGTCGTCGCGGTGCCCGGTGGCCCAGTGCACCAGCTCGTAGGTGAGCTCGTCGTGGTTCTGCAGGGCGTGCACCAGCGACGCCGGGTCGACGCCCAGCTCCAGCGACGTGCGCAGCGTCAGGCGCAGGAACTCGGTGTCGCCGGTGGCCAGCGCGTGGTGGTAGGCGGGCCGGTTGACGAAGTCGTAGGACAGGTCCGCGCCCGCCTCGGCGGTGACGCGGATGTCGTCGATCGTGAGGTTGAGCTCCTGGAAGGTGAACCCGCCGAGCTTGCGGACCATGGAGCCGATGAGGTGGTTGGCCGCCTGCGAGAGGGGATGGCCCTCCGACCACGCCGGCAGCCCCTCGGTCGACTTCTCGACCCCGAGGAAGCCGTTGGCGTCCAGGCGCAGTGCGCCCGCGCCGAGGTCGGTGAGCGAGTGCAGGGCGTCGCCGATGACCAGGCGCATGCCCGCGAAGCTCGGGTCCAGCCAGTTGATCGAGGGCTGGCCCTCCTTGAAGTAGTGCAGGTAGACCCAGCGCCGCTCCACGCCGTCGACGCCCTCGACGGCCTTGGTGGCGCTCCAGTTCGTCTCCTTCACGCCCTCGGCGTAGAAGATCACCCGCTGCAGCCGGCCGATGATGTAGCCGGCCTTCTCCAGCTGCTCCTCGGTGGCCGGGTCGATGTTCACCGAGTCGCGGCCGGCGGGGACATCGGGCAGCAGGTTCCAGTCCTCCGGCTCGATCTCGATCATGTGGTAGATGCCGGGGTAGTCGCCGTACTTCAGCTCGGCGAGCCGGAAGTCGGCGCCCTTGCCGGTGTGGCCGGGGACGATGTCGTCGATGATCGTGCCCCCGGACCAGGTGGCCATGCCGCACATCGCGCGGAACTCCGCCTCGGTGCCGAACGCCGGGTCGATCTCGGTGCTCATCCGGTCGAAGTGCCCGTCGACGCTGGGGGTGGCCTGCCAGCCCGACAGCCCGCCCGCGCGCTTGACCGGCCCGGTGTGCACCGCCTCGATGCCGATGCGGGCGAACGCGTCCCACAGCTGCTCGTCGGCCAGCGCGGCCAGGAAGGACTCGCCGGGGCGGGTGATGAACGAGATCGGGTAGGCGGTGAACCACACCGACGCCGTCTCCACGGCCTGGCGCGGGCCGGGGTTGGCGAACGGGTTCTGCCACATCGTGCCCTGGCCGGAGAACTGGCGGCTGATCTCGTTGGCGTCGGCCAGCATGGACTGGCTCAGCAGCCACGACACGTACGCCGGGTTGGTGCCCGACGGCTTGCCGTCCTTGGCCACGGACCGGCGCGCGAACGGCGCCTTGACCTTCGCGCGGTGACGCAGGCTGCGCGGCCGCGCCGGATGGAAGTGCTCCGCGTAGGTGATCTCGCTCGGCTCGTGGGACTGCTCGTCTGACATCGACTCTCCGTGCGGATCGCGGCGCAAGTTCGACCCGACGGTAGTGGAGGCCGGGTGCGGTGGCGGGGTTGGCCACACCCCCGGTGGGGAACGAATGCGGCCTCCCGCGGGGTGTGCGGCCGGACGGACGAACCTCGGCGGTCACGCGGCGTGGTCGGGCCGCGGATGGCACGCTGCGGGCGTGACCGACTCCCTCGCCGAGCGGGCCGCCGCGGCGCTCGCCATCCCGCTGCAGGTGGCGCTGGAGGCCCGGGCGCTGGACCCGGCCGACCCGGCGGCGGGCGTGGTGTTCCCGGTGTCGGGCCTGGCCCTCAACCCGGGTGGCACCCTGCACGCGGGGGCCCTGGGCTCGATCATGGAGCTCACCGGCTTCCTCGCCCTGCTCCCGCACCTCGACGCCGCCGAGCACGCCGTGACCCACCACGTCTCCACGCAGATCCTCAGCCCCGGGCGCGCCGGCGAGGAGGTGACGGTGACGGCCGCCGTGGAACGTCGCACACGGCGCCTCGGCTTCGTGACGGCGACGGCGGTGGTCGGCAACCGGCTCGTCGCCCGCGCGCAGATCACCAAGTCGGTGGTCGACCTCGGCTGACCGGGCCCGGACCCGGTCACGGGTCGTCCGGGAGCAGCGGGACCTCCAGCGGGGCGCGGGTGTGCAGCAGCGTGCCGCGGGTGACCGACCGGGCGCCGAAACGGGCGCGGAGCTCGTCGAGGGTGCTGTCCAGCGCCGCCCCGGCGGCCCGGTCGAACGGCAGGGCGAGCTGGACGGCGTCGTCGTCGGCCAGGTTGGCCAGCGAGACGCCGAGCAGGGTGAGCCCGCGCTCGTGGATCGTCGGCGTGGCCGCCCCGAGCAGGTCGCGGCACGCGGCCAGGAGCGTGGCGGTGTGTGCGGTGGCCTCGGGCAGGGTGTGCGACCGGGTGGCCCGGGTGAAGTCGCCGAAGCGCAGCCGCAGCACGACCGTGCGGCAGACGCGGTGGCCGTCGCGCAGCCGCCGCCCCAGCCGGTCGAGCGTGCCGGCCAGCAGCGCGTCGAGCTCGTCGTCGCTGCGGGGCCGCCGCCCCAGCGCCTGCTGGGAGCCGATCGAGCGCCGCCGCTCGGTGGCCCGGACGGGGCGCGGGTCGCGGTTGTGGGCCAGGGCGTGCAGGTGCCGCCCGCCGGCCCGGCCCAGGAACGAGACCAGCGCGGCCTCGCCGACCGCGGCCACCTCGCCGACCGTGCGGATGCCCAGCGCGTGCAGCTTCTCGCTGGTGACGGCCCCGACCCCCCACAGCCGCCGCACCGGCAGCGGGTGCAGGAACTCCAGTTCGGCCTCGGGCGCCACCCGGAGCAGCCCGTCGGGCTTGGCCACCCCGCTGGCCACCTTGGCCAGGAACTTCGTGCGCGCCACCCCCACCGTGATCGGCAGCCCCACCTCCCGCGCCACCCGCTCGCGCAGCCGCGCCGCGATCTCGACGGGGGTGCCCGCGATCCGGCGCAGCCCCCCGACCTCCAGGAACGCCTCGTCGATCGAGATGCCCTCCACCAGCGGGGTCGTGTCGCGGAACACGGCGAACACGTCCTTGCTGGCCTGCGAGTAGGCGGCCATCCGCGGCGGCACGACGATCGCCCGGGGGCACAGCGCGCGGGCCTGGCGGCCGTTCATCGCCGTGCGCACCCCGCGCGCCTTGGCCTCGTAGCTGCAGGCCAGCACCACCCCGCCGCCGACGATGACCGGCCGCCCGCGCAGGCGCCGGTCGTCGCGCTGCTCCACCGACGCGTAGAACGCGTCGAGGTCGGCGTGCAGGATCGTCGCCGTGTCGTCGTCGGTGGGCACGAACAGATGTTCGCACCGACCCCCGACAGTTCCTAGGGGCGTGCCGCGACCGCCCCCGTCGCGGCGGCTGCCAGCGCGACGGCGGCGACCAGCGCGGCCGAGCCCCGCGGGATGCCGCCGCGCCGTGCGGCGAGCAGGGCCGCCGCGGCGTCGAGCACGTCGCAGGCGATGCCGGCGTGCAGCACCGTCCGCCGGGCGGGGCCGGTCGTGCCGAGGGTCGCGTACGCCAGCGCGACGTCACGGACGGCGAACAGCCGCGCCATCAGGACGGCCTCGGTGTTGCCGTCGACACGCAGGCCGAACATCCGGGCGGCCGGCGAGGGCGCGACCCAGGCCCCCACCCCGATCCCGGTCCGGAGCGCGGCGAGTGCGGTGGCGGCGGTGTCCTGGCGGCTCATGGCCGCCACCCTGCCATCACCCCGAACAGGGCCGTCAGCCGAGCAGACCACCGCCGGTCGGTCCACCGCCGAGCAGCCCCGTGACCGTCCCCACGACCGGCACCTCCGCCGTCGAGACCTCGGGCAGCGAGACCTCGGGCAGGTCGATCTCCGCGTCGCCGACGTGCAGGGCGGGCGTGTCGATCTCGGTGGCCGACAGCGTGACGGCCGGGATCGTGACCTCGGGCTCGGGACCCACCCGCAGGATCTCCGCGTCCTCGACGGTGAGGTCGGGCAGCGTCGCGGCCGCCTCGCCCAGCCCGACCGGCCCCGCCCGCAGGGGGCCGACGCGGGCGTCCGGGGTGGCCAGCGCGGTGTCGCCCGCGACGACGCCGAGCCCGTCGCCGTCGACGACCAGGCCCAGGTCGGGGGTGGTCAGGCCGCCCTCGTCGATCGCGACCGGCGGGGTGGCGACCGGGCCGAGGGGGGTCGGCAGGGCGGCGCCGGGCACCTGGACCGGCGGGGTGCCGAGGTCCGGGAGCGGGACGGCCACCACGGGTGCCCCGGGTCCGGCGGGCGCCCCCGGGCCGGGGGCGCCGCCCGGGTCGCCGGGGCCGCCGGCGCCCGGTCCCGCCGGGGCGGCGACCACCGGGCCGGGTCCGGGGGCCGTGACCGGCCCGCCGGTGGGCGGGGGAGGGATCGCGGCCGGTCCGGGGCCGAGCACGGCGCGCCCGATGACGGCGCCGTCGACGGGCGCGGTCGCTGCGGAGGACAGGGCCGGGTCGAAGGGTCGGGCCGGGTCGAAGGGCAGGGCCGGGTCGAAGGGCAGGGCGCCCGACGCCAGGGTGACCCCCGGCGCCGGTACGACGCCGGTGACCTCGTCGCCGATGCCCGCGGAGCCGCGCTCGGCGGCGTCGGCCTCCGGGGCCGGGAGTCGCAGCGCCTCCTCCAGCGACGTGGCACCGAACACCGCCCCCACGGCGAACAGGGCACCGGCCATGACGCCGGCCCGGCGGAGGGTGCGGCGGGGAGGCTCGGCGGAGGCCGGGTCCGGCGCGGGCCGCGAGTGGCCGCGGGGCACCAGGGGGCGGTCCAGCGCCCGCCGGGCCCGGCCCTCGCGGCGCAGCAGCGCCGACACCGGCACCGGCTCGGCGGGCGGGTCGACCGGCGGGAGCGCCGCGGCGGCGGGCGCCGTCGCGTACCGGCACAGCAGATCGGCGACGCTGACGGGGTGGGGAGACCGCCCTCGGTCCTGGGGCACGGCGACGTCCTGGGGCACGACGTCGTCGACGAGCAGTGCGTCCACGGTCGGGTGACCTTCCGGGTGAACAGGTGGGGTATCGGGGGCGATTATCGTCGCGCGGTAACCGTCCGGTCGCTAGTTGTTGTTCGCCCGTTCACCGCGCATCACCCGAACAGCGGAATGAACCACTCAGCGTGTGTTCCGAGCCGCTCGGCGTACCGATGGGCCGGATGCCGCGTGGGGTTCCCGCGTCCGGCGCAGCCCGGGCAATTCCGTTGTTTACTGAGTGCTCGCTCAGATAGCGTCGCGACGTGAACTCCCCCCGCAGCGGCCGCGCCCGCCGCCTCGCCCCCGACGCGCGCCGCGCCGCGCTCGTCGAGGCGACGCTGCCGCTGGTGCTGCGGCACGGGGCCACGGTCAGCACCCGCCGGATCGCCGAGGCCGCGGGCGTCGCCGAGGGCACGATCTTCAGCGTCTTCCCGCACAAGGAGGCCCTGATGCGCGCGGTCACCGCGGCCGCGCTCGACCCCGGGGCGACGCTGCGCGAGCTCGCGGCCGTCGACCGGTCACTGCCCCTGCGGGCCCGCCTGGTCGCCGCCGTGGAGATCCTGCAGAGCCGCCTCACCGGGGTGTTCGGGCTGCTGGACGCGCTCGGCATGCACCGCCCGCCCGACGACGGCGAGCGCTGCGGGCACCCCGAGCACACCTCGATGAACGACGCGTTCCGCGCCGCGCTCGCCGACCTCGTCGGTCCCGACGCCGCGAGCCTGCGCGTCCCGCCGCAGGAGCTGGCGCACGTGCTGCGGCTGCTGGTGTTCTCCGGCACCCACCCCCGGATCTGCGACGGGTCGCCGCTGGGCGCCGAGCAGATCGTCACGACCCTGCTCGACGGCCTCTCTCACCCCGGGAACCCCCCATGTTGATCCGCCTCCTGCGCGGGTACCTGCGCCCCTACTCCCGCCCGCTGCTGGCGGTGGTGGCGCTGCAGCTCGTCGGCACGGTGGCGGCGCTGTACCTGCCCAGCCTCAACGCCGACATCATCGACCTGGGCATCGCCCGCGGCGACACCGGCTACATCCTGGGCACCGGCGGCTGGATGCTGCTGGTCACGCTCGCCCAGGTGGCCTGCTCGGTCGGCGCGGTCTGGTTCGGCGCGCGCACCGCGATGGGTTTCGGCGCCGACGTCCGGGCCGCGGTGTTCCACCGGGTCGGGGGGTTCTCCGCCCGCGAGGTCAACCGTTTCGGCGCGCCGTCGCTGATCACGCGGAGCACGAACGACGTGCAGCAGGTGCAGATGCTCGTGCTGCTGTCCTGCACGATGCTGGTCTCCGCGCCGATCATGTGCGTCGGCGGGATCGTCTTCGCGCTGCGGGAGGACGTCGGGCTGTCCTGGCTCGTCGCCGTCAGCGTGCCGGCGCTGGTCGTCGCGATCGGGCTGATCATCGTGCGCATGGTGCCGCAGTTCCGGCTGATGCAGGTGCGCATCGACGCCGTCAACCGCGTGCTGCGCGAGCAGATCACCGGCATCCGGGTGGTGCGGGCGTTCGTCCGCGAGCCGCTGGAGACCGAGCGGTTCGGCGAGGCGAACACCGGGGTCACCGAGGTGGCGATCCGGGCGGGCCGGCTCCAGGCGCTGATCTTCCCGGTGGTGATGCTGCTGCTCAACGTCTCCAGCGTGGCGGTGCTGTGGTTCGGCGCCGAGCGGATCGGGGCCGGGCAGATGCAGATCGGGGCGCTGACGGCGTTCCTGCAGTACCTGCTGCAGATCCTGATGGCCGTCATGATGGCCACGTTCATGGCGATCATGATCCCGCGCGCCGCGGTGTGCGCCGACCGGATCGGCGAGGTGCTCGACACCGAGTCCTCCGTGGCCCCGCCGGCACGGCCGACCGCCCCGGCCCGTTCCGACGGCCTCCTGGAGTTCGACCGCGCCGGCTTCACCTACCCCGGCGCCGCGGCACCGGTGCTGCGCGAGGTCTCCTTCACCGCCCGGCCCGGGGGGACCACGGCGATCATCGGCAGCACCGGTGCGGGCAAGACCACCCTGCTGTCGATGGTGCCGCGGCTGTTCGACGCGACGGCGGGCGCGGTCCGCGTCGACGGTGTGGACGTCCGCGAGCTCGACCCCGAGGTGCTGTGGCGGCGGATCGGGCTGGTGCCGCAGCGCCCGTTCCTGTTCTCCGGCACGGTGGCGACCAACCTGCGCTACGGCGACCCCGACGCCTCCGACGACGCGCTGTGGGCCGCGCTGGAGATCGCCCAGGCCGCCGACTTCGTGCGCGCGATGGAGGGCGGGCTCGACGCCCCGATCAGCCAGGGCGGCACCAACGTCTCCGGCGGGCAGCGCCAGCGCCTGGCCATCGCCCGCGCGCTGGTCCGCAAGCCCGAGATCTACCTGTTCGACGACTCGTTCTCCGCCCTCGACCTCGCCACCGACGCCCGGTTGCGCGCCGCGCTGGCGCCGGTCACGGCCACGGCGACCGTGGTGATCGTCGCCCAGCGGGTGTCGACGATCTCCGGCGCCGACCGGATCGTCGTCCTGGAGGACGGGGCGGTGGTCGGCATGGGCCGCCACGAGGAGCTGCTGGAGACCTGCCCCACCTACGTCGAGATCGTGGAGTCCCAGCTCAGTGCGGAGGTGGGGGCGTGAGCGCGCCGGCCAAGCAGGACCGCGACACCGTCGAGGCCGCCCGCGGCATGGCCGCGGAGCGCCGCGGCGGGCCGCCGTGGGGCGGGATGGGGCAGCCCGCGGAGAAGGCCTCGGACTTCTGGCCCTCGCTGCGTCGCCTGGCCGCCCGGCTGGCCCCCGAGCGTCTCGGCGTGGTGGCGGTGCTGGTGCTGGGCGTCGTCAGCGTGACGCTCAACGTGATCGGGCCCTACCTGCTCGGCGTGGCCACCGACGTCATCTTCGCGGGGGTGGTGGGGCGGGGGCTGCCGGCCGGGCTCTCCGCCGAGCAGGCGGAGCAGGCGGCCCGCGCGGCGGGTGACGACACGATCGCGAACCTGATCGTCGCCCAGGACGTGGTGCCCGGCGCCGGGATCGACTTCCCGGCGCTGTCCATTGTCCTGCTCGGCGTCATCGCGCTGTACCTGGCCGCGTCGGTGTTCGGCTACGGGCAGGGCTACCTGCTCAACGGCATCGCCGCGCGCACCGTGTTCGTCCTGCGCCGCGACGTCGAGGACAAGATCAACCGGCTGCCGCTGCGGTACTTCGACACCCGCCAGCGCGGCGAGGTGCTCAGCCGCGTCACCAACGACATCGACAACGTCCAGACCAGCCTCCAGCAGACGCTGAGCCAGCTGCTCACCTCGCTGCTGACGATCCTGGGCGTGCTGGTGATGATGTTCGTGGTCTCGCCGCTGCTGACGCTGATCGCGCTCGTCACCATCCCGCTCACCCTGTGGCTGACGAAGGCGATCACCTCGCGCTCGCAGCCGCAGTTCGTGGCGCAGTGGCGGCACACCGGGCGGCTCAACGGGCTGATCGAGGAGTCGTTCACCGGACACGAGCTGGTGCGGGTGTTCGGCCGCCGCGCCCAGACCGAGCGGGAGTTCGCCGAGCGCAACGCCGAGCTGTTCGGCGCGAGCTTCCGCGCCCAGTTCATCAGCGGGATCATCATGCCGACGATGATGTTCGTCGGGAACCTCAACTACGTCGTCGTCGCCGTCATCGGGGGGCTGCGGGTGGCCTCGGGGTCGCTGAGCCTGGGCGACGTGCAGGCGTTCATCCAGTACTCGCGCCAGTTCACCCAGCCGCTGACGCAGGCGGCGTCGATGGCGAACGTGCTGCAGTCGGGCGTCGCGTCGGCCGAGCGGGTCTTCGAGCTGCTCGACGCCGAGGAGCAGACCCCCGACCCCGCCGTGCCCGCCCGGCGGACGCAGCGCCGCGGCCGGGTGGAGTTCGAGCACGTCGCCTTCCGGTACCTGCCCGACACCCCGCTGATCGAGGACCTGTCGCTGGTCGCCGAGCCCGGCCAGACCGTCGCGATCGTGGGACCGACCGGCGCGGGCAAGACCACGCTGGTCAACCTGATCCTGCGGTTCTACGAGCTCGACGGCGGCCGGATCACCCTCGACGGCGTCGACATCGCCGCGATGGAGCGCGCCGACCTGCGCTCGGGCATCGGGATGGTGCTGCAGGACACCTGGCTGTTCGGCGGCACGATCCGCGACAACATCGCCTACGGCAACCCCGACGCCACCCCGGAGCAGCTGCTCGCGGCGGCGGAGGCCACCTACGTCGACCGGTTCGTCCGCTCGCTGCCCGAGGGCTACGACACCGTCATCGACGAGGAGGGCTCCAACGTCAGCGCGGGGGAGAAGCAGCTGATCACGATCGCGCGGGCGTTCCTGGCCGACCCGTCGCTGCTGATCCTGGACGAGGCCACCAGCTCCGTCGACACCCGCACCGAGGTGCTGGTGCAGCGGGCCATGGCCGCGCTGCGCAGCGACCGCACGAGCTTCGTCATCGCCCACCGCCTGTCCACGATCCGCGACGCCGACCTGATCCTGGTGATGGAGGCCGGCGCGATCGTGGAGCAGGGCACACACGAGGAGCTGCTGGCGGCCCGCGGGGCGTACTGCCGCCTCTACAACGCCCAGTTCGCAGCGGCGGCCACGGGCAACTGACCCCCCCGCCCGCCCCGCGGCACACCCGGGCGCGGTCCGCGGCCGCGTCATACGCTCAGCCCTCCACCACGGGAGGACGGTCATGCTGCTCGACGGGGTCAACCACATCGCCTGGATCTCCAAGGACGTCGCCCGGCTGGGCGCGTTCTACGCCGCGGTGTTCGACGCCGAGGTGGGGCCGACCCGCCCGCACGGCGACGAGCCCGGCGAGACGATGACGATCATCCGCATCGGCCCGCGCACCGAGCTGAACATCGTGACGATCGAGGGCAACACCGAGCCCGACCGGCAGACCCCGATGTGGGGCCGCGGCCGGATCGACCACGTCGGGCTGGGCGCGGCCGACCCGGCGGCGTTCGAGGAGATCCGGCGGCGGCTGGTGGAGGCCGGGGCGAGCGACGGGCACGTCAACGACTTCGGCGGCGCGCTGAGCCTGTTCTTCCGCGACCCGGACGGGCTGGAGGGTGAGGTCCTCCTCCCGAAGGACTGAATGCCCGCCCGCGTCCGCGCCGATGACTTTCCGGCGCTCGGGCCGTCCCAGTGGCATGCGCACCGTCTTCCGGCACCTGCTCGCCGACACCCTGTTCGTGTCGGTCACCCACTTCATCGTGTGGTTCGCGATCACCTTCTACGTCTACCTGCAGACGCGGTCGGTGTTCGCGACCGGCGTGATCGCGGGGCTGTTCCTGGTGCTGACGTCGCTGTCCGGGATCTGGTTCGGCAGCATCGTCGACCACCACCCCAGGCGGACGGTGATGATCGCGTCCAACGCGGTGGCGATCGGGCTGTACACCGCGGCGTTCGCCCTCTACCTGGTGACCGACGAGCGTGTGTTCACCGACCCGGCGAGCCCGCTGCTGTGGGGGTTCGTGCTGCTGCTGATGGGCGGGGTGATCGTCGGCAACCTGCGGGGGATCGCGCTGTCCACCGCGGTGACGCTGCTGATCCCCGCCGACGAGCGGGACCGGGCGAACGGGCTGGTCGGCACGGTGTCGGGCGTGTCGTTCCTGGTCACGTCGGTGATCAGCGGGCTGCTGGTGGGGCTGTCGGGGATGTTCCACGTGCTGGTGCTCTCGCTCGTCGTCATGGGCGGGTCGATCGCGCACCTGCTGATGGTCCGGGTGCCGGGGGACCGGCCCGCCCCGGCCGCCGCCGACGCCGGGCGGGTCGACCTGCGCGGCACGCTCGCCGTGGTCGCGGCCGTGCCCGGCCTGTTCGCGCTGATCGGGTTCAGCACGATCAACAACCTCCTCGGCGGTGTCTACATGGCGCTGCTCGACGCCTACGGGCTGTCGCTGGTCACGGTGCAGGAGTGGGGGCTGCTGTGGGGCGTGCTGTCGAGCGGCTTCATCATCGGCGGGCTGGTCGTCGCCCGGCGCGGGCTCGGGGCGAACCCGCTGCGCTCGCTGCTCGTCGCCAACGTCGCGCTGTGGCTGCTGGCCACCACCTTCACGCTGCACCGGTCGATCGTCGTGCTGGGGGTCGGCATGTTCCTGTACCTCTGCGTGATCCCGTTCATCGAGGCCTCCGAGCAGACGGTGCTGCAGAAGGTCGTGCCGTACGAGCGGCAGGGGCGGGTGTTCGGGTTCGCGCAGAGCGTCGAGCAGGCCGCGTCGCCGCTCACCGCGTTCCTGATCAGCCCGGTCGCGCAGTTCGTCGTCATCCCGTTCATGACGACCGGTGCGGGCGTCGAGCTGATCGGCGGCTGGTTCGGCACGGGTCCCGACCGCGGCATCGCGCTGGTGTTCGTGCTGACCGGTCTGGTCGGGCTGGTGCTCACCCTGCTCGCGTTCCGCACGCGGCAGTACCGGGCCCTGTCCGACCGCTACCTGGGCGTCCCGGTCGGCTGAGCGACCGGCCCGGTCTCGAGGACCTCGACCGCGTCCCCCACCCGCAGCACCGCCCCGGGCGTGTCGGGCACCAGGTTCGTCCCGAACCACACCTTCCCGTCCCACCGGCGGTGCCGGGCCAGGGTCCGCAGCGGCTCCGGTCCCGTCTCGGCGGTCTCCGGGTCGACGGCGGTGAGCACGCAGCGGTCGCACGCCTTCACGACCCGGAACGTCGCGTCGCCGACGCGGACGCGCCGCCAGCCGTCCTCCGCCCACGCCGGCGCCCCGGCGATCACCAGGTTGGGGCGGAAGCGGGTCATCGACAGCGGCGCCGCGCCGCCGGTCCGGGCGTCGAGGTCGGCGAGGGACTCCTGCGTGGTGAGCAGCAGCGGGTAGCCGTCGGCGAAGGACACCACGTCGGTGTCGCGCCCGTGGGCCGGGTCGACGGGGCGGCGCCGCGGGTCGTCGAGGTACATCAGCCGCACCGGCGCGCCGAGCACCTCGCCGAACCAGGCGTGGGCCGCGGGTGCCGCGGCGACGGCGCCCACCGTGTCGGAGAAGACCCGGACGTCGGTCAGCGGTCCGGGCCCGGGGACCGGCACCGCCAGCGGCTCCGCGCCGGGCGCCCGCAGGAGCAGCCCGTCGTCGGCCGGTTCCGGGGTGATCAGCACCATCCGGGGGTGCCGGCGGGCGGTGACGGCGACCCCGTCGTCGTCGACCAGGGCCCAGCGCCGGTCGCCGGCGAGGCCCCACGGCTCGACGACGGCCGAGTCGACGTCGTGCCCGCGGCACGACTTGACCGGGTAGCGGCGGACGGCGGTGAGCGAGAGGGGCACCCGGGCAGCCTCGGTGCATCCGGCGGGCGGTGCAACCTCGGTCCCGTCCACCCCGCCCGGGGGTACCCTCCCGCCCGTGCCTGCGACGACGATTCCCGGCGCCACCACGGTCCGCTCCCTCGACGCCCACATCGCGGTGCCGGACGGCGCCGGACCGTGGCCCGGTGTGGTCGTGCTCCACGAGGCGTTCGGGCTCAACGCCGACACCCGCGCCCAGGCCGACCGGCTCGCCGCGGCCGGCTACCTCGCGGTCGCCCCGAACCTGTTCAGCGCGGGCGGGGTGCGCTGCCTGCGGTCCACCTTCTCCGCGATGCTGGCGGGGCGGGGCCCGGTCTTCGGCGACATCGAGGCCACCCGCACCTGGCTGGCGGCCCGGCCCGACTGCACCGGCCGGTTGCCGCGTGACGCCCGGGAGATCCTGGCCGGCGCCTGCCCGGTCGTCGCCGGCTACGGCGGGTCCGACCTCTCCCTGCGCGGGGCGGCCGCCACGCTGGAGGACCTGCTCACCGAGCTCGGCGTCGTCCACGACGTCACGGAGTACCCGGGGGCCGGGCACTCCTTCCTCAGCACCGTCGAGGGGCCGCTCGCGTCGGTGATGAAGGTCGTCGGGATCGGCCCGCACCAGCCCTCGGCCGACGACGCGTGGCGCCGGATCCTCGCCTGGTTCGGCACGTACCTGGCGCCGCCCGCCCGGTGACGGGAGCGCCAGCGGGTGCCGGGGCGGGCCGGGGCACCTAGCCTCGCGGGGACGTCGATCCCGGGGGGAACCGTGTCCGACCGCTCCGTCGCGCCCGTCGGGGCGCCGCACCGACTTCCCGTCCGGACGCTCGTCGCGGCGTCGGTCGGCAACGCCATCGAGTGGTACGACTGGACGATCTACGCGACGTTCAGCATCTACTTCGCGACGCAGATCTTCGACCCGGCCGACCCGGCCCTCGCGCTGATCGGCGCGCTGGCGACCTACGCGCTGGCGTTCTTCTTCCGCCCGCTCGGCGGCGTGCTGCTCGGCCGCTTCGCCGACCTGCGCGGCAGGCGGACCGCGATGCTGGTGACGATCCTGCTCATGGCGGGCGGGTCGTTCGTCATCGGCGTCCTGCCCACCTACGACGCCGTGGGCTGGCTGGCGCCGGTCCTGCTGCTGCTCGCGCGGGTCGCCCAGGGCATGTCGCTGGGCGGGGAGGTGTCCAACGCCTCGGCCTACCTCGCCGAGATCGCCCCGCCGGAGCGCCGCGGCCGGTACTCCTCGTTCTTCTACATCTCCACCGGCACCGCGGTGCTGCTGGCCTCGCTGCTCGGGGCCCTGCTGACGGCGGTGCTCACCGAGGACCAGCTGGCCGCCTGGGGGTGGCGGATCCCGTTCCTGATCGGGGGAGTGCTCGGCCTGATCGGGCTGTGGCTGCGCCGTGCGATGCCCGAGACCGACCAGTTCGAGGAGAACAAGGACAAGGCCCGGTCGCTGCGCCACCCGTTGCGCACCACGCTGCGCGAGCACCCGCGGGCCGTGGCGCAGCTCGTGGGCTTCACCCTGCTCTCCACGCTCTGCTACTACACCTTCTTCTCCGCGCTCACGCCGTACGCGGTGCAGGAGGGCGCCGACGCCGGCGACGTGTTCCTCGCGCTGTCGATCGCCACGGCGCTGTTCGTGGTGCTGCAGTACCCGATGGGGGCGCTGGCCGACCGGGTCGGGCGCCGCCCGCAGCTGCTGGTGTGGTCGGCCGCCACCGCGCTGCTGATCGTCCCGCTCTCGACGTTGATCGGTCCGGGCCTGGGCAACCTGCTCGTGGTGTTCGTCGTCGGGCTGGGCCTCTACACCGCGATGACGTCGATCGCGCCCGCCGTGATGAGCGAGCTGTTCCCCACCGAGTTGCGCGGTCTGGGCATCGGTGCCTGGTACAACCTGACGGTCGCGGTCTTCGGCGGCACCGCCCCGCTGATCATCACGGCGCTGCGGCAGGCCGGGGCGGCCGACCTGTTCTTCGTCTACGTCGCGATCGGCGCGGTGGTCTCCTTCGTGACGGTGTGGCGGATGCGGGAGACTCGCGGGGAGGTGCTGCGGTAGGACGTCGCCCGGCGCCGAACGTCCCGGGCCGGGTCCGCCGGGCGACGGTGAGCAGTCGTCCCCGACGGCCGGACGGGCGTGCTGCCCCGGGGGTGCGGCAAACGGTCGACGGCTCCGGGCGGCGGCGCAGACCGACGGACTCCCTGAGTGCGTGACACGGCAATCGGCCCCACTCCTGGTCCGATCGGACGAATCGGCCCCCGCTCGTCGCACCAGGGACGACGCCCGGCCCGGGTGGCTCTCAGGCTCGCAACCTCCGCGGGTCACCCCCTTCTAACGTCCGCGGCATGACAGACGGCCCCTATCCCGCGAGCACCGTGCGGGGCGCCTGGATCGCGGCACTCGGCGCGGTCCTCGTCGCCCCGGTGGTGATCCGGCTGCTGACGGCGCCGCCCGCTCCACTGTGGACCCAGCTGTCGACGACCACGGGTCTGCTCGCGCTCTCGGCGATCGTGTGCGCGGCGGTGCTGCCCTCCCGGGTCCGTTCCCTGACGCGCGCGTTCGGCATCGAGGGCATCCTCGAGGTGCACCGCACCCTCGGCGGGCTGGCCGCGGGGCTGGTGCTGCTGCACCTGGCGTGCGTGGTGGCGGCCGACCCGGTCAACGTCGCGCTGCTCGACCCGGCGCAGGCGACGTCGGCGTCCGCCGCCGCGTCCGCGGCCACGGTGGCCGTCACGCTCGTCGTCGTGCTCGCCGTCACCCGGAGCCGCGCCCCGAAGCTGTCCTACGAGCTGTGGCGCTGGACGCACGTCGGGCTCGCCGCGGTCGCGGTCGTCGGCTCCGCGCTGCACGTCTGGTACCTCCAGCAGCTCGTCACCGACGCCGTGATGAGCGCCGTGCTCGCGCTGCTGTGCGTCGGCCTGCTCGCGATCCTGCTGCACCGCTGGGTGCTGCGGGCGGCGCTGGACCCGTCCGCGGAGTGCCTGGTCCGCGAGGTCCGCTCCGAGGGGCCGACGATCAGCACCCTCGTGCTCGACCGCCCGCGCGGCGCCGGGGAGGACTGGACCTTCGCGCCGGGACAGTTCGCCTGGATCCGGCTGGCCCGCTCGACCCGCGCCGAGGAGCACCCCTTCACGATCGCCTCCTCCGCCCACGACCTCGACCGCCTCGAGTTCACGATCCGGCACGCCGGGTCGTTCACCGCGGCGGTCGCGGACCTGCGCCCCGGCCAGCCGGTCTGGGTCGACGGCCCGCACGGCGCCTTCACCGCCGACGACTCGCGCTCGGCCACCGGCATCGTCATGATCGCCGGCGGCGTCGGCGTCACCCCGATGATGAGCATGCTGCGCACGGCCGCCGACCGCGGCGACCGCCGGCGGTTCCATCTCGTGCTGGTCGTCGGCAGCCGCGACGACGTGCTGTTCCGCGACGAGCTCGCCGCCCTCGCCCTCCACCTCCGCCTCGAGGTCAGTGAGGTGCTGCGCGGTCCCCACCGCGCCGCGACCGCCCCGCTGACCACCGCGCTGGCCGGCGTCCCCGACCCCCGTTCGCTCGACTACTTCGTCTGTGGCTCGCCGACGCTCGTCGCGACCGCGTTCCACGCCCTCGGACTCCTCGGTGTTCCCCCGGACCACGTCCGCACCGAGCAGTTCGACATGGCCTGACCCGTACTGAGAGGTTCCCCCCACATGCTCCGCCGTGTTCCCCGCGCACTGCGCACGGCCGTGATCGTCGCGGTGCTGCTCGCGATCAGCGCCTCGATCGCCCAGTCCTGGACCTCCGGCACCCCCGGAACCGCCGGCTACACCCAGACCGAGTGGGGTCCGCTCGGCCCCGCCGACCGCGACCTGCTGGTCAAGGTCCGCCTCGCCGGCCTGTGGGAGGCCCCCACCGGCCAGCAGGCCCAGCAGCAGGCCAGCCGCGCCGAGGTGCAGACGGTCGGCACCAACATCCACGCCGAGCACGTCGAGCTCGACCGGCTCGTGCTGGAGACCGCCGACCAGCTCGGGGTGCTCGTCCCCAGCCGCCCCACCGCCGAGCAGCTGAGCTGGATGAACGAGATGTCCGGGCTGACCGGTACCGACTACGACCGGGTGTTCGTGCAGCGCCTGCGCGCGGCCCACGGCGTGGTGCTGCCGCTCATCGCCGCGGTGCGGGTCGGCACCCGCAACGAGCTGGTCCGCCAGTTCGCCGAGGAGGCCGACCAGTACGTCACCCGGCACCTGGGCTACCTGGAGAGCACCGGCCTCGTCGACTACGCGGAGCTGCCGGAGCCGCCGTCGCCGGGCCTGCTCGCCGCGGGCCGGGGCCCGGCCGACCTCGTCGTCCCGGCGCTGGTCGTCGTCGCCGCCGTCCTCGCCGCACTCGCCCTGTTCTCCGCGATGCGCCGCAGGCCGGCACCGGTGCGCGCCCCGGCACCCGATCCGACCGCCCGCGCGATCGCGGCGATCGCCGCCCCGAGACCCGCCGGGGACGACGTCCCCCCGCGCCCCCGCTACGCCGAGGGCCGGGTCACCGGGTCGCACTCCCGCATCTCCCAGACCGGCCCGCACTCCCGCATCCCGACCATCTCCCAGACCGGTCCGCGCCACTCCGTCCGGCGCTGACGCCCCACCGAACCACCTGCTCACGGCTCACCGCGCCGACGCTCCCCGCACCACCGGCGCACCGCTCCCCGTCCCAGAGAGGCACCTCCGATGCACGATCCCGTGCTGCCCGACCCGACCCTCCCCGAGAACAGCCCGTCCGCCCGCGCCCGCCGCGCCGCGCTGACGATCCTGGCGGCGGCCGCCGTCGTGATCCTCCCGACGGCCTGCGACTACGCCGTCGCCAACACCGGCGGCTCCGGGTCGGGGTCCGGCTACGGCTACGGCTACGGCGGGCACTCCGGCCACTCGGCGGGGAGCTCGACGGTGCAGACGGTCCCGGCGGGCAACACCGGGACGCTGGAGCCCTCCGCGGCGCCGACGTCCTCGGTCGAGCCGACGACCGACGCGACCGAGACGACCGACGCCACCGAGACCACCGACGCCACCGAGACCACCGACGCCACGGAGACGACCGACGCGGAGGAGACGACCGACGCGGAGGAGACCACCGACGCGGAGGAGACCACCGACGCCACGGAGACGACCACCGCGGCCCCGCCGCCGCCCGCTCCGCTGGAGATCCTGGGCAACGACTGCTCCACCAGCGACCTCGACGCCCACACCGGCTTCCAGGACGCCCCGCGCTGCGTCGCGATCGCGTTCGGCGAGGTGGCCGCGGCGGCGCAGAGCCCGTCGCTGCTGATCACCGACGCGCCGGACACCGTCGCGGTGGGGGAGGCGTTCACCCTGCAGGTCAGCACCCGCAACCTGGTGCGTGACCGGTTCCTGGGCGCCGCGGCGGGCGGCTACTACCGCGAGAGCTCGTTCCTCACCGCCGACGGCATCCAGCGCGGCCACTTCCACACCGCGTGCCGCATGCTGGCCTCGACCGACGTCGCCCCCGACGCCGAGCCGGTGCCCGCGTTCTTCCTGGCCACGCAGGACAACCAGGGCGGCGCCGCCCCCGACCAGGTCACGATCCCGGTCACCGGCCTGCCGGACGCCGGTGTCGCGCAGTGCGCCGTGTGGGCGGGCGACGGGTCGCACCGCGTCCCGATGATGCAGCGCGCCAACCAGACGCCCGCGTTCGACATCGTGCGGATCACCGTCCAGTAGGCGTCAGCGCCCCAGCAGGCCGATGTGCTCGGCGGAGAGCACCCGCTCGATGCCGAGCACGGAGGCCCCGCCGAGCCCGGCGTGCTCGCCCAGGACGCTGGTGGCGAGCACGAGGTTGCGGGTGGCCAGCGGCAGGGCCCGCTGGTAGACGACGCTGCGGACCCCGGCGAGCAGCTCGTCGCTGGCCGAGGTGACCGAGCCGCCCAGCGTCACCCGCGCCGGGTTGTAGAAGTGCACGAGCATCGCCACGACCTCGCCGATCAGCGCGGCGGCCTCCCGGACCAGCGTCATCGTCTCCGGGTCGCCGCGGGCCACCCGCTCGCGGACGTCGGCGGCGGAGGCCGCCGGGTGCAGGCGCCGCGCGATCGCCGACACCGACGCGACGGCCTCGATGCAGCCGATGTTGCCGCAGACGCACACCGTGTCGGGGGCGCCGCGGACGCGGACGTGGCCGATGTCCCCGGCGGCGCCGTCGGCGCCGTGGTGCAGCACACCGGCGCGGGTGACCAGCCCGCCGCCGATCCCGGTGCCCACCTTGACGAACAGCAGCGGTGCCTGGTCGGCGGGCAGTGCCCGGGCCTCGCCGAGGGCGCGGAGGTTGACGTCGTTCTCCAGCACCACCGGGCACGCGAAGGTCGCCTGGAGCCGCGCGGAGACGGGGTAGGCGTGCCAGCCCGGCATGATCGGCGGGCGGACGGGGACGCCGAGCTGGCCGTCGACCGGGCCGGGCAGGCCGATCACCACCGCGCGGGCCGGCAGCCCGGCCCGGGAGCGCAGCGCCGTCAGCTCGGACTCGACGGTGTCCAGGACCGCGCCGGGGCCCTCCCGCACGTCGACGTCGACGTGCACGTGGCCCAGCACCCGCTGCGCCATGTCGACGACGGCCAGGTGCGCCCCGCGTGCGCCGACGTCGGCGAGCAGGACGGTGCCGCAGTGCGGGGACAGGGCGAGGCGGTGGGCGGGGCGGCCGCGGCCGCTGGTCGGGCGGACCCCGTCGGGCTGCAGGACGCCCCGGACCAGCAGCTCGTCGACGGCTGCGCTGACGGTGGTGCGCGCCAGCCCGGCGGCGAGGACGAGGTCGGCCTTGCTCACCGCGGTACCCGAGGCGACCAGCCGCGCGACGGTGCTGAGGGTGACCGCGCCGTCGACCCGCCCGGACAGCTGCGGGGCCTCCAGGCGCAGCGCGGGCAGGGTCCACGGCGGTGCGGACATCACGACCTGATTTCGACGGAAAAATAGCTCGGACAGACATAATTCTGCCGTTGTAGGTCACTGGTCAACACTTCTACGTTGCCCCCGTGTTGCTGCAGATGCGGGGCATCGTCAAGGACTTCCCGGGGGTCCGCGCGCTCGACGGCGTCGACCTCGACGTCGCCGCGGGCGAGGTGCACTGCCTGCTGGGGCAGAACGGCGCCGGCAAGTCGACGCTGATCAAGGTGCTCGCCGGGGCCCACCGGCCCGACGCCGGCGAGCTGCGGTGGGCGGGGGAGCCCGTCGTGTTCGGCTCCCCGCAGGCCGCCGACACCGCCGGGATCGCGACGATCCACCAGGAGCTCGACCTGGTCCCGGGCCTGAGCGTCGCGGAGAACATCGTGCTCGGCCACGAACCGTCGCGGCTGGGTTTCACCCGTCCCCGCGACGCCGAGGACACCGCCCGCGCGCTGCTGCGCCGCCTCGGGCACCCGGAGATCCCGCCGCGCCGCGAGCTGGGCCGGCTGCCCGCCGCGGGCCAGCAGGTCGTCAGCATGGCCAGGGCGCTGGCCCGCGACGCCCGGCTGATCGTCATGGACGAGCCGTCGGCGGTGCTCGACCCGCACGAGGTGGAGAACCTGTTCCGGGTCGTGCGCGAGCTGACCGCCGACGGGGTCGCCGTCGTCTACATCTCCCACCGGCTCGCCGAGATCCGCGAGATCGGCGACCGGGTCACGGTCCTCAAGGACGGGCGGACGGTCGCCCGCGACCTCCCGGCCCGCACGACGCCGACCGCCGAGGTCATCCGGCTGATGACCGGCCGCACCACCGAGCACGCGTTCCCGCCGTCCACCGCCGCCCCCGGGGACACCGTCCTGGAGGTCGACGGGCTGGCCCGGGCCGGGGAGTTCGCCGGGGTCTCGTTCACGGTGCGGGCGGGCTGGCCGGGCTGGCCGGGCTGGTCGGCTCGGGCCGCTCGGAGATCCTGGAGACGATCTACGGCGCGCGCCGCGCCACCGCCGGGACGGTCCGGGTCCAGGGCGCCGCGCTGCGGCGCGGCTCGGTGCCCGCGGCCGTCCGCGCGGGGGTGGGGCTGTGCCCCGAGGAGCGCAAGAGCCAGGGCCTGCTGCTCGGCGAACCGGTGTACCGCAACGTGTCGCTGCCCGCGCTGGGCCGTTTCGCCCGCGCCGGGTTCGTGCGCGAGCCGGCCGAGGTCGCCGCCGCCACGGAGGTGACCGCGCAGCTCGACGTGCGCCCGGCCGACACGCGCCGCGTCGTCCGCACCCTGTCCGGCGGCAACCAGCAGAAGGTCGTGCTCGCGCGCTGGCTGCTGCGCGGCTGCACGGTGCTGCTGCTCGACGAGCCCACCCGCGGCGTCGACGTCGGCGCCCGCAGCGAGATCTACGCGCTGGTCCGGCGGCTCGCGGCGAGCGGGGTGGCCGTGGTGCTGGTGTCCAGCGAGGTGCCGGAGGTGCTCGGCCTCGCCGACCGGGTGCTGGTCGTCCGGGAGGGCGCGGTGGTCCACGAGGCGCCCGCCGACGATCTCGACGAGAGCCGGGTCCTGGACCTGGTGATGGAAGGGGCAACCGATGCCTGAGCAGACGACGGTCGCACCGCCGGTGGAACGGGCGGACAAGGGCCCCTCGGCGGTGGCCCGGGTGCTCGACAGCGGGGCCGGGCGCAACCTCGGCCTGGTCGCGGTGCTCGTGCTGCTGTGCGTGGTCGGGGTGTCCACCGCCGACACGTTCGCCACCACCTCGAACCTGCTGACGATCCTCACCTCGGCCTCGATCATCGGCGTCATCACCGTCGGGGTCACCTTCGTCATCATCGGCGGCGGCATCGACCTGTCAGTGGGCAAGGTGATGGCGCTGGCGTCGGTGTGGGCCACCACCGTCGCGACCCAGTCCTTCGGCCCGTGGGTCATGATCTTCTGCGCGCTCGCCGTGGGGGCGGGCGCGGGGCTGGTCAACGGCCTGCTCATCGCCTACGGGCGCATCGTCCCGTTCATCGTCACCCTGGCGATGCTGATCTCGGCGCAGGGCCTCGCGGAGCGGATCTCCGGGCGGCGCAGCCAGATCGTGGTCGACCCGGTCATCGCCGGGATCGCCACCACCCGACCGCTCGGCATCCCGCTGCTGGTCTACCTGTTCGCCGCCGTCGTCGCGGTGGGCTGGGTACTGCTCAACCGCACGACCTTCGGCCGCCGCACGTTCGCCATCGGCGGCAACCCCGAGGCCGCCCGCCTCGCCGGCCTCGACGTGAAGCGCCACACCGTCGCGCTCTACGTGCTCTCCGGCCTGTGCTGCGGCATCGCCGCGATCATGATCGCCTCGCTGACGACGACCGGGTCGAGCACCCACGGCACGCTCTACGAGCTCGACGCCATCGCCGCGGTGATCATCGGCGGCACGCTGCTGACGGGCGGTCGCGGCACGCTGATCGGCTCGATCCTCGGGGTGCTCGTCTTCACGACCATCACCAACCTGTTCGTCCTGAACAACCTGGCGACCGAGGTCCAGAACATCGCCAAGGGCGTGATCATCGTCGTCGCCGTCCTGATCCAGACCCGCGCGCAGCGCACCTCTCCCTGACCCCCGCACGAAGGAGTGCACCACCATGTCCGAGTCCATCGCGCGTCGCGGCTTCCTCGTCGGCGCCCTCGGTGTGGGCGCGGCCCTCACCGCCGCCTGCACCAGCAACGCCGCCCCGGCCGCCTCGGGGACCAACGTCGCCGCCGCCGCGGGTGACAACGCCGAGCCCGGCACGCCGGTGACGATCGGGTTCTCGGCCCCGGCCGCCGACCACGGCTGGATCGCCGCCATCGCGGCCAACGCCGCCGCCCAGGCGGAGCAGTACCCCGACGTCACGCTGGAGGCGGTGAACCCCACCAACGACATCACCCAGCAGATCGCCGCGGTCGAGACGCTGATCAACCAGGGCGTCGACGCGCTGGTGATCCTGCCCAACGACGGCAGCCAGCTCACCTCGCTGGGCCGCCGCGCGATGGACGCCGGCATCCCGGTGATCAACCTGGACCGCATCTTCGACTCCCCGCTGGCCTACCGGACCTGGATCGGCGGCGACAACTACGGCATGGGCGTCTCGGCGGGCACCTACATCGGCACCCGCCTGCGCGACGCGGGCGTGGCGAACCCGGTGATCGGCGAGATCGCCGGCATCGACAACCTGCCGCTGACCCAGGCCCGCAGCCAGGGCTTCGCCGACGCGCTGTCGTCGTTCGGGTTCGCCGTCGGCCCGCGCCAGGCCGCCGACTTCACCGCGCAGGGCGGCCAGCGCGTCGCGGCCAACCTGCTGCAGGCCGCCCCGCGGCTCGACGCGCTGTGGAACCACGACGACGACCAGGGCATCGGTGTGCTCGCGGCCATCACCCAGGCCGGGCGCAGCGAGTTCTTCATGGTCGGCGGAGCGGGCTCGGCCAACGCGATGCGCGAGATCCAGGGCGGCACCTCGGTGCTCGAGGCGACGGTCACCTACAGCCCGACGATGGCCTCCTCGGCGATGGCGCTGGCGCGGCTGGTGGCGCAGAACCGGGGGATGGGCGACCTGGTGGAGAAGGAGGTGCCGACCTCGATCACGCTGGCCTCGGCCACGATCACCGCCGAGAACGTCGCCGACTACCTGCCGCTCGGTTTCGAGTCATGACGCAGGGGTCCACCGGTCTGGGCGTGGGGATGGTCGGCCACGCCTTCATGGGCGCGGCCCACTCCCAGGCGTGGCGCACGGCGGGCCGGTTCTTCGACCTGCCGCTGTCCCCGGACATGGCCGTGCTCTGCGGCCGCGACGCCGCCACCGCGCAGGCCGCGGCCGACCGGCTGGGCTGGCGGCACGTCGTGACCGACTGGAAGGAGCTGCTCACCCGCGACGACGTGGCGCTCGTCGACGTGTGCGCGCCCGGTGACGTGCACGCCGAGATCGCGGTCGCGGCGCTCGACGCCGGCAAGCACGTGCTGTGCGAGAAGCCGCTGGCCAACACCGTCGACGAGGCGCGGGCGATGGTGGCGGCCGCGGAGCGGGCGCGGGCGAACGGCGTGCGCTCCATGGTGGGCTTCAACTACCGCCGGGTGCCCGCGGTCGCACTCGCCCGGCAGCTGGTGGCCGACGGGCGGATCGGGGAGATCCGCCACGTCCGCGGCACCTACCTGCAGGACTGGATCGTCGACCCGGAGTTCCCGCTGGTCTGGCGGCTGCAGGCCGATCGCGCCGGGTCGGGGGCACTCGGCGACATCGGCGCGCACGTCGTCGACCTGGCGCAGTTCGTCACCGGCGACCGGTTGACGGGGGTCTCGGCGCTGACGGAGACCTTCGTCCGGGAACGGCCGCTGCCCGAGGCCTCGCGCGGGCTCGCGGCGTCCGGGGGGCCCGGCCGCGGGCGGGTGGACGTCGACGACGCGGCGCTGTTCCTGGGCCGGTTCTCCCGGGGCGCGCTGGCCTCGTTCGAGGCCACCCGGTTCGCGACGGGCCGCAAGAACGCCCTGCGTCTGGAGGTCAACGGCAGCCTCGGCTCGCTGGCCTTCGACTTCGAGGCGATGAACGAGCTGTCGTTCTTCGACGGCACCGAGGACGCCCGGACCGCCGGGTTCCGGCGGATCCTGGTCACCGAGGCGGACCACCCGTGGGCGGCCGCGTGGTGGCCGCCGGGCCACGGGCTGGGCTACGAGCACACGTTCGTCCACGAGATCGTCGACCTGGTGCGCGACCTGGGGGCCGGCACCGACCCCGTCCCCTCGTTCGCCGACGGGCTGCAGGTGCAGCTCGTACTCGACGCCGTGCTGCGGTCGGCGGCCGCGGGCAGCCAGTGGAAGGAGATCGAGGAATGAGACCGGTCACGCTGTTCACCGGGCAATGGGCCGACCTGCCGTTCACCGAGGTGGCGCGGCTGGCGGGGGAGTGGGGCTACGACGGGCTGGAGATCGCCTGCTGGGGCGACCACTTCGACGTCTGGGCCGCGGTGGAGGACGACTCCTACGTGCAGGGCCGTCGCGACATCCTGGACAAGTACGGGCTGCAGGTCTTCGCGATCTCCAACCACCTCACCGGCCAGGCCGTCTGCGACGACCCGATCGACGCCCGGCACGAGGCGATCCTGCCGGCGCGGGTCTGGGGCGACGGGTCGCCGGAGGGCGTCCGGCAGCGGGCGGCCGAGGCCATGCAGGTCACCGCGCGGGCGGCGGCGCGGCTCGGCGTGGACACCGTGGTCGGGTTCACCGGGTCGAGCATCTGGAAGACCGTGGCGATGTTCCCGCCGGTGCCGCAGTCGATGGTGGACGACGGCTACCGCGACTTCGCCGACCGGTGGAACCCGATCCTCGACGTGTTCGACGAGGTCGGGGTGCGGTTCGCCCACGAGGTGCACCCGAGCGAGATCGCCTACGACTACTGGACGACCGTCGCCACGCTGGAGGCGATCGGACACCGTCCGGCGTTCGGGCTCAACTGGGACCCCAGCCACTTCGTGTGGCAGGACCTCGACCCGGTCGGGTTCCTGTGGGACTTCCGGGACCGGATCTACCACGTGGACTGCAAGGACGCGAAGGCCCGCGTCGGCAACGGCCGCAACGGCCGGATGGGCAGCCACCTGGCCTGGGCCGACCCGCGCCGGGGCTGGGACTTCGTCTCCACCGGGCACGGCGACGTCCCGTGGGAGGCGTGCTTCCGGATGCTCAACACGATCGGGTACACGGGCCCGATCTCCGTGGAGTGGGAGGACGCGGGGATGGACCGCCTGGTCGGGGCACCGGAGGCGCTGGAGTTCGTGCGGCGCCAGGCGTTCGACCCGCCGTCGGCGGCGTTCGACGCCGCGTTCTCCAGCCGGTGAGTTCTTGCGCAGTCAACTAGCGTGGGGTACATGACGGACCTCGCCCCGCACGGGCTGCACCACGTCACCGCGATCGCCTCGGACCCGCAGGCCAACGTCGACTTCTACACCGGCGTCCTGGGCCTGCGGCTGGTCAAGCAGACGGTCAACTTCGACGCGCCCGACGTCTACCACCTCTACTACGGCGACGAGACGGGCTCGCCGTCGTCGATCCTGACGTTCTTCCCCTGGCGCGGCGTGCCCGCCGGGCGGCAGGGCAGCGGGTTGACGACGGCGACCGCGTTCAGCGTGCCGCCGGAGTCGCTGGGCTGGTGGCAGAGCCGGATCGCCGCGCTCGGGATCGAGCACGAGGGCCCGCGCACCCGCGACGGCGAGGAGGTGCTGACCTTCCGCGACCCGGACGGGCTCGTCATCGACGTCGTCGCGGCGCCGGGCGACACCCGCTCGGGCTGGGACGGCGTGGCCGACGTGCCCGCCGAGCACGCGGTGCGCGGCCTGCACGCGGTGACGCTGTCCGAGCGCCTGCCCGACCCCACCGTCGAGCTGCTCACCGGACTGCTCGGGATGAGTGCCGCGGGCGAGGACGGCGACCGCGCCCGGTTCGCGATGGCCGGGGGCGGGGCGGGCGCGGTGCTCGACGTCGCGGCCGACCGGCGGCCCGACGGGCTGCAGGCCGGCGGCACGGTGCACCACGTCGCGTTCCGGGTCGCCGACCGCGCGACGCAGGCCGCGTGGCGGGCGGAGCTGGTCGAGGCGGGGATGCAGGTCACCGAGATCCTGGACCGGCAGTACTTCACGTCGATCTACTTCCGCGAGCCCGGGGGCGTGCTGTTCGAGATCGCCACCGACGAGCCGGGGTTCGCGGTCGACGAGCCGCTGCTGGAGCTGGGCCGCTCGCTGAAGCTGCCGCCCTGGCTGGAGCCGACGCGCGAGCAGATCGCCGCGTCCCTGCCGACGCTGCGGGTGCCGTGATGAGCTTCGAGCACGTCTCGCTCCCGGGTGAGGGCACGCCGCTGCTCCTGCTGCACGGCACCGGCGGCGACGAGCACGACCTGCTGCCGCTGCGCGACCACCTCGCCCCGGGAGCCCCGGTCCTGTCCCCGCGCGGGAGGGTGTCGGAGAACGGGGCGAACCGGTTCTTCCGGCGCCTGGCCGAGGGGGTGCTCGACGAGGACGATCTGCGCGCGCGCGTCGACGAGCTGGCCGACTTCGTGCTGGGCGTGGATCCGGGCCCCTGGGTGGCGGCCGGGTTCTCCAACGGGGCGAACACCGCGTCGGCGATGCTGTTCCGGCGACCCGAGGTGCTCACCGGTGCGGTCCTGCTGGCGGCGATGGTCCCGTTCCGCGACGGGCCCGGCCCGGTCGACCTGACCGGCCGGCGGGTGGCGGTGTCCAACGGCCGTCGCGACCCCCTGGTGAGCGCGGCGGAGACGGCCACCCTCGTCGCGCAGCTGCGGGGGTGCGGGGCGGAGGTCGCGGAGTTCCCGCACGGCGGCGGGCACGGTGTCGATGCGGCGGTGCTGCCGGAGATCCGGGCCTTCCTGTCCGGTTCCGGTTAGCCTGCCGGGCATGGCCCGCTACTTCGATGTGCACCCGGTCGACCCGCAGCGGCGATCGATCACCCAGGTCGCCGACCTCGTCCGGGACGGCGGGCTCATCGCGTACCCCACCGACTCGTGCTTCGCGCTGGGCTGCCAGCTCGGCAACGGCAAGGGGCTCGACCGGATCCGCGAGATCCGCCATCTCGACGACCGGCACCACTTCACCCTGATGTGCGCCGACTTCGCCCAGCTCGGGCAGTTCGTGCAGGTCAGCAACGCGGTGTTCCGGTCGGTCAAGGCCGCGACGCCGGGCCAGTACACGTTCATCCTGCCCGCCACCAAGGACGTCCCGCGGAGGCTGCTGCACCCGAAGAAGAAGACCGTCGGGGTGCGCATCCCCGAGCACGTCGTCACCCAGGCCCTGCTGGCCGAGCTGGGGGAGCCGCTGCTGTCCTCGACGCTGCTGCTGCCCGACCAGGAGGAGCCGATGACGCAGGGCTGGGACATCAAGGAGCGGCTGGACCACCTCGTCGACGCCGTCATCGACTCCGGCGAGTGCGGCACCGAGCCGACCACCGTCGTCGACCTCTCCGGCGACGAGCCGGAGATCGTGCGCGTCGGCGCGGGGGACCCGTCCCGCTTCGAGTAGGCCCGGTCCGCGCGGGACCGGTTCAGCCGACGCGGCCCAGCAGTGCCGGGTCCAGCACCGGCTGCTCGGCGAGCACCAGCGGCGTGAGGTCGCCGGGCGGGGCGGGGCGGCCGATGAGGTGGCCCTGCACCAGGTCACAGCCCAGTCGGCGCAGCACGTGGAGCTGGCCCGCCCGTTCCACGCCCTCGGCGACGGTCCGCAGCCCGAGATGGCGGGTCAGTCCGAACAGCCCGACCAGGAACCGCTTCTTCTGCACGTCGTGGTCGATGTCGGCCACGAAGAAGCGGTCGATCTTCACCGTGTCAACGGGCGTGCTCGACAGCCGGGCGAGGGTGGAGTAGCCGGTGCCGAAGTCGTCGAGGGCGAGGCGGACCCCCGCCGCGTGCAGGGCGTTCATCACGTCGACGGCGGTCTCCGGCCGGTTCGTCATCGCGCTCTCGGTGATCTCCAGGGTCAGCTGGCCCGCGGCCAGCCGGTACCGGGCGACGAGCTCGGCGATGCGGCCGGGCAGCCCGTCGTCGGTCAGCTCGGTGGGGTTGACGTTCACCGCGATCCGCAGCTGCCGGTGCCCGAGCGCGCGGTTCCACTCGCCGAGCTGTGCGCAGGACTGGGCGAGCATCGAGGCGGTGAGGTGCCCGGACAGGCCGGCCCGCGCGGAGATCGGCACGAACGTCGTCGGCGGCACCTCGACGCCGTCGTGGGTCCACCGGGCCAGCGCCTCGAACGCCCCGATCCGCCCGCTCACCGGGTCGACGACGGGCTGGTAGACCGCCCGCACCAGGTCGCGCTCCAGCGCCTCGGCGAACGCCCGCTGCAGGGCGGGCTCGTCGCGGCGACGCTCGGCGTCGAGTGACGGGGAGTGCACCAGGATGCCGCCGCCGCTCCCGAGCGCCTTGACCGCGTACATCGCGACGTCCGCGCGGTGCAGCAGGGTGGCCGCGTGGTCGGCCCCGGGCTGGTCGGGGCCGGGCTCGACCGAGGCGACGCCGATGCTCGCCGACACCGTCACGCGGCGGCCCTGCAGGTGGAAGGGCTCGGCGAAGGTGTCGAGCAGGGCCCGGGCGACGACCGTGGCCTCGTGCCCGGGCCGCGTGCCCTGCTCGACGAGGACCGCGAACTCGTCGCCGCCCAGGCGGGCCAGGGTGTCGGCGGCGCGCAGGGTGGCGCGCAGCCGGGCGGCGACGAGTACGAGCAGGGCGTCGCCCATGGCGTGCCCGAGGCTGTCGTTGACGGCCTTGAAACCGTCGAGGTCGAGGAAGACCACCGACACCGGGGTGCGGTGGCGGGCCGAGAGGTCCAGCGCGTGGCCGAGCCGGTCGAGGAACAGGGCGCGGTTGGCCAGGCCGGTGAGCCCGTCGCGGAAGGCCAGCTCGTGCAGCTGGACCTCCCGCTGCTGGACGGTCCGGGCCAGCGTCTCGTTGTCGCGGACCGTCACGTACTGGCGCGCGAGCACCAGCCCGACCAGCGCGACGATCAGCCCGATGGCGATCGGGTCGAGCGCGGTCCCGGTGGCCGACTGGACGGCCGCGACGAGCACGGCCGCGGCCAGTGGCAGGTAGGGCAGCAGCCCCGCCGGGGCGACGGTCGCCGCGGCGGGCGGCCGCGGGCCCCGCCGCACCCCCGTCACCAGCGAGCCCGCCGTGCCCAGCAACAGGAACGCGGCCCACCAGCCCCAGTCGGCAGGCGACCCGGACAGGTAGGTCCCGGCCGCCGTCTCGTAGGAGAACGCGACGTCGGACACGGTCATGGCGACCATCGACAGCCCGAGAAGACCCCACAGCAGCGGCTTCTCGCGGGTCTGGGCGAGGGTGAGGACGGTGACGGTCAGCAGGACGACGTCGGCGAGGGGATAGGCCAGCGCGACGACGACCTCGGCGACCGGCCGGCCGGCGGCCATCGGGTCGATGACGGCGAACCAGGCGAGCAGGCCGAGCGCGCAGCCGACCATGAGCGCGTCCAGCAGCCGGCGCGGGGTGGCCATGCCCGAGCGCGGGGACAGCAGGCCGAACCCGACCAGGGCGGCCACCGGGAAGGCGAGGAACCCGACGTCGGCCACCGACGGGAAGGGCGTGGTGACGCCGAGGGACTCCAGCACCGTCCACACGATCTGCCCGGCGGCCCAGGACCCGGCCGCGACGGCGAGCGCGCACCAGCCGCGCCGGGACCGGCCCCGCGACCGCCGGGCCGCACGCGCGCACCCGGCGACCGCCGCGGCGGCGAAGCTCAGCACGCCGAGGTTCGCCGCCCACTGCTGGGCCTGGCCGTCCAGGGCGGTCGTGAGCCCGACCAGGAACAGGAACGCGGTGACGGCCGCGATCCCGGTCCCGGGGACCACCGCGCGCAGCGGGGTTGACATCACCGGCACCACGATGGGGCGCACGGGCCCGGTGTCGAGACCGGCGGCGCCGGTTCCACCCGTTCGGGTCGGGCGGCCCGGTCGGCGCCGCCCGTCACGGCGCGGATCCCGGCAGGTCGCCCAGACGCAGCGTGCTGTGGAACCGCCGCGCCGTGCCGGTGATCGGGTCGGTGAAGGCGAGCTCGGCCGCGAGCAGCTGCAGCGGCCGGCTGAAGTCGTCCAGGGCCTGCTCGCGGACCGTGGGGTAGAAGTCGTCGTCGACGATCGGCAGACCCAGCGAGGCCATGTGCAGCCGGAGCTGGTGGGTGCGGCCGGTGCGCGGGGTGAGGCGGTAGCGGGCCAGCCCGCCGCGCGCGGCCACCAGCTCGACGAGCGTCTCGGCGTTGGGCGGCCCGTCGACCTCCCTGGCCTGCAGCACGCCCCGCTCCTTGACGATGCGGCTGCGGACCGTGCGCGGCAGCTCCACCGCCGGGTCGTGCGGGGCCAGCGCCTCGTAGACCTTGTGGACGCGGCGGTCCCGGAACAGCGTCTGGTACGCCCCCCGCCGCTCGCGGCGCACCACGAACATCACCAGCCCGGCCGTCACGCGGTCGAGCCGGTGGGCGGGGCTCAGCTCGGGCAGGTCGAGGTCGCGGCGCAGCCGCACCAGCGCGGTCTCGGCGACGTGGCGCCCGCGCGGGATGGTGGCCAGGAAGTGCGGCTTGTCGACGACGAGCAGGTCGTCGTCGCGGTGCACCACCCCGATGGCGAACGGCACCGGTGTCTCCTCGGGGAGGTCGCGGTGGAACCACAGGTAGGTGCCCGGGCGGAACGGCGACGCCGCGTCCAGCGGCCCGTCGAGGGTGACGATCCGGTGCTCGGCCAGCATCTCCTCGACCCGCTCGGGGGCGACGCGGGGCAGCCGCTCCACGAGGTGGTCGCGCATGGTCGCCCAGTGCCCCTGCTCGGGCGTGCGGAGGCGGACCGGGTCGAGACCCAGCCGGGAGGGGAGGGGGGACCGCGGTCGGGCGCGCACCGCTACGACCCGGTCCGGCTGGACGCGGCGGGATCGTCACCGTGGTCGTGCTGCACCGGACTCCCTGGACGCCTCGCGGCGACCCCGTCCGGTGAGGATCAGTCGGTGACGATCACTCGGCGAGGTCGTCGAACTCCCCGGCGCGGACGCCGTCGAGGAACGCCGCGATCTCGGCGCGAGTGTAGACGAGGGTGGGACCGCCGGGATGGCGGGAGTTGCGCATCGCCACGCCGCCGTCGGCCGTGGCCGCGAGCTCCACGCAGTTGCCGGTCGGGTTGCTCGCGGAGCTCTTCCGCCAGGCGAGCGTCTCTTGCAGATGCACGTGCAGATGTTCACGCACCCGCACTTGCAGATGCAAGCTCGTTCCGACACGATCGGATCGCGGTCGACACCGCACGCGGCCCACCCGATCCCCGGCGGCCGGCGTCTCCCTCGGACGCCGGCCGCCGGGTTCCACCCGTATCGTCACCGGTGCGCATGAAGTACACCCACCTCGTCACCGGCGTCTTCACGGTCCTGCACGACCCCGTCACGGGGCGGGCGGTGGCCGGGCACCGCGCCGTGCGCGCAGCACTGGTCGGTGCGCAGCTCGCGGGCCTGGTGATCGCAGGCCGGCTCGCCGTCGAGGACGGGCGGATGGTGGCGACCGGCCCCCCGGACGACGAGCACCGGGACGACCCGACCGGTGACCTCGTCGTCGCGGCGGTGGACGGTGCGCCCCACGACATCCGGTACTGGGGCACGGCCCTGGGCGACACCGTGTACGACCGCACCGCGCAGGCCCTCGTCGACGCCGGCGTGCTGCGTCGCGACGCCGCGCGGCTGCGCGCGCCGCGCTGGCCCGCCGCCGACCCGGTGCGGGCCGCCCGCGCCCGCCTGGAGATCGAGCAGCGCGTGGCCGACCCGGTGTCGTTCGACCTGCCCGGGGCCGTCGCCCTCGCGTGCCTGCTCGCCGTGGGTGCGGGCGGCGAGCTCGCCCCCGGCTCCGGTTTCGTCGACGAGCTGGTGGCCGAGCTGCCCACAGGGCCGGCCGCGGTCGTCACGGCGCTGGCGGAGGTCCCGGTGCGGCCGATGCCGGGCGGCGGGCGGTTCGCCGGGTCCCGCCTGGTTGTCGAGGCCGCGGTCCTGCAGCGCCGCGCCGACGCCCCGGCCGCCCGCCCCGGCCGCGCCGCGCTGCGTGCCCGGCACGACGCGGCGGCCGCGCTCGTCGGCGTGGGCCGGGCGGGCGAGGCCGTGCCGCTGCTGGAGGAGGTGGTGGCCGAGGCCGTGCACGACCTCGGGCCCGCCGACCCCGACGCCCTCACCGCCGAGGGCAACCTCGCCGTCGCCTACCTCGCGGCGGGGCGGCCGGCATCGGGCGTCCCGCTGCTGGTCGAGGTGCTGGAGGAGCGCGAGTGGTCCCTCGGCGCCGACCATCCGCTGTCCCTGACCGCCCGTGACGTCCTGGCGTCGGTGCACCGCTCCGCGGGCCGCCCCGCCGAGGCGCTGGCCCACTACGGGCCGGTGGTGGAGCACCGCACCCGCGTGCTGGGCCCGGGGCACCCCGACACGCTCGTCTCCCGGCTCGGCGCGGGTCTGGCCCTCGCCGACGACGGCGACCCGCGCGCGGCCGTGGCCGTGCTCACCGACGCGCTGCGCGACGCGCTGGCGGAGCAGGGACCCGGGCACCGCTGCACGGTCGCGATCCGCGGCGCGCTGGCCGGCTGCCTCGACCTCGCGGGCCGCCCCGTGGAGGCCCGCACGGAGTACGACCGGGCGGCACGTGACGCGGCGACCGGCCTGGGCCCGGCCGACCCCGACACCGCCGCGCTGCGGGCCGTCCTGCCCCGCTGACCCGCCTGCGCCCGATCGGACCGGCGCCCGATCAGACCGGGGCCGGGCTCAGGTCGAGCAGGCGGGGGCGCACGTCGTCGAGGGCGACGCGCACGGCGCCGAGCAGCACGCCGCGGTCGGCCAGGCTCGACGCGGCCAGCCGCACCGGCCGCGCCGTCACCCGGGCGACCTCGCGGCGCAGCGGGGCCAGCAGCACCTCACCCGCCGCGGCCACCGCACCGCCGACGACGAGCAGCTCGGGGTCGAGCAGCGTCGACAGCACGGCCAGCGCCCTGGCGATCCGCCGCGCCACCGCGTCGACGACGCCGCGCGCGGCCGGGTCGCCCGCTCCCGCGGCGGCGACGACCTGCTCGGCCCGCACCGACCGGCCGAGCTCCGCGGAGCCCCAGCGGCGGGCGAGGTTGCCGATGGCGTCCGTGCCGCCCACGCCGTCGACGAGGTCGAGGAAGCCCATCTCGCCGACGCCGCCGCGGTGCCCGCGCACCACCCGACCGCCCAGGCACACCCCGGCGCCGAGCCGCTCCCCGGCGAGCACCAGCACCACGTCGTCGACGCCGCGGGCGACGCCGCGCCAGCGCTCGGCGGCCACGGCGAGGTTGGCGTCGTTCTCCACGAGCGCCCGCGCCACGGTGGGCGCGAGCGCGGCGCGCAGGTCGAGTGCGGCGAGGCCGGGGAGATAGGCCTCGTCGGCGGCGGCCCGCCCGCCCGCGTCGACCGGGGCCGGGACCCCGAGCACCGCGCCCAGCACCCGGCCCGGCGCGGCGCCCGCGGCGTCGAGCGCCCGCGCGCAGGTGTCGCGGGTCAGGGCGAGCCGGTCGGCGGCGGCCACGTGCTCGTGGGCGAACGCGGCACCGGCCTCGCCCGTGACGGTGCCGCCCAGGTCGGCCACCGCGGCGCGCACCGAGGTGGCACCCATGTCGACGGCCAGCACGAACCCCGCCCCCGGTCGCGGCGCGTAGATCCGGGCGGGCCGGCCGGGGCCCGCGGGGTCGGGCCGCGGGGGCTCCACGAGCCAGCCGCGCCCGATGAGGTCGTCGCAGACCGCGTGCACCGTGGGGCGGGACAGGCCCGTGCGGGCCATCAGGTCGGCCCCGGTGCACCGCCCGGAGTCGAGCACGGCGTCGAGCACGGACTGCGTGTTGAGCCGCCGCACCACGTCGGTCCCCGACACCGGCGTCACACCCCCCCTGGACGACCCGTCCCCTTGACGAACCACCGCAGAGTAACGCAAGGTGGTGAATCAATGTGGCGGGAGCGCCGCGACGACCACCCGGAGGACCAGAGATGAGCACGGCGACGGCGGCCCCCACGACGGCGGAGCGCACGTGGTGGCGCGACGCCGTGGTCTACCAGCTCTACATCCGCAGCTTCGCCGACGGCAACGGGGACGGCCTCGGTGACGTCGCCGGCATCCGGTCGCGGCTGGGCTACCTGCGCGACCTCGGCGTCGACGCGCTGTGGATCAACCCGTGGTACCCGTCGCCGATGGCCGACGCCGGCTACGACGTGGCCGACTACCGGGCCGTCGAGCCCGCGTTCGGCACCGCCGAGGAGGCCGCCGCGCTGGTCGAGGAGGCCCACGGGATGGGCCTGCGGGTGATCCTGGACATCGTCCCCAACCACACCTCCGACGAGCACGAGTGGTTCCGGGCCGCGCTGGCCGCCGGGCCCGGCTCGCCCGAGCGCGAGCGCTACGTCTTCCGTCCGGGCCGCATCGACGATTCCGGGGGCGACGGCCCGCCCAACGACTGGCGCAGCGTCTTCGGCGGGTCGGCGTGGCAGCAGGTCCCGGCGTCCGATGGTGTGGCGGGCGAGTGGTACCTGCACCTGTTCGACGTCAAGCAGCCCGACCTGAACTGGGACCACCCCGGCGTGCGCGCGGAGTTCGAGTCGATCCTGCGGTTCTGGTTCGACCGCGGCGTCGACGGCTTCCGCATCGACGTCGCGCACTCGCTGGTCAAGGACGCGACGCTGCCCGACGTCGGGCCGGACCGGCAGCTGGACACCGTCGGCGACGGCGGGCACCCGTTCTGGGATCTCGACGGCGTGCACGAGGTCTACCGCGGCTGGCGGAAGGTGGCCGACTCCTACGACGACCCGAGGATCTTCGTCGCGGAGGCGTGGGTGGCCTCGCACGACCGGCTCGCCCGCTACCTGCGCCCCGACGAGCTGCACACCGCGTTCAACTTCGACTACCTCGGCGCCCCGTGGGACCCCGCCGCCCTGCGCGCGGTCATCGACTCCTCGCTGGCCACCATGGGCGGCGTCGGGGCCCCGGCCACCTGGGTGCTGTCCAACCACGACGTCGTGCGGCACGTCTCCCGCCTCGGTCGCCCGCCCGCGACGGGCCACGCGCTGACCGACCTCGCCCCCGTCGAGGAGTTCGACGTCGCGCTGGGGCGCCGCCGCGCCCGCGCCGCGGCGCTGCTGATGTTCGCGCTGCCCGGTGGCGCGTACGTCTACCAGGGCGACGAGCTCGGGCTCTGGGAGGTCGAGGACCTGCCCGAGGCGCTGCTGCAGGACCCGACCTGGGAGCGGTCCGGGCACACCGACCGCGGCCGCGACGGCTGCCGGGTCCCGATCCCGTGGTCGGGCACCGCCGAACCGTTCGGGTTCGGCCCCGACGGCACCCGGCCCTGGCTGCCGCAGCCCGCCGGGTTCGCCGAGGTCAGCGTGGCCGCCCAGGACGGCGACCCGGCGTCGATGCTGTCGCTCTACCGCGACGCGCTGGCGCTGCGCCGGTCCCACCCGGCGCTGGGCGACGGGACCCTGGAGTGGCTGCCCTCGCCCGACGGGGTGCTGGCGTTCTCCCGGGGCGAGGGCTTCCGGTGCCTGGTGAACCTCTCCGACGCACCGGTCCCGCTGCCGCCCGGCGCCCGGGTGCTGCTCGGCACCGAGGCCGTCCTGGACGTCCTGCCGGTCGACGCGGCGGTGTGGCTGGCGGACTGAGGTCCCCGGGGACCGGCCCCGGACGGGTGACCCTTACCCTCCGCCCGTGTCCCGAATGCGCCGTGGTGCGCTCGCCGCCCTGATCGTCCTGCTCACCGTCGCCGGCTGCGGCGGCGGTGGCTCGAACACCGACTGCGGCCTCGACGGCTGCACGATCAAGTTCCCGCGCACCGGGGACGCGTCGGTGTCGGTGCTCGGGATCTCGGCGCAGCTGGTGGGCGTCGACGCCGGGCAGGCGACGATCCAGGTCGCCGGGCAGACCGTCACGGTGCCGGTCGGCGGGGAGACCCAGGTCGAGGGGTTCGCCGTCGGCGTCGAGTCGGTCACCGACACCGAGGTCGTCGTGCGGGTGCGCCCCGGCTCGGGCGGCTGATGGTCGGGTACGGGCGGCCCTACGCCAGCGGGTCGTCGAGGTCGGGCTCGTAGACCCAGGTCCCGGCGTCGGACGGGGTCGTGTCCCGGCGCCGGTAGGCCCGCTCCGGGATGCGCACCGGCATGTGCCCGGTGTCCTCGGTGTAGATGGTGGTGTCGCGGTAGCGGGGGAGCAGCCGCGGGGGCAGGCCCTGCGCATCGAGGGCGACTTCCTCGGTGTGCCCGTCCCAGGGACCACCCATCAGCACCGCCGTCGCCATTGGTGCATTCTGCACTGCATGAGCGACGAGGAGTGGTACTAACGAGCGCCGCCCAGCCCAGTCCGGGCAGTGACTCAATTACACAGACGTTGTGCACATCGAGAGCGCCTCGAAGACCCTCGCGCCCGGACTGCGGATCGGTTAAGCGTATGCCGGAGGGCGTGGGAAGCCGGCGCGGCGTTGGCTAATTATTGTAGGCAGTGATGATTCCCTGTGCTCTGCCATCGGCAAACGGGCTATTCTCGTGGACAACTCTGAAAATGTACCCTTTACAGTTTACGAGTACCCTGGTGCATTGGTAAGTGACTGCATTTCCTTCGCGCTTGAAACTGCCATAGGATAGTGTCACTCTGATCTTGTCATCGAAGTTTGGGTCACTGGTCCATCGGGAAGAGATGTGACGATATCCGTATCGGGTGGTGCCGCACCGAAGGGTCCATGTTGATCTTGGGGAGACATATGTTTTGGCAATCGTCTCGGACGCAAGCGTCCCGCACTCAATCGCAGGGCTCGCAGACGCTGATGGCGCCAGAATGGCAGCAGAAGCAGCAATCATTGCCACGATTGGGAACAGGCGTAACCCTCGGAACATGTGCCCCCCACTTGGATCACCGTCGCCATCGAAGAAGGTGATCTTAACCACGTGTCGATCTTGCCGTCAAGCGAGGCTTCCTGCCGAAGGACAGCGTCGCCCACTCCCGCTAGTGCGGCCTGGGCGAGCGGGCCGCGAAGACGGTGACCGCGGTCCCCGCCTCTGCAAAATCAACCCACGGCACTACTGTGTAATGGCTCCGTGGCGCCGATCATCGAAGACGTCGCGCTTATGGCAACACTTGAATTACTTGGCGTTACTGTAGAACTTCTCTTCGAGATGTGCTCGAATCAAGCTCAGCGCGGCCTGGACTCGTATTTCTAAGCGATCATGCAGAAATGGCTGCTTGTCAATCACTACTTCAAAAACATCATTCCATGACGGGTGCCAAAATTTTGCAGTGATAGGCCAACTTCCGTCTCTTGCCGGTTCGGCGGAGGTAAATCTTAACCCTTCAGGCAGATGCCAGCTAGCCATACGTGCGGTCGTCTCGATGGAAATTCTTCGAGCGACAAGGTCGGCTGTTGCTTCCGCCATCGAACGTTCGGCCCCCAAGCGTTCAATTACCTCATACTGTGCACGATTAGCGGGTTCGCACCCTAGAGCACGGTCCCAAATCTGGTCCACCGGCAACCTTGGACTGGAGTGGATCGGTTGCTTGACCGTGGCTCGAACACGGACTGCAGCCTCGACTGCTACACCGACACGTTACCCCCTCCGGCGACGCGTCGGTGTCGGTCCTGGGAGTGTCGGCGTAGACGCCGGCAGGCCACGATTCAGGTCGCCGGGCAGACCGTCACGGTGCCGGCCGGCGGGGAGACCCAGGTCGAAGGTTTCGCGGTCGGGGTCGAGTCGGTGACAGACACCGAGGTCGTCGTGCGGGTCCGCCCCGGCGGGGGCGGCTTAGGGCCGCTCGTTAGGCGAGCGGGTCGTCGAGGTCGGGCTCGTAGAGCCAGGTGCCGGACTCCGACGGCGACGTGTCGCGGAGCCGGTAGGCCCGCTCGGGGATGCGCACCGGCATGTACCCGGTGTCCTCGGTGTAGATGGTGGTGTCCCGGAAGCGGGGGAGCAGCCGCGGCGGCAGCCCCTCGTCGTCGAGCGCCACCTCCTCGGTGTGCCCGTCCCACGGACCACCCACCAGCACCGCCGTCGCCATTGGTGCATTCTGCACGGCATGAGTGACGAGGAGTGGTACTACAGCCTCATCGACGGCCGGGTCGTGTCCGCCGACGACGGAGTGCGGGCGGCCGACCGGCTCGGTCCCTACCCGGACCGGGAGTCCGCGGCCAGGGCGCTGGAGATCGCCCGGGAGCGCACCGAGGCCAACGACCGGGCCGACCGGGAGTGGAACGGGCCCGGCGCGGATCCCGACGACGACTGATCCGGCTCAGGTGAGGCGCCGCCGTCGCGCGATCACGGCACCGCCCACCAGGAGCAGGGCCAGCCCTCCCGCGGAGAGCAGGAACGGCAGCGATCCCGGGTCGGTGCCGTACGCGCCGACGCCCACGAACGCGGTGACGGCCGGGAGCATCCCGACGGCGGTGCCGACGAGGTAGTCGCGGGTGCGCAGCCCCGACAGGCCGCACGCCATGTTGACGACGGCGAACGGCAGGACCGGCACCGTCCGGACGACCAGTACGGCGACCAGGCCGTGATGTCGCAGCAGCGAGTCGAGGCGGGCGAGCCGTTCGCCGCCGACGCCGTCGAGCGCGGCCCGCCCGAGGTGGCGGGCCAGCAGGAACCCGATCGTCGCGCCGGTGAACGCCCCGGCCATGACCACCGGGACGCCGACCGCCCAGCCGAACAGCACCCCGGCGCCGACGCTCAGCACGGTGGCGGGCACCGGCGTCAGCGACAGGCCCGCGTAGAGCGCGGCGTACAGCACCGGCCCGGCCCACCCGGCTCCGGTGACGGCAGCACGGACCTCCGCGACCGGCGGCACCCCGACCGTCAGCGCGACGGCGGCGGCCACCACGACGAGGGCGCCGAGCAGGGCGGGTCGCCACCACCGACCCATCGGGGTCACCGGAGGGCCCGCAGGCGCCCGAGCAGCGGGATCGCCGCGATCTTCTCCTCGGTCAGCTCCGACCACCGGATGCCGCCGGTGGGGCGGTCGGCACGGCGGCCCCGGCAGTCGATCACCCGGTCGGGGGTGACCACCAGGTCGACCGGGGCGTCGTGCGACGCGGTGGGGACGGTGCCGGCCGGGCGGACCTGCAGCTCGTGCACCGTGGTGACGACGAGCGTGCGCGGCCCGATCAGGCCGGCCGCGTGGGCGAGGGCGAACTCGAGATCGGCGAAGCCGCCGCCCTTGCCGAGCCGGGCCCCGTCCTCCCCGACCGCGACGCAGCCGGTGACGACGAGGTCGACCGGTTCGAGATCGGCCACCGCGACCCGGCGCGCCGACCGGGTGGCGCCCGCGATGGACGCCGCCCGGCGGGGCGGGTCGGCGAGGTGGTCGGGGTCGAGCAGGAAGAACGGGTCGGGCTCGGCCAGCCGGGGCACGGCCATGTAGACGGTGCGGCCGTCCTCCAGCGCGCGCTGCCGGACCGGGAGCTGCGCGGAGTCGGGGTTGGCCTTGAGCGTCCGCGCCGCGGCCCAGGCGTCGGTGGACCGCAGCCGCTGCGCCGCGGCCTCGGCCCCGGTGAAGTTCGAGATCCGGTTGCGGGCGCCGGGGAAGCGGGCGACCCCGCCGTCGATCAGGGCCGTCCACACCTGTTCGCGCAGGTCGGCCTTCGCGCGCAGCAGGTCCGGGTCGCCCCCGGCGTCGTGGTCGTGGCGCCGGGCCGGTCTCACGAGCCCCCGACCCTCACGATCCCGCGACCCGGCGCCGCTCGCCCTGCGCCCGCATCCGGGCCAGCACCGGCAGCCCGACCCGCGGCAGCACCGCGCCGGTGCGGGCCAGCGCCGCGCGGTAGGCGGGCAGCGAACGGACCAGGCGGTCGCCGTCGAGCATCGCCACCGCGGCGTCGGCCACCGCGTCCGGGGTGAGCAGCGCCTTCTGCGAGTGCAGGATCGCGGTGTCGCTGCTGCCCTGCTCGGCGCGGACCATGGTGGTGTCCGCGGCGTCGGGGCACAGCGCGTGCACCCGCACCGGGATCCCCTCGAGGTCGAGGTCGCCCTGCAGGCTGACGCTGAAGTTGAGCACCGCCGACTTGGTCGCCGCGTACACCGCGAGCCCGGGGACCGGCCCGTGCGCCGACATCGACGCGATGTTGAGCAGGTGCCCGCCGCGCCCGCGCAGCACCCCGATCGCCGCGCGCGAGCCGTGGATCACGCCGTTGAGGTTGGCGTCGACCATCAGCGCGATGTCGGCGGCGTCCTGCTCCCACACCTTGCCCGCGCGCAGCACGCCGGCGTTGTTCACCCACACCCCGACGGTGCCCAGCCCGGCCGCCTCGGCGGCGACGCGGTCGTGGTCGGCGGCCAGCCGCGCGTCGGCCACGATCCCGGTGGCACCCAGCTCGGCGGCCGCGGTGTCGACCGCGGACGCGTCGAGGTCGGTGATCACCACCCGGTGCCCGCGCGCCACCAGCCGCCGCGCGATCTCCCGTCCGAAACCCCGGGCCGCGCCCGTCACCACCGCCACCGTCTGCATGGCGGTCACCCTGTCATGTCCCCGGCGCGCTCACGTGCCGCCACGACCTCGCGCAGGACCGCCAGCCCGTCGTGCACCTCGGTGAAGCCCGTGGACAGCGGGGCGAGGCCGATCCGGATGCCGTCGGGCTCGCGGTGGTCGGGGATCACCCCGCGCTCCCACAGCGTGTCGACGACCTCGCGGAAGCCGGGGCGGCGGATCGTCAGGTGCCCGCCGCGGCGCTCCGGGTCGCGCGGGGACACCAGCTCGACGCCGGGCAGCCAGGCGTCGACGAGCTCGAGCGCATACGCCGTCAGCGCCCGCGACTTGGCCCGCACCGCCGCGATCCCGGCCTCCTCCAGCAGCTCCAGGCCGGCCAGCAGCGGCACGGCGGCCAGGATCGGCGGGGTGCCGCTGACGATCCCGCGCACGCCCGCGGCCGGGGTGTACCCGGGCCCCATCGTGAACGGGTCGTGGCGGCCCATCCAGCCCTGCACGGGCTGGCGCAGCCGGTCGTGCAGGCCACGGCGGACGTAGCCGAACGCGGGGGAGCCGGGGCCCCCGCACAGGTACTTGTAGGTGCAGCCCACCGCCAGGTCGACGCCCCACGCGTCCAGCTCCAGCTCGACCGACCCGACCGAGTGGCTCAGGTCCCACAGCACCAGCGCGCCCGCGTCGTGGACGAGCGCGGTGATCGCGGCGGCGTCGGCGATCCAGCCCGAGCGGTAGGCCACGTGGCTGGCGAGCACCAGCGCGGTGTCCGGACCGACGGCCGCGGCGACCTGCTCGGCGGTGATCCCGGTGGCAGGGTCGGTCTCGATCCAGCGCAGCCGCGCGCCGCGCTCGGCGGCGATGCCCTCGGCGACGTAGCGGTCGGTGGGGAAGTCGTCGGTGCCGATCACGATCTCGCGGCGGGCCGGGTCGTGGTCCACCGCGGCGCGGGCCAGCTTGTAGAGCAGCACCGTCGTGGAGTCGGCCAGCACGGTCTGGCCGGGCGCCGCGCCCAGCGCGGCGGCGGCGATCCGGTCGCCGACCTGCTCGGGCCACTGCATCCAGCCCTCCGTCCAGCCCCGGATCAGCCGCCCCGCCCACTCCCGGCGCACGAAGTCGTCGAGCCGGTCGGCGACGCCGGCGACCGGGCGGCCCAGCGAGTTGCCGTCGAGGTAGGCGACGACGCCGGGGGCGGGCAGGAACCGGTCGCGGAACGCGGCCAGCGGGTCGGCGGCGTCCAGCTCCTGCGCGCGGGCCCTCACGACCCGATCTCCGTGCGCACCGCGTACAGCTCCGGGAAGAACGTGATGTCCAGGGCCCGGCGCAGGAACCCGACCCCGCTCGACCCGCCCGTGCCCTGTTTCGTCCCGATCACCCGCTCGACGGTCTTGAGGTGCCGGAACCGCCACAGCTGCACGTTCTCCTCCAGGTCGACGAGCTCCTCGCAGGCCTCGTAGGCCTCCCAGAACCCGCTCGCGTCCTCGTAGATCCGCCGGAACACCGGCACCAGCTCCGGGCAGAACTCGTGGGCGCGGGTGACGTCGCGCTCCAGCAGCGCCGCGGGCACGTCGTGGCCGCGGCGGGCGAGCAGGCGCAGGAACTCGTCGTAGAGGCCGGGGCGGGCCAGCTGGTCGGCGAGCAGGGCGCGGGCGGCGGGGTCGTCGTCGACGAAGCGCAGCATCGCGGCGTCCTTGTGGCCCAGCGCGAACTCCACGGCCCGGTACTGGACGGACTGGAAGCCCGACGAGGTGCCGAGGAAGCTGCGGAACTCCGCGTACTCCGAGGGCGTGAGGGTGGCCAGCACCGACCACTGCTCGGTGAGCTGGCGCTGGATGTGCTTGACGCGCGCGAGCCCCTTGAGCGCGGGGCGCAGCGCGTCGGCGGCGAGGTGGTCGCAGACCGCGCGCAGCTCGTGCAGGACGAGCTTGAGCCACAGCTCCGAGGTCTGGTGCTGGACGATGAACAGCAGCTCGTCGTGGTGCTCCGGGCGGCTGACCGGGTGCTGGGCCGATAGCAGCTCGGGCAGGTGCAGGTAGGCGCCGTAGGACAGGTTCCGCGTGAAGTCGCGCACCAGCCCGTCCTCGATCGGCCGCGTCCCGGTCCCGTCGGTCTCGTCCACCCGGGCCACTCTGCCACTGCCCAGCGGGCCGGCCGGGGTCAGAAGCTCGTCCCGGCGTACGGCTCGCGATCGGCCCGGCAGGCGGCGTCGAACCGGCGCAGCAGGGCCGGGTCGTCCGCGGTGATCCGGCCCGCCCGGGCCGTCGTGTGCGCCCGCACCCCGCCGAGGGCGAGCGCCCCGAGCGCGGGCACGTCGGTGTGCACGTCGGCCGCGGCGTCGGTGGGCTCGCACACGGCGCCGTCCGGCCCGCCGCGCAGCCGGAACCGGCCGCCCGCGTACCCGTCGGGATCGTGCACCTGCAGCACCACGTCGATCTCGACGGCGTAGCGGCGGGCGGCGAGCACGGCCGGGGTGTCCAGGACGCGGGCCCACACGTCGTCGGCGACCGACGTGGTGCGGATCGCGCGGGCGTCGGTGAGCATCCAGCGCAGCGGGTCGTCGTCGGTGACGGCCCGGGTGGCGATCGTCGACACCGGGTCCATGGCCAGCAGGACGCGCCACAGGGCGGCGTGCGCCTCGTCGGTGACGGCGAAGAAGTCGGCGATCCGGCAGACCCCGGAGTCCATCCGGTAGCCGACGTACCCGTCCTCGTGCAGCAGGTGGAACCGGGCCGTGCCGCCGCGGCGCTGGTGGGGCCGGTCGAGCAGCACCAGCTCCCACCACCGGTCGCTGCGCGAGACCGCGCCCGGGCGCCCCGCGCACCAGCGCCGGTGGATGTCCGGGACCCGCTGCGCCACCTCCTCGGTGTCGGCGAAGCGCACCCCGCGCGGGTCGGGCGTGCCCGGGCGCAGGACGGCGCGCGGCCGGTCGATCTCGACCCACCGGTCGAGCGTGGCGACCCCGTAGCCGAAGCGGTCGTAGATCCCGCCTGCGCTCGCGGTGAGCAGCGCGAGCGGGGTGCCCGCTCCCGCGTAGCGCCCGTGCAGCTCGCCCATCATGGCGCGCAGGATGCCGCGGCGGCGGTGGGTGGCCGCCACCGACACCCAGGTCACGCCCTCGGCCGGGACCGGGCCCCGCCGGGCGGGGTGACGTGCAGCGCGTAGGACCCTGCGGCGCCCACGATCGCCCCCTCGGACCGGGCGAGCACGAACCGCTCCGGGTCGATGATCAGCCGCAGGTCCTCGAGGTCCTGCGGCTCGTAGTCGAGGCCGAACGCGCGCCCGTCGGCGGTCGCCAGGGCCGGGAGGTCGTCGGCGGTGGCGGGGTGCAGGGTGACCGTCACGCCAGCACCTCGTCGTAGAGGCCGCGCAGCCGCTGCGCCCAGCCGACGGCCTCGAACTCGGCGAGGTAGCGCTCCCGGGCGGCCGTGCCCAGGCGGGCGCGCCGGTCCGGGTCGGTGGCGAGGGCGGCGAGGGCGTCGGCGATCGGGCCGGGACGCAGCGGCACCAGCACCCCCGTCGCGGACGTGACGACCTCCGGCACACCGCCGACGCGGGTCGCGACCGCGGGCACCCCGGCCGCCATGGCCCGCAGCAGCGCGGTCGGCAGCGCCCCCGACGCGCTGGTGTGCAGCACCAGATCCGCCGAGCCCAGCAGGACCGCCGGGTCCTGGCCCCGGTGCACGAACCGCACGCGGTCGCGCAGGGCGTCGGAGGCCGCCACCCGCGACTCCAGCCACGGGCGCAGCGGGCCGTCGGCGGCGAGCGCGACCGTCAGCGGCGAGGTCGCGGGGAGCAGCTCGACGGCGTCGAGCAGCAGCTCGTGGCCCGCGTCGCGGCGCATCGGGGCCGTGGACAGGGCCAGCGCCTCGCCGTCGGCGACCTCCAGGACGGCCCGCACCCGGTCCCGCTCGGCCGGGTCGACCGGCGGCGGGTCGACCACGCCGTCGGGCAGCACGACGATGTCGCCCGCCGGGCCGCCGAGGCCGCGGTACCACTCGCGCTGGGTCCGGGAGATCGCCACCGTGCGCGCCATGAACCGCTGCCGCGCCAGGATCCGCGCGGTGCGCCGGAGCCGGTCGAGGCGGTCGGCCGGCTCGTTCTCGATGTGGTGCAGGGTCGACACCGCGGGCACCCGCATCCGCAGCGCCGCCGCGGCCCCCACCACGTCGGCGTGCGGCAGGTGGGTGTGGACCAGCTCCGCGCCGCGCTCACGCAGGGCCCGCGCCACGCGTCCCGCCGCCCGCGGGTCGTAGGGGGCCAGACCGAGCTCCGCGACCGGTACGCCGCGCCGCCTCAGTGCACTCACCTGCGTGGTGTCCGAGGTCGTCGACAGCGCGACGACCATCAGCTCCAGCCCGGCCCGGGGCGCCACCTCGGCCAGGTCGACGAGGCCGGTCTCCGGGCCTCCGGGGTGCAGGGTGGGGACCAGGTGCGCGACCTTCACGGGCTCTCCGACTTCTCCGACGACGCCCGGCGGGGCGATGACGGGCGCCGACCCTACCGCCCTGATCACCCGATCGTGCGACCCGTTTCCCGGCCCGGCCCCCGCCGTCACCCGGGTCCGGGCAGGCGGCGCGGTGTTCCGCGGAACGCGGCGGCCGGGCCCGCTGCCGGGCACGGCGTGCCGCGGTCAGGCCGCGCTGCCCCTCCGGTCCGGCCCCGTCCGGTCCGGCCCCGTTCCGTCCGGTTCGGTCTCGTCCGCGTCCGGGTCGTCGCCGGGGTCACCGGTGGGGCGGAGCAGGTGGGCGAGGATCGCGTGCCGGTCGAGGCGCTCGCCCGCCCACTCCGGGGTGAGGCCGGCGGGGTCGATCCGGAGCTGTGCACGGGCGTGCGTCTCGATCAGGCCCTCGACGTCACCCACCAGCGGCTCGCCGACCGGGGGGACCTGTGTGCCGTCGGGTCGCAGCGACGCCCACCCGTCGCCCGAGCGCCGGATGCCGTACCCGCGCTCGTGGACGAGCGTGTGGTGGAAGCCGCAGAGCAGGACCAGGTTGTCGACGTCGGTGGGACCCCCACGCAGCCAGTGCACCACGTGGTGGGCGTGCAGGTGCCGGTCCTGTGCGCATCCGGCGAACCGGCACCGGCCGCCGTCGCGGACGGTGAGCGCGGCGATCTGGGCGGGGGACGCCAGCCGCCGGCGCCGACCGAGGTGCAGCCGGTTGCCCCGCCGGTCGCTCAGCAGCACCCGGGCCCGGGCGTCGCAGGCCAGGCGCTCGGCGGTGGCCGGGGCGATCTCCGGTCCGCCGACGATCGCGGCGCCGCCCTCCCCGGCCTCGATGTGCACCACGACGTCCGCCCGGCCGCGCAGCACCGCACGCCGCGGCGGGCCCGGCGGGCTTTCGGGCGCCGGGTCGGCCGCCGCGGTGACCAGCGCCAGCAGGGCGTCGGCCCGGCGCGCCGCGAGACGGTCGGTCGCGACACCCGGGTACTCCGCGTCGGCGCGTTCACGCCAGGCGGGAGGAGAGGACGGGACCGGATGGCGGACGGGCGCCGGAGCCGGGCCCGCCGCCGCGTCGACCGCGGCGATCAGGGCGGCCCCGTCGGCCGGGGCGAGCCGGGCGGTGAGGACCAGGGAGCCGTCGTCGGCCCGACGCCAGGTGAGCGACCTGCGCAGGACCGGCCGGGCCGGGTCGGCCTGCATCCGCCGGGCGCCCCGGACGACGGTCTCGACGTGGCTCGCGGTTCCCGCGAGGGCCAGCTGGAGCAGGGTCCGTTCGGTGTTCGCGGCCGGCTCGGGGCCGCCGGGTGTGCCGACGGGTCCACCGGCCGGCTGGTCGACGTTCGGTGCCGCGGCCGCGTCCGCGGAGGCGTCCTCGGAGGCCCCGTCCCCGGCCGTGTCGGAGCCGGCGGTCCCGGTGGGCGTGGGGTCGTCGGGTGGGGGCACCGCGACCCGGGTGATCGCCCGCACCTTGGAGTAGGAGATGCGCCCCTCGGCGAACGCCTCGTCGATCAGCGGCAGCCGCCGCAGCGCGTGGGCCACCCGGACGTGCTCGTGCGCGGTGCGCAGGCTCATCCCGATCCGCCAGGTCAGCCAGTGGGCGCACGATCTCATCCCCGGCCCGGCCCAGCCGGCGCGGTCGTCGAACTCGGCGAGCAGGCGCAGGAAGCGGCACTGGGCGGCGGCCAGGTGCCCCGCGAGGCCGAGCAGCTCCGCCTCGAGCCGGGGCAGCGTCCTCGTCGGCGAGCCCGCGGTGGAGGGGACGGCGGGGGAGGAGAGGGTGGGGTGCGGCACGAGGACCTCCGGGCCGTGCGTTAGAACAGATGTTCGTCACACTCGCACGGAGGTCGGACGTTTCCGGCACGGAGCGTTCCGCGGAACGCTCCGCGTGATCACCGGTGGGTGACCGCCGTCACGGGATGAGACAGGATGGGCCCGATCGTCGGCACGGGACACACGGAGGGGGCGCGCATGGGACTCGCGACGGAGGCCGGCCCGGTGCCGCCCGGGGCGGCCGGCGGTCCCGGGGCGCCGACGATCCTGCTGGTGCAGGCCTCGACCGCGGTCGAGCGGGAGCTCATCTCGCGCTGGGCACAGGACAGCGGGCTCGACCCGGTGCGGGTGCTGCCGCTGCACGGCCCCGCGCTCACCCGGCCGCTGGCCGACGCCGACGGTGCCACGGTCGTCACGGCGGCCCGGGTGGCGTGGCTGCCGCGCGAGCGCAACGGCGTCCGCCGCGTCCGCTGGGCCGATCTCGCGTCGTTCACCGACCCGCGCCACCCGCCCGCGCACCAGCAGGCCCGGATCGCCCGGCGCGAGCCCGACCGCGCGCCGGTCGTGGTCGCGGAGCCGGCCACCGTCGCGGAGCTGCGGGCCCGGCACGGCGGCGGCGGTGACCTGGGCCGGTTCGTCGCCGGGCAGGCCGTCCTGGCACTGGAACGGGCCGAGCGGGCCCTGGTGGGCGACCGCTACAAGGTGCCCAAGCAGATCGTCGAGATGATCGAGGACGACCCGTCGTTCCGGCGCGAGGTCGCGGCGCTCGCGGAGCGGCTGGAGCTGCCCGAGGCCGAGATCACCGCGAAGGCGCACGATGCGCTCCAGGAGCTCGTCGCGTCGATGAGCCCGATGGCGGTCGACCTGCTCACCGGCGCGCTGCGTCCGCTGCACGCCCGCGCGTGGGACGTGCAGGTCGACACCGCGGGGCTGGAGCGGCTGCGCGAGCTCAACCGCCGCGACGCGCTGGTGTTCCTGCCCAGCCATCGCTCCTACGCCGACCCGCTGCTGCTCGCCGACGTCCTGGCCGAGCACGACTTCCCGCGCAACCACGTCCTGGGCGGGGAGAACCTGCGGTTCTGGCCGGTCGGGCCGGTCGCCAAGCGCGCCGGGGTGGTGTTCATCCGGCGCACCTTCGGCGACGACGAGGTCTACAAGCTCGCCGTGCGCGAGTACTTCGGGTTCCTACTGTCCAAGCGGTTCAACCTGGAGTGGTACATGGAGGGCGGCCGCTCGCGCACCGGCAAGCTGCGCCCGCCGCGGTTCGGGCTGCTGGCCAACGTGGCCGAGGCGGTGGAGCGCGACCGCGTCTCCGACGTCCACCTGGTCCCGGTGTCGATCACCTACGACCAGCTCCGCGAGGTGGCCGCGATGGCCGCCGAGCAGGCCGGCGCGGTGAAGAAGGGCGAGGGGCTGGCGTGGCTCGCCCGCTACGCCAAGGCGCAGCTCAGCCAGATCGGCACGGCGCAGGTGCGCTTCGCCGAGCCGATCTCGCTGCGCGCCGCCCTGGACGCGGAGCCCGACCGCCGCCTCGCGCTGCAGAAGGCCGCGTTCGAGGTGGCCGTCGGGATCAACCGCGTCACCCCGATCATGGCGACGGCGCTGGTCACGCTCGCGCTGCTGGGCGTCCGCGACCGGGCGCTGACCCTCGGCCAGGTGCGGGCCGTGCTGGCGCCGGTGCGCGACTACGTGCTCGACCGCGACCTCCCGCACTCCGGCGACACGCTCGACACCGACGCCGGGCTGCGCGGCGTACTGGCCGCACTCGCCGCGTCGAGGGTGGTGACGACGTACTCCGGCGGCGAGGAGCCCGTCTACGCGATCGAACGCGGCCAGCACCTGGTCGCCGCCTTCTACCGCAACAGCGCCATCCACCACTTCGTCGACCGGGCGCTGGCCGAGCTGATGCTCGCCGGGCCCCCCGACGAGCGCTGGGACGTCGCGTTCGGCCTGCGCGACCTGCTGAAGTTCGAGTTCTTCTTCCCCGACCGCGACACCTTCCGGGCCCGGATCACCGCCGAGCTGGAGCGGCTGGACCCGGGGTGGGAGACCGAGCGGGACGGGCGGGCGGTCCTCGCCCGCGCGCCGTTCCTCATGGCGCACCGCGTGCTGCGGTCCTTCGTCGACGCCCAGCTCGTCGTGGCCGAGCGGCTCGCCGCCCGCGACCCGCGCGTGCCCGTCGTCGAGAAGGAGTTCCTCGACGAGTGCGCCGGCGTCGGGCAGCAGATGCTGCTGCAGGGCAGGCTGCACGGGCCGGAGTCGCTGTCGCGGGAGCTGTTCGCCGGCGCGCTGCGGCTCGCGGGCAACCTCGACCTCACCGACCCCGGGCGCGACGAGCTGGGCCTGCGCCGGGCGGACCTGGCGAGCAGGCTGCGGGCCGTGCTGGCCCGCGTGATCACGATCGACGAGCTGGACGCGGCGTCGCGGAGGGAGGTCGTCGGTGTCGCACCCTGATGGCGGATGGAGCGAGGCCGACCTGATCGCCGACGTCGCGGCCGGGCCGCAGGGGCCGGAGATCGGCGCGTTCTTCGACTTCGACGGCACCCTGATCGACGGGTTCTCCCTGGGCGCGTTCGCCCGCCACCACGTGCGGTCCGGGCACGTCGAGCCGGTCGACCTGGGCCGGATGCTGCTCATCGGCATGCGCGGGCTGACCACCGAGGACGACTTCGAGCGCTTCTTCGTCCTGGGCATGCGCGCCTGGGCCGGGCGCAGCGAGGAGGAGCTCACCGAGCTGGGGGAGCGGCTGTGGCGCCAGGGCGTCGCCGGGTCGCTGTACCCGGAGGCGTGGCGGCTGGTCGCCGCGCACCGCCGCGCCGGGCACACCGTGGTGCTGGCCTCCTCGGCCACCCGGTTCCAGGTGGAGCCCGCGGCGCGGGCGCTGGGCGTGGAGCACGTGCTGGTCACCCCCGTCGAGTTCGGCGACGGGCTGTGCACCGGTCGCCCCGGCGGGCCGCCGCTGTGGCGCGCGGGCAAGGCCGCCGCGGTCCGCGGGTTCGCCCCCGCCCACGGCGTCGACCTGGAACGCAGCTACGCCTACTCCAACGGCGACGAGGACGTGCCGTTCCTGGGCACCGTCGGTCGCCCGCGCGCGCTCAACCCCGGCGACGGGCTGGCCCGCGAGGCCGCCGAGCAGGGCTGGCCGGTGGCGCGGTTCCGCCCGCGCGGGCGCGGCGGGGCCCGGGAGATCGCCAGGACGCTCGGGGCCCTGGGCGGCACGCTCGGCGGTTTCGGGGCCGGTGTCGCGCTGGGCACGGTCAACCGGCTGCTCGGCCAGGGCAGCCGCCGCGACGCCGTCGACCTCGGGCTGGGGCTGGCGGGCGACCTCGGCACCGCGCTGGCCGGGGTCACCCTCGACGTGCACGGCGCCGAGCACCTCGTGTCGCACCGGCCCGCGGTGTTCCTGTTCAACCACCAGAGCCAGCTCGACGTCATCGTGCTGGCCAAGCTGCTGCGCGGCGGGTTCACCGCCGTGGCGAAGAAGGAGGTCGCGTCGATCCCCGGGTTCGGCGCGGCGTTCCGGCTCGCCGACGTCGCGTTCGTCGACCGGGGCGACACGGCGGCGGCCAAGGCGGCGCTGGAGCCGGCCGTCGAGCGGCTGCGGGAGGGGATCTCGCTGGTCATCGCGCCGGAGGGCACCCGCAGCGTCACCCCGGCGCTGGGCCCGTTCAAGAAGGGCGCGTTCCACGTCGCGATGCAGGCCGGGGTGCCGATCGTGCCCATCGTGATCCACAACGCCGGCGAGCTGATGTGGCGGGGTGCCTCGACGATCCGCGAGGGCACGGTGCAGGTCACCGTCCTGCCGCCGGTCGACACCGCGGGCTGGCGGGTCGACGAGCTCGACGCGCGGGTGGCGCAGGTGCGCGGCGGCTACCTCGACGTGCTGGACCAGCGCGAGGTCGGCGCGCCGCGCGGCACCGTCGAGGTGACCACGGGGCCGACGGGGCCGGTGCGGGAGCCGCTGGAGTGGGGCACGGCCACCGAGATGGACGCCGACGCCGCCGCGGTGTGGCGCACCGGGTCGGCCCGCTCCACGCTGACCCTGCTGGAGATGCTCGACCCCGCGCCCGACCCGGACCGCCTCGCCGCCGCGCACGAGTGGGCGTCGCGGATGGTGCCGCGGATGCGCCAGGTCGTGGCCGAGCCCGCACTGGGCGCCGGGCCGCCGGTCTGGGCCGGGGTGCCCGACCTCGACCTCGCCCACCACGTCACCCGCGTCACGCTGCCCGCGCCGGGCACACGGCGCCAGCTGCTCGACGCCGTCGCCGCGTTCGCCGCCGCCCCGCTGGACCGCACCCGCCCGCTGTGGGCCGCGCTGGTCCTGGAGGGGCTCGAGGACGGCACGGCCGGGTACGCCGTCAAGATCCACCACAGCGTCACCGACGGCGTCGGCGCCGTGCGGCTGATGGGGATGCTGCACAGCCGCACCGCCGAGCACGACCCGCAGCGGCCCGAGCCGCCCGTGCCCCCGGTCCTCGCCGCACCGTCGGCGACCGGGGCGCTGGCCCGCCTCGGCGCCGAGGTGCTGGCCCACCCCGTCGACACGGTGGGCGGGCTCGTCCGCTCCGCCGTCCGGGTGCTCGCCCCGCCGGACGATCCCGCGGACCGCCGCGCCCCGCTGCTGGCCGGGCGCGGGGGCGTGCGGCGCGCGGAGGTGCTGGAGGTCCCGCTGGACGCGCTGCGGGCGGGGGCGGCGGCCGCGGGCGGGTCGCCGACCGACGGGTTCCTGGCCGCCGTCCTCGGCGCGCTGCGCGAGTACCACCGCCACTTCGGGATCGACGTGGACGGCGGTGCCACCGTCGGGCTCGGCCTGCCCGTCGGGCTCGGGGCGCAGGACGGCGCCGGGGGACGGCTGGCCGGTGCCGTGGTGCGCGCGCCGCTGACCGTCGCCGACGTCGGGGAGCGGGTCGGGGCGGTGCGCGAGCTGCTGCTGTCGACCGGGCCGTCCGGGCCGCTCGGGTCCGGCGCCGACGTGCAGGTGGCGTCCGTGCCCGGCATCGGGCACCCGGTGTGGTTCGCCGGCTCCCGGGTGACGCGGCTCTACCCGCTGGGCCCCCTCGCCGGGTGTGCCGCGACCGTCACGATGGTGGCCCACGACGGCACCGCGTGCGTCGGCATCGTGCTCGACGACGCCGCCGTCACCGAGCCCGACCTCTTCTTCGACGGCGTGCGCGCCGGGCTGGCGGAGGTGGCCGCGCTGGCCCGCTGAACCGTGGGCGTCAGACGTCCTGCTCGACGGCCCGGTTCCACTCGGCCTTGCTCGACCGCCAGCCGTCCTCGGTGAAGGTGCGCCGCCAGTACCCCGACACCGACAGGTCGGCCCGCGGCACGTGGCGCTCCCCGAGCAGGTGCCGGCGCAGCGCGCGGGTGGCGACCGCCTCGCCGTGCACGAAGGCGCACACCCGCCCCGGCGGGAACTCCAGCTCCGCGACCGCGCGCAGCAGCAGGTCGGGGGCGGACGGGTCGGGCTTCCGGTGCACCCAGGTGAGAGTCAGCTCGCCGGGGCTGGACAGCTCGACCTCGTCGTCGGGGCCGTCGGCCTCCAGGAAGACGTGCACGGGCGCGCCCGCGGGGACCCGCTCCAGGGACGCGGCGATGGCCGGCAGCGCGCTCTCGTCACCGGCCATCAGGTACCAGTCGGCGCCCGGATCGGGGACGAAGGCGCCGCCGGGCCCGCTCAGGGTCAGCAGGTCACCGGGCCGCGCCGCCTGCGCCCACGGCCCCGCGACGCCGGTGTCGCCGTGCACGACGAAGTCGATCGTCAGCCGGCCGTCGACCCAGGACCGCACGGTGTAGGTCCGCGACACCGGCCACTGCTCGCGCGGCAGCGTCGCGCGGACCTGCGCCGCGTCGAACGGCACCGGGTACGGGGCGCCGGGCGGCGGGAACGCCAGCTTGACGTAGTGGTCGGTGAACTCGCCCGCGGAGAAACCGCGCAGCCCCTCCCCGGACAGCACCACGCGCACCATGTGCGGGGTCAACTGCTCCACGTGCTCGACGCGGCCGTACACCGGCGTCCCCTCTCAGTCGATCTCCGAGTAGCGCTGCACCCGCTCGGCGTCGTCGACGCGGGGGCAGGTGGAACAGGCGCGCCCGTCGTCGGTCACCTTGAAGTAGTAACAGCAACCTACGCGGCGCCGGGAGACGTGGGCGCGGTCGCGGGCGTCGACGAACCGGTACAGCGAGGACGCGCCGAACTCCGTGCCGCCGCCGGGCAGGGCGACCGCCCCCTCGGCGACCACCTCGGGCGCCGCCGGGTCGCCGCCGAACCAGACCCCGACGTCGAGACCGTCGAAGAAGGCCCCGAGCAGGCCGCGGCGCGGCAGCCGGGTGCCGCCGCGGTAGCCCGCGAGGAACGCGTCGGCGTGCGTGCGGACCTGCGCGCGCAGCACCCCGGCCAGCGCGCACTCGTCGTCGACGACGGTGGCCGCGGGGTCGGCGGCGTCGGGGTCGCCGGGCAGGCACCAGAAGCGCGGGTCCAGCAGCGCGATCCCGTCCGGGTGGTGCGTCACGGGGTCGCGGGAGAAGGCGAGCGAGTCGCGGTCCAGGCGGGGGACCCGGCGGGCCAGCCGGAACGTCGCGCCGCCGATGTTGCCCGGGATGCCCGCGTACCCGTCGAGGCAGAACCCGGTGGCGGTCATCGGGTGGGTGCGGCCGTAGGTGCGGGCGATGCCCCCGGCCAGCGCCGACTCCCAGTCCGCGACGAACGCCGCGTCGACGTCGGCGCAGCGCGTCCAGCCCGTGGTGTCCTCGGGCAGCCCGACGCGCAGGGTCAGCCACCCGATCGCCGCGTCCAGCCGGGCGACGGTGGACTGCAGCGGTCCCGCAACCAGCACGCTCGTCATGTTGGTGAGGCTATCCTCGCTCGGCGGCGGTGTCGATGGACGGCGGTGTCGATGCGCGAGAGGGCCCGCCCGGATGAGAGACCTCTCATCCTGCGCTCAGGCCGTGGTCACCCGCGGACCGGACACTGCGACGATGCCCGACACCCCGACGGAGCCCGACCCCGCACCCGTCGACCCCGCACCCGTCGAGCCGGGCACCGTGCCGCAGGCGCCGGGCAACCGGCGCGGGGTGGCCATCGCGATCGTCGCGCTCCCCCTGGCGCTGGGCCTGGCGACGCTCGCGGTCCCCGACGGCTGGCTCGGCCCGAACCCGGTCCGGATCGAGGGGGCCGACGACGTCCCGGTCCCGGCGTTCCCGCCCCGGCTCGACGGTCTCGTCGGGCTCACCGCGCCCGCCCCCGTCCCCGTCCCGGTCGGGCCCGTCCCGCTGCCCGGGCCCGGGTCGGCGACCGTCCGGTCGGTGGCGGTGCCGGTCACTGCGGTGCCGGTCACGGCGGTGCTGGTCACAGCGGTGCCGGGGGCCGGGGACGACGGGCCGGTCGGGGTCGCCGGGAGTGGTGCCGCCGGCCCTCCGCCCGCCCCCGCCGGCCCGCCTCCCGGTGACGACGACGGTCCGGGTGACGACGACGGTCCGGGCGGGGACGACGACGTGGGTGGGGATGACGTGCCGGGCGGGGACGACGGCCCGGGCGTGGACGACGTGGACGACGACACGACCGGCGACGACTGACACTCCTCGCACACCCCCCGCACCGTCGCACAGGTTGCACCCCCTGCGACCGACCGCGGCCTCTGCGACGGCCACGCGTCAGGGGGTCGGGCCCGCCGCCGGCAGTTCGAGACAGAACCTCGCGCCCTCGCCGGGGACGGAGACCAGGCCGACCCGGCCGCCGTGGGCCTCGGCGATGGCGCGGACGATGGCCAGCCCGAGCCCGGCGCCGGTGCGGTGGCTGCGCGAGCCCCCGGTGGAGCCGCGGGAGAAGCGTTCGAAGATCCCCTCGGCGTCCTCGGGGCGGACACCCGGGCCGGTGTCGGCGACCACAGCTCCACCCTCCCGCCCCGGACGGCCGAGCCGAGCCGGATGACGTCGCCCCCGGCGGTGTGCTGCACGGCGTTCTGGGCGAACTGCACCATCGCCTGCGTGACGCGCTGCGCGTCGATCCGCACCTCGCCGTCACCGCAGCTCTCCAGGATCCAGCGCCGGTCGGCCAGCGCCCGCACCTTCGCGTCGATGTCGCTGGTCAGCTCGGCGAGCTCGACGGGGGCGATCCGGACGAAGTCGGGGCGCTCGGCCCTGGCCAGCACCAGCAGGTCCTCGACGATGCGGCTCATCCGGTCGAGCTCGTCGGTGCACAGGCGCACCACCTCGGCCCGTTCGGCGGGGGCGCCGGGGGTGTTGTCCAGGCCCATCAGCTCCAGGTTGCCGCGGATGATCGTGATGGGGGTGCGCAACTCGTGCCCGGCGTCGTCGACGAACTCGCGCTGGGTGGCGAACGCCCGCTGCAGCCGGTCGAGCATGTCGTTGAACCGGTCGGCGAGTGCGGAGAGGTCGTCGCGGCCCGAGACCGGGATGCGGCGGGTCAGGTCGTCCTCGGTGATCTCCTCGGCGGTGCGCCGGACCAGCCGGATCGGCGCGAGGATCTGCCCGGACACCACCCAGGACCCGACGCCGGCGAGCAGCAGCCCGATCCCGCTGACGACGGCGAGCGTGCGGATCGACTCGTCGACCACCGCGCGCTGGGGCGCCACCAGCTCGCCCACGACGAAGTAGCCGTCGATCCGGGCGCTGTCGCGGTTGATCAGGGTGCGGGTCCACCGGACGGGGCCCTCGGGGGTGTCGACGAGCCCGGTGTCGCCCGCCGCCGGGTCCAGGATCTGCGACAGCACCTCGGGTGTCATCGCGCGCCGGTTGCGGGCCAGGCCCTGGGCCTGCGGCGCGGAGCCGTCGGCGAACACCCCGACCTGCACCTCGTCGTCACCGGGCCGCTGGCGCTCCAGGTGGGTGGCGAGCAGCTCCCCGGCGTCGGCGAAGGGCCGCCCGGTCTCGGGGTTGACGCCGATGCGGGCGAAGTCGTCGAACTCGCCGGACTCCTGCACGAGGTCCGCGGTGATCTCCGCGTCGAGGGTGCCGAGCAGCAGGTTGCGGGTGACGACGACGACCGAGAGCAGCGCGGCGGTGAGCAGGAGCAGCAACCACGCCATGATCCGGGTCCGGGCGGGCAGGCCGCGGCGGGACCGCGCCGTCGACGTCATGGTCACCGCCCGATCCTGTCGGGTAGGACAATAGGGTCGTGCTCCCCCTCCACGACATCCTGGTCGTCTCCTGCGAGCAGGCCGTCGCCGCGCCGTTCGCCACCCGACAGCTCGCCGAGCTGGGTGCGCGCGTCATCAAGATCGAGCGCCCGGGCGAGGGCGACTTCGCGCGCGGCTACGACACGACGGTGCACGGCCAGTCGAGCCACTTCGTGTGGCTCAACCGGTCCAAGGAGTCGATGGCGCTCGACCTCAAGACCGACGCCGCCACCGTGCACCGCCTGCTGGAGCGGGCCGACGTGTTCGTGCAGAACTTCGCCCCCGGTGCCGCCGAGCGGCTCGGGCTGGGCGCCGACGCGCTGCGCGCCCGGTACCCGCGCCTGGTCACCTGCTCGATCTCCGGCTACGGCCCCGACGGCCCCTACCGCGACGCGAAGGCCTACGACCTGCTGATCCAGTCCGAGGCGGGGCTGGTCTCGGTGACCGGCAGCGCGGAGGAGCCCGCGAAGGCCGGCATCCCGGCGGCCGACATCGGGGCCGGGATGTACGCCTTCTCCGGGATCCTCGCCGCCCTCTACGACCGCGAGCGCACCGGCGAGGGCACCCACCTGGAGATCAGCCTGTTCGACTCCCTCGTCGAGTGGATGGGCTTCCCGCTGCAGTACACCGCGGGCGGCGGGGAGCCGCCGCGGCGCACCGGCACCAGCCACGCCGCGATCGCCCCCTACGGCACCTTCCGCGCAGGCGACGGCGTCGAGGTTGTGCTGGGGATCCAGAACGAGCGCGAGTGGACGGCGTTCTGCGCGGGCGTGCTGGCCCGCCCCGAGCTGGCGGCCGACCCCCGCTTCGACACCGGGGCCCGCCGCGTCGAGCACCGCCCCGCCCTGCACGCCGAGATCGACGCCGTGCTCGCCGGCCTGACCGGCGCGGAGCTCGTCGACCGGCTCGCCGCGGCCCGGATCGCGCACGGCCGCCGACGCGAGGTCGCCGAGGTGCTGGAGCACCCGCAGCTCGCCGCGCGGGACCGCTGGGCCACCGTCGACACCCCCGGCGGCCCGGTCCGCACCCTGCTCCCGCCGATCACGCTGCCCGGGCGGCCGCCCCGCCTCGGCCCGGTCCCCGCGGTCGGGGAGCACACCGACGCCATCCGGGCCTGGCTCGACGAGGCCGACCACCGGTAGTGGCCGCCGGGCGGGGTGGTGCTGGCACGACCCCGACCGGCCTGGAGCCACCGTCGCCCGGGAGGGCGCCCGGCGCGCAGTGTTTGTCTCGTCGCGCACCGACCATCCCAGGAGACCACCGTGTACGAGCGCACCACCGTCGTCCCGCACTTCGCCGGACCGTCCCACCCCTACGGCGCCCCGCAGTTCCCGCCCGCCGCCCCGCCGTTCCCGCCCGCCGCCCCGCCGTTCCCGCCCGCCGCCCCGCCGCCGCCGCGCCGGCGGACCGGGCTCGTCGTCGGGCTCGTGCTCTGGGTGGTGCTGCTGCTCGGCGCCGCGGGCGTCGTCGCGTTCCTCCTGCTCGCCCCGGCCCGCCTCGACGTCGACGACGTGCGCAGCGAGATCGTCCGCGTCACCCAGGAGGAGGTCGGGATCGTCCCGGTCGACGTCGCCTGCCCCGAGACCATCGACGTCGCCGCGGGCACCGTCACCACCTGCACCGCGACGCTGGACGGGCAGCCGCTGAGCTACGGCGTGCGCCAGGACGACGACCGCGGCAACCTCACGATCACCCACGACCGCACGCTGCTCGTCGCCGAGCTGGAGACGACCACCGCGGAGCTGCTCAGCACCGAGGTCGGTGAGGAGATCGTCGTCGCCTGCGGGTCCGACGAGCGGACGGTGCTGGTCAACGCGCCGGGCACGCCGATCGCCTGCGGGGCCGCGAACGTCGCCGACCCGTCGCTGGTCGCCGAGGTGACCGTCACCGTCGACGCGGAGGGCACGCTGACCTACGAGGTGCTGTGACCCGAGCGGTGCTGTGACCTACGAGGCCGCTGCGCGGTCGCACCCAGCGGGAAGGGCTCGTCGATGGTGGGATGGCTCGTGCACATCTGGCCCGGCAAGCCCTTCCCCCTCGGCGCCACCTACGACGGTGGCGGCACCAACTTCGCGATCTTCTCCGAGGTCGCCCACCACATCGAGCTGTGCCTGATCGACGACGCCGGGGGCGAGACGCGGCTCGCGCTCCCCGAGCGCGACGGGCTGGTGTGGCACGGCTACCTGCCGCGCTGCGGCCCCGGCCAGCGCTACGGCTACCGGGTGCACGGCCCGCACGACCCGGCGGCGGGGCTGCGCTGCAACCCCGCGAAGCTGCTGCTCGACCCCTACGCCAAGGCCGTCGACGGGGAGAACCGCTGGGACGAGGCGCTGTTCGGCTACCACTTCGGCGACCCCGACTCGTTCAACGAGACCGACTCGGCCCCCTACGCGGCCACGTCGGTGGTGGTGAACCCCTACTTCGACTGGGCGGACGACCGCCCGCTGCGCATCCCGTACCACGAGACCGTGATCTACGAGGCGCACGTCAAGGGCATGACGATGCGCCACCCCGACGTCCCCGACGACGTCCGCGGCACCTACGCGGGCCTCGCGCACCCGGCGATGATCCGGCACCTGCAGTCGCTCGGGGTGACGGCGCTGGAGCTCATGCCGGTGCACCAGTTCGTGCACGACTCGACGCTGCACGACCGGGGCCTGCGCAACTACTGGGGCTACAACACCATCGGCTTCTTCGCCCCGCACAACGGCTACGCCTGCTTCGGCACCCGCGGCGAGCAGGTGCAGGAGTTCAAGACGATGGTCCGCGCGCTGCACCGGGCGGGCATCGAGGTGATCCTCGACGTCGTCTACAACCACACCGCCGAGGGCAACCACCTCGGTCCGACGCTGTCGTTCCGCGGCGTGGACAACCAGGCCTACTACCGGCTCGTCGACGGCGACGAGAAGCACTACTTCGACACCACCGGCACCGGCAACAGCCTCAACGTCCGCCACCACGAGTCGTTGCGGCTGATCATGGACTCGCTGCGGTACTGGGTCACCGAGATGCACGTCGACGGGTTCCGCTTCGACCTCGCGTCCTCCCTCGCCCGGGAGTTCCACCAGGTCGACCGGCTCTCGGCGTTCTTCGACCTGGTCAACCAGGACCCGGTCGTCAGCCAGGTGAAGCTGATCGCCGAGCCGTGGGACGTCGGCGACGGCGGCTACCAGGTGGGCGGGTTCCCGCCGCTGTGGACGGAGTGGAACGGCAAGTACCGCGACACCGTGCGCGACTTCTGGCGCGGCGAGCCGGGGAGCATCGGGGAGTTCGCCGCCCGCTTCACCGGCAGCTCCGACCTCTACGAGGCCGACAGCCGGCGCCCGATCGCCTCGATCAACTTCGTCACCGCGCACGACGGGTTCACCCTCAACGACCTGGTCTCCTACAACGAGAAGCACAACGAGGCCAACGGCGAGGACAACAACGACGGGGAGAGCCACAACCGCTCGTGGAACTGCGGTGAGGAGGGCCCCACCGAGGCGGCCGAGGTCAACGTGCTCCGCGAACGGCAGAAGCGCAACTTCCTGGCCACCCTGCTGCTCAGCCAGGGCGTCCCGATGATCGCCCACGGCGACGAGCTCTCCCGCACCCAGCACGGCAACAACAACGTCTACTGCCAGGACGGCGAGATCAGCTGGGTCGACTGGGAGGACGCGCGCGCACACGAGGTGCTCACCGAGTTCACCGCGGGCGTGGCGCGGCTGCGCCGGGACCACCCGGTCTTCCGCCGCAGGCGGTTCTTCCAGGGCCGGGCGATCACCGGGTCGAGCATCGAGGACATCGCCTGGCTGCGCCCCGACGGGCAGCAGATGACCGACGCCGACTGGGACTCCGGCACCCGCAGCATCGGGGTGTTCCTCAACGGCAAGGGCATCCCCGAGCGCGACGACCTCGGCGAGCAGATCGTCGACGACTCGTTCCTGCTGCTGATCAACGCCCACCACCAGCAGGTGCAGTTCACCGTGCCCGACGAGTCCTACGGCCGGACCTGGCAGGTCGTCGTCGACACCGCCGACCCGCTGCTGGCCAACGCCCGGCGCCGGCACCCGGTGCCCGGCGGGCGGGTGCGGGTGCCGGCCAGGGCGATGCAGGTGCTGCAGTGCCGCTACTGAGACACCCGCTACCGGCTCACCAGTTCGTGGGGGCGTAGTCCTTGAGGAAGCAGCCGTGCAGGTCCTCGCCCGCCTCGCCGCGCACGATCGGGTCGTAGACGCGCGCCGCGCCGTCGACCAGGTCCAGGGGGGCGTGGAAACCCTCCTGGGCCAGGCGCAGCTTGGTGGGGTGCGGCCGTTCGTCGGTGATCCAGCCGGTGTCGACGGCGGTCATCAGGATGCCGTCGGTGGCCAGCATCTCCCCGGCGCTGGTGCGGGTGAGCATGTTCAGCGCGGCCTTGGCCATGTTGGTGTGCGGGTGGCCGGGGCCCTTGTACGCGCGGCTGAACTGGCCCTCCATCGCGCTCACGTTGACGACGTAGGTGCGGCGGGCGGGGGACGCGGCCAGTGCCGGGCGCAGCCTGCTGATCAGGATGAACGGCGCCGTCTGGTTGCATAGCTGCACCTCCAGCAGCTCCAGCGGGTCGATCTCGTCGACGTGCCGGGTCCAGCTGTTCACCGGCGCGGTGTCCGGGAGCAGCCCGCCCGCGTCGATGGCCGTGCCGGCGGCGATGCGCTCCGGTGAGGCGTCGTAGACCTCCGAGAAGGGCCGCGCGGCCAGGGCCAGCTCGGTGACCGCATGGGGGTTCTGCTGCTCCAGGCTCCCGGCCAGCACCGCGGGGTGGGCGTCGGACACGTGGTCGAAGGTGATCACCTCGACCGGGGTCTCCGGCAACGCCGCCCGCTCGGCCTCGACCAGCGCGGAGTACGAGCCGGGGGAGCGGCGCACGGTCTGGGCCGCGTTGTTGACCAGGATGTCGAGCGGGCCCTGCGCGGCGACGGTGTCGGCCAGCGCCACCACCTGCGCCGGGTCGCGCAGGTCGACCCCGACGACCCGCAGCCGGTGCAGCCAGTCGGCCGAGTCCTCCATCGCGGAGAAGCGGCGCACGGCGTCGTGCGGGAAGCGGGTGGTGATCGTGGTGTGGGCGCCGTCGCGCAGCAGCCGCAGCGCGATGTACATGCCGATCTTGGCGCGGCCCCCGGTGAGCAGGGCACGGCGGCCGGTGAGGTCGGTGCGGGCGTCGCGCCGGGAGCGGTTGAGGGCGGCGCACGGCGGGCAGAGCTGGTGGTAGAACGCGTCGACGACGGTGAACCGGCACTTGCAGGTGTAGCAGGCCCGCGAGCGCAGCAGCGTGCCCGCGCTGGCACCCGCGGCCGTCGACACCAGCGGCAGCCCGGCCGTCTCGTCGTCGATACGGCCCGGCGCGCCGGTGGCGGTGGCGGCGGTGACGGCGTGGTCGGCCGCGGCCACCGCGTCGCGCTTCGCGTGGCGGCGCGCCAGCTTCACCGACTTCCAGATCCCCGCCGTCGCCCGCCGGACCGCCACGGCGTCGGGGTGCTCGGGATCGAGATCGGTCACCTGGTCGAGCACCCGCAGGCAGGTGGCCAGGTCGGCGGGGTCGATGGACACGCCCGAGAGGGTACGGGGCGGCCCCGACCGGTCACCTCAGCGCGGTGTGCGCCGGGCGGTGCGCCGGGTCGGCGCGGCGGTCAGCGGGTCCGCGGGCCAGGCGTGGCGGGGATAGCGCCCGCGCAGCTCGCCGCGCACCTGGGGGTAGCCCGTGGCCCAGAACGAGGCGAGGTCGGCGGTGACGGCCACCGGGCGCCCGGCGGGGGAGAGCAGGTGCAGCACGACCGGCAGCCGCCCGCCCGCGACGGTGGGGGTGGCGGTCCAGCCGAAGCACTCCTGGAGCCGGACGGCGAGCACGGGCTGGTCGCCGGACCAGTCCAGGGTGACCGACGAGCCGGTCGGCACCGTGATCCGCTCGGGGGCGAGCTCGTCGAGGGCGGCGGTGTGGCGCCGGTCGAGCAGCGCGCGCAGCACCGGGCCGGCGTCGATGCGTCCGAGGTCGGCCCGGCTGCGGGCGCGGTCGAACGGGCCGGCCCACCACCGGTCCGCGCCGGCCAGCAGGGCGTCGTCGCCGACGTCGGGCCACGGCTCCCCGAGCACCCGGTGCAGGGTGGCGAGCCGGTCGCGCAGCCGTCGGGCGGCGTCGGACCAGCGCAGCAGCGCGGTGCCCTCGGCGCGCAGGCCGTCGAGCAGGGCGGCGCGGAGCAGGGCGGGATCGGGCCGGTCGAGCCTGCGCTCGTCCAGCACGATCGCACCGAGGCGCCGGACGTGCCGGGCGACGACGTCGCCCCGCTCCCAGCGCACCTCGTCGGCCTCGGTGAGCAGGGCCGGGGCCGCGAGCTCGGCCAGCTCGCGGTCGGCCACCGCGGCGAGCCGGACGGTGCCGTGGTCCGCGCCCGGAGCCCGGTCGGCCACCGCCACCGCCAGCCACTCCGCCGCGGCGAGCGGGCTCCCCGGCGGGAGCTCGACGGCGGTACCACCCGCCATCAGGTAGCGCGTCGCGCCCTCCGAGCGGCGCCGGGCCAGCCGCTCCGGATGCGCGAGCGCCACGACGGGCGCGGCGCGGGCGGGCCGCGCGGGGCCGCCGGAGCCGCGGACCAGGCGGCGCAGCCGGCCCGCCTCGGCCCGCCACCGGCCGCTGCCCGGGGCGGTGCCCGCCCGCAGGCGGGCCAGCTCGGTGTCGGCGTCGGGCCCGCTGCCGAGGGTGTCGTCGTCGAGCAGCGCCACCACCTCCGCCGCCGCCGCGGCGCCGACCATCCCGGCCCCGTCGAGCAGGGCCCTGGCCAGGCGGGGGTGCAGACCGATGCCGGCCATCCGCCGTCCCCGGTCGGTGACGGTGCCGTCGCCGGACAGCGCTCCCAGCGCCCGCAGGACCTCCTGCCCGGCGCGCAGCGGGCCCTCCGGCGGGGCGTCCCACCAGCGCAGGCCGGTGCCGTCGGGGGTGCCCCAGCAGGCGAGGTCGAGCGCGAGGCGGGTGAGGTCGGCGGTGCGGATCTCCGGCTCGGGGTAGCGGGGGAGCAGCTCGCCCTCGGGCCAGCAGCGGTGCACCCGGCCCGGGGCCTCCCGGCCCGCGCGCCCGGCCCGCTGCCGCGCGACGGCGTCGGACACCCGGACGGTGACGAGCCCGGCCAGCCCGCGGCGGTGGTCGACGCGCGGGGTGCGCGCCAGCCCGGCGTCGACGACGGCGCGCACGCCGGGCACCGTCAGGCTCGACTCGGCGACCGCCGTGGCCAGCACCACCCGCCGCGGACCGCTGTCCGGCCGGCGCAGCACGGCGTCCTGCTCGGCCGCGGGGAGCCGCCCGTGCAGCACCAGCACGTCGGCGTCGACGCCGGACAGCGCGGCCGCCGTCCGCCGGATCTCCGCGACGCCGGGCAGGAAGACGAGGACGTCGCCGTCGCCCCCGGCCAGCGCCGCCCGCACGGCCCGTGCCACCGTGCCCTCCAGACGTTCCCCGCGCAGCGGCGGGTCGTGGCGTACGTCGACCGGGAACGTGCGGGCCTCCACGCGCAGGACCGGGGCGTCGCCGAGCAGCTCCGCCAGCCGGGGGGTCGCGACGGTGGCCGAGGTCGCGAGCAGCCGCAGGTCGGGGCGCAGCCCGTCGCGGGCGTCGAGCAGGAGGGCGAGCAGCAGGTCGGCATCGAGGTGGCGCTCGTGGCACTCGTCGAGCAGCACCGTGCCCACGGCGGCCTGCTCCGGGTCGGCGGCCAGGCGCCGCAGCAGCAGCCCGGAGGTGACGACCTCGATCCGGGTCCGTGCCGAGGTCCGCGAGTCCCCGCGCACCGAGTACCCGACGGTCCCGCCCACCGGCTCCCCGAGCAGGTGCGCCATCCGGGCCGCGGCGGCGCGGGCGGCCAGTCGGCGGGGCTCGGCGACGACCACCCGACCGGACAGGGCGAGCAAGGCGAGCGGGACCAGCGTGGTCTTCCCGGTGCCCGGCGGGGCCACCAGCACGGCGCTGCCGTGCCCGTCCAGGGTCGCGGTGATCTCGTCGAGCGCGGGCCGGACGGGCAGGTCGGGGAGGTCCATCGGGGACCAGTCTCCCCGAGCGGCGCGGCAGGCATGCTGCGAGGATCGGGCCATGACCTGGCTCCCCCGCACGCTCGGCGTGCTCACCGCCGCCTACGGGCTGTCCACGCTCGTCCGGCCCGCCGTCTTCGCCAAGCCCGCGGGCCTGTCCGGCGACGAGCCGCCCGCGCCGGTCGGGATCCTCGTGCGGGCCGTCGGCGTGCGTGACCTGGCCAACGGCGTCGCCATCGCCGCCGCGCCCGCGGGCCCGGCGCTGCAACTGGCGATCGCCGCCCGCATCGCCGGCGACCTGGGCGACGCGCTGGTCTTCGCGCTCTCGCCCAACGACGACCCGGCCGCTCGGCGCAAGGCCATCGGGGTGGGTCTGGGCTGGGGCGCCCTCAACGCGCTCGGCCTGCTGGCCGCGCGACGCTGAGGGCGCCCGGTCCGCCCGGGGATCAGACCCCGGCCTCGTCCTTCGCCACCGCGGCGAACCGGGTCTGGGCGGCGGAGACGACGCCCGACCGGTTCTTGTGGGCCTCCTCGTAGGTGAGGACGGCCGTGATGTCCTCCGGCGTCGACAGCTCGCGGATCGCGGTGATCGAGTCCTGCACGTTGAGCTCGTCGTAGTCGCGGACGGGCAGCTCGGCGGCGTCGAGCGTGCCGAGGTCGCGCCGGGTCTCGTGCACGGCGCGGGCGGTGGCGTCCGCGCCGTCGCGGCGGGCGACCTGCTCGGCGCGGCCCAGCGCGGCGTCGCGGCCCGCGGTGGCGACCTCACGCGCCCCCGCCCCGATGCGGGTGACGGTGGCCGCGGTGTCGCGGGCGATGTCCTCGGCACCGTCGCGCACCTGCTCACCGGTACGCGAGACGACGGCGACGGCCTGGTTGAAGCGCTCGATCGCGAAGCGCGTCGGCAGGCCCACCGCGCGGGTGAGGCCCCCGGTGACCCGCTGCAGCGGCGTGGCGACCAGCGCGGTGACCCCGCCCATGGCCTCCTCGGCCAGCACGGTGGTCAGCCAGTCGACGGTGGCCTCGTGCGCGGTGACCAGGTCGTCGGCCAGGCGCTCGGTGGACGCGCGCTCGGCGCGGCGGGCCAGCGTGCGGACGTAGCGGGCGCGGTCGAGCAGCTGGTGCTCCAGCGTGAGGTCACCGAGCAGCGCCTCGTCGAGCGGCTGACCCTGCTCGACGGTCGACTTCACCAGCGCGAGGACGCGGCCGATCGCCGGGGTGACGACGTCGGGCACGCCCCCGAGGCGGCGCAGCTCGGTGCCGATCCGCTCGGTGCGGCGCTCGGCGTTGGCCCCGTTCTGCGTGAGCTCGCGGCGTACGGCGTCGGTCCGCGCCTGCCCGACGCGCACCCGCGCGATCTGCGCCTCGGTCTGCGTCAGCTGCTGCATCGCGCGGAGCTGGGTGATCAGGGTGGGGATGACGGTGCGGGTGTCCATACCGAAGGGGTGTCCGCGGCGGCGGGGGGCTCACACCCCGGTGTGGCCACCCGCACACGCGTCCTCGACCCGGGCCCGGGCCCGGGCGGTGCGGGTGGCGGCGACGCCCGCCTCGCGGGCCGCGGCCCTGGCCGCCGCGGCGGCCTCGCGGCCCTGCGCGGCCGCGGTGCGCTCGTGGCGCTGCGCGGCCTCGAGCTCGGCGGTGAGCGTCGCGACGCGCTCGCGGGCCCGCTCGTGCTCCTGCGCCGCGCGCTCGTGCTCGGCCTCGGCCGCGTCGCGCCGGTCCCGGGCGGTCGCCTCCGCCGCCTCGGCGTCGGCGAGGTCGCGGCGGCGTTCCTGCTGCTCGCGCTCGCGGCGGGCGACCTCGGCGGGGTCCTCCGCCGGTTCCGCCGCGGGCTCCGGGGCAGCGGCCGCTGGCGCGGCGGCCGCGCGTTCCGCGGAACGCCGCGCGGCCGCCTGCGGGTCGGCGTCGGGCCCGAAGCCGGAGTAGGTGATCGTGCGGGTCAGGCGCCCGGAGCGCACCTCGTCGGCCACGACGGGGTCGGCCAGCGCGGCCTCCAGGATGTCGGCCAGCTCGCGCAGCAGCGCGTCGCCGACGGGCTCGTGGGCCTCGCGCGCCAGCCGCCCGGCCTCCCGCGCCATCCCCGCGACGAGCCGGCGCCGCTGCGACGACAGCTCCCGCAGCGCGGCGCCGTCGAGGGTGCGCTGGGCGTCGGCGAGGCTCCCGGCGAGTGCGAGCAGCCCGTCGAGCTGCTCGCGGCGGTGGCGGGCCAGCAGGTTGGCCAGCCACGCGGCGCGGGTCGGCCGCCGGAGGCGGCCCGCGGCCGTCGCGAACTCCCGGTCGCCGCGGGCGCGCGCCGCGCGGACCGCCTCGTCGCGCGTGGCGACGAAGTCGGCGGGTGGCCCGCCGTAGAGCGCGTCGGCGAGGTCGTCGAGGTCCACGGCACCGACCCTAGAGCCGGCCACAGCCGACGCACAGCGCGCGCACAGCCACGTCCGGCACCGTGGGTCCCATGAGCGACCACGACCACGACCACGACACGCGCAGTCGAGGTCTACCCCGACCTCGACGCGGCCACGACCCCGGACAACGCCACCGTCACCTCGCAGCTCGCCCTGCCGCAGGACGTGTGCGAGCGGGTGTACGCCACCGACGGCTACGGGTCGAGCGCGCGGAACCTCGCGCAGACCTCGCTGGAGCGCGACATGGTGTTCTCCGACGGGTACGCCACCCAGCTCGCGACCGTCACCGGAGACGTCGCCACCGGCCTGTCCGCCACCCTGACGGTCGGCATCGACGGCTGACCCTCCTTTGGCAGGATGTGCCGGTGATCGCGACCACCGGCTCCCCCTCCGACGGTGAACGGGCCCGCGGCGCCGCCGAGGTGCTGGCGCTGCTGCGACCGGAGGTGGCGCGGGACGCGGAGCGCTGCCTCGGGCGGGCCGAGGCCGTGGGGTTCCTCGCGCGGCTCGACCGCTGGTTCGCCGACGTCCACACGCCGCTGGCGGCGCTCTACCCCGACGCCGACGCCCTGGCAGGCACCCTGGTGCGCCTCGCCCTGCACGCCGCGGCCCAGCGCCCGGAGGACCTGCGGGCGGTCGATCGCCGCCGCGAGATCGACCCCCGCTGGTTCCAGCACCAGCGGATGGTCGGCTACGTCGCCTACACCGACCGCTTCGCCGGCACGCTCGACGGGCTGGCCGGGCGCCTGGACCACCTCGCCGAGCTGGGCGTCACCTACCTGCACCTGATGCCGCTGCTCGCCCCGCGAGAGGGCGCCAACGACGGCGGGTACGCCGTGGCCGACTACCGGGCGGTCGACCCCCGCCTGGGCACCATGGACGACCTGTCCGACCTGGCCGCGCAGCTGCGCGCCCGCGACATGAGCCTGTGCGTCGACCTGGTGCTCAACCACACCGCCCGCGAGCACCCGTGGGCCCGCGCCTGGCAGGCGGGCGACCCCGCGTACGCGGGCTTCTACTTCGCCTTCCCCGACCGCACCATGCCCGACGCCTACGAGGCGACGATCACCGACGTCTTCCCCGACCAGGCGCCCGGCTCGTTCACCGAGGTGCCCGGCACGGGCTGGGTGTGGACCACCTTCTTCGACTACCAGTGGGATCTCGACTACTCCAACCCCCGGGTCTTCACCGCGATGCTCGGGGAGATCCTCTGGCTGGCCAACCGCGGCGTCGAGATCTTCCGGATGGACGCCGTGCCGTTCATGGGCAAGCGGCTCGGCACCTCCTGCATGAACCAGCCCGAGGTGCACGACATCGTGCAGGCGCTGCACGCGTGCGTGCAGCTCGCGGCCCCGGCCACGGTCTTCAAGGCCGAGGCGATCGTCGCCCCCGACGAGCTGGTGGCCTACCTGGGCGGGCACGACCGCTACCGCCCGGAGTGCGAGCTGGCCTACCACAACCAGCTCATGGTGATGCTGTGGTCGAGCATCGCGACGAAGGACGCCCGGCTGGCCGTGCAGTCACTGCGGCGCCTGCGCCCGATCCCCGACGAGACGTCGTGGGCCACCTACGTGCGCTGTCACGACGACATCGGCTGGGCCGTCGGCGACCTCGACGCCCGGGCCGTCGGCTACGACCCGACCGCCCACCGCGACTTCCTCAACGCCTTCTACTCCGGGGAGTTCCCGCTCTCCTTCGCCCGCGGCGCGCGCTTCGGCGAGAACCCGGCCACCGGTGACGCCCGCATCTCCGGCTCCACGGCCGCGCTGTGCGGGATCAGCGAGGCGCGGGAGCGGGGCGACGCGGCGGCGCTGGAGGCCGCGCTGCGCCGGTTCGTCCTGCTGCACGCGGTCACCTTCGCCTGGGGCGGCGTGCCGCTGATCTACATGGGTGACGAGCTGGCGCAGGACAACGACACCTCCTACCTCGACGACCCGGCACTCGCCGGGGACAACCGCTGGATGCACCGCCCGTACTTCGACGACGCCGCGGCCGCGCGGCGCCACGACCCCGCTACGGTGGAGGGCCGGGTGTTCGGCTGGATGAAGGCGCTCTCGGCGGCCCGGGCGTCGCTGCCCGCGCTGCACGCCGCGGGGGCGGGCCGGGTGCTCGACGTCGACTCCCCGCACGTGCTGGCCTGGCACCGCCGCCACCCGCGCAGCGGGCACTTCGTGGGCATGGTGAACATGGCCGAGCACGCGGTGACGGTCGGCGCCCACGTCCTCGACGGGCTGGGCGCCCTCGACACGGTGCTGTCCAGCGACGGCCCGCTGCTGGTGCACCAGGGCCGCCTCGTCGTGCCCACGCTCGGCTTCGTCTGGCTCGCCGAGCCCTGACGCGCGGGGTTCAGCGCTGTTGCTGCTGGGCCAGCTGTTGGGCCACCGCCTGCTGCATGCGCTGCAGCCCGGACAGCCCGAGCCCGGCGAGCTGGCCCTCCAGCTGCTGCACCAGGTGCGGGTCGGCCACGGTGCTCTCGCTCGACTGGATGAGCACCGTGCCCGCGCCGGTGAAGTCGAACTGGCGCTCCTCCCCGGAGTTGACGCCCATCATCCCCATCGCGCCCGCCAGGAAGCCGCCCATCCAGCCGGCGTCGTAGTGGTGGCTGGGCGACGGGCAGTCGGCCCAGCCGACCAGCGCCTCCGGGTCGACCCGGATCGGGGGCTCGGCGAAGATCACCGGGCCGGAGCTGGAGGCGAGGAACTTGCCGGTGCCGATCAGCGTCAGGAACCCGGGGACGATGGACTGCTTGAGCTCGAGCGTCGAGTCGAAGGCCAGCAGGTTGGCCGCGCGCAGCGTCAGGTTGCCGTCGTCGAGGTCGTAGCTGTTGATGTCGTAGCCGCGGTCGCCCAGGATCAGGTGCCCGGCGCCGGCGGCGACGACCCAGTCGCGGGTGTAGAGCGGTGCGGAGAACCGGGTCGCGACCATCCCGCCCAGGCTCGCCGCGGTGAGCGGCTCGAAGCGGATGCCCTGGCTGTGCGGGGCCGGGTAGTAGGCGATCATGCGGCCGGTCTGCATGAACAGCTGCCCGTCCAGGCGCACGCAGTAGGCGTAGTGGTTGCCGGGGATGTTGTCGTTGTCCGGCAGCGTGGTCGGGTTGAGGGGGATCACAGCTTCTGCTCCGATGCCTGGACGTACACGGTTCCCTGGCCGGTGCACTTGAGCTGCACGGCCTCGCCCGACCCGCGGCCGACGGCGTCGCGCCAGCCGACCGAGGCGGAGATGTCGACGTTCACCTGCCCGATGTGGGCCACGTAGGCCTGCGGGTCGACGGCCACCGGCCGCCCGTTCACCGGGAGCGCGATGGTGCCGCCGTGGCTCAGCACCGCGGCGGTGCCGTAGCCGTGCAGCTGGGTGGTGAACAGCCCCTGCCCCGACACCGCGCCGCGCACGGCGCCCCGGATGCCGCCCTGGGAGCCGAGGAACACCACCGTCGACTGGAGCGCGGCGTCGTGGGCGACCAGCCGGTCGGCCTCCACCGAGAGCGGGCCGGAGCCGTCGAGCTCGATGATCGTGACGTAGAGGCCGCGGTAGCCGTAGTGCACGGTGCCGCTGCCCTGGGCGACCATCATCGCCACCTGCTCGCCCGACATCATCCGCCCGACCATGCCGCCCGCACCGCCCTGGCCCATGTGCACCGGCGAGAAGTGGACGTCGCCGGTGTAGGCGAGCATCGCGCCCTTGCGCGCCAGCACCTCCCGGCCCGGCGCCACGGACACCGCGACCACCTTGCCGTTGACCTGCTCGAACGGCATGATCAGCGCTCCTCGGGCTGGATGTAGACGACGCCGCTGCCGTCGAAGCGCAGGGAGAACGCCTCCCCGGAGCTCTCGCCGATCAGGTTGCGCCAGGACACGTCGGTGACGAAGGACTGGTTGAGCTGGCCCTGGCTGGCGACGAACGCGTCGGGGTCGACGACGAGCGGGTACTGCGGCGAGACCTCCAGCGCGATCGGCGGGCCGCCCGCCGAGAGCAGCGCGACCGTGCCGTACCCGGTGACGGTGGTGGTGAACAGCCCCTGCCCCGACGACGCGCCGCGCACCCCGGCGAACGCGACGTCGGTCTTGAGCTTGTCCGACAGCGCGAGCAGCTGCTCGGACTCGACCTTGAGGGTGTCGCCGTTCAGCTCGACGATCAGCACCTCCATCGCGTCCTTGGCGAACCACACGGTGCCCTGCCCCGTGCAGTGCATCAGCGCGACGGACTCGCCCGCGGCGCGGCGCTTGAGGCCCGCCATCAGGCCGTCGCCGCCGCCCATGCCGGCGTTCTTGAACGTGACGTCGCCGGTGTAGGCGATCATCGACCCGGTGGCGGCGCGCACGGCGTCGCCCATCAGGTCGATCTCCAGCACCCGCGACCCGTTGAGTCGGAATCCCTGCACGGCGGGGATCTTGGCACAGACCGGGGCGGCAGCGGCAGGGGTCGGACCGGGCGGTCCGGGCGCCGACTCGGTAGTTCCTCGGTCGTGGCCCGGCCCGGCGCCTCCTAGTCTTCGACCCGTCGAACGGGTGACGCGGAGGGGGACAGGTGGGGACGCGACTCGCGGGGGTGGAGGTGCACCTGCCGGAACGGCGGGTGGGATCGGCGGAGGTGGAGCGCCGGATCGCGCCCTACACGCCGCCGCGCGGGGTCGTCCACCGGCTCACCGGCATCACCACCCGGCACGTCGCGGGCCCCGACGAGCAGGCCTCCGACCTCGCCGCCGCCGCCGCCCGCAAGCTGCTGGCCGGGACCGGCACCGCGGCCTCCGACGTCGACCTGCTGATCTTCGCCTCGGCCAGCCAGGACATGGTCGAGCCCGCCACCGCGCACATCGTGGCCGCGAAGCTCGAGCTCGGCTGCCCGGTGATGGACGTCAAGAACGCCTGCAACAGCGTGCTCAACGCCCTGGAGGTGGCCGACGCCCTGATCACCTGCGGCCGGTACCGGCGGGTGCTCGTGGTCTCGGGGGAGACGCCGTCGCGGGCGGTGCGCTGGGAGGTCGACTCGCTGCGCGGGTTCCTGCGCGCGTTCCCCGGCTACACCCTGTCCGACGCCGGTGCCGCCCTGCTGCTCACCGACGGCGCCCCGGCCGGCTCCGGCGTGCTCGGCTCGGGGTTCACCGCCGACTCCCGGCACTGGGCGGCGGGCACGCTGGCCGGGGGCGGGTCGCTGCACCCGCGCGAGGTCGAGCACACCTACTTCGCGATGGACTCCGCGCGCCTCAAGGCCGCGTTCCTCGCCGTCGGCACCGGCGTCCTGGACGACACGCTCGCCCGGCTGGGGCTGACCTGGGAGGACATGGCGGTCGTCGCGGTGCACCAGGTGTCGCTGCCCTACCTCGAGGTGTTCGCCCGCGGGGCCGGGGTGCCGCGCGACCGGCTCGTCGTCACCGTCGCCGAGCACGGCAACGTGGCCTCGGCGAGCCTGCCGCTGCAGCTGGTCACCGCCCGCGAGCTCGGCCGCTGCGGGCCGGGTGACCTGGTGGCGCTGGTCGGGCTGGCCGGGGGCGTCAGCCTGGGGATCACGGTGATCCGGCTGTGAGGGATCCGGCTGTGAGGGATGCGGCTGTGAGGCTCTGGGTCGTCGTGCCCGCCTTCGACGAGGCCGCGGGCATCACGGCCACGCTCGACGCGCTGGCCGCGCAGACCGACCGGGATTTCCGGGTGCTCGTCGTCGACAACGCCTCCACAGACGGCACCGCCGACGTGGTGCGGGCGCACCCGCTCGGGGCGCGGGTGGTGGTCGAGCCGCAGCGCGGCACCGGAGCGGCGGCCGACACCGGGATGCGGCACGCGATCGCCGCCGGAGCCACCCACCTCGCCCGCACCGACGCCGACTGCGTGCCCGCCCCGGACTGGACGGCACGGATCCGGGCGGCGTTCGCCGATCTCGACCTCGTCGCGGGCCGGCTGCTGCCGCGCACCGACGAGGGGGTGCCGGCGTGGCAGCGCGGGGTGCTGGTCGCGGCGGTGTCGGTGGCCGCGGCGTTCGGCCGCCTGCGCCCGGGCAACCGCGTGCCCGGCGCGCTCGGGCCCTACGTGATGTCGGCGGGCTGCAACATGGCGATCACGGCCGCCCTCTACGAGCGCGCGGGCGGCTTCCCGCGCACCCGGATCCAGGACGTGCACGAGGACCGCGCGCTGGTCAACGCCGTGCGCCCGCTCACGGCCCGGTACGGCGCGCGGCGCGACGTGGTCGTGCGCGGGTCGAGCAGGCGGGTCCGGGCGTGGGGGCTGGTGCGCACCCTGGGGTGGTACGCCGACCACCGCTACCGGCCCGAGCACGTGGACATCCGGTGAGGGGCAGTGCGGGCTGGGAACGACGGGTCCAGCTCGGCGCGCACCCGCTCGCCTACCCGCTGGTGCGGGCCCTGGCCCGGGTCGGGCCGGTGGTGCGGGTGCCGCGGGTGGGGGTGGTGGTCAGCGACGCGGCCCTGGCGCGGGAGGTGCTGACGGACCCGGCCGCGTTCGCCAAGACGGGGCCGGGTTCGCCCGCGGCCCTGTGGACCCCGGTCGTCGGGCCGTCGGTGCTGCTGAACATGGAGGGGCCGGGGCACGCGGCGTTGCGCCGCGCGCTGGCCGGGCTGTTCACCCCGGCCGCGGTCGCGGCCCTGTGCGCGCGGGTGGCGGGGCCGGACTGCGCCGCGCTGCGCGACCGGCTGGCCGCCGGGGAGCCGGTCGACCTGGTGCCGGTCGCGCAGCGGCTCGCGGGTGCGGTGATCGCGGGGCTGGTCGGCCTCGACGCCCGCGACGCCGCCGGTCCGGCCTTCGCCGCCGCCACCGCCGTCACCTCGATGGTGCGCCTGGCCCGCCCGCAGCTGACGCCGCGCCAGGTCGCGCGGGGCCGCGCCGCGCTGGAGGCGATCACCGCGCCCGCCACCCGCGCCTACCGCGACGGCGACCCCGCCACGGTGCCCGGCCGGATGCGCGCCCTCGGGCTCACCGAGCACGAGGCCCGGGGCGCGGTGGCGGCGTTCGCGCTCACCGGCACCGAGACCGTCGTGTCGTTCGTGCCCCGGCTCGTCGCGCTGCTGCACGACACCGGATGGCTCGCGACGGTCGCGGCCGACCGCTCCCGCGCCGACGCCGCGGTCGACGAGGCGCTGCGGGTCACCGTCCCGTCGCCGGTGATGCTGCGCCGGGTGGCGGCGCCCGCCCGGATCGGGACCGTCGGGGTGGCACCCGGCGACCGGGTCGTGATCGCCACGGTCTCGGCCGCGCGGGCGCTCGGCGGCTTCGACCCGGACCGCCCGCACCCGCCCGAGCTGCGCCGCCTGTGGTTCGGCGCCGGGCCGCACTTCTGCCTGGGCATGCCGCTGGCCACCGCGCAGGCGCGGCTGGTCCTCGACGCCGTGCTCGACGCCCACCTGGCCCGGCCGCTGCGGATCACCCGCCGGCGGGTGGCGCGGCGGGTGCTGATCCCCGGCTACCGGGAGCTGGTGGTGCACGGTGCCTGACCTGCTCTCCCAGGTGCTCGCCGCCACCGACGCGCACGGCGACGCCCCCGCGCTCACCGGCCCGGCACCCCGCCGGACCCTGACCTACGCCCAGCTGGGTACCCGCATCCGGGCCGTCGCGGCCCGGCTGGCCGACGCGGGGTTCGCGCCCGGGCAGCGGATGCTGTTCTCCGTGCGCCCCGGCCCGGACGCGGTCGTGCTCGCGCTGGGCACCGTCGCGGCCGGGGGCACGGTGGTGTTCGTCGACCCCGGGGTGGGCCCGGCGCTGTTCGCGGCGCGCACCGAGCTGGCCGCGCCCTCCTGGGCCGCCGCGGAGTCGGTGCTCCACGCCGCGGGCCGGCCCCCGCTGCGGGCGCTGGCGCGGCGGCGCGGGGTGCTGCTGCCCGACTACGCGGGGCTCCCGGTGCGCCACGTCCGGGCCGGGCGGTGGCTGCCGGGCGTCCCGCGGAACGCGGTGGCGCTTCGTGACCTGATGCGCCCGGCCCCGGTCCGGGACGTCCCGGCCGACCTGGGGCAGGACGCCGTCGTCGTCTTCACCGCGGGCACCACGGCCGCCCCGAAGGCCGTGGTGCACACCCGCGGCTCGCTCGGGGCGGCGCTGGAGGTGCTGTCCACCCGCTGCGCGCTGGGCCCGGGCACCCGCGTGCACACCGACCAGTTCCTGCTCGGGTTGCCCGCGCTCGTCGGGGGCGGGCACTGGTCGATGCCGCCCTTCGGCTTCGCCCCCGCCGCCCGGCCGGACGAGCTGGCGCGCGGGTTGGAGGGCGCCACCCACACCTTCCTCGTCCCGGCCGATCTCGCCGCGGTGCTCGACGCCGTCGAACGCGGGGAGGTGGCGCTGCCGCGGTCGCTGCGCCGGGTGCTGCTCGGTGCCGCGCCGGTGCTGCCCCCGCTGCTGCGCCGGGCGTGCGCCGCGCTGCCCGGCGTCGAGTTCCTGGCGGTCTACGGGATGACCGAGATCCTGCCCGTCGCGATCGCCACCGCGGCGGAGAAGCTCGCGCACCGCGGGCCGGGCGACCTGGTCGGCGCCCCGCTGCCCGGCGTGCGGGCCCGGGTCGACGCCGCGGGGCGGCTCGTGGTCGCGGGGGCGAACCTCGCCCGCGGCTACCTGGGCGGTCCGGAGCTGCGCGAGCACACGACCGGTGACCTCGCCACGATCACCGCCGACGGCGCCGTCGTGCTGGGCGGCCGCGCCACCGACATGATCATCCGGGGCCGGACGAACATCTACCCCGGGCTGCACGAGCCCGCGATCTCGGCGCTGCCGGGCGTCGCGGAGGCGGTGCTGGTCGGCGTGCCGGACGCGATCGGCGACGAGCGCGTCGTGCTCGCCGTCGTCGCCGCCCCCGGCGCGCCGCCCGGCCTGGCCGACGCGGTCCGCGCCGCGCTGCCCGGGATGCTCGACGCGAGCGCGCTGCCCGACGAGGTCGTGGTCGTCGACGCCGTGCCGGTCTCGGGCCGCACCCGCAAGCCCGACCGGGCGGCCCTGAGGCTCCTGCTGGCGCGCCGGGGGGAGGGGCGGCCGTGCGGATCGCGGTGACCGGGGCGGGCGGGTTCGTCGGCTCGGCCGTCGTGGCCGCCGCCCGGGCCCGCGGGTGGACGGTGCACCCGCTGACCCGCCGGGAGTGGGACCTCACCACCGGCCCGCTGCCCGACCCGCCCGCCGTCGACGCCGTCGTGCACGCGGCCGCCGCCGTCCGCGACTGGGGCGCCCCGGCCCCGGTCTGGGCGGCCAACCTGCACGGCACCCGGCACGTCGCGGCGAGCTTCCCCGGCGTGCGGCTGGTGCACGTCTCCACCGCGAGCGTGTACGACCCCTACGTCCCGACCGTCGACGCGCCCGAGTCCGCCGGCCCCGCCGCGCGCCACCTCACCGCCTACGGCGCGTCGAAGGCGGCCGCCGAGCGGTTGCTGGCCGGGCGGCCGGAGACGGTGGTGCTGCGCCCGCACGCCGTCTACGGCCCGGGTGATCCCACGCTGCTGCCCCGCGTGCTGGCCGCGGTGCGCGGCGGCACGCTCGTCGTCGCCGGGGACGGCAGCGCGCGACACACCCTCACCGCGGTGGCCACGCTGGCGCGGGCCGCGCTGCTCGGCTGCACCGGGCCGCCGGGCACCTACAACGTCGGCGACGCCGAGCCGGTCACCCTCGACGCGGCACTGCGCGGGCTGCTCGCCGCCCGCGGCCTGGACGTGACCGTGCGGCACCTGCCCGTGGGTGCGGCGTGGGCGCTGGCCGGGGCCGCCGAGCAGGTGTGGCGCGCACTGCGGCGCCCGGACCCGCCGCGGCTCACCCGGTACGCGGTGAGCCAGCTCGGGATGGAGCGCACCCTCGACCTCACCGCCGCCCGTACCCGGCTGGGGCTGGATCCGGCACCCACCTCGTTCGCCGGCGCGGCGGGCTGGTGATCCGGACGGGTGAACGGGCGAACGGCCTGTCGTGAGCGGTGGGCGGGGTTTGCCGGTTCGCGACTGGCGGGAACGCGACGATCATGGAGCTGTCCGAATACGGTCGCGTCGAGTTCGTGCACCGGAGCTGGCCCGCCGATCCCGCCCAACTCACCGTCATCCGGCGCGAGCTCGCCGGGTGGCTCGCACCGCTGTCGCTCACCGACGACGAGACCGCCGACGTCGTCCTCGCCGTCGACGAGGCCGCCGCCAACGCCGTCCGCCACGCCTACGGCCCCGACGAGTCCGGGGCCGTCGAGCTGACGCTGTGGACCGAGCCGCCCGCGGACGCGGACACCGAGGCCGCGACGACCCTGTGCATCGAGATCGTCGACCACGGCCAGTGGCAGGCCCCCGCCGAGCGGCCCGTCGAGGGCGGGCGGGGGATCCCGCTGATGAGCACGATGTCGGAGTCGGTGCTGATCCACTACGACGACCGGGGGAGCCGGGTGCTGCTGCGCCACCGCATCCCGCACGGGAGTAACCCGCGGTAACCTCGCTCGTTCGCCGGGTATGGGTCGGGGACGCAGGATCGGGTACGTCGGGGGTGCCGCGCTCGTCGCGGCCGTGGTCGCCGGGCTGGCGGCGGGGCCTGCGGCCGCGCAGGAGGGCGATCTCCCGGTGCCCTACGGCGGGCTGGCCACCGTGCTCGCCGCCGCCTCGCCCGACGCCGCCGACCCGCCCGGGGCCAACGACTACGACTGCGAGCCCAGCGCCGAGCACCCCGACCCGGTCGTCCTCGTGCACGGGCTGGGCGCGTCGAAGACGACGAACTGGCAGACGATGTCGCCGCTGCTGGCCAACGAGGGCTACTGCGTGTTCGCCCTGACCTACGGCACGGCGCTGCCCGGTGAGCGGGTCGGCGGCCTGAACCCGATGGAGCAGAGCGCCGAGGAGCTCGACGTGTTCGTCGAGGGCGTGCTGGAGGCCACCGGCGCGGAGCGGGTCGACCTGGTCGGGCACTCCGAGGGCACGCTGATGCCGCAGTACTGGCTGCAGTTCCTCGGCGGCGACGCCGTCACCGACGACTACGTCGCGGTCACCCCGCTCTACGACGGCACGCTGGCCGACCCGCTCCCGGTCGCCGAGGTGGCCGACACCCTGTCGGCGCGCGACCTCGCGGGCGCCCCGGTCGCGGCCTTCTGCGGGTCGTGCCCGCAGTTCATCTCGGGCTCGGACTACCTGGACCGGATGGCCGAGGAGGGCACGCGCGTCGAGGGCGTCGACTACACGACGATCATGACCCGCTACGACCAGCTGGTGATCCCCTACACCAGCGGCGTGCTCGAGGGCGCCACCAACATCGTCGTGCAGGACGGGTGCGAGATCGACCTGTCCGACCACCTGTCGATCATCTTCTCCGAGCGCACCGGGCAGCTGATCCTCAACGCGCTCGACCCGGAGAACGCCGGCGACGTGCCGTGCCGCCCGGTGCTGCCGCTGCTGGGCAACGAGGTCGTGTAGCTCAGGGTCCGTCGGGTCGGCCCGTCCGCAGGGCGTCCCACAGCGCGTCGACGTGCTCCCGCTGCGTCGCCACGGATCCGATCGCCACGCGGATCACGTAGCGGCCGTCGACGACGGTGTGCGTGAGCAGGGCGGTCCCCGAGGCGTTGACGCGCTCGAGCAGCGCGCGGGTCGGGCCGTCACCCGCGGCCAGCCGCAGGCAGACCAGCGACAGCGAGCGGGGCGCGGCGAGGACGAACCCGGGCTCGGCGACGACCCGGGACTCCAGCTCCGCGGCCAGCGCCACGTGCGCGCGCAGGTGCGCCCGCAGCCCCTCCAGGCCGAAGCCGTGGACCACCGCCCACAGCTTCAGCGCGCGGAAGCGGCGGCCCAGCGGCACCTGCCAGTCGCGGTAGTCGACCACCGCGCCGGAGTCGGTGGCGCTGTCGCGCAGGTACTCCGGGGTGATCGACAGCGCGGCGGGGAGGGCGGCGGCGTCGCGCACCCACAGCAGGGAGGCGTCGAACGCCGTCATCAGCCACTTGTGCGCGTCGGTGCAGAAGGAGTCGGCGAACTCCACGCCGTCGAGCAGGCCGCGGTGTTCGGGGCACAGCCCCGCGACGCCCGCCCACGCGGCGTCGACGTGCACCCACACCCCGTGCGGCGCGGCGGCCACCGCGACCGCCCGGACCGGGTCGACCGCCCCGGTGCCGGTGGTGCCCACCGTCGGGCAGACCAGTACGGGACGCAGCCCCGCGGCGACGTCGGCGGCCAGCATGTCGGCCAGCGCGTCGGCGGACATCGCGAGCGTGCCCGGTGCCGGCGGCACGATCCGCAGGGCCCGCGCGCCGAGCCCGGCCACCCGGACGGCCTTGGCCAGCGAGGAGTGCGTCTCCGCGGTGACGTAGACGCGCTCGGTTCCGTCGACGCCGGTCTCCCGCCACGCCCCGCCCGAGCCGCGGTGCAGCGCCGCGAGCAGGGCGACGAGCGCCGCCGAGGACGCGGAGTCGGCGATCGTGCCGCCCCCGCCGCCGGCCCAGGTGAACGCGGGATCGAGGCCGAGCGCGCCGGCGAGCCCGTCGAGCAGGGACTGCTCCACCTCGGTGGCCGCGGGCGAGGTCGACCACAACATCCCCTGCACGCCCAGCCCGCCCGAGAGCAGGTCGCCCAGCACCGAGTGCAGGGAGGCGTTGGCCGGGAAGTAGCCGAAGAACCCGGGGTGCTGCCAGTGGGTGACGGCCGGGACGACGGTGCGGTCCAGCTCCCCGAGCAGGGCGGGCAGCGGTTGCGGGGACTCCGGCAGGGCGGGCATCCGGTCGCGGACGCTGCCCGGCTCCACCGGCGGCCGCACCGGCTGCCCGCCGAGCCCCGCTCGGTACGCGGCGACCCAGTCGACGACGGCGTACCCGAGCCGCCGGAACTCCTCGGGATCGAGGTCGCTCACGTGAACCGCGCGGTGAGCCAGCCGGTGACGGCGTCGAGCACCTCGGGCGCGATCGTCGTCTCGATGGCGCCGTACTCGCCGATCGCGCCGGTGGCGGAGGGCTGCATGAGGTGGTTGAGCCCGGGGAAGGTCGTGACCGTGGCGTCCGGGTTGCCCGCCAGCAGCTCCCGCATCGGGCCCTCGCTCTGCGACGGCGGCACCTGCAGGTCGCGCTCCCCGAAGAACGCGAACACCGGGACGTCGAGCGCCGCCAGCGAGGGGGCCGGGTCGTGGAGCAGGAACGGGGCCAGGTCGAGCGTGGACGCCACGATCGCCTCGACCTGCTCGGGGCCGGGCCGCTGCGACTCGGGCAGGGTCGCGAGCTGCCCGACGACCTCGTCCCGCGACAGCTCCCGGGCCGCGTCGACGTCGCCCGCCCGCAGGAGGTCGACGAACCGGTCCAGGAACGCCAGGTAGGCCTCGGTGTCGGCGGAGGGCGCGCCGGCCTGTTCGCGCAGCAGCCGGTTCTGCAGGATCAGGACGTCCTCGCCGGGCACGGCGGGACCGGCCATGGACACCACGAAGGCGACCTCGCCCCGGGACGCGGCCAGCGGCGCCAGGTAGCCGCCCTCGCTGTGCCCGAACAGCCCGACGCGGGCCGGGTCGACGCCCTCGGTGCCGCGCAGGAACGCCGCGGCGGCGAGCGCGTCGTCGGCCAGCACGTCGTAGGCGGTGCCGGAGGGGGCACCGCCGGACCCGCCGACGCCGCGGTCGTCGGTGCGCAGCACGGCGAACCCGGCGCGGGTCAGGGTGTCGGCCAGCAGCAGGAACGGTTTGTGTCCCGACAGGGTCTCGTCGCGGTCCTGGGCCCCGCTCCCGGTGATCAGGACGACGGCCGGGAACGGCCCGGGGCCCTCGGGACGGGTCAGCGTGCCGGCGAGCGTGACGTCTCCGCTCTCGACGGTCACGTCGTCGGCGCGGTAGGGGAACGGCGGCCGCGGCTCCTGGGGGCGGGCGGGGGCCGCGAGCTCGCCCCGGGCCAGCGTGAACGGGATGGGCGGGGCGGCGCCCTGGGTGTAGTCGCCGGCGATCGTCTCGCCCGACAGGGTGCCGGTGAAGGCGGCCCCGCCGGGGGCGTCGGGCAGCGCGAAGCTCACGCGGGTGCCCTCGACCCGCACGTCGCGCACCGGGAGTGCGGTGATGCCCTGGGCAGGGATGTCGACGCCGCCGCCCGTGCCGTCGAAGGTGACCTGGATGTCCAACGGGGAGCCCGGCACGTCGATGCGGCCCTGCCAGACCCCGTCGAGGCCGGCCGGACCCGGCGGCGCGCCGCAGCCGGCCAGTACGACGAGCACGGCCGCAGCCCCCACGATCAGCCCCCGCATGCGACTCACCGTAACGCGGTGGGGGAGGGTCGGCAGGTGACCACCGTCCCGGACACCCGGCTGCGCCTGCTCCAGGCCGCCGCCCTGACCAGCACCTGCGACCGGTTCGCCATCGCGCCGCTGCTCGTCGTCATCTCCCTGGACCTGGGGGCGCCGCTGGCCGCGGTGGCCGCCGTCGCCAGCGCCTACTTCCTCACCTACGGGCTGATGCAGCCGGTGTGGGGCATCGTCAGCGACCGGATCGGGCGGGTCCGGGTGATGCGGATCGCGCTGGTCGGGGCCGCGCTCGGCGGCGTGGGCTCGGTGCTGGCGCCGGACCTGCTGGTCCTGGGCGTCACCCGGGCCGTCGCGGGCGGCTGCTTCGCCGCGCTGATCCCGACGACCCTGGTCTACGTCGGCGACGCCTGGCCCGCCGACGTCCGCCAGCGCCCGCTCTCCGACGTCCTCGCGGCGTCCTCGCTCGGGGTGGCGGCGGCGACCGCGGGGGCCGGGCTGCTCGCCGACCTCGTCGGCTGGCGGGTCGTGCCCGGGGTGACCGCGGCGGCCGCGGTGGCGCTGTGGTTCGCCCTCGCCCGGCTGCCCGAGCCCGACCGGGCCCCCACCGGTGACACCCCGTGGGGGTCGCTGCTCGGCGTGGTGCGCTCGCCCTGGGCGGTGGCGGTGCTGGTGCTGGCGTTCAGCGAGGGGGTCGTGGTGCTGGGTGTGCTGACCTTCCTCGCGCCCGCCGCGCAGTCGCTCGGCACCAGCGCCACCGTCGCCGGGTTCCTGGCCGCCGGCTACGGGCTCGGTGCGCTGGCCTGGTCGCGGCTGGTGCGCCGGCTCGTCGGGCGGGTGAGCCCGGCCGGGCTCGCCGCGATCGGCGGCGCGTTCCTGGTCGCCGCCTGGGCGGTGCCCGCGGTGGCGGTGAACCTGGTGACGATCGCCGTCGCGGGCGTACTGGTCGGCGGGGCGTGGGCGTTCCTGCACTCCACGCTGCAGGCGTGGGTCACCGAGGTCGTGCCCGGGCAGCGGGCGTCGGCGGTGGCGCTGTTCGCGGCCTCGCTGTTCCTGGGCAGCGCGGCGGGTACGTCGCTGTTCGCGGGCCCGGCCGAGGCCGGTGCGTACCCGCTGGTGTTCGGTGTCGCCGCGGCCGCGGCGCTGCCGATCGCGGTGGCGTCGGCGACCGGGCGGCGGGCGTACGCGCGGCGCGGGTGAGCGTGGCGAAATCGTGACGGGGATCGGTCGGCGGGCGACGGAGATCGGTTACCGGCCGGATCCCGCCCCTACCGGACACCGATACCCGCCGTCGCGGCCGCGGCCGGGAGGAACCGTCCTCCGGACGCGGCCGTCCCGGACGGATCAGTGGTTCTGGTGGTAGGCCTCGAGAACGTTGGACGGGATACGGCCGCGCTCGGAGATCTTCATGCCCTGGGCCACGGCCCATTCCCGAATCGCCTGGTTCTGCTCACGGTCGGTGCTCGGCCGGGTGGCCGTCGCGGTGGCCGACCCTCCTGAGCTGCGGCGACCGCCGGCGCGGCGGGCCGCGGAAACGAACGGGGCGAGGGCCTCGCGCAAACGCGAACTATTGGCACTGGAGAGGTCGATCTCGTAGGACTTGCCGTCGATCGCGAAGTCGACCTGCTCGTCGGCCTCGGAACCGTCGATGTCGTCGATCAGGGTCACCGTTGTGTGCTTCGCCACGCACGTGCCTTTCTCGGGAGTGCCGCATTGTTGTGGATGACGATAAACGATGCACCATCGTATTGTCGACGAGGGGTCGCGGTTCCGCGTGGGAGGGCCGGACGGCCCCGGCGGAATCGTCGACAATTCCCCCCTTCGGGTGCCGGAATGAGGTCTCTCGACCGTCGAGATGCCTGCTATCGTCGGATCGTGGACGGTGACCGGGACCAGTTGGTGCATCTGTTGCAGGCCTACGCGGCCGAGGCGCTGCGCCTGAGCCAGGTGTTCGCCGACCGCCACGGGCTGCACTCCACCGATCTCGCGGCGCTGCTCGCGGTGATGCAGGCCGACCGGTCGGGCGAGCCGCTCACGCCGGGGCTCCTCGGCCGGCAGCTGGGGCTGTCCTCCGGGGCCACGACGGCCGTCGTCGACCGGCTGGAACGCGCCGACCACGTGCGCCGGTCGCGCGACGCCCGCGACCGCCGCCGCGTGACGCTGCACCACGGCGCCGCGGCCGAGCAGGTCGGCTCGGCGTTCTTCGGCCCGCTGGGGGAGCGGATGGACGAGATGCTCGGCGGTTACGACGCCGCCGAGCTCGCCGCCGCCCGGCGCTTCCTCGGCGACGCGACCGAGATGGTGCGCGCCTACCGCGAGTCGGTCTCCCCCTGAGCGGGCCGGAACCAGCCGGCGAGCCGTTCCCGGGCGGACCGCCGCGGGGCGGTCTCCAGCGGCACCGGCGCCGTCCCGGCCGCGTGCGGCAACGCCACCTCGATCTCGCCGCCGAGCCGGAACCCGGGGGTGAGCTCGAGGTCGTCCCCGCTCCAGAAGCGGCCGGGGTCGTACCAGTTCGGGCGCCGGCCGCGGGGGAGCAGGCCCATCTCCTCGTACGCCAGTGCCACGACCTCGGCGCAGTAGGCGGTCTCCAGCCCGGCCGGTTCCGGGTCGTCGGCGGAGCGTCGCCACGGCGGCTGCGGGGCCCGGCCCCACAGCCAGCGCCCGGTGAGCCGGGCCGTCGACGGGAAGGGGGTGCCGTCGAGGCGGGCCACCGCGCGCAGCGCGCCGTCCTCCTGGTCCCGGCCGACCGGACCCTCCAGCTGGCGCAGCCACCCGCGCTGCCCGTAGCGGTGCCCCCACTGCAGGACGGCGTCGCGCATGTCGTGCAGCTGCACGCCCCGCTGGTGCTCGCCGGTCCACAGGTCCAGCAGCGAGCGGCCCAGCTCCGCGTGGAACATCATCGGCGGCAGGTCGTCGACGACCACGGCCATGCCCACGTGGTTGACCGGGGAGTTGGTGAGCCCGCGGATCGCGCGGTCGGCGCCGCTGCTCCCGCGGAACACCCAGATGTCTCCGGTCCGGGCGAGCTCACAGGCCCGGTCGAGGGTGATCAGGGTCGAAGGCACGGCGGTACGGTAGCGAGATGCGCTGGTGGAAGCTGATCGGACTCGCCGGGCTGGCCGGGGTCGCGGCGACGGGCGTGGTCACCGCCCGCGCGGAGCGGCAGCGCCGGGCCTACACCCCCGACGAGATCCGCACCCGCCTGCGCGACCGGGCCGCGCAGGCGGGGGCGAAGGCCCGCTAGAGGTCGGCCGTCGCACCGACCAGGTACTCGGCGAACCGGTCGCGGGCGGCCGCGGCGCGGGTCGGCACGTGCTCGGTGGGGACCTCCACCGGGGTGTAGCCGCGCAGGATGCGCCGGGCGACGGTGGCCTTGTGCACCTCGTCGGGGCCGTCGTAGATGCGGGCGGCGCGGGCGGCGCGGTACATCTCCTCCAGCGGGAGGTCGCCGGAGAAGCCGAGCGAGCCGTGCACCTGGATCGCCCGGTCGATGACGTCGTGCAGCACCTTCGCGCCCCAGTACTTGATCATCCCGATCTCCAGGCGCGCGTTCGACGCCCCGACCCGGTCCATCGTCCACGCGGCGTGCAGCGTGAGCAGCCGGGCGGCCTGCATCTCGGCCGCGCTGGTGGCCACCCAGTCCTGCACCATCTGCTTGTCGGCGAGCACCGAGCCGTGGGTGTGCCGGCTGACGGCGCGCTCGCAGAGCATGTCGAAGGCCCGCCTGGACTGCCCGAGCCAGCGCATGGCGTGGTGGATCCGTCCCGGCCCGAGCCGCTGCTGGGCGAGCCGGAACCCGTCGCCGGGGTTGCCGACCAGGTTCTCCCGCGGCACCCGGACGCCCCTGTAGAGCACCTCGGCGTGTCCGCCGTAGAGCTCGGGGGAGTGGGTGGGGTGGTCCATGACCGGGATGTCCCGGACGATGTCCACCCCGGGCGTGTCGGTGGGCACGATGATCATCGAGCTGCCCCGGTACGGCGAGACGTCCGGGTCCGTCACGCACATGACGATGAGGAAGTCGGCCACCGAGGCGTTGGAGCTGAACCACTTGTGGCCGTCGATCACGTACTCGTCGCCGTCCAGCACCGCGCGGGTGGTCAGCAGCGTCGGGTCGGCGCCCGCGCCCGGCTCGGTCATCGAGAAGCAGCTGCGCAGCTCGCCGCGCAGCAGCGGGTGCATCCAGCGCTCCTGCTGCTCGGGTGACCCGCCGATGGCCAGCAGCTCGGCGTTGCCCGAGTCGGGGGCCTGGTTGCCGAAGACCCCCGGGGCGTAGCGGCACTGCCCGAGGATCTCGTGCATCAGGCCCAGCCGGACCTGCCCGAACCCGCCGCCGCCCAGCTCGGGGGGCAGGTGCGCGGCCCACAGCCCGCGCTCCCTGACCCGGTCCTTGAGCGGGGCGGTGATCCGGTCGAAGGCCGCGCGGTCGAGGTCGAGCGTCTCCAGCGGGATGATCTCGTCGCGGACGAAACCCCGCATCCACTCCAGCTGTGCCTCGAACTCCGGTTCGGTGGAGAAGTCCCATGCCATGCCCCGCACGCTGCCACAGGTGCTCAGCGCGCGGGGGTCGGCGGGCAGACCCACGCGCAGCGCAGGTGGTCCCAGTAGCAGCTGCGGCCGTGCGTGTGGCCGGGTCCGGTCGTCATGGCGTCCATCCTCAGAGGAGCGTGTGGACGCGGACGAGATACCCGTCGGGGTCCACGACGTCGGCGGCCCAGCCGCGGTGGCCGGGGCGGGGCTCGGTGGTCTCGGCGCCCGCCGCGCGCACCCGGCCCAGCAGCACGTCGAGGTCGTCGCGGGTGCCGACGGCGAGGCAGAGGCAGTCGAACCCGGCCAGCGCGCGGGCGCGCCCGGGGTCACCGCGCAGCGCGACCCGCAGGTCGGCGTCGCGGTGGTGCAGCCCGACCCCGCGCAGCACGCCGTCCTCGTGGAACTCCACCTCCTCGCGGAACCCCAGCACGCGGACGTACCAGTCACGGCTGCGCCCGACGTCGCCCACCGGGATCTTGACGTGGTGCAGGCCGCTCGGCCCGCCGTCGGCCCAGTCGTGCTGCACGACGATCCGGGCGTCGACGACGCGGCGCGCGTGCTCGGCGACGAACCGGCGGTGCGGCTCGGCCTCGACGTAGCGGCGGGCGGCGGCGAGGTCGGGGAAGTCGAGCACCGCCACGAAGTCGTGGTTGCCCGCGAAGTGCGCCGCGTCGTCGCCGTAGCGCAGCGCGGCGAGCTCCGGGATCGCGCGCAGGCCGTCCATCGCCTCGCGGAACCGCTCGCGGTCCTCGTCGGTCGTGCCCTCGGCCCAGCGGTGGGCCACCACCTGTCGGAACACGGCGCCTCCCTTTTCGGATACTCAGCGTCTAACGAATACCGGAACGGTAGGCTCCCGACGTGGCCGACGTCAACACCCCGCGTCGCGGGTACTCCTCGCCGCTGCGCCGTGCCCAGGCGGACACGACCCGCGCCGCCGTGCTCGCGGCGGCCCGCGAGCTGTTCCTGGCGCAGGGCTACGGCGCCACCACCGTCGAGCAGATCGCGACCCGGGCCGGGGTGAGCAAGCCGACGGTGTTCACCGCGGTGGGCAACAAGCAGGAGCTGCTCAAGGTGGTGCGCGACGTCGCGATGGCCGGTGACGACGAGCCGGTCGCGCTGAGCGAGCGGCCCACGGCCGAGGCGATGCGCGCCGAGCCCGACCAGGACCGCGCGGTCGCGCTGGCCGCCGCCGCGATGACCGGTGTGGCGCGGCGCTACGCGGGGGTCGACGAGGTGCTGCGGGGGGCGGCCGCGGCGGGGGAGGAGGGCCCGCGTGCGCTGTGGGCGGCCAGCGAGGCGCAGCGGCTGACCGGCGCGCGGATATGGATGACGGCGCTCGCGGCCAAACGCCCGCCCCCCGAGGGCTTCGACCTCGACGCCGCGATCGACGAGCTCTGGCTCTACATGGCGCCCGACCAGTACGCCCGGCTCGCGGCGCGCGGCTGGGACGACGCGCGGATCGAGGCCTGGCTGGCCGCCCGGATCCACGACCTGCTCCGGCGCCCGGGGGCACACTAGGTTCACGGTGGTGGAGCACTCTTTCGAGCCCCTGTCCCCGGTGTCCTTCCTCGACCGCGCGGCGGCGGCGCACGGCGACCGCACCGCCGTCGTCGACGGGGAGCGCCGCATCACCTACACCGAGCTGCACGAGCGCTGCCGGCGGCTGGCGGGCGCGCTGGTCCCGCTCGCGGACGGTCGGCCGGTGGCGGTGCTCGCGCCGAACACGCACGTGCTGCTGGAGGCCCACTTCGGGGTGCCGTGGGCGGGGGTGCCGCTGGTGGCGGTCAACACGCGGCTCTCGGCGGGCGAGGTGGCCTACATCCTGGGGCACGCGCGGGTGTCGGTGCTGGTGCACGATCCGGTGTTCGACGACCTGGTGGACGAGGCGCTCGCCACGATGGAGGTCCCGCCGCAGCGGGTCCGGGCCGGCGAGGAGTACGAGGCGCTGCTCGACGGCGCGACGCCCACCGCGCACGCCGTCGACGACGAGCGCGGGCTGCTCTCGATCAACTACACGTCGGGGACCACGGGCAGGCCCAAGGGCGTGATGTACCACCACCGCGGTGCCTACCTGCAGGCGCTGGCGATGGTCGGGCACACCGGGCTGACGCCGAGCGCGGTGCACCTGTGGACGCTGCCGATGTTCCACTGCAACGGCTGGTGCTTCCCGTGGGCGGTCACCGCGGCGGGCGGCACGCACGTCTGCCTGCCGAAGGTCGATCCGACCGAGGTGTGGCGGCTGATCCGTGAGGAGGGCGTGACGCACCTCAACGGCGCGCCGACGGTGCTCTCGATGCTGGCGTACGCGACGGAGGCGTCGCCGCTGGACGGCCCGCCGGTGCGGGTGGCCACCGGCGGCGCGCCGCCGAGCCCGGCGATCCTGCGCCGGATGGGTGAGCTCGGCTTCGACGTCACGCACCTCTACGGCCTCACCGAGACGTTCGGGCCGGTGATGATCTGCGACTGGCGGCCCGAGTGGAACACCCTCGACGGCGGCGAGCAGGCCACGCTCAAGGCGCGCCAGGGCGTCGGGAACATGATCTCGTGTGCGGTGCGGGTCGTGACCGACGACGGCGCGGACGTCCCGCGCGACGGGGAGTCGGTCGGGGAGATCGCCCTGCGCGGCAACAATGTGATGCTCGGCTACCTCGACGACGCCGGGGGGATCGACGCCGAGGCCACCACCGCCGCGGTCCCGGACGGCTGGTTCCGCACCGGTGACCTCGGCGTCATCCATCCCGACGGGTACGTGGAGCTGCGCGACCGCTCCAAGGACGTGATCATCTCCGGCGGCGAGAACATCGCCTCGGTGGAGGTGGAGCAGGCCATCGCCGACCATCCCGCCGTGCTGGAGGTGGCCGTGATCGCCGTGCCGGACGAGCGGTGGGGCGAGGTGGCCGCCGCCTACGTCACGCTGCAGGAGGGCGCGAGCGCGACCGAGCAGGAGATCATCGACCACGTGCGGGAGCGGCTGGCGCGGTTCAAGGCGCCGAGGTCGGTGACGTTCGGGGAGCTGCCGAAGACCTCCACCGGCAAGATCCAGAAGTTCGTCCTGCGCGACACCGCGTGGCAGGGGGCGGACCGCCGCATCGGGTGATCGGCGATGATCGGGCGGTGACGGGGACCGGGCGGTGACGGGAACCGGACGGGCGCGGCTGTACGTCGTCCCGCTCGACCTGCCGGATCTGCGCGTCGGCGAGGCCGCGCGGCGGCTGGCCCACCGCGGGCGGGTCACCGCGTGGGCCGGTGACTGGTCGACCGGCGGGCTGCTGACCTGCGATCCCGTCGCCGCGTCCGGGTTCCCGGCCCTGCCGGAGGTGGAGCCCGACCCGGCGTGGCCGGACGCCGTGGGCGGGGGCTGGTTCGGATACCGCACGTTCACCGGCGACGACTCCTGGGCCTTCCACCGTGACGTGCTGCGCACCGACGGCACCCGCTGGTGGTACGAGGCGCTGCTCGGCGGCGGGTTCGACGCCGCGGCGGCCCGGCGCCGCGCCGCGGACCTGGCCGCCGACCTGCGACGCCCGGCGACGCTCGCCCCGGCGCGGCTGGAGGTGACGGCGTACCCCGACGCCGCCGCGCACGTCGTCGCCGTCGAGCGGTGCGGGCAGGCGATCCGGCGCGGGGAGATCTACCAGGCCAACATCGCCTGCCACGTCGAGGGCCGGCTGCACGGCTCCCCGCACGACGCGTGGGCCCGGCTGGTCGAGGCGTACGCCCCGGCCCGCGCCGCGCTCGTCGCCGACCCGGTGCTGACGGCGGTCGGCGCGAGCCCGGAGCTGTTCCTGCGCCGCCGCGGCCGGACCGTCGAGACCGCGCCGATCAAGGGCACGCGCCCGCGTACCGGCGGACCCGCCGACGACGCGGAGCGGGCGCGCCTGGCCGGGTCGGCCAAGGACGCCGCGGAGAACGTCATGATCGTCGACCTGATGCGCAACGACCTGGCGCGCGTCTGCTCGGACGTCACGGTGCCGCGGCTGCTGGAGATCGAGCCGCACCCCGGCGTCTGGCACCTGGTGTCGACGGTGCGCGGCACCCTGGAGCGCGACGACGCAGCCCGGAACGACACGGCCCTGCTCGCCGCCACGTTCCCGCCCGGCTCGGTCACCGGCACCCCCAAGATCCGGGCGGTGGAGCTGATCACGGAGCTGGAGACCGGGCCGCGGGGGCTGCTCACCGGGGCGATGGGCTACCTGAGCCCGCTCGCGGGCGTCGAGCTGTCGGTGGCCATCCGGACCCTGGAGGTCGGGCCGGGCGGCGCGGCGCGGCTGGGCGTCGGGGGCGGGGTCACCGTCGACTCGACGCCGGTCCAGGAGTGGGCCGAGTGCGCCACCAAGGCCGCCCCGGTGCTCACCGTGCTGGGCGCCGCGCCGTGGCCCGGCGGGCCGGGGGACAGCCCGCTCGCCGACCCGGCCGAGGGCCTGTTCGAGACCGTACTGGTCCTCGACGGCCGCCCGCGGCGCCTCGCCGAGCACGTCCGGCGGCTGGAGTCCTCCTTCACCGAGTGCTACGGCCGCCCGCTCGGGGCCGACGTGGCCGCCGCCGTCACCGCGCACCGGTGCCCGGGCACCGCGCGGGTCCGCGTCGACGCCGACCCGGACGGCCGGCTGCACGTGACCGCCGCCCCGTTCGAGCCGGTGCCCCTGTGCGCGCAGCCGGGCGTCGACCTGGTCGTGCACCGGCTCGGGCCCGCGGGCGCCCCGCGGCACAAGTTCGCCGACCGCCGGTGGGTCGCCGACGTCGAGGCCGGGCTGCCCCCCGGCGTCGCCGCGCTGCTCGTCGACGACCGCGGGCTCCTGCTGGAGTCGACCCGGTCCTGCGTCGCGGTGGTGCTCGACGGGCGGGTCACCACCCCGCCCCTGGACGGGCGGATCCTGCCCGGCACCGCCCGCCGCGCCCTGCTCGACGTCCTCGACGCCGCCGGCCTGCCCTACGACCTGCGCGCCCCCGGCCTGGCCGAGCTGGCGGGCGCGGACGGGATGTTCCTGCTCAACGCGCTGCGCGGGGTGCAGTGGGTGCGCTCGGCGCCCGGCGCGGCGTGGGCCGCGCCCGACCCCGTGACGGTCCGGGCGGCCCGGCTGCTCGACGCCGACCGCGGCTGATCAGGTCTGCTCCGGTCCCAGCTCGGCGACGAACTGGTCGACGAACCCGCGCCAGGACGCCACCGGCGCGAGCGGACGCACCACGAACTTGGTGACCCCGACGCCGACGAACGCCCGCACCTGGTCCCGGGCCGCGGCCCAGCCGTCGGCGACGAGCAGGGCCGGGTCGACGTCGGGGCGCCGCTGCGCGGTCCGGGCCAGCACGGCGGCGCGGTCGGCGTCGGAGGTGCCGGGCGGGAGCAGGGTGAGGTTGGTGCCGTAGTGGTCGTCGTCGATCGCGCGGCCCGCGTCGGCGGCGGCGCGCTCGATCCCGGCCCGGCACCGCTCCGCCTCCGCCGGGGTCACCGCGGCGCCCAGCCACCCGTCGGCGAGGCGCCCGATCCGGCGCAGCGCGGCGGGGGCCTGCCCGCCCAGCCACAGGTCGAGCGGGCGGGCGGGCCGGGGGCCGACCGTGGCGTCGTCGAGGTGGAAGAACTCGCCGTGGTGGGTGACCGACGGCTCGGACAGCAGCCGCCGCAGCACGACCAGCGCCTCGTCGAACAGCGCGGCCCGGTCGCCGGGGACCGGGTAGAGCCCGCGGTCGCGGCGCCCGACCGGGCGGACGCCGAACGTCGGCAGGACGCGCCGCGGCGCCAGCGCGGCCAGCGACGCGAGCTGCGCGGCCACCAGCATCGGGTTGCGGCCCGGCAGCACCAGCACGCCGGTGCCGAGCTTGAGCCGCTGCGTGCGCCCGGCCGCGTACGCCAGGCCGACCAGCGGGTCGACGTCGTCGGCCGAGGGGAAGTCGGGCAGCCAGACCGAGTCGACGCCCGCCTCCTCGCAGGCGTCGACGTACCCGCCGAGGTCGTCGTGGGGCACCGACCCCAGGCCGATGCGGACCTTCGACGACGGCAGCGCGGCGGGCACCCTGCGACGGTAGCCCGCCGTCGGCCACCCCGGCTTCGACAGCCTGTAGAAGGTCGGGCACAGTGGTGGCGTGTCCGCTCCGGTCCTGTCCCCGCCCCTGGCCGCCCGGGTCTTCCGCGTGGTGTCGATCGCCGAGGCCTGCTCGTGGGCCGGGCTGCTGGTCGGGATGGCCGTCAAGTACGGACCGGTGGGCGACGACATCGGCGTCACCGTGTTCGGGCCGATCCACGGGGCGCTGTTCGTCGCCTACCTGGTGGTCGCGCTGATGGCCGCGCGGGTGTTCCGCTGGGACCTGCGCACGCTGGTGGTCGCGCTGGCGGCGAGCGTGCCGCCGCTGGCCACGCTGTGGTTCGAGCGGCGGGCGCGCCGGACGGGCCGACTGGGTCAGCCGGCGTCGGGCCCGGCCAGCGCCTGATACGCCGGGCGCAGCAGCTCCGTGACCGGCGCGCCGCGCACGGCCACCGGGAACTCCGGCACCTGGTCGAGCAGGGCGTCGGACGGGATGCGCGGGCCCGCGATCGGGGTGCCGAGCCCCGGACCGGCGACGAACCAGGAGTCGAGCAGCTCGGTGAGCGGCACGCCCCGCGGCGCGGCCGGGGCGCCCCGGCGGGCGCGCAGGTCCTCGAGCAGGGTCTCCCGGTCGCGCCCGCGCAGCGCGAGGATCTGGAACGGGTCGTCGTCGAAACGCTCCGCGAGCACGTAGAACACCGCGGCGAGGTGCTTGCAGGGCACCGCGTGGTCGGGGCAGCTGCAGTCCATCACCAGGTCGCGGGCGGTGGCCGGGAACAGGCTCAGGCCCGCGCGGTCGAACACGTCCTCGATGCCGCGCGGCATCTCCCCGGCCAGCAGCGCCGCGGCGTAGGAGGCGTCGGCGGCCAGCGCGTCGAGCACCTGGGTCCACTCGGCCTTGCCGTAGGCGGGCACCCCGATCCGCGCCCGGTAGGGCTGCGGCCTGCTGCCCTGCACCCGGGCGAGCGCGCCGCCCGCGTCGACGTCGAGGGAGACGATCTGCCCGGCCCGGGCGTAGGACCTCCCGCGCGAGAGCCGCCCGCCCACCCCGAGCGACTCCACCACCGCGAGGAACCGGCCCGACCACCACGTCCGCGACACCTTCCCGCGGGTGTTGCGGATCTGGATGCCGCCCTCGACGCGGCGGGGACCCGAGTGCTCCCCGTCGCGCCACCAGAAGGGATCGGGACCCTCAGCCATCGACGTCCTCCAGCGCCTCGCTGCCCAGGGCGAACACCTCGCGCAGCGACTCGGTGGACAGCTCGGTGAGCCATCCCTCCCCGTCGCCGACGACCATCTCCGACAGCGCCTTCTTCTTCGTGATCATCTCGTCGACGCGCTCCTCGACGGTGCCCGGGCAGACGAACTTGCGCACCTGGACGTTGCGCTTCTGCCCGATCCGGAACGCGCGGTCGGTGGCCTGGTCCTCCACCGCCGGGTTCCACCAGCGGTCGAGGTGCACCACGTGGTTGGCCGCGGTGAGGGTGAGCCCGGTGCCGCCCGCCTTGAGCGAGAGCAGCAGGACCGGCGGGCCTTCACCCGCCTGGAAGCGGGCGACCATCTCGTCGCGGCGCTTCTTGGGCGTGCCCCCGTGCAGGTAGGCGACGTCGGTGTCGAAGCGGGCGCTCAGGTGCGGCACGAGCAGGTGCCCGAACTCGGTGAACTGGGTGAAGCACAGCACGCGGTCGCCCTCGTCGAGGATCTCGCCGAGGATCTCCTCCAACCGGATGATCTTGCCGGAGCGCCGCCCCACCGCGGAGCCGTCGTGCAGCAGCTGGGCGGGGTGGTTGCAGACCTGCTTGAGCTTGGTCATCGCCGCGAGGACGTTGCCGCGCCGCTCGATGCCCTGGCTGTCCTCGATCTTCTCCATCATGTCGTCGACGACCGTGCGGTAGAGCGAGGCCTGCTCGCGGGTGAGCCGGTAGTGCTGGGTGATCTCGATCTTCTCGGGCAGGTCGTCGATGATCGCCGGGTCGGTCTTGAGGCGGCGCAGCAGGTAGGGCCGGGTGACGCGGCGCAGCAGCTCGGCGGCCTCGGTGCTGCCGTTGCGCTCGACCGGGATCGCGTACCGGGCCCGGAACCGCTCCGCCGTGCCGAGCAGGCCGGGGTTGAGGACGTCCATCACCGACCACAGCTCGGACAGGCGGTTCTCCACCGGCGTGCCGGTGAGCGCCACCCGGTGCCCGGCGACGAACCGGCGCACCGCGTGGCTGTGCGTGGCCCGGCTGTTCTTGACGGCCTGGGCCTCGTCGAGCACCAGCCGGTGCCACGCGTGCGACTCCAGCTCCCCGACGTCGCGGGTGGCGGTGGCGTAGGTGGTGACGACGAGGTCGGAGGCGGCGATCCGCTCGGCCAGCTCCGGCCCGTGCGGGCGGCCCGGGCCGTGGTGGGCGTGGACCCGCAGCCCGGGGGCGAACCGCGCCGCCTCCCGCTGCCAGGTGCCGACCAGCGACATCGGGCACAGCAGCAACGTCGGCCCCGGGCTGCCGTCGCGCCGTTCGTGCGCCTCCAGCGCCAGGAGCTGCACCGTCTTGCCCAGCCCCATGTCGTCGGCCAGGCAGGCGCCGAGCCCGAGCCGGGCCAGGAACGCCAGCCAGGAGACCCCGCGCCGCTGGTAGGGGCGCAGCTCGGCGAGGAACCCGGGGATCGGCGGGACCGGGGCCAGCGCCTGCTCGGCCCGGCCGGCGAGCAGGTCGCCGATCCAGCCGTCGGTGCGGACGGCGACCGGCAGCGGCGCGTCCTGGTCGTCGGGGTGCTGCTGGGCGACGGCGAGCACCTCGGCCACCGTGGGCGCCCGGCGCCGCCGCCGCGCCGCCGCCAGGAACTCCAGCCCGGCGCGGAGCCGGTCGGCGTCGACGCTGACCCAGCGCCCGCGCAGCCGCACCAGCGGCGCCTTCGCCGCCACCAGCTCGCCGATCTCCTCCTCGGAGAGCTCCTCGTCGCCGACGGCGAGCGACCACGCGAAGTCGGCCAGCTCCTCGCGGCCCAGCCCGCCGCGGGTGATCACGCCGTCGGTGGGGGTGCTGCGGGCGCTGAGCGTGAGCCCGACGCTGCGGGTGCCGTCCCAGCCCGCGGGCAGCTGCACCCCGAACCCGGCGCCGACGAGCAGCGCGGCGTCGGCGGTGAGGAAGCGGTGGGCGCCGTCGAGATCGAGCTCGTGGCGCGCGGGCCGGGCCGAGCGCAGGGCGTCGGCGAGCGACGGGACCACCTGCGCGGCGCGGCCCAGCTCCGCGAGCAGCAGCTCCTGGGGCTGCGCGATCAGCCGCGCGGCCGCGCCGTCCCACACCTGCTCGGCGGGCACCTGCAGGCTCGGGTCGGCGCTGGACTGCAGCAGGAACTCCAGCACCCAGCGCGTGCCGTCGCCGGTCTGGTCGTCCGGGTCGTCCCCCGGGTCCGCCGGGTCGTGCAGCGTGCGTTCCTCGACCAGCCGGAAGCTCGCCCGGCCCTCCCCGGTGGGGGCGGTGCCGAACGCGTCCCACGCCGCCAGGTCGTCGGCGAGGCCGCCCAGCTCGCGCCCGCCCGCCTCGACGCGGGCGTCGGGGGTGAGCAGCGCGGCGAGCCAGGTCTCGGTGACGGGAGTGCGCGCCCGGCGGGGCGGCGCGATCGTGATCGGTTCGGGGGCGCGGGCGAGGCGGTCGCGCACCCCGGCGTCGACGAGCACGGCCAGCGCGTCGGCCACCAGCGCGTCGGGGTCGGGCCCGGTCAACCCGGTGCGGCCGCCGGTGTGCTCGGCGCGCGCCACCGGGGGCGTCGCCGCGACCAGCGTGTCGAGCGCCACCGCGTCGAGCCCCTGCACCACCGGCCGCCAGCGGGCCTCGTCGCCGTGCAGGGTGGGCAGGACGCGGCCGCGGGCCACCAGGTCGGCCGCGGTGGCGGCGATCGCCCGCAGGTGGGCGACCGAGGCGCCGTAGCGCACCTCGTCGACCGGGTCCTCCAGCTCCGCCGGGTCGACGACGAGCGCGGGCACCGACCACGGCCGCAGCACCGGCCCGCCCCGGGGCGAGGTGTCGCGCGCCCGGACCAGCTCGGGGGAGGCCAGCGGCCCGCCCGCCCGCGAGGGCAGCAGCAGCGTGACCGTGGTGGCCTTGCCCGGGTGCAGCGCCGCGAGCCCCGCCGACGGCACCGCGAACGGGTGCGGCCGGGCCGAGCGCAGCGACCGGCTGCTGGTGGTGGCGGGCCGCTCGCCGTCCTCCGCCCAGATCAGCATCCCCCGTCCGGGGGACCAGAGGGCGTGGACGGCGAGCACCGGCCCAGACTACGAAGCCGCCCCGACAGTCCGGGGCCGGCACCGGGTCGGCGTACCCCGGGTGCAGATCTGGGCGGAGGACGGCGAGCGCCCGGCCGCGTCGACGACCTCGGCGTCAGCCACGCGCGCCGCCGTGCGGGACGTAGGTGGCCGGGACGACGCCCAGCTTGCCCTTCTGGTAGTCCTCGAACGCCGCCAGGACCTCGGCCTTGGTGTTCATCACGAACGGGCCCGCCCAGGCGATCGGCTCGCGCAGCGGCGCGCCGCCGAGGATCACGACGTCCATCCCGGCCAGCCGCGACTCCTGGGCGGGATCGGCGGCGAAGGAGACGACGTCGCCGGGGCCGAAGAGCGCCGCCTGCCCGGTGCGGACCGGGCGCCGGTCGGCCCCCACCGTCCCGGACCCGGACAGCACGTAGACCAGCGCGTTGAAGTCGCGCCGCCACGGCAGCCGCACCTGGGCGCCGGGGGAGACGGTGGTGTGCGTCATCGTCATCGGCGTGTAGGTGGAGCCGGGCCCGGTGTGCCCGCCCAGGTCGCCCGCGATCAGCCGGATCAGCGCGCCGCCGTCGGGGGTGGTGAGCAGCACGGTCTCGCTGCCGCGCAGGTCCTGGTACTTGGGCTCGAGCCACTTGTCGGCCCGCGGCAGGTTCACCCACAGCTGCAGGCCGTGGAACAGCCCGCCGCTGGCGACCAGCGCCTCCGGCGGGCGCTCGATGTGCAGCAGTCCGCCGCCCGCGGTCATCCACTGGGTGTCGCCGTTGGTGATCGACCCGCCGCCGCCGTGGCTGTCCTGGTGCTCGAACTCGCCGTCCATGATGTAGGTCACGGTCTCGAACCCGCGGTGCGGGTGCCAGGAGGTGCCCTTGGGCTCCCCGGGCGCGTACTCGACCTCGCCCATCTGGTCCATCATCAGGAACGGGTCGAGGTCGCGCAGGTCGATGCCGGCGAACGCGCGGCGCACCGGGAAGCCCTCGCCCTCGAAGCCGGTCGGGGCGGTGGTGACGGAGCGGACGGGCCGCTCCACCGCCGTCGCGTCCGGCGCGGCGACCCGGGGCAGGACGGTGATGTCGGGGACGGTGACGGCGGGCATCGGGACCTCCCGGTCGATCGGTGGTGTCGTGTCGGTTGTTGACTGCGCAAACAGTAGGTCGCGCCCGGTTGTTCCCATACTGGCCCCATGCACCTCGTCGACGGCCACAACGACCTGCCGTGGGCGCTGCGGAAACGGGCAGGGCGCCGCACCGGCGACGCCGACGTCTCCGTGCCGCAGCCGCACCTGCACACCGACCTGCCGCGGCTGCGGGCCGGGCGGGTCGCCGCCCAGTTCTGGTCGGTCTACGTACCGTGCTCGTTCACCGGCGACGCGGCCGTCACCGCGGTGCTGGAGCAGATCGACCTGGTGCACCGCATGGTCGCGCGGTACCCGGAGCACCTGGCGCCGGCGACGACCGCCGACGACGTCGAGGCGGCGCTGGCCGGGGGGCGGATCGCCTCGCTGCTGGGCGCGGAGGGCGGGCACTGCATCGGCGGGTCGCTCGGCGTGCTGCGGATGCTGCGCCGCCTGGGCGTGCGCTACCTGACGCTGACCCACAACGCGAACACCGCCTGGGCCGACTCGGCCACCGACGTCCCGGCCTGCGGCGGGCTGTCGCCGTTCGGTCGCGAGGTGGTGGCCGAGATGAACCGGATCGGCATGATCGTCGACCTCTCGCACGTCGCTGCCGCCACCATGCGCGACGCGCTGGACGCCACGCGCGCGCCGGTGCTGTTCACCCACTCGTCCTGCCGCGCCGTCACCGACCACCCGCGCAACGTGCCCGACGACGTGCTGGCGGCGCTGGCGGCCGGCGGCGGCACCGCCATGATCACGTTCGTGCCCCGGTTCGTCTCCACCGCCGTCGCGGAGTGGGACGCGCGGCTGGCCGAGGCGATGGCGGGGGTCGGTCTCGACCACGACGACCTGCGCGCCCGCGACGCCTTCGCCGCCACCTGGGACGGGCCGCCGGCCCCGCGCGCCACCCTCGACGACGTCGTGGCCCACCTCGACCACGCCCGCGAGGTGGCGGGCGTCGACCACATCGGCATCGGCGGCGACTACGACGGCTGCCCGGAGCTGCCCACCGGCCTGGAGGACGTCTCCCGCTACCCGGCCCTGTTCGACGCCCTGCACGACCGCGGCTGGAGCGAGCCGGACCGGGCGAAGCTGGCCGGGCGCAACGTGCTGCGGGTGCTGCGCGCGGCCGACGACACGGCCACACTCTGAGCCATGCCCACTGCGCCGACGGTCGTGCTGGAGAAGTACTCGTTCCTGGAGAGCCCCCGCTGGTGGGAGGACCGCATCTGGGTGTCGGACTTCTACACCCACCGCGTCCTGTCCGCCCGCGAGGACGGCTCCGACGTGCGCGTCGAGGCGCAGGTGCCCGGGCAGCCCTCCGGGCTGGGCCGGCTGCCCGACGGCCGCCTGCTGGTGGTGTCGATGCGCGACCACCGGGTGCTGCGCCGCGAGCCCTCCGGCGAGCTGGTCACCCACGCCGACCTGTCCGACCACGCCACCGGCCTGCTCAACGACATGGTCGTCGACGAGTCCGGGCGCGCCTACGTCGGCAACTTCGGGTTCGACCTCATGTCCGGAGCGCCGGTCCGCACCGCGTCGCTGGTGCGGGTCGACCCCGACGGGTCGGTCACGGTCGCCGCCACCGACCTGAGCTTCCCCAACGGTGCCGCGTTCGTCGACGGGGAGCTCGTCGTCGCCGAGACCCTCGGCAACCGGATCAGCGGCTTCCCGGTCGACTTCGACGGCTCGCTGGGCCGCCGCCGCGACTGGGCCCGCTTCGGCGACCACCCGACCGGCACCGAGGTGCCCGACGTGCTCGGGGCGCTGGCCGTGGCGCCCGACGGGCTGTGCGCCGACGTCGAGGGCGCGGTCTGGGTGGCCGACGCGCTCGGTGAGCGGGCGCTGCGCGTGCGGCCGCAGGGGGCGGTCGTCGACACCGTCGAGGTCGGCACCGGCGTCTACGCCTGCGCGCTCGGCGGCGCCGACGGCCGCACGCTGTTCCTGTGCACCGCCCCCGGGTTCGCCGAGCACGAGCGCCGCGACACCCGCGAGGCGGCGCTGCTGGCCGTGCGGGTCGACGTCCCGGCCCCCTGAAGGCCCGGGGCTACGGCACGCCCGGGGCTACGGCAGCGTCGCGAGGAACGCCAGCACCGCCCCGGTGGTGGCCTCCGGCGCGTCCAGGTGCGGGGCGTGGCCGCAGTCGAGCACCAGCAGCTCCACCGGTCCGCTCGCGCGGTCCCGCACCGCCTCGACGTGGGCGAGCGTGCCGTAGGGGTCGTCGGTGCCCTGCACCGCGAGCACCGGGCAGGTGATGCCGGGCAGGTCGGGGCGCAGGTCCCAGTCGAGGAAGCCGTCGCTGAGCCACACGTCGTTCCAGTTGCGGAAGGCCGCGTCCGGGTCGCGGTGCCGGCGGGCCATGCGCGTGCGCAGGTCACCGTGGTCGTAGGCGTCCCGGGCGGCGCGGACCCCGACCAGACCGAACTCCTCGGTGAACACGTGCGGGGCCAGCACCACGGTCCCGGCGACCCCGGAGGAGGGCGCGGCGGCGTGCAGCAGCGCGATCGACGCCCCGTCGCTGTGCCCGACCAGCACCGGGGCCGCCAGGCCCAGCGCGGCGCGCAGCGCGGGCAGCACGGTGGCCGCCTCCTCGTGCATGAAGTCGACCGCGCGGGGCGCAGGCGGCGGGTCGGACCAGCCGTGGCCAAGCCGGGAGTAGGCCACGGTGCGCCGCCCGGTGGCCTCGGCGACCCGCCGGTGCCAGCCGCGCCACAGCGCGACCGAGCCCAGGCCCTCGTGCAGGAACAGCAGCGGCGCGCGGTCGTCGCGGCCGGGGACGTCGTCGACCTCGACGCGCCCGCCGGGCACCGCGAGGGTGGGGAGATCGGACACGCGTCGAACCTAGCCGCCGCCGGTGCCGCCGGTGCGCGCCCGCACCTCGTCGGCAAGCCGCCGCGGCGCGACCACCAGGTAGGCGTCGGTGACGATCTCGGCGATCTCGGCCCAGTCGAGCCCGTCCGGGCCGGCCCCGACGTCGAGCCACACCCCCAGCCAGCCGCGACCGCCCACGTAGGGCGGCCGGAAGAAGCGGCCGGGCTCCGCGGCCACCAGCTCCTCCTGCACGCCGGGCGGCGCGGCGCACCAGAAGCCGAGCCGGTCGTCGTGGTGGTGGTCGGCCAGCGAGACGAACACCTTGCCGGTCCGGCCCGGCTGCACGAACCACGTCGGCTCGCCGTGGCTGATCCGCTCGGTGACGGCGGGCAGGGCCAGGCACAGGGCGCGCAGGCGTTCGACGGGTGCGCTCACCCGTCCGACCGTAGCGGCCGCCGGGCCCGGCGGGACGGATGTCCGCTGCCCGGACGGGCCGCGCGCCACCTACGATCCGTCACGTGGAACGCCCCGACGACGTCCCGGCCGGGGTCGTGGACCACCTGCCGATCGGCGTCTTCGCGATCGACGCCGACGACGCCCTGGTCGTGTGGAACGCCCACGCCGAGCGCCTGACGGGACGGGCGCGCGAGCGGGTGCTGGGCAGCCGCCTCGCCGACGCGCCGCTGGACGACCCCACGCTGCACCGGATCGTCGACGAGCTGCGCGCCGGCCGGCCCTTCGCCGGCCGGGTCCCGGTGCTCGGCGACACCGGCCCGACGCTGTACTTCCGGGCCGTCCCGGTGTCGCTGCCGGGGATCACGGTGGTCGGGGTGCTGCAGGACGTCGTGGACACCCGCGCGGGCGACGAGGCGTTCGCCCTGCTCGACGCGCTGTGGGAGAGCGCGCCCGTGGGGCTCGCCTACTTCGACACCGCGCTGCGCTACCGCCGGGTCAACGGGGCCGTCCTCGACATCGACGGGGGCACCGTCGACCAGCGGCTGGGCCGCACGCTGGAGGAGGTGCACGGCGCCGTCGGGGCCACGATCGCCGACGGCCTGCGCGGCGTGCTCGCCGACGGGCGGGCCCGGTCGGCCGTGCCGATCCGGGGCCGGCTCTGGCACGGGGCGGGGCCGCCGCAGGAGTGGCGGATGAGCATGTACCCGGTGCACGCACCGGACGGGCAGGTGCTCGGGTGCGGGGTCGTGCTCGTCGACGTGACCTCCTCGGAGCGGAACCGCCGCGAGCTCGCGCGGGTCGCGGCGCAGCGCGCGCACGCGCTGAACCGCTACCAGAGCCTCATCGAGGCCACCAGCGCCGCGGTGTGGGTGCGCGAGGTCGACGGCAGCGCCCGGCGCGACGCCCCCGGGCTGCGCGCGATCACCGGGCAGAGCGTCGCCCAGATGCGCGGCTGGGGGTTCCTCGACGCCGTGCACCCCACGCACCGCGCCACCTGGCGCACGTCGTGGGAGCGGGCGGTGGCCGCGGAGTCGGCCGGGGTGTTCTCCCTGGACTACCGGCTGCGCACCGCCGAGGGCGGCTACCGCTGGTTCCGCAGCCGCGCCGTCCCGGTGCGGACCGACGGCCGGGTCGCGCAGTGGGTCGGCACCGAGACCGACATCGACGACGCGGTCCGCGCCCGCGACCGCCTCGACCTGCTCGCGCGGGCGACCCTGGCGATGAACAGCGTCACCGACACCGAGGGCGAGCTCGACGCGCTGGCCGGCGCGGTGGTGCCCGACTTCGCCGACATCTGCCGCGTCTACCTCGTCGACCCGCCCCGCACGGGGGGCACCGGCATCACCGGACGGCGCTCGGTGACCCGCACCGCGCCCGGCCTGCCCGAGTCGCCGATGGGCGACGTGCGGTTCGTGTTCGGCCCGGCGCACCCGATCGCCCGCTGCGTCCGGGAGGCCGCCCCCGTGCTGTCCGCGGTCCCCACCATCGACGCCGCCGACTGGCGGCCGACACCGGAGATGGCGCGGTGGGGGATCGGTATCGACGCCCACTCGGTGCTGGTGGCCCCGGTGCTCTCCGGCGGGGTGGTCGTCGCCGTGCTGCTGTTCATGGGCGTCGGTGACCGGCCCCCCTACACCGAGGACGACCTCGGCCTGGCCGGTGAGCTGGGCACGCGCGCGTCCGCGGCGGTCGAGCGGGCGACGGCGTTCCAGCAGAGCCGGCAGGTGGCGGTGGCGCTGCAGAGCGCGATGCTCACCGAGCCGCCGTCGGTGCCGGGGCTGGAGATCGAGGCGCGGTACCTGCCCGCCGCCGTCGGCCTCGCGGTGGGCGGCGACTGGTTCGACGCGTTCCCGCTGCCCGGCGGCGACCTCGCGGTCGGGGTCGGCGACGTCGCGGGCCACGACCTCCCGGCCGCGGCGGCGATGGGCCAGCTGCGCAGCATGCTGCGGGCCCTCGCCGACGTCGACCGGCCCCCGTCGGCGGCGGTCACCGCGCTCGACCGCGTCGCCACCCGGCTGGGCGTCACCCACTTCACGACGCTCGTGCACGGCCACGTCGCGCGGCGGGCCACAGGCGAGGTGGTGTTCCGCTGGTCCAACGCCGGGCACCCGCAGCCGGTGCTGGTGGCGGCCGCGGGGGAGCCGGAGTTCCTGCGCGGCGAGGTCGGGGTCGTGCTGGGTGTGGCGCCGGACAGCCCGCGGCGCGACTCCGAGGTGGTGCTGCCGCCGGGCAGCACCCTGCTGCTGTACACCGACGGCCTCGTCGAGCGCCGCCGCGACCCCGACGACCGTGCCGCCGCCGACCTGCTCGACCTGGTCCGGGCGCACGCCGGCCGCCCGCTCGGGGAGTTCTGCGACCACCTGGTCCGCGACAGCGTCGCCGACACCGACGACGACATCGTCCTGCTCGCGGTGCGCGTCCGGTGAGTCACACCCTGCCCGACCTGGTGGCCCGGATCTGCGACCTCCCGGGCGACCGGGTGCTGGTCGGCGTGGCCGGGTGCCCCGGCGCGGGCAAGTCGACGCTGGTCACCGGCCTGCTCACCGCGCTGGCCGCCGCGCACGGTCCCGACGCCGTCGCGCACGTCCCGATGGACGGCTTCCACCTGGCCGACGTCGAGCTGGCCCGGCTCGGCCGCGCGGGCCGCAAGGGCGCCCCCGACACCTTCGACGTCGGCGGCTACGTCGCGCTGCTGCGGCGCCTGCGGGCCCGCGACGAGGACGTCGTGTACGCGCCGGCGTTCGAGCGCGACCTCGAGCAGCCGGTGGCCGGGTCGATCCCGGTGTCGCGCGCGGCGCGGGTGGTGCTCACCGAGGGCAACTACCTGCTCCTCGACGCCCCCGGCTGGCGCGCGGTGCCCGGCCTGCTCGACGCCACCTGGTTCTGCGACGTCGACCCGGTGCTGCGCCGGGAGCGCCTGCTCGCCCGGCACGTGGCGTTCGGGAAGGCGCCCGCCGACGCGGCGGCCTGGGTGGCCGCCGTCGACGACCCGAACGCGGCGCTGGTGCAGGCCTCGCGCGGGCGCGCCGACCTGGTGGTGCGGGTGGGC